>NZ_CP024014.1:0-1617394 GCF_002906215.1 Candidatus Nitrosocaldus islandicus
TCTAGTCTCCTTCGCACCCTCCTTCAGTATCAGAACTGGTACAGTACCCCCTGCTGTTGTTACTGGTATAGCCAATCAGATCACCCAGCCATATCTCATCCATACTCCAATTTATAACTTTTGTAGTGTACTTTAAATAAGAGTGTAGAGGAGGAGAGTACATGAAGGTACCAAAGGAGATAAACACATACTGCCCTAGGTGCAAGAAGCATACCGTACATACCATCTCACTATACAAGAAGGGTAAGGAGAGGGGTACTGCATGGGGTGTTAGGAGGCATGAGGAGGAGAAGAAGGGCTATGGAGGTCAGAAGTATCCAGAGCAGAAGAGGACAGCAAAGACAACCAAGAAGCAACTCCTCAAGTTCAAGTGCAAGGACTGTGGGTATACACTGCAGAGACATGGCATAAGGCTCAGGAAGGTTGAGATAGCTGCATGAGTAGTATAGGTGGTTATAGCATGGTTAAGAAGGAGCATATACTCATACCAAAGCCTAGGAGCGCCTTCATACTTGTGAGGTGTAGCAACTGTAATGCAGAAAGAGTGGTATACTCACACTCAAGCATGAGTATAAGGTGTAGACAGTGCAACTCCCTACTAGTTAGGAATACTGGTGGGAAGGCAATCATCTATGGTGTAGAGGTTAATAGGTTTGCCTGATCTATCCCTTACCAATGCAGTACTTGCTGAGTGATTCTGCAACCTTCAGATCCTCAAGCGTGTTGACGTTAACTGCAACCCTTGCATCATCCAGGATGATATACTCCTCATCTACAATTGCTGGTACCTTTTCAACACCTCTTGTATTGATTATGCTGATGCCTGTATAGCATAATACTGAACCATTGCTCTCTATACACCCATTGCAGGATAAGCCTAGGGAGGTTAGGAATGCTTTGCTTGTCATAACTGCTAGCCATGCACTACTGTACCTTCCACTACCTGCAATCTCAACTATATGCCTCACTATATGCTCATCCAACAGTGGGAGGTCTGCTGGTGTTATGAAGAGATTGTAATATCCATCTTCATACTCATAATCATGACCCCTAGAGGCTAGGATGAGTGAGTTAAGATCAACGACATAACCATCTGCAGGTGTATCAACCAACATTACCTTGCAGTTACTGTAACCTTTGCTCTTGCTTAGCCCACTACCATGATCAGATCCATTCACATACTCATCCATAATATACCTCTTGGTTCTAATGGTGTTGTTGCTAACTGCAACTGTTATAGCATTGAAGCATCTAGAGTATAGCAGTGCATCTATCACATATGAGATCATTGGTTTACCATTGATCTTGACCAATGGCTTCTCGCCCATTGCAAGCCTAGAGCCCCTCCCCCCAGCCATTACAACTGCAATCATATCATACCACCAATTACAAGTAGGGATGTTAGCCTAGATAACTCATTTGTTGCACCAAAGAGATCTCCAGATACACCCCCAAAGTTCCTGTTTGCTATAGCAAGGAGTAGCATTGCTATAGCAGTAGAGCCTATAATTGCATATACACCTATCTGCTCCAAGGTAGCATATGCTACACCTACAGTAGTTATGGTTGCTATGATCAGCCTTGACCAGTTGACACCCCTACACTCCTTGCCCTTCATAGCCCTTACGAATGGTGCGCCCATACCCTCCCATGCAACCCTACCCATGGATGCCTGTAGCACCATTGAGTACTTTGCTATACACTCACTAACAACAATTGCTCTTAGTATGCTCAAACCATCGAGCATGCTTAATGCTATGAAGAGCCCAAGGATGTACATGATGAGGATCGATGCACCAGCAGCACCTATTGCTGGATCCCTTAACGCTTTTATCTTATCCTCTCTACTACCCTTAGCCATGATCCCATCTGCAAAGTCTGCCAAGGCATCTGTATGGTGCATGCCAGTGATCACTAGCATTATTGCTATAACTAGCAATGCAACGATCATCCCATTAGATATGGCAAGTGAGAGTAGGAGTGCTACTATGCCTATAATTGCACCTATCAGTACCCCAACTATTGGGAAGAGGAACATATAGCCTGCAATATACTCTATATCGTATGTTTTACGTTTAGGTATAGGTATTATGCTAAGGAATGATATTAGGGAAGATAGTACATCTATTATACCCATATGCTCATCATCTATACTACACTCATGCTGCTATAACAATGCATGCACTATAAGCAATGGGAGTACTACACTTGCTATGAATAGCATACTGCTTAACTTCATAACCCTCAATGCTAACCTACAGTGCTCAAATGTTATAGCCTCTATTCCATCACCAAGCCTATAGTAGCCTATCTTCTCTAACCTTACCCTTAATGCTCCAGCAACTACAGACATTGGATAGCCAGAGTTGATGCTTGGTGTTTTATGCCTATCCCTAAGCATGATCCTTACGGCATTCCTCCAGTCAAGCCCTAGCATCCATGCTGCTAGGATCATTGCTAGTGCTGTTAGCCTAGCAGGTATGTAGTTTGCTATGGTATCTAACTTTGCAGATGCATAGCCTATATGCCTATGGTACTCATCCCTGTATCCAAGCATTGAGTCTAGTGTGTTTATTGCCCTATATGCTAGTGCCCCTGCTACTCCAAACAGTGCATAGTAGAAGAGTGGTGCTGTTATACCATCTACTGTACTTTCCCCTATACTCTCTATAGTTGCTGAGAGTATATGCTCCTCATCTAGGCTTGATGTATCTCTACCAACTATCATTGATACACTGTACCTTGCTCCTGCTATATCGTTGCGCATAAGAGAGTTAATAACAACATTAGCATGCTCCTCCATAGCCCTTATAGCAAATGTACTCTTCAGCAAGAGTATGGATGCTATGATCATCATTGCTATGCTATTAGCTTCTAGGATGGATAATGCATTATATGCTAACAGGTATACAACTACAACCAATGCTACAGCAAATATGAGGCCATTAACATACTCTCTTACCTTTGAACCATGCTTCAACCTTGACTTGAATAGCGAGATTACTCTACCAATCCATACTGTAGGATGCAACCTTGTTGGATATTCTCCAACGCATAGATCTAGCAATAGTGCACCAACAAGTATGATAAGATACATGATGAGTTGCTGCTGCTGTATCTGATGTTCAATCAGCATCAGTACTTGCTGCAATACTTGAAGTAACTCCATCCCTATTAATCATCTCTAATATCGAGTATCCTCATCACCTCATCCATTGCAATGCTGCTCTTAACAACCTTGCTCAATCTATCTACCATGGCATCCAGATGATCGTACTGGGGTTTGTTGAGTGTTAGTGTAGAAGTGCTTCCATGACCCCTCCTGCTAGATAAAGAGTCCTCTTCAGGTAGTGCAAGATCGTCTATGAATGGAACAACTCCAAGTATCCTCTTACCACTAATCCTCTCAAACCTTGATAGTGCCCCAGCAAGTATTGATGCATCGCCCCTGAACTTGTTTATTATGAACCCTCTAACAAGGTCCCTCTCCCTTCTCTTGAGAAGTGTAAGTGTGCCTATCATGCTTGCAAAGCATCCCCCTCTATCTATATCTGCAACTATCAGCACTGGTGCATTTATAGCCTCTGCAAGCCTCATGTTTGCTATATCATACCTTGCTATATTGATCTCAGCAGGGCTCCCAGCACCCTCTATGAGCACCACATCACTATAAGAGGCAAGATGTTGAAGGGATGATAGCACTATACTTAAACCCTTACTTATGGCAAACCTGTAGTAGTCCCTTGCATGCATAACCTTGTACTCCCTACCTAGGATTACCACACTACTCCTATACTCGCCTAGAGGCTTAAGGAGTATTGGGTTCATATACACATCTGGCTCAACCCTTGCAGCGAATGCCTGTAGTGCTTGAGCATTAGCCATCTCCAGCCCATCCTTGGTTACATACACGTTAGAGGACATATTCTGTGCCTTGAATGGCATAACCCTGTAGCCTTGATCTGCAAGTATCCTGCACAGTGCTGTTACCATAATGCTCTTGCCAGCACTTGATGCTGTACCCTGTATCATTATGCACTTCATCTCATCTCATCCCACCATCTCCTTCATAGCCATTGTTAATACCCACTTCATTCATCATCATCCCTTCAATACAGCCCCCATAGCATCTATAAGTAGTTCATTATCATCCCTAAGCCTAGATGCCACCCTGATATACCTTCCATCATCTAACCCAAAGAAGTTGCTACAATCCCTTACAAGTATCCCTTTAAGTAGTAGCATATCCCTAAGGGCTGTTGAGTTCATCCCCTCAGGGGTCTTGATGAGGAAGAAGTTGACATTGGACCTTAATGGATGATAGCCTATGCTCTCAAGTCTATCATGTATGTAATCCCTCTCTCTTGCAAGTAATGCTCTACTCATCTCAACATACTCTATATCTTTCAATGCCTCTACCCCTGCCACCTCTGCTAAAGCATTTATACTCCATGGTACCTTTGCATCTGCAAGAATACCTGCAAGCTTGGGGTTTGTTACACAGTAGCCTATCCTAAGCCCTGCAAGCCCAAATGCCTTGGTTAAAGACCTCAAGACTATAAGGTTATTGAACTCCTCAACGTACCTTGCAAGTGAGCAATCTATGCTTGAGAACTCCATGAAGCACTCATCAAGCACAACCATAACCCCTTCATTGTACGCCTCTTCAACCAATCTAAGCAGTAACCCTCTCTCTACTGTTAAGCCTGTAGGGTTGTTTGGGTTGCATATGAAGAGTAGTTTTGCACCATGCATATGCTCATCCAGCATGTTGAGATGTTCATCCTTGAATGTAAACCCATCAAGCATCACATGCTCAACAATTGCAGAGTTCTTCAACGATGCACGCTCATACTCAGAAAATGTTGGCTGTATTATAAGCACTCTATCACCTTCAGCGATGAGCACATCTGCTATAAGGTATATCAACTCACTACTCCCATTACCAGCAACTATGCATCCATAATCAACACCAATGTACTCTGCTGCTGCCATCCTGAACCTCCTAGCGCTATTATCTGGATACTCTGCTATACCATCTATACCCTTAATTATAGCCTCCTTTACCCTTGGTGATGGACCTAATGGGTTGACGCTTGTACTGAAGTCTATTAGAGTTTGAGTCTGGGTTCTGGATGATTGGAGGATGTAGTGCCTACCTCCATGGACTATGCTCTTCATCGCAAGTACTCCTGGCTTGATATTGGGCAAACCATCCAACAACAACAACTAATAACTATTATTATTTATGTTTGCTCTACTCATTAAGGTAAGGTAAAGGTAAGATAAGGCAAATATAAATAGCACTTCTACAGAGAGATGCCATGCTCAAGGTAGCTATAATAGGGGCAACTGGGGTTGTAGGACAGGAGTTCATAGTTGCATTAGATAAGCATCCATGGTTCAAGGTTGAGGCTATAGCAGCATCAGAACGTTCTGCAGGGAAGAAGTACCTAGATGCATTAAGGGATAGCAGTACTGGGATAATGAAGTGGCATCAACGTACACCTATACCAGATTATGCTAGAGATATGGTAGTTAAGAGCGTTAATGAGATAGATGCAAAGGATTACGATCTTATATTCACTGCTGTTGAGAGTGATGATGCTAGGATAATAGAGCCAAAGTTGGCTGAGCATACTCCAGTAATAAGTACTGCAGCAGCATTCAGGTATGAGCAGGATGTACCAATACTCATACCAGGGGTTAACGATGAACATGCTGAACTACTAGATGTGCAGAGGAAGAGGAGAGGCTGGAAGGGCTTCATAGCACCACTACCAAACTGCACAACCACAGGTTTAGCAATAACACTCAAGCCTATAATGGATGAATTTGGGATAGAGAGGGTTATAATGACATCTCTTCAGGCAGTCTCAGGAGCAGGTAGGAGTCCAGGGGTTGCTGCCCTCGACATATTCGATAACATAATACCCTTCATACCAAAGGAGGAGGAGAAGGTGCAGGTAGAGGCAAAGAAGATACTTGGTAGGTTGGTTGATGGAAGGATAGATGATGCTAGGTTCAGGGTTAGTTGCACATGTACTAGAGTACCAGTTATAGATGGGCATACAGAGTGTGCATTTGTAGAGACAAGCAAGGGGTGTGAGCCTGATGATGTGAAGCGTGCAATGCTGAACTACTCTAAGCATGTTAGCATAAAGGATCTACCATCTGCACCAGAGGACTACATAATAGTGCATGATGATCCAAGTAGGCCACAGCCAAGGCTTGATAGAGATGTTAATGATGGTATGAGCACAATAGTAGGAAGGATAAGGAAGGATACTGCATTTGAGAATGGTGTGAAGTATGTCTTGCTATCACACAACGAGAAGATGGGTTCAGCAAAGGGTGCAGTACTCCTAGCAGAGATGCTGAAGGTTAAAGAACTCCTCTAGGGCTATCAGCTTTATATAAGAAATAAGTTTATTAACTAGTATCCCCTAAATAATTTAGATAGCCATGCCCAAAATAGATGAATTAGATATGAAGATAATGAGTGAACTAGTCAAGGATGCTAGCATCTCAGTGCCTAGGCTAAGTAAGAAGATAAATGTTAATGCATCCGTAGTCTACAGCAGGATAAAGAGGCTAATCAAGTTAGGGCTGATAAAGAAGTATACCATAATAGTAAATGAGGAGATGCTTGGCTACAACGTCAGGGCAGTTACAGGGATAAACATGGATTCAAAGATGAGGGATAACATAATCTCAGGGCTCATGAAGATACCAGAGGTTAGGGAGATAGCAGAGGTTACAGGTAGGTTCGATATACTTATCACGTTAACAGCAAAGACTCTTGATGAGATCCATCACATAGTATCAGATAAGATAGGCAGGCTTGATGGTGTGCAGAGGACAGAGACGTTCATAGAGATGAAGAGAACTATAAAGGAGCCAACGTTCTCAGAGGTTGTTCTACCACTAGTGACAAAGTAATACTATAAATAAGATGCAGAAGCCATAAGAGTAAGAGTGAGGATAGTGGTTGTTGCTTAAGAGTGGGGTAGGATATGGTGTAAGGAACTACTGGGAGGTAACAAAGCCCAAGATATGGTACCTGCTAGTCTTCACAGCGTTGGCATCTGCAGTTATAGCATCAAGGATAAGTGGTGTAGATGCCGATATAGCAACATGGATACTGCTTCTAGCATCTGTAACTGCAGGCTCTGCAGGTGCAAATACTGTATCCAGCTACATCGATAGGGATATAGATGCATTGATGGAGAGGACAAAGCATAGACCAATTCCAAGCAAGAGGATAGATGCTAAACATGCACTATACTATGGACTCATTCTAATAGCAATAGCAATGGTAACAGCAGGTATGATAAATCCATATGCTCTTATGTTAATGGCATTTGGTATATTCGATTATGTTGTAGTTTACAGCAAGTTACTGAAGAGGAGGAGCAGTGTAAATATAGTGCTTGGAGGCTTCTCTGGAGGAGTGCCAGCACTGATAGGCTATGTATCAATAACGCTAGCATATATAGAGGTTGGTATAATGCTTGCTTTACTGGTCTTCCTATGGATACCCATGCATATATGGAGCCTAGCGCTAAGGCTGAGAGAGGATTATAGTAGGGCAAATGTACCCATGCTCCCAGTTGTTACAAGTACAAGTACATCAACAAGGATCATCGCTGCTACAACACTGCTCATGGTAGCATTCAGCATTGGATTAGCATATACAGGGTACTTTAAGTACCTCTACCTTATAGTAGCAGGGGTGAGTGGAGTTATAGTAACTGCTATGAGCATACAACTACTCCTTAGACCAGATGAGGATAAGGCATGGAGGCTCTTCAAGTTCTCAAGTCCTTATCTTACAGTACTATTCATAGCAATGATGGTTGATGTACTTATATAATCTAGATTAAAAAATATGAATGTATCATTCGCATAGGACTGATGTATCTGGATCGCTTAGGCATGCATCATTGCCATTGCCACCATCTATGAAGTCGTTATCAGCAATACCATCTCTGCTATCAAGCCTATCATCCCCATCTCCACCACTCATGTAATCATCTCCATGCCCTCCTTGCAACATATCATTGCCATTACCAGCATCAAGTGTATCATTCCCATCGCCTCCATAGAGCGTATCATTATCTATACCTCCTACAATTATATCATTGCCAGCATTGCCATAGAGTGTATCATTACCAAAGTAATCTTCTACCCTATCATCACCATCATCTCCATGCAACTCATCATCATCTCTACCTCCTGTGAGCCAGTCATTGCCATTACCTCCATACACCTTATCCATACCAGAACCTCCATCTATTCTTACATCATCACCATCATTGCCATAGAGTTGATCATTACCATCATTGCCAAATATCCAATCATCTCCCTCTCCTCCATCTGCCAAATCATCCCCACCTCCTCCCTCAAGATGGTCGTTACCAGCATTACCATAGAGTATATCATTCCCCAAGCCTCCCATCAGATGATCAACACCATTGCCTCCATAGATCTTGTCATTGCCATCATCACCAGCTAGCCAATCATCCCCATCATTCCCTTGAAGTATATCATCACCATTACCAGCAAACAACATATCCATACCCATTCCTCCTACTAGTGTATCATTGCCATCACTACCAAATAGCATATCATCCCCTATCCCTGCTTCTATTCTATCATCTCCATTGCCTCCAACTAAAAAGTCTGCACCATCATCATCAATTAGTTTATCATTACCATCATTACCAAATAGATGGTCATTCCCATTACCACCATATAGTGTATCATCATTGTTGCCTCCTTCAAGCCAATCCCTTCCATCCCCTCCATAAAGAGTATCAATACCATCATCAGTCTCCCCTCCAAATCCACCACTAAGCCAGTCATTCCCTAATTCTCCATACAATACATCATTACCTGTTACGCCATAGAGTTGGTCATGACCATCTCCTCCATGTAGTTCATCATCACCTTCATTTGCATAGAGGTAGTCATTACCAATTCCTCCATCAAGATAATCATTACCAGTTCCAGCATGTACTCTATCATCCCCATCCTCTCCATAGATCTTATCATCACCATCATAGCCATTCAGGAAATCATTACCTGAACCAGCATAGATTGTATCATTATGCAATCCACCATCTATCCTATCGTTACCATCATTACCATAGAGTTGATCATTGCCATCATTGCCATTAATTCTATCATTCCCTTCCTCCCCATACATCACATCATTGCCATCTCCTCCATGAAGCATATCATTGCCATTACCTCCACGAATTGTATCATCATCATTACCTCCATTAAGCATATCATTGCCATCACTACCAAGCAGTGTATCTCTACCATCATTGCCATAGAGTAGATCGTTGTTAGGTCCTCCTTGAATAAAATCGTCTCCTAAACCTCCATGTATAACATCATTACCATAACCACCATAGAGTTGATCATTACCATCTCCTCCATAGATCTTATCATTGCCTCCATTACCACATATTATGTCATTGCCTCCATTACCATATACAACATCATTACCATTGCCAGCAAATATTATGTCATCGCCATTTGTCCCATTGATTACATCATCACCATCAGTACCCTGCTTAGTTGGAGTAAGATTCTGAGGGCATGAGAGCTCTTGTGCATATGCTAACTCTGGAAGCAGTGTGGATAGCAATGGCGATAAGAGTGTTATCAGCAATACACCTGCTCTTAGACCTCTGCTGTACATTAAAGATGAGCACAATCCATCTTCTATAATATTATCTATCATTATTGTTTGATAACATACTTTAATGTATTATAGCAGTTGTATGTATGTGGTATTACTATCTATTTGGAGATGAACTATGTACAACTAAATGTAATCCTCTATCCTAATCTCATCAAGCATAGGTATCCTTGCTATCTCAAACCTTGCTCTATCCTTTAGAAGTGATGCAGTTGCATCTATACCAAGCTTTGATGTAAGCAGATGCTCCTGATCACTTGATGGATCTAGACTTGAGCCCTTTGCATCTCTTATTACCATCAAGCCTCTATCTGCTTGGAACCTTGTTGCTAAAGCATACTCAACAGCCTTTGGATCACTTGGCTCTATATCATCATCAACTACTATAGCAAGTTTAAGAGATGGGTGTGCTGCAAATGCTGCTATCAATGCATTCTTTGCCTCTCCTTCAAGCCTCTTCTTTATCTGAATTACAGCATGGAGCCAGTTGCACCCTCCATCTGTGAGCACTACCTGCCTTGTTGTTGGTACAACACTCTTAACCATGTTGAATATCTTTGATTCAACAGGCATGCCCATGAGCAATCTATGCTCTGAATAACCAGCAAGTATATCATGGTATATTGCACCATCCCTATACCTTAATACTTGCAGTTCGAATACTGGCTGTCTCCTCTTATGATCATACGTTCTTAACATCTCAACCATCCACTCCTCAGCATATACGTCCTTCAGTATCTTCCCTTCAAGTACTATCTCTGCATGTGATGGTACAAGCAGACCATTACTGCACATGCTAACCTTGAGCCTGTTGTTGAGCAGTGCATTTGCTATATTGAGTTCATCAACATTGTAATCTGCTTGGTATGCTGCTGCTATAAGCACTGCTGGATGCACGCCTATTACAATGCTAACGTTGAGATCTTCACCATGCTCTCTAG
This sequence comes from Candidatus Nitrosocaldus islandicus, assembly GCF_002906215.1. Classification (NCBI taxonomy): domain Archaea; kingdom Thermoproteati; phylum Nitrososphaerota; class Nitrososphaeria; order Candidatus Nitrosocaldales; family Candidatus Nitrosocaldaceae; genus Candidatus Nitrosocaldus; species Candidatus Nitrosocaldus islandicus. The sequence continues at coordinate 10,657 of NZ_CP024014.1, forward strand.
CATACTGATAGCATTTATGTAGATGTCTCCCCTCAACCATCCTAACTGCCATATGCTTCTCATCTAGATAGAGGAGCCTATGTACAGATGCATTCTGCCTATCATTCTCCTCATCCCTAGCAAATACTATGGAGGAGGTTATGAATGGTCCAGCATCCTTCTCAAAGTGTGTTATTATAGGCAGTATATCGAGTGTATCTGCAGTATTATATGCAAGCATCCTATCATCAATACCTGGCTTTATAGGTGATGCTATAGCCCTTGCCATAGTACTGTGTATGCTCTGCTCATCGCATCCCAATGCATATGCAAACCTTCTCCTTGTGCCACATAGGTTTGATACAACCTTTATTCCTGAATCTTTGTAATCGTATATCTTACCGTTACTACCCTTACCCTTCTCATTCCTTACATTCTCAAAGAGCAACGCTTCTCTCCCATCGAACTTTGCAGTTAATGCTGCTATCTCAAATACTGTGGAGACTTGCTTAGATATGTATGCTAACTCTCCTCTATCCCTAAGCAGTCTAATGTAATCACGTAGCATTACCCTTATCACTCAGATACGCTACTATATTATTCATTATGGACTTCATAACAGTAGTAGCAAGTGGTGCATTTATACTCATGGAGATTATACATATACCATTCAGCATAGAGGCTACCCTCTGTGATAGCATGTCTAGGAATACGCTATCATGCTTGCTTGGTATAACCCTTGCTGTGCTAGTACCCACACTACCTGCAAGCGATACATTCAATGCTCCTAGCCTATGAGCATTGCCCTCTGATATGGATATGAAGCAGCCATTGATAGCCTTTAGAATAAATATAGTAAACTCTCTATCATCAAGCCTCATCTTATATTCTACTTTATTATTTTGCACAAATATTACTACCTAATTGGGTTTATTTATGTTACTTATCTATCTTGCCACTCTCTCGCTACTCTTCAGCTACTGGGCACTCCTAACTCTAGGTGGTATCTGCTGTGCTACTGCTACCTTCTTATCCCTCAGCTTTGCTTTATACTTCAGATTCCTTGGCTTAGTCCTTAACCTATAACCACAGCAGGGACACCAGAGTCCATCCCACTTTATGAATATCTCGCATATCTGGCATCTCTTCTGCCCAGATGCGTACCTTCCAGCGCCAACCGGCTTCTGTGCCTTGTACCTTGTACATATACCTTTGCAGGTCATACTATCCCGCTATAATATTCTTCGCAAAAGTATTTAAGGATTATTGAGGTGTTTTCTTATCAAATATAAAAAATTTCAACCCTTTCTTACAACCCTCTACTCTACTGAATGATAAAGTTTCCTATGCGTAAGAGTATGGTTATTATTATTATTTAATTATTTTGTAAATACAATATATAGAGTAGTTTAACACTATAAACTCTCATGAAGAGGCTTAGTAGAACATTGAACCTTGATGTAGGTAGTATACTGCTCTTGAAGGGGAGAGCAACTGCTAGATGTAAAGGCAGGGTAACCATACTTGGGATGGATGTTGATGGAAGGGAGGTAAGGGTGAAGCAGGGTAAGGTTCTACCTATAGAGGTTCATGGCTCTGCTACCATATCACTTTGTATAGAAGGGGATGAAGGGGGTTATAGTGTTGTAGATAAAGATAGTAGTAGTAGGGTTGGCACAGCAATATGGCAGAATGTTATAGATGTAATAAGGGATTCTAGGCCTAGGAGGGTGATGCTTGTAGGAGCAACAGATACAGGCAAGTCAACCCTTGCTACATACATATCAAACATAGCAGTAGCAGAAGGGCTGAGCGTTGGTATAGTTGATAGCGATATAGGGCAAGGGGATATAGCACCTCCAGCATGCATGGGCTCATGCATTGTAAGGGAGCAGGTACTTGATCTTAGAGATCTTGATGCTGATATGTACTACTTCATAGGCAGGATAACTCCTGCAGGGGTTGAAGATCATCTCATAAGGGGGGTTATGCATCTACTCAACCACTTGAATGCAGATATGGTTATAGTGAATACAGATGGTTATGTTGGTGATCAAGGCTTAAGGTACAAGGCAAGGATGGCTGAGGCTATAAATGCTGATCTTATAGTGATGCTAGGGGATGTAGAAGGTAGTATGGATATACCAAATACAAGGATTGTTAGAGTAGAAACCTCATCCAACATCCAGAAGAGTAGGGATGAGAGGATTGCTAGAAGGATTGAGCAGTATAAGAGATTCCTTGCAGGAGGTAAGCAGGTTAGATTCAGGACAAAGAGCAAGGAGTTCACCATGCTATGCAGAAGGGTTACGTTCATGAATTATGGTGTTGTTGTTAATGATTCAATGATCATACCAAACGATATGCTTACTGGGATGTTTGTAGCACTAGCATTCATGGACGATGTTATGGGTTTCGCTATACTTGAGAGAGTTGAAGGTGGTATTGTTACTATGGTAACCAACTATGAGGGTGAGTTCAATAAGGTTATGCTTAGCAACATAAAGCTCTCAATGGATATGAGTATGGAGCATAGGCTGAATATTATCATCTAAAGACTATATCAATACATTGTATGGCTTGAACTGTCTGCCTCTCCTCATAGCTATTGCCTTTGCAGATGCTTTATCCCTTGGGCCTCTCTTGTTTGAGCCTCCATTTGATGATGTACCATGCTCATCCACAAGTTCTATCTCTACCCTATCAGCCAGCCTGTGATACAGCATAGATGCTATCTCCCTTGCTATCCTAGGTTCTCCATACCCTACCCTTATCACACTCCTGCTTGCAGATACACCATGCACAAGGGCACTTACCACATCAACAACATCATCTATGGATGATAGCACTTCGCTACACAGCTCTGTACGCATGTACAATGCTGTCAAGCCTATCCTTCTACCAGGATCTATGCCTACTATGAGCACATCGTCATGGTATGCATCATTCAACATCCTAAGCAACTTTGCCTTAACTACTGCCTTATCACCATCCAACTCATCATCCATGATTATCCTACTGCTGTTGCTCTTCCTACTTATCTGGATATAGGAGTACTCATCCCTACTTGTTATTATTAGTACATGATCAAATAGAAGATGCTCCTCTGGCAGTATGGATGTGAATCTAAGACCTATGGACTTGAGGATACTAACTATCTTATAGTAAGCTCTACCATTGAGTGTTGCTACAACTATCCTTGGAGCTCTAGGGGGGCTCCATCACTACATCTACCCTTACTCGATTATTAAACCTTATCGCTGTCCAATTCACAGTTAGACTGAGAGTATCTTCTCTATAACCATCTCAACTGCCCTGCTAGAGTTCTTTGCTATCCTTTCCCTTATTGCATTTGATATACTCTCACCCTCCTGCACTATCCTTGAAGATTCTGCCTCAGCCTCTGCCTTGGCACTCCTTATTATCCTCTCAGCCTCTGTATTTGCTAACGATATAGCCTTCTCTCTTAACATCTCTATCTCCTTATCAACCAGCGCTGCAAGCCTCCTCTTGTCATCCTCTATGGATGCTGCCAATCTATCCATATCGTTCTCAAGGGAAGCCAATCTGCTGAGTATGCTCTCCACAACACTTGATTCATGCTTTACCTCTTGACCTTGCTCCTGCAACCCAGCTTGGTTGCTATACTACTCTATTAAATCATTGCTTTCCCTTGTATGCATTGCGTATATTATTGCAAGTACATTATTACAATACATAACTGTGTTGTACACCTGCTCACTTACTTTGATGTTAGGCTCAGTATTGCCTTTGCTAGATCACCATCTGCATCCTCGAGTGCCTTTATTGCTACCTCCCTTGATACTCCTGCCTGCTGCATAACAAGTGTTATATCCTCATCAGCAAAACTCTTCTTCTCAACAGCCCTCTCCTCAACATCACTTGCTATAACCTGATATATTGTTGAGTCCTGTGCCTTCAACTCTGCTACTACTGGCTCCCTTATTATTATCTCCTTCTCTGCTGTCCTTATTATAACCTCCTGCACATTACTCAACTCGTTCATATTCAAGCCCATCCTGTCAAGCATACGCCTCATCTGCCTATTGCTCTTGAACATGGTATGGTTATGCTATAATCTTGTTATTAAATTTAATAGATCGATGGTTTGAAGATGATAAGGAAGAGGAGGAAGAAGAGGAGAGTATATCTACTATGGTCTACTTGCCTTACTACCTTCTCTAACCTTCACTGCAACTCCCTGCTTGAGGTGCTTGAGTAGGCTTGATGGTATCACTGCTCTACCTACTGCTATTACCTCCCCAGCCTCGTTGAGTACAGCAACCTCGCTACCAACATCTATCCTACTCCCATACCATACAACATGCTTACAGAATACAGATCTACCTTCAGCAACATACCTTGCAGCATCATTGTTTATAGTAACACAATGCTCCCTGAATGCACTGCTCTTTGCAAGGATCCTTGCACCATCAACGGTCAACGCTACTCCTCCATCACTCCTGAATGTGCATAGCAACATTCCATCAAGCATTACATGCTTTACCTTACCAGTACGCTTAGAGAATGTGAACTCAAGCCTATGCAATGGTAAGGCTAGGGATGCATCCTTGCCAAACAGCATGTCTATGGTGTATGTAAGCTTCCTCTTAGGATCTAACATATTATGGCTATTACCAAGGATAATAAAAGCTTACTCTATACTCTATATATTATAACCCAATTATTAACCAAAACTATATAGTTAAGTATCCCTTAACAATGTTAAGATGAGGGAAGGAGAGACAAGGAAGGTACAGGTAACTGGCAAGTCATCCTATATAGTATCTATACCCAAGCGTTGGGTTGAGGAGCTTGGACTTAAGCCCAAGGATGAGGTCATGATAGTAAGGCAAGGTATCTCATCCATACAGATAATGCCTAAGCGGATCATAAAGCAGCAGCAGAGGGATGCTACAATACATGTAGGTAGTAAGAGCAGTGTAGATAGCGTGTTAAGGGATATAATCTCGCTCTACCTGCTAGGCTATAACATAATAAACATAAGGGCTGAGCAAGGCAGGCTTGCACCAGAACTCAAGAAGGTTGTGAAGGAATCAGCAAGGAGGCTGCTCATGGGTACTGAGGTTACAGCAGACTCGATGGATAACATAACAATACAAGTGCTACTTAACGTGATGGAACTTAGCATAGATCATGCATTAAAGAGGATGCTATTGCTCACAAAGTCCATGCTCAAGGAGGCTCTTGTTGCTTTGAATGAGGCTAATGCTGAACTTGCTAGGGAGGTTATAGCAGGGGATGATGAGGTTGATAGGTTCAGCTTTTACATAGTTAGGCAGTTGAATATAGCTGTTGAGAATGAGTATCTGTTGGCAGATATGGGTCTATCCAAGTTGAATCATTGCCTAGATTACAGGCTTGTAGTTAAGAGCATTGAGAGGATAGCTGATCATGCTACTAGCATAGCACAGCAGGCCCTTGATAATGGTGAGAGGATTGATGAGGAGACTATGAATAGAATGATGAGTATAAGCAATGAGATACTCAATGTGCTTGATGAGTCATGTTTAGCACTCTTCAAGATGGATGCATATGGGGCAAAGGATGCTATAGCAAAGGCAAAGAGCATAATAGAGAGGGAGAAAGATCTTATGGATGGATTTAGGTATGGCAGTGATAGAGCATTGTACAAAGTTAGGTTCATAGCAGATAATATAAGGAGGATAGCAGAGTATGTTAGCGATATAGGGGAGTTGGTGCTTAACATGACTATAGAGCAGATACTAACTAAGAGGTAGAGCATAGTAGTAGCAGCAACAACATAATTATATTATTCTATGCAGAAAGTACATGTATGAATGAATGAAGAATGAACGGATGAATAACATGAACAAGACCTTACTCATAACATATCCATACAAGGATTCAATAGATGAGGCAGTAGCACTAGCAGAGGCAGCAGGTTACAAGGTTGTAAGCATAGTGACCCAGAGGTACCTAACAAAATCAAAGTATGGTATAGGTTCTGGTAAGTTGATGGAGGTTAAGAGTATTGTAGACTCGTTAAAGCCAGATGCTGTTATCTTTGATGAGGTTCTCAAGCCTACACAGGAGTACAACCTTGCAAGTACTCTTAAGGTTGAGATAATAGATAGAGAGAGGTTGATACTCAACATATTCGAGAGAAGGGCAAGCACTGCTGAGTCAAGGATACAGGTCAAACTTGCACAGCTCAGGTATGAGATGGCTAGGGCAAGGGAGAAGGTTAGGCTAGCAAAGAAGGGCGAGCAACCAGGGTTCTACGGGCTTGGGAGATATGAGGTTGATGATTACTACAGGGATGTGAAGAGGAGGATCTCTACACTTAAGAGCAAGTTAGAGTCTGTTGCAAAGAGAAGAGCACTGTATAGGAGGCAGAGGAGCAGGGAAGGGCTAGTAACCATCTCCCTTGCTGGATACACATCTGCAGGCAAGACAACGCTCTTCAATGCACTAACAAGGGAGCAGCATGAGGCTGGGAGAGGCATGTTCACAACACTCTCAACCTATACTAGGGCTATAAGCATAGATGGTAGCAAGTATCTGCTCTCAGATACTGTAGGGTTCATAAGCAAACTACCAGCATACATGATAGAAGCGTTCAGATCAACCCTTGAGGAGTTGACCTTCTCAGATCTAGTCATACTAGTTATAGATGCTAGCGAATCTATAGAGAATATGAAGAAGAAGTATGAGAGCAGTATGAGCATACTCAACGAACTTCAGGTGCCAGAGAGTAAGATAATCTATGCCTTCAACAAGATAGATCTGCTTAGCAATGAGGATGAGGTGTATGCAAAGGCTAGATACCTTGGCTTGGATTCTAGTCTGAGGGATGATACAAGCATGGATAGGATGGCTAGATACGTTGCTATATCAGCAAAGACTGGAAGGAACATAGAGATGCTCCTTGGTATGATAAGGAGGTTTGCTGGTGAAGGTTACAGCAAGGCGGTTGGTGTGAGGGAGGATGGGGCAGAGCGTATCAATGAGGGTACAGATACAGTAACAGAGTATGATGAGGATGAGGTTATGAACATCCTGAGGTTGGATCAGGATGAGGATAGTAGTGCTTAGGATAGGGCATAGATACGTTAGGGATTACAGGGTTACAATGCATGTAGCATTGGTAGCAAGGGCATTTGGTGCAAGCAAGATGCTCCTAGCAAGTGATGACTCTAGCATAGTTGAGGGCATAAAGGAGGTTAATGAGCGCTGGGGAGGCTCCTTTGAGGTTGAGTGTATAGGAAGTGAGCAGAGTAGATGGCTTGATGCCATTAATGCATGGAGGAAGGATGGCAATATAGTTGTTCATCTAACCATGTATGGGCTACATGTGGATGATGTAGTACAGGAGGTAAGGAGTAGATGCAGGGATGAGGGTAGGGATGTGATGGTTGTTGTTGGTGCAGAGAAGGTACCCAAGGTAGTTTATGAGGTTAGTGATTACAACATAGCAATAGGCAATCAACCACACTCTGAGGTTGCTGCTCTAGCCATATTCCTTGACAGGATGTTCGAAGGAAGGGAGTTAAGGGTTGAGTTTAAGGGGAGGATGAGGATAGTACCAACTGCTAGAGGGAAGAGGGTATTGGATATGAGCAAGAGCAGTACGGATGGGAAGGGATAGCATTTAACATGTTATATCTTTCTATATAGAGGAATGTAAATGCATAATTTTTAAATAGTGTAGAGGGTAATGAAGAGCATGACTATAAGGAATGGGCAGGAGTACATTGAGAGTCTAAGGAGGCGTAAGATAAAAGTATATCTGTTTGGAGAGCTTGTAGAGAACCCTGTAGACCATCCAATAATAAGGCCATCGGTCAATGCTGTTGCAGAGACGTATGACCTTGCCTCTAGGGAGCCAGATCTTGCAACTGCATACTCCCCTCTCATAGGGAAGAGGGTTAACAGGTTCCTTCACATAACTACCAGTGCTGATGATCTAGTTAAGCAGAATGAGATGCAGAGGAAGTTGGGTCAGTTGACTGGTACATGCTTCCAGCGCTGCGTTGGTATGGATGCCCTTAACGCTCTATACTCAGTTACTTATGAGATAGATGAGAAGTATGGTACCCAGTACCATAAACGCCTTGTAGACTTTATAAAGTATGTGCAGGAGGAGAACTATGTCATAGGTGGAGCAATGACTGATCCTAAAGGAGATAGGAGTAAGAGCCCATCTGAACAGGATGATCCAGATGTATTTGTGCATATAGTAAAGCAGAACGATGAGGGTATAGTGATAAGGGGTGCAAAGATGCACCAGACTGGATGTATAAACTCTCACTGGATAGTTGTTATGCCAACGATGAGGCTCAAGCCGGAGGAGAAGGAGTATGCTGTATCCTGTGCAATACCAGTTGATGATCCTGGGCTTACATTCGTGTATGGTAGGCAGTCATGTGATACAAGGAGCATGGATGGCAATATAGATGTTGGTAATGCAATGTATGCTGGGCAAGAGGCTATGATAATAATAGATGATGTATTTGTACCATGGAAGTATGTCTTCATGTGTGGAGAGACTGAGTTTGTACCAGTACTGGTTGAGAGGTTCACAACATACCATAGGAGGAGTTATGTATGCAAGTCAGGGGTTGGTGATGTGCTTATAGGTGCTGCTGCTTCTATTGCAGATTACAACGGTGTGTTAGATGCATCCCATGTTCGAGAGAAGCTTGTTGAGATGGTATTTCTCAACGAGATAGTCTATGGTACAGGGATAGCATCATCATACAAGGCTAGGGCAACAAAGGCTGGCAACTACATCAACGATGAGATACTTGCAAATGTATGCAAGCACCATCTTACAAAGTTCACGTTTGAGATGGCAAGGCTTGCTCAAGATCTTACAGGTGGTATAGTTGCCACCCTTCCTTCAGAGAAGGACCTTAAGCATCCAGAGATAGGCCCCAAACTGATGAAGTACCTTGCAACTAAGAATGGTGTTGATCCAGAGCATAGGGTAAGGATGGCTAGGCTTATAGAGAATATGACGATGGGCAGGAATGCCGTTGGCTATCTTAGTGAATCGCTTCACGGTGCAGGTTCACCCCAAGCACAGAGGATACTCATAGCAAGGTACATGAATCTAGAGGAGAAGATGAAGTTTGCTAAGAGACTGGCGGGGATAAGTGATGCTCTAAACGGTAAGGAAGAGGAAGAAGAGGAGGAGAGTGCTACTCTAACATCATCTGCACCAGCACCATCAACACATTCTGATTGATTAATCAATTGATATAGCAATAAACATAAATCATTATTTGATCCCTTTGCAAGTAAAGATTAAATCTAAGGTATATAATGGTATATTATGCCATTAAAGACCCAAGAAGAGTTCATTGCCAGCCTTAGAGATGGCAGGAATGTATACTACAATGGTGAAAGGGTTACAGATGTTACAACCCATCCCGTACTTAGCATATTCGTTAACCACTGGTCACTGATATACAAGGCTAAGCATGATCCTAAGGTCAAGGATATATTCGTTAAGAGGTTGGATGAGTATGGAGAGGCTAGTGCATACTTCAACATACCAAGGAATGCTGATGACCTTCTTGCAAGGGCTAAACTGATAGAGGCTACTACAGCATACTGCAATGGTCAATTCAATATAGCACAGGCTATAGGTACTGATGCACTCTTTGCACTCATGAGTATATGCTCAGAGGTTGATAAGAGGTATGGTACAAGGTACTATCAGAACGTGCTCAGATTCTATGATAGATGTGTAAGGGAGGATCTTGCCATGGCTGTAGCACAGACTGATGTGAAGGGTGATAGGAGTAAGAGACCACATGAGCAGGATGATCCAGATGCTTATGTGCATATAGTTGAGAGGAGGAGTGATGGGATAGTTGTTAGAGGTGCGAAAGTACATACCACAGGTACCCAAGCAGTAAATGAGATAATAGTACTACCAACTAGGAACATGCTTGCTGAAGATAGAGATTATGCTGTAGCATTTGCAATACCTGCAAATGATAAGAATGTGAAGATAATAAGCAGGGCACAGGCATCCAAAGAGTTGGGGGAGTTCGATTATCCTATGAGCGTTAAAGCAACTGCTCAAGAAACTCTAACCGTATTTGATGATGTATTTGTGCCTAATGAGAGGATATTCCTTGCTGGGGAGTATGAGTATGCTGGTGCACTAGCAAGGCTATTCGCACTATGGCATAGGTTCACAGCTATATCATACAAACCTCCAATAGGGGATCAACTGTTAGGTGCTGCTGCTCTAATAGCAGAGTACAATGGCATAAGCAAGTATCCACATGTTAGGAGCAAAATTGTGAAGTTGATAAGGTATGTTGAGACTATAAGGGCATGCATAAGGGCAGCAGCGGTAGAGCATAAAGTCTACCCAGCAGGTATAGCGGTGCCTAACCCAGTGTATGTCTATATAGGCAAATACCACCTTGCAGATAACTTCCATGATGCAGCAAAGACTGTTCAGGATCTGGCAGGAGGGCTAGTGATAACACAGCCTACTACTAGGGATCTGGAGAATCCAGAGACTGCAAAATACATAGAGAAGTATCTAAAGACTAGGCATGATGTACCAGCAAAGAACAGACTCAAGGTACTCAACTACATAAGGGATCTTACAGCAAGCACGTACACAGGAGGGTATAACTACGTACTCTCTGTTCATGGAGAAGGCTCCCTAGAAGCACAGATAATTAGTACTTACACAGAGTACGATGTAGATAGATGCGTAAGATACGTCAAGAGCCTCCTCAATATAGAATAATTTAAATACTATCTTTTATTTTAGCAGTTTATGAGTAAGGATAATAACTACTATCAGGTAGATTACGAATACCAATACGATGACCATTACAAGATCTACGGCAAGAGAGCATTAGATGTTGAGTATGGTGAGCCATGCATATTCTGCAACAGTAGGATAGATGAGTTTGGTTTCTGTGCATGTGGTGCAGGTGGCTCTTGATACATGGTATCTCTATAATCATATATTACAATAGATGGTTGATACCACTATAGATGCATTACTCATCCATTACATACTATAGATAGCATTAGCAAGATTATATCAACAAATTAAATTATAACTTCAGATTATGAAATCTTTGCATATACATCATCCTATATAGAAGATGGTTAACAGCATACAACATAATAACTCTCTTGTATACACAGAATCTCTCGTGGTTAATCTTGTTATTTGTTCAATTTATACTCCTTTATCTCTGCTACCAGCATATCTACATCTATACCTTCTGGAAACTCATCTCCATAGGCCTTGTTATCATCATCCATTATCTTGAGCCATTTGTAGTTGAGTGTACATATATGATATAGTATGGTACGATATTATCCTTGTTTACCATAGGCTCATTGCACTCTGCTATAATTCAAGAATACTATGTATCTATCACCAGAATTACATCTTATATCATCTCTCATGCAAGAATACAAAACTCTTTCTCCTTATTTACCTGAAGTTCCTTTTTACCTTTGATATTTGATCTGATGAGATTATATGCTCCTCATCTATATGCTCATCTGATTGATCTTGTGGATATAAAAGAATAGGTTAGTTATTACTTAACACTATTTATCAGCGCATCTGCATACACCTAGTTCCTACAGTACTGCCACCTATAAGTAAATCTTGATGGCTGTTATTCCAATCATACCTTGCTATATTCAATACTACTTCATCAATCTGATTAGTATTATCATCTATTAAGATAACTTCCCATATGTATCATAACATAGGTTTACTGTGATGCCTTACCATTCCTTATGTATAATTATAAGCATCTATATCCTAAGCAATAGGCAATGATGCTAGTAACTGGATGATAGCAAAGCAATATAGCATGAGATAGACTAGTTATGCAGCAAGATATCATCTCCTAGCAAGCATTACAAACCTCCTCAACAGATCAAGCCCATACGAATTGCTAGCCTCTGGATGAAACTGTGTACCAAATATAGGCTTACTTATATGCACTATGATCTCGTTACTGCAACTCCTAGAATATGCTACAGATTTGAGTACTGATGGCAGTGTTGCTATACTATAATCATGGCTCTCATAAACCATCATCCTACCATTGTTTGCAATAGGACTATCCTCATTCACATACACCTCCTCCTCTCCTACTACCTTGCCTATCCTCCTTATCGTTCCACCCATTGCTAATGCTATTATCTCAGCACCATAGCATATCCCTAGCAAGGGTCTATCCTCCCTATATGCTGTATCCACTATGTGCATGTTCACTACATTCATACTCCTTTCATTACTCCTCCTACCAGAGAGGATTATACCATCATACTCTCCAACAACATCATGTGAGAGTTCACTATACCTTCTTACCACATATCTAGCATCAAGAATACTCAAAGAGCGTATAAGATGTGGCATGAAAGATGAGAGGTTGTCTACAACGAGCAGCATCTTCCTATCTAACTATTACTTCTCCCCTTACCCATTATAATTACTCTTCTATATTTACCATCAGCAATCAGTTACCTATCTTCACAGTTATGTAGTGAAGTTCAGCAACACCATCAACAACTCTCACTGCACCAAAGTTCATGTTATCCTGCTCCTCCCATGAAATAACCCTTGATAGGTTATATGCCTTAACCTGTGATGCTATGAACCCCTCAACACTGCTCTTCACACCCTCAAACTCTTCCTGTGTTGAGTATGAGAACTCTCCCTCCTTGAATGTTAATGGTATGTTTATACTGCTAGGCTTGACAACTACTACACCATTCTCCTCGAATACCTTGAGCAGGTTGTTTATCTTTGTACTCCTATCAACACCAACCTGGTCTTGAGCAAGTCCAGCAAGTTTTGCTAGATATGCGTTGAATGCTTCAACGGGTGTATTCCCTAGCCCAACGTAATAGGCTCCAGTGAAAGCTGCACCAACTGCTGCTATCTTGCCTATCTGTGCTACTACTCCTCCAGTGCCTGCAGTGTACACTGGTATGAAGTATACATCCTGCTCACCTATCCTGTAGAGTATGTTATCCCCTATCCTTGGGTTCCTAAGCAGTGTTTTGAGTGTAGCAAAGTCTGGATCTCTATCAAGTGCTTCTTGAACAGCACTTGGACCTAAGAGTTGTGTGCTTGAGCCTATTGGTACCTTGTAGAATATGAGTTGGCCATCGTTTGGATAATCATTCCTCACAATCAGATAACCAGCAAGGTTTCTACCAGCAGCACCCCTCAACTCTAGAGAGAGCAATCCTATATACTCTATCTCGTTTATGTTTGGAGGCTTTGCATATATGTAGTATGGCTCAAGCCCTCTAGGCACCTCATAGAACTCTCTAGCAGTTATGAACGTTGGTATATCTGTAACATGGTAGAAGTTGTACATCTGAGTCTTCCACCAGAAGAGCTCAACAGGGTACCTTAACTGGTTATGTAGCCATTGAGGTACATCCATACGTATGTTATCTGTATCTGCATACTGCTGTACAAACATGGTAGTGAAGAAGTCATCTCCCCTAACAATAACATCTATAGTACCATTGTAAGTATCTATTAGTGCATAGCCTACAAGCCTATACAATGGGTTATTTGCACTCCATGGCACATTAGCAGTATCTAATCTCACAATCAAGGGCATAAGCCAGTATGTATTCTTCCCATCTGTAACTGGTACAACATCAACCATCTCATTCCCAAATCTGTACTGGAAGTATGGATAGACAAGGCTTACCCTATCATGTATATCCCTGTACCTCAAGAGGTGTATCGCCTTATCTGGGTATGAGAACATGAAGTTAGGCTCGAATAACCATGTTAGAGGAGGGTTAACAGTAACCCCTCCACTTCCAGAGTAGAAGTGATTATCTACCTCATCGCTAACCTGCCTATCTACTGGGAATGCTGCCCATGTAGATTTGAATAATCTACCCTCACCATAATATACCCTCCTCTGAGCAAAGAAGTTGTTGCTATCAACCTCATTGCCATTGTGAGCATCAAGCATAAGGAAGCCATTGGGTACATGTGTGTATACAAAGTGCTCAGCAAACCATCTATTCTCTATTGGTATGCTCTCAGGTAACTTGGGCGTCATTGCTGCACTCCAGTATAGGTTGCCATTGAACCTTATAATATCAGAGTCAGCAAAATCAACATAGGGTATAAGGCCTATTGCAGGCCTAAGCTTTGCAAACCCTGCATCCCAGTCCCATATGCGTATCTTGCTAAGTATATCTGAGTGCTGAAGGGTGTATTGCTGTATCCTTGAGGGTGCTACAGCAAACAACTTCACATCGTATGAGTACTCTGTAACCTTGTCAAGTTCAGCAAGGTACCTGTTCACTGCTATCTGCTGTGCAGTGTAAGGCCCTAACCATTCTATCTTCCTTGAATCTGCTATGCTGTTGTTAACAGCCATTATGGATGCTATAACTACTGCTATAGATACTATGGTTAGCACTCTTATGTATATATGGCTCCTTGATGGCAGTATTATAACCCTTGACATCCTCTTATCCATTATTGAGAAGGCTATGAATGCTAACCCCACAAGTATGGTACCTATTATAGCGTACTTTGTGTTGTAGTCTATGTTGTATGTGAAGAACATGTTGAAGGCTGACCAGAAGAGCCCTATACCTATTATCATCTCAATCACTGCTATGTAGAAGAGGTATCTGGGCCTACGCTCTACTACATCTGCAATGTACTGTGTTATCACATTTATTATGTTATGCAATCCAACATACAGCACCAACCTTATCCCTATAACAGCAAGGATCGGGGGTATGAAGAGTGTTAGTGCTGGTATCATTGGTATCACTAACTGCTCTGCTATGCTTGGGTCTGGAGAGACTATGAATGGTAGAGAGAATATGTTCTGTACAGATGCTAAGCCTATATCATTGCCATCAAGCATGTATGCTAGTGTTAAACCAAACATTATGTTGCTGAAGAGAGGTGCAAGGAGCACAACCTTTGTAGCCTGCCATACTATGAAGTTTATCCTGCTGAGTTTGAAGTCCTGATATTTGAGGAGCTCACCACTGCTTATATATGATAGTGTAAGGGAGACTATCCACCATACCATAGACCTCCTATTCTTTACATCAACCCTTATCAGTGCAATAGATGCAAGTATAAGCCCACTAAGTATTGAGTAGTAGAGTGGTTTAGTGAAGAGGTTGCCAAACTCTTGTATGTTGAGTAGGATAGCAACACTCTGGCTCCCTACAAGGATGAAGATTATTATGCTTATAAGCACTATTAACCCTAACTTGATGTAAGATGAGATATCACGCTCACGCCTAGGTCTATCTTGTGCTCTACTCCACAACCCTACCTATACTAGGGAGGACTCATATTTTAATTTACTATACTACATCATGTTTATGCTACTGGCTAACTACCACTAGCTAGTCAATTGATCAATACTTGCGTTTTGCATATGCAATACCTTTACATATGAGGTATGATGCAGCGTAGAGTGGTAATTTAACCTCCTCATGGGTGTAAGGTCCAAATGAATTACCCTTCAAGGTGAACCTTGGTGCATTTATAACATAAACATCAACCTCTCTATCACTTATAAGGCATGCATCTATTAAAGGGTTGAATGAATCTATATCAGATAGCCTTGGCAAGGGGACCTTTGCTAGACTACTCTTGCTGTTGAGTGTACCAGGGAGCCTGAATATCCTATGCATATCTATGGTAACGTTTGGATCTATCCTTACAGATAATGCTAGTATGGCATCCTCGATGCTCTTCATGCTTACATGAGCACTAGCAGCAAGATACCTGCCTATCCTCCCTATCCATCCATATCCTCCATCAGCAGCAAGTATTGACCTTGGGATATATACAATGCTACCATCATTGCTATTGCTGTTGCTATTACCATCGCTATGCTTTAGATCATCATAACCATAAATAGCAGCAGTAGTAGCATTATTACTATCATCATCCTTCTTACCCTTATCTTTATCCCTCTCTATACTCCTCTTACCCCTCTTACTCTTACCCTTACCCCTTATCTCCTCTCTTACCTTCCTCCCATACCTCTTCCTTATAGCATCTGCTACACCCCTTCCTAGCAGATAGTTAACAACCTCTGATCTTGCTGCTGAATCAAGCAGGGTATACCTACCTTTAACATATACATGGAATCCATAGTTGCCAGAGAAGTATACCTTGATGTTATCCTCATCAACGCCAAAATCATCCTCAAGCATCCCAGCCAGTTTCTTAACCTCCCTCTTGCCTAAAGATATGCATTCATCGCATGGTATGGTAACATGGTTTACCCTCCTTGAGCCGCATCCACACATGGATGATGTATCATCTACAGGCTCTAGACACTCTTCACACAAATGTATATCATGCATGCTTGAGCATCTAGGTTTGAGTTCCTTCACATCTATATCGAAGATAAGATCTGCAGCCTTCAGTCCCTTCTCCTCCATGGGTCTAGTTGGGCTTGTATAGTATGCTGCTGAGCAGTAAACATCTGCAGGTACGTTCATGATTAGCAATGCTATCAACTCATTTCTATCCCTTATGCTTAGATGCCTTATCATTGTCCCATCGAACCTTGAGTACCCAAACTCCCTCTCCTGTATAGCGTCTGGAGCCTCTACCATCGCTGTATGTTTGAAGTAATACTCCTTGAATGCTTGATTAAGGAGGTTTATGCTGTATGCTCTCATCATAGCAAGAGTGTTATCGCTCTTATCATTACCTTCTCTCCTAACACCATCTATCATTCTTCTCACCATCATCAATAACAAACATTCTATCTATCCATACATACATACTACTATCCATTACTTCATTATTAACCAACCATTCATTTATCCATAGCAGTAATTCAATCACTCCCATTGCTCTCACTTACTCGCTCTTACTCTTGCTCTCGCTCTTGCTCTTGCTCCCATCCAATCTCTCATCTTCCCTCACTCCTCCTTCCACATCCATTGTCTTCTTCCTACCAGCACTCCTACTATACCTCCCAAACTGCAGTGGATTAATTATGCCATTGCACTCATCGCTCTTGAAGCATAATCCTTGGCTTTTTACCTTTGAGCATGATGGGCATGAGTACCTTACCCTATTTCCTCTCAACCCTGCTAGATGCTCTACCTGATACCTTGTAATCCTCGCATTGTAATCTGGTGCATTCTTGAAGAGTTCACACACCTCCTCTACGCTCTTTCCTATTCCAAGCATGTACGTTGCAAGGAGTACTCTTGCTGTATGTGATGGGTTGTTCCCTTGCTCAAGTACCTTCAGTATGTTAAGTATGCATGGAGGATAACCTCTCCTCTCTGTAGCATATACATTATTGTTACTCAACTCATATATCTCAAGCATCATACCCTTCAATGCATCTACACGCCTCTTCAACGCCTCAGGGAGATGATCATACTCAACATTTATCCTCTCTAACCTTCTGATTATCAGAGCATATATCTCATCCCTTATGAGCCTGACCATATCCTTAGTGTTGAGATGTACATAGCCCTTATGTAGAATCCTATTGCTAAGCCTCCAGTACTCATCATGGAAGTTGGTAGAGTACTTGAGGTAATCCTCAACCTTGATCATGAATGTAGAGTGATCATGGTTATAGATAACATCTATAGCAAATAAACCCTTGAATATGTTGTTAAGGATATTACCCATCTCATCCCTACTTGCATTCATCCTAAGGTCATCAACAAGGAAGACCTCTGCCCTCCTTGCCTCGCTAAGAGCAAACCTCCTGTATAATGCCTTGACCTTACTAGCCTTTACCATTATACATGCTAAGATGAATGATACCACTTCCTCATCAACGCTAGCAACCTTATCTGGATCATACACTATACCTCTTATTGCAGCAATAACCCTAGCAGTTGCTCTATCTATAACGCTGCTCATTGCAGGATCATCGAACTCCTCAAGCCTGTAATCTAGTAGTTTAAGATAGTTGCCAGCATCCTCCACGAATGGATATCTTGCAAGTAGCCTACTACTACTGCTGCTCATCCCTCTTCTAGAATAAAAGGAAGAAACCTAAAATTAAAGTTTGAATGGATGAGCACCATGCAGCCAGATATACGCCTTGGTGTGCATGTATCCATCTCAGGCTCAATAGATAGAGCAGTAGATAATGCATTGAGCATAGGGTGCAACGCATTCCAGATCTTCACGAGAAACCCTAGAGGATGGGTAGCAAAGCCTCTAGCAGAGGAGGATGCGAAGAGGTTCAGGGCAAAGTTGGGCTCCTCTGGCATAAGCAATGATGCTGTATTTGCACATATGCCATATCTACCAAACCTTGCATCCCCAAAGCAAGAGATATACAGCAAATCCCTAGCAGTTCTCATGGAAGAGGTTAGGAGATGCTCAATGCTTGCTATAAAGATGCTTGTGATCCACCTTGGAAGTTACATGGGCTCAAGCAAGGAGCAGGGGATGGGTAATATAGTCAATGCATGCAACCAAGCATTGGAGGAGAGCAAGGATGTTATGATACTGCTTGAGAATATGGCAGGGCAGAGGAACAGCATAGGTGCAAGGATAGATGAACTTGGCAGGTTATTCAACATGTTCAATGGCAAGAGGGTTGGTGTATGCATAGATACATGCCATCTATTCGCTGCTGGGTATGAGTTGAGGAGCAAGGATGCATTGTCAAGGGTTATAGAGGAGTTAGAGAGGCATATAGGGCTCAAGAATATAAGGTTACTACACCTGAACGACTCCAAGCATGCTCTAGGCTCAAATGCAGATAGGCATGAGCATATAGGCTTAGGCTATATAGGTGAGGAGGGGTTCAGGAACATCCTTACCAGCAAGGAGTTCAGATCCATACCATGGATACTAGAGACCCCAGTAGATTCAAGGAGGGATGATATAGGCAATATAAGGAAGGTTAAGGAACTTGCAATGCTTATATGACTCATCATTAATGCTAAGAGCATGAACTACGATGCAGTAACAGAGCTAGCATTGAGTAGAGGGTTCTACTTCCCTAGTTGCGAGATATACGCTGATGCGCAAGCAGGATTCTGGGAGTATGGGCCTTTAGGCGTTGCTCTCAAGAATAGGTACATAGAGTTGTGGAGGAGGGAGTTGGTTAGGAGGGATGGTATGCTTGAGATAGATGGTAGCCAGATAATGAGCAAGAGCGTCTTCATAGCCTCAGGTCATCTTGATAGCTTCAATGATCCCATAGTTAGATGCATGAAATGCTCATCTGTGTACAGGGCTGATAGGCTTGTTGGCGAGGTTATAAACACTGTAGTGCCCGAAAGGATTGGAGATGAGGAGTTGTATACTCTAATCCAGAAGCATAACATAAGATGCCCTAAATGCAACGGTGAGTTGAGCAAGGTTAGTAGGTTCAACATGATGTTCAAGGTAAGCATAGGGGCTGATGGTTCTGAAGCATACCTTAGACCAGAGACATGCCAGAGCATATTCGTTGACTTTGCTAGGCTCTTCAAGGTCATGCGCTGCAAGTTACCAATAGCAATTGCTCAAGTAGGCAAGAGCTTTAGGAATGAGATTGCTCCTAGGCAGAGCCTCATAAGGTTAAGGGAGTTCTATCAGGCAGAGATAGAGGTATTCTGTAACCCTAAAAGGTTGGATGAGATAGATAGGTTTGATGAAGTGAAGGATGTTATGCTTAGGATACAAGATAGCAATGGTATGCATGAGGTTACAGCATCCTCTGCAGTAAGCAGAGGCATCATCCCAAATAGGCTTATAGCATATTACCTTGCCCTACTGAATGAGTTCTACAGCAAGACTGGTATAGATATGGGTAGAACAAGGTTCAGGAGGCTTGCTGATGATGAGAAGGCATTCTATGCTACAGTTGCTTATGACTTTGAGGTTGAGACAAGCCTTGGTTGGTTAGAACTTGTAGCATGCAACTATAGATCTGATCATGATCTGAAAGGGCATATGCAGGTTAGCAAGGAGAATATGGAGGTTATGGATGCTGATGATGGTAGTGGTAACAGTAAAGTGCTCCCCCATGTATTCGAACTATCCATGGGGGTAGAGAGGAGCCTCTACTGTATACTAGAGCATTCATTGTATGAGGATATGGAGAATGATAGGCTTGTGTTAAGACTCAAACCCTATCTAGCCCCTATACAGGTTGGGGTATTGCCTATAGTTAAGAAGGATGAGGTAGAAGCAAAGGCCAAGGAGGTATTCAAGATGCTGAGGAAGGATATTGATGCATTCTATGATGACTCTGGCTCTATAGGGAGAAGGTATAGAAGGTTGGATGAGATAGGTACGCCATATGCAATAACAATAGATAGACAGACGCTAGATGATGGTACAGTAACGATAAGGGATAGGGATACAATGCAGCAGGTTAGGGTAAGGATAGATGATCTTAAGGATGAACTCTTAAGAAGGCTTAAGATGCCTTAAGATATAGTATTGGTTGTTATTGTTACTGTTGTTATTATTACTACTGCTGATGCACTACTATTGCTGTTACTGCTGGTGCTGATTATTATGTATGATGCTAATTACTGTTGTTGCTTTACTGTTATTGTTATTGTTATTATTATTGCTATTATACTACTTCTAACTACTGTGGGTGTGTTAAGGTGCAGTTACAGTATAGTTGAGATGTCCTTGCTTAAGCATAAATATCATCAACCTCTTACCCTGCTTTAGAACATGACCATCTACACCTTCAAGCAGTATATCATCTCCTACACTAACCTTCCAGTTCCTGCTAACCTTCACCTTGAGTACCTTACCCTCGCTTACTGCAATCCTTAAGGAGTTTATATCATCTGCAGTATCATTCTCAACGTATATGATAAGAAGCCTCTCCCCACTGTATCTAACAGATGAGGGTACAATGTTGAAGGCTGGTGCCTCAAATACCAAACCTCTCTCAACCCTTACTTCACTACTCTCTTCTGATGATGGAAGGTAGAGATACCTTATGCCTTGAAGAGCATACTCAGCCCCATCGAATGTAACTATGGCCCTTATTCTAATCTCAGCACTATTTGGTGCTATTGTATTGAAGAGTTCATCTATGGGTATAGATATGCTATATCTTCCATCAACTACCTCAGCCTCACTCCTATACCTAGCATCTGATGCACCCTCTACTAGTGTTATGCTCAAGGTTGTATTGAATGGTACTACTACGCCTTCTCTATCCATAAGGAAACCTTCAACCAGTATGTTATCATTTAAACTACTTATATCAACAGTGATGAATGTACTCCTTCCAAGTACTGTACCTGCACCACCAGCGCCTATACCCCCGCTTACATTATCTGTACCTGTATTACTACTACCTCCAACAACAGTACTTGCTACCATGCTTATTAAAGCATCTACACCATCAACTAGCCTTACAAAGTAGGTTGTATAACTGCTGAGTATATAGTTGATCGAAGTACTCTCTACCATCTGTACTGTTAGTTCTACCACCCTTCCAAGTATACCATCAACACCTATGCTCTCATCCAAGAACCTCACAAATCCATTGTATAGTGATGGTGAATCATCAGTTGCATTAACACCATCCACTATACCTTTAACCACATCTACGCTCCTACTTAGACTATCTACAACCCTAACTGCCTCTATTGAGAGTAACGTGCCTATATCCCTCTGGAAGCTTATAACATTGCTAAGTAGATCAACAGTAGAGACAGGTTCTAATAGAACTCTGCTCATACTGCTTATCATCCTCTCTACATCATCCCCTATAGCAAGAGGTTCATCAAGCACCCTTGAGAACCTGCTCAGCCTACTTACCTCATCTATAACAACTATGCCATCCATAACATCTCTTACTACAAGGTTGAGTATGTAATTAGCAAGATCAGAAGAGCCAAGAGTATCCTGTAATACTCTTAGAAATGATATATAGGAGTTGGTATCTGCTATTACACTTACTGAATCTAGGATGAATTTTGTGTAGGATATGTTAAAGGTTAGAACCTCTGATATACTTGTATGATCAATAATGTTTAAGAGAAATCCCATAGATATGTTATCAGTAATAGTAGGAGTAACTAAAGCATCACGTGTTGCAGATAGTAGCCTTGCTAGAGTATCTGATACTAGCATAGGTTCAAGTATGGATCTTGGCATGCTACTATACCTGGCAAAGATATCTCTAGCATCTAACATATCATAAACCACTATATATGCTGATATCTTTCTAATGAGATCATCAAGCATAGATATAGAGTCGGAGAAGAATTCTGATATCACGATGTTTCTAACTAGCATATCCTCTATAGATTGCGCATCTACAATTAGTCTTGAATGACCTATACTTCTTGAATCTAATGCATGAAGTGTTATGGTTGCGTTTCTTGATGATACTACTGATCTAGTAAGCAGATCATGCTCACCTAACTTCACCTGCTCCCTGACATCCTTTGTAAATGCTAATGTGTACTCTATCCTTGGAGCATTAGCCCCAGAGTTCCTTGTGTAGAAGTGCCATTGATCTCTCCTATTATCATCATCTGTATTATTAGCAGTTCTTATCATGTATGTTGTGAAGTTCCTTGCATTGTTTATATCATCCTGCATTGCAGCATGTACTGATATGCTTACAATTCTACTATTGGGATTGGTATTTGCTGGTATTAGAACACCAGGATCATTGCCTATAGATGGTGCGTTGAAATCACTACCATCTAGTGTGACATAATCATTGATGTGTATGACACGTGTATCACCTAATCGAGGGTTGTCGAATGGTTCTGAAGTATATGCAGAACCATTCTGAATGGATCTCTCTATGGTTAGCTTCAGTTCTGCTGATTTAAGAACCTTGCCATGCAACGATGAGATGGGGAACTTTACAAATGATCTATATGCCTTATCTGACTCATCATCGCCAACAATCATAACCGCATCATTGGAATAAGCATTTCCATTGCTGCGTACATGACCATCACTAACATCAGATGGTATAGCGCTAGTTGCTTCAGCAACTCCCATCTGCAATGGGTATAGGATGTAAACCCATTCATAACCATTCCAATATTTATCAGTATGCTCATCAACCTTGTAGAACATGCTTCTATCATACTCCAGCACTGGTATTGCTAACATATATGAACAAAAAATTATGATAAGTAAGAATGCTACTACCTGCATACTTGCTGTTATACCCCCTTCCAGATCCACCCTATGTTATGTTTATCTGCCAGTTTATGGTTATGGAATCACCTTCTTGCAGGGTTGGAGGGTTGTTTATCAGTGCTACAGCAACGAGTGTACCTCCACTTGAAGAGTCGAATAATCCAGCCTTGTTTATTGTGAAGCTTGGGTTTGCACCGCTTGTCATTGTGAATGTCTTGCTTATCGTTATCTGCCCAGTCCCTCCAGAGGTTGCTGTACCTTGGGCCCTCTCAAGCCCTTGCGATGTTATCTCCCCTACTAGGGTTGTATCACTTGCACTAGGTGGAGTAGAGTCTGTGCTCAATGCTATGTACTGTGCTGTACCGCTGGATGCTGTACCAAATGCCTGCTGCTTTATAAAGTCCTTCCCAGCATCTGTTATAAGGTTATGGGTCTCATACCTGTATATGATATGACCATTCCTCTCAACCGTTATGAGCACTACATCATGAAATACTGCACTCTCAACGCTACCCTTGCTTGTACCACTGCTAATCCCTATACCATTGACTGTGTATACGACCAAGAATATTCCTAGTAAAAGGGTACTTGTCCCTATTAATAGCCATGCTCTGACCATAAAACAATTCTATTATACATATACAAAAGTTTTATGGTAAACTCACCTACATATGGTAATAGGTGGTATGAGTTATATTAAAGTAGCCAAATAAATAAGCAAGTAAGCAGGAGAGTAAGCAAGTATGAGAAGGTCTATACTTTTATTCATGATGCCAGTAATATCATGGCTAGTCATAATTTACACCAACGTATTCTTGGCTATTAACACACCAAAGCAGAATACAGAGTATGATGATAGCCCCAACAGTATACCAGTTGGCTTAAGTAGATGGGTTGATGGAGGTGATGATAGCAGAGACCCTTGGCATTGGAGGCTCAAGATATGGAAGTGGCGTGAATTCCTTGCATGCGAGAGCATAGCATTGGATATGCATGATGGTAATGCATACAACTATGTTAGGTTTGATGGCTCTAGCATAGAGATGAGCCTACTCACCATACCAGAGATGGATTATGTGTATGTTGCTGGCATAAGTGTTGGTGATGTATGGAGAGAAGGTGGTAAGAGCAATTCATACCAACCAGAACCACTCAGGATAGCAATGCTGGATAGACTAACCCTTGATCTTAACATCCATGAGTTCAGAGGTGCTCCACTCTCACCATTCATACTCCCCTCATGGTACGCATTGCTTACAGATCTATGGTTCAGGGTCAAGAATGTTACAATAGAGGATGATAATGGTGTAAAGCATTACGGGGAGAAGGTTCTCGGTATAGATATATTCCATAGAACGATGAGTGGGGGGCTAAACATACTAGTAATGGGTATGAAGGATGAGTACTCTAGGATAGAGCCATGCAACAAGAACTTCATCTACAGCATAAACCTACCATCCAGCACTACTAGCATAGATATACTTGCATTGCTTAAAAAGGTTCAGGAAGAAGCAAGAAGCAAGGGTTGGTACTTCAGCATGGACGATGTTGAACTTGTCATGGTTGAGACTGTGCTTGAGAGTTACTGGTCATACACATATGCAAGGGTAGAACCCCCAATCATAGTGTATAGCAAACGTGTTGATTGATAATTAGCATGCAGATGATAATGCATCTTATATAGGCTAATACTTCCAACCACTTACACAATTATTTCATGAAATCAAGTACCATATCATAGTTATTATCAAGATATACAGTGAAAGATACTTAAAGAAGTTATATCACACATCTACCATTGCAGGTAAGTGATGGTGGCATATTGAGCAAGGGCTATTACAGGAATGATGATGGTGATGGAAGGGATGTGGATGTAGTACTCTCCATCATAATACCTACATACAATGAGGCAGAGAATATACCTAATCTCTTAAGATCTATAGGGGATGGCTTACATACGTTTCTAAAGCAACTTGATGCAATGGCTGAGATAATAATAGTTGATGATGGTAGTCCAGATGGTACAGCAGATGTTGTAGAGCAGCACTCTAAACATATAGCAAGTGAGGGAAGGCTCAGCATCAAGGTACTACGCAGGTATGGTAGGAGAGGCTTGTTATCTGCAGTGCTTGATGGTCTAAAGGCTGCTAAGGGTAGCAATGTGGTTGTTATGGATGCTGATCTATCGCACCCTCCAGCACTGATACCAGCAATGCTTGATGAACTCATACAGGATAGGTGTGATCTGGTTATAGCATCAAGGTATGTTGATGGTGGCTCAGTAGAGAACTGGAGTATGAAGCGTAAGGCATTAAGCATATCAGCCAACATGATTGCAAGGGTGATCCTTAACCTTGATGTAAAGGATGCTGTATCTGGCTTCTTTGCATGCAAGAGATGGGTGCTTGAGGGTATAGAGTTCATAACCTCAGGCTACAAGATACTGCTTGAGGTACTCGTCAAGGTTGATAACATAAGGGTGAAGGAGATACCCTATACATTCGTTAACAGGAGCCATGGCAAGAGCAAGTTAAACTTGAGGGTTGTCATAGAGTACTTGAAGGCTATATGGCTACTCTACAGGTATGGTAGGAAGAAGCGTAGAGAAGAGAGGAGAGGCTCTATACTATTCCTCTCAAGGGCAGCAAGGTTCTACACAGTAGGTTTAAGTGGGCTAGCTGTCAACTATGGTATAGCCTCACTAGCAAACTCCCTGCTTGCAAACATGCATATTGCAACGCTTGCAGGCATACTCTGCTCTATCACATCCAACTTCATCCTTAACAAGTTATGGACGTTCGAGGATACAGACCTTGCAGTGCTGCATACGCTTAAGCAGTATGCATACTACATGGGTTTGAGTTCTATTGGTGGTACACTGCAGTTCATTCTAATACATCTACTTAACCAGATATATGGGATGAACTACAACCTTGCACTGTTTATAGCAATAGGATTAGCATCAATATGGAACTTCTTATCCAACAAAAAGTGGACCTTCAAGGAGAGGATCTGGGGCTAGCCTCAATATTAGCAATAGATATCTACAAATAGAATCCTTGCATTCTAGCCATGTGTTTGATAGCCTTGATTCACTTAACAGGGCTATAGTATCATGTAGAGCATGTGAGAGGCTTGTAAGGTATAGGGAGTATATAGCAAGAGTAAAGGTTAAGAGGTTCAAGGATTGGGAGTACTGGGCCAAGCCAGTACCAGGGTTTGGGGATCTCAATGCTAGACTACTCATAATAGGACTTGCACCTGCTGCACATGGAGCAAATAGAACAGGGAGGATGTTCACTGGCGACTCATCTGGATCATGGCTAATCAAGGCATTGTATGAGACTGGATTTGCAAACAAGCCTACAAGCATAAGCAGGGATGATGGTCTTATCCTTAAGGATGCTTATATATCAGCAGTACTTAGATGTGTACCTCCAGATAACAAGCCTAGCAAGAGCGAGGTGGATAACTGCATGATATACCTTATGCAGGAGGCATCAATGCTCAAGAATGTAAGGATAGTACTTGCTCTAGGCATAATAGCCTTCAGTACATACTGCAGGATGAATGGCATATCCGGCTTAAGGTTTGGACATGGATCATCCTATGCTGTAAGGGATAGAGATGGTAGGATGGTAACCTTGCTCTCATCATACCATCCAAGCAGGCAGAATACACAGACTGGAAGGCTGAGTTGGAGTATGTGGATAGAAGTATTCAGAAGGATTAGGCTTATGCTAGATATGCTAGATGGGTCTGAACCTAAGCCCTAACCTCTTAAGCGTAGAGGAGAGATGCTCATCCTTATCCACATCCAGAACGCTTAGCCTTACCTCCTCTTCTTCCTCCTCCTTACCCATCTCTCTAGAAAGCATCCCATGCTCCTCTAGATACGTCTTAACCCTTGCTACTGTATCCATGACAGGGTTCATTATCTTAATGTTGGGGTAGAGTGATTGCAATACATCCTCCATTAGTGCTAGATGTGTGCTGCCTAGTACTATGCTATCTATGCTTGCATCCTTCAGCAACCTTCTACACACATCTGCTATAGCATGCTCAGCACCATCCTGAAGGAACCTGCTTGACTCTACCATATCTATGAGTTCTGTAGCATCAACAAGAGTTATGCTTGCCCTACTCATGTATGCCTTGAACGTATCATGAAGATCTACACTCCTTACAACTGCTCTACTTGCAAGTACTGCTATACCCTTGCTACTTGATAACTCTACTGCCCTTGCAAGAGAGTAGTGGAGGTATACACCAAATAGGAGTGTACTGCTAACCAACCTAAGATCATTAAGCACTAGCATTGATGGTGTTATTGATGCAACTATTATACACTTTGGATCATACCCTTCAAGCCTCCTTATCCCTCTTCCAACTATATCCCTCAACTCCTCTCTACTCTTCAAGCCATATGGATAGTTCCTTCTATCAGCAAAGTATACTATATGCTCCTTTGGCAGTTCATGCATTAGCACCTTTATAACAGATATTGAGCCTAGACCAGAGTCAAATACACATATAGGTTGCATGAGCAATAATACAAGATATAACTAATAACCATTTCTTTATTTCTTAACCATGTCAATAACTATGCACATACAATGATAATAATGGTGATGATGATTCTTAACATGACAGAGTTCAGTAACAAATGGGTAAAGAAGGATGATAGAGGGATGGGTGATAGAGTTAGGGATGCTCTCAAACCACAGGGTCCTCTGAGGCCAAGGGTTGAGCAGGCTATGAATAGAATACAGTTACAGATACAGAAGATAGATACCATGCTTGCAAAGATGCGTGAGAGGGATGCTACACTATTCAGGAGGATAGTTGAGGCTGTACACAAGCATGATATGGAGACGGGTAGGATGCTCTCAAATGAGTTAGCTGAGGTTAGGAGGGTTAGCAAGACAATGAACAATGCAAAGATTGCTTTAGAGCAGGTGCATCTTAGGCTTAGCACAGTACACGATATAGGCGATCTTGCTGTATCACTTGCCCCTGCAATAAGCGTCATGAAGGGTGTTAAGCAGGGTATAAGCAGGTTCATGCCAGAGGCTGAGGGAGAGATAAATGAGATGACAAGTACGCTAAGCAACCTGATGGTGGATACCATGCAGGGAGGCAACTTCAACTTCGTTAGCGATGTTAGCAGTGAAGATGTTGAGAGGATACTTGCAGAGGCAGCAGCAGTTGCAGAGAAGAGTTTAGATAGCAAGTTACCATCGGTATCAACAGAGTCAGCAGAGGAGTTACCAAGGTTCTAGCATCTAGAATAGCTATCATATTTTTACTCTCTACCTACTATCCTACATTTATCTATGCTAACTAACTAACTATACCTTGGCACTTCTATACGAGTGTGTAAACCCAGAATCATACACCTTTGAGAACTCATATCCTCTTGGCTTTACAACCTCTCCTACTATTATCACTGCAGTCCTGTTTATCCTAGCATCCTTAACCTTCCCTGCTATATCCTTCAATGTACCAACTATAACCTTCTCATCATCCCACGTTACCCTGTACACTACAGCAACTGGAGTATCATCATCATAACCAGCATCAATCAACTCACCTACTATATCCTCTATGAGGTGAACGCTAAGGTAGAATGCCATTGTACATCTATGCCTTGCTAGTTCCTTTATGCTCTCCCTCTCTGGTACAGGGGTCCTGAACTCTGCCCTTGTTATTATAACTGTCTGTGTAACACCTGGTAGCGTGAGTTCTGTCTTGAGCCTAGCAACTGCAGCAAATAGAGCACTTACCCCTGGCACAATCTCAACATCTATCCCATCTTTAGTAAGGGAGTCTATCTGCTCTCTAGTTGCAGAGTAGAGTGAGGGATCACCATCATGTAGCCTTAGAGTAACCCTTCCCTTCATTGCGTTATCCTTCAGCACTGAGTATATCTCCTCCCTACTCATGGTTGATGCGTCGTATAGCAGTGCACTGCTCTTTGCAAATGCAAGTATCTCAGGGTTGAGCAGGGAGCCAGAGTATACTATAACATCAGCATCCTCTATTAGCCTCTTTGCCTTGAGTGTTAACAGTTCTTTATCCCCTGGCCCAGCACCAACGAAGTACACCTTACCCCTGTGGTTGATATGTGCATTGCTACTACTACTGCTGCTGTCATTATTATTATTGTTGTTATCGCTTATCTGCTCCCTCATATCCATACAATCACACCCACTCATACTAACATGTTGTTATTGTTGTTTACTATGATGCTCACGCTTCACAACCATCATAGAGAAGTACTTGCTTACCTTGCTTGTATCTATATCCTTCAGCCTTGTCATCTTTATAACCTGTCCTTCAGAGCCTATATCTTGTGCTATTGCAACGTATGCATCATCTGGCATATGCTCCCTTATTATCCTTATAACATCATCAAAGTACCTACCATCCTTCATGAAGACTACTGTATCACAACTGCTGACTATCTTCTTAACCCTCTCAAGATCATAGCATGCTGGCACTATAGCCATTATCTGCTCCCCCTCAACAAGGTTCATCTTTGCTTGTGATGCAAAGGATGTGAACGATGCTATACCTGGCACTATCTCAACATCTATCTCTGTATACCTGGAACTCAACTCCCTATACATGTATGCAAACGTGCTGTAGAGTGAAGGATCCCCAACGCATAGGTATGCTACTACCTTACCACTCAAGCATGCCTTTGCCATCTCATCAGCATTGCTCCTCCACACATCAGCAAGTCTGCTCCTATCCTTAACCATTGGGAATACAAGGCTCTTAACCTCAACCTGTCCATCTCTTATCCTTGACTCTATCAATGGTTTAACTATGCTCAATGCCATGCTCTCCCTCCCCTCCCTAGATGTTGGTGCAAAGATCACATCGCAATGGTTGAGTACATCTAATGCCTTTAGAGTCAAGAGCATTGGATCTCCTGGACCACAGCCTATGCAGTAGAGTTTATGACTTTTGTTATTGTTGTTACCATGCATCATCGTCATCTTACCTGCTTGATCCAAGTAGTTGCAGAGATATTTAAATAGTGAATATCCTCCTAACTTATGGCTTCTCTGCTGAGATTATCAGCACTGGGTTCCTTGCTATAAGCATTGTACCAGTGCTTATCCTCCTCCCCTTCGCTACAACCACTTGAGTAACATCAACATCCTCTAGCCCTAGATCATACATTGCACTCAATGCACTGCTCATACTCTCAACCATTATTGTATCAACGACTATCCTGCCCTTGCTCCTTAGCCTAGTACATGCAAGTCTAACTATATCATACATCCTACCTCCAGCACCACCTACGAATACTGCATCTGCCTCAGGCATACTTGGTAGTACATCCATGGCATCCCCCTGCACAACCTCTATGTTTGTTATACTGAACCTCCTTGCATTCTCTCTAATCAGTGCAATGGCATCTGCATCCCTATCTATTGCATATACCCTGCCAGTGCTACCAACCTGGATTGCAGCCTCTATGCTTATGCTACCAGTTCCAGAGCCTACATCTATAACCCTGTAGCCCTCTCTAAGCCTAGCCTTGCTCAATGCTATAACCCTAACCTCCTCCTTTGTTATAGGAACACTCTCATCTCTAACGAATAGGTCATCTGGTATGCCAGGGGTTCTGTAGGGCCAGAGATGTTGATCCATGCATATCATCCCTTTAACTACTGACCCTGCTCACCTGCAAACTGCTGGTACATGAATGTGTTGTAGAGTATCCATACTAGAAGGAACATGAAGACATACCCTCCCATCCCAGTTGTTACCAACTTCCTAGACTCCGATGGTGGTATCCTCTTACCTAATGAGAACCTAGCAATGAGGTAGGTTATGAAGTAGAGCAGGAACCCTATCCCTATACCCCTGAATGCTTGAGGGTTGTTGCTTAGGAAGCCTAGGGCCCCTGCAACTATACCTGCAAGTACTGCAAAGCCTATCCTAAGCCAGAATACCTTGTCAATGGGGCTCATCACCCTGTATACTCTGAGGATGGTTTAATTCCTTTTGGTTAAGTTGGGTTAGTGAAGTATGGTTGAGATGGGATGTAGATGGCTTAACTTATATTGCCATACATGCTTAATATATGAAGGGAGGAGGAGGGAGGTAAGTATGGTAGCAAGAAAGGATAGGGAGAGTACGGATCCACATGTAACCACTAGGGTACTTGTTAAGGATGTGATGAATAGCCCAGTGATAACAGCTAGTCCAGATAGCAAGGTTAACGAGCTTGCAAAGATGATGGGTGATATGAAGATTGGGAGCATAGTGATAACCGATAATGGGCAGGCTGATGGCAATCCAGTTGGGATAGTCACAGACTGGGATATAGTTAGCAAGGCATCTATCAAGGATGAGAAGCCAAGCAGGATAAAGGCTAGGGATATAATGCAGCAACTTATAACTATAGATAGTGAAGCAAATGTTACAGATGCTGCTAGGTTACTACGTAAGCATAATGTGAAGAGGCTTGGCGTAGTTTATAAGGGCAAGCTGGTAGGGGTTGTATCCTCCTCGGATGTCATAGCAGTTATGCCAGAGCTTGTTGATGTTATATCTGAGAAGGCAAGCATGTTTAGAGGAGAATTTGGAAGGAGCCCAACATTGATCTCAGGCTACTGTGATGAGTGCGATGAGTGGTCTGACTACCTTGCATATGTTGATGGCAAGTTCCTGTGCGATGAGTGTAGGACTGGTGGATGAATGAATGAATTAACTGATGAATGAATTATTAATAAATAGAAGATAAAATAAAATTTAAGAGCAATAACATCAAGAATAATAATAGAGGGCGTTGTATGAGTTAATATGGTAAGACTGCTTCTGGATGGGATGCTTGGGAGCATGGCTAGAAAGTTAAGGATGTTTGGGTTCGATACACTATACTATAATGGGTTGGATGACTCTTCGCTGCTTGATGAGTGTATAAAGGATTGTAGAATACTTGTAACTAGCGATGAAGAACTATTCCACCATGCATCCAAGCTTGGTTTAAGGAGTATACTTGTGAAGGGTAACAGTATAGATGATATGGCATATGTATTAAGATCATTAGGCATAAGATCTATAGGGTTTGATATAAATAATGCAAGATGCTCCCTATGCAACTCAACTATAAGGCATGTTAGCAAGGATTCTCTAACTCTAAGGGGGTTACCAGATGGGGTGCTTGAGAGGTATGAGGACTTTTACATCTGCACTAACTGTGGAAAGGTCTACTGGGAGGGTAGCCATATCAAGAGGATACTTGAGTTTGAGAAGGGGGTGAATAGTAGGCTTGCTGATGCTTAGCGATGAGGATGGCTATACACTGATAAGGCTTGCAAGGAGTGCCTTAGAGCATTACCTGAAGCATGGTAGGATGATAGATGTTGATGAGCATATAAGATCAAGGTATTCAATGAAGGCTGGAGTATTTGTAACGTTAAATGAGTTGATAGATATGAGTGGCAAGGATGGCAATCGTAATGATAATGATAATAGTGCTATTCGTGGCAAGAGTATATACATTGATTATGCAAAGGTAAAGGTTAAGGAAGAGTTGAGAGGTTGCATAGGCTTCCCATTACCAAGCAAGGAGCTCTGCTATGCTATAGTAGATGCTGCAGTAGCAGCAGCAACAGAAGATCCTAGGTTCGAACCTGTAAAGAGTTCAGAACTAGATAGGATAACGGTTGAGTTGAGCATACTAACTGAGCCAGAACTCATAACTGTTAAAGATCCAAGGGAGTACAAGGATAAGATCAAGGTTGGGAGGGATGGTCTCATGATAGTATGGCGTTACGGCTCTGGACTCTTGCTACCTCAGGTTGCGGTAGAGTATGGATGGGATGAGGAGAGGTTTCTCTGCGAGACATGTATGAAGGCAGGTGCAATGCCAGACTGTTGGTTCTATCAGGATACAAGGGTTTACAGGTTTGAGGCTATAATATTCAAGGAGGTAGAACCAAATGGTCGTGTTACAAGGGTAAGACTTGCAGAGTGAGCCTTTGCATGTAGTTATATTAATAGGCACAATTAATTGATGATGTATAGCATGAGTAGGAGAGCGTATGTTGGAGTGTATGGGGTTGGTTTAGGGCATGCAAGCAGAATGCTAATGGTGGCAGAGAGGTTAAAGGCTCATGGCTATGATCTAGAATTCTCATCGTTTGGGGATGCTGTAGATTACATAGATATGCATGGTTATAGATGCAATATGGTGCCAGAGGTTGAGTTTGGATGGAATCCTCTCTCTGGCTTTAATGTGAAGAGGAGTGTAATGAAGATACCTGAGAACCTATTCAACTTCACAAGGCAGTTGAGGGTTGAGATGGAGAGTATATCAAGGTTTAGACCAGATGTTGTGATAAGTGATACTAGGCTCTCTACACTATTTGCAAGCATCATGTTAGGTATACCATGCATAGTTATACTCAACCAGATCAAACTCCTTCTATCCCCAAGGCTTAGAGAGTTTAGGATAGTTAGGTTATTCGAGGATATGCTTGGTGAGTTGTTTGGAATGCTATGGAGTAGAGGTAATACACTAATTGCCCCAGATCTTCCTCCACCATACACCATATCAGAGCAGAACCTATGGCATATCAACAACGCTTCCAACAGATTGGAGTACTCCGGCTTCATGATACCAAGGCTAGTTCTTGATGAGGCTAGAGTTAAGAAGGTAATGAGGGCATTAGGGTTTAATGATGGATATTATTATTATGATGATGGTCATGACAGTGACAAGTCTCCCGCTATTGTATTTGTGCACATAAGTGGACCATCTGAGACAAAGCACCACATAATTAGAAGCATAGTGGAAGGGTTGAATAACATGAATGGGCATGATAGTAATAATGGAAGAGGTAGTAGCATAACAGTTGTAGTATCTGAAGGTAAACCCAAGGGGGATACAGTACCTAGAAGAATTAGTAATGGTTGGTACTTCGAATGGTGCCCATGCAGGGATGAGTTGTTCTCAATTAGCAAGGTTATAGTTATGCGTGGAGGGCACTCAACCATCGCACAGGCTATACACCAAGGGAAGCCATTGATATGTATTCCAATAGAGAATCATAGTGAGCAGTTGGGCAATGCAAGTAAAGTAGAGAGGTTAGGGATGGGGATAACGCTTAGGGAGAAGCATCTAAGGGCAGAGCATGTTTATGAAGCAATATACAATATTCTTAACGATTACGGTAGGTATGAGAAGAATGTTATGCATGTAAGGGATGTAGCAACCAAGATGGATGGTGTAGAGGAGGTGGTGAGTAGAGCACTCTTACTATCAGGTTGATCACCATACTATATGTTGATGGTCTCATATCATCCCATCACACGTTATCTCCTTGCATCCGTCTAATCCCATCTATTATATCATGTACCATGTTTGGGCTTAACTTAACCTCTAGCGTATGCATGTTATTTATGCACTCCTCAACATATTCACCAATATAACTATCATCAACTGCAATTGATTCAGTGGACTTGCTAATATCCTGTATCTCCCTTACACAATCTACACCAAATATCCTTGAATAGTGTAGGAGATAGTTGGAGAACATCAATGGAAATATTACATTCCTACAACTCACCCTCCTCATCACACTATTTATGAAATCCATGCTGTGTAATGAAGATAATGGGAGTGCAATGATACTACTACTGCTGTTACTACTATTATTACTGCTGCTACTGTTGCTACCCATACTACTAGCAATACTATTACTATTATTACTCTTGCTACCCATATCAGATACCCTTACCAATCTATCTAATAGAAGAGATGTCAGCAATGTATTCTTATAATGATAATGATACTTGTTACTGCTATCAACATCATTGCTCCTAGGGGTATAGTATGTGTACTTCAACTCTATACTCTTCCTTGGGAGCATCCTTGCTATAACCTCTATCTTCTTAGCAACCCTCCTAAGCATCCCATCCTCACTATATACTACAATTATGGATGGATAGAATCCATGCTCTGCTAGCACATATGCTGCTACTGCTGATATACAATCATATACACTACATAGAGCATAACCATTTGAGCCTACAGGGAGCCCTCCAGCACCATCCCTGTATATCCTGCATACATACGCACCCTCATCTGCTATGTAGACCCTTATCAGCCTATCGTAACCCTTGCTTGATGGCTTAACATTGAGCATGGAGAGTTCAGAGAGCAACGCTGCAGTTGCAGCAAACTCCACATCCCTAGTCACTATACCCTTAGCACTACCAAGAACCTCTACATGGAACCTCTCGTTAGAGTGTATTATGTGCTTACCTACACTTACTATAGCATCTACTAGGGAGTCTAACTTTTTATCTGCAGTGTCTGCTATACCTATACTCCTTATCCCAAATACATTTGTCAGTGCATACATAGCATCTACAGGCTCATCAACATCCAAGAGCAGAAGATGCCCATCCTGCTTAATGCTACACCTTTCATGAGCATCTAGCACCGCCATTATGTTACTCTTAAGAACATCCAGCCTTGATGATGCAAATTGTGTAGGCTCTACAACTACAACCATCCATATTAACATAGAGCAAAGGTAATAATAAGCATTCATCCCTCCTCCTCCTTACTCTATAGATTTAAAACTAAGTTCAGTAGAAGTATGCATGTGCAGAGTGGTGCTGCTGTAAGGACCACTGTGGATGAGTGCCTATCCATGCAGGATGGTAGCATGGTTGAGTTGAGGGGATGGGTTGCTAACAAGAGCGATATAGGCTCCCTAACATTCATACTCTTGAGGGATGGCTCAAACTATATACAGTTAGTAGGAAAGAAGGGAGTAAGTAGTGATGATGTAATCAGCATAATGAAGGAGGTTAGCATAGAGTCTGCTGTACTAGCTAGAGGTACTCTACGCTCAGATGCTAGAGCATTGAATGGTAAGGAGGTGCTAGTCAAGGATATAGAGGTTATAGCAAGGGCAGAGGAACCATGGCCAATAAACAAGAGTACTGTAAGATCTGCATCCTTTCTGTATGATAACAGGCATCTCTCAATAAGGGGTATGAAGAGTAGTTCTATAATGAAGATAAGGAGCGAACTTATCAAAGCAGCATTCGACTTCTTCTACGACCATGGGTTCACTTTCATAACTGCACCATCCATAGTAGGTACCGCAGTGGAAGGGGGTGCAACACTCTTTGAGTTGGAGTACTTTGGAAAGAAGGTATACTTGACGCAGAGTGCACAGTTCTATGAAGAGGCAGCGATATGCTCATTCGGCAAGGTATTCACCATGCAGCCAGCATTCAGGGCTGAGAAGAGCAAGACACCTAAACATCTTACAGAGTTCATAATGATAGAGGCTGAGGTTGCATTCAACACACAGGAAGATAACATGAGGCTTCAAGAGGAACTCCTCACATACATATACAATAGGGTTGCAGAGAGGAGGAAGAGGGAGTTTGATATCCTAGGGAGAAGGTTGAAGCCAGTAGAGAAACCATTCCAGAGGATAAAGTATGATGAGGTTAGGGATACTGCAATGAAGCATGGAATAAACTTTGAGTGGGGTGAGGATATACCAACCGAGGCTGAGAGGCTCATCTCAAGGATGTTTGAGCAACCATTCTTCATAACAGATTATCCATTGAGTGCTAGAAGCTTCTACCATATGTGTAGAGATGATGATCCAAGGATAACACTATCCTCTGATCTAATAGCTCCAGAGGGCTTTGGTGAGATAGCAACTGGAGGGCAAAGGATACATGATTACAACACACTCCTTGAGAGGATAAAGAGCAACAACCTTCCTCTAGAGTCGTTCAGGTGGTATCTGGATCTGAGGAGGTATGGTATGCCACCACATGCTGGCTTTGGGATAGGAGTTGAGAGAGTGATTAGATGGTTATGCAACCTCAAGCATATAAGGGCTACATCACTCTTCCCCAGAACCATAACTAGGGTATATCCCTAATAATATAATATAGTATGAAGTATGAAATAAACTTATTTATATAAAGGGGATGAGATTAACTAATCAATGTTTAAGGATAAGCATGTAGAGGTATCGAAGCGTGATATAATACTCAAACTGCTATCATTTACTCTAGCATTCGTTATAATAGATACGATGATAACATACTATGGTATCTCGCTTGAATGGGTACCTGCATACCTTGAGACCAGCATAATCTACAACCTCTATGGGCTTGATGCCTTCCTGCTGGGCAAGATTGTAATTGGTGCTCTAGTGGTATACATCTTCTATAGGAACCTTATGATGAAGATGGCTAAGGGTAGGAAGGTTTACAGCATGATCCTACTAGCATTTGCATCTGTATCATGGTTTGCAGTTATCTCAAATATCCTTGTGATCATAGACCTAAACTACCTTCTCGATATATACTATCTTGCAATAGTGCCAGTGAGCACTATACTGTTATTCCTACATGGATTATGGTGGGTTAGACTCAAGGTTTAGATCTACGCTATAGATTAAATCCATCATTCTGCTGGATGTTAACTACTGATACTCGTACTGTATGTACAAGTATTGTATTATCTTGTCTACTTGCTTGAATTATACCATTGCTTACAGTTATTATCTCATAATATCCTATACCATATCTCTTTCATATGCTACTCTCTAACATTTATGAATCAAGGCTTAGGTTTATAAATAATTGGTTCCAAACCTCCTGCATGCAAAGTGTTGAGGCTATAGCCAAGGAGTTTGAGAGCAAGAGTGCTGAGGAACTGCTCAGATGGGCAATAGATAAGTTTCATCCAAGGATAGCGTTGGCATCAAGTTTTGGGGCAGAGGATGTTGTGCTCATAGATATGCTGGCAAGGATAAGGAAGGATGTTAGGATATTCACCCTAGACACTGGAAGGCTCAACCAGGAGACTTATGATGTTATGGATGCTATAAGGGATAGGTATGGTGTAAGCATAGAGGTCTACTTCCCAGATGCAAAGGAGGTTGAGGAGATGGTAAGGAAGTATGGGCTCAACCTATTCTACCATAGCGTTGAGTTGAGGAAGCTATGCTGTGAGGTTAGGAAGGTTAAGCCATTGAATAGAGCCTTGAATGGGTTGGATGCATGGATAACTGGACTTAGAAGGGAGCAGGCAGATACTAGAGCAAATATAGCAAAGGT
Source organism: Candidatus Nitrosocaldus islandicus (assembly GCF_002906215.1). Lineage (NCBI taxonomy): Archaea > Thermoproteati > Nitrososphaerota > Nitrososphaeria > Candidatus Nitrosocaldales > Candidatus Nitrosocaldaceae > Candidatus Nitrosocaldus > Candidatus Nitrosocaldus islandicus. The sequence goes on from NZ_CP024014.1 coordinate 48,932, forward strand.
TGAGGTTGATGCGCAGCATAACGGGATATTGAAGATAAACCCTCTAGCAGACTGGACATGGAGTATGGTATGGGAGTATATAAGGAGGAATAAGGTGCCATACAACAAACTGCATGACAAAGGTTATCCAAGCATAGGATGCGAGCCATGCACTAGAGCAGTACAGCCTGGAGAGCCCTTCAGGGCAGGTAGATGGTGGTGGGAGCAGGATTCATACAAGGAGTGTGGACTACACTTGAACCCTCTCAAGAGCAAGGGATGACAAGAAGGGTATAGTATAAGATCTCTATGAAAGGTATTATTGAACCACATGGAGGTAGGCTGATCAAAAGGATCCTTGATAAGAGTTCTAGGGAGAAGGTACTGAACGATGATGATATGCTAAGGGTTTATATCGATGATGATCTAGCAAGTGATGTTGAGAATATAGCAGATGGTATATTTAGCCCACTTGAGGGTTTCATGGGTTACGATGATCTCATACATGTGCTGAGGGAAGGGAGGCTTGCAGATGGACTCCCGTGGACCATACCTATCCTGCTTGATGTTGATCATGATACAGCAGCAAGGATGAAGGATGCAAAGGATGTCTTGCTTGTAGGAAAGAAGAGTAGTGCTATGGCGTTGATGCATGTTGAGGATCACTACAGATACGATAAGATGGAGATAGCAAGGAGAGTATACCAGACTGATGATAGATCACATCCTGGAGTAGCAAAGACATTGGCCATGAATGATTACTTTGTACATGGTAAGATAACCCTCGTAAGCAGGGCAAACAACACTAACAACAACAATACTAATAATGATGAGGATAAGTATGGGCTTAGGAGGTATAGGCTCACCCCAGAGGAGTCTAGAGCAATAATTGCAGAGAAGGGTTGGAGGAGCGTTGTAGGCTTCCAGACAAGGAATATACCACATCTAGCACATGAGATGCTCCAAAAGTCTGTACTCAACTTCTTCGATGCACTCTTTGTAAACCCGCTTATAGGCAGGAAGAAGTCAGGTGACTTTAAGGATGAGGTAATACTAAGAGCATATGAGGTGCTGATAGAGAACTACTATCCAAAGGAGAGGGTGCTCTTTGCTACACTACATACTGAGATGAGGTATGCTGGGCCCAAGGAGGCTATACACCATGCTATAATGCGTAAGAACCTTGGATGCACACACTTCATAGTTGGTAGAGACCATGCTGGTGTTGGCTCATTCTACCATCCATTTGCTGCGCAAGAGATATTCAAGGAGTATCCAGATCTAGGCATAGAGCCTGTCTTCTTCCCTGCATTCTTCTACTGCAAGAGGTGCATGGGAATAGTTAGTGAGAGGATGTGCCCCCATCCTCTTGACTACAGGCTTGAGTTGAGTGGTACAAGGCTTAGAAAGATGATAAATGAGGGTGAGAGACCCTCAGAACTCTTGATGAGGCCAGAGGTTGTTGATGTTATAATGCAGCATAAGGATCCGTTCGTGCCATAGCATAGCACTTTAATTACTCATCCTCTTATGCATGTATGTGAATGGATCTAGGATTCAGTCTATTGCTCTGACTCTAACCTTGGTTATACTCTTACTTGTCCCTATACATACAATCCATGCTCAAGATGGAGGAAGGAAGGTTGATAAGATTGTTATACCATTCGATGCAGCAAACAGCACAATAGATGCTCCTTCCCTATACAGGTTCAAGGATAAGCATATAGCAAACTGGATACTCACTATAAGTAATAACCTCATCTACAACCCAGAGAATGATGATGCCAAGGTGATCCTAAGGTTCAGGAACACATTCAACACCAACGAGTTCCTTGAGGTAGGTATGACAGGAGTTGATAGAGTGCTATGGTTTGCTGTGAAAAAGGAGAGCATTGGATACATGACCATGTACAGGAACAGCAATGCATGGTTCCCTGAGCGAGCAATAATGATGACCTATGCTCAAGGTGAGAGGCTTAGTGTTAATAATGGGCAGAGGATAGTGGTTGATAGGCTCAACATAGAGCAGTTCGCAATAGATGGTGTAGAGGTTTATGGAAGAGATGGTATAGATGCTCCATACAGTGCTCTTGCAGGGGTTATAACCATAGAGATTGTATCTGGCAACCCATTGGATAATCCAATAATGAGTATACCATTCATAATAACTGGGGCTGTTGCTGGTATAGTGCTAATCCTTCTAAGGTTCAAGAGGAGGGAGAAGGATGCCTGATAAGCATACAGAGTAGTAAGAAGATCGTATTATTATTAGGATGATGATGTTGCTTGTTGATTAGATCCATGCTTACTGCTACTACTACTGCTGCTGTTGCTACTGCTCTTCCCCATATAATACTTGCACATATCTTTAAGCAAGCATAAGTTGCATAGAGGTGCTACTGGCCTACATACATTCTGTCCAAACATAACGAATGTATCGTTTATCCTCTTCCAGTACAAGATATCAACCTTCTCCATAAGCATATGCTCAGTCTCCTCCACACTCCTACTAGATACTAAGCCTAATCTATTGGCTATCCTATGCACATGTGTATCAACTGGTATGGCAGGTTTATCAAACGCATACACTAGAACACAGTTTGCAGTCTTCCTGCCAACACCTGGTAACCTCATCAACCCTTCAAGGGTATTTGGAACATCCCCGTTGTACTCATACGCAATTATCCTTGCAACCTCCTTGATCCTTCTAGCCTTGACCCTATAGAACCCTGCTGGTCTTATGAGTTGCTCTATCTCCTTTGCATCTGCATCTGCAAGTGCCCTAGCATCCCTGAACCTAGAGAATAGGTTCCTTACAGCTACCCTTGTATTCTCATCCCTTGTCCTTGCTGAGAGTATGGTTCCTATGAGTATCCTAAGAGGATCCCTACCCTCTTCCTCCTGTAACTCCCTCAATGCTGTTAGCCTTGATCTTAAGGCTGAGCCTCCAGAGCCCATAGCCTCAAGCCTCTTCATCGTCTCATGCATGAGTTCCAGTACCCTTCCTATATCCATACTCCCCTATAGGCATAAAGGCTTTTAATAGATATGCTGGTAAGATGCATATGCAACTAAGCAAGGAAGAGGAGGATGCACTTGATGGTAAGTATGGCGATGCTTTAGCAGTAGCATACAGGATACTCTTTGCAATAGGGAATGCTATGGATGCTGATAGACTTGTACCTGTAAGATGGGCACACATCTCTGGCGTTAACTACAACACCATTGGGGATGCTGGGCTAGCATTCCTTGAGAGGATAAGCAAGGATGCACTAGCAAACAATGTCAAGGCTAAGGTTATGAGTACCCTTAACCCCATGGGCTATGACCCAGTTAAAGGTTATGATGATGATAGGTTCGTTGAGAAGCAGGAGAGGATAAGGAAGGCATACGAGGCTATGGGTATAATAGGATCATACACATGCATACCATATGAAGTATTCCCCATACCTGCTAGGGGGGAGCATGTATCATTTGCTGAGAGCAATGCTGCAATATATGCAAACTCTATGCTTGGGCTTGTTACAAACAAGGAGAGTGCTCTTAGCGCACTTGCAAGTGCATTAACAGGTAAGACACCCTACTCTGGTCTAAGGGTTGAGGAGGCTAGAACCGCTCGTACTATGATAGATGTTAAGCATGATATCAAGGATGAGGTTGATGCTGCATTGCTAGGCTACTTTGCTGGCAAGGTAAATGAGCAGTGCATATCGTTCAGGTTCTCTTCAGTACATGATAAAGGATCATCATCTTCTATTGGTGTGGATGGAAGAGCAAGGATCAACGCTAAAGCATTATGCTCAGCCTTGGGTACATCTGGCTCTGCTGGCATGTTCATTATAACTGAGACTGCTACTGCTTATTCTACTGATGATGGTACAAAGCATAGGATAGAATACACAACTAGGGATGCTATCATGGTTAAGGATGAATTAAGTGATGAGGATGATGGCGATGCTATAGTCTTTGGGAGCCCTCAACTAGGGCTTAACGAACTTGGGATGCTTGCAAGCATGCTTAAGGGTAAGAGGTTCAAAAAGCGTTGCCTACTCTTCTGTGCAAGATGTGTGTATGAAGAGGCAAAGCGTATAGGCTACATGGATGCTATAGAGCGTGCTGGTGCAGAGGTTTACTCTGACTGCTGCTCATGCCTAACACCATTGATAAGCAGGGATGAGGTTGACTCTGTGATTACAAATAGCGTAAAGGCAGCATACTACCTTAAGAACTGGAATAGAGTTGGTGTATGCCTGAAGAGCATGAGGGCAATAGTTGGGGATGAGTGTTATGATGTATAGTATGAGGTGCAAGAGCATAGTCAAGGGTTATGGAGAAGGTTATGCTATAGCAAGTGCACAGCCTATAAACCTCTTAAGCATAGATGCCAATGGCAAAGTTAACGATTCAGCACATATGCTCAATGGCAAGAGCATCGCTAACAGGGTTCTGGTATTTCCAAATGCTATAGGTAGCAGCGTTGGTGCATACAGGTTGTATGCTGCAAAGGTTAACGGCAAGGCTCCAAATGCAGTTGTATGCTCAAAGGCAGATATAATAACAGCATCAGCATGTGCAATATCCAACATACCCTTGGTTGAGTGTTATGAGTTTGATATGCTTATGAAGTTATGCAGTAACAGGGATGTGGTTGCTACAGTTGATGCTACAAACGCTCTGATAACGTTAAGTGTCAAGGATGGAGTTAGAGATAGATAGATAAAAAAAGAAAGAAAGAAAAGAAGGAAGAAGAGAGAAGAAGGAGGAGGAAGAGGGAGGAGGGAAAAAGGAGAGATTGTAGGCTACAAACTTTTGCTAGGCTTTAAATAACCAGTTATCCCACATATATTGAGAGGGATATTACATTACGTATAGTAAGGTTTGAATATAACATATACAATATCAGTATCAGATGGGCGATCTGACCCGAGAGGGGATGAAGAGAATCAACCAACTAACTAACATTATCCATATTAAGTAAGAACCATCTACTATAGTATCCTATATAAATATGAAGGTAACATGATAGGATGATAGCATGCCAGTAAATCTGGATGATGTTGATAGGAGGTTGATCATCCTACTAATGCAGGATGGTAGACAGTCCTTCAGAAGGTTGGCAAGGAGTTTAGGTGTGAGTACACCAACAGCAAAGGCAAGGTACGATAGGCTTGTAAGGCTTGGGATAATAAAGAGGGTATCTGCCATCATAGATACCTCTATGCTCAACAATGTCAGTGCTCTGCTATACATCAAGGCAAACGATGTACAGGGTGCAATAGCGACTATGAAGGAGATGGAGGAGATAAACTCCATACTCCTAACATCTGGGGATACAAATGTAGTGGTCAAAGCAACGCTAGATAGTGTAGAATCTCTAGGAGGGCTCATGGCAAAGTTATCTGGTATCCCTAAACTACAGATAATCTCAAGCCAGATAGTAACTAAGATCATCAAGGATGAGCAAGTAATCCCTAGGTTAACAAGTGTAAAGTTGGAGTGCCATTACTGCAAGGGCAGCATTACAGGAGAGCCAATAGTGCTTGATGGTATATACTACTTCTGCTGTACATCATGCCTTAGGTTATTCAGTTCAGAGAGAGGCATAGCAACACCCCATTAACTGATGGATGCTTAGATTATATTTACAACTGTCAACCAATCTTGCATAAAACCTGCTGCATGATAACGGATGCATTTAATTACAAATACTGTAAATATTATATCATGAGCAAGGATGGTGCTGGTAGAGGCATGAGTACAGCTGGTAGAAGCAGGAGGGTAGTGCTAAGGATAGGGGGTATGCACTGTGCAGGTTGCACAAGGGCCATACAAGGCTACCTAATGGATATGGAGGGTATCAAGGGTTGTGATGTCAATCTAGCAACTGAGAAGGCTGTTATAGAGTATGATCCAGCAACGATAAACCTAAGGAGGATAGAGCAGGCAATAGAGGAGGTTGGTTACAAGGTTGTGTATGAGAAGGTTAGCCTCCATGTTAGCATGCTTACAGATGTTAGTGATGCTGTTAGGCTTGAGGGCATACTCAAGGGTATTGAAGGGATAAGGGATGCATCTGTAAACCATGTCAGTTCAAGGGTTACGGTAGAGTACAATCCAGCACTCATCTCCATAGCAGAGGTTAAGGCAGTGCTGGATGAGCATGGATACAAGGTTGTAAGTGAGGATGTGTACTCTGCTGAGGATGAGGATGCAAAGGTGTTGAGAAGGCTCTTCCTAATAGGCTTGGTATTGACAGTACCAGTGGTGCTCTACAGTTACCCAGAGTACATTAGCCTACCATTTACTGGCACAAGCATCACAGCGTACATCATGCTTATACTAGCAGGTACAGTGCAGTTCCTAGTTGGGAAGAGGTTCTATGTTGGAGCATACAGGATATCAAGGATAGGCTCTGCAAACATGGATACTCTAGTTGTAGTAGGCACAACAGCAGCCTACATATTCAGTGTAATTAACACGGTACCAGAGCCATTATGGCACTCAATCTACTACGATGTATCATCTGTTGTAATAACCTTCATCATTCTAGGCAAGTACCTTGAGAGTAAGAGTAAGAGTAAGGCATCATCCTTGATAAGGAAGATGCTTGAACTACAACCAAAGAAGGCAAGGGTTATCAAGGATGGGGATGGAGGGGTAGAGGAAGAGGTGCCTGTTGAGTCTATAAGGGAAGGGGATGTTGTTCTTGTCCATCCAGGTGAGAAGATACCAGTTGATGGTACCATCATCAAGGGCTACTCTGCAGTTGATGAGTCAATGGCAACTGGGGAAGCAATGCCTGTTAGCAAGGGTCCAGGGGATGAGGTTATAGGAGGAACTATAAACAGAGAAGGTTCACTACTGATAAAGGCTACAAGGGTTGGGAGCGATACATTCCTTGCACATGTTATAAGGCTTGTTGAGGATGCAATGGGTAGCAAGCCACCAGTACAGATGCTTGTTGATAAGGTTGCTGGCTACTTTGCATTCATAGTTATGGGCATAGCAGTTGCAACCTTCCTTGTATGGTATGCACTAACTGGTGTTGTGGAGCAAGCACTCATACCTACTGTTGCTGTGCTTGTTGTTGCATGCCCATGTGCCCTAGGACTAGCAACCCCAACCGCAATAATGGTTGGGATGGGCAAGGGTGCACAACATGGCATAATATTCAAGAATGGCAAGGCTCTTGAGATGCTCAGCAGGGTAGATGTTGTAGTATTCGATAAGACTGGAACGCTAACCCATGGAAGACCAGTGGTTACAGATATTATACCCTTGAGTAGTGCAATAATGGTTGATGGTGCTGGTGCAGATGATGGTAGCGGTGCTTATCTAAGGGATATGCTTGAGGCTGCTGCATCCCTAGAGAGGAACTCAGAGCACCCATTGGCTAAAGCAATAGTTGAGAAGGCTAGTAGTATGGGTATAATGCCCAAAGAGGTTGAGGACTTCAAGGCAATCCCTGGAAGGGGTGTGATGGCAAGGTATAGGGGGAGAGAGATCATGGTAGGGAGCCCAAGGATGCTTGAGAGCATGGGTATAGCAATTGATAATTGGAAAGGGAAGATATCAAGCCTTCAGGATGAAGGGAAGACTGTAGTGCTTGTATCTATTGATGGTAAGCCTTCTGGCATAATAGCGTTTATGGATGAGCCTAAGCAGAGCAGCATTGATGCTGTGAATATGCTCAAGAGCATGGGTATAGATGTTGTTATGCTAACTGGAGATAATAGGAGGAGTGCAGATGCAGTTGCAAGAGTACTAGGGATAGAGCATGTACTTGCAGAGGTTATGCCAGATGGCAAGATAGATGCGATAAGGATGGTACAGGCTGAGGGGAAGAGGGTAGCAATGGTTGGGGATGGTATAAACGATGCCCCTGCACTTATGCAGGCAGATGTAGGCATTGCCATGGGTAGTGGTACAGATATTGCTATAGAGGCTGGGGATGTTATACTTGTAAGGAATGATCCAATTGGAGTAGCAACAGCAGTAGAGTTGAGCAGGAAGGTGATGAGCAAGATAAGACAGAACCTAGTCTATGCATTCATGTACAATGTAGCACTCATACCAGTTGCTGCTCTTGGCTTGCTCTACCCAGCACTTGCAGGGCTTGCTATGGCTGCAAGTTCAGTATCTGTAACGATGAGTTCACTTCTTATGAAGAGATGGATGCCAAAGAGTAGAAGAAGTATGGGTAGGTAGAGACATTTTATAATAAGACTCTATGGTATTCACTTCTTCTATCTACTATCTATTTAGAGCCTAGTGAACCTTACACGCAGTATCCCGTTAATGTACTGCACTGACTCTGGCTGCTCATTAACACCAACCCTTAGTATTGCTCTACCTGAATACCTCCTATACCCATCCTCTGATAGAGCATCTATGCTTACTATACTGTTATCCATAACGCTTATTGAGATTGTACGCTCATCTACTCCAGGCATCTCAGCAAGCAACTCTACATACCTGTTTGTAACTATCCCCTCTATCCTTAATGGCTTTAGTATATGCTCCCTAGCAGGATACCTCTCATACTCTGAGTGCTGATTGCTTATGCTTGGAACCCTGGCCCTTATACCTGCGCTTATCCTTCTTATCAAATACTTGTACGCAAAACCAAATGCAAGCCCAGCAACGAACCCTCCTATATGCGCTAGGTATGCTACTCCCCCACCAGCACCAAACGCTGCTGCTATCAACTGGTATATGAACCATAGGAAGAGGTATGCAAATGCAGGTATCCTCGTTGTTGTTATGAAGAAGAAGAATATCAGTGTTACAATCCTTGCATGAGGGAACATCACCATGTACGCTCCTAGCACTCCAGATATTGCGCCAGAGGCACCAACAGCAGGTATGAGCATCTGCTCCCCTCCAACGCCCATTGCCCATGCTAGATGTGCCATTGCAGCAGCAAAACCCCAGAATAGGTAGCATGCAAGGTACTTTGCATGACCAAACCTATCCTCTATGTTATCCCCAAATATCCAGAGGAAGAGCATGTTACCAAGTATATGCATTATGCTACCATGCATGAACATTGATGTTAGTATGGATATACCAGCATCGATGAACTGAGCATTGCTAACATCATCAAGGAACCTTGCTGGTACAAACCCATGGTTAAGGAAGAGCGTTATAGTTGCTCTTTGATCCATGAAGAACCTTGTTACAATAACCTCCCATATGAATACGATGAAGTTAACTGCTAACAGTGCATAGTTAACGTAAGGTCTAGTTGTTCTAGGATTCTCATCATAGAGTGGGAACATCCATATAACTGCTGCATAACACTATTTATATTATGGGTTAGAGGGAAGGCAGAGCATGGTTATTATTAAAGGTTTGTATTCAAGCATACATGCCTCTAGTAACCATATCCCTATGGCCTGGAAGAACACAGCAGCAGAAGGAAGAGCTTGCAAAGGCTATAACAGATGCAATAACCAAGGTTCTGGGTAGCAAAAAGGAGCATGTGATAATAGTCTTTCAGGATATACCTAAAGAGAACTGGTATGTTGCAGGGAATCCTTTGACATAATAAATGTTAGCAGAAGATCATCATGCGCTAATTCAACCAATAAACAACAAACAAGCAAACCAATCAACGATCCACCAACAATCAAATATTATTTATTTAATGGTGAGCAACTAACTATGGCTATGAATAGTGATGAAGGGAAGAGGAGGAGGGTAGCAGTTGTACAGTTCAGATCATCTGTTAGCAAGGAGGAGAACCTAGAGAAGGCTCTTCATTACATAGATGAGGCAAGTAGAGATGGTGCATCCCTTGTAGCCTTTCCAGAGTTCACCATGGCATACTCACCTGAGGAGCAGAGTGCAGATACCCTCTACCATATAGCAGAGGGCATAGATGGTAACTTTGTATCAAGCATAAGGGAGAGGGCTAGGATGGGTAGAGTTGATGTTGTAATAACGATGTATGAGAGGGGCTTGCATAGCAATAAGGTATATGATACTGCACTTCTCATAGATAGCAATGGAAGCATAAGATCTGTCTACAGGAAGGTACACCTGTACGATGCCCTTGGCTTCAAGGAGTCAGCAAAGCTTCTAGCAGGTGATGAGATAGCATTGCCTGTAGATGCACCAATAGGTAGGTTAGGCATGATGATATGCTATGATGTTAGGTTCCCAGAGATGTCAAGGATACTTGCACTCCTTGGGGCAGAGGTATTGATCATACCCTCAGCCTGGGTTCAGGGTAGGATGAAGTATGAGCATTGGCAGACTATGCTTAGGGCAAGGGCTATAGAGAATGGATGCTATGTCATTGCTCCAGATCAAGTAGGCAACATATACATAGGGCATAGCATGGCTATAGATCCCTTTGGAGGCATAATGCTGGATATGGGTGAGAGGGATGAAGGGCTTGGCATTGTTGATGTTGATGTAAAGCATGTGTATGAGGTTAGGAGCAGGCTACCATTGCTAAGAAACAGAAGGGTGGATGTATATGCTAGGTATTCAGATACAATGCAGAGATACGTGTATGAATGATGGATAGGCTAGTGCTGATTGATGATGAGCATAGACTAACTAAATATTGCTTATAATTGATGCTAACTAAATGCTGTTATAGATATGCAGGGTAGTTTACTTACGTTTTTATATATGGTGAGGGGATAGGTTAACGTGAACAAGGTTTGTGTTATAGGTGCTGGTAGCACTAGGTATGGCAAACTCAGCGAGGGTATAGTTGAGTTGGCAGTGAATGCATCTAGAGAGGCTATAAAGAGCGCAGGAATAGAGGTTAGGGATGTACAGTATGCATTCATATCCAACGTATTTGGTGTTGCAGATAAGCAGGTTCATCTAGCCCCTGTTATAATGAGTGATCTAGGGATTGCTAATGTTCCAGGGCTAACAGTAGAGTCAGCATGTGGGAGTGGTTCAATAGCATTCAGGGAGGCATATGCTAACGTTGCTGCTGGCTTCTACGATGTTGTGTTAGTTGTTGGGGTTGAGAAGGTAACCCATACAGGTACTGCAAGATCAACCACACTCTTCTCATACTGCTCAGACTTCTTCTATGAGGGAGGTAATGGTGTATCATTCCCAGGGCTATTTGCATCAATGGCTAGAGCATATATGCACAAGTACAATGCAAGTGAGGAGGATCTAGCACTTGTTGCTGTGAAGAACCATGAGCATGGGCTTCTTAACCCCAAGGCGCATCTAAGGAAGAGGATAACTGTTGGGGATGTTCTAGAGTCTCCCCCAGTAGCAAGTCCATTGAAGCTCCTTGACTGCTGCCCATTCTCAGATGGTGCTAGTGCTGTGATACTTGCAAGTGAGGAGTATGCAAAGAGCCATGGTCTAGAGTATGTAGAGGTTATAGGTTCTGGAAGGGGGGCATCACCAGCAACCCTCCAGGATAGAGAGGATATAACCACAATACCAAGCACAAGGGCTGCTGCTCAACAAGCATTCAAGCAGGCAAGGATAGAGCCTAAGGATGTTGACTTTGCTGAGGTTCATGACTGCTTCACAATAGCAGAGATTGTGGATATTGAGGATCTTGGCTTCTTCCCCAAGGGCAAGGGGGTAGAGGCTGTTAGGCAAGGGATAACTAGGCTTGGAGGTGAACTACCCATAAACCCCTCTGGTGGTCTAAAGTCAAAGGGTCATCCCATAGGTGCAACTGGTGTTGGACAGGTTGTTGAGGTGTATGAGCAACTACTTGGAAGGGCAGGGGAGAGGCAGGTTAAAGGTGCAGAGATAGCATTAACACACAACTTTGGTGCAACTGGTGCTAGTTGTGCAGTGCATATATTCAGAAGGGCTTAGGATGGGTGGGTAGAGGTAGTTAGATGGGTAGGTGTATGATGATGAGTATTAGCAGGGAGGAGTTTGTAGCAAAGTTGAAGGAGGGTAAGGTACTCCTCTACAGGTGCAGGAGGTGCAATAATCTGCAGTTAGCAACAATAGTATTCTGTAGGAAGTGTAACTCTGATGAGTTTGAGGTTGTGGAGGAGAAGGGTGAAGGTAAGGTTGTTACATTCACCATACTCTATGTGCCTCCTGAAGGTTATGAGAAGTACGCTCCATATGGCTGGGCTGTGGTTAGACTTGACTCTGGAGTGAACATCTCTGGCTTCATAGATGTCAAGTCTGCTAAGGATCTACCACTCAACTCTAGGGTTAAGATAGTAGACTATGATGGTAGGGGTATAGTGCTAAAGGCTGAGGATAATACTAGTAATAGCAATAGCAGTAGCAATAGCAAGTAAGCAAACTCTATTATTTTAGGTTAAACTATCTTGATAATATTATAAAGTATGATTGCCTACATCTCTTATTGCCCCTTATGAGAAGATAAGGTATGCCTATAGAGATCATATGCAGCAAGTGTGGTGCACTGCTATCTACCATCTCTATATTGAAGCCAGTAAAGGATATCATGAAGAACGGTAATAGATGTCCATCATGTGGTGCACTGCTTCTAGCAGACTTCGTTATAGAGGTTACAAGATTCTAACAAATTATTTACATTTCCTATCCTTCTATGCTATAATCTTACAGTTAAGTGTATTAAAAACAACAATTACAACAACACTAATTAATTAATTTCATCTACCAATTAACTACTACCATTAATGCTGCTGCTATTATGATATGTTATTTGGCTGCTATTAATCTACTCAACCACCCTTGCAAGCATTATGTTCACTTCTCTACCATCATCAGAGAGATCAACCTGCATCCTCATCCTGCTTGATATCCTAAGCCCATATGGTGCTGAGTGTATGACTGCAACTATCCTCCCGCCATCCCATACCTCTACCATGTACTCATCCCTCCTGCTACCATACTCTACTGCCAATCTGAACTCTACCATTGAGTATAATTATACATGCATATAGATATATCCATCCTCTCCAACATCTACCCTATACACCCTTAGATCACCAGACCTGTACCACTCTGGATCCTGTTCAGGCCAATTATTCCCATTGTGCCATGGCTTTATCTTAACCAACCTTCCAGTATCTATATCAAACTCAAACCCATGCAGAGGGCAGACTATATTGTTATCGTTGAAATGCCCTCTATGTAGATAGGCATAGCGATGGGGGCAGTGTGCATCACATGCAAATACCCTACCATTATGCTTCCCTACAACATACTCTCTCCCATCAACCCTAACCAGCACCATTGACTCATCCTTTACATCCTCTAACCTGCATACCCTTACAGGCACACCAGAGAGAGATTGCAAGGAATTTTTAAATGTTGATGATAGTATGATGTGTATATGTATGATGTGATAGTCGTTGGAGGGGGTGCTGCTGGCCTTACTGCAGCACTATACACTGCAAGACAGGGTATGAGCACACTTGTGCTTACAAAGGATATAGGAGGACAGGCAATACTTACACCAAGCATAGAGAACTATCCTGGATTTGAGAGTATAAGCGGGCTTGAGTTTGCAGAACGTGTAAAGGAGCAGGCAGAGAGGTTCAATGCTGAGTTTAGGTATGAGGAGGTTAAGGGTATAGAGGCTGCAGAGAGTTACTATCTAGTAAGGAGTACCATGGATGAGTATGAAACCATCTCAGTGATACTTGCATTTGGGAAGACACCTAGGGATCTTAACGTTCCTGGAGAGGCAAAGCTTGTAGGCAAGGGTGTATCATACTGTGCAGTATGCGATGCTCCCCTCTACAAGGGAAAGAGGGTTGCTGTAGTTGGTATAGGTGATCCTGCACTAGATGCTACGCTCATGCTATGCAGTATAGCAGAGAGAGTGTACCTTATAAGCAGGAGTTCAGCACTTATAGGGCATGAGGATCTTATGGGTTCATGCTCAAATGCTAGGAACGTTGAACTACTCTTACGTGCAAACGTGCTTGAGATAGTTGGTGATAACAGGGTTAAGGGTATAAGGGTAAAGGATGCTCAAGGTATAAAGGATATAGAGGTTGATGGGGTATTTATAGAACTAGGCTACATAGCAAGGACAGAGTGGCTAAAGGGATTGGTTGAGTTGAATGAGAAGGGTGAGATAGTTGTTAACAAGAACCAAGAGACATCTAGAGCAGGGATATTTGCTGCTGGTGATGTAACAGATACACAATTCAAGCAACTTGTGATCTCTGCTGGAGAAGGCGCAAAGGCTGGACTTGCAGCATACAACTATGTTCAGAGGCTTAAGGGCAAGCCAGTTGTAAGGTCTGACTGGAAGACACTCCTAAGCAGTAAATAGATTGATTGATTGATACAAATAAAATAGAGGATAAATATTCTATCTCTATCTCTAACCCTTGCTAGAGATGCTCTTCAACATACTCCTCATAGCACTCATAAGTGCAAAGATCTCAGGACTCCTCATTAGAGCAAGTAACTCCATTATGCTAGCCTTCTTCTTTGGTGCCTTGATCTCCTCATACATGAGATTCAAGCCTTTAGGTAACTTCTCTGCAATCTCAAAGAGCATAGGTTGGTCTATCCTGCTGAGCATGTAGAGTAGCATCATTAGGTTCCCTATGGCAGCCATCATCTCTGCTCTAGCCATGTAGTTGAAGCCCTCATCAAAACCCTCAGCAAGCCCTTCTAATGCTGCAAGCATACCACTCTCCTTAAGCCTTGATAGTGTCCTAAGCAGGCTCTCTATAGCATCAGAGTTATCTGCAAGCATATCCAGCAGTCTTATCACCTTCTCAGCCTTCTCCTCTGGTATGTTTAGTGTTAGTGCCATAATACTCACCCACCTCATCCATCCATCTATCTCATCTTACTCAATTCCATTACTTTCATCCTCCTATCTACCAAAGAGTTCTGCAAACCACATCCTCTCGAATGCCATCTTTATTCCTCTGAATGCCTTCATACCTCCAAGCATCCAGCACTCTGGGTACTTTGCCTCTCCAGCAATCACCTTTGAGAAGTCACAGAATACAGCAGCACCAGCATACCCTATATCCATAACACATATCCCGCTCCTGTTGTAGTTCATTGCCATGTATGCACCAGATAACTCATCTGCAATCTGCGTAGCTATGTAATCTCCTTCAAAGTGTGCAAATACACCAGCCATGCCTATACCTAGGGTAGGTGCTATTATATCCCCTAATCCAAATACATCATCGTATCTAGCGTTCCTTAGGTTCTTCCTTGCTACACTCATGTATCCAGTTGCCCCATCAGCAATATCGCTCTCAGCAACTGCCCTAGGTGGCATGTGTGGTGGTATAACCACTGCAAGATCATAATCTAGAGCATCCCCATCCTTTGCTACTATCCTCTTCCTCTCCCCATCTATGTGATCTACCTTCCAGTTGCCATGGAACCTTATCCTGTACTGCTCTAGGAAGTTGCTGAATGCTTTCTGCATGAATGGGCCGAATGGCTCCATTGGAATGTTCCAAGCAGGGTGGAATATGCTTATCTCTGTTCTATCATCAACACCCCTCTGCTCTGATAGGTAGCGGAGCATCAATGCAAGTTCAAATGGTGCTGGAGGGCATCTGTATGGCATTGATGCTACCCCTACTACTATCCTTCCTCCCTTGAACCCAGCAAGAGCATCCTTGAACCTTAAGGCATCATCCAACTCCCATGTATGGTATGCATGCTCCATACCCTTAAGCATCTCAGGTCTCAACTCTGCGCCAAGTGCAACAACAAGATAGTCATAATCAAGCATCTTTGTACCTCCACCTCCATCATCTACACTAACCTTCCTATCTGCTGCATCTATGGACTTGACTGAACCGTTAAGGAAGTTTATGCCCTTCCTCTCTAGTAGGATGAGTTCTCTCCTAATATCATCTGGCTTCCTTGTACCCATGGCAAGCCAGAGGTAGGATGGTCTGAACTCATGGTACCTATTCTTATCTACAAGGGTGATGCTTACCTTATCCTTGAGCATCTTACTTAGCCTTGAGGCTACAACAACACCACCTGCTCCACCTCCAAGGATCAGTATCCTCTTCATAAATATACTACTATAAGCATGCTAATATCACTTATCTCAATTCTCATCCATAGTAATATGATAAGCAAACTTTAGTTACAAAAGAAAAGAAGAGTGTGGTTTAACCGTGTATGGTTCTTAGATGCTGTCCAGCGTGAGGAGATTCACCTATGAACCTCCTCCTAAAGTGCGCAGATGGTCTACCATAGAGGAGTTCAAGGAACCATGCCTCATGCTCTATCTCCTCCTGCATTATCCTCTGTGCAATATCATATGTCCTTGGGTCCTTACCAAAGGTCATCTCACATACAGCTGCCCATGACTTTATTGCACACTGCTCTGCAGCAAGAAGAACCTTTATTATCTCCTTCACATCTCTCCAGTTCTCTGGCAACTTTGCATCTGGGCATGCTGCCTTGTTTGCAAACTCCCTTATATCCTCTGGAAGGGATCCTCCCAACTCATATATCCTTGGAACCATAGCCTCAAAGTGGTTCCTATCCTCTATCCTTGCATCCTCCACAATCTCCTTTATACCTTCACCATCAAGGCCTACACAATGCATCCTTAGGATTGTGTAGTAATAATAGGTTGTGAACTCTGCGCTAACCCCTGCTATGAGGAGATCGAGCAACTTCTTAACATCAACCCCTGCCTGCTTTATAACCTGTACTGCAACAACATCCTCCTCCTTAACCTGCATAGTCTTGGCAGGATCTCCACTCTTGCTCATACCATAGATAACTGTAGAAATGATTTAAACTTTATCATGTATGTTAGATGCTTTCAATCTAGTCAAGTTTCATAGCATCAATGGATAAAACTATTTTACAAAGGTACTTTAATATGATGAGTGCTACCCATGGGTGATGGGATTGACTAATGATTATGCTGAGAGGGGTGATGGAAGTAACAATATCAATAGTAATAGCAACAGCATCGAGCCAGTCCCTAAGCGTGTTAAGATGATATTCTCCGTTATGGCAAATCCAAACAGGATAGATATACTAAGGATACTAAACTCAAAAGGTTCACTCACATACTCTGATCTAAAGGCGCAGGTAGGCTTCAAATCCAAGAAGGAGAGTGGTAAGTTTGCCTACCATCTAAGGAAGCTCTTGAAGCACTCACTTGTAGCATTGAATAGGGCTGAGAGGAAGTATGTGATAACCAACAAGGGCAAACTCATACTTAACCTAACTAGGCAGATAGAGGAGAGGTCTGTTATGGAGAGCGGGAATATATATGTAAGAACAAAGGATAGGATAGAGGAGTTCAATACCCACAAGGTAACCCAGTCCCTTGTAAGAGAGACTAATATGCCACCAGAACTTGCACAGAAGATAAGCGAAGAGGTTGAGAACAAGGTTCATAGGATGCAGGGAGTATATCTTACAACACCTCTCATAAGGGATATAGTAGGTTCCATACTCTTGGAGCATGGACATGAGGATTACAGGGAGAGGTTCTCTACCATAGGCATACCATTATCGGAGATGGCTAGCATGCTTGCTAATAAGAGTTATGATATAGGTATGTTGATGAACAACATGGCTGATGCATTGCTCAAGGAGTACCATCTCTTCCATATACTACCAAAGGATATAGCAGATCTGCATCTCTCAGGTGATATAAATATAGCAAGCTTGAGTTGTTGGAGCATGATGCCAGATACCATCTTTGTTAACATCAAGGAGTTGCTTGATAACTACAACGAGAGCGGTAATAGCAAACCAAGGTTACATAGCATAGATGGAATAGATGATCCATTCATAAAGGTTGGCATATTATGCAGCATAATTAGCAGGTATGCAGCGGATGAGGTTGTAGTGTATGGGATATCTGATGTGTTGGATGATGGTACAAATGGGATAACAGGAGATAAGTTTGCTAGAATGCTTATGATTATATCATCATCCATTACAAACTCAAGGATATCGTTTGTGCTTAGAGAGTTCTTTGATAATAAGGGTGTTGCTGGTGAACTTTTAGATGGTTATGCTTACTATGTTAAACATGCCCAACTTCCTAAAATCTCTATCGTGCTTCCCAACCATAATCATGATGGTGATGGTAATACACTCATCGCTGAGTATGTTGATAAGATTGTTGATATATCATCTATGGGTGGATCTATAGCAGTAAGCGATGGACTTGCAGGATCTAACGGGTTGAGGTGCAACAGTGAATGTACAAACCTTGTACTACATTCACTCTCAATAAACCTGCCTAGACTTGCATATGAGTCTAATAACGATGAGATATACTTTAGGGCAAGGCTTGTACTGCTACTCAAACCCATACTAACAGCACTATCCTCTAGGAAGGCTATGGTTGAAGATTCTCTGAAGCATGTACTACCCTTCCTCTCTGATGGCTCTGTGATGGATACAAGCATGGTTATAAACATGGTAGATCTACAATCATCCATATCTAATGTTCTTAAGCATGATGATATGGTAGATGTAGCAAGGAAGGTTAGAAGGACGCTAGTTGATAAGAGCAGGGAGATGGGGTATGGTATAAGCATAGCAATGATCGATGATGGAAGTGCATCAAGACTTGCTAGACTTGATGTGGAGAGGTATGGCAGGTTACCTACTAATGGGAGTGATTACATGCATGGTGTAGAGGTACATGCTGAGGATATGCCTAACCTTGATGCAAGTTACTACACCAACATAGCAGCGTTAAGCAGTATATTCGATGGTGGTATAACAACAACCCTAGATGTAAGCAATGTTAACCCTAGTGTTGCAAGGAATGCTATAACTCATGCTATGAATATGTTTAGTTTCTTTAGGATAGTAAGCAGGGGGGTAAGGGTATGCAATAGGTGTGGTTCAAAGTTCAGTACTGCTAGCATAACTGCTATGAAGGGTAGTAGCGCTAATAGATGTCCAAACTGTAATGCGCCTATTATAAGTATCAAATAAAGTATATCTCTTATCTACTCTAGATATGTAGTAGAATTCAAATAAAGGATGCTTACAATATACAATAATGAAGGATAGTACCGATGTGAAGCCCCAAGACCTAGCCAGTGCTATAGGCAAGATAAGGAAGAGGGATGGTAGCATAGTTGAGTTCCAGATGGCAAAGATAACCAATGCAATATACAAGGCACTTGTTGCTACAAGGAGGCCAGACTATGCCCTTGCTGAGAGGCTTGCAGAGAAGGTTGTGCAGAGGCTCATCAAGCAGGGATTCGATGCAAGCAACATACCAGGGGTTGAGGATGTTCAGGATATAGTTGAGACAGTGCTCATAGATGAGGGCTTGGCAGATACTGCCAAGGCATACATACTCTACAGGCATGAGAGGAGGAGGATAAGGGAGGAGAAGATGAAGATACTTGAGAGGAGTAGGCTTGATGAGGTTGACAAGGCATTAAGCACAAACTCTCTACGTGTACTTGCAAGCAGATACCTGCTGAAGGATGAGAGTGGTAAGATAGTTGAGAGTCCAAAGCAGATGTTCGAGAGGGTTGCCATACTGATCGCTATACCAGATATGCTTAGGGATGCTAGAGTCTTCATGCTAGATGGTAAGTTCAAGAGGGATGATGTTGCAAGGGTTAATGCATACATCGAGAGTATAGATGAGCTTGATGGAAGGTATAGCATAGGAAGGTACAGGTTGAATAAATGGCACCTTGAGGCAATGCTTAGACTCTACAAGGAGTTAGCATTACAGAACAGGATGAAGGTAGGCATAGATGAACTGCTCAGCATGCTTGAGAAGGGTGAGTTTGATGCGTATGAGAAGAGGGTTGAGGAGTACTATAGGCTCATGGTTGATATGTACTTCCTACCAAACTCCCCAACACTCATGAATGCAGGTACAAGGCTTGGTCAGTTGAGTGCATGCTTTGTCCTCCCAATACATGATGATCTAGCAAGCATAATGAAGACTGCTACAGATGCTGCACTCATCTTCAAGTCTGGTGGGGGAGTTGGTATAAACTACTCAAACCTTAGGCCAGAGGGCGATATAGTTGCATCTACAAGTGGAGTTGCATCTGGCCCAGTATCGTTCATGCGTATAGTTGATACAACCACTGAGGTGGTTAAGCAGGGAGGCAAGAGGAGAGGTGCAAACATGGGCATACTTGAGGTATGGCATCCAGATATAGAGAAGTTTGTAACGGCAAAGACCAAGCCAGGAGTGCTAGAGAACTTCAATGTAAGTGTTGGGGTATGGTCAGACTTTGTAGATGCTGTAAAGAGCAATGAGAAGTATGCATTGAGGAACCCAAGGAATGGGAAGATAGTTGGCTATATAGATGCTAGGCAGATGATGGAGTTGATTGCCATAAGTGCATGGCAGTCAGCAGAGCCTGGAATGATATTCCTTGATAACATGAACAAGTATAATGTGATGAAGGATGTGCAAGGGCTGATAAGGGCAACAAACCCATGTGGTGAGCAGAGCCTCTACCCATACGAGTCATGCAACCTTGGCTCAATAAACCTTGCCAAGTTGGTTAAGCGTAGGGCCGATGGGAGTTACGAGTTTGACTGGCAGAAGTATGAGCAGATAATAAGGCTAGCAACTAGGTTCCTTGATAACGTTATAGATGTGAGCAAGTACCCAATAGATGAGATAGATAGAGCAACAAAGGCTAGCAGGAGGATAGGGCTAGGGATAATGGGCCTTGCAGACCTACTCTACATGCTAAAGATACCATACAACAGCAGGGAAGGTTATGAGTTGATGAATAGGATTGCTGAAGCCTTGACATACTACAGTATGGATGAGAGTGTTGAGATAGCAAAGGCTAGGGGAGCATTCCCACTCTACAACGAGAGTGGATACATCCAAGGTAGATTACCAGTTGCAGGTTACTATGAACTTGCAAAGGAGGAGCATACACATGATTGGGATGCGTTGATAGAGAAGATAAAGCGCTATGGGATAAGGAATAGC
Organism: Candidatus Nitrosocaldus islandicus; assembly: GCF_002906215.1. NCBI lineage: Archaea > Thermoproteati > Nitrososphaerota > Nitrososphaeria > Candidatus Nitrosocaldales > Candidatus Nitrosocaldaceae > Candidatus Nitrosocaldus > Candidatus Nitrosocaldus islandicus. The sequence continues at coordinate 69,789 of NZ_CP024014.1, forward strand.
CAAACCACTACTGTTGCTCCCACTGGAACGCTAAGCATGATAGCTGACTGCTCTGGAGGTATAGAACCTACATTCGCACTTGTGTATGAGAAGCATGTAACTGTTGGCAAGTTCTACTATACCAACAGGATATTCGAGGAGGCTCTAAGGGAGGCAGGCTTATACAGTGATGAGCTGCTTAAGAAGATAGCAGAGAACTATGGCTCTGTTAGAGGGCTTGATGAGGTGCCAGAGGAGATGCAGAAGGTCTTTGTTACTGCAATGGATATACACTGGGCAGACCACATCATGGCTCAAACTGTGTGGCAGAGGTGGATAAGTAATGCAATAGCAAAGACCATAAACATGCCTAACGATGTTACTGCTGAAGATGTGAAGTGCTCATATCTCCTTGCCCATGAACTAGGGTTGAAGGGCATAACAGTATTCAGGGATGGTTCAAGGCAGCAGCAGGTTCTTCACATAACTGGTGAGAGCAAGGTTAAGAGGTTTGATGCTATCCCAAGCAGTTATGTTGTAGAGTACATAAGGAGGTATGTAAAGGATGGTTCATTGCTAAGGGAGATAGAGGGTGCTATACTTAAGAGTGATAGGGCTAAGAGTAGTAGTAGGGGGTATGTACTTACTAGTGCTGGTGAAGGTGAGGTTCTATGCCCACTCTGCAAATCCAAGTTGGTCTTTGCTGAGGGTTGCAATACATGCGTGAACTGTGGATGGAGTAGTTGTATAGTCAGTTAATAATAGTATTAGCCTCCCATTCTATACATCCCTTTTTATTTATCTCTCTGTTAAGAAAGGATGCGATGGTTAGTTGTATGTATCAACCCCTACTCTAAAAGAACTGAAAGAGTAGGCCTAGCATAGATATGATATGGATAAGAGGAACAGGTTTGAGATAGTTGCAGATATACTTACAGTGCTGGAGAGAGAAGGAGCCATGTATAAGACACAGATAGCCAACAAGTGCAATCTAGATACAAGGATGCTAGGCAGGTATATAGATATGCTTCTAGATGCAAGGCTTATAACACATGATCCAGATCAACCTAGAGCATTCATCATAACAGATGAGGGGAGGAGGTATCTCATACTCTACAGGAGGATAAAGCAGATGCTATCTGATTATGAATTCAACTTGCACTGATCCATACATACATGCATACATAAATGATTATACTGGGAGATTTGGGTTTATGATCAATGCTAGTAGTGCTGCCCTAACATCCTTGCCATAGGAGGCCTGCTTGAAGTACCTTGCCCTTGAATCAGAATCAACCTCATATGCTACCTCATCAACCCTAGGCAATGGATGGAGCAGTATAGCATCGCTCTTTGCATCTTCTAGCACTCTACCATCTATTATGTAACTATGCTTTACCTTCTCATACTCATGTGGATCTGGGAACCTCTCCCTCTGTATCCTTGTTACGTATATAACATCCAGCACATCTATAACCTCATCTATAGAATCATGCTCCTTGATGTGCAAGGAGTCTAATGCATAAAGGGATTCCCTCCGTATCCTAAGCATTGGTGGTGCTATAAGATGTACCTCCACACTATATCTAGCAAGAGCATAGAGTAGAGAGTATACAGTTCTACTGTACTTCAAGTCTCCAACTATACCAATCTTGAGTCCATCTATCCTACCCTTCTCCTTCATCATCGTGTATAGATCAAGCATTGCCTGTGTTGGGTGCTCCTCTGCTCCACTCCCAGCATTTATAACTGGCTTCTCTGCAACCTCTGCTGCCAATCTTGCAGAGCCATCAAGCCAATGCCTAAGCACTATAACATCACTGTACGAGTCAACAACCCTTATAGTATCAACAAGGCTCTCCCCCTTCTCCATGGATGACTCTTTGCCACTTGCTATACCTATGCTTGTACCACCTATGGATGCCATTGCTATCTCAAAACTCAGCCTTGTTCTAGTGCTAGGCTCAAAGAATAGGTAGCAGAGAACCTTTCCCTTGCATATGCTTAGCCTCTCCTGCATGCTCATCTCCCTTATCCTATCAGTTGCCTTGAAGAGCATCTCTAACTCATCCCTTGCTATATCCCTAGTTGAGATCACATCCCTTCTATAGAACGGGTTATCCATGAGCAAGAAGATTATAAACCACTATATATGCAATTAGTACATGTCAGCAACAACAGAGGAGCAACTCCTAGTTAGGAGGATAAGGGAGGGTACTGTTATAGATCATATAGATGCGGGTAAGGCACTACTCGTACTTAAGGCTCTAGGCATAACTGGCAGGGAAGGTAATGTTATTACAGTAGCGATGAACGTGCCTAGCGTAAAGCTTGGGAAGAAGGATATAATCAAGATAGAGAATAGGTTGCTTGCTGTAGATGAGACCAACAAGATAGCACTTATAGCACCTAGGGCAACAATAAATATAGTTAGTGAGTATAGAGTTAAGGAGAAGAGGAGGGTAGAGCTACCAGATCTGCTGATAGGTGTATTCAATTGCCCAAACCCATCATGTGTAAGCAATGCAGAGAAGAGCATAGCAAGCAGGATAGAGGTTATAGATAGAGAGAAACAAAAATTAAGGTGTTGGTACTGTGGCAGGATGTTAGAGGCTAACGAGTTGATATCAAGCATCTATTGAGCCCTAACCCTATCCTCTCAGCATAGTACTCCATCATCCTTGCATGCCTTGCTTTCTCTGCATAGTTATCAGCCTTCTCAAACCTTATCATGTGGTATCTGAGTTGGCTGAGATCGCACATGCATATACCAGTTACAGGCTTGTACTTTGTGTTTGAGATCTCATGCTTCTTCCTATCAGCGTAAAGGGATACAGCGTAGGTTGCAAATGGCAGACCCATTATAGATGCCATCGCAAGATATACCTTCCACCCTATGGTTATTGGACCAGTTAAGAATAACATTAGTGCTATTGCTACAGCACCTATTGGTATAAGCAGTAAAGAGTATGCAGCAAGCCTATCATATGGTTCAGCATCATGCTCAAACTTGGAGAGCAGTTCTTCTAGCCTTGGTTCTATCCTATACCTACTCTTACCCTCAACCATTAGGGACATATACCATCTATTCGCAGAACTTGATTAAAAAATTTACTATATCAGAACTATATGCTGGAATCGATAGCAGGATAGCCAGATCCTCCTATCATAGTTCTATAAAGATTTACTTTATATTATATGAATCATATATATAAGTTTGTTATTATCATAAAACTGTCTAGATTTACAAATAGATAATTGTGATAATCAAAAGATTATAATCTGATAGGGATATAATCTATCTTTATTGATATAATTTATTTATGATTATGATTATTGGCATACAATTTTTAAAATATGAGTAAGGAGAGAAGATTGATGAGATGAGTACGCAGCAGATAAGCGCTGGGAGGATTATGAGGAGGGCAAGGCAGAACAATGTAGATCCAGGTGTGTTGATGAAAGGGGCATGGGTGAGCACGATGCTTGCTTTAATAATAGTACTTCCTTTGGCAGGGGTTATACTTGCCGTTAACAGTCTTACTGGTAACATAGCGATTGCAGCAGTAGCAGGATTTGCAATTCATGCTGTAACTCTAGCATTCATTGGAAGGATAAGCGATGCTCTAACTGCTATGCTTGAATAAGTAAGTAATGGAAAGCCTTGGTTCTTATTTTGCCTCTTCTATTATCTTAAGCATAAAGTTAAAATCCCCTCTACACATATGCATTGTGATTAGCAGTTGGCACCACTTAGCCTACCAAACAGGATATTTGGCACTGTAAAATCATTTGCTACCAAGGGTTCCCTACTCTCTAGGGAAGTGCTTGAGATGCTTGCAGAGTCAAGGGATATGGATGAGTTCATAGTAAGGCTTAAGAACACAAGGTACGTTGATGCTGTATCTAGGCTACAGAGACCATACACTGCTGTTGCTGTAGAGGGTGCTCTAAGGGAGGATCTTGTGAACTTCCACTCAAGTCTAGCAAACGTTGCTAGAGAATCTGAACTGCTCAATACATACTTTATAAGGTACATAATATACAACCTGAAGGTTATACTTAAGGCAAAGGCACTAAACAGATCCTATGAGGAGATACTCCCTTACGTGAATATGCGTGCTGAAGAACTCCTTGGTAGAAGGGATGTTGTTGTTAAAGCACTGGTAGCAAAGGATCTGGATGAGGCAGTAGCAAGCCTTGCAGGGAATGAGTTTGGGGAGGATGTGCAGAGTGCTGTGAATGTGTACAAGGAGAAGAGAGATCTGCAGGTATTCGATACATTCCTAGATCACACATTCTACCTTATGCTTGCTAGGGCTCTTGCAGCACATTGGCGTGACTCTGATGTAAAGGGTATAATAGTGCCTGAGATAGATGCGTATAACATACTTGCCATACTAAGAGCAAAGTTCTGGAATCTTGAGGAGGAGCAGATAAGGAGGCTGGTTGTAAGCAAGGTACCAGCCATAGACCTCTACAAGCCTGGCAGCTCTATAATGCCACTCAACCCAGTAAGACTCCCAACCCTGACTGTTGAGAGTATGCAGAAGATGATATCTGCAGAGAGTGTTAGCAGTGCAATTGCTGAGTTGGCAAACACAGCGTATAGGAACCTTGTACCACAACCACAGCAGTATACAAGTGATATAGATGCTATAGCAATCCTTGAAAAGAACCTTGAGGATATGCTGTACAGCAGGTACATAGCAACTTATCATTCCATGTTCAAGCACTCAACCATAATAGCAGCGCTGAAGTTAAGGGCGCTAGAGGTTAGGAACCTCTCTGCTATAGCAACGGGCATAGAGCAGAAGATGACTCCTGAGGTAATAATGAAGAAGTTGTATCTGCCTTACCTTCAACAACGCTAATAATAATATTCTATTGAATAATAATAATCTTGTTATTATTACTAACCGCTAATACCGCTACTACTAGCCCTAGCAACTCTCTTCCTCTCATCATCACCTGCATCTCTCATGGCTTTATCCTTGCCCTCCCAGATGAATATTGTGTAGAGCATCCTAGGCACTATCTTCCTGAACTCTGTTCCCTCGCCAGAGTACCACTTGGGGAACCACTCGTACAGGTGCAGCCTTATTGCCTGTATGTATACTATGAGCCCCTCAAGCATCATAACACCAAGGTTACCCCCTGCTAGCACTGCTATACCCCCTCCTATGTTACCTTGGCTCTCAAACTGGATGTATGCGCTGTTTATAGTAACCATTAAAGCAACATGGACTATGAGCATTATCCCCAATCTGCTGTAACTTATCGTATGTGAGAGCCACTCCAACGGCCTTATGAAGAATGCCTCCATAACAGCTCCTATCATCCCGCTCTCCTCACCCTCTCCACCATGCGCATGCCTCCTAGCCTCAATCATGTGTCCTAGCAACTGTATTACCATGCTTGCTATTAGTGCTGTAACTGCAGCATCTGCAACTATCTCAACCCTTGCCCAGTCACCAAGTATGGGTGTTATCCATGGCACAGGCTCCTCATGCCTGATCCCTGTAAGGCTGAACATCCCTATGACATCGTACCCAGCACCTATGGCAGAGAGTATCAATGCTACTACCGATAGATAACCTATGAGCGATGGTATGTGTACAGTTATGGATTCGAACCCCTTCCCTTCCCTGAAGCCCTTTATTATCCTAAGGATGAATGCACTGACAAGATGTGCTACACCTATAGCTACTGATACCTCAAGCACCCTAAGCACCTGCTCTATGCTGAGTTCTGATACATCAAGTATGCCTATTATATAGCCTAACTGTGTATGAAGCAATGGCTCAAATACAGCAAATTTGTCTATATGCCAGCCAAAGACCTCCCCAGTTATCAAGCCTGCAATTGTAGCACCAAGCCCACTTGCAGCAAGTAGTGTGCCCCAACTCCTTATGCTACCAACACCTCTAACCCTCAAGAGCATGCCTAGCAGGAAGAGCAGGAAGCCTTGACCAAAGTCAGCAAACATGAGACCATAGAATACTGGCCATACAAATGCTATCATTGGGGTAGGATCGTTCTCCTTCCTTACAGGTATACCTTGCTGGGATGTTATAACCTCGAACGTCCTCATGTACGTTGGATTCTGCATAAGTGTTGGGGAGTCTGGGTTATCCTCACTAACATCCTCAACTATGCATACCCAGTCCTTGCTGAGTTCTCTGAACCTCTTCTCCATACTTGCAGGTATGTAACCCTCTATGAGTGCAAAGTTCTTTGTGCCTGCTGGTTTGCGCATAGTCTCGAGTACATCCTTTGCTGCCTTTGCACCCTCATGGAGTGAGAGCATGGTTGGTGTAACATTAGCCTTGAACCTCTCTATAGCCTCTTCCACCTCTTCCTTCTTCCTCTCATACTCTGCTATACCCTTCTCAACCTGTGCATATGCCTCGCTTGGGTTCTGAGATAACCCCTTGGGTATTGTGAATGGATGTACATCGAATGTTCTGAATACCTTAACAACCTTCTCTGCATCTTCCCTAGTGCTTATAACCAATAGTGTTGTATTCAACTCACTTGAGCCTATGCTCTTAACATATACACCTTCAAGGCTCCTCTCTATCTCTGCAACATCGTTCTTGCCTACTATGAATATGGATGCGTAGAACCTCTTCATCATACTCATGGTATCTATGTTCATGTTTATGTTGGATGCTGTCCTTAGAACCTCCCTTATGCCCTTATACTCCTCAAGCACCTTGCTTACCCTGTTATGCTCAGTTAGTAGTGATCTAGCCTCCTCAATGATTGGCTTGCTCCTAGCCTCCAAGTCCTTTATAAGATCCTCAAGATCAGATATCACAAGCTTGGTCTTGATGTTTGGTGCACCCTTGAACATAGTATCAAGCACTCCAGTCTCCAGTTGGATGTTGAGTGATTTTACAACATCCTCTATTGATTGGAGCAATCTGCTAGCATCTAGCAGGAGATCATCTATGTCTGGATTAGTGTAGTGTGACTCCTTGTTTATTGGATGGAACCACTCCAGTTCCGCTAGCCTGTTTATGGCATCTGCAGCCTCCTTTCTAGGCAAGATGAGGCTAACCTTTTGCAATTTGACCAGTGGCATATCTATCCGCTCACCTCATTCCTTCCTTACATTGGATGGTTTAAAAATTCCTTCTGTATCTCTAACCCTCTTACTGCCCTAGTATTATGAAGACTACCACTAGACCGTATATTGCTATAGACTCTACCATACCTATGAATATGAATACCCTAGACTGGATCTTTGGGTTCTCGCTTATTGCTGCAAGTGCTGCAGCACCAACGTAACCCAGACCTAGTCCTGCTCCAAGTGCTGCAAGCCCAAATGCTATTGCAGCACCAAGCATCTGCTCTCCCACAACAGTCTTTGCTACCTGCTCCTCCTGTGCAAAAGCACTTCCTGCTGCTACTGTTAGCATCATCGTTATTGCCATTGCCACTGCGCCAATCACTAAAGCAAGAGATCTATAACTCATTTGGCTATGGGTTAAGATTACCTATATTTAACTATAACTCAGAAAGTGTTGGATTTTACAAGTGAAAGTGGATCTTGCATGTATTTGTAGATAACCAATTCCTAAGAGTAAATATGGATGGTATGGGGATAAAATATATAAAAAATGTAACCTAACTAACTTTTAAATACCCTCTGCTTCGCTAACCTAAGTTCATCCCTTATCCTTGCAATAATCCTATCCTTCTCCTGCTTGATCCTCTCCTCAGCCTCCCTATACAGGGTATCTATAGCCTCGTTCATCTTGCTAATGCTACCTCCTCCTTTTCCTTCTCCTTCTCCTCCCCTTCCTCACCCTTACTCAAAGCCTCAACCCCTGCAGCCATACCCTTCTTCTTCTCAAGGGTACTCTTGACCTTCTTGAGCCTCACAAACTCCTCCCTCTCCCTCTCCTCAAGCACATGGCCTATGAACTTTATTGCATGCTCGTAGTATGGCACTATAACATACTCTAGAGCGTTTATGAGCCTCTGTGTCCTCTCCAGTTCCTTTGCTAGACTGAATATTGCATTCTCGTACTCTGCAGCCTTGTATATACCTGGAAGTAGGTTCTTTATCAGTCTAGCAGCCTTGTCAACTGCTGCATTGGTATCAGCAAAGCTGTATGAGAGTACTGCCTTGCTATCCTTGTATGCTACCTGCAGTGTTGGTACCTTAACATCAACGATGCGTCTAACGTTCACATCAACCTCCATGGATGGAGGGGTTAGGGATGCTATTGCCTCTACAGTGTTTGTACCAAGTGTGAGATATGCATCCCTAACTGCATCGTACACATCCTGCAGTGGTGCCCATATCTCTTCTCTAGCCTTGCTTGCCTCCTCTATCATCTCATCTATCCTCTTCAATAGAACCTCACGCTTGTCATCAAGTATCTTGTGTACCATCTTTGCAACCTTGAGAGAGCGCTTGAACCTTATGAGTTCTATCTTTGTTGGGACTATACTCCTGCTAGAGAATGACATATGCTACCATCCTCCTCCCTTCTCATGAGCCTAAACTACAGCATCGCCAACTATGCATAACCATCATCACTTGCATCCTCCCATCCACCCACTCATTCATCCATCTATCTATCAACCAACTACCCCCTAGCCTTGTAGTACTTCTTTATATGCACTTCCTTTATCTTTGTCAACTCACCCTCTGGAAGGGTTGAGAGTACATCCCATGCCCTCCTCAGCGTCTCCTCTAACGTTCTATTCTCATCAACACTCTGCTTGAGGAACTGCTGCTCAAATGCATCACCAAAGTCAAGGTACTTAAGGTCAACGCCTGTAAGCCCTGCCTTCCCAACTATCTCTGATAATGCCCTAACTTCTTGAGCCCTAGCATATGCATCATACAACTGGTTACTAACCTCCATGTGATCTGCTCTAGTCTTACCCTCTCCTACACCATCCTTCATGAGCCTGCTTAGACTCATTAGCACACCAACTGGAGGATATATATCCCTCCTGAATAGATCCCTGCTAAGCACTATCTGCCCTTCAGTTATATAGCCTGTTAGGTCTGGTATTGGATGGGTTATATCATCTGCTGGCATTGAGAGTATTGGCATCTGTGTTATGCTTCCCTTGATATTCTTTATCCTACCTGCCCTCTCATATATCGTTGCGAGGTCTGTGTATAGATAACCTGGGTAACCCTTCCTCCCTGGAACCTCTTCTCTCGCAGCGCTTATCTCCCTCAATGCTTCAGCATAATTGGTCATATCAGTAAGTATGACAAGGACATGCATGTTAAGATCGAATGCTAGATACTCTGCAACTGTTAATGCTACCCTAGGTGTTATTATCCTCTCTATTGCTGGGTCATCTGCAAGGTTAAGGAAGAGCGTGCTCCTCCTAAGTGCTCCACTCTCCTCAAGGCTACGCTTGAAGTACTGAGCCTCACTGTATTGCACGCCTATGGCAGCGAAGACAACTGCAAACTCCTCCCCACTACCTACAACTGTTGCCTGCCTTGCAATCTGTGCAGCAAGGATGTTGTGGGGCATACCAGAACCTGAGAATATTGGTAACTTCTGTCCTCTAACCAGTGTTAACATACCATCTATCACAGATACACCAGTCTGTATGAAGTCTCTAGGGTACTCCCTCCTCTCAGGGTTGATTGGTGCACCATTCACATCCCTGAACTCCTCTGCTATAGGCTCTGGAAGCCCATCTATTGGCCTTCCAAGACCATCGAATATCCTACCAAGTAACTCCTGTGATACTGGGACCTCCATGGTCTTACCTAGGAACCTTGCCCTAGTACCTTTAACACTCAACCCTGTTGTACCCTCAAAGACCTGGATGACCGCCTTGCCCTGCCCTACCTCCAGTACCTTGCCTAACCTCTTTATCCCATCTATGGTCTCTATCTCTACAAGCTCATCAAACGATGCCTTGCTTATACCCTCAACTATCAGCAATGGTCCCCTTATCTCACTAACCTTTGTGTACTCAACACCAACCTCAACCAACTACCTGCTTCACCTCCCTAGCAGTTAAAGCCTTGAACTCTTCAACCATATCATTGTATAGAGCATCTATCTTGCTTATCTCCTCCTCGCTTATCTCAAACTTTGCCTTGAGCATCCTTGTTATTATCTGCATGGATCTTATATCGGCCAATGAGATCCCTGCCTTCAATGCCTTCTGTGCCTCTCTATAGAACCCAACCATGAGCCTTAGTAGTTTGAACTGCTTTGCTGGGCTGCAGTATGTGTCTATCTTATCGAATGCTGCCTGCTGAAGTATGCCTATCTTTATCATCCTTGCAACCTCTAGCACCAACTTCTCCTCATCTGGAAGAGCCTCAGGGCCTAGAAGCCTAACTATCTCCTTGAGCGTATCCTCCCTCTGGAGTATGTAGTAACCCTCTTCCCTCAACCTGAGCCACTCCTCACTAACATTCTTCATCCACCACTTTGCTATGCTATCAACGTAGCCTGAGTAGCTTATCATCCAGTTTATTGCTGGATAATGCCTAGAGTATGCCAATCTAGTGTCTAGACCCCAGAAGGTCTTTATGAACCTGATGGTATGTGTAGTTACAGGCTCGGTAAAGTCTGCACCAGATGGTGATACAGCACCTATGAGTGTTACAGAGCCTATGCGCTCTGGTGTACCCAATGCTATTCCTCTACCAGCACGCTCATAGAACTCAGCAAGCCTTGATGCTAGATAGGATGGATAGCCTTCCTCAGCAGGCATCTCCTCAAGCCTCCCACTCATCTCCCTCAACGCTTCAGCCCATCTACTTGTAGAATCAGCAACTAGAACAACATCATAGCCCATATCCCTGTAGTACTCGCCCATGGTTACTCCAGTGTATATACTTGCCTCTCTAGCAGCAACTGGCATGTTGCTTGTGTTTGCAACAAGCACTGTACGCTCCATCAATGGTCTACCAGATCTAGGATCGGTTAGATGAGGGAACTCAACAAGGACTTCAGTCATCTCATTACCTCTCTCCCCACACCCTATGTAGATCACAACCTGTGCATCTGCCCACTTTGCTATCTGGTGCATAGTAACTGTCTTACCTGTACCAAAACCTCCAGGTATTGCTGCTGTACCCCCCTTTGCAACTGGGAAGAACGTATCTATTACTCTCTGCCCAGTTATCAAAGGTATCGCTGGATCTAACTTCTCCCTCAATGGTCTAGGCCTCCTAACAGGCCAGTAATGGTACATCTTTGCCTCATACCTTCTCCCATTCTTCTCAAGTGTTGCTATTGGATGCTCTAGATCGTAAGCATCTTCACTCTCTATAGCAATAACCTTGCCTCCAGGGCTGTCTGGAGGAAGCATTATATGATGCTTTATCAACGGTGTCTCCTCTACTGTACCCAACCTACTCCCTGGCTCAAGCTCATCACCAACCTTTACTGTTGGGATGAATCTATACCTCTTCTTCTTATCAACTGGATCTACTGCTATACCTCTACTTATGAATGCACCAGACTGCTTTGCTATATCATCTAGAGGTCTTTGAATCCCATCGTATATCCTTCCTATAAGCCCTGGGCCTAGGAGCACACTGAGGGGGTTCCCAGTACCTATAACTGGCTCACCTGGCTTAAGACCAGAGGTTGACTCATACACCTGGATGAATGCTGTATCCCCTGTAAGCCTTATAACCTCGCCTATAAGTCTTGACTCCCCAACGTATACCGTCTCGTACATCTTTGCCTCTGCCATTCCATCTGCCTTCACTGCTGGCCCGCTTATCCAGATTATCCTTCCCTTTGCTACCATATCATCACACCATAAAGAGTCTGGCTATATCTTTCTTTAGTATTGGCTTCATCCTCTCTATCCTGCTATCAAGTGTGTTATCCAGTATTATTGAACCATCCTTGGACCTTGCCCTTATACCTCCTAGGCAGTCTATGCTGTTACCAATCTCTATGCTGAAGTTGTACTTGTGCTGCAACTCTAGCACTATCCTGTCAACAACATCTCTATCACTATCATTGCACTCTAGCACAGCATCCATACCAATTGCATCCAATGCATTCTCTATAAGCCTTCTCATCATAGCCTCGTACCTCTCATCTGCCCTTATGTTATCTATCCTTGCTATAACATGCTTGAATACATCGTTTACAGCCTCCTCTATGAGGAGGAGTTGCTTGTTCCTTACAGCAAGCCTACTACTCTCAACTATCTGCCTCTTCAGGTTCTCAGCCTGCTTGCTTGCACCCTCAACTATCTTGCTATACTCAGACTCTACACCTGCTCTTGATGCCTTTAACCTCTCAAGTGATTGAGCATAAGATGATTCTATCTGAGAGATGAGATCGTTCTCAACTTGAGATACAACCTTACCAACTATACTCTCAAGCACCTTATCATGATCATGAGCCATACCAGTACGCTATACTCTCTTTTGTAAGAGAATTTTAATCTTACTGAGAGAGCATCTGCATGAAGTTTACCAACTCGCTCCTCTTATCCTTGCTAAGACTCATGAACGTCTCTATGAACTCTAACTCTGCCCTTATGCTCTCTGCAAGAACATATCTGAACTTATCTGCAGTTATAGGCACCATGCTATCTATATCTAGGCTATAGTGCATCACATACTCACCTATCAACCTTAGAGTTAGGGATGGTGCAACCTCAAGCAGTAAGAGCAGCCCATCTCTCAACATATCCTGCTCTATTGTATAGATACACTGCCTAAGTATGCTTATCTTTGCATCGCCCAACTCATCCAAGCATGAGGCTACAAGCATTCCTGCCTGCGTAAGTTCGTAGTATGGCACACCCTCATGCTGTAGTGCCCTAGGCCCACGCTTTGGAGGCAGCCTACCCTTCTCCCTGACTATGTTTGTTGGTATCAGTATCTCATCCAGATCCCTGAATATGCTTGAGTAGATGTTCTGCCAGCGTGTATTGAACTTTGATGCTAAGGCATGTGCTATTGCTATCCTTGTCCTCAACTCAGGGTCTTGCTCAACTGCCAGATATGCTATTATCTCCCTCTGCCTCTTTGCCTCATTACTTAGCATCCCCTTCTTGCTCTTGTCCTTCTGTACCTCGAATATTGCTAACCTTATCACCAATCATCGCCTTATACTTACATACCACTATTAACTATTTTAGCATTTATGCACTTACAATTAATCCATCTTCTCTATAATCGATTATGATAGTTATAATCATAGTATATGCTATCTTGCTACATCAAAATTCCTCTCTGGCCATCCAGTTACAGAGTATGTACCATTTGCATTCCACCTAACCTTCCCCTCAACAAGTGCATCCCATATCCCCTCTAAGCCTTTAACCTTGGTAACCTTTATTGTATCTTTGAGAAGTAATTGTGCATTTGGTAGAACGTAGTTTGTCTTCCCGCTACCAGTTACTATGCCCTCTAGGCTCTCTCCTATCATAGAGTCCCCAAGCCTTACACCATCTGCATACAATGTATACTTTATATTCTCAAGTATAACTGTAGTTCTGCTAAGGTTGAGTACACTGAATGTAACCTCTATCGTTGTTGTATCATCACCACCCTTGCTTACATTCACGCTATCCAAGTCTATTACAAGTTCCTGAATAGCAGTTGGCTCGCCCTGTTGCTGTTGTTGCCCTTGCTGCCCCTGCCCTAGATATGGTAGCAATACTATTATACCAACTATCAGCGCAGCTATACCAACACCTATGGCAGCAACCATGAGATTCAATCTTATCAATGGTATTGCTTGAACCTAACTTAAATGCTTAACCCGTAGCAATGGTTAATATTCATGCAGAGAGGAGCATATGCATACATGCAGTACCATGAGGCTGTACAGATAGGACAGGAGAGGGCTAGGAAGGCACAGTACAGGCTCTTTGAGTACACAGGCTTTGCTTACCTACTCAAGACTGTCAAGCGCAAAGGCTCAACGTTTGAACCAGTTGGCGATGAGGAGTTGGTGAAGATGGAGAAGGTTGGTGATGAAGGATATATAATAGCATTGTGCGATGCAGAGGGCTATGTTAAGGCTCAAAGCAGACCATTGAAGTATGAAGAGGCTATAAAGGTGTATGAGAAGATGGTTGCAGATGGTTTTAGGACATTTAAATGATGTATGGAAAGAGGTAAGGTAGTAGAGAGATGTATTATTAACTAAAGAACAAATAAAACCCTTATATCCAACATATGAAGAGAGTATGGTATGCAGTTCGACTATGAGGAGTTTCAGAACGTTGAAGAGGTTATGGCATACCTTGTAACTATTGCACCACTGATGAAACAGATTATGACCCTTCACACCTATAGAGGGTACACATTCGCCCTACTACCATTCTCCCCCCTCTCTGGAGATCATATACTCATGGTTTATGCAAAGAAGGAGATAGAGCAAGGCTTGATGGAGTTCGATCTCTCAACCCTAAAGTATAGGAAGGTTACTGCAGTGGAAAGGGCTGATAAGAACTACTTTATAGTAACAACCCCAAAGAGGAACACGCTAGCAGATAAGGCAATAGAAGAGTTGGAGAAGGTAAGTAGTAGTAATAGATGAATGTATATATGATATCTTGCTGAGGGAAAAAAGGTAGATAGATAGGATTCTACATGCTAGAGACCAACTTGCTAGTACGTATTATGTTTACAAACATTAACCATCTGTTGATGAAAGAGGAATGTATGCATGATTCATATCAAACTGTTATGGTGTGTATCAATAATTTGCAACCTTCAACGCATGTATGGTATCCTTAAGCATATCAATTCTATGCTTCACTACACGTACCATAAGCATGTAATCTCTACTGGAGTACCTTGCTGAGATTATAGTACTACTCTTACTCCATAGGTATCTGCTGCTGTATGCCTGTGTAGTTCCTACTCCCTCAACTATCCTCTTCTTCCTTATACTAGTGACTAGGAATGGTATGGAGTATCTCTCTGCATGCATTGCAAGTAATGTTATGTATGATGTTAAGAGTTGGTTGAGTGAGGTTACCTTAACCCTATCGTAGAGATGGTAGAATCCATGTATTGAATCAAGTACCACTAACCTTGTATCTGCATCTATGTTTGAGCAAGCAGTAGCAAGCAGATCCTCAACCCTGCCTATATCTGGCACCATTATATCGATCTTTGCGCCCTTGCTTCCTTCTTCCTTTATGCCCATGATACCATGCATCACATATGCAGTGAATACTGTATCCAGATCTATGTACACTATCCTACCATCATCTAAAGATCTTACAAGGCTTGATAGTAGGCATATCCTTGCTAGGGCATCCTCTGCTACAATAAGGTTGATACCATAGCAATCAAGCAGGGTTAGCAACACATCATTCCTCTTCTTCCTTTTCCCTTCCTCCTCACTCCCCTCCCCTACCATATTCATATCTTTAAATTGTACACCATTGTAAGTATGTACCGATAATAATGAATTTGGATCCAGATTCTATAAAGAGGGATTTCCCAAGGATGAGGGGCATATACCTTAACAACGCATCCAGCGCACCTGTACCATTCATAGCAATAAAGGCTGTAACAGACTTTCTCATCTCCTACGATGAGTATGGTCCAGACTCTAATGCATCAGCATCTATGTTGGATGAGCTCTTGAGCAGAGCTAGGAAGGAGGTTGCAAGGCTGATAAACTGTAGGGAGGATGAGATAATCTTCACACAGAGCACAACCCATGCCATAAACATCGTTGCAAACTCTCTTAAGATAGGCAAGGGTGATGCTATAGTTATAAGGGATGGGGAGCATGAGCATCCTGCAAACCATTATGCATGGTTAAGGTTGAGGGATGGAAGAGGAGTAACGATAAGAACACTCAACCTCAAGGATGAGGATGGGAGTATAGATGTTGAGGAGTTGGAGAAGATCGTTAACTCTGAAGGGATAAGGCTTGTAGCATTGAGCCATGTACTCTTCAACACTGGCCTCATCTTACCAGTGGAGGAGGTTAGCAAGGTGTTAAGGGATAGCGATAGGAGGATACACCTATTCGTTGATGCTGCACAGAGCGTTGGGTGCATGGATGTTGATGTTAAGAGACTAGGCTGCTCATTCATCGCATTCCCATCATCCAAGTGGTTATGTGCACCTCCTGGCTTGGGCATACTTTACTGCAGTAGAGATGCATGGGATGATATTGAACCACTGTATGTTGGAGGAGAGTCAGCATTCATACATGATGGACTATGCTACAGGGAGATGCCTTACAGGATGCAGGCTGGGTTTAGAGGATATGCACTGCTTGCTGGATTGCTTACAGCGTTACAGTACATAAATAGCATAGGGATAGCAAAGATAAGGAACTGGAATATGCACCTTGCGGGGATGATAAGGGAAGAATTACAGAATCATCAATATGATAAACTCATAAAGCTTTATGGGCCAGATGATCCTAGGCTGAGATCAAGCATAGTGTCATTCAACTTCAATGATAAGGATAGCGATACTATGGTTAGGAGACTGGTTGGAGATCTTGAGAGAGAGGGCATAATAGTTGCTGAGAGAGAGGTATTAAAGAAGAAAATAGTCAGGGTCTCTCCTCACTTCTTCAACAGCGAGGATGATATAGCAAGGTTCTTGGCCACATTGAAGAGGCTGCTAGTGCTCACTTCTTAACCTGCTGCCCTTGGCCCTCTATAACTATCATAGTTAACGTTGATCTTACCTTGTCTATCCTCCTTATCTTCCACGTTATTATCTCCCTCAACTTGTCCATCGAATCAGACTCTATCTTTGCCACTATATCATACACACCATATACTCCAGCAACCTCCCTTGCCTCTGGTATCTTCCTTATCTCCTTTATTATCTCCTCCTCTGCTCCTAGATCGCAGTTTATTAACACATATGCAGTTGGCATAATCTAGCATTCTTATTCCACTATTTAACCTATTCTATCATCATTTTGTAATATAGGGGATGATGATCTTAAATTATAAGATGATTCCCATCCCTTCCTTCTTTCTACATCCTCTTCCTTCCTTCCTTAATTAATTGATTCCTCTCTCCTCTTCTACCTCTTATCTTTGCCCTTCTCCCTATCCTTAGCACTACCATACCTTATGGCCTTGAACCTAAATGATAAACCAAATATCAGTATCCCAGTTACTATGAGCATCATCCCCCTTATGAAGGCAAACTCATCACCAGATATGAATATTGCCAATACACCTATCACAATTATTGCTGCACCAGCCCCTATACCAATTACACCTATATTCATTGCAGTAGTATGCAAGGTACTGATTTAAAAAGATAAGAAAGAACTACTATATTATTATTTATCTTGGCTTCGAAGACTCCAACCTCTTGCATGCCTCAACTAGATCGTTGAAGGTTCCCAATGGCACTATCTTCAAAGCATTGAACGATGCTATATCAAGATCCATTGCAAACCTCTGAAGCCTATGTGCATCCTCAGCATCAGCAACCCATACAAATGTATGCTCCAATGCAGAGTGGTACATGCCTAAGAACCTTACACCGTGCCTCTTTGCTACCTCATCGATACGCTCGCTTATTATAAGGACTGTACTCCTGCTCTTCTCATTGTACAATGGACAGCTCTCAACTGTATGCTCCCCAAAGAGACCATAGAGCGGCATTACTGCTGTTCTAGCAGCATATTATTTAACATTTAATAACCTACCTAGTTTAATCTTAATGCTTATGGCTTCATAAAGTATATTAATGTTTGAACCAACTCATGCCTTAATGAAGGCAGCAGTATTCAGGGAACACAGTAAGGATCCAAGACAGGTTGTTAAGATAGAGGATATAGATGTGCCGAAGATAAAGGCTAATGAAGTGCTCATAAAGGTTGAGGCAGCAGCCTACAACTACAACGATCTCTGGGCTATATGGGGTGAACCAATAAAGGTTCCCATGCCCCACATCTCTGGAAGTGATGCTGCTGGTACAGTTGTTGAGGTTGGTGAAGAGGTAACAAGGTTCAAGAAGGGAGATAGGGTAGTGTCACACTCAAACATATCATGCAGGAAGTGTGATCTCTGCATCTCTGGCAGGGAGTATGACTGCAATGAGAGGCTTGTATGGGGCTTCCAGACTGGTCCTCTAGATGGTGCATACGCTGAGTACACAAAACTGCCAGAGGTCAACGTAGTCAAGTTGCCAGATAATGTATCCTTCACCGATGCTGCAGCAGTATCCATGGTTGGGATGACCTCATGGCACATGCTTGTAGGTAGGGCAAGGATACATCCAGGGCAGACTGTGCTTATAATGGGAGGTACTAGTGGTGTTGGGAGTATAGGCATACAGATAGCCAAGCTATTCAACTGCACAGTTATAGCAACTGCAGGGAGCGATGAGAAGATGGAGGTTTGTAGGAAACTAGGGGCAGATTACGTTGTTAACCATAGAGAGCCAGATTGGGCAAGGAAGGTTAGGGAGTATACGAACAAGCAGGGAGTTGATGTTGTATTTGAGCATATAGGCAAATCAGTATTCCTTGATGAGGTTAAGTTGCTTAAGATGGGTGGTACGCTTGTAACCACTGGAGCAACAACAGGCTATGATGCACAGTTGGACCTAAGATACCTCTTCTTCAAGGGTCTAAACCTTCTTGGCTCAACACAAGGTACAAGGGCAGAACTGAGCGAGGTTATATACTGGGTCTCAAAGGGCAAGATAAAGCCGTATGTGCATGATGTACTCCCATTCAGCAGGATGGTTGAGGGGCATGTGATGATGATGGAGAATAAGATAATAGGCAAGTTGGTAACAACACCATCCAAACTCTAAACTATTATCATTATTTTTATATATTATTTGAAGGAGAGTAAAGACTAAATCATCTCCTAACCTGTTATATGCCATGACCATAGCAGGTAGGCTGATAAGGACACTGCTCTTCGTGCCAGGTAACAACCCAAGGTTCATAGAGAAGGCAAAGACCCTAAGGGCAGATATAATATGCTTGGACCTTGAGGATTCTGTACCAATGGATGAGAAGGATAGGGCAAGGACAATGGTAAGGGATGCTATAAAGGCTAGGAAGGATTACGCATCTGAACTATACATTAGAGTGAACTCGCCAGATTCAGGACTGATTAAGGATGATCTGAAGGTAGTTGATGAGGGGCTTGATGGTATAGTTATACCCAAGGTTAATGAGGCAAGGGAGGTTACAAAGGTAGCAGAGGTGCTTGATGAACTTGAGAAGAAGTATGGTATAGGAAAGAACATAGAGATCATGCCATCTATAGAGAGTGCAAGGGGTGTTGTTAATGCATACAGTATAGCATCTTCAAGTGATAGGGTCTCAGCCTTAATATTTGGTGTATTCGACTTTATGCATGATATGGGGCTAGAGTATGCTGAGGATGCTATAGGCTTCAACTATGCTAGAGCAAAGATCCCTGTTGATGCTAGAGCAGCAGGTGTATATGCAATAGATGGTATATGGCAGGCAGTTGATGATGTGGATGGGCTAATAAGGGATGCTATGCTAGGGATGAGGCTAGGCTACAAGGGGAAAAGCATAATACACCCAAGGCAGATAGAGCCTGTACATAAGGTCTTCGTGCCAAGCAAGGATGAGATTGAGTGGGCAAGGAAGGTTGTAGTAGCGTTGGAGGAGGCTATGAAGCAAGGGCGAGGTGCTGTTAGGCTTGAAGGCAGGATGGTTGATGCTGTACACTACAAGAGGGCAAAGGCACTACTGGAGGCTATAGGTAGCAGCACAGACTGATCCATGGTGAGATGATGTATATGTTCACAGGTATAATCAAGTGTATGGGCATAGTAGAGGATGTAAGGATGAGTGAGGGTGAAGGTAGTGCAATGACCATTACAGTAGATATCAAGGAGATCGCTGCTAGAGTTGGTGTAGGGGATAGCATAGCAGTTAATGGTGTATGCTTGACAGTTGTTGCACTAGAAGGTAGTAGAGCAAGGTTCAACCTAGTAGGAGAGACTATTGCAAGAACTAATCTAGGCATGCTTAAGAGAGGAGATAGTGTTAACCTTGAGCCTAGCCTTAGGGTAGGGGATAGCATAGATGGGCATTTTGTTCTAGGGCATGTGGATGGTATAGGCAGGATAGTTGAGAGGAGGGAGGAGAGGGATCAGGTAATTATGAGCATAGAGGTCCCTAATTCTCTGATGAGGTATATAGCAGTGAAGGGTTCCATTGCTGTTGATGGTGTAAGCCTTACAGTTACTAGCATCAAGGACAACAGATTCTCTGTAGCATTGATACCACATACACTACAGGTAACAACCCTAGGTAGAAAGCGTGAGGGCGATACTGTTAATATCGAGGTTGATATGATTGCTAGGTACCTAGCAAACCTCCTAGAGCATACCAATATATTAGTAGATACAAAATAATTAGTAAGATTTATAATGCTACTCCCAGGAGTTACAGGAGAAGGCAATGAAAAGGGGGTTGAAGGTAGGAAGCAAGATAGGATCTAGATCGAGCCTTGAGGATGCTATAGATGCGTTGAGAGATGGGAGGTTTGTACTACTCCATGATAGTAAGGATAGGGAGGATGAGGTTGATATGCTCATCCCTGCCCAATTCGTTACCCCAAAGAGTATTACTACAATGCGTAGAGATGCAGGGGGGTTGATATGCTTAGCATTGGGTCATGATGTTGCAAGCAGATTGGGCTTGCTCTACATGCATGATCTCCTCAATCTAGCATTGGATGGTAGGTTGAGGAGCATGGTATCAACATGCTCTCCCTATGGAGATAGACCAGCATTCTCAATAACCATAAACCACAAGGATACATACACAGGGATAACAGATAGGGATAGAGCATTAACCATATCGAAGATGGCAAGCGTAGCAGCATCTGTGCTTAATGGAGAGGATGGGGTTGCAGAGTTCATATCCTCGTTCAGATCCCCAGGGCATGTGCCATTGCTCATAGCAGCAAAGAACCTGCTCAAGGAGAGGAGGGGGCATACTGAGATGGCTATATATCTGGCAGAGAAGGCAGGACTTCTTCCAGCAGTTGCTATATGTGAGATGCTCGACTCAACAACATACAATGCACTCCCATTTGAAAAGGCAGAGAGGTATGCTGAGAGGCATGGTCTCTGTATCCTTGATGCATCGATGCTTATTGATGATGATACTGCTGAAGATGGTGTAGATTGAATTGGAATGGGTATGTCTAGCCATACCTTTAATGATGATACTGCTACCAATACAATTAGGCTTGGGGTAGTAGTTGCTGAGTTCAATGGTGAGATAACCTCTAGCATGCTTGAGAGGGCATGCAACCATGCCAAAGAGTTGAATGCAGAGATAAGGTACATATGCTATGTCCCAGGAACGTTCGATATGCCATTGTTTGTAGCAGATCTCTTGAGCAAGGATGATGTGGATGCTGTAGTCACTCTAGGTGCTGTCATCAAGGGTGAGACCATGCATGATGAAATCGTAGCATTAAATGCATCAAGGCTTATAGCAGATCTAGCGCTTAGGTATGGCAAACCAGTTGCATTGGGCATATCTGGTCCTGGGATGAACTATGAGCAGGCAGTTGATAGGATAAATCCAGTATCTACAAGGGCAGTGAGCGCTGCTGTGAACATGGTCAAGAGGCTTAGGATGCTAAGGAGTAAGGGTAAGGGCAAGGATAATGGCAAGGGCATAGACTCTAATAGGGAGGATGCAGGAGGAACGATTGTGATAAGGTAGGTCAGGCAACAGGTGCAGGAAGGGAGATGATACAGATCACACTCATAAGGCTTGAGGGTTATGGACCATGGACAGCAACCCTTGGGAGTGATAGGGAGCATAGACTACAGATACTCCAATCAAGACTATATAGTGATATGCAGGAGCAGTTCTCAAAGAGGAATGGTCTAGTATTCTTCAATAGGTTCGATGAGATGTTCGCTGTGAGCAATGGGATAAGCGTAGAGGAGCATAGGAGCATTCTAGATGCTATAACAACCTCATACGATCTTAACATAAGCATGAGGATAGGCATTGCAGATACCCCTTACAAGGCACATAAGAGTGCAAAGATGGCAAGTAGTGCAGTAGGTAGAGGTTTGTTTGTAGCAGATGATCCCAATAAATTAGAAGGTGATGGGTTGGTGCAGATAATGCATATAGATGTTGATGGCTCAACAACTGATGTAAGTTCTAGGCTCTTACCATATCAGATATCATTGCTGGTTACGAGGCTACATATTGAGATTGCTGAGAGGTTCTTGGAGAAGGGATCGTTAACATTCTTCTTGGGCGGGGATAACTTCATGGTAGTATCTAGTAGGTTAGGGAAGAGGGAGGTGGAAGAGGCTATTAGAGATGTTATGACAAAGACCTCTGTGAGGCTTAAATGTGGAATAGGCATTGCTAGGGATGCAAGGAGTGCTGCCATGCTTGCAACTAGAGCACTCGATAGCATAAGGGAGATGAGGAAGAGTATGGATGGGAGCAAGAGTAAGAGTAAGAGGATTGATATCATGCAAGAAGATAAGAGTCAGGTTCTTCCTGTTGATAATGTGGTTGAGTTGAGTTGCTTATAAGGATAAGGAATATCAGTATGCTATATGGTAGCGATCTTGAGTTCCTTGAAAGGGCAAGCATAACAGTGGATGATTGCACTGGCTTAATCAAGGATGTTGATGTTATTGTTGATGATGATAATAATGGAAGACAGTCCAACTCCAACGATTCTGATACTTCTTATGTTGATGCTGATTATAGCATAGACTGTGAGGGCTTGCTAATGATACCATCATTCATAAACGCACATACCCATATAGCAGATTCAATAGCAAAGGATGTAACATACAACCTAGGGTTCAACGAGAGCATACATCCAGTATTTGGTGTGAAGAGTAGGGTGCTGAGCAAGAGTATGAGCAAGCATATAATGCACTTCATAAGATCCTCAGCACTAGCAATGCTAAGCAAAGGGATCACAACGTTCATAGACTTTAGGGAGCAAGGGCTGAACGGTGTGAATATGCTAAGGGAGAGTATGGATGGTTTAGCGATGAGGTATCTTGCACTGGGCAGGGTTGAGCACTACAGCTATGCAGGGGATGATGAACCTCTTCCAGATAATGCTATTGAAGAGGCTTTGAATGTTGTAGGTGTAGCAGATGGATTTGGATTGAGTGGGGCGAATGAGTATAGTAGAAAGGCGCTGGAGCAGTTAGCACTTATAGCAATATCAAGGGGCAAGGTATTCGGCATGCATGCATGCGAATCAGAGGAGTCAAAGGCATACTCTATGGAGAGGTTTGGCATGAGCGAGGTTAGCAGGATACTAAGCATAACAAGACCAGACTTTCTAGTGCATATGACAGTTGCAAGCAATGATGAACTCATGCTTGCAGCATCCAAGCGTATAGGTATAGTTGTATGCCCAAGGGCAAATGCTGTACTAGGTGTAGGGATGCCAAGGGTATGGGATATGCTCAGGTTTGGATGCTCTGTTGCAATAGGCACTGATAACGTTATGCTCAACTCTCCAGATCTCTTCAGGGAGATGGATTATCTATGGAAGGTCTCAAGGCTCATGTACAAAAGCGATAAGGGTAGAGGCATAGATGCTAGAGAGATCATCAAGATGGTTACTGTTAACCCAGCAAGGATATTTAGGCTAAACAGGTTAGGATACCTTGCTGAAGGAATGTATGCAGATGCACTGTTCATAGACAAGTATAGCCTTGATATAATGCCTATGCACAACCCATACACTGCAATAGTGCATAGAGCAGATGTATCAAGCATAAGGGCTGTGATGCTCAATGGCAGGGTAGTACATGGTAGGTTATGAGTTAGCATGAAAGCACATATGGATAGACCATATGTTATAATCAATGCTGCAATGAGCGTAGATGGCAAGATATCTAGTGTAGGGAATGACTCAAGACTCTCATCCAAGCATGATCTTGTAAGGGTGCATAGGTTGAGGAGTATGGTAGATGCAGTTATGGTTGGTATAAACACAGTCCTAATAGATAATCCAATGCTCAATGTAAGGTATGTTGAGGGTAGAGAAGGGAGCAACCCATCAAGGGTTGTTGTTGATAGCCATGCTAGGATAAGCCCTACTTCCAAGATAATGAGTACATGTAAGAGCATTCCAACCATAATAGCTGTATCTGAGCATGCAGATCAAGCAAGAGTAGAGAGGTTGAGGGGTATGGGAGCAACTGTTATTGTAGTAGGAAGGGATAGGGTTGATCTACGTATGCTACTCAAGTGGTTGAGGGGTATGGGTATAGGGAAGGTACTTGTTGAGGGAGGGGGAGAGCTTAACTGGTCACTCCTCAAGGAAGGGCTGGTAGATGAGTTGATGGTAACTGTAGTACCTGTAGTACTAGGTGGCAGGGATGCAAAGACATTGGTAGAGGGTGAGGGGTTCTTAAGAGTAGAGGAGGGTAGGAGGCTCATGCTTATTGATGTGAATAGAATGCATGGGAATGGGGAGGTTATACTGCATTACAAAGTGCTAAATAGCAATATATAGAGTGTAGATAGAAAAGATTAAGTCTTGCTACATCAATTATTATTGGTCTAAATCTATCATGTGTTGCCCTTGCCATTCTTCTGCAACTCACTACTCAACTCATTTATCTTTGCTATTATTGCCTGTTTGAGCATTGAGTTATCAGCAAGGTTGAGGGGTGCCTTGCATGATGGGCACCTGAAGAATGCATCTACTGCTTGATCGAATGTTAGCCTTGGGCATGAATAATTTCCACAGTGATAGAACTGGTTGCTCTCCTCATACTGTAATCTTATCCTCAACCTATCTAGGATCTTGCGCTTCTGCCCATCTATGAATGTATCAACGTTATCCCTCTTTACCCTCCACCTGTACACAAACCAGCCCTTCTTCTCATCCCTAACCCTTATCCCTATTATAAGGGCCTTGCTGAAGAGATCATAGAGTACCTTCCTAACAGTGTTTATCTTCAACCCTGTAGCACTAGCTATCTCCTCATCTGTAGTATCCTCATTGTTGAGTAGTGCTCTAGCAACCCTAACGTAATCCTCCCCTCCTAGAAGATGTGCTATCTTTACAAATGTATCCTCATACTCCATATATTATATTGCTCATCCTCCATTATTATGCCTTTGGTATAATCAGTTTGGTGTAACTAACATTAATAAAAACTCAATATACTCTAAGGCAGATGTACTCTTATCATGGGAACGATCCTATAATTTGGCTGTATTACAATACCAGAACTCATTACCACTACACCAAACAGCCCCAGAAGGCAATCATGCAAACACAGCGTTAGGATAGTAGATCATCAAGATCAAGCTTCTAACTATCTGATAAGTATATACAACGATCATACGGCTAAGGATGTAGTAAAGAGATACGACTATGGCTAGAGGGTCAAGTTCACTCCCCCAATAATGTATCTGTATATGTCATAGCAAGGCAAGGTAGGGATGAGTTCATAATAGGGTATAGGGTGGTACTGCAAGGTTATATGATATGAAGAAGATGAAGATGTTAGATGCATAGTATGCTATACACTGCTAATCAATGATGGGAAGAATATCTCAATATGTGGGGTAGGTTATTCAGGCTATAATCCATTATGATGCAAAGATGGAGTGATGATGATTATAGTGAGAATGGTTAGTTAGAAGTGTTAAATGGTTATAGCGTAGCAGAAGCAACAGCATACTACTAACCACCAATTTATTTGGGTAACAGGAACTTGAAGAGCCTTATTAGTGTACATAATATTCATATCCTCAAGCCTCACAGCATCCACTCCCCATACTCATCCTCTTTCAATATATTGCATGTATGTTGAATATCTACCCATCCTATCCCATCCCATAAACACTCTCAATAATAGCCTACAACAACAGATACCTCCAATCACCTGCAAGGACACTCGTTGAGGATCATTATTGGTAGCCCGGCCCAGATTCGAACTGGGGTCTGGGGCTCCAAAGGCCCCCATGCTTGACCGCTACATTCGGCGAGCATCTGCTAATATGCTCTCCACCGGGCTGCCGGGCTATACCTCATGAGCCTTATCTCATTAATAATCTTAATCGCATCGTGCATGTAAAGGCTTTATTACTCTCACCCCATAATCCTATCAGATTGAAGGTAGTAGTGTATGGTCTTAGTAGTGAGGGCTACAACATAGCCAAGAGCCTCTCACTCAAGGGTTTAGATGTATCCATGGTGGATGAGTCCAAAGGCATGGCCATATCTATTAGGGCAGAGATGGCAATGGCATACTCTAGCGTTAATGCATTGATGGAGGATGAGCCATTGCTTGGGTTAGAACCTGAGAGTGTTGCAATGGCAAGTGCAGACCATGTATTCTTCACACCAAAGATAAGGAAGGTTGGTCAAGATGCAAAGGTGGAGATAGCAGGTAAGTTCAGGAGCATGATAAATCATCTTAGGAAGGGCTCATCCATAATATACTGTATACCAACTGGGATAGGAGGGAACAATGAGATGATGGAGGTTATGGAGCATGTTACAAACATGAAGGTTAATGATGATATCAACTACTACTACATGCCTATAGCATCAGATGCTCTAGGCTATGTTATAGGCTCTACCTCGATGATGAGGGAGGATCATGGCATATACAAGATAATTGATTGTGTTACAGATAGTTCAAGGATCCCTATGATGGATATACAATCAGCAGAGGTACTCTACTCAAATAGAGTGCTATCACACTACATACCCCTTATAACAGCATTCGAACTATGCAAGAGTATAGGAGAGAGCACACGTAGCATCCTTAGGGAGGAGGAAGGGTTAAGGGAACTCTTCATAGATGATGTTGCCTCTAGCCTATTCGACCTCTACATGCTAGCAAACTCTATAGAGAGTGGTACTCTAGCACATATAGTAAATAACTGCATAAGGAGTCTAGAGGCTTACTCCAAGTATGTTGTGGATGAGGTTAGGTTACTGCTCAAGAAGAGGGATCTTAGGGCAAGCAAGTGCAAGATAGTTATAGCATGGAGCATAGATAGCAATGAGATGAGGAGTAGCAGGGCAGCGATGCTATCACTCCTCTCATCTAGGTTGAGGGATTACATAGGGGATGTGGATATGCTAAGAGACACCAGCCTATTAGATGTATATGATGATAGAACTCTAGTTATACTTGCATGCTCAAGGGCAGATTATGAGAGGGTGAAGGGTTACAGGGATAAGGGTAAGAGTATAGGAAGGAATTCAATAATAGTCAAGGCAAACCCTCTACGTGAGGTTATAGATTAGATGCTAGGTTTAGGTTTATAGGCTGGCATGTTAGAGTTCATAATATGAGTATTGGTGATAAGAATAATGGCGATACCGTTAACAGTGATGCTAGTAAGATCAATAGCGAGGAGGCTATGGTTGGGGGTTCAAGCAAGGAGGAGGTTGAGATGCTAAAGAGTGCATTGAAGGAGTATGAGAGCAGGTACAAGTACCTTCTTGCAGATTACGATAACTACAGGAAGAGGGTTGAGAGGGAGGCTGAGTATAGGGTAAGGCAGAGTATAGAGTCCTTTGTGCTCAAACTCCTCAGCCTTAGGGATGACTTTATGAGAGCAGTTGATGCTGCAAGGAAGAGCGCTGATAAGCATGTGGTAGAAGGGCTTGAAGGTGTGCTTAAGAACCTTGATGGCATACTCAGGGATGCTGGGGTTGTAGAGATACCTGCTGTAGGTAAGACATTCAACCCGAACATGCATGAGGCAGTATCATTCATCTACAATGCAGAGCTCCCAGATCTTACAGTTACAAGTGAGATAAGGAAGGGTTACATGATGAATGATAAAGTAATAAGACCCAGCCTTGTAGAGGTATCTAGGAGACCTGTACAGGAAGGAGGTGGTGAGCCATGAGTAAGATAATAGGCATAGATCTAGGTACAAGTAACTCTGCTGCTGCAGTTATAATTGGAGGCAAGCCTGTAGTGATACCATCAGCAGAAGGTACATCACTCTATGGTAAGTCATTCCCATCCATAGTTGCATTCACAAAGGATGGGCAACTGCTGGTAGGTGAACCAGCAAGGAGGCAGATGGTAACAAATCCAGAGGGTACAGTAATTGCAGCAAAGCGTAAGATGGGTACAGACTATAAATTCAAGGTTCATGATAAGGAGTATACACCTCAGCAGATCTCAGCATTGATACTGCAGAAGATAAAGAAGGATGCAGAAGCATTCCTTGGTGAGAAGATTGAGAAGGCAGTTATAACTGTACCAGCATACTTCAACGATAACCAGAGGCAGGCTACAAAGGATGCTGGTGAGATAGCAGGGTTGCAGGTTGTAAGGCTTATACCAGAGCCTACTGCTGCTGCCCTAGCATATGGTCTTGACAAGGCTGACAAGGATCTCAAGATAATGGTCTTTGATCTTGGTGGAGGTACACTTGATGTTACAATAATGGAGATGGGAGGAGGTGTATTCGAGGTTAAGGCTACATCTGGAGATACACAGTTAGGAGGAACAGATATGGATAATGCAATAGTAGATTACATAATTAACAAGTTCAAGGAGGATACAGGCATAGATCTGAGCAGGGATAGGATGGCTATGATGCGTGTAAGGGAGGCAGCAGAGAAGGCAAAGATAGAGTTATCATCACTACTAACTACTGAGATAAACCTACCATTCATAGCATATGACCCAAGGAACAATGAGCCTAAGCATCTTAACATGACACTTACTAGAGCAAAGTTGGAGGAGTTGATAAGACCAATAGTTGAGCGCTGTAGGCAGCCAATGATGCAGGCATTGGCAGATGCAAAGATGAAGCCTGAGGATATAGATAAGATCATCCTTATAGGAGGTCCAACAAGGATGCCCATAGTTAGAGAGTTTGTTAAGCAGATCATGGGCAAAGAACCAGAGAGGGGTGTAGATCCTATGGAGGCTGTAGCAATAGGGGCAGCAATACAGGGTGCAATAATAGCAGGAGATATAGCAAGGGATATAGTGCTTCTTGATGTAACTCCTCTAAGCCTTGGTGTTGAGGTTCTAGGAGGGTTGACTGAGAAGATAATAGAGAGGAACACAACCATACCATGCAAGAGGAGCAAGATATTCACAACAGCAGCAGATTACCAGACAGCAGTAACCATACATGTTGTGCAGGGTGAGAGGCCTATGGCTGCTGATAACGTCTCTCTAGGCATGTTCACACTCTCAGGTATACCTCCAGCACCAAGGGGTGTGCCTCAGATAGAGGTTACATTCGATCTTGATACCAATGGCATACTGCATGTAAGTGCAAAGGATCTTGCAACTGGTAAGGAGCAGAGCATAACTATAACCTCAACAAACAAGTTGAGCAAGGAGGAGATAGAGAGGCTCAAGAGGGAGGCTGAATTGTATGCTGAGCAGGATAGGAGGAAGAAGGAGGAGGCTGAGTTAAGGAACGAGGCTGATAACCTCATCTACACTGCTGATAGGATGATAAAGCAAGATCTGAAGGATAAGTTGAGTGGAGAGCAGATTGAGAAGATAAACAAGGCAATACAGGCGTTGAAGGATGCTCTAGCAGGGAAGGATACAGCATTGATAAAGAGCAGGCTTGATGAGTTGAAGAACATCCTTGGAGAGATCAGTGCACAGGTGTACAGCAGGGTAGGCTCAGGTACTGGCTCCTCATCCTCATCCTCATACTCTTCCTCTTCAACAACAGGCTCAGAGAGCAAGTAAGTCATTGATCACTACAATCATATTAAATAAATGGCTCTTATTTTCTTATTATGTGATGTTGTATGAGCAAGAACAGCAAGCCAGATTACTATGAGGTACTAGGCGTCTCAAAGAATGCAAGTAAGGAGGAGATAAAACAGGCATACAGGAGGTTAGCATTGAAGTACCATCCAGACAGGAACAAGAGCCCAGATGCAGAGGAGAAGTTCAAGTTGATATCTGAAGCATATGCTGTACTGAGCGATGATGAGAAGCGTAAACTATACGATATGTATGGTCATGCTGGTTTGGAGGGGAGGTATACAAGCGAGGAGATATTCAAAGGTGCAAAGTTCGATATAGATGAGATACTCAAGGATCTAGGCTTCGATCTTGACTTCGATAGGATATTTGAGAGGTTCTTTGGGTTCAGCATGGGCTCACCATTCTTCTGGCAGGAGAGTAAGGGTAGAGGAGGTAGAGAACCTCTAGTCATAGATGTGGAGATAGGGCTTGAGGATGTGCTCCATGGTAAGAGGATGGAGGTTGAGGTACCAACTATAGTGCAGTGTAGTACATGCAAGGGTACAGGAGCCATGCCAGATAGTAGGATAAGGACATGCACTGTATGCAAAGGCACAGGGCAGGTTAAGAGGGTGATAGAGCAGTCAAGGTTTGGTACATTTGTAAGCATAGAGCCATGCAGGGAGTGCAATGGCAAGGGTAGGATTGTGGAAAGGCCATGCATCACCTGCAATGGTACTGGAAGGGTTAGGAGGATAGAGAGGGTAGGGGTTAGTATACCAGCAGGGCTTGAGGATGGTACAATGCTAAGGCTTGATGATGGGCATGGCAGCAAAAGCAATAGATACGGCATGGATAATGATGCAGTAGATGGATATGATGTATACATAAGGGTTAGGGTTAAACCTCATCCACTCTTCAAGCGCTCTAATAGTGATATAGTGTATGAGGCTAAGGTTAGTTTCCCAAGGCTTGTGCTTGGAGGCGATGTTAAGGTTCCACTCCTTGATGGAGGCTACTATACACTCAAGATACCCCCTGGTACACAGCCAGATACAGTATTCACAATAAAGGGCAAAGGTCTGCCTAGGCATGATGGCTACTATTATGGCAGGGGGGATCAACTTGTAAAGGTAAGCGTTAAGGTACCAACACCTTCAACTCTGAGTGAAAGACAGAGGCGCCTTATAGAGGAGTTGGATAGGGAGTTTAGAGAGTGAGGGTATACATCATATACTAGCATGTTATACAATACAATACTCAGCATATGCTAGCCATATTACATCAGCTGTTATTTATAATGGCTTAGCGTAAAAATGCAGGTTGATAACCTAAATAACTCCATACTTATGCTGGTAATACATGCATAATAATATACGAGAAGAACGAAAAGATTTTTATCTTATCATATTGTAGGTAACTGCATGTCATGGGAGGAGTGGTTCAGTAGGAGGAGAAGGCCATTCGCATTCTGGCAGGAGATAGAGGAGATGATGCGTGAGATGGAGAGAGAGATGGAGAGGATGTTCGAGAGGAGCATGAAAGAACTTGAGGAGATGGTACCGAAGGACCTTGTTAGAGAGTACAAACTACCAGATGGAAGGGTAAGGAGAGAGTGGGGACCATTCGTCTATGGTTACTCTCTAACCATAGGACCTGATGGGAAGCCAGTGATTAGAGAATTTGGCAATGTTAGGCCTTCATTGACTGGTGGAAGGATAGCGCTGAAGGAGGAGAGGGAGCCTTTGGTTGATGTTATGAGCACTGATGGAGAGCTGAAGGTTATAGTTGAACTTCCAGGGATAAACAAAGAGGATATCAGGGTTACAGCAACTGAGAAGAGTGTTAACATAAGGGCTGAGAACCCTGAGAGGAAGTACAGCAAGAGCATAGATCTGCCAGAGGAGGTTGATCCTGCAAGTGCTAAATCAACCTACAAGAATGGCATACTTGAGATAACATTCAAGAAGAAGGGCTCAAAGCAAGAAGGATTCACCATAAAGGTTGAGTGAATTGCTTGCTTACATTGCTGGCAGTATAGGAGTGATGAATTATGAAGGTTGTAGAGTACGATAGCATAAAGATGGAATCACCCTATATTTTTATAGGCCTTCCAGATGTTGGGCTTGTTGGTAGCATAGCAGTCTCATATATGATAGACAGCATCAAGATGGCTGAGATAGGACATGTGGAGTCTGATCTCTTACCTCCATTACTGCTAGTTAGGCATGGAGAAGTGAAGAATCCTATAAGACTATACTCAAATGGGAGCAATATGATAGCATTGATATCAGAGATGCCAATACACCCTTCAATCCTGCAGGAGTTTGTCACTAGCATAGCAGAGTGGTTCAAGAGGGTAAACCCTAGGCTTGTGGTAAGTATAACAGGCATCCCAGTACAGAACAGGCTTAACATAGATAAGCCGAAGGTATTCTATATAGCAACAGATGAACATACATCATCACTGATGAGATCAACGCATGCACTTGTATTTGAGGAAGGGATATTATTTGGGGCATATGCAGCAATACTAAAGGCATGCATAAGCAGGAATATACCAACACTAACTCTCTTCACACAATCCCATCTTAACTTCCCAGACCCATTTGCATCGATAGAGGCGCTAGAGGTTCTAAACAAGGCACTCAACATTGGCATAGATCTTAATGAGTTGAGGGAGGAGGCTGAGATGATAAGGATAAAGACAAGGGAGTTGATGAAGCAGACTGAGAGCATGTTAGCAGAGCCAAGGTTAAAGGCTACTCCAACATTCTATGGGTGATGGATATGAGTGATGAAGAGAGAAGGAGGAGGGAAGGGGAAGGAGAGAGGCGTGATATATTCGATGTGATAGAGGAGATGGATAGGAGGATGAGGAGGATCATGGAGAGGGCACTCTCTAGCATGATCATGGATGTTGATGAGCAGTTGTACGATATAGAGAGAAGGGAGCTGAAACCATTGACACAGATAAGTGAGACTGATGAGGAGGTTATAGTTACGCTAGATATACCATGTGCAAGCAAAGAGAGTATAGAGTTGAAGGCAACTGAGGATACACTCTTCATAAGGGCAAGGATGGATAGATGCATAACGTTCAGTAACGTTGAGTTTGAGAACTATAGCAAGAGTGTAAGGCTCCCAGCAAGGGTTGAGCCTAAATATGCTAGAGCATCGTTCAGGAATGGCATTCTTCAGGTTAGGCTACCAAAGAAGTTTGAGGGTAGTGAGATAAGCATAGAGTAGAGTAGGGTAGAGCAGGTTATTGCTTAGTTGCTGGGAAGGTTTATTATTTATTTGTGATCTAACTGTCTTGGGATGAGGATGGATTATGAGGATAGCGGTGGATGTTGATGGTGTACTTGCAGATATAATAAGTGTATGGCTAACATATTACAATAGAAAGCATAATTCATCACTTAGCAAGGAGCAGGTGCAGAGATGGGACTTCTGGAAGAGTATAGGATATAGTGCAGAGAGGTTCTATACAGAACTAGCAGCATGTTGGAAGGAATGGCTCAAGGTTCCAGTGATAGAGAGTGATATTGCTAACTCTATAGCAATGCTTAGAAGTTTAGGCAAGGTTGATATAGTAAGTGCACAGATAGCCAAGGATTACGTTAAGAGATGGCTTGAGCATAACAATATAGTTTATGATGAATACGTTAGTGTTGCAAGGGGAGTAGATAAGGCAGATCTAGCATATGATGTATTCATAGATGACTCTCCAATAAATGCAGAGAGGATATCTGCAATGGGTAGGTTGGTGCTCCTCTACGATCAGCCATGGAATAGGCATCTCAGCAATGGTAGATACATAGTAAGGGTGAAGAATATGGATGGTGTAAAGAGAGTACTCATGGATAGATTGATGAGTATGAAAAGGTTATAATTAATTATTAATTGCAACTATAGAAGAGCGGATCGTCATATTGTATTGTATCATATATATGTCAGCAAAGTTATCATCACACATCCTACTACCTACTTATTTATGATATAAAGATGTATGATATTAATGCAATTCAATGCAACACAACTATAAACCAAAATATACAGTAGCATACCCTCATACTACAATCATGTATGCGGGGGTCGCCAAGCATGGTCAAAGGCGCTAGGCTCAGAACCTAGTCCCTTAGGGGTTCGTGGGTTCAAATCCCACCCCCCGCACCTGCTACTAACCCTCTTGTATTAACCATGTATCGTTTGTACTGATGAACCTCGTCGACCCTAACTCTTCTACTATATCAGTACCATCAAGTATATGCTCTACAAGCATGTATGCAAGTGCTGGTGCTCTAGCAAGACCATAGCCTCTAAGCCCATCAAGTATGTAGAGGTTCTTGAACTCTGGTACCCTTCCAACTATAGGCCTACCATCGGGTGTGATGCTTATTGGTCCAAAGTGCACCTTGCTCTCATACACATGGAAGTTGATCCTCTTCACTAGTAGTTCCCTTACATGCTTGATGTACGTAAGCAAATGATCATCAACATGAACCCCTTCTTTTACCCTAAACTCTTCACCTAATGCATCTTCAGCCTCATTTACATCCCAAACAGTATAGTCTGCACCAACAAGCATCCCTGCACGTGAGGGTATCCAGTACGTATGGTTTATCTCATCTGCAAATGGTAATACCATATCATGCTCCCCTATATCATACTTGAAGAAGATCAATGGTACCTTTAGTATGGTTGTTGGTGCATAGCCTAGCCATCTACCTATACCTTTGCTCCAAGCACCAGTGCATAGGACTAGAGTATCAGCAACTACATGCTCATTATCAAACCTTAAAGTAACATGCTCTCCATCTACCATCATGCTTTGGATATCTACCCTACCAGTTGCAAACTCAACACCCATATCCTTGAGCCTGTCTGCAAATACGCTAGCAAATACAAGAGGGTCCATGCATACATCATCCTTGGTGTATATACACTCCTCAGCATCTACACCATCAACATTAAACCTTAACCATGGCCATCTATCCATTGCTTCTCTAACATCCATGACCTCGTATGCAACCTCACACTCTGAGAATAGCCTAGCATACTTCATGATAGAACCTTGCCTATCTATGCTCAATAGTCCTGTAGTGCTTAATATCCCATCAAGGTTGTACCTCCTTCTCCACGTATTGATTATATCTATACCCTTCTTTGCCAATCTTACATCTAGAGTATCGTTCATCTGTACAGTTGCTATCCCTGCAGATCTACCTGTAGCACCGTACCCTGCATGCTTAGCCTCAATTATACACACCTTCATACCCTTGTTAAGCATCGCCTCTGCTACAGATAGCCCTGCTATACCTGCACCAACTACAACAACATCCACTCTCATAGTATAGGCAATGGTTGAGGTAGTTAAATTACTTACCTTCTTGCTCCATCCCCTTCCTTCCCTACTACTACACTCTCCTTCATTCTAGCAAGTGAACCTTCAAGCTTATCAAGCATTGATAGTATGCTATTTAGCCTAGCATCATCCATCCTCTCCTTCCTTATTGCATTGAATGCATCAATCACTTGCTCTTGTTCATGCACAACCGCATCGTATGATGAGAAGAACCTCTCCTCCCTATCAATATGCACATCAAGATACTCAGCATATGCCTTTAGCATCCTTGCTACAGGCTCGCTATTGCTATCATCCCTAAGCCAGAGATCAAGGTTTGAGTTGAGCATCCTTGCTATCCTTCTACCAAGTTCATGCTCTATTGCTAATGCCTTTGCCTCATCCTCAAGCGTGGTACCATTTACAGCAGGGAAGTATGAGCACTCCTCCTTGCAGTGATGGTAAGCATCTATGAACACCTCGATGAGGATGAGAACTCTCTTAACATCATCAACTGGTACACTATTGCTAGAGTATATGATCTCTGCATACCCTTTTGCTATGTTACGTATCCTCCTTACTATAAGATGATCCTCCTTGAGGTTTGATGTTGCACTCATCCTTCTTTCTCACCTCACCTATCACCATCATCATCATCTACCTGAACCTCTACCAGTTGCATGACCCCTAATATAGTATGCAAGAAAGATGAGTCCAAGCACTATATTTATAACTGTTAGATAGAGGATGAACAATGAACCTGTAACACTACTCACCCATGCACCCCAGCCTCCAGCGATGAAGAACATTATCGCTATATGCATTGCCCTCTCCCTCTTCATAATCATGCTAATGGTATAAGCAGGTACTATAAAAAGAAGTGCTTATATGATTGAATTGAGTAGCAATATGGATTATACAAACTAACTATACATTGTTTATGTTAAGAGCAGTCGTATCGCTACTGTTATCTATAACCTTCTCTTATTATACTCATGCTTGGAGAGAGGAGCGTAAAGGATGCTGTTAACAAGGCTATAGATTCTATGCTAATGATAGAGAGAGAAGATAACAGGATACATGTGGATGAGGTTGCAAGATGCCTTAGGCGCTCATACTACGATAGGAGGGAGCGCTCAATACCAGCAAAGGAGAGGCTTATCCTCATGAAGAGGTCTATGCGAATCAACAGTAGCCAGAGTAAGGAGCACCATCTTGAGGATCTAGTGCTTATAGCAAGTGCAGATACAATAGTGGATGATGCCGTGATAAGGTTTGAGGTTGTTGATAGACTGCCAAGTACCCCAGAACCTGCATCACTCATAGCACTCAACGCATCGCTCTGGATATTCAACAAGGAGGAGGGTGCACTTGTATACCTTACAAGGGATGGCGATAGCATACAATTCTCTCTAACAAGGGATAAGAGGCTATTTGATGAGACAATAAGGAGGGCTAAGGTTCTAAGCATGCTACTCAAGGAGAATAGGGTGCCAGTATTCGAGCCATCTGAACAGTGCATGAACTGTCCATACTATGAGAAGTGCTATATACAGCATAAGAGGTATGAGAACCCAACACTTGAGAGAATATTTGGGTTGAAGAGAGAGTGAGTTAGCAGATAATATGCTATATCTTTGCTAGCCATAATTATAAGAAAAGATTACTTGCTATCTTCATCCATTCTACCCTACTCTAATACTAGTATCCACCACTAGCCTAACTCAGTCCTCTCCTCCCTAACCTCTTCCTCTTGCTCAACCATTTTAGAATGTCTGTATGCCCTTATGGAGAACCATACTGCAACTGCTGCAGCAAATACAGCAGTCATTGCATACATGGTTCCTATGAATGGCTCTGCCATACCTTAACTATCCTCTTCCATACTAATAAAGTATTATTAAAAGAGGTCTGGTTAAGATTGAAAATATAAAGAGATATTCTGCTAATGAAAATATTGCAACAGTATATCATGAGGATATACTCTCAACCATCCATGCCATGTACCTCTCGCTTACAGAGTCCATTGCAATGCTGACCATCTCTGGCACCTTATAGGGATGGGTTGAGGATATGAACTCTTTAAGCCTTGGCAAAGAATCCTCAGTAGTCTTGAACAAGGCTAGATACTCCTCAGCATCCTCAACCTTGCCTTCCCACCTATAGATGGATCTTATCTTTGCTATATTAACGCAAGCAGCAAGCCTTGAATCTACAGCACCTCTAGCAGCCTTAAGTGCGTTAGCCTCATCTGGGTAAGTTGATATCAGTATTACTCCTTTCATAGCAACCATTAAATCATACAGGCTAAAGATATGTGTTATGGTATTTGGAGATAATACAAGTATAGTTGCATTACTCCTAGCATGGGTAATAATAATAGCATCTGCAAAGGCTCTTAGGCTTGAGAAGAGGGGTTTTGAGATCAAACCATTCATGCTAACATACAAGAACCATGCTGTATCCTCTACGCTAGATAGGCTCTTAGCAATAAACAGGAGTGCAGTTAGGGCATTTGCAGATGTTAGCATAGTTGCTGGAGCGATAATGATGGTATTTGCTGTATGGTTCCTACTCAACAACCTAATCCACTTCTTTGCAGATAGTGGCAAGTTCTCAGAGGTAACACTACTCATCCCTGGTGTAACTATAAGGAGTGTACCCAATCTAGTGTACTTCCTTCTTGCAGCACCAATAGTGCTTGTTGTGCATGAGGTTGCACATGGGATAGTTGCTAGGCTTGAGAGGATAAAGGTCAAGTCTGGGGGCTTTGCAATAATAATCGCTCTTATAGCAGGGTTTGTAGAGCCAGATGAGGATGAGTTTAATAGGGCAAGGAGGGTATCCAAGGTAAGGGTTATAGCAGCAGGGTCAACATCCAACATACTACTCTCATTCCTTGTTGCTTCCTTGCTCATGTTCAATCCAGCATTTGGGAATATACTTGAGTTATTATCCCCACAAGTTAGGAGCATATTCTACAACGATCCCCTAGGTGTGCCAGTCGTGCAGGTTATTGAGGGTAGTGGAGCAGCTCAAGCAGGTATGCGTGCAGGGGATATAATAACTGCAATAAACGATACACAGGTGAAGACACCAGCAGATCTAGCAAGGGTTAAGCTTGTACCAGGAGAGCAGGTAAGTGTTAGCATACTAAGGGATGGAGAGCCCATGAGGCTAACAGTTACTGTTATGGGTGCTGAGGATGATCCCAATAGAGGTATGATAGGCATAATAAGGGATGTATTCCCTTACATGCCACCTAAGGTACCATTCTGGATACCATGGCCACATGAAGTCTTTATGTTCCTCCTCTGGCTCTGGATGCTCTCGTTCTTCATAGGCATATTCAACATGCTCCCCATGATACCCTTGGATGGTGAGAAGTATGTAAGTTCTATGCTTGAGAAGAGAGTCTCAGCGAGATCTCTAAAGGCAACAAGGATAGGGATAAACGCCCTAGGCTTTGGCCTGCTAGGTGCAAATATAATAGCTACTGTGATAAAGTCTGGGTTCATAACTATATAAGTTGATTAATGTGTATCTTGTGTATTACAACACATACGAACTATTGATGTATTGCATTGCTCCATGAATCAAACGTTTATAGTTGTTATACAATAGAACGTAGTGATAGGATAACTACATGGTAAGTATGATATGAGATACTAAAGGTAGGAGTCAATAGTTATATAAATATATGTAACAGGCAATCTATTGATCATACATCACATTCACATCAAAGCAAAGCTTATTTAGGGCTCCTGCATAATCTAGCATGCTTGGAGGGTTGTTCTTGCATAACAATAGATATGTTGAGTCAAACAGGTTGCATGGGACAACAACAGTAGGATTGCAGTGCAAGGATGGTGTAGTCCTTGCAACAGATACAAGGGCTACCGCTGGGTATCTCTTCATTGCTCACAGGCATGTTAGGAAGATAGCGAAGATAGATGAGCATGTAGCATTGACTATAGCAGGGAGTGTTGCAGATGCACAGAGCATGATAGATATACTTAGGTATCATGCAAGCATCTACAAGTTGGAGAATAGAGTACCTATACCAACTAAATCAGTTGCTAGGTTAGCAGCAAATGTATTCTTTGCACAGAGGTTCTATCCCTTGATAGCAGAGATACTTGTTGGAGGATATGATAGTGAAGGTCCATCAGTATATATGGTTGATCTCTTCGGCTCGGTCAACAAGGAGGTGTTTGTATCTACAGGCTCAGGCTCGCCAGTTGCATACGGCATACTTGAGAGTGAGTTCAAGCCAGATATGAGCGTTGATGAGGCAGCAAAGGTTGCAACAAGGGCAATAGCAGCAGCGATAATGCGCAATGCTGGCACTGGCGATGGTATAGATGTTGTTGCAATAGATAAGAATGGCTATAGAGAGTTGAGTAGAAGGTTCGTGGGTTTAAGGCTAAATGAGTAAGGTCAAGGCTAACAGCGTTCAAAGCATAATAGGGATTATACTACAGAATATCCCTAGCGATGCTGCTGTAACAAAGATAGAGTATGAAGGCCCAATGATAGCAATATACACCAAGAACCCTAGGTACCTGCTTGAGAATAATGCAATAATCTCTGGTATAGTGAAGAGCATAAAGAAGAGGATAGTTGTTAGGACTGATGAGTCTATAAGGAAGAGTGAGGAGGATGCAAGGAAGATAATAATACGTACTATACCAAAGGATGTTGGTATAGTTGGAACGTTCTTCGATACAGCTTTGGGAGAGGTTACTGTAGAGGTTAAGAAGCCTTGGATACTAACGCAGGTTGAGGAGGGGGAGGAGGAAGAGGTTGTAGTGGTCGAGGATAGGGAGGGCGTATCTTCTGCTGATGTTGGTGCTGGTAGCAGTAGTAGCCAGAATATACAGAAGCAGAAGCAGATTCAAGCTCTACTAATCGATCTGATAGACTCTACTGGTTGGAAGGTAAGGATAAGGAAGGCATCACACATCCCATCTGAGAGCATGAAGCAGGTCAACTATACAAAGAAGTTATTTGCAAATGAGCGCTACAGACTCTTGAGGAGCGTTGGGGAGAGCATATTCAGGCCAAGGCTCTTCGAGGGTACAGAGGCAACATTGATGACCCTAGGAGGGTTCTCAGAGGTAGGTAGATCATGTATGCTACTAATGACAAGGGAGAGTAAGATACTACTTGACTGCGGCATAAACCCTGGGGCAAGCGATCCTATGAATGCATTCCCAAGGCTTGATATAGTTGGGTTTGACCTTGAGGAGATAGATGCAGTGGTTATAAGCCATGCACATCTAGATCATACTGGCTTCCTTCCACTGCTATTCAAGCATGGGTATAGGGGTCCTGTATATTGTACAGATCCTACACTACCATTGATGACACTGATCCAGATGGATATGATCAAGGTTGCTGCAGGGGAGGGTGAACTACCTCTCTACACAGAGAGGGATATTAGGGAGGTTATAAAGCATACAATAACCCTTCCATACAAGACAGTTACTGATATTGCTCCAGATATAAAGCTGGTATTCTCAAATGCTGGGCATATACTTGGCTCTGCTACAGTTCATCTTCATATAGGGAATGGGGATCACAACATAGTCTACACTGGGGATCTGAAGTATGGGAAGAGCCAACTCTTTGATAGCGCATCATGGAACTATCCAAGGGTTGAGACACTCATAATAGAGAGTACGTATGGTGCAAAGGAGGATATAATGCCATCTAGGGAGGAGGTTGAAAGCAACTTTGTAAACTCAATAAACAAGGTTCTTATGGAGGGAGGTAAGGTGCTCATTCCTGTACCTGCAGTTGGGAGAGCACAGGAGATACTCATGGTTATAGACCATCATATGAAGGCAGGGAACATGGTTGAGGCCCCAGTATTCATAGAGGGTATGATATCAGAGGCAAGTGCAATACACGTTGCACATCCTGAGTATCTAACAAGGGAGTTGAGGCAGAGGATACTTGAGGTTGATGACAATCCATTCACATCTGAGTACTTTACAACGGTAGAGCACTCAAGCCAAAGGGAAGAAGCGTTGAGGGAAGGACCAGCAATAATAATGGCAACATCTGGAATGCTTGAAGGGGGACCTGTAATAGAGTACTTTAAGAGCATAGCAAGGGAGCCTAAGAACAAGATACTCTTTGTATCGTACCAGGTCAATGGCACCCTTGGGAGGAGAGTTCTAGATGGCTCAAGGCAGGTATCCCTTATGAGCAGGGATGGCAAGATAGAGGTTGTTGATATAATGGCACAGGTTGAGAAGATAGAGGGCTTCAGTGGGCATAGCGACTACAATCAGTTGATGGCTTATGTTAACAAACTAAGACCAAAGTTGAGGAGGGTTATAGTAAACCATGGAGAGAGGAAGAAGGTTGAGAACCTTGCAGGTTCCATCTCTAGGATATTCAAGATACCTACAGCAGCACCAATGGTAAGGGAAGCGATAAGACTGTATTGATTGTCTACATTGCTAGATCAATCTATTGATTAATCATCCCTTATCTATACCTTCTATCTATTTATCACCTACATCTATTACCTCTCCTTCAGGCTCTCATACATGTTCTTCCATATCCTTACTCCAGGAGGGGTTATCACTAGCCTCTCCTCACCAAGCCTTGCTATATCACCATGTATTGATCTAACAAACTTGTAGAGTTCTTCCACAACCATCTTAAGATCCTCAAGACTCTTCTGTGCCAATGGAGTTACCCTTATTATGAGTATGTTGTTATGCCTTATATCATCAAGTATAGCATCAAGATCATTAGCATCCCTAAGGGTAACTGTCTTGAGGTAAAGTGATACCTCACGCTCCTTCTGCATAGATAGAGAAGTTAGCAATTCTCATATATCCTTGTTTATTAATAATGATTTACCTGCAAGTAAATTGAAAGTATTTATAAACTTAATTATGATAATAGCCTATCAATTACTATAACATGTTATATTCTGTAACTTTCTAGCATAGCATCAGCAATGGGTTCACTTTTAATCTCTTTTGTGGTAATACCATCACTTACAACCACAATACATGGACCATCTGCATCTGAGTACCTACACACTATAGATGCTGCAAGTGCTAGAACCTCCTCTTCTCCCTCTCCCTCATCACCCTTACCATTGTTATACCTGAGCAGTGCCTTTGGTCCCTTTACATCCTTTGGCTCAAGCATTATATCGCCCTCCTGCATAAGTGCTTGTATCAACTCATTCTCATCCTTATTCCTACCAACTACAAGCTTTGCATCTTTGCAAAGTCTGAAGTGCCTCCCAACCTTGAGTAGTTCAACATCGTTGAGCGTAGGATTACTCACATGGTCAAGCAGATCTCTAACCCTTCTTGCAAACTGCTTATCAGTTAGTAAGCATCCTCCAGCAGCATTTGGTGCATCAAGCCCTAGTTGCCTTGCCAACTCCATCTGAACCTTCCTTGATCTACCCTTTATGCCTAGGAGCATATCCCTTCTTATAAGCCCCTTAACCTCAGCCTCTGTAGGCTTTAGATGCTTTGCTGATAATGGTCTAAGCACCTTACCTTCAAGGTTGCTCTCCCTCTCTATTATCCTCAACGCTCTCATATTCTGGCTCATTGGTCTCTGGTTCAACACTTCCCCAGTAACTATAAAGTCTGCACTGCACTCCTCCATGTACTCTTTAGCCAGTTTATACATCATTGCTCTACAGTCTATACATGGGTTCATGCCAGAGCCATAGCCATACTTTGGTCTCTTGAGCATCTCTATGTACTCCTCTCCAAGGTATACAGTCTTCAACTCAACCCCTAGAGCATCTGCAACCTCCTTCACCCTGAATCCACAGCCCTTGCCGCAATCGAAGTCACAGAACGGTGTCTTTATTGCTAGTGCCTTAACCTCAACGCCCATATCCTTCATCATCTTAACTGCTAGAGTGCTATCCAATCCTCCTGAGAGCAATGCTACACATCTTACCTTGCTAGTGGTCTTATCCTTCCCGTTATCACTCTTGCTGTTGTTGTTATTATTATTATAATACTCACTCATCTTATTATCCCTCCCTAGCATTAAGAACTAGTAGAATAAATATTAAAGTTATGTGATATGTAATAGGTTAGGGTTGAGTGAAGAGAGCAGGAGCAGAAAGGTTCTGGATGAGGCGTACAGGATGGGCTGTAGTACAGTAATAGCGTTTGAGCCAGAGGATGTATTCTATCTTACTGGCTTCTGGGGCGAGGGTATAGTAGTGCTTAACCAATCAGATACAAGGCTCATAGTGCCCCAACTTGAGGCAGATAGGGCAAGGAGCATTGCAAGGTGCGAGGTATTGGAGGCAGAGAGGGGCTCAAGCATGCTTGATAAGGCATTATCCTTTGTAGCAGAGGATGCAAGTATTTGCACAGACTGTAACGACCATTCGATATTTGAGAGGATGAGGGTTAAGTTGGTTGATAGTAGTAGGTTAAGGTACAGCAAGGATATCTTCTACAATGCAAGGAAGGTGAAGGATGAGTATGAGATCAGGATGATAGAGCATGCAGCAAGGATACTCGATGAACTATTCAAGGTATGTGAGTATGTGATAAGGACAGGGTTAAGTGAGAGGCAGATACAGGC
The DNA here is from genome assembly GCF_002906215.1 of Candidatus Nitrosocaldus islandicus. Classification (NCBI taxonomy): domain Archaea; kingdom Thermoproteati; phylum Nitrososphaerota; class Nitrososphaeria; order Candidatus Nitrosocaldales; family Candidatus Nitrosocaldaceae; genus Candidatus Nitrosocaldus; species Candidatus Nitrosocaldus islandicus. The sequence goes on from NZ_CP024014.1 coordinate 113,387, forward strand.
AATGCTCATGTATGAAGCGATGCGTAGAGGTGCCTATCCTCCATCATACAGGTATACACTCTCACCCCTGATAGTAGCATCTGGTACAAACTCATCACTACCCCATGCTGAGCCAAGTGATAGGATACTCTCAATGGGTGATCTTGTAACAGTTGATCTAACCCTAAGGTACGGTGGTTACATAGCAGATGCAACAAGGACATTCGCTCTAGGCAGTATAGACAGGGAGAAGGAGGATATCTACCATATCGTTAGGGAGGCACAAGAGAGGGCTTTGGAGTCTGTGCATGATGATGTAGAATGTAGAGAGGTAGATGGTGCTGCTAGGGCATACATAGAGGGCAAGGGTTATGGGGAGAGGTTCATACACTCTACTGGCCATGGTATAGGGCTTGATGTGCATGAGCCACCATGGATAAGCCGTAACTCTCAGGAGAGGCTTGCTAGGGGTATGTGCATAACTATAGAGCCAGGTATATACATTGCTAACAGGTATGGTGTAAGGATAGAGGACTCTTTAGCAATAAGCAGAGATGGCAGGGTAGTTGTGATGAATAGATACACAAAGGATCTCATAAGATTATGAAAAGTGGTTATGTAGATAAAGGCCAATTATAAATAAGGGGGAAGATACGATCAATTATGCTAGCATTTATTACATTTCTCGTAATAAACAAGATATTTATAGGCTGGAACAGTAAATATATCTATGCTGAAGAGAAGGGGTAGGAAGCCCAGACTACTAGATGAGATAGATAAGAGCATACTATCTATACTCCATGAGGATTGCTTGATCCCATTTGTAAAGATAGCAAAGGCACTTAATGTGAATGAGGGTACGATAAGGCATAGGGTTAAGAGGCTTGTAAGGAGTGGGATAATCAAGAAGTTCACAATCAAGGTTGATCCAATCATGCTTGGATTGGGTACATTAGTGCTTGTTATAGTTGTTGTTAGCCCTGGGAATGTAAAGTACGTTGCACAAGAGTTGGCAAAGGTTCCAAACGTGCTTGAGGTGCTAGAGGTTCATACATACGGAGATCTACTCCTGAAGGTAAGGGGTAGCAGCATGCAGGAGATAGCAAGCATACTAGCAAACCAGATCAAGACTATAGAGGGTGTTATAAGTACCCAAGTCATCTCAGTGCTTAATGTATGGAAGGATGAGCATCCATTATTCTTAAGATGAGTGCTCTCTCCTTTATTTATTATCGTTCTTATTCTGCTGCTGTTGTTGATGTTGCTGTTGAGATGATGACAATGGTGATTGTGATGATAATGATGCCATCCTCTCTGCCATGTATGCTAGTATCCTCCTAGCCACATCATCCTTCCTGCCATGCAAATCCATGATAGAACCATCACTGCTCACAATTACTGCATCACAACCATCTTTGCTTATACTCCTACTTGCATAGTTTGCAACAACGATATCCCCTCTACACTCCTGCAACTTTGCCTTTGCCTTTGCTATCAACTCCTCCCTACTACAGTCATCAGCCTTGAATGCTATAAGGAATGTATCTGGGCTGAGCATCTTCACAACATCCACTATCTTCTCAGTAGGCTCAAGTCTTAGCATTAAACCATTGCTATCCCTACTCTCTATCTTGCTACTGCTAACCTGAGCAGGTCTAAAGTCTGCAACAGCAGCATTCATTATAACAGCATCGTAACGCTTGCTCTTCAACTCATTAGTTAATGCATTGAGCATATCCTTGCTTGTGCTAACCTTGATGATTCTAACATTGGAAGGTGGATCAATGCTCCCATGCCCATAGATGAGCGTTACATCAGCACCCATTAGCATAGCCTCTCTAGCAAATGCCGTACCAAACCTTCCAGATGATAGGTTTGTTATAACCCTTACATTGTCTATATGCTCAACGGTTGCACCAGCAGTTATCAGTATGCTCTTGCCCTTGAGGAGTGCTCTACGCTTGAGTACCTCTATTGCCTTTGCAAGTACATGCTCAGGCTCTGCAACCTTGGCCTTGCCCTCCTCTATAACTGGATCAACGAACTCAACTATGCCTTGCAATGCCCTTACATTTCTAGCAACCATTGGGTTATGGTACATCACCTCATGCATCGCTAATGCTATTATAATTGGTATTCTAGAGCCTAAGGCTACAGATGCTACTGTAGTAACGCTTGTATCATCTATGCCATTAGCAATCTTGCTCAATGTGTTTGCTGTACAAGGATATATTATTATGAGATCTGCCCTATCCTTATCTGCAAGCTGTATATGCTCCAACTCCCATGTTAGATCAACAACTGCTCTATTCCCAGTTGCCCATGAGAGCAGTTCACTGCCAACAAGCTTTGTTGCCTTCCTTGTAAGCACTGGGTAAACATCTGCACCATGCCTCATGAGAAGCCTAGCAAGATCAACTGCCTTGTATGCAGCAATGCTAGCAGTTACACATAACACTATCCTCTTACCCTTCAACTCATCGCCATGCGAACCAATTATCTCCTTGGATGGGTGCATATGCATAACCTCATCACACTATTTATTGATGCTCTCCTCCCCTCGCTCTCCTCCACCCTTCTGCTCCTGATTCTTCCTCTCAGACCTCATAGCATCCATAGCAATGCTAGTAGCCTTCAACCTCTCATACTCTTTAGCATCCATATGGAATGTATGCTCCTCTCCTGGGAACCTAGCATTCAATACATCATCCCTGTACCTTGTTAACGCTTCTGCAATGATACTGGAGAGATCAGCATACCTCTTCACGAACCTTGGGCTGTACTCGTAGAGACCAAGCATATCATGGAGTACAAGTACTTGACCATCACATGAAGAGCCTGAACCTATCCCAATTGTAGGTATGCTTAATCTACTGCTTATCATCTCTGCAACCTCATATGTAACCTGCTCCAGCACTATGGAGAATGCTCCAGCCTCCTCTATAGCAACAGCATCCTCTATTAGTCTAGAAGCATCATCAACCACCTTGCCTTGAACCTTATACCCATGCCATAGTGGTGCAGTCTGAGGCTTCAAGCCTATATGCCCCATGACAGGTATACCAGCATCAACAATTGCTTCTACAACATGCTTGAACTCCCTCCCTCCCTCAACCTTCACAGCATCAGCATTGCCTTCCTTTATGAACCTACATGCATTGTATAGTGCATCCTCCATGCTGATCTGATAGGACATGAACGGCATATCTGCAACTACCATAGCATGCTCCCTTGCTCTAGATACTGCCTTGCAGAATACAAGCATCTCCTCCATGCTGATAGGGGTTGTGCTCTTATACCCAAGCATGACCATTGCAGCACTATCCCCAACAAGTATGATATCAACACCAGCCCTGTCACATATCCTTGCTGTGGTATAGTCGTATGCTGTTACAGCAACTATCTTCTTCTTACCCTTCATACCCATTATGCTCTCAACGGTTATCTTGCTACCCATAATCCATAACACCTACTTGCTGTATTCACAATCTACTATTACCTACCTACCTCCTTCCCTTCCTTCCCTCTCCCTCTCTACATACATATCATCTACACTACCCCTTATCACTGCTAGGGATGCCTCAAGGTTCCTTGCGTTAGAGAATGATCTGAGTATCTCATTGAGTCTATCCCTTGGCTCATCCTTCAACCATTTAGCGGTCTCAACCATCAAAGGCATTGCTCTTGTTATGTTATCAACTATAGTTATGGTAGCACTCTTTGCAGTCCTTGATAATGGGTTAAGATCTACTGCTACAACCTTCTTGCCCATCCTTACAAGGGCTTCAGTCCTATCCCCATCTTCCAATGGCACAAGAACTACATCAGCACTGTATATCCCATCTCTATCAACCCTCCTCCTCTCACTCATGAGTTCTGGTATGCTCATGCTTGCCCTATCACCTACCCCATACACCATACTGGCACCATGCTCCTTGAGGAGCATCTCTATAGCCTTCTCACGCTCATATGATCTGTAGAATAGGTTAACCTCTATCCTTGCATTGATGAGTGATGCTAACCTTACAACATCCCCTGCGCAGAGGCATGCAACATTCCCGTTAACGGATATGACTGGATTATCTGCAAGGAGCATCATTGCCACTGAAGCCCTTATGGCTTCTCTAGCGTATATGGTTGTACGCTCTCCAAGCAGGTAATCAAATGCCTCTCCCCTACCATGCGCTATCAACCCTTGCTCAACAACTATACCCCTCCTTAAGCACTCTACAAGTCTCTCCCTTATCCTTAACGACTCTGCTCTAGGATGGTTCTCTGGTATCCTCAATTACTGTTGCACCCCTTGTATCTATACTGCATGATAGATAGCATACTGATGAAGAGGAGTTAGAGTAGAGATCCCTGTAGCATGATAGAACCTTCTCAACCTCTCCAACCTTATCATTACTTACTATGGTGAATACAGTCTCTCCAAATAGTGCTACAGATGCCTTGCAGCCTATACAATGCAGTGCATCTATAACCCTTGCTGCTCTATCTGTGATGAAGTCTATAGATCTAGCAAACCTGAAAGATAGATCAAGGAAGGTCTCTACAGATCTGCTCTCCTTGAGTATGTTAAGCATCTTCCCTCCCAGCCCATTTATCATGCCTATCCTGTTTGTAAGGAACTCCTTGGTTGAGTAAGGGCTTATGCAGAGCATCAACACCTTATAGTCATCCACCTCATCTATTATGCTCTCAACAATACCTATACCAGGTGCGCCAGCCTTGAGCCTCATCTCTAATCCTCCATGGTACTCTGCTATCACCGTACCAGCACCGCACCTGCATGCTAGATCTGCCTTGTGTGCTATCCTTGCTGCCTCCTCATTGCTAAGGTTCAACATAAATGCTCTGTTAAGAGCATAGGAGAGGCTGAGTGCTGCTGCCCCACTTGAACCTAAACCATAACCTATTGGGATATCTGCCCTATGCATTATATCTAACTTGAATCTACGTATATCAACTAACCTAAGGTACTCTTTGACTACGTAGAGTGATACATCTGCATCGCTACAAGGTTTACCATTTATAGAGATCTTTATCTCTGGTACTTCTAATCCATCGTATGGGTAGAGGTGTACCTCGGTGGTTATACCCTTACTTATACATACACCAGCACCCCTAGAACCCTTGAGTAGGGGATCATCTAGCATGGGTGTGGGGAACTCAACGAACCCAGTTATATGACCTGGTGCAAATGCAATAGCCTTAGCATATCCATCCATCATCGTCATCATCATAATGCACAACTAGAGTTGTATGCTAGATGAGAGCATATATAAATAACGTTTAAAGAATATAAATTGATTTAAATGAGATACACTAGAAAGGTGCAGAGGATAGGGAGTAGCCTACTCATCTCTCTACCAAAGGAGTGGGTTGAGAACAATGGTATAGAGAGGGGTAGTATAGTACTGATAGAGACTGCAAATGATAACTCTTTGAGGATATATCCAACGCTAGATGAGGTTAAAGAGAGCAAGGAGGTTGTGATAAACTACCCTTCACCATACTACGAGCCTATAGCGAACAAGATAACTGGAGCGTACCTTCTAGGCTATGATCTTATAAAGGTTAAAGCCAACACACCAATATCGTATGAGGAGAGGGAGAGGATAAAGGAGGCTATAGAGAAGCTTGTGAGTTTAGAGATAGTTGATGAGGATGCAACCCATATAGTTGCACAGTTCCTGCTTGATGCAACAACACTCGATGCTGAGAAGATACTCTACAGGATAAGCAGTATAGTCTCTGGCATGTATAGGGATGTTATAACAGCATTGCAGAGCAAGGATAAGGGTATACTCAAGAGCATAGCAAGGAGGGATGATGAGGTTGATAGGCAGTACTTCCTACTTGTAAGGCTATTGAGGAGTCTGCTGAAGGATCAGAGGCTAGCAGCAAAGATGAACCTAACAAGCATAGAGGTCTTGGATTACAGGCTAGCAGCACACCTGCTAGAGAGTGCTGGAGATAGTGCAGTTGAACTTGCAAGGGCTGTAGAATCCCTAGAGCATGAGGTAGATGAGCATAGCAACCTTGTAGAGGTAGCAAAGATGGTTGAGAGGATACAGGATACATCTGTTAAAGCATTCATAAACCATGATAGGAAGGGCTCTATAGATGTTATGAAGCAGTACCTTATGCTAAGTGAGCATATCTCAAGCATGAAGCAGGATACAGATGCCAAGGTTCTTGGCTTTATGCATCTACTTGACAAGTTTGCAAGGATATGGGTGGATATTGCTGATCTAGTAATGCCAATACCTTAAAGAAATAAAATAAACAGCAGGAGTAGTAGGAGTAGGAGGAGTACCTTTACCTTTTATTCTATCGCTACTTAACTTGACTTTATCTCCCTCTCTAGCATATCAAGCCTACTCATCATATCCCTACTCATACCCTTGAGCCTCTCTACTTCCTCTCTCATCTGTGCTAACTCCTTTGGTACCTGTGTAGCCTCCCTTATAGTTATTATTGCCTCCTCTGCAACCCTTCTTACTCTAGCATCTATATCATTGCTAGCAACCCATTCAAGGTCTCTTAATGCCTTCTGCTCCTGAGCCTCTGCAAGTGCCTTTATAGCATTTATCCTTACCCTGAACCAGTGATCTCTAAGCAGTTGTATGAGATGATCTACTACCTTCTCATTACCCTTTGCATACTTGCTTAGTGCTAGAGTTGCTGCTTCCCTAACCCTGTTATGCTCCCCAAGCCTTGTATGATCTATGAGCACTGGTATGCTGAACTCATCCCTAACCTCACCAAATGCAGCCATTGCTGATGCTCTAACAACCTCATTATGGGACCTTATCTGGAGTGAGCCCATAAGGTATGGTAATGCCTTCTTACTCTTACTCTTCCCTATTGCAAGTACAGCCTCTGCCTGTACATAGTAACTCTCATCACTCTGCACTATCCTGTTAAGCAATTGTATGCTATCTTCCCTTGCAAACTCACCTATCGCTCTTACAACTGCCCTTCTAGCCTTTGGATGCTTGATAGACTCTACTATGCTTGTAAGTGCACTGTATGCCTTCTCACCCTTTATGCTTGCCAATGCCTTTGCTGCCTCTGCAGCAACACCCCAGAATGCATCACTTACTATTGCTTCCCTCAATGCATTTATAACATCGTCAGAGTCCATGGTAGTGTTTGCTAGAGCCCTTGCAGCATTTATCCTCTCAACAGTATTGCCATGCTTAAGCATAGCTATGAGCATATGCTTGTCTATCTTCAACTCTACAATCTTCTTCAATGGTAGTTTGTTGAGTGGATCTATGCTTATGTACATAGGCTCATACTTGAGTGGTATATGCATGCTCTGCTCCTTAGCCTCTATGTTGAGCATGATCTCCTCCCTCTTACCATCCCTACTCACTATATGCACATCTAGCGGGAAGATGAATGGCTTGCCCTCATCAATGCTCTGTACTTGTGCTATGTTGATGTTTAGCATACTTGTATCATGGTTGTAATCAACCTTGATCTTAAGCTCTGGATGCCCTGCTCTATACAGCCATTGCTCAAAGAACTCTTGGAGAGAGTAGCCAGTAGCATCCTCACAACATCTTCTAAACTCCTCACTCTCAGCATTGCTGAGCCTAAACCTCTCTAGATAATGCTTTATTGCCCTCCTGAACTGCTTATCCCCAATCATGCATCTGAGCATGTGTAATACACAGGCACCCTTCTCATACGCATGTCTATCGAATAGATCATCTGGATGCTTGTAAACGTTTGTAACTATGGGTCTTGCATAACGTTTACTATACTCCTCAAAGTACTCATTCGCATACTGCATTATGTAGTAGTTGAACTCATCCTCCCCCCTGCTATGTAGCCAGTAGAGTGCCTCAAAGTAGGTTGCAAATGACTCATTCAGCCATATATGCTGCCAATCTCTACACGTTACCAGATCACCAAACCACTGGTGTGCAAGTTCATGTGCTACAAGATGATCGCTTGTAAAGTCTATATGAGCCCTCTTATCATGCAAAGTCTCCACTGTAAGTGTAGTTGCATTTATGTTCTCCATCCCTCCATATATGAAGTCATCAACGGTAACCTGAGCGTATTTGCTGTATGGATACTTCACACCTGTATACTCCTCAAAGAACCTCATCATATCCTTTGTATTTGCAAATGATAGCTCAGCATAATCAACCATATCCTCTGGCACGTAGTAGAGTAGTTCTACGCCATTGTACTCATCCCTCAACTCCCTGAACCTTCCTATTGCAAGTGAGGTTAGATATGCTGGATGTCCACACTCCTCAAGCCAATGGTACCTCTTGTATGAACCATTATCCTCAACTCTTACAAGCCTACCATTGCTTACTGCTGTGAACCCATCTGGCACATCAACTATCATCTCGCTTGTGAACCTAATATCTGGATGGTCTATGCATACAAACCAGTACTTAGAGTATATGCTCTCCCCTTGTGTCCATGCTTGCAATCTTCTCTTTGGATAGTGCTCATCAGGCTTTATGAAGTGCAGACCCTTCCTTGGCTTAGCACTGTACTCTATGGTTATCTTTACGTTCTCACCCTCCTTGAGTTCTCTAGGTAGTTCTATCCTCAACCTCTCATCTACATGCTTGAAGTTCAACTCCTGCTCCCCAAGCATAACCCTTGCTATCTTAAGTTCAGCAGCATCAAGCACTATACTCCTAACCTTTTCACTATTGGCAGTTATCTCAATATCTTCCCTAGCATTTATGCTCCCTTCATTAAGATCTGGCTTGAGTTCAAGTCTAATATGCTTTATAAGGAATGGCTTTGACGGTGCATAATGTGCCTTACTGCCAGGAAGCTCAAACCTCTTGCTATTATTTGCTACTCTGTTCATGGCTCACCATCCTGCTCTGCCATAAAAAAATATTATCATAAAGGAAGGATCAGGGGAGATGCATCTCCTCATCTCCCATATGGGATCAGCGCAGGTCAATCTCATCACCATGATAATCTTCTCCTCTTGGGGATTTATTCTTATATTGTATAACGGGGTTATAACAATGTTTAAATAGGTTTGCCTAATTAGCCTAGCCTAATGAGATATGTGCAGATAGTTGCTGTTTTGGCAGCAGCACTCCTAGTTACTGGGTTGGTTGCTGCTAGCAGCATACAGGTAGAGGCAGAGGCACAGCAGAGGCTCAACAAACTTGTTATAGTTGTGCAACCAATACCAAGGGATAAGGTTGTTGCTGAAGCAGCAGAGTTGGAGAAGTACTTCGAGGATAGGCTTGGCATGGATGTTGAGATACTCTTCCCACAGAACAACGCTGCAATAGTTGAGAGTATGAGGTTTGGGCATGCACACGTTGCCCTAGGCGTTGGCTCACTTGTAGGAGCAATGATAGCAAAGCATGCAGATGTAGTCTCACCAATGCTTGTTGAGAGGAGAGCAGTGTTCATAGGCAATGAGCAGCATGTACTCAACTACTACTACTCATACTGGATAGTGTTAAAGGATTCTCCCTATAACTCGCTTGAGGAGTTGAGGGGCAAGAAGGTCTGCTTCCCTAGCGAGACCTCAGTCTCTGGCTTTGTGATGCCAATGAAGACGTTGGTTGAGAAGGGTTATGTCAAGCCTATAGATGCAAGCAAGAGGCCAGTAGATCTTCCAAACCAGTTCTTCGGTGAGGTTGTGTTTGGTGGAGGTTATGCTCAATGCTGGGAGGCATTGAAGCAGAGGCAGGTGGATGTTACTGTTACTGCAGGGGATGTACCAGCAAAACTATACCAGGAGGCACTTGAGAACAGTAAGGTACTTGAGCAGAATGGACCGAATCCAGCGCATGTAACACTAATCTCAAAGAACCTACCAAAGGATGTTAAGATGAAGCTATGGGATGCGTTGAGGGATCTAAACAAGGAGCCAGAGAAGGTGCAGAAGTTCGTATCAGCAATCTTCGTAAAGTTTGGGATAAGGTATGAGGCACAGCATCTAGGGCCGTTGATGGATGCACTAAAGGTTACAGGGCTTGATAACGTGATAAAGATATGATAGTTCAGGGAAGAGAAGATGCATCTGTAGGAAGCATATATGCAGTTGAGACTATAGCTGTAGCATATGGCTACAGCAACAGAAGCATTTTATTCGATAACGTTAACCTTGCTGTAGAGCGTGGTAAGAGCATAGCGTTGATGGGTAGGAGTGGTTCTGGTAAGAGCACACTCCTTAGGATAATAAATGGTTCTATTAGGCCAATAAGGGGTATGGTTAGGGTTCTTGGTGTTGAGGTTTATGGTAAATATAGCAATGGGTTGAGGAGGAGGGTTGCATACATACCCCAGAGCCTTGGACTTGTGGATAATGCAACTGTACTTGAGAATGTTCTCCTTGCAAGAGCAGCAGACTCTCCATTTAGAGCATTGCTTGGGTTATGGAGGAAGGAGGATGTTGATGGGGCCATGAGCATACTCAAGAGCATAGGCCTTTATGAGAAGGCAAGGAGCAAGGTTAACATGCTTAGTGGGGGAGAGAGGCAGAGGGTTGCAATTGCTAGAGCACTGATGCAGGGTGCAAGGGTTGTGCTTGCTGATGAGCCAGTATCTAACCTTGATCAAGATAATGCACGCTCAATCCTTGATATATTCAAGGAGATGGGTAGGAGGAACTCAACATCATCCATCATAGTCATGCATGATAGGGCACTTGCTGAGGAGTATGCAGATGAAGCGTATATGCTTGCAGATAGAATGCTCTCAAGGCTATGGTAGGTGATGCTTTATGGTTATATGGGCATTGATACTCATCGCATTGATACTAGCATACTTCCTAGGTCTTGTTGATCTTGATTCATGGCTCAAGGCATCAAGGAATCTAGCAACATTTGTCTCAGAACTCTACATAAGGTTTGATCTGCTCCCAGATGCATTGCATGCTGTAGGCGAAACCTTCATCATAGCACTCTTCGGCACAGTGGTTGGTGCACTGATCTCTTACCCATTATCTGCCATCTCTGCCCAGGGCATAACTGCAAGATGGATATCATTAACAGTAAGGACTATTGCAAATGTACTCAGAACGGTACCAGCGATATTCTGGGGTATACTCTTTGTTGTTATGTTTGGGCCAGGGAACGTTGCTGGTGCTGTTGCTCTAGCACTCTACACTGCAGGATACCTATCAAAGTTCTTCTATGAAACGTTTGAGAACGTTGGTAAGGAGCATTATGAAGCATTGGGCTCCCTAGCACTGCCATGGATGATGATGGCAAAGGCACTATTCAAGCATACTGAGAAGCAGATGATGAGCCATATCATGTTCATGTTCGAGTACAACCTTAGGACTGCAAGTATACTTGGCATAGTTGGTGCTGGAGGCATAGGCTATTATATAACTCAGTACGTTAGCATCCTTAACTATTCTGCTGCATTCACATTCTTCATAGTCATACTGCTCTTTGTATTCCTTGTTGATGGTGTAAGTTATATAATAAGAAGGAGGGTATAATATATTATCTGTTTATCTCTTTCTAATATTTATTTAATTATCTTGGAAATAGTTTGGTTCTAACATCGTGGTAATTTACAAAGTTTAATAACCTCTTATGGGAAATAGTAGGTATGCGTGAGGAAGAGGAGTGGTGGTATTCAAAGTGGCTCTTTCCCCTCTTCGTTGGTGCATTCATAGCAATTGCTCTATTTGCTATAATCCCAAACCTTCCATGGGTGAAGAATGAGGTTAGTGAGAGTTCAACTGTTGTATCTGTTAATGGCTCTTCATGTACGGTAGAGACAACATCCCATAGACTGATAAATGTATCAAACTGCATGAATCATGAGGTAGGGGATAAGGTTAATGTTAAGTATAGAGAGACCACATCTATAGGCGAGTTAACTAACACATCTTTTGCTACTCCTTAATGCTGAAACATAGCGTATCTCAAGAGTGCATAGAGCGTCTTGGCATCCTCTATCTCATTGGCTAGAGCCTTCTCTATAGCCTCATCAATGCTTATTACAAGCAGGTTTATCTCCTCATCCTCATCCATGCTTACGCTGGAGACCCTCTCAAGGTTACTTGCAATGAAGAAGTGTATCAACTCATTGCAATAGCCTGGGGTCATGTAGCATCTCCCCATGTACTCAAGCCTCCCTGCCCTATATCCAGTCTCCTCAACCAACTCCCTCTGTGCACACTCTTCTACGCTCTCCCCTTCCTCAACCTTCCCTGCAGGGATCTCAATCAACTCCTTCCCTATAGCATGCCTATAATGCCTCTCAAGTACAACCCTACCATCATCAAGCACTGGGAGTATGGCAACTGAGCCATTATGCTCAACCACCTCCCTTACCCTACCATCCTCAAGCTCATCAACCCTGAGTGCTATAACCTTACCCTTATAGATGTACCTACTCCTTACCCCTTCCATGTTTAACGCTTAAAGGTAGTTATATAATTAGGTTAACCATGCAAGTGATAACAAAGAGAGTTAACGTAAGGACTAGGGGAGAAGCAGACATTATTGATATAAGCGAGCATATAAGCAAGGCTGTAAGAGAGAGTGGGCTTAGCAATGGTATAGTTACTGTATTCGTCAAGGGTTCAACTGCTGCAATAACAACTATAGAATATGAGCCAGGGTTACTTAAGGACTTCCCAAACATGCTTGAGCGTGTAGCACCAAAAGGCATAGAGTATGAGCATGAGAAGGCATGGCATGATGGTAATGGGCACTCGCATGTTAGAGCATCACTGCTAGGACCATCACTAACAATACCATTTGTTGATGGAGTATTGGCACTTGGTACATGGCAGCAGGTAGTGCTTATAGAACTGGATATAAGGAGCAGGGAGAGGAGCATCATAATGCAGATAATAGGAGAGTAACTACTACAATTATTTTATCATTGGTTATGTATAACAGAAGAAGAGTACTTGCCATAATCAACTAATATCTCATCTAGCCTTAACATTATGAATATCTTATGATCATTGCAGAGATCAAGAATTATATTATTTAAATAGAAATAATTAATTTATGAGTAAAGGGATAGAGGTTCCAAAGGATGCTAGACCTATAATGCTTGATGGTGCAGAGGAGACACTGCTTGGAGATCCCATGGGTGCTAGGAAGCAGTACAGGTACGGTAATCTGCACATAAGGGAGTATGAGGATAAGTATGTTGTGCATGTAGATAGAGCGGATCCAAGGAAGGACCCCCTCATGCATATACTGCTTGATGCTCCAGAGTTGATCTTTGCTAGTGTATTTGGAGTATATGCTGGTTTAAAGGCAGGTAGCAGGGTGTATAAAGCAACTACAAGCAAGAGTAACGCTATAATTGCTGGTACACTTGTATCTGCAGCATCTGGGTATATGCTATACCTCTTGGGTAGATATATCAAGGATAGGATTATGATGAGGGGATAATCAATTCTCTAATAAGGGTAGAGAGGTTAGCAAGAAGTGACCTACATAGCAGAAGGTCGGAAGGAGGAGGAAGGAGGTAGGAAGTAAGGTTATGAAGGGGAGAAAGGTATCAGCAAGCAGTAAGAAGAAGGATTACAAGCTTAAGAGGCGTTGCCTACACATAGCCATAAGGCTTGCTCCCATAATTATAAGGTTCAAGCGTGATAGAAAGGAATGGGTGAAGAAGGAAGGGAAGGGATGTGATGAGGCAAGGATGAGGAGGAATGCAAGTAAAGCTGTGAAGACGTTCATAGATCTAGGACCAGTGTTCATAAAGTTTGGCCAGTGGCTCTCAAGCAGACCAGATCTACTCCCACAGCCATATCTTGAGGAGTTTGCAAAGCTCCAAGATGATGTGCCTCCAGCACCAATAGAGGAGGTTAAGAGGATAATAGAGGAGGAGTTTGGAGCAATGGATAAGGCATTTGACTCATTCAATGAGCGATGCATATCTGGTGCAAGCTTAGGGCAGGTTTATATGGCTACGTATAAAGGCAGGGATGTTGTGGTTAAGGTGATAAGGCCAAACATACACTATACAGTTGAGAGGGATCTTGAAGCAATAAGGTTACTCCTACCATATGCTATAAGGTTCCTTGATCCAAACATAGCATTCTCTCTAGAATCAATATACTATCAGTTCGTTGAGACTATAAGGGAAGAGATGGACTATAGGATAGAGGCTGAGAATCTGAGGAGGATAAAGAGGAATCTGAGGGGAGATAGGTATGTGATGATACCAGATGTAATAGAGGAGAGGAGTAGCAGTAGAGTGCTAACTCTGGAGTACATACCTGGAGTAAAGGTTACTGATGTGGAGAGGCTTGATGCTCTAGGGATAGATAGAAGGACACTTGTGATAAGACTGCACAGACTATTCTTTAAGATGCTCCTCAAGCATGATATATTTCATGCAGATCCCCATCCTGGCAACATTGCAGTCAAGGAAGATGGCACCATAATCCTGTATGACTTTGGTATGGTAGGCAGGTTGGATACAAGCACAAGGCTCAAGTTGATAAGACTATATCTAGCATTGATTGAGAAGGATCCTGCAAGAGCAGTAAACATACTCTTCAGCCTAGGTGCACTTGCTCCAGATGCAAATAGATATGTGATAGAGAAGGGGATAGCACTTGCCATAGAAGGGATGCATGGCAAGAAGGTTGATGAGATGGAGGTTAAAGCCTTGATGGAGTTAGCAAACAGAACTATGACTAGATTCCCATTCAGGCTTCCAAAGCAGCTTGCACTTTACATGAGGATGGCATCCCTGCTAGAAGGGATATACCTAACTCTTAAGGTTGACTTTCAGTTCATGAGGGTACTCTCCTCCCTACTCCAAGAGGAAGGACTGATAAGGGATGCTTATATTGAGGAGGTGAAGAGTTCCATAGAGAGTATAGTAAGAGGCTTACAGGATTACATAGCAGTTGCACCAATGCTAAGAGATTATCTTGAGAGGAGCCTAATGGAAGGTAGTAGTAGCAGTAGTAGCAGAAGCGGTAGGCTAGGATATAGGACAAGGTTGAGCAGTAGTGCTACACTTATAGCAGGGAGTATAGTTACCTCATCCTTACTTATAAGTTCAGCCATAATAATGGAGTCAAACCCAACCCTTGGTCAGATAGGCTTTGCAGCAGCAGCCATGGCTATAGGTGTTATGCTGATTGCAAGGAAGATCTGATTTGATTGATTGATTGGTAGTTTGTTAAATATAGTATAGGTTAGCCTACCTAACCAATATCCTCTCTACCATTCTCTACCAAGATCCCATCACTGCTCTTCTACTCTATCTTTACTGCTCCCTTCAGTGGTACTCTAATCTCTAGCAACCCTTCCTTGTATGTAGCCTTCACATCCTCCTCAGCAACACTGAATGGGAGGGGTATCTTCTTATCTATCTTCAATGGCCTCTGCTGCCAGTACACTATGCCAGTTGGTTCTGGCCTATCCCTGGTTGCTCTAACTGAGAGTATGTTACCACTAACCCTTACCACTATATCCTCCTTCTTGAATCCAGGCATATCAGCAACCACAACCAGATCAGAACCATCCTCATAGATATCTACTGGGGGCATGACAAACTCATAGAACTCCCTAGTCTTGCTTGTAAACTCTCTCATCAACTCACGTACTACATACTCTGCTATGCCCATAATAGAACTTGCTCTTGAATTGAATATAAACCTTTAAGGAGATTCTAGATATCATTCTATTATCAATAACAGATTCTTTCTCTTATTTGCAGAGTAGAATAATAATATAGAGGGTCTAACAAAATCATCGTCTTATGAGTATCTTTATAAACTCATCTAGTATACTCTAGTCATGCATGAAGTAGATTTAAGGAATCTCTCATCGATAGATAGGGCTGAGTTCTTATCCTTACTTGATAATGTTATGACAACCATCAAGAAGGAGAGAGCCAATGCCAGAGTAGGTTATAACAGTATAGATGGTGGATTGGTTAAAATATCTTCATTCAAGGAACTGGTTATTATAGGCGATGTACATGGTGACCTTAACACGTTACTCGCCATACTTGAGATGGTTAAGTTCATGGATGGGCATAACATACTCTTATTCTTAGGCGATTATGGAGATAGAGGTATTATGTCTGTAGAGGTTTACTATACACTTCTATACCTCAAGAGTAGATATCCAGATAGGCTTATAATGCTGAGAGGTAACCATGAGGGGCCTATGGATCTGCCATTCTACCCACATGATCTCCCAGTTATGCTTGAGGATAAGTTTGGTACACATGCAACGCAGATATACTTGAGGTTAAGAGAGCTCTTCGATCTCATGTATACAGGAGTACTTCTAGATGGTTTGATGTTGGCACTTCATGGTGGTGTGCCAGTAAATCTCAACTCTCTTGATGATATAGCATATTCAGAGAGGATGCATCCTAAGAGTAGTAACCTGCAGGAGATACTCTGGAACGATCCCAGAGAGATTCAAGGCTATAGGCCATCTGCAAGAGGCTATGGCTATTATTTTGGCAAGGATATAACTGAGCATGCACTCAATGCTATAGGGGCAAGGTTGATTGTAAGGGCACATGAACCATGCAATGGCTACAAAGTTAACCATGATGGTTTAGTGCTAACACTATTCTCATGCAAGGAGCCATATGGTAATGATAGAGCATCGTTCATGAGCATAAGCAAGGATGAGTATAAAGTGCTGGTTGATGATTACAGCATTGAGAGGCTCTTGCAGCATGTTAATGTATTCTAGGTAGGTAGGGAAGGAAGGAGGAAGCATCAGACTTGCTCCTAGTTATAGAAGGTCCAGACAAGGCTGGCAAATCAACACAGGCAAGGATGCTCAACGATACTCTAACCAGAATGGGCTATAGGTGTGCAATGATGAGTTTCCCAGACTACTCAACCCCTATAGGGAAGGAGATAGAGGCATTCCTTCGAGGTGAGAGGGATTATCCATTGCAGGTTAAGCACATGCTCCTATCAGCAAACAGGTGGGAGAAGAAGGATGAGGTAGAGAGGTTACTAGCAAGTAATGATGTAGTTATACTTAACAGATACTACCAATCAAATATAGTGTATGGTATTGCAAATGGTCTAGATATGCAATGGTTGGAGATGCTTGATAGATGCCTACCAAAGGAGGATCTTGTTATAGTGCTGCATGTTACTGCTGAGATTGCTCTAGAGAGGGCAAGGCTCAATGCAATGCATAGAGATATGTTTGAGAGCGTAGAGTTGCTCAAGAGGGTATCCTTGCTTTACTTGGAGTTGGCAGGGAGGTATGGTTGGGTTGTGGTAGATGGGGGTAGAGGGGTTGAGGAGGTTCATAGGGATGTTCTAAGCATAACACTTAAGCATATACAAGATAAGGCATAATAATTTTTAACCACCTCAGTTAATCTAGATTATGAGAGCAGTAGCAGAGATAAGTGATCCTATACATGGCTACTTCTACCTAAGCAGTGTTGAGAAGGATATAGTTGATAGCCCACTATTCCAGAGGCTTAGGAGGATAAGGCAGCTAGCAAGTGCATATCTAACCTATCCAAGCGCACAGCATACAAGGTTTGAACACTCCCTAGGTGCAATGCATCTAGCAGGCTATGCAGGCAATGTGCTGAAGGATAAGGAGTATGTAAGCAGTGATGATGTGCAGATGCTGAGGCTTGCAGCGCTCCTCCATGATATAGGGCATGGTCCATTCTCCCATCTCTTCGAGGAGGTGCTTGAGGTGAAGAGCAACATCACACATGAGGATATAGGGAGGATGATTATAAGGAAGAGTGCTATAAGTGATATACTTGCAAAGCACGGCTATAGGGCAGATGAGATAAGCGATCTTGCATTTGGACAGTCTAGCAGGATGTTCCTAAACGAGATCATCTCTGGGGGCTTGAGTGTTGATCTCATGGACTATCTGCAGAGGGATGCATACTTCACTGGTGCACACTACGGCAGGATAGATGCTGAGAGGATAATAAGTTCTCTAGAGGTCTATGATGGTAGGTTAGCAATAGATAGAGCAGCACTCAACTCATTTGAGTCATTGCTTATAGCAAGGTATCAGATGTTCAAGGCTGTATACTTCCACAAGACTGTTAGAGCAGCAGAGGTTATGCTACTTAAAGCAATGATGCTTGCAGATGGGCACTTACACTTATCTGAATCATACAAGAGGGTAGAGGATTATATGCGGTTGACGGATGATATGACCCTTGCTAACCTACTCATGTTAAAGGTTGATGTTAATAATAATAATGATAAGGATGATAGCAACATAAAGGAACTTAGATTAGCAAAGAGACTGGCAGAGGATTACAGGGATAGGAGGCTCTTCAAATCAGTATTTGAGAGCATACTCCAAGCAAGTAGTAGGCTGATAAACAGGTTAACGGATGCAAGGTATCTAAAGGATAGATGTGATGAGATTGCAGGTATAGCAGGTGTTGATCCAGATATGGTCTATATAGATAGTGCAAAGGCACCATCCATACCTAGAGCACCAGGCAAGGAGGAGCCTAGAGACCTTATACTAGTTGGTAAGGAACCATTCAGGGTGAAGAGGATAGAGTTGAAGGATATACCCTTGATAAGTTCTATTCTGGGCTACATGAACATGATAAGGGTTTATACTATAGAGGAGCATAGGGAGAAGGTAGCAAAGGCTGCATTGAGTGTATTTGGTAGCGAGGCTGAGTCATGGTATGAGAGGATAGCTGTGTAAGGTTTGAGGGAGGATTACATTTTATATTGCATAGATTGTAGTTAGTGAAGAGAGGAGGAGAGGTTAGTGGTGATGATTGATAATAGTAGTAGTAACAGTAATAGTAATAGTAGCAATAATAATAGTAATAGTAAGAATTCTAGAGGTAGGGTTGTTATAAAGTTGAGTGGGAGCATCTTCGATCTCTATAAAGTTGATACCATAACACCATATGCAAAGATGCTAAGGGAGATCTGGATGGGCAAGAGTCTACAACCCATAGTAATAGCTGGAGGGGGTAAGGAGGCTAGACTGTACATTGATGCTGCTAGGGTACTTGGAGCAGATGAGTCTAGCCTTGATGAAATAGGGATAGAGGTATCAAGATTGAATGCTAGGCTCCTCTCATATGCTATAGGGGTAGATATAGTCTACCCTTCTATACCAACTAACCTTGAAGAGGTTAGCATGGCAGCGTCTACTGGAATGGTTGTTGTTGCTGGAGGACTTCACCCTGGGCAGAGCACTAATGCAACATCAGCACTTATCGCTGAGAGAGTGAATGCTAAACTCTTCATAAATGCTACTGATGTTGAAGGTATATACACCTCAGATCCTAGAGTGCATAGAGATGCAAGGTTGCTCAAGAGGGTAAGTGTTAATGAACTACTCTCCATGCTTGGAAGGGAAAGGTTCAATGCAGGCACGTATGAGTTGATGGATATAGTTGCATTGAAGATAATACAGAGGTCAAGGATACCAACCAGGGTTGTGAAGGCAGATCCTCAAGTTATAAAGGATGTTATCGATGGACATGATCTTGGTACAGAGATAGTAAGCGAAGAATGAATGAATTAGGAATTATTTATCTTGATGTTGATATGAGATTCAATAACTCATCATTCCTCTATGCATTGATGATGTAATAACATCATCAATTGTAGGCTATTGATTAAAAGCAAATATGTATTACTGCTATCATCCTGTACTTACTCCTTCTTGTTACCTCTCTTCTTAAATCCCTCAACATCAAGGTTGAGTGACTCCGATATCAGCCACTCGTATATCTCCTTTGGTACCCTCTTCTCATCCAGCACCATGCAGATACAGCATAGGCTTATATAATTAAATCTTTTGCCTCTCTTGTATGGGTAAGGTATACCTTGTAGGTGTAGGACCTGGAGGAGAATGGTACATCACAGAGATAGCAAAGAGGCTTATAGAGAGGGCAGATGTAGTTGTTGGGTATAAGCATGCATTGAATGTTATAAAGAATATTGTAGATAAGGGTTATGATGAGATGGAGAAGAGCAAGGGTAGGAGTGAGAGGGTAAAGGGGAAGAAGGATATTAGGATGATAACCCTTAAGACACAGGATGAGGTCTATGCTCAACTCCTAGATTATCTGAAAGGTAAAGATAGAGAGGAAGGGGAGAAGGGAGGAAGGGAGAAGGTATGCTGCATCCTCTTCACAGGTGATCCAGACTTCTCAGAGTCTGAGATAGTTGATAAACTTGTATCGTTATTTGAGAGTAATGGTATAGAGGTTGAGATCATCCCTGGTATAAGTTCAGTACAAGTAGCAGCAGCAAGGTCAAAGGTTGCTATAGATAGATCTAGCCTAATAACCTTCCATGTAACAGGGAGCATAGATAGAGAGAAGGATGCTCTCCTCAACACATTAAGAGCAAAACGCACAGTTATACTCTTGCCTAGACCATGGGACTTTATGCCACAACACATAGGAAGGTTCTTGAGGGATGAGGGTATAGATGTTGATGCTTTCAATGTTGATATATATGAGAATCTTACTCTGAGTAATGAGAAGGTTACACACTGTAAACTTGCAGATATCCCAGATAGGGATTATAGCGATCTATGCGTTATGGTGATCAAACCAAGCTAACAACAACAATAGCAATAAACCAAACCAATAATAATAACAATAGCAATAATAATAATAAGAGGAGTAGTTAAGTAACACTCTATCTCATCAGTAGTATATCCCAATATCTCTACCCTTTCCCTTATTCCTCTCAAGCATGCTGTTCATGTAACGCAACTGCTCCTCCATGAACCTCTTCCTCCTCTCCTCCTCATCCAGTTCTGACATATCAAATCCTCTTATCTTTGAAATCTCCAACATCTTCTCAAGCACCCTCTTTGCTGATCTAGGCTGTATTATCTCTGGATTATCTATCTCCCCTAGTATGCATATAGCATCCAACCCTCTCTCCATTGCTATACCTAGTATGAGACCATTGAAGCCAGTTATCTGCCCCTCTCCCTCCAAGATGAGTATGTTATGCTCCTTCAGCACATCAATGAGGCTGCTGTTGTTAACTGCACCATATACCCTTGGTTCTGCCCCAACAGAAGGTCTTAGTGCTGCTCCTACAGTGTATAACCTCTTTACAGATAACCTCTGGGCCATGTTAACTACCTCATAGCATACCTCATATAGCCTCCTTGGATCTGTAGGGTTAAAGTCTCCTCCAAATATAACAAGATCATCCCTGCTTGAGTAGTAGAACCTGTATGTTGACTGTCTATACTCTACAACACCATCCTTGTATGTAACGTATGGTGGCCAGTATGCATATACCTCAGCAAAGAGTTCAGCATTAAGCCCTTTGAGTAGGGTTGAGATGCATAGACCAGCAACATTGCCCATATCTGGTAAGGCAGCAACCATCACAGGCTTATCAAGCCTTGGATAGTAGTGTACTTTTGTACCAAGCATGTGAGAAGTTTAGCTGGAGGGGATAAATGTTTGTATTGTTAACTATTTACTATACTTGTACCCTATCCATTGCAGATCTTATCATATAGTACTCTATGAACGCTCCAGCAAGTAGCAGTGCACAGACTATACCTATGAGTATGAGTGTTGGTACTATAGCAATCCTGAAGCCCTTCTTCTGGATTATGTTTTGCAGGAGTATACCACTCTGGGACATTGCTAGCCCATATGAGATAACCTCCATTATGCCAAATGGTGTAGCAAGTACTAGCAATGGAGGTATCCCTGCAAGCTCTGGTGTTGTTGTAACTAATGCCTTGAATACCAAGCCTGTTGAGTAGGCAGAGAATAAACCAATCAATATACCTAGAGCAGGTATGAACATTGCTAATGCTATCCTAAAGTTGTTAAGGAATATACCATAAGCATCTATATCCTTGACCATCTCCTTGAACTGCTCTGTCATATTCTTAGCATCCTGCTCACTTATCTCGCTATTTGCACCGATGTTGAAGAATGCTATGAATGCTAGGGATGCTATGGCAAGGAGTATTAGCCTTCTCCTCTTACTCATATGAGTTTAAGTGAATAAAGGTTATTTAAATCAAGAGTAAATATCAGAGTAGAACTGCAAGCATTGGGTCTTCAGCAAGGACCTCCCTCACTAGGGAATCCTGTATGGCTAGAGATATACGCTTTGTCCTACCATATCTACCTTGATTAACCACTGGAGCGTAGAGCAATCCTTGCATATCCAATTCACTAACTATCATCCCTACCCTCCTCTGTGTCACTGGCTGTACTCCTAACCTCTTTGCTAATGAGATGTATGTATCATAAACATCCCCAGTCGAACCCTTGTTTGAGAGCATAACACTTACTATAACAAGCTTCTCATGAAGTGGTAACTTCCTTAGGGTCTCACTCACCTTATCCTGCTCTATCCTCTTCTCTGCTATCCTAACATGTCTCTCCTCAACCATATCAGCACCCTCACGCTCAGCAACCTCACCTGCTACCCTTAACAGATCCAGTGCCCTTCTAGCATCACCATGCTCTGCCCCTGCTATTGCAGCGCATAGGTTTATTGCAGCATCACTTATACACCCTTCGTTGAAACCTAACTTGGCTCTATCCATGAGTATATGCTTCAACTCATCAACAGTGTAGGGGGAGAAGAGAACTTCCTCCTCGCTAAGACTGCTTAGAACCCTTGGATCTAGCATATCCTTGAAGTTAAGATCATTAGATATACCAACAAGGCCAAGAGAGCCTTTATGTAAACGCTCATTTGCCCTTGTCATCTGGTAGAGTATCTCATCCCCATGCTTCTTGACAAGGAAGTCTATCTCATCAAGTACGAATACGGTATCTATACCATGCTCATCTATATGGTTGACTATCCTTGTGAATATCTCACTTGATGCTAGACCAGTGAATGGGAACCTTAAGCCTATAGCCTCTCCAAGTTGTACAAGCACTGTATACTCCCTCTTTGCATTCTTTACATTTGAGTATGCTAGAGCAACGTTTAGGTTGTATCTCCTTGCCCTCTCCTGTAGATGTTTTAGTACGTATCTAGCAACAGCTGTCTTACCAGTTCCAGGCTTACCATAGAGTAAGAGGTTAGATGCCCTAGATCCCTTGAGCAATGGTGAGAGTGACTCTGCAACTGCTCTAATCTCATCATCCCTGTAGAGTAACCTGTCTGGTACATAATCCGATCTAAGAACATCCCTATCCTTTATCAATGGCTTGGAGGTTACAACCCTGTTGAAGATCTCATCTATAAGATTATCGTACTCCATCTCTTACCTACACCTCTTCATTCTACACACCCACACCACCATTTCCAATCTACTTACTAACTTTACAGTATACTATGTTAACTTTTAAACTACTAACTCAATTTTAGTTGATGATTTATCTAGAATATTTATCATTAATTGCTTTGCTATTGCTACTCTAGTTATTCACCTCTTTATTGTAAGCAGCAGAAGAAATCATGGTGTCCCTCTTCCATTAACAGATTGTTAACTACAAGTTAACTATATATGAACTGGGCTTAAAATGACACCATCACTTCCACTGGAGCATAAAGTCTATGTTAATATGGTTAATACAGGCTTAAAATGACACCATCACTTCCACTGGAGCATTATATAGTTAGATAATGACACCATCACTTCCACTGGAGGTTAATATGTTAATATCTCTCATATGTTAACAGAATCTACATTAACAACCATACTTAATCTCTACAATTGTTAACATGTACTATAGATTAACTAACTAAATAAATATGGAAGCCATCCAATTATAATAAAAATACTATATATTAAGTGGAGCCGTTTATGAGACCTTTAACCCTTTCAATGAATATATTTATGCTATCCTTTGGTAGCATTGCACCAGAAGCCTTTTCATGCCCTCCTCCACTACCCCCAAGTTCACTTGCTACATCATTTGCAAGCTTGCCTAGATGTAACTTACACAGGTTGGATCCCCTTAAGGATACAACCATCTTATCGCCCCTCTGCTTGTATGCTATAGCAACCTTGATACTCTTGTGCATTGTCAATAGCATATTTGCAACAGTGCTTGCAGGAAGGTCTACAGCTTGAATGTAAACAATACCATCATCCTTTCTTGCACCATTCTCTATCACACTTATATTATTGGTTATCTTCTGAGCATACTCCTTTGCAGATTCTAACACTCCATCTATTGCATGGGGCATATCCTTTACAAGTCCATCAACCAATGTAAGCAGGAACTCCTCTCTATGCTGATTCTGGTATATTGCATATGCTAGCAATGTTGCTTCAAACTCAACGAAGTGCCTATCATAACTCTTCAATATCCTACTTGCTATCTCCCTACCATCCATTTCATCAATCACTGCAGCAAGCCCAGCAAGTAGAGCAAACCTAGATGGTATATTCTCCTTCAGTAGGTTATGATATATAAGGATGGATGTGCACTCTGCTATGCTATGTACCAACTCAACACCATAACCCCTTAACCTATCCTTGCTCTCCTCCTCTAGATGATGATGGTCTATGTATGTAACCCTTGATCTCTTGCTAGCCTCTTCTACAACTTTGAAGAACCTTTCTTCATTGGCCTTACTTAGACCCATATCACATATGAAGAGATGATCAAGCCCTTCAATCCTTACTGCTTCTTCAAGCCTCTCTAGTAGATCTGAGTAATCTGCAAGAATAACTATTGTATTAGGATATGCATATTTGATCAGCGATGCTGATACTATACCATCTGGGTCCTCCTTATGAGATAAACATACATTCACCATTACAAGATTGCTTAACTACCCTATATATAAAGTAGTTGTAGCATATACATCATCAATTAATTAATTAATTAATCAACAATAAACATCCATCATCATTTACATCAAGGATACCTATAATGGTTGATCCATACAATGGTTAATGCTAGACCTATACATAGTGCAGTTATAAGCATATCAACGATGAAGTCTATTGACCATGCTCCAGTCAATCTACCAAGTATCCAATGCGTATAGTGAAAGTTGGGACCATCTGGCATAGCCATTGATACAATACCATTAACAATGGCTATCATCAAGAAGGCTAGAAGGGAGAGCAATAGATATATCCTAAGCAGCAAGCCCATGAGTAAAGTATGAATCTACCACTATATTATCCCTAATTATGAACAAGGCTGATGCAAAGAATCTACTACTTGAGGAGATGGAAGAAGCATTCTATAGGAAGGATGTTGAGTACTTCAAGGCATTACTAAAGCATGAAGACTTTGATATAAGGGCTAGAGCAGTATGCATACTTGTAGAGATAGCAGAGGGAGAGGATGCTGTAGAGCCTATATGCGATGTACTCCTCAACGATCCCAATGCACTTGTGAGGCATGAGGCAGCATTCTCCCTAGGACAGATGGGTTATGCCAAGGCAGTAGATGCACTTATAAGCGCAATGCTTAAAGATGATAGCCCGTTCGTTAGGCATGAGGCAGCCATAGCATTAGGTGTTATAGGATCTGAGAGTGCTAGAAGAGCACTCATACAGGCTTTAAATGATGAGAGTAAAGAGGTTAGAGAGTCAGCAGAGATAGCACTTGTGAACCTTGATTATCTAGCCTACTCTAGGCAGAAGGGGAGCAGCAGTGTAAATAGCAGATTTGCAAGACTAACAGGTGGTTAATAAACAAATAAACAAATAAACAAATTCTTATTCAAAAAATAGTATGTAGGCTATACTGGGATAGCCTCCTTGTTCAATGGTAGCTCCTGTGAGTATAGCTTGCTTATACCACAAGCTTCCTTTACCCTCTCCCTATCTATTATCCCTTCATCTATATCCTTCTCTATGCTCTTCAGTATAGCATTGGTTAGGTACTGCTCAACCCAACCATTGGGATACTGCCAGAGTATC
Source organism: Candidatus Nitrosocaldus islandicus (assembly GCF_002906215.1). NCBI lineage: Archaea > Thermoproteati > Nitrososphaerota > Nitrososphaeria > Candidatus Nitrosocaldales > Candidatus Nitrosocaldaceae > Candidatus Nitrosocaldus > Candidatus Nitrosocaldus islandicus. The sequence goes on from NZ_CP024014.1 coordinate 139,180, forward strand.
TGCATTGCTCTAAGGAACCTCAGTGCACCATCTGGTATCTCAACCTCTACTATAGCCATGACTATACTTTATTCAATCATTTAATTCCTGAAGAGTTAAGATTGTTTGATATTGTAGAGATATCATCTTGACAAATCTACTGCTAAATTGAGTGGGTAGCAAGTAGAAGATGTACATAATAGTTTAATCATCTTAACTGATGAGTTAATTATAGTATATCCTAAAGTATATTATTCCATTCAAAAGTTAGACTAACTCTACTACAGATTTAAACCATCATCTTTATTGATCCTCTAAGGAAGAGGATAGATAGGTGCACCTGATACGTGGCACGTAAGAAGGTGAAGATAGAGTTAGAGGATAGCGAGGGTAGTAAGTACTCTATTGTAGTAGAGGGTAACCTTACTCGTGAGAAGGTTCTAAAGGTGTTTGAGATGATGAACCTCCTAGATGATAGTAGCAATGAGAAGTATGATGCTGAGGAACCCAACTCCCTTGGAGAGAGGATAATGCACCTTATAGAGGAGGAGTTCCCGTATGGTGAGTTTACATCCTCACAAGTGCTTGAAGCATATGAGGATAGGTACAATGAACCTATAAAGTTGAGCATGGTCTCAACATATCTTGCAAGGTTTACAAGCAAGGGCATTCTTGCCAGGAATAGGAGTGGGAGGGAGTGGAGGTATAAGAGGGTATTACTGAAGCATTAAGATGGTATCTGCTTGTAATTGGTGACCTTTTTAGCATCATCTGTTTGAGCAAGTATATACTTGTATGGTCTCTTACTCTCATCCCTTATAACATAACCCATCTCATACAAACGTTTCATAAGCCTTGCAGTATGCTCCCTACTCATCCCTAGTCTCTTCTCTATCTCCCTTGATGTCTTTGGTCCCTCTTGTATAATACTCAAGATCTTCTCTATAGTACTATTATTTATATTCCTATAGCTAGAGTCTCCTTTACCCTCCTCCTTCATAGCTACATCATCATTGGCATCATGGTAACTTGAGATTATCATCAACTTACCATTCATACCGCTTCTACCCTCTCTACTAGCATCAGCATCACTACCGTCATCATCATCAACTGCCTTAGCCATAGATGGTGAACCCTTGTAATCATCACTACTTGTACTATTATCCCGTTCAACCTCATCAACCCTACCATAATAATCATAATTTCCTTCCATGTGATGTGATACATTGTATAATGATTCTGTGATACTATAAATCCTCTTAACCCTAAGATCTATCACATCTATTCTAGCCATAAGATCAGCAATAACATGCTCATAAGCCTCATAAGGGTTATGACTAATTCTATTAGAGTATCTATCCTTGTTTATCATAAGCGATGTTACAATCATCCCTGCAATATATGATATGAGCATGAACATCACATCCTCTACGCTTACTCCCATGCTTATACTCATGCATCACATCCTAACAGACCTGTATATCACATGATGAGCCAAATATAGTTGACCAATCTATAAATAAAATCACTTCAAACCCTACTCAGCCCTTTCACTAGCTTATCTATCACATCCATCACATAGATCACGTCATCACTATCAGCACTACTACGTGATATCACATCTATCTGTTTGAGGAGTTGTAAAAGCACCTCTTGCTTCTTACCATCCAGCATACCTATGTATGTTAACAGGAGTAGACTATAGATTATCCCTTCAACCTTTTCTCTACTCTGCTTTAAGAGTCTATAGTATGCTCCTCTACTTATTCCCAGATCTCTCCCCCCATGGATTCTTCTATAAATAATATCAAATTGTCTAGCACTAAATAAGGATCTTTCAAGAAAGAACCTTAATATCTTATCATCATTCAAGTCATCCCTATCCATTTAGCTATCCAGATATGTATAGCTAAGAGTAGATATAAAGGTAGAGTATATACATCTGCAATGGGACCTGTAGAGAGTAGGCTCTTTGAACTATCAAAGAAGAGACCATTATGCTTCATCTTAATAGACTCAGAGTCGCTAGAGTATGATAGCGCATCTAACATGGCAAAGAAGGCAGAGGAGTTGGGGGCAGATGCCATACTGGTTGGTGGCTCATCAGTAATAGATCAGATAGAGTTGGATGGTGTAGTAGCATCAATAAAGGCTAGTGCAAAGATACCAGTCATACTCTTCCCTGGCAACATAACTGGGATATCAGCAAAGGCAGATGCCATACTCTTCAGTTCACTCCTCAACTCAGAGAACCCATACTTCATTACCCAAGCACAGGCTTTAGGAGCACTCTATGTGAAGAAGCATGGGCTTGAGGCTATACCCATGGGTTACCTTGTGATAGGCGAGGGTAGCTCTGTATGGTTCATAGGGAGGGCAAGAGGTGTACCAATGGACAAGCCCAAACTTGCAGTTATGCATGCTCTAGCAGCAAAGTACATGGGTATGAGAGCACTTTACCTTGAGGCTGGATCTGGAGTGCATTCATCAGTAAGGCCTGAGATGGTCACTGCTGTAAGGAAGAACTTCGATGGTCTGCTATTGGTTGGAGGAGGCATAAAGGATGAGCATACAGCAGTATCCCTTGCAAAGGCTGGAGCAGATGTGATAGTCATAGGTACATTATTCGAGGAAGGGATGTACGATACTGTAGGTAGGATAATAAATGGTGTAAGAAGTTTGACTAGGAATTAATTTATACCCCCTCCAGTTATTCGTTTTATGCGTTGCATCATATGCGATATGAACTTTGCATTTGAGAAGGGCAAGGGTATAAGTTTCAGGAACAAGCCTATATGCGATGAGTGCCTGCTCAACCTAACCATAGTCTTCCTAGATAAGTACAAGGAAGGGATAAAGAGGTACCTAAAACAGGAGATAAAACTAGAGCATTACAACAATATATGATTTTATGTTAATTTTTATCATCTTATGATATTTTGTTTGCCAGAATAGGACTTGCTCGATTATTTTAATCCTCATATAATAAGCCTATCTATTAATAATAATTCTTATGAACTTTAGTAAGAAAGGGATGGTAGGAGTGGTTCTAGCACTTGCTGGATTGATGTCAGTAGTATATGCACAGGAGGGAGGAGGAGAAGATGAGCATCATGCACTCTGTGAGGTAGAACGTGATAGGGAGATTACACTAACCCTATCTCAGAGTAGTGGATTGCTTGGGAGTACTATAACAGCAGAGATGAGCGTTACATTGGTAGGGGAAGATAAACCAAGAGGGTGGAGAGATGCAGTTTGCATGGATTGATAGTTATACCATCATAGGTGATGGGTTAGTAAGCGTTGTTGGTGGAGCAGGTAATCCATTCGCTGGTTATGGTACATGTAGTGTTCCTGCTGGAGAGACATCAACAGGATACGCTACTGCAACGCTCATGGCTGATGTAGAACTTGGTACTACTACAGGTTATGGTATGTGTTGGATATCCATATGGACTAGAGATATGCACTGGTACGACTTTACAGTAGAACCTTTTATGGTGGTGCCAGAGACAGTGCTTGGCATAGGTGTGGTTGCAGCACTGCTAGGGTAATCTCATCTACGCTAGGATGAGCATTAACCTTTTTTATTTATTAATTGAAGATTTCAAATTGAAAATATTCCTTCAAATAGATACTCCATTACTACCTCTCCTTTACCAATGAGATGTATTCGTATGCCCCTACGTTATCATCGAATGCATAATGGACCTTCTGGAAGTCCTTCCTTAACTCCATTACATCATTTGCTACCTTGCTTACCTCTTCCCTATCTACAACTACCCTCTTGATGAACCTTGCTATCTCAACCATATCCTGCTCCCTCATACCAAGCCTAGTAACCTCTGATGTTCCAAGCCTTATGCCCCCTGGATGCTTATAGTTCCTCCCAGCCTTTATATCCCCTGGCAATAACTGCCTATTGCATATGATCCCAGCCCTCTCAAGCATCTGCTCTATGCTCCCTCCATCACCATACCTGCTCACATCAACAGCAACCTGATGAGATCTTGTAAAACCATGTTTTGCTCCAAGCACATCAAATCCAAGGTTATACAGTGCTTCTGCCAATGCTTTAGCATTCCTAACAACCTGCCTAGCATAATCCCTACCAAATGCAAGCATCTCTGCTAGTGCTATAGCCTTACCTGCTACATTGTGGAGATGATGGCTGCTAGTGTTGCCAGGGAAGACAGCCTTCTTTATACTCTCAGCATACTTCTCAAATGAGAGTATCATTCCTCCTTGAGGACCAAATAGCGTCTTATGTGTGCTCATAGTCATAACATCTGCCCCTTCTCTCAATGGATCCTGGAACTCATTCCCTGCTATAAGCCCTGCAACATGTGCAGCATCATAGCATATGGTTATGTTATTTGAGCGAAGGTAATCTGCCAACTCCTTAACAGGATGGGGGAAGAGGAAGAGACTTGCACCAAACATTGCAAGTTTTGGAACCTTGCTATCATTACTATTCCTCTTCATCTCCTCAACCTTCTTTATTGTAGCATCAACATCTATGTTCATCTCCTCCTTGTTGAATGCAAAAGTCTCTACCTGCAACCCTCTAACAAGACCAGCAGTACCAGAATGCTCCCTCTTCCCATGGGAGATATGTCCTCCATTTGGTATTGCTAGAGCAAGCATGGTATCTGAAGGTTCTGTGAACGCAGCATATACAGCAAGGTTTGCTACCACACCAGATACTGGTCTAACATCAGCAAACTCAGCCCTAAAGACCCTCTTTGCTAGTTCTATGCATATCAACTCAACCTGATCTATGTATATGCATCCAGCATACACACGCTCACCTGGCCATCCCTCAGCATACCTGTTTGCAAAGTCAGAGACTATAGCCTCCCTAACAGCAGGACTAGGCACGTTCTCGCTTGCTATCAAAGGTATGCACCTATTGAACCAAGAGTGATGCTCTCTTAGGAGCCTCAAGACATTGCTGTAGTGCTTGTACGCTTCATCATTGCCATTCTCATTACTTGCTACCATGCATAAGCAGATGGATAACCTAAATTTAAAACTATTCAAACATCAAAGTAGAGGTAGAACTCATATGGATGAGGTCTCAACTTGATCTCCATGTAATCCTTGCTCTCAAGCTCTATTATCTTATCTATCAAGTCCTGTGTAAATACAGACTTTAGGTAGAGGTCATCACTCTTCAAGGCATTAATAGCATCTATTAACGTTGGAGGGATCTGTCTTATCCCTAACTCTCTTCTCTTCTCAGCACTCATAAGGTATATGTTCTCATCCACAGGCTCCCCTGCATCCCTCTTCTTCCTTATCCCATCCAAGCCAGCAGCAAGTATAGCACTGAAGCACAGGTATGGGTTGCATGATGGATCTGCTGCCCTGAACTCTATCCTCTTGCTTGCTGCCTGCTTCTTGCCTCTAAAGTACACAGGTACCCTTATTATGGCTGATCTGTTACCCTTGCTCCATGCTATGTACACAGGTGCCTCATACCCTGGCACCAGCCTCCTGTAAGAGTTTGTTGTTGGTGCAACTATTGCACATAGTGACTCTGCATGCTCCAATATACCTCCAGCAAAGTACCTTCCTATCTGGCTCAACTCAGCATACTCATCATTTGCATCGTAGAACTCATTCTTATTATCATTCCATAAACTCACGTTAACATGCATGCCAGAGCCATTATCCATTGCAAGAGGTTTAGGCATCATGGTAGCGATTAGGTTATTCATCTTTGCTATGTTCTTAACAACATACTTGTATGTCATAGTGTTATCTGCAGCATTTGTTAGCGTATCATAGCGCATATCTATCTCACACTGCCCTGCTGTTGCAACCTCATGGTGATGTGCTTCACAAGGTATGCCAAAGTAGTCATTAAGTACTTGCATACACTGATTCCTAAGATAGGTTAGCGTGTCGTATGGCTCAGCAGGCATGTAACCTTCTTTCAACCTTAGAGTATGTGATGAGTCATTGCTCCATGGAGCCTCTACACTCTCTATTGTGTAGGATATACCTCTGCTTGGTACCATAGCCTCCCATCCAACCCTGTTGAATACAAAGAACTCAACCTCAGGACCCCAGTAGGATACATTGAAGCCTTCATCCTTGAGCATGCCCTCAGCCCTCTGTGCAACTGCTCTAGGATCCCTTGATAGCCTCTCGCCTGTGTAGCCCCAGTAAACATCGCATATCATCCTTGCTGTTCTGCCCTGATCCTTCCATGGTATTATTGCAAATGTATTTGGATCTGGCTTGAGTATCATATCAGACTCATATATCTGTGCAAAGCCCTTTATGGATGAACCATCCAACTTTGGGAACCCTTCCTTGAGCGTATCTATGCTTAGCATCTTTGCATTAACAGTTACATGGTGGAACCTCCCTGTAAGGCTTGTGAACTGAAGGTCTAGATACTTCACATCTTGACTCTTTATGATATCCATGACCTCTTCCATAGAATAACTTACAGGCTCCATTATGCCATTTACAAGCCTGTAAGGCATGAACTGCATTCTTTAATTCGTTATTTAATTATATCGTCTATGCTGAATAGAATGGTATGGATATACTTGATACGAAGGTGTTGTATGAGTATCTTAGCAGGGAAGCAGGTAATGGTTCACTGCAAGAACTTGATCCTATGATATATAGGAGGATTGCAGATATGCTTAATGCACTTAAAGGCTATGGTTATGAGGGTATAGATGCAAAGGTAAGGGATGCACTAGCATCTATGCTCTCAGATATAGCAAGACTCATGCTTAGAATAAGGCTGGAGAAGGTTAGAGGCTCTGATCCAATAGACTACTCCAAGCTTACAGAGGAGGAGTTGTACATAGCACTTGCTGAGAGGGAGTTAAGGCTTAGATACAACCTCTTACTCTCATCAGTGCTGAATGGAAGGAGCAAGGTTATTGAGGCTATTGTGAAGAAGGCAGCATCAACGCTAGTACTTGTTAGGTTCATAAAGCAGGTAGATGCCTTCATAGGCAAGGATGATGCTAGATACGGTCCATTCGAGGCTGAGGATGTAGCGATGATACCATTTAGGGATGCTATAGATCTGGTAAGGCAAGGCAAGGCAATAGAACTCCCAATGGTTGAGTATTAGCATAGCATATTATATGCATGGGAGGAGAACTAAAGGTAATAAATAATATAATATAATATAGAGCAATGAGAGTAGGTAGAGAGTAGAGATGCCACATACAGGTATAGACCTGCTAACTCATCTCCTGCTAGCACTATACCCAGCAGCAGCCTTCTTCTTAATCGAGATAGTATGCAGGTTAACAGGCATACCTGCATGGAGGAAGCATGTACTACAAGGCCTTGCAGCACTTGCCTTTGCAGTAGCATATGTTACAGTCATAGATGCATCTGGTATAGCAGTAGCATTATTCATATTTGCTCCACTTCTATTCCTTCATGCTAAGAATGTTAAGGCTAGAGAGATGGCTAAGAACCAAGGGTAAAGGATGAAGTAAGTTATAGGTTCAGATCCTTCTCTACGGAAGGATGTAGATGGTGAGGAGCAGCATGGTATGCAACATTTGCTTTCGTAAAGATAAAAAATGTTATTATTCTTCTTAATTAAGGTACTATATACCCTCTCCCAACTATCTCTCCCCTTCTAAGCATTGCTAGAGCATCATTGACCTCATCAAGCGTAAAGGCCTTGTTAGCAATACTCCTTATCCTCTTGCTTGCTGCAAGACCAACCAACTCCTCTAGTTCATCCTTGGTTCCTACTAGAGAGCCTAGTATGGAGAACTCTTTAAGCACTGTCATCTGTGGGTCTATGCTTATTGGTTTGTTGCTTACCCCTACAAGTACAAGCCTTCCTCCATTTGCTAGCATGCTCATAGCATTCTTTATAGACTCATCGCTTATAACAAAGTCAAGTACAACATCTGCACCAACACCATCAGTTAGCCTCTTAACCTCCTTCCTAATGTTACCATCCTTAGCACTAACAACATTATCAGCACCAAGGCTCTCAGCAAGTCTAAGCCTTGTCTCGCTCCTTGCTATTGCTATCGTGTATGCCCCTGCAAGTCTTGCTGCTTGTAGTGCATATAGACCAACACCACCAGCACCATATATAACTACAGTCTCACCACTCCTTACCTTTGCTATGCTCTTCACTGCATGGTAAGCAGTTATGCCAGCACATCCTAATGTTGCAGCAAACTCTATGCTGAGATCATCTGGGAGTTTAACAAGCCTATCAGCATTAACCTTACAGTACTCAGCATAACCTCCATCATCAGAGAACCCATAACCCTCCCTCTTGAATAGGTTGAAGCACTGCATCCCTTTTCCTTGTAAGCATCTCTTGCACTTGCCACATGGGCTTAGGAAGTGTACAAGCACCTTATCACCCTTCTTGTAATCTGTAACGTTTGAGCCTAGTGCTTCTACCACACCTGCTATCTCATGACCAAGGGTTACTGGAGGATCTGCTGCTATAACCCCATCTAATACATGCACATCACTATAGCACATGCCTGCTGCCTTCACCCTTATGAGTACATCATCAGCATCCAACCTAGGCATCTCTATCTCCTCTATCTGCAAAGGCTTGCCTACAGCATGGAACCTAGCAGCTCTCATGCTATTGCAAATGCATGGATGTTAAAAATACTTTATCTTGTATCACACCCACAACCATCCTCAGAGTCATGCATAACTATGCCGTAGCGTTCAGCACATGAGTTGCATATACTATCATTGTATGCATCATCCAGCACCGATTCACAGAATGCACATACCCTCCTTAGACTATTGCCCATCCAGCCTCACCTACCCCATCTTCAGCCTACTTACCACATCCCTAATATTTTAATATGCTTGTGTATATGCTTATGCATGGCAAGAACATACTCAATACAGAAGATGAACATAGGAGATAGAGCAATAGACTTCAACCTATTGGGCATAGATGGCAAGTACTACTCATTGAAGGACTTCAAGGCAGATGCATTGCTTATAATCTTCATGGCTAATCATTGTCCATACGTTAGGGCAAGGATGGATGACATAAACATGCTCTACTCAAAGTTCCATCCAAGGCTTGATATAGTTGGGATAAACAGCAATGACCCAAACTATGAGGGTGAGGGGTATGAGAATATGAAGAGGTTTGCTAAAGAGTTCAATGTAAAGTTCCCATACCTGTTTGATGAGACTCAAGAGGTTGCTAGAGCGTATGGCGCTGTATGTACACCAGATCCATTCCTCTTCGATAAGGAGAGGAGGCTTGTTTACCATGGAAGGATAAACGATGCTATGAACCCAGATGCAAGGCCTACAGTGCAGATAATGGCTGAGAATGTTGAGAGAGTGCTTAGAGGAGAGAAGATAGAGAAGCCATTCGACCCATCAGTAGGATGCTCAATAAAATGGAGAACTAACTGAGTTTACAATTAATTTTTATTATTGTTTTCGTTTCAATATCAAACTCATGCAAGGTATACTAGGAAGAAGCATAATCAATTTAAATTAGATAGCATAATTAGATGTCATGCGTATACTGCTTAAATTAGAATCTACAAGGGATCAAAGATATCAGTTGGACTACCATTATAGTGTGCAGGGCTTCATTTACAATCTTCTCAAGGGTAGTAGGTTTGAAGATCTTCATGACAAGGATGGATACAAGTTCTTCTGCTTCTCAAACATATTCCCATACTCAAGCATGATGAAGAAGGGTGAGAAGAAGTATCTGCTCATCTCTTCTCCTAGCAAGGAGTTTATAGATTATATAACAGATAGACTCAAGGAATATAAGAATAGATCTCTAATTGGTATTGGTAATATGAAGTTCTTACTAAAGAATATAGAAACCATAGATTATCAGATAAAGAGAAGGAGTTATAGAGGCGAAACGGTTAGGTTAATAACGGCCACTCCAATAATAATAAGAATACCAAGGTTGAAGTATGAAAAATTTTATCTAAATCTACGATATCCTTATAAGTATATCTATTGGAGAAAGGAGCATCCATTTGAGTTATTTATAGATCAGTTAGAGAGCAATCTGTACAAGAAATATGAAGAGTTTACTGGTACTGTACTCACTAGAGAATTTATAATAGATAGATTAATATTCAAGAAACAGGTCTCTCTAAAGTTGAATATTCATGGCAATGAGCATATAGTGATAGGTACATTATGGGAGTTTATATTTTATGAACCGGTTAGTGAGTTAGTCCAATTTGGGTTGGATTGTGGATTTGGGGAGAGGAATTCTCTTGGGTTTGGTTTTATGAATCTAATCTAATTAAAGAACTGTTAAACGGAGTGTTGCTTCATTACTAGTTTATCTATATACTATTAACGAAGAAGAATAATAGAAGAATAATCAGTTCTAATTATATATTTTAAACTATAATTGATCAAAATCAGATAGAATCTACGATTATATCCGATTCTTTTAGTAGAAATGTATAAATATACAGTCTAAGAATTTAGTATAAATGGGTATAAATCAGTCGCAGATGCTAACTAACAGATTAAATTTTACTGGTAACTGGTTTATAGATGTAGGAATACTAGGCTTCATCAACTTAATGGAAGAGGTTTATGGGTGGAATTTGAAGAAATTAGAGGAGGAGCTAACCAAGTCTCAAGAGAGAGTCTATTATGGCTACTATCCATTTGCATATTTTAGTAAGATACCTAGCAATAAATTTATCAATAAAAAGATAGATGAGTGGAAGATGGATGTCAAGAAGATGGCATATGAGTTAGAAAATGAACTAAATAATAAAAAGTATAGTAAAGAAGAGATATTTAACAAAGTATGGGATGACTTCATTTGTAAACTATACAAAAAGTGGGGGTGGGAAGGAACAAGGCTTCCAATATCGACTAGCTTTTATACTAATTTCCTATTCTTTAATAACTCTCTTGATCATAATAAACAAAAAAATTCTTTGTTTAACGCAATCTCTTATTCAGGTAAAGAAGAAACCGATATTCTAAGAAAGATAGATAAAACTGTTAATAAGCTTCTCCCATCAACTGATGATTTTCCTAACATATTCTATACAAATCTTGAGAGTCGTATAATCCACATACCGTTTCTATTCGTATACCTGCTTTGTTTTATCTATGGATTCATAAGGGTAGTTAATAAAAATATAGTCTTCTATTCAAACGATATAGAGTTATGCTATAAGGTCAATAGAAGGCTTAGACTAATGCAAGAGGATGGGAATAAGAATAAGAGCAATACAATTCTTGCAAGAATATGGGGTTCTCTTATAGATGTATTGGTGGAGCATAAATCAGAGTGGAGCCTACAGAATATGTACATCATAAGTTACAAAAGACTAGATAACCAAACACAGGAAGGTGTTGAATATATAGGCATACCAAAACTACAAGCAACTATACTATTGGATGACAAAATAAGAGAGCAATTAAATAGATCTATTAAAATAGGTGAAGGTGAAACTGAATACGTCTGGATTTTAGAAGAGTTCATAAAGGGAAACCCTCTCTACCCCCATATCCACCAACATATAGCATATAAAATTAAGTCAGAAAATAGCATAAGCTTTTTATTGTATCCACTCATAGTAGATGCAAAGGTCTTAGAGTTGAGAGCGTCTAGTGATAATAGAGTATTTTCTGCTCCTTCTAGTAATTATAGGAATATTGTGAGGGATATAAAAGAAGAAGTAAGAACTGTATCTTATACTATTGGATTGCTTAAAGGCATAGACGATGATATAAAGCAGAGAAAGAATCTGGCGTTAGCATTACTTGATGCCTTGCAAGCAGAAGATAAGAATATGTATATGAATATCTTATTACATCACCTAAATGCAAAGAATGAACTATGCATAAACTACAATCTAATTAAATATCTTCAGGAAAAGATTATATCTAACCCTACTACTTTTAGGGTATATGGGTTGGCCCTTACAATGGGGCTCCTGAGCGGAGGTGAGAATGATGAGCAGGATCGATAGAGGGCAAGAGTATAGGTATTATTGGCAGAGGGTTATTGGAGATGAGAAATTAAGATTGGATCTTGAAGAATTGAAGGATGCTGCTAGTAAATACTTCAAGAATGTAAGCGATAATTATAAGCAGAGACTCGTATATCAGTTATTAGAAGCTGTAAAAAATAAAGATCAAGGTGAGTTCTTCTATATATTATTAAAGACTATCAATAAACCAAAAGAGGGTTCTCATTATTTTTCACACATTCTCCAAAAGAATTATGATACAATGCCAGACGAAATATTTATAAACTTTGCGTATAGTATAATACTGGGCATAATGTCTACGTATTCGCCCAAAGAGGATGAGAAAGGAGGAAATAAGAATGAATAAAGGAGAAGATAAGCAAAGTGGCAATAGTGATAGGAAATACATCGTATTTGATATAGTATTCTATGCAAACTCCCTAAACTATGATCAGGGCGGTAGCAATTACCAAGAGTTAAAGAAGATAACAAAGTGGGATGGTAGACAATATATACTGGTTAGTAGATACGCTCTACGTTACAGCATATTACACCATGCAGAAAAATTATTCCCCGATAAGTGGAAGTTAGCTGGAAGAAATGAGTTAAGTAGAGAAGATGTTGTTGTTCATGCAAGTAGAGATTTAGTAAAGAAGGGGGAAATATTGAACTTTCCTGAGTTCGATCTCTTTGGATTTATGATTGCTGAAAAGGGAAGAGTGGAGGAAGAGAAGGGTGCGCTGTCACGAGTTTCTCCTGTAAAGATCTCACATGCTATATCTCTTACCCCTTACAATTATGATTCGCACTTTATGGCCAATTTAGATATGATGAAACGTGCTGGTGGAAGTGGAAGCAATCCTGTTACTATTGAAGAGAAGAAAGATTTCTATACATATAATGTGGTTATAGATGTGAATAGAGTAGGAATATACACAAAAGAAGAGAGTGGTTTTGATAAAGATATTAAACTCTCAGATAACGAAAAAATCCAGCGTATACTCGAACTAGTAGATACTATATTTTCTCTCAAACGGGAGATCAAAGGTAGAATGGAAGATTTATCACCGTGGTTAGTAATATGCGGTTTATATAATAATGGGAAGTATGAAACATTTCTAGATAAGATAGAGTTGGCCAAATCTCATGTTTATAAAATCATAACCAAGACCAAGAAGTATACTGACTCTGATGGGAGGAATATTGAAGAGGTTGAGAATGAGATAGTTAAGAATGATACTCCTAAATTCATTATAGATATAGATAACTACGAACCGATCAATAATCTTAAAGAGCTAAAAGAAAGAATTGTAAGCTTTTTAGAGGATAAGATAGATAATAGTAATATATTAATTTATAAAAGGAAAAACATTGAAATAATCCCAACTAAATGAGAGGGTATGTCTAATGCTGTTCTCTTTATAGAATTATTTCAACCTTTTGCACAATATAGGAATCCATTTACCTTCTACTATGCCCAGACATATCCTTTACCTTCAAGATCAACAGTAATAGGGATGTTACAGAACGCACTAGACGATTGGTATGGTAATAGGTATGGTTGCCTCTGGGATGAGTTAAAGATAAGCATTCATGGGGAGTTTGAAAACTCATTCTGGAATTACCAGAGTATGATCAAAGGTTATCCCTTTGTTAAAGACGGTATACTGATGATGGAGGATAAGAGACTATATGGAGAAGGGAAGAAAGCCCAGAGATCTCCGGTTTACCAAGAGGAGTTATTTAATGGTAGGTTGTTTCTCTTCCTTCAAGGTAACGAAGAGTTGGTAAATGAACTCCATAAAGCATTAGAGCATCCTAGAAAGATATTAATGCTTGGAAGGAGTGAGGATGTAATTTTTATTAGAAGAGTATGTGTGGCTGATAAAGTAAACAAAATTTCTATTAAAGGAGATATAAAGATAACCTATCCAACATATATAATTGAGAAAGAATTCCCAATAGAGAATAAAAAATATCCAGTATTTTACATTCCAATTTCTAGTAAATTCCAAAATAATAGACAGGAGATTCGTTATAAATCTGATATCAAACAATATTCTACTAAACGTGATGTTATTTTTGAATCTGTGATATATACTGGCCGGGATTATAGTATAGTTTTAAAAGAAGGTAGTAGTATAGATGTCGATTTTTATAAAATAAATGATAATGTATATCCAATAATAGATAAATGGGGGTGGTTAGATGGATCTACTGGATGCGTTAAGGGCTAAATCTGATGATAGTAATGGCGGGGCAATTCTACTAAAGGACCATCTTTACTTAACTATAGAAAGAGCGATCCAGTTAAAAAGATTTATAATTGATAACCAAGAGGCAATAACATATAATAAATTAGGTAATGACTTCTTTAGAAGTCTATATATAGCATGCCTGCTACATGATCTGGGTAAGATCGATCTAAACTTTCAGGAAAAGTTATATGGCAACCCTCACGATTCTAGTCTTGATACATTACGCAAATTCTTTAAAAATTATAGAAACCTACGCATAAAGGATCACGAAGTAATTTCTATACTCTACTCCTTAATATTTCTTGACAACAACGAATGGGATAAGAAGATAAGGACTGCCATTCTGTTGCACCATTATAATGACTTTTATGCAAATAAGGGTATCAATGCAAGATACCTCTTTGATGAATATCCTGACCTTAGCAAATATCTGGAATTTATGCTAAATAATAAAGATGAAATAAGACGATTATTAAAATCTCTACTAGACTACATAAAAGAGAAGATAGAAGAAAATAAGGGTAATATAATAGATGATATAAATCATCTATTCCAAGAACTTAACGAGAAGATAGAGGTAGGTTATGATAAGATCAAACAGTTATATGATGCAGATAGGACGGGCCATGGTTTATCTGAAATATTAAAATTCTTTATCTTGGATGAGGACTCTAAGGTTGATATCTACGATTTCTTTGTATTTTTAGGGGCATTACGTAGATGTGATTATGCTGCTAGTGCTAATATTGATATCGAATACCCAATTAAATTAAGCAATGATGTATATTCTAGTATAGATAAGAAGATCAAAGATAAAATAGGTGGAATTGAGAGAGATTCTCTTTGGCAAGAAGAATTAATAAATAAGATAGGCAATATTAAGAGGAATATTGTACTTATAGCACCAACGGGGTCTGGAAAGACAGAATTTGCTCTATTATGGGCAAGTAAGAAAGGTAAGAAGTTGATATATACATTACCTTTAAGAGTAGCACTAAATGATTTATATTGGCGCTTTGGGAATGATATTAATGGTTATTTTAATAACAACTATTTGAATATACTACATTCAACAGCCTTTATAGAGTATGTTAAGGCTAGAGAGTATGGAAGGGAAGGCAGATATGGTATGGTTGATGTGGGGATAAAACAGAATACAGCAAAACTATTCTCAACCCCAATAATCTTAACTACTCCAGACCAAGTCTTCCTCACTAGTCTAAAGTACTATACGTCTGATAAGTTGATTAGCATATATCCTTTATCTACAATAATAATAGATGAGGTACAGGCGTATAAACCAGAGATGGTAGCAATTATCCTCAAGACAATAGAGATAATTCAAAGATTGCAAGGTGATATAATTATCATAACAGCTACATTTCCACCCTATGTAGAGAAGTTCATTAAAGATAAATTTGATATAATTGATGTGAGCAACTATATTGATATACGAGAGAAGGTTAAAAATTATAATCAAAGGAGGCATTGTATAGATCTTATACGATGCGGACTCTTTAAAGATGAAGATAATCTTGAAATAGATGAGGAAGGGCTAGAAGAGATCAAGAAACAACTAGAAAAGAACAGGGGTAAAAATATTCTCATAATTGTTAATAATGTAAAGAAAGCAATTAGATTGTATGAAAGATTAAAAGAAATGAGGAATGAGGACACGTATCTACTCCATTCTAGACTATTAGAGAAGGAGAAGAGTTCTCGTATATCCCGTATAAGAGAAGTGGAGAAAAGGGAAGGTAGGAAACGAATAGTCCTTGTAGCAACTCAGATTGTAGAAGCATCGGTAGATATAGACTTTGATATTCTTATAACAGAGATATCCCCTATAGATAGTCAGATACAAAGGTGGGGGAGAATATATAGAAATAGGGATGATAACTATACCTCTTCAGAACCTAACATATTGATATTCACAAAGTACGATAAAGGAACCACAGCGATATACGATAAAGATGTGATAGAACAGACTATATGTGTATTAGAGAGAAAGAAAGGAGAGATAATGGCGCATGAAGACGAGGTAGCTATTATAAAGGAGGTATATAATACTAAGATTGACGATAATAAGACATTGAAGGATAGCTACATTGAAAAAATAAATGAGCACTTAGAATATCTAAAGTATTTTACAGTAGAGAAGAAGAGTCATGCACAACGACTATTTAGAGAGATTGCTGGCTTACAGATTATTGTGCCTGCAATAATGAGTAAGAGCGATGATAAGAGAGTGAGTACATTTGGGGAGCTGATAGAAAAGAGATTAAGAGATAATGAAAGCGATAGCCTCTCATGGTCTGAGATAATCAATAAGATTAAAGAAGAGACCCAGTTAAATAATCTGGATGAATGGTATCTTAAACGTATCTTATATGAATATTCTATTAATATTCCCTTCTTCCTATTGGAAAAACTACAAAGAAATAGTAGTATATTCCGTATTAGGGAATTTAAAGGTTATTATGTATTAACCATAACAAATATGAAGTATCTTGACGAGATTATTAATGAGATCAAGGAGTACGGGATAGACAAAATGCTAGAAAGAGTAAAGATAGACACATATAAAAGTGAGATTGAGATTGCAGAGAATATAATCTGAATGATGTATAAAATGGTTTCTATGATTGATGGATTAGTATATGAGTGATGACAAGAATAACATTAACATTACTGGTGATGAGCATATCATTAATCTATTTATTAAAGAATTAGATTCTAATCTATACTTCACAGGCACCCAGATAAACTACTATCTAGTATGCAAAAGGAAGCTATGGTTCTTCTCTCATAACATGGAGTTGGAGAGCGAGTCAGATATAGTGCTGTTAGGCAAATTATTACATGAACAGAGTTATAAGAGTAAGAGGATGAGGGAGATTGCAATGGAAAGGATAAAGATAGACTTTATAGATAAGACAGAGGAGATACATGAGGTTAAGAGAAGCAAGAAGATGGAGGATGCTCATGTATACCAACTACTCTACTACCTCTACTTCATCAAACATTATACAGGTAGGGCTATGAAAGGTGTAATAGATTATCCATTGCTAAGAAAGAGAGTTAACATAGAGTTGGATGAAGAGAAGGAGAAAGAGATACAGAATATACTTCAAGATATTTCAAGGATAGTTAGTATGGATAAGCCTCCAGAAGAAGAATGGAAGAAGTACTGTAAGGCATGTGCTTATAGAGAATTATGCTGGTGCTAACTATATGAGGGATTATTATATATTCAAGAGTGGTAGGCTTAGGAGACATGAGAATACTATAGAGTTAGAGTTTAATGATGGTAAGAAGGCTATACCTGTTAATGATATACATGCATTACATCTGTTTGGCGAGGTAAATTTAAATACAAAACTCATAACATTTCTGAACCAACATGGCATTCCTATACACTTCTACAACTACTATGGTTATTATTCAGGCTCATTCTATCCTAGAGAGAAACTGGTATCTGGCTTACTAATTGTTAAGCAGGTTGAACACTATCTTGATAGGGAGAAGAGGATAAAGATAGCAAGAGAATTGGTTAATAGTGCTATACATAACATACTCTCTAACCTTAATCATTATAAGAAGAATAATAAAGGTGTTGACCATTTTATAACTGCAATAGAAGAAGAGAGAAAGTATCTTACTAACTGTAATGATATAGCAAGCATAATGGGTATTGAAGGTAGATGTAGAGATCACTACTATTCCTCATTCGATACTATTCTAAGGGAAGAGTTTAGATTTGAGAAAAGAAGCAGAATGCCACCAACAAATATGCTCAACGCTATGATCTCTTTTGGTAACTCTTTGCTTTACGCAACAGTACTGACAGAGATTTATCATACCCAACTCAGCCCAGCTATAAGTTATCTTCATGAACCTGGAGAGAGGAGGTATTCTTTAGCATTGGATATAAGCGAGATCTTTAAGCCTATTATAGTAGATAGGGTAATCTTTAATCTAGTCAATAACAGAATAATAAAAGAGGAACACTTCTTAGAGGAGTTAAATGGTTGTTATCTTAACGATAATGGTAAGAGAATATTTGTAGCAGAGTATCAGAAGAAACTGGATACCACATTAAAGCATGTTAGGCTTAAGAGGCATATATCATATCAGAGGTTGATAAGATTAGAATGCTTCAAATTGATTAAGCATCTATTAGGCGAGAGGGAATATATTGGTTTTAAGAGTAGTTGGTAAAATTGCTCGAATAATTCAGAATCTAGAAAAGTCTAGTATCACAATAAGCAGATTAATATAGATACCTCCTAGTATATACTAATTATTATCTGGAAGAATGCTATAGTACAACAAACGAAACAAAATAGAGAGAGGATTAGTTATTATGAGGACTATTAGTATTGCTATGGTGGGGTGTTACTGTCTTGCATTCTTTTGAGTTTTTCCACTTGCTTCATTATATCGTCTCTCATAGTAAGATATTTCTGATATATCTTGTATGGGTCTATAATTACAGCAAATAATGGACCGCTATTGAAGATAGATGTAACATTATCATTCTTATCTTTGTTACTGTTATATGTATTTGTAAGAAACTGGCGGAGATAGTAGCTTGCACCAGCATATAGATTCAGCATATCCTGCTCATTTATTATGCCGATGAACTTATAGATCGTGAAGATAGTCTTGCATATTGCATATGACAGCAGTATATTGTTTTTACGCATGTAGAACAGATGCAGTGAAAAGTGATCAGGTAAAGGCGCTATGTTTATGCATAATGATATGGAGATGTAACACTTATTTTGATCGTAGTCAAATGCTGGTATTATATATACGAAAGGATTGCCTGTAGATACATCTATATCCAGTATAACATCTGCCTTATCCACATCCTCTATATATACTAGATTATGGTTGAATGGCTGCAATGACTGTTGCATGACCCTCTCTATACACTCTCTTATCACCTCTCTTAGTGGTTGTGGAAGATTCTCAGCCATCCTACTTCTTATGTGGCATCTGACTTCCATATTATAATATATGTTTAGTAATAATATATCTATTTCTAACATTAAGTTAAATATTACTTAATCAAGTGAGTAAAGATAAACTAGATAGATGAATTTAAAAGAAGCAAAGAAGGAGAAAGGCTATGAAAGTAATAATAGTATATGATGTTAATATAGAGAGGATAACTACTATAAGGAAGATACTTAAACAATATCTATCATGGGTGCAGAATTCTGCGTTTGAAGGAGAACTAACTGAAGGTAGACTAGAAGAGTTAAAATCTAGGCTTTATGAGGTTATAGATCCTAATACTGATTCAATAATAGTATATACTATAAGCAATCCAAGATGGGTAGATAAGAGGGTATGGGGTGTTGAGAAGGGAGGTACAGATAATATCCTCTAAGTTTATATACGACTAGTCAACATTTATAAATATCGTATACGACTAGAGCTTGACTGGTTCCCCTTTGAGTAGAGGAGGGAGAGTATATAAAAGGTGAAGCGTGAGAAGGGGAGGCGCCAGGGGGGGTTTGAATCGAACTATAGTAGGATTGAAATATCAGCTGGTTCATTTACTTCTGAAAGTCTATATGCATGTTTGAATCGAACTATAGTAGGATTGAAATCTATTCTGATGAAGAAGGGTGATAAATTATATATTCTGTTTGAATCGAACTATAGTAGGATTGAAATTTATTTTTATTGCTGTTATCTTGTTCATGCTTGCTTTGTTTGAATCGAACTATAGTAGGATTGAAATTAATGAAAAGGCACTAATGTTGACATTTGTACAGATCAGTTTGAATCGAACTATAGTAGGATTGAAATGGATGAGGTTATATACTATAACATGTTAGATTGTGTAGTTTGAATCGAACTATAGTAGGATTGAAATAAGATGAGGGTGAATTTAAAGAGATAAAGAGTGGCAAGGTTTGAATCGAACTATAGTAGGATTGAAATACAGTACAGCAATTCTCATGTCCAACTCAGGCAACAGGTTTGAATCGAACTATAGTAGGATTGAAATTTTGCAGAAGAGATAGCAAAGAGAGCAGAAGGCATGCGTTTGAATCGAACTATAGTAGGATTGAAATTCCAAAATAATCTCGTACGCTGTCTTCGACGTCGTTAAGTTTGAATCGAACTATAGTAGGATTGAAATTGAACATAATGTAATTTTCTATGCCTTTTAGAGGCCTCGTTTGAATCGAACTATAGTAGGATTGAAATATGGTCTTACATTCCCTTAATTCCTCTATGCTTATAGTTTGAATCGAACTATAGTAGGATTGAAATCCTAAATACTTAAACAAGTAGTGTATTACAAAGTTATTATGTTTGAATCGAACTATAGTAGGATTGAAATAGTGCAGGGGGTAACATGGAATAACAAGAATAAAATGGTTTGAATCGAACTATAGTAGGATTGAAATCAGGCATGGATATTTTTATGGTCATGAGTTGCTCTATGTTTGAATCGAACTATAGTAGGATTGAAATGGGCCTGAACTACCCAAAAACCTATTTCCTACAAAAAAGTTTGAATCGAACTATAGTAGGATTGAAATAAGTAATAGCAAGTGTTTATTACCTCAGTTTACTAGATAGTGTTTGAATCGAACTATAGTAGGATTGAAATTGTTTATTATAAGGTATGTATTCCCTACTTGAAGGTTGTTTGAATCGAACTATAGTAGGATTGAAATCAAGGCTATTAAATACTTGGGATGTCATTTCTCAATTCGTTTGAATCGAACTATAGTAGGATTGAAATCCCAAAAATACCCTTTTTTTGCACATGCATATAATAGTTTGAATCGAACTATAGTAGGATTGAAATTTAATTGCTAAATAAGTATTTGCAGATACAAATAAAAGTTTGAATCGAACTATAGTAGGATTGAAATATGTAAGAACAGGAAGGCTCAAGAAAAGTATCAAAGTGTTTGAATCGAACTATAGTAGGATTGAAATTTAATATCATCAGGCTTACTGAATCCTACTACTCAATGTTTGAATCGAACTATAGTAGGATTGAAATTGTGTATCCTGATAATGAGGTATTTGAGGAAGCCTCTAGTTTGAATCGAACTATAGTAGGATTGAAATGAAGATAACAGCATCAAGTAACCTAGATTCATTCTTACGTTTGAATCGAACTATAGTAGGATTGAAATATGCAAGAGATAATAAATGAATCCATGGATAGAATGGAGTTTGAATCGAACTATAGTAGGATTGAAATTAGATATTGATACTGCTAAGGTTTATGAGTTTGATTGTTTGAATCGAACTATAGTAGGATTGAAATCATTTATACATACTGTTGCCTCTACCCCCTTATCATTGTTTGAATCGAACTATAGTAGGATTGAAATATTACTCATGAAATTAGAGAAGCAAGTATTTCATGACGTTTGAATCGAACTATAGTAGGATTGAAATAAGAGAGAGTTCATAGTTCATAGCAGGCATTTAAAACGTTTGAATCGAACTATAGTAGGATTGAAATCTTGATAAGGCTATTAATCCTTTTGCCATTAAGTTGCGTTTGAATCGAACTATAGTAGGATTGAAATAATACATAGGTTATAGGCAATCTGTTAGTGATTTAGCGTTTGAATCGAACTATAGTAGGATTGAAATGAAGCACTAGTAACACTTGCATTATGTAGGGTTTCTAGTTTGAATCGAACTATAGTAGGATTGAAATTTTGGACATGTATACTGAGGATGGTTTTTTAAGTTCATGGTTTGAATCGAACTATAGTAGGATTGAAATTACAATAAAGCACTATTTTCAAGTGTTTGATAGCCCTGTTTGAATCGAACTATAGTAGGATTGAAATAGATGTTAAGGATGCAATAATAATTGGGGTGATCTGAGTTTGAATCGAACTATAGTAGGATTGAAATTCAATAGCGGTGTATTACCAAACACAAGCACACCCCGTTTGAATCGAACTATAGTAGGATTGAAATGAGAGGGTTCATCAGACTTTACATATACACTTATCAGTTTGAATCGAACTATAGTAGGATTGAAATTAATGTCGATAATAAGCATTTTTGGAATATAACTGAGTTTGAATCGAACTATAGTAGGATTGAAATAAATTGAGATTAAATAGTATATGTTTGTTTTTGTTCAAGTTTGAATCGAACTATAGTAGGATTGAAATTCATTATTGCTAATGTGACCCAGCCAAAGAAATCTTTTGTTTGAATCGAACTATAGTAGGATTGAAATGAATTATTGTCGTCGATCCACGTATTACAGAGTTCGGTTTGAATCGAACTATAGTAGGATTGAAATCCATTTATCACATATTGAATTATCTCGTTCTCCTCAAGTTTGAATCGAACTATAGTAGGATTGAAATTCGTTCTTTATGTTACCCTCGCTATCAATAAATAATGTTTGAATCGAACTATAGTAGGATTGAAATTTCTTTGTTTATGTACTGTAAGTGTATTTTGGTTTATGTTTGAATCGAACTATAGTAGGATTGAAATGCTTATACATTCCTAATAGCTCGCTGACTTCTGCACTGTTTGAATCGAACTATAGTAGGATTGAAATTGGCTTGCAATCGTATACGCAAAGTTACCAAGATTCTCGTTTGAATCGAACTATAGTAGGATTGAAATAAGCCAATAAGGATAATATCAGATCAACGCAGTATAAATTGTTTGAATCGAACTATAGTAGGATTGAAATGACATACAACTTGACGCGGGCAATTACGCACTTATAAGTTTGAATCGAACTATAGTAGGATTGAAATGAATTATCGTCGACGAACCCTACATTACAATATTCGGTTTGAATCGAACTATAGTAGGATTGAAATGAGCTAACTTACTTATCGTTACACTTGCATTACCTATTGTTTGAATCGAACTATAGTAGGATTGAAATTTAGTTCACTAATATAGTCATTGAATCCCTTTCTATTCGTTTGAATCGAACTATAGTAGGATTGAAATTCTTTGCCACCTCTTCCGCAAAGGGTAAGAACTGACTCGTTTGAATCGAACTATAGTAGGATTGAAATCTCAGCTAGCAGATGGAGTAGTAATATCATCAAAAATAGTTTGAATCGAACTATAGTAGGATTGAAATTAGCTATAAAGAATCTCTCGTAACTCTGATTCGTTAAGTTTGAATCGAACTATAGTAGGATTGAAATTGGTGTACTTCTCTTGCAAATAATAAAGGTTATAAACTCGTTTGAATCGAACTATAGTAGGATTGAAATTGATAATACCAATTTCTACAAGTTTAGTATCAAGGAGTTTGAATCGAACTATAGTAGGATTGAAATTCTTTGATTATCTCACTCTCACTGTCAACGAATAATAGTTTGAATCGAACTATAGTAGGATTGAAATTTCGACGTAATCACATTTATTAAAGCGTTGGGAGATGAAAGTTTGAATCGAACTATAGTAGGATTGAAATAACTTACCGTACAAACTGTTCAGCAATAATTTATAAAGTTTGAATCGAACTATAGTAGGATTGAAATTCGGAAAAGGCAGTTGCAAAGAAGGAGAAGTTTATTGTTTGAATCGAACTATAGTAGGATTGAAATAAGAAGAAAGATTTAAATCCAAGCCTTCAACCTCAAGCGTTTGAATCGAACTATAGTAGGATTGAAATACTTCTCGGGGTTACTTTCTGCAAAGAAATTATATTGTTTGAATCGAACTATAGTAGGATTGAAATTGTTCTGCCAACCATTCAACACTTCAACACTTCAACAGTTTGAATCGAACTATAGTAGGATTGAAATTAGAGGTATTATAACCAAAGACGAGTTTTCTGAATTGCGTTTGAATCGAACTATAGTAGGATTGAAATCTCTCTTACGAGTTGTCCAAACTTACCGTACAGACTGTTTGAATCGAACTATAGTAGGATTGAAATAGGACAGCGTAAAGGACCTTTTTGGCTGGGTCACAGTTTGAATCGAACTATAGTAGGATTGAAATTAGTGATGGGAGTGAAACTATGAACAACGAGTCTAAGTTTGAATCGAACTATAGTAGGATTGAAATTTTTTCCCAATTCCTCGATCGATGTTTTATAAAAGTTGTTTGAATCGAACTATAGTAGGATTGAAATCAATGATTTAACCACTGATCTCGATGTTGACTTACGATAGTTTGAATCGAACTATAGTAGGATTGAAATAGTTGTATACATGAAGGTTGTAAAGCTGAGGTAATGGTTTGAATCGAACTATAGTAGGATTGAAATCAGTAAGAGCCTTAACTACTTCATTCAACTTAACAATTAGTTTGAATCGAACTATAGTAGGATTGAAATATAGTTAATTTAAAGATAATATCTACAATCATAAATGTTTGAATCGAACTATAGTAGGATTGAAATTTGCCTTATATGCCTTAATGTATTCATCCTTATCCAATAGTTTGAATCGAACTATAGTAGGATTGAAATCTGTATGAGTCTAACTCAAGTTTAATTGCATCAATGTGTTTGAATCGAACTATAGTAGGATTGAAATTCTTGCAGTAAATTCGTGTTTAGATTTTACAGTATATGTTTGAATCGAACTATAGTAGGATTGAAATATATTTCAACATCTCTGTAACAATACTCAACTAACTTGTTTGAATCGAACTATAGTAGGATTGAAATTGTAAATCTAGTAGTATTTGTATATGTCTTTCATCATGTTTGAATCGAACTATAGTAGGATTGAAATTAGAATCTATCTAGAAATGTAAGATCAAATATTATCTGTTTGAATCGAACTATAGTAGGATTGAAATCTTACTTCATATCTGCCTTCTACTTGCCACCTATCTTGTTTGAATCGAACTATAGTAGGATTGAAATACAAGAGTTGACTTACGTCGTATGTATCGTATTGGTGTGTTTGAATCGAACTATAGTAGGATTGAAATTGAAATATTATGAAGGTCATATTTAGAATACAGAAGGTTTGAATCGAACTATAGTAGGATTGAAATATTTTACGAATAAAATTTATAACGGCTTTATCGAAGTGTTTGAATCGAACTATAGTAGGATTGAAATTCGATAAGTGATTTAGTGCGTTTTGCTGTAAGAGAGTTTGAATCGAACTATAGTAGGATTGAAATTCGAATGATATAACTTTAAAGTCGGTTGCTCCGTATTCGTTTGAATCGAACTATAGTAGGATTGAAATCTGATCTACCTCTCACAAGATATGAGCATGACAAGGAAGGTTTGAATCGAACTATAGTAGGATTGAAATTCTTGTTGCTTCTTCTTTACAGCACTCCAGAAATATGTTTGAATCGAACTATAGTAGGATTGAAATCTAAGAAATCAGCAAATTCAGAAATTCTGGTACACAAGTTTGAATCGAACTATAGTAGGATTGAAATAAATTTAAACACACTAAAAACAGATTTCAGTTCATAGTTTGAATCGAACTATAGTAGGATTGAAATTAAAACAAAATAAAAGAAGAACAAAAGCAAAACAAAAGTTTGAATCGAACTATAGTAGGATTGAAATCTATTTCAACATCTCTATAACAATATGTAACTAAGTGTTTGAATCGAACTATAGTAGGATTGAAATAATTTGAAAGAGTTGAAAAAAGTGCGTGCGGTTTAAAGTTTGAATCGAACTATAGTAGGATTGAAATGTTTTGATAACTGTTAGGGCAATCCATGTGTTCAATGTTTGAATCGAACTATAGTAGGATTGAAATCATACCTAGATGCAGTATATAATGCCAATATCTGCAGTTTGAATCGAACTATAGTAGGATTGAAATTCCTCTAGTAACATTACCTTATATTCTTTTACTCTTTGGTTTGAATCGAACTATAGTAGGATTGAAATATAAGTTAACTGAGATAATAGAGAAAGAGATGCTTGAGTTTGAATCGAACTATAGTAGGATTGAAATAGTGAAATAAGTAATAAGTGGGTAAGAAGGCTATCAGGTTTGAATCGAACTATAGTAGGATTGAAATGATTTAAATAGACCTGCATCTAATGATGCAGTTCTAGGTTTGAATCGAACTATAGTAGGATTGAAATATACTTGTGATTTATAGGCTCAAGTGTAGATATAGATAGTTTGAATCGAACTATAGTAGGATTGAAATCAAGATTTATATAACCCATAATTCTATACTATGGCAGTTTGAATCGAACTATAGTAGGATTGAAATTGTTGCTGGTAAGACTAAGGCAAAAGTAAGTATTAAGTTTGAATCGAACTATAGTAGGATTGAAAGAAACTGAACCTGAAAGGCAAGCATTCATTGAAAAATGTTTGAATCGAACTATAGTAGGATTGAAATGAGCAGTAAGATAAAGAGCATCTTGCAGATGTATTTGTCTGAATAGAACTTATTGAACTGATACTATCGAGGATAAGAAGATAGATAGTTATACTTCCTGCTCTGTTTGTAAGGTTGCTAATCCGAATATCTCTGGATGAAGATCATGTATTATCTCTAACTCCCTGAATACATCTATTGCAGTCTTTGTAACCTTATGTGCCTCTTCAAGGTTTACTCCTGTAACCTCTACCCTATCAGGATGGTACTTTATCATTATCTTCCTGAACCTTGAAACAACATCGTGCCATCTAGCATCTGGTGGAAGTCCTACCCCTTCCCATGTGAGCATTCCCAATAACCTATTCTTCCTCTCAAATATCCTCTCTATATCCATCTTCTCCAATTCAACAACCTTCTCTCTAGGCCTCTCAGCCTTCTTGTTGAATATAAAGTGCCATCTTCCTAGAGTTCTTGCATCCTTCTCCTCTACACTAGCAGAGATATCCTCTCCTGCTAGATGGAGCCTTATAAGATCCCATATCTCCTCATAGTAAGTATCCTCCAAGTACCTCCAGTTCACCTTCCTCTTCTCCCTCTCCCATACCTCCCTTATCCTTGCCTTCTCCCTAGGGTAGAGTATGCCTAATGCTATCCTTAGCAGTGTCCACTCTAACTGCTTCTCCCTCCTCAGCCTATCCCTCCTCTCCATCTCCTCAGCACTGAACATCCCTCCAGCATCAAGTATTATTGCTCTTGATGTCTCACTTATCTCAGTTGTAGCAGTATCAAGGAAGCTCTGATCCCTCTCTATAACCTTACCATGGTGAAGTGTATGGTGTATCTCCAACCAACTAGAGTCTTTAAGGAAGTCAAACCATGCATTAAGATATCCTCTAAGCGCTACCATAGCCTTCCTCTGGTTCTCATGTGATCCTGGCCATATACCCTTGCTTGTGTACTCAGCCCACTCTTTAAGGTTAGATGTTAGAGCATCGTTTGGATCGAATATCCTGCTAACCTCCCTTGCCTTTGCTAGCCCAGCACCTATGTAGAGTGTAAGCATGAAGGCTATGCTAGAGGAGAAGAGCAGTGTGAATGCACCTATACCCTTGCCATTAAGATCATGTATCCTTGGGTCAGCCCTCCATGCCTCCATAAGCCCATAGCCATAGAATATCTCCTTGCTGCTAGGATTGGCTAGTGCAGCAACGTAACATGAAGGGTCGTTGAAGAGTATGAAGGGGCTTGAGTATCTATCCCCTGTACATATAAGCCCTATCCTACCCTTGCATAGTTCATCAAACACCTTATAGAACTCCTTGCTCTTACCTCCAAGGATATCTGCTATAGGATCACTTGCCTTCTTGAATATAGAACCCCCAAATATCCTGCTACCCCTCCACTCCATAATAACCCTTCTCATATGCTCTAGAGCATCGTGTATATACTCATGGAATGAGTCATCTTGTAGGCTATCCTTATCCCTGCCCCATACCAGCATATACTCTACCTTGTTTCTAGCATTCCTCATCGATTCTATTATCTCCTCAACCCTTACACTGCCCTCGCCAAGATAGAGCATCTATTATCTATGATTATGATAACCTCCATCTTTATATAAAATATGTTATCAGGTATTACCACTAATAGGTTGATGGATAGTATGGATGCTCTAGATACAATACTCAAGATGCAGAGGGAGTACATGGAGATGATAGATAGCAGGAGGATCGGGGAGAGGAGGGAGGAGAGGATATCCAAACTATGTACTGCTATAATACATGAGGCCTGTGAACTCCAGAATCTAACAAACTGGAAGTGGTGGAAGAGCCCTAGCATATTCGATGAGGAGAAGGCTAGGGAGGAGTTGATAGATATACTGCACTTCGTGATCCAGATATCTATAGAGCTTGGTATGGATGCTAAGGATATACTCTCTGCATATGCTAGGAAGAATGCTATAAATAGAGAGAGGCAGTTGAAGGGTTACTGATCTGATTTGATTGATTAATTGATTTACTAAGCAAGTGAGTGATTGCTAGCAAGCATGAATCAGAGGTACTCATCAAAGGTAACAGGTATTATGCTCCATGCAGTCTCTATATCTGCTGTACCCTTGATGTTCCACTCTACACCATCCACATCTCCCCTGATCAGTCTATTCCATGCACCATCTATACTGCTGTTGTAATTGAACTTAAATTCACTACTAAGGGTTGTGGTCTGCTTGGTGAATACAGGGGGTCTGCCTACCAATGCAACATCCTCGTATGAGAGGAAGTTTCTCCCAAGTGTAATCCCTTCAGCGATAACCTCATAGTCTATCTTGGATACTGTTATTATCTTATCTGTATGATTGGTTATCCCAAAGTTTATGGTTAGTGTCATGGTGTTGTTGTTGAAATCCACATCCTTCACACTTATGCTCTGTACACTCACCCTAACAGATCTTGCAATCTCCCCCTCCTCTATAACTGTACGGTACCATGCTGCCATGAATATTGCTACCATCACTACAGCAGCACCTATAACAACCATCTTACCCCTTCGCCCTAGTGTTAGCAATCTGGATCAGTTGAATTATAGCAGTAGGTTATTATTATCTTTACTTGAGGATGAGGTTAATATATATAATGCTTTAGCAAGATCTTAACCAAGATTGCTGATACATGAAGCGCTGATAACATGGGCACATCTCCTTGCTGCAAGCATCTGGGTTGGAGGCACACTATTTATAGGCATGGTGGTTGCTCCAGTACTCAGGTCAAATCTTAATGATGTTGAGAGGTTCAACCTAACCATTAGTATAGGGAAGAGGTTCAACAAGGTTGCTATACCAGCAATAGCAGTGCTTTTAGCAACTGGCGTATACAAGGCAGTTACAGGACCAGAGTTCTTGCTTAGCACCATGTATGGAAGTATACTCTTCATTAAGGTAGGGGTTGTTATCTCAATGCTTATAACTTGGTTAATGCATATAAAGATCTCCAATATGAATATAGATGTAAACGATTCTGTAAACCTGATGAGGAAGGTTAGGAAGAGATCTATACTGTTAGGGAATATGCTTGCTACTCAATCAGTTACAGTACTCTTCCTTGCTGCCATGTTAGACTCATTCTAACGTTGGCTCTATTGTAACTTGGTAGAGGCTACTCTCTCTATCAGTGCTACCTACTCTCTCTATACTATATCTGCATGAGGTTATCCTGCTAGCAATGTACAGGTTGGTGTCTAGATGCATTGATACACTGCTTACTGTATACCTTGATCTACCATCAGCAAGGCTCAATGGTAGTACAAGCATATCTGCAAGGTTAGGGTCTACAGTTGCATTACTCATGTATGGCTCTAAGAACCTAGAGGCTGCGTAAGAGCCTACATCCTCTGCCCTCTTGCCCTTCTCCCCTATAGCATCTCCCCCTATGAATGGTCCATAATCACTACTGCAGTAAACAAGCAGTGCTGAGCCTGGTGATGCTGCTGGCTCAAGCAGGGTTGATGTATGAGCGCACTTTACCCCTTCCTTCTCAAGCCTTGCAAGTGCTCCAGCAACCTGCCGTTCAGCAACATGCCTTGGCAAGTTTGAGCATACACTGATTATCCTTGCATCAAGCCTTGGAGCACTAAGCAGATCTACTGCCTTCACCTTCTTGCATGGTTCTATGCTTACATGCACCACTCCTCCTCCTATAGGGTAGTAACCCCTCCTCTTAACGGATATGTTGAACTCTATGCCTAGGGCTTTGAATGCTGGTCTTACAACATACCTCATATAATCTACTGTTGGACTCCACTTCACATCTGTACCCCCAACTAGTTCCATCTCCAACCTATTGCCAGATATGCTTACTGCAGGTATCAGTGCCTGAAGTACTAAGGTTATGCTCCCAGCTGTCCCTATATCCATCCTATTACCTCTAACACCACTACTACCATCACCGCTAACGCTACTACTCTTATCACTACCCATACCATAGCCTTCCTCCCCTGGGAAGAACCTTATCATGCTAGAGCCTACCTCAGCATTCTCTACTCTAGCATTGAATACCTCTGCAAGTATCTTAACTGCACTAGCATGCTGTGGTCTAAGCCCTGGATTGGGTCTATTTGCCCTTATGTTGAATACCTCAATTGGCTTCTTGGTTATAGCAGATAACGCTATTGCTGTTCTAAGTATCTGCCCTCCTCCTTCCCCATACGAGCCATCTATCCTTATTAACTCCATACCTCTTACCATCATCTGCCTAGTTAACTATCTTTTTGTTTGGATTAGATTAAGCATCTGGTTTATTTAGAGGATGATATTGCATAGTTATATGCATGGACTACTTGTAGGAAGGTTCCAACCATTCCATCTTGGGCATCTTAGTGCTGTTGAGTATGCATTGAAGAGCATGGATATGCTCTGGCTAGTTATAGGCTCAGCAGATAAGAGCCATGAGCCTAGGAACCCATTCACAGCAGGCGAGAGGTTGGAGATGATAAAGTATGCATTGGATGCACATGGAATAGATTCAAGGAGATGGCATGCAGTGCCAGTGTATGATGCAAGCATACACTACCTCTGGGTTGCACAGGTGAACATGCTCGTG
The DNA here is from genome assembly GCF_002906215.1 of Candidatus Nitrosocaldus islandicus. NCBI lineage: Archaea > Thermoproteati > Nitrososphaerota > Nitrososphaeria > Candidatus Nitrosocaldales > Candidatus Nitrosocaldaceae > Candidatus Nitrosocaldus > Candidatus Nitrosocaldus islandicus. The sequence continues at coordinate 170,317 of NZ_CP024014.1, forward strand.
CCTAGATACGATGTTGTCTTCACAAACGATCCATTCAGCAAGATGCTCTTCGAGGAGTATGGAAGAGGCAAGGAGGTGAGGGAGGTGCCTCTGCTTAATAGGGCAGAGTTCTCTGGCACTGAGGTTAGGAGGAGGATTGCCAATGGGGAGGATTGGAGGCAATTAGTGCCAGAGCATGTTGCATCAGTTATAGATGCTATTGATGGTGTGAGGAGGGTTAAGATGCTCTATGCTATGAGAGGTGTAGATATGCATAGGCATGGTTATGGTTAGTAGTAATGGTGGTATCAACTTATTATACATAGATTGATTTAGCACTAACAATAGGTTTATGTAAGAGTCTACATACACTCTTGCTTATGATGTATCCACCAGAGTATCTAGTGATGATCCCTGGACCTACAAATGTACCATACAGGGTTATGCAGGCTATGCTTGCACCAATAATAAACCATAGGAGTGATGACTTTAGAGTACTGCACAGATCACTGCAGGAGAAGTTAAAGCATGTATTCCAGACTGAGAATGATGTTGTTGTGCTAACGAGTAGTGGTACTGGTGCAGTTGAGGCATCTGTTGTGAACCTTGTACGTAAGGGTGATAAGGTGCTCATCCCTGTTAATGGTGAGTTCAGTGAGAGGCTAGCAAGGATGATAGAACTTGCTGGAGGAGAGGCAATAAAGGTAAAGGCACCATACGGTAGCATACCATCATATGAGCAGGTTAAGGAGGCGTATGAGAATAACAAGAATATAAAGGCTCTCTACGTTGTTTATAATGAGACATCTACAGGCACAAGGATAACATGGCTTGATAGGGTTAAGGATATGCTTGCAAGGGATGACTCATACTTTGTGGTTGATGCTGTATCAAATCTAGGAGGAGATGATCTACCTGTGGATAGATGGGGCGTTGATATATGTGTAACAGCAAGCCAGAAGTGCCTTGCTGCACCTCCAGGAGTTGCACCACTCTCTCTAAGCAAGAGGGCTGTGAAGTTCATGAAGGATAACCCACCAAACACACTCTACCTCAACCTCCCAAGGTACCTAAAGTACTATGAGGAGAATGCAGAGACACCATTCACACCTGCACTATCATTGTACTTTGCTCTACATGAGGCATTGACCATCATAGAGGAGGAGGGTTTAGATGCAAGGATAAAAAGGCATAAGGAGTGTGCAAAGGTATTCTATGACTCATTGGCAAAGATGGGGTTTGAGCACTTTGCTGAGCCATCGTGTAGATCACACACTGTAATAGCATTAAAGTACCCAGATGGGCTTGAGGATAAGAGGTTCAGGAGCACTCTAGCAAATGAGTTCAAGGTCCTTGTTGCTGGAGGGTTTGGTGAGTTGAAGGGCAAGGTGTGGAGGATAGGCTGCATGGGCGAGGTCAATGGCTACCATGTTAAGAGAACTCTATCATCAATAACATCAACGCTAGAGATGCTTAATGCAAAGGTCAAGGCTACCACTACCCCTTCTCTAAACTGATCTGATACCAACAACTCAAACTAGAATATCTCGGGTTTGTCAAGATAATAGCGTATAATTCTAGATGTTAACTTACAATCTGTCTCCCTAATATACCCAACTCATATACCCTACTTACTCACTAAATCTGCTCTAGTGATCTTTGCTCTACCATATAATTACATTATGATCATCTGCTGGTTTAAGATTAATAAGGGGAGCATCATAAAGCCATATGCATGCCATTCAGCAAGGGTTCGTTGCTACTTGTGGATTACACTGCTAGGGTTAAGGATACAAACGAGGTTATAGATACAACTAGCGAGGAGGAGGCAAAGAAGCATAACATCCATGATCCTAACAAGGTATATGAGCCTAGGCTTGTATCTGTTGGGGATGGCTGGGTACTAAAGGGGTTCGATGAGATACTCCTTGGTGCAAACCTTAACGAAGAGATGACTGTAGAGATACCGCCAGAGAAGGCATTTGGTGTTAGGGATCCAAACAAGGTTAGGCTCATCCCATTGAGGAAGCTAGGGGATAAGGCTGATCAGGTGAACGTTGGTGATGTTATTGAGATAGATAATAGGGTTGGGATAATAAGATCGATAAGCTCTGGAAGGGTGCAGATAGACTTCAACCATAGGCTTGCTGGAAGAACCATAGAGTATAGGTTCAAGGTACTCAAGTGCCTTGAGGATGATATGGAGAAGGCAACAGCATTGATAAGGAGGAGGATGCCTGTAGATGCCAGTAAGTTAGGCTTATCACTCAACTCTGGTACGATGGAGATTATGGTACCGAAGGAATATTATATGCAGGAGGGTCTACAGATCATAAAGCGTGCTATAGCCAATGATATCTTCAGGTATGTGCAGAGTGTGAAGAGTATAAGGTTCATTGAGGTATATGAGAGGGCTGAGGAGGTTAAGGGAAAGGAAGGAGGAGGGGAAGGAGAAAGAGAAGGAGAAGGAAAGGGCGCAGGTACAGAAGTAGAGGCTGAAGTAGAGGCAGAGAAGAGAGTGCAGGAGGTTGAACGAGTAGAAGAGAAAGGGAAGGAAGAGAAGATACAGGAAGGGCAAGATGTACAGCCACAGCCACAAGCACAGGTACAAGCAGAGAGTAAAGTACAAGGATAAACGTAGGTAGAGAGAAGGAGATTAGATTAGATAGTATAGAAAAGAGTGTTGTGAAAGAACTATTGATCTGATAGAGGAGTATATGTAAGATAGTATAGGAGAAGATAGGGCAGTATTATAGATAAATAAGTTAATGAATAAAAGAAGGAGAAGGAAGGAAGAATATGGGAAGGGAAGGTAATGGGTATGAGCGTTAAACCTTGCATATACTGCAGTGCTGAGAGTGTATACTATAGGCATTACTCTGGAGAGTATCTTTGCTCTAGATGCTTCACAAGATCTGTGCAGAGGAAGGTTGCTAGAACCATATCAAAGTACTCCATGATAAAGCATGGAGACAGGGTTGCTGTTGCAGTCTCTGGGGGCAAGGATAGCCTATCCCTCCTTCATATACTGAGCAAGAGTGCTAGAAGGCATGGTAATGAACTTGTAGCAGTAACTATAGATGAGGGTATAACAGGTTACAGGGATGAATCATTGAAGATTGCAAGGGAGTTTGCTTCAATGCTTGATGTTGAGCATGCAATCCTATCCTACAGGGAGTTGTTTGGAAGCACGCTTGAGGAAGCACTTAAGGCAAGGGATGAGAAGGCAATCAGCATGAGCGCATGCTCAATATGTGGAACATTTAGGAGGAAGGCTATAGACTCTATTGCCAAGGCTGTTGGTGCAGATGTTATAGCAACAGCACATAACCTTGATGATATGCTCCAAACATTCATCATAAACATCTCTGCTGGTGATGTAGAGAGGATAGCATGGATGTACCCAGAGCCTGTAGAGTATGCCAATGGTTTGAGGAAGGTGAAGCCTTTACTTGAGGTTTATGAGCATGAGGTAGCATTCTACGCCCTTATCAACGATATACCATTCCAGAGTGAGCAGTGCCCATACATGAACGAAGGGATAAGGAGTAGCATAAGGGAGTTCCTTAATGCTTTAGAGCAGAAGCATCCTGGCATAAAGTACAATATGCTTAGAACCATACTGAAGGTATCTAAAGTGCTGAGGGATAACCTTGAGTTTAAGAGGTATAGATGTAGTGTATGCTCAAGGGAGTGTAGTACTGCTAGTGGTATATGCTCCTCCTGTATGCTTACAATGATGCTAGCAAATGGTAGCAGTAGCATTAGTATTAGCAGTAATGGTAGTAATAATAATAATAACAACAGCAAGATCAACTAGGTGATGCTATTTCTCTGCTATTGTTGATGGTATTGATGGCTAGTTGTATAGATATGATATGATTCTAAAGATTAAAAGGTGAGTTAGCAGTTATGATTGGGATATGAAGAGGGTTATCTTCTACACTGGCAAGGGAGGCACAGGCAAGACTGTAACATCCTGTGCTACAGCACTTGCATGCTCAAAACTAGGCTATAGAGTGCTTTTGATGTCAACTGATCCAGCACATACACTTAGCGATGCCTTCAACATGCATATAGGGAATGAGTCTACACTAGTTAAGGAGAACCTGTACGCAATGCAGATAGACCCTGTTGTTGAGATGGGTAAGCAGTACCAGCAACTCCTAGCATACTTTGCATCGCTCTTCTCCTCCCGTGGTATAGATGAGACCATAGCATATGAGATAGCCATGCTCCCTGGGATGACCCAAATCTTCTCAATGCTAAGGCTTGAGGAGTTATCCTATAGCAACGATTATGATGTTGTTATACTTGATATGATGGCATCTGGTGAAGCGTTAAGATACCTATACCTACCAAAGTTGGTTGGAAGTCTGAGTAGGAGGCTCTTCAGCTTTGCAGGACTATTCAGCGGGATGGCAAGGATCATAGAACCCATCGCAAAGATGCCTGCACCATCCTCCGATGTTATCAAGACTGAGATTGAACTTATAGGCAAGCTTGAGAGGTTAGCAGATATACTCAAGGATAGGGGGCTTACAAGTATAAGGCTTGTTGCAAACCCAGATCTATTCAGCATAGAGAATGCAAAGAGGTCATTGATGGCTGCAAACCTCTTTGGACTTAACGTTGACCTTGCTGTTATAAACAAGATAATACCTAAGGTTGATGAGCCTTACTTTGCTGGCTGGATAAGGCAGCAGGAAGAGTATGTAAGGGATGCTGAGATGAACTTCTACCCTATCCCTATAAGGAAGGCAAGGTTATTTGAGAGCGAGTTGAGGGGCATTGATATGCTTGAGAGGTATGCAAGGGAGTTGTTTGGGGATTATGATCCAGCAGATGTATTCTTCAAAGAGGATATATTCACGTTTGAGTACAAGGATGATAGCTTCAGCATGAGGTTTAGAGTGCCATTCACAGAGAAGGATGACTTTGAGTTGGAGCGCTTGGGGGATCAACTAACCATAAGGGTTAGGAGTACTACAGGTAACATAGTGAATATAGTGCCACTGCCATCTGCAACTGTAGGGATGAGGCTATCAAAGGCAAGACTTCAAGGCTCAGAGTTGATAGTCACGTTTGAACGTGAGTAATGGCTGCATAATCACTATTACCCATTGCAAGATTATGGGATAATCTGCTCTGTTGCTTGTTGCTTATTATTACTCTACCTTTACCCTCTCCCTTACAGGCTTCCCTGCTTCGCCCTCAAGGAACTCAACATACTTGCTTAACCATGAACCTGCTAGCCTATTCAGTAGCAACATGATCCTTGCTTGGAGTATAAGTATGGATATGCTTGTATCAAATACCAACGCTATTAGTGATGATATAGTATCTACACCTTGCTTCCTCTCATCCATAGCATTACTTCAATCTACCATTTCATAAACCTTCCATAGGTAACAGGTTACTCCTGTTAAGATGCTCAAGGGCATAGAGTTCTGATGCAACCTCTACTATTGGCCTAACAAGTACTCCAGTTGTATTAACTATCTCTGCTGTCTTGTCGCTCCATAGTGATGCAAATGAGAGCATGCAGTCTGTGTATGCAGATATAGCATCCCTAGGCATAGTTGGGGGCACATCTGACTTACCACTAACATATAGTTGCCTCCACCCATTATCTATGTACCAGTTCCTTAGGAACTGCTTGCTTACATCAACCATATGCCTCTTCCCCATCATCCTCCTCAACCCATCCCTTACAGCATCTATCCTTGATGCATCTAGCCTCCACCTCCTCATGTAGAAGTCAAGGAACCTCTCAACCATGCTCACATCCCTTATCTCAAGCATATACCTATCCTCCTCTGGGTTCCCAAAGGTATCTGCTAACCCAACATCACCATTAGAATCAACATAAACCTCATACTTGCCATCGAACCTAAGCAACCCTCTCTTCTCAGCATATCTGCAGATTAGCATGGTGCACTCCTTTATCAGTTCATGTGCCTTGCTCCATTGCTCATCTGTAAGCCTTGATCTTATCCTTGCCTCATCTCTGCTTAAACTTATGTCACCCCTCTTATCGTACTTGGTTGTGTATGATAGGATTAGTTCACCACTTGCAGATGCTGGTATCAACTCCCCTCCCTCTGGCATGCTTGTAAACCCGTATGCCTTGTAATCCTTCCTGCCTTGCCTCATATCTGCTAGCAAGGATGACCTTGGATGAAGATAGTAGTTGAATATGAACTCAAGATCAACCATCCTATTCCTTGTACCTATCTCTATCTCCATCTGGTTAAGGGGGAGTTCCCTTCCAGGAACCCTAACCACATGAACCTTGCATCCATGCTCTACAGCCTCTATGAAGCATGTCCTTATACCAGCACTGTTAGCAAGTTCAAAGCTCTTGTTTATTATATAGCGCATGGCTAAGCCCTTATGGGGTATTGAGAATGGCCACTTGCCTCTAACCTTGTAATCGAATATGGAGAATGTATCCTTTGGTATGAAATAGCCTATGCCCATCTCATCATCCTTAGGCTCTACCTCTATGAGCAGGTCCTTTGATGAGCCCTCAATCCTTATCATAACAACTATGAGCAAGCATAGTATTAAAAACCTACTGAAGGTTTTAATAATACACTATTGGTAAGAGGTTCATGCCTATACCTGCTGCTGAACTTGATGAGTCTAATGATCCAGTACTCATAATCAAGGAGTTCCTCAAGAGGAATAGTGATGAGGCATGGACGCAGGAGGAGATAAGCGAGCATACAGGCTTGGATATGACAACTGTATACCAGATATGCCAGATGCTAAGGGCAAGGTATGTAGAATCAATAGCAAGGGAGGAGTACTTCCCAATAAGGGCTGTTGAGAGGTATGGTCAGACATACTATGCATGGAACCCCAAAGGCAAGGGTAAGAGTACTAGCAGTGCTAGGAAGGGTAGAGGTAAGAAGAAGAGCATATCTGCAGAGAGTGCAAACATTAATGCTACAGATGCAAACATGAATGCTAGAGATACTCATCCACCTTCCTCCTCCTCTTCTTCATTATAGTATATCTCAACAATGATGTTGAATCCTTCTCCCCTAAGCCTTGATTGGAGGTAGCTTGCAAACTTGTCAAGATAAGTATGCCCTTTAGCCCTTAGCAGTCCTGACATAACATTGCCCATATCATCTATGAAGTTTATATCTAGGCTGATGGTGAAGAACCTCCAACCCATGCTCTCCATAAGGTTGCTGAATGATATGTAACTATCCCTGTGTAACTTTGCCTCTAGATCATGTATGATATCCTCTATTGCTCTCTTAACCCTACTATAATCATCAGTTGTCTTTATCCTGAACTTTTGTAGCATTAACCTCTCTATCTACCATCTCTCTAGCATCCTTAAATACAGATATGTTAGCTTTTGATTAGCTTACTGCTCTATTGAATAACTGATTTATTGATTAATTATAGATGAGATCTAACTTATCTGCATAATCATAACCTTATCTACTGTATGTTAAGTAGGTTGTATAATAATGATACCTTTGTTAACTCTTAATCTTATACATTCTAGCCATAACATGCTCACCATCAAACATCCTTTTAAAGGAAGAGAATGCTGACTCTACTTCTGCTATCCATCTATATATAGCCATAATCCTCATCTACTATACGTGGTGTTTAACTTGCGCATCACACAAACGGTATCAAAAGAGCAGAACTATATATTTCCCTCATTAGATATGCTAGATAATCTTATCTGCAATTCATACTTCTTTCTCATCATCTTGTCAGCCAATCTATTACCCTTCTAACCTTCATCCCTCTACTCCTTATCGTTACTTTTATTGGTCCTAATGGGGACTCATCTGCATCCTCACATACAACTATGGAGCCAGCATATGCAGCCTGTTTGTTCAAATAAAGCCATGTAAGGTAACCATCTTCGCTCTCATTCTCAAGCATAATCCTCCTGAATGTATCCATCACTTGCCTTGATTGTATCTGCCTCTTCATCTTTGATAATGCATCTATGCTTAGAGATGCCCTTGCCCTAACCATATCATCCTCATGAACAAGCTCAAGTCCATCTATCACATTCTTTACAGCCTTTATAACCTTGCTTGGGTCCTCAGATGGGTACACCTTACACTCAACCCCTACATCTACCAATGTTGATTCCAAACTGTTATCAGACATATATATCCACAGATCATGATGGAGATAGGTAATAATACGTTTTAGAATAAGCAAGCCCTCCTCTTCATTCTCCATTCTACCTACTTCTCTCTACCTCTCTAATCGAATGATTGGTTATCATCTCTACTGTACTCTTCAACCCAACGTTGAACAACACCAATAGCATGCTTTACAAGTTCATCCTTAGTTGTATCATTGCTAACTATTGCATCTGATAACGCTATAGCCTCCGCTATACCAACATCAATCTCACGCTTATCCCTTGCATAGAACTCCTTGATATCTGATGGTGCATCGCTCCTCCCCCTCTTGAGAAGGAAGTTGAACCTCCTCTCCCTTGATGCATGAACTGCAAGTACCTTAACAACACCATACTCCTTAAGCCTCTCAGCCTCTCTGATACTCCTGAGTCCATCTATAGCAAAGTAGCAGTTGCCCTTCCCGTTACCCTTGCCTCTCTCCTCACTACCCTTGCTCTCTTCATCTGCACTCAACCTCCTTATATCCTCACCAACAAGCATGGCTATGGCATCTGGTCCATGGACGCTCCTCAACTCAAGCATGATCCTGCCAAGGTTTGCATCTGTCAATTCAAGACCTCGCTTCTCAGTCTCCCTTCTTACAACATCGCCCATGCTTATTACAGTGAACCCTATACCCTTGAGTGCATCTGCTACCGTTGTCTTGCCTGAACCAGGTAATCCAGTTATGCATACTATTAAGGGTCTATCCTTCTTCTTTTTCAATACCATACCTCTCTACAACCATTATTATAGCCTTTACATAGTATAGATAGATGATAGTAGGTAGGTAAGTTAGGACTATATTTAAGTTAGAGAGAAAGAAGTATGAACATGCGTGTGTTTATTGCAATGGATGTAAAGGATGAGGGCTCAATAGCCAATATGCTTAAAGTTCAGAGAGAGTTCATGAGCCTAGGGTTAAATGCAAAACCAGTAAGTAAGGAGCAGTTGCACTTCACCCTGCTCTTCCTTGGCGAGATAGACTCTATCATGCTTGAGAGGGTAAAGGAGAGGCTCTCAAACATGATCTTTGAGCCAGTGAACGTTGTGTATAGAGGTGTGGGAGCATTCCCTAGTATGAAGCATCCTAGGATCATCTGGGTTGGTGTTGATCCTAATACTACATCTAAACTCACAGATATAGCAAGGGGGGTTGAGGATAGGCTCAAGCCTTTAGGCTTCAAGAGTGATAAGCAGTTCACACCACATATCACACTACTTAGAGTTAAGGAAGGTAATAGCAATAGGACAAGGTCTAGGAGAAGTGAAGATGTTGGTGGTGATGCTCTTGCAACTGCCATAGGTAAGCATAGCAGTACATACTTTGGTAGCGATACGCTGGATGAGATAAAGGTGAAGAAGAGTGATCTGATGCGTGAAGGACCTGTATATACGGATATGTTCAGTATAAAGGCATCAAGTGGGTTGGGTAGCAAATAATGAATAGGCAAGCAAGGTAAGAGGAGTTGTTGTAAATGTCAGCATCTGAGCTTGATGGGGTTATCAGGGAAGCGTACAGGTTGGTTGAACCAAGCATAGATGATAGGAGAAGGATAGGCTATATAGCAGATACATATAGCAAGAGGGTCAAGGATATTGCAGTAGGGTATAGAGAGGTTAGCGGTGTTGTTCTAGTTGGCTCTTATGCAAAGGATACATGGCTTGCTGAGAGCGTTGATATCGATATATTCCTGAAGATAAGGCCAGATGTGGATGAGGAGAGGTTTGAAGCAGTAGCAATGGATGTTGGTTTAAGGGCATTGCATGATATCAACCCTTACCTTAGATATGCACAGCATCCATACGTTGAAGCAATTATGGATGGGGTTAGGATAAACGTTGTACCATGCTATGATGTTGAGATAGGGAGGTGGAAGAGTGCAGCAGATAGGAGCCCTTACCATACAGAGTATATGCTCAAAGCATTGGATGATGAAAAGAGGAGGGAGGTTAGGTTACTCAAGAGGTTCATGAAGGTGATAGGCGTTTATGGTGCAGAGATAGCAGTGCAGGGGTTCTCTGGCTATGTATGTGAGGTTCTTATACTCAAGTATGGCTCATTCCTTAACGCACTAAAGGGCGCATCTAGATGGAGGGAGAAGGAAGTTATAGCAATAGATTCAGCAATGCATAGGGGAGAGTATGGTATAGGTGGTAGCAGTAACAGAGGTAGCAGTAATAGTGATGGTAGTAGCAGCAAGAGTAGAAGCGTACATGCTAGAGCAGTAACAAGTGTGCAGATGGGCAATAGCCCTATAATAATACTTGATCCAGTTGATACAAGCAGGAACCTAGGCTTAGCAATATCGTATGAGAGCGTTGGTAGGTTCATACTCTCAGCAAGGAACTTCCTGAGGAGGCCTAGCATCAACTACTTCACATACACTACTGCTGATGATCATGCAAGGATGATAGATCATAGCAAGGTTGGGAACATCATTATAGTGCACTTCAAACACTCTCCAAGGAGTGAAGATATAATATGGGGACAGTTGAAGAGTAGTGCAAGTGCTATAGCAAAGCAACTCTCTATCAACAACTTCAAGGTTTTAAGGTATGCATGCTATACAGATGGCTCAAATGCATTCATATCATTCATGCTAGAATCACCAACTATACCACGTATAGTGCTCAAGTATGGCCCAAAGGTATTCGATGCTAATAATGCTGAGAAGTTCATCTCAAAGAATAGGGGTATGTTGCTATGGATAAGCAATGAGGATGGTAGGTTGCTAGCATTGGCAGAGAGAAGGTTCCACGATGCTAGGCAGTTAATAGATAACATAATGAGTAATCTAGAGGGTAGTGGGATAAGTAAAGGGCTGATGGATGATATAAGGAGCAATGGGTTCAAGATATATGCAGGGGATGAGGTAGAGATGCTCATTAAGAGTAGTAATAGCAGCAAGGATGATGTTGTTGTAGTAGCATCTGTAGTAAAGAAGATAGTAGAGTATATGCTTGTAAATGATAGGTTTGCATTTGCAGAAGAGTAGCATAGTACCAATCGAGCATCTGCTCAGAGAACCATTCATAGACATAGTAGCGTATCCTAGCAGGAGTGTAGAGATTGCAAGGGATAGGGTGAAGGAGATTGAGTCCATTGGTGTAAAGGGGATAGTGCTAGAAGGTAAGAGCATTATAAATGGGTTGCCTATACTAGGCAAAGGCTGTACCAGCATAGTTGTAAAGGCAGTACTTGATAAGAACAGCAGTGTAAATAGTGTAAGGAATGGTAGTAGTGATGATGATAATAATAATAATAACAGTAGTAGCAGCAGGAGCTTGGAGGATGTTTGCAATGAGATGGTTGTAGCACTCAAGATGATGAGGACCGATTCAGGCAGAATAAGCATGGAGCATGAGGCAAGGATGCTTGCCATAGCTAATGGTGTTGGTATTGGTCCAAGGCTGATAGCATACAGCAGGAACCTACTTGCTATAGAGTTGATAGATGGGATGCATATGATTGAGTTTGTTAGGGAATTTGGAGGTAGTAGTGGTGGTAATGCAAAGGATATAGTAGCAGGGAACCACAGCTATTATACCAATACAGGTAATTGCAATAACTATACATACGTAAAGTCTATGTTGAAGGATATCCTAGAGCAGTGCTTCCTCCTCGATAGTATAGGGCTTGACCATGGGGAGTTGGGTAGGATGGATAGGCATGTGATAATAGGCAGCAAGGCATGTATAATAGACTTTGAGAGTTCAAGCATGAGCAGGAGGGTAACAAATGTAACATCTGCAGCAAACTACCTGTTGTTTGGGAAGGGTAGAGCACTTGCAGATATGCTAGGCCTATGCAGGGATAAGAGTAGGATAGTTGATGCCTTGAGGATGTATAGGTTGGATATGTGCAAGGATAAGTTTAATGAACTCCTTACATCACTTGGTTTAAAATTTTATAAAGAGAGTAGTGCTTGTAGATGAGTGCTGGAAGGGGCCGTCGTCTACAGCATGCTAAGATGCATGCTGGCGGAGAGCTTGGTCTAGGATACCAGAACTAACATATACTGGTAGATGGAAGGATGGTGGTGAACCTGGGGACCATGCTCAATGCTCAGATGCTGGAACGCTGGCGGTCCGGGGTTCAAATCCCCGCGGCCCCACCATTCTGATAATAACAATTCTGTTCTAGAATATGGATATTTATTACAATCATTAAAACGTGAAAAGTATCATTAAGAAGCATATTTTACTAACTAAATCTAATATATCTAACGCTCATAATATTTGTAATGGCAGAGGCATTCATAGCACATATGTATGCTATGGCTGGTACCTTTGCTGCATCAACTGCAATATGGTTCAGTATAAGGGCAGCTAGAGGTGGGGGTAGGAGGGAAGAAGAGGAAGGTATCAGCAGAGATGTTAAGGAAGAGGAGAAGATTGGAGATTAGCATATATAGTACTTACAAACCAACCCTTTCTTTTATCTTCAATGGATCATAGTACTTACTTACCTATCTATCTACGTGTATTCTGCATATCTACCTACAATACCTTGCGTACTCCTATGAACATACCATTCCTTCTAACCACCATACTACCAACAGGAACATAATCATCTGGAGATACAAGATATGTTACACCATCTATGGTCACAAGTACATACCTATACACTGGTAAGAGCATATTCTCTCTATCATCCAAGAGTTTGCGTAATGGTATTAGTAATGTACCATTAACCATCCCCCTGTTGTTGCTGCTACTCCTACTATCCCATACCTTGATACCATCTTCCCCTTCACCATCATCATCTGTAGGCCTGTTCTTGGCATAGAGCAACTCTGGCCTGTACACCATGATCATGCTTATTACAACCATGGCCATGCCTAAGAGGAATGATCTGAGCGATATTATGTAGAATCTATCCTCTTCTATACTCCCTATGGAGAGCATATGAGGTAAGAGGATCATAGAGCCCAATATACATAGTAGCCCTATAACCATTATAACAGTAGCAAAAGATCTCTTCCATGCAACTGCTAGCACTATAGGTACTGTAAGCATAGGGGCAATCATGTACACTAGTCTAAATATCGGTGGTGAGTTACTCGTAAGCAGAACTATCTCAAGTAAGGTAAGTACTGTCATGGAGAATATACTCAACTCTAGCAGTCTTCTTCTTACCATGTATATATCTCACATTAGGAATATTTAAGTTTGGTTAGATGAGATGTATGATAGAAAATAAAGGAAAAGAAGGTGTACCATCAACCTTCCTTCTATTTCTGTTTGATGAAGACTATGCAGTTGCGTATGCCTTCTCTCCATGCTGTGCTATATCCAGCCCGATCTCCTCCTCTCTTGGTGTAACCCTTATCCCTTCAGGCCATACTATATCCATTACCTTCAGTATAAGCAGGGATAGACCAAATGCGTATGCTATGCTAACACCAGCGCCTAGAGCATTTATGGCTATCTGCATGTAGTTGCCCTCCCATCCTCCAGCAACACCTCCTATGTGCTCATTTGCCAGCACACCAGTCAGTATTGCACCAGCAGTACCTCCCATACCATGTACTCCCCAGACATCAAGTGCATCATCCCATCTCCTCCTGTTCTTGAAGACTACACATGCATAGCATATTATACCTGCGGCAAGCCCTATTATTATTGCACCCATAACCCCTACAAAGCCTGAGGCTGGGGTTATAGCAACTAGACCTGCAACAGCACCACTTGCAGCACCAACTATGCTTGGCTTCCCAGTATGTGCCCAGCTCATGAAGACCCATGCTAGAGAGGCCATTGCTGTTGCTGTATTTGTAACCACAAATGCACTAGTATCTCTACCATCTGCTGCTAGACCACTACCAGCGTTGAACCCAAACCATCCAAACCAGAGTATTGCTGCCCCTAGCACAACCATCGGCACATTATGGCTCTCCATTGCTACTTTACCATAACCTATCCTCCTCCCTAGTATGAGTGCACCAGCAAGTGCAGTCCAGCCAGAGGTTATATGCACTACAGTACCTCCAGCAAAGTCTAGTGCACCCATATCCATGAGGAAGCCTCCACCCCATACCCAGTGTGCAACTGGATCGTACACGAACGTTGCCCATAGCACTACGAATATAACGAATGCACTGAACTTTATCCTATCAACCAAACCTCCAACTATGAGTGCTGGGGTTATTATTGCGAACATTGCTTGGAATATCATGAATGTCTGATGTGGTATGCTCATCCATGTACCAGACTCATAGTTGCCCAATGGTGCCTCATGTGATACACCATTGAGTAATGCATATGAAAAGTCACCAACGAAGTTATGAACTCCCTCTGTAACTGGTCCAAATGCTAGACTGTAACCGTAGAGCACCCATTGCACACTTATTATCCCTATCACTATGAAGCACATCCCTATAGTAGAGACAACATTCTTGCTTCTTGCCAACCCTCCATAGAAGAATGCTACTCCAGGGGTCATGAAGAGTACTAGAGCACTTGCAGTTAGCATCCATGCTGTATCCCCTCTATCTATTGGACATGGTTCTCCTTCAGGTGTCCAGCATTCATGGGGGTTCTGATCTGGCTCAACAAATGGTATGCTCCCATTCTCGTTTGGCTTAACCTCCCTTCCATGTGCAGCATATGCAATCTGCTCTGTAACAGTGAATGCCAGCATCAATGCAGCAATCGCTACTCCTACTACTATTGCTAGAGTACGGTTGCGCATGTTATCATTTAGTAATCATATGATAAAAATATTTTGTGGATAATTTAAAGGTCTATGCTAAATTTGATTACTTTCTTAATCCTTGATACTATCATATATTTGCAAAACGATGCTAGATATATTTATTAATCATTTATAAAGCAAGTGGTGTAATGAATAGGTACATATATATTCTAATCAACCATTATTAGAATATTTTCTATACTTATATCTAATATAGATTAAATTAGCACATTATTGACCTAGTATATGAGCAGTCCATTTAATAACCTGCTTAATCATAATAGAATCATGAAGGGGGAGGAGAGGATACTCTCTACACTCTACTCTGTCTGGGGAGGAGAGCAGGGGTTCATGAAGCGTGGTAGAGAGGGCATACTTGTACTTACAAGCAAGAGGGTAGCATTCATCTCAAAGACAAGCATGAACGTTGATGTATGGAGGAGGGAGGTAGATGTACAGGTTAAAGAACTGCATAGATCCAAGGATCCAGTTAGGGTATCAAAGGCCTATACACTTGATATGCTGTATAGAGATATTGAGAGCGATAAGGTAAAGAACCTTAGCATACCATTGCGCAACATAGTAGAGATGGATTATGAGGAGAAGCGTTATGGAAGCATCTTAAAGCTTGTATTCAAGGATGATGAGGGTAGCGGTAGCAGGAGGTACACGTTCACAGTAGTCAAATCATGGATAAGGTACCCAGTTGCTGATCCAGTTGAGTATGAGCATGTAGATTGGAGTAGGTGGATAGCATTAGCTAAAACATATATATAAGAAGAAAAATATACGTAAATATTACAATTATTATTCAAAATGATTAGACTAATGTATTATCAAATTAAAAATATTTCTAATATGATACTATTATAATGGATAAGAAGTTATAGCCTACGCATCAGCAGTAACAATAGGATAACAGGAATCATACATCTGCTCATGTTCCCATGTTATGGGAGAGGTTCCTGTTTGCAGCAGCACTATTCCTAGCAGCAGGTGTTGCACAGTTATTATGGATCATCCCATCGTTGAAGAGATGAAAGTTACTGGTTCTACATAGGCGTTGGTGGCAATGCTGCACTGATTACACTATGGATAGCTACTAGTGCCAAACCCTCTAACAGAGAGGGTATTACCAATCAACTAATATGGTATAATAGTGCAGATTATGCAAGGTGCATACATAGTAGTTGCATCATATCTCCTTATTGCAATAAGGAGAGGTTGAAGAGCAAGTTAGAAGATAAGGAAGAAAAGAGTAGAGGTAGAGGAAGTTCACCTATATACGATAACCTATCCTTACAGTTGCTATTGTCATTTGCTCCACCAGTGACTGCAACAATAGCCTAATTTTTTATTTATTTACCCACATCATATATCCACACTCAATCGTGTTTCCTGCCTCACATCTGATGTAGTGTTGATACCTATGCTATTACTTCCAACACCAACGTTATCATCACTATCACTATCACTACCACTACTACCAACATCCTTACCCTCATCCTCAACATTACCCTTCCCCTTCTCTCCCTCCCATGTTATCCCACTCTTGCTCAAATACTCCTCAACCCATTCCCTAGTTAATACACCGCTCTCAACTAGGTTGACTAGAGCGTTAACAGATGCTGTACCAGTAACCTTACCCATCCTCCTCCTTATCTGCCTCCACATCAACCTTGTATTACCACTCTTGCTTGAGTATATTATGCCAAGTATATCCTTTGCATTAACGAATGTTATATCTCCAATCTTCTTCAGTGTAACCTTGTCTGCAGCCTCAACGTATATAGTGCCAGGGCTGTTCTCCCTCTCAGGGAATACCTCAGGGTCCCTCATGTAACTCTCTGGCATAAAAGACTTACAAGTACTTACTATAAGGAAGCGCCTAAAGCTCTCTAGACTTGCTGTTGTCTCTATAGATACCAATTCAGTAGTTATTGAATTACTCCATTTATAATCTTATATAGTGGAATAGTAAGATTGAGAGGGCAACTCAGCACTCAAGATCCTCATCATCTTAATCCTCAGTAGGGCTTGCTCATCATTGTATGCCCTTTAATACTGCAGAGAGGTTAGATAAAATCTTTCATCAGCATTTATTGTTGGCTAACCCTCTTTGACCTTAGCATTCATTAGGATCCTGTACACCTCCTCACTGCTATTTGTCCTGAACAAGCCTCTGAACTCAGGGAAGATGTAGATCATCCTTTGCCTAGATGTATCATCAACATACTTTAGCCTTATGGGGCTCAACTGGTACCTCTTCCCCTTGCTATCCTTGCCTATGTACAGATCATCGAAGCCTAGATGGATATCCCTTATGCTATCCATAGGTATGCTCAGTCTGAACCTCTCGTTACTGATAAGATCCTTACCATCAAAGAGTATCCTGCCTTCATCTATGGTTAGAGTACCATCGTATCTGTGGGGAGGGAGCATCTGTGTTACTATCATTGCCCTTAGCCTCTTCAGCACATCTGCATTCATTACATCCTCCTCAAATATCATCAGTGCTCTCTCCTTGAGCATAACCATGATTAATCTGATTGAAGAAGGCAATCATAAGCATTACTATTAATTACTACTGCTAGCAGATAGCATCCCTAGTTTTATTGTAATATTTGTGCTGGTTCTTTCTTATCAAACTACCTACCTTGCTATAACCTGCATCTCTATGAAAAACTTTATAACTTTCCTTTTGGGTGTGCAATACATGGCTGTAGATGTAACTAAACTGGGTAGTAATGGATGGGTTATAAGGAGTAGTGATGAGGGAGGTGCAAGGGGAGGTACTCTACCTACTGGTGGTGGAGGAGGAGTAGCAATACCATCAGTAAAGGATGTTGCAGAGTTCATAGTTGCAATAGATAAAGCCTCATCTGGAAGAAGGTATGAGTTCACTAGGAGTGATGGGGCATACATAAAGGTGTACCCAAGCGAGGTAAAGGCTGGCTACATAGTCATAGAGAGGGCTGGAGGGAACTATGTTAGGCTTAGCAGCCAAGAACTAGCAGAGCTGAGGTTAAAGTTGACCAGACTCAGTTAACCTATTATTTTTACAACACTCACCTTCAGGTATTGTATAGCCATGTGGACATATCCTTGGATGGTTGAGAAGTGTGCATATTGCATCTGCAAATCTCTTGCTCATATGATGCTCCATCCCACAGACCATCTCCTCATCCAGATCTATCTTTAGTGCATTCTTCATCAAGACCTCTAGCAGTCTACTGTTCCTAATCATCTGCATGCCTATCTCATTACCTTTATCAGTTAGCTCTGCCTTGCCATTGCTGTAAATAACATAGCCTCGCCTATGCAACTTCCTAAGCATCTGAACAACACTAGGCTGCTTTATGTTCAATACCCTTGCTATAACGCTTACCTTTGCCTCCTCTCCTCGCTCATTAAGCATCCATATAGCCTTTAGGTACATCTCTATATGCTCCCTCTCTGCAGTCTCTATGAAGAGCGCCTCTTCCTTCTCCATCATTTATAGATTATTACCAATGGTTGGTATATTAGTCTTAAGGAATAATGCTGAGATTAGATACATAACAGATTAAAAATAAAGAGAAGGGGTAAAGAAGATGGTTGAGATCAATCTATGTGTTTTAATAGTCTATCACTATCACGTTACCGCTCCATACCTTGGACATCTTCCCAGGACCAGCCCACTCGAATCCTGGTGTCAGATCCTCAGCCTTGTTACCTAGTACCTGATAGCAGTGTGGGCATACTATAACTCTACCTCCCTGCATTGCGAACTGTTGCAAGTCTGAGTTCAGTGCCTTCAACCTGTCATCAGTAGGGTTCCTTGGTGCAAGCATAGTGCCATATGAGTCAAGGAAGACTATGACATCCTTGCCCTGCTGTTGCATCGCTAGTGCCATTCTTACACCCATCTCAGCACTTAGCATATGTCTTGCATCCTTTGGATCTCCACTTGTGATATGCACTACTATAGTTGAACCTCCATGGCTTATAGGATGCATGGGTATTGTACCTACTCCATCTCCGCTTGTATGTCCGCTTGTATGCTGCTGTTGTTGTGATACCTGTACTGTTGCTGCTACTGCAAGCACTGCTGCTACTACTATCCCAATCACGTATGCTGTATACCTCATGATGAATACATCTAAATTATTTATATTAAGTCTTGTGGAATTATACTAGTACTGTACTAGAAGAACGTTTGTATTCAATTATTTATATATTATCATGACTGATAATCAGAGTTGGGAATAGTCACATATACTAATATACATCCATGTAAATACTTTCTATATGAAGAGGCAAGATATTAATAAAAATAAATTAGTTATGCAACAGAGCAACAATAATAGGTATATAGTGCTGAACACTATAAAGAATATTCAAGGGATAAGGTATATGGAGCTAAAGAGACTTACAGGATTATCGTATGGTACGCTAACATACCATCTTACAAGGCTAGAAAGAGAAGGGAGTATAAGGGCTGTACGCTCAGCAAGGAAGAGTAGATACTATACTAGTGATGTAGATGATTTACAGGCAGATATCATAGAGTGTATAAGGAATAGAATATGTAAGGATATAATTAGCATGATAGTGGAGTATGGTGCCGTAACACTTGATGGATTGGCTAAAGCCCTGAAGAAGGCAAAGACCACAATAAATTACCATATAGAGAGGTTGAGGGCTAGAGGAATAATAGAGGGTAAGAGGATAGGCAGATACATCTTCTATAGTTTGAGGGATAGTAGTATATTGGATAGACTAGGTGCTCTTCTTAGTAGTTAGAAGCCTATTATTATCACCATTAACTATGATAATCTATATCTCTTGCCTCCTTCCAGAGGTAGTTGAAGTACTCCCTTGCAAACCCTGCAAGGCCAGTATGCTCAGCAAGTATCGCCAATGGCTCATTACCCATCCTCTCACTTGCTAGAAGGAGTATCACTTGCCTACTATCACTTATAACCCCTCCTCCAAACATGCTATCCTTGAACCTCACCTCTGCTACCCTGCTTAGAGCCTTTATAACCTCACTGCTAGTGCTCTCACTTGCAAGTATGGTTATCCTAACACCCTTCTCCCTCAACTGTCTAAGCAATGGCTGCATCTGCTTGCTCATACCTTCAGCAACAGCAGGAAGAGCAACTAACAACTCCTTCTCGCATCCAAGTATAACTTCCTTAACCTTTGCTAGTATGTTATGCAGCCCTCTAAGCACCCATATCTCTGGCTTCTCCTTAGCCCCACTCTTATCGTAGAGTGGCATCAACTCCCCAACTATTGTAGATTCAGCATCCCTCATCTCGCTCTCCATACGTGCCTTCATAGCCTCTAGCGCAGTTGCAGGTGACCTTGGGTAGAACTTGGTTGGTCTAGAGCCATCTGACTCTATCCAACCCTTCTCCTCCAACTTGCCTAGAACCTCATATATCTTGCTGTATGGCACACCAGATCTTATGCTTAGTTCTTGTGCTGTGAGTGCACCCTCAACAAGGAGCGTAGTATAAGCCTTTATTTCATAACTTGTTAATCCTATACCCTCCATGGCCTTCCTTGCCTTCTCGCTTATCATCTCTTCTCTGCTAAGGTGATGTGGTATTTAATTTATGCAGATAATTAAGCATACAATTCACCTTATGTTTACTTTAGATATACTTATATCGTATAGGGGAAGTGATTGTATCAATGGATCTGATACAGATAACATCACTAGCAAAGAAGGGACAAGCCAAAGGGAAGACAATAAGGTATACGCAGAGTATATGCCCAGAGTGCAACATGATACTTGATGCTGAGGTATTTGAGAGGGATGGCAAGGTGTACATGAGCAAGACCTGTCCAAAGCATGGTGAGGTTGAAGAGCTCTACTTCGGTTCATATGAGATGTACAAGAAGTTCAGCACATACTGGAGGGATGGGAAGGGGATAGATGCAAGTACAGCAAATGTTGGGATAGAAAAGTGTGCATGTCCTACGAACTGTGGTCTCTGCACCAACCATCTTAGCCATTCAGGTTTAGCGAATATGATAGTTACAAATAGATGTGATCTCACATGCTGGTACTGCTTCTTCTACGTTAAGAAGGGTCTTGAGGGCTCATATCTGTACGAGCCTAGTCTAGAGCAGGTTAGGGCAATGGCAAAGATGCTCAAGGCTGAGAGGCCTATCCCAGGCAACTCATTGCAGATAACTGGAGGCGAGCCAATGCTTAGAGAGGATATAGTAGATGTTATAAAGACGATAAGGGAAGAAGGGATAGATCACATACAGATGAATACAAACGGTATAAGGCTTGCAATGGATGTAGAGTTGATGCGCCAGATTAGGGAGGCTGGTGTGAACAACCTGTATCTTAGCTTTGATGGTGTAACGCCTAGAACAAACCCAAAGAACCACTGGGAGGTTCCATACGTGCTAGAGAATGCAAGGAAGGTTGGCATGACCATAGTCTTCGTTCCTACAGTGATCAAGTCAGTTAACGATCATGAGTTAGGGGATATAATCAGGTATGCTCAAAGGAACATGGATGTTGTGCATGGCGTTAACTTCCAACCTGTATCCTTAACAGGGAGGATGACAAAGAAGGAGAGGGAGAAGTATAGGATAACAATACCAGACTGCATTGAGAGGATCGAGGAGCAGACCAACGGTGAGATACCAAAGGATGCTTGGTTCCCTGTACCAAGTTGCATGCCATTAACCGATGTTATAGAGCAGTTCAGTAGAAGACCAAAGTACGAGTTGAGCATACACTTTGCATGTGGTGCTGGCACGTATGTCTTTGAGGATGCTGAGAGCAAGAAGTTGGTGCCATTAACCGCATTCGTTGATATAAGAGGGTTACTGGAGTACTTTGAGGAGAAGGCTGAGGAGATCAAGTCTGGGAGGAATAGATATGCAAGCATGGTTGAGGTAGTAAGCAAGTTGAATACATTCATAGATAGGAAGAAGCAGCCAAAGGGTGTTGATCTAGCAAAGATGTTCGCAAGTATACTCCTCAAGAGGAACTTCGATAGTGTTGGTTCATGGCATGTGAGGAGCCTCTTCCTTGGCATGATGCACTTCCAGGATAAGTACAATGAGGACCTTGAGAGGTTGCAGAGATGCGATATACACTATCTAACACCAGATCTAAGGATAATACCGTTCTGTGCATTCAACGTCATACCAGAGTGGTATAGAGATAGGATACAGAAGAAGTACGGTATGCCAGTAGAGGAGTGGGAGAAGAAGGCAGGGAAGAGGTTGGAGGAGGGGCTGTATAGAGGGTTGCTGAGGAGGGGTAAGCCTCAGCAGCAGGATATGGGTGCTGGGTGTGCATTATCAGAGATGCACAGGCAGGTAGAGCTGGCTAAGGGTGTTAAGGGCTTCTAATACAATACAATCTTTATTTAGGAATGCATAAATTTGTTTATTACTATAAGGTTTGTTTATTACTATAAGAGCAGATGGTATAGTAGATGATGTACCTCCCATTACTACGTTATTATATTAATTTAGGAGTTGATACAATAACTGATTAATGATGTTAATCTCTATCTCTGCATATCATCAACTTCTTTAACCTTTGAGAACTCCCGTTTGGGTTAATCTAAATCTAGCATAAGAATTGCTTTGTAACTGCTAAGACTATGAGGCTAAGGAAGGTTAATCTATCTGCTTCAGGAAGAACCTCACATACTCGTTGAATACATTGCTAACCTCAACATGAGGTCTATGTCCACAGTTCTCAAGCAGGATTAGCCTGCAGTTAGGCATATCTATGAACTGCTCAGCATACCTTACAGGGATTATCCTATCATCCTTGCCCCAGATCACCAGAGCCTTGATACTTCCAGACTCCAATGCTCTCTTGAACCTCCTACTTAACCTCTCTGCCTTTGCACTATTCCTCAATGCTGAGATGAATGCATGTCTAGCATTCTCCATCCTTATATACTCATACATCCACTCAAGGTACTCATCGCTAATACTGGTGCCATGGACCCTCTCCAGTATATGCCTTAACCCATCTTTACTCTTTGCATTGAATATCCTTGTGTAGTTGCGTAGTGTATTAGTGCCCTTGAATGTCTTTGGTGTGAACCCTGCTGGTGCTACAAGGATGAGCCTATCAACCCTCTCTTGATGCTTTAGGGCATACTCAGCAGCTATCTGCCCTCCAAGCGATGAGCCTACTATACTGGCTTTATCTACTCCAAGCGTATCCATGAACCCTCTGAGCATATCAACGAAGAGATCTATGGTATAGTTAATCCTTGGCTTATCACTCCTCCCAAAGCCTAGCATATCCAGTGCATATACATGATTATCCTTAGCCAAGTTAGATATGTTGTTGACCCAACTGTTTGCAGAGCCTCCAAGTCCATGCACAAGTATGAGGGTAGGGCCAGAACCCTCCTCAATGTACCTTATCCTGTATTCATTGACTAGAGCATACCTCTCCATATGCAGATAAGACCCTGTCTAGATATATATGCTGTGAGGATAAGCATAGCAGTATGCGAGCCTGTGTATGAGGTTAACGTTGGTCATATAGCAAGGCTGATGATGAACTTTGGACTTGAGGAGTTACTGTTGATAGAGCCAAAGGTTGATCTAGCAAGGGCAAGGATCTTTGCTGCACATGCTGCTAGCATAGTAGATAGAGCAAGGATAGTGCACTTTGAGGATATACTAAGGATGGGCTTTGATATTATAGTAGGGAGTACATCAACACCAAGCAGTGATAGGAGCAACATAATCAGGGATGCTGTAGATGCTAGCATGTTAGCAGGTATTGTAAGAGGTAAGGATAAGGTATGCCTCCTCCTCGGTAGAGAGTCTACAGGGCTCACAAATGAGGAACTTGCTAGATGCGATGTTGTGGTAAGCATAAACACACCAACTGATTACAAAGCACTAAACATATCCCATGCACTAGCAATAATACTCTACGAGATATTCAGAGATTCAAGTATGCATAGAGTAGAGTATGCAAGTAGAGAGGAGATAGATCTACTCATCAAGTATGCTGTAGATCTTGCAAAGGTAGCAAATACAAGGGAATACAGGATACCCATGATAGAGACTGCTATAAGGAGGATTATGGGTAGGAGCACGGCTACATCCAAGGAGGTTATGCTCATTGTATCACTCTTGAGGAGTGCTATACTAGCAATAAAGCGTGCAGAGTCTAGATCTTTATCTCAGAATGCTTGAAGAATGCTGTTGTTGATACTGTAGGCGGTGTTTGTGGTGATTTATTTGTAGTAGTTCTTGATGTTGCCCTTGCTATAAATATTTACTCATTATATAATGTGAGCAATAACAGATAGTGTCAGGATAATGATGAGTTGTTTTAAAATCTGCTCCTATTTACCCTTAGTATAGTCTCTCAATTCTAGTTGGAGCTATAGCCTATTCTACCGATCCGTTTTCCACCATATCCTGGTAGGGGTTCACACGTATGCTCCTGAAAGCGCAACACTATTGGGTCATTTAGGCCTAATTAGTTCCCTATGGTGGAAGGCCTATCCTCAAACCTATAATCTGTCAGATGCCTTGGTTTGTAGTTTAGATATTGATATTTTAGCAGGAATTATTGCTATAACCATGAGATCTATCTTTATACTTACTACTATCTATCCAGAATAAGGATAAATAATATAATTTATAACAATACCTAACATTCTGTAAGATGTGGTATAGTATAAAAGTAGCATAGATCTAGCCATGCATATGGAGTACAGATATGGACTGATGACTGTACAGTGGGATGATAAGGATAAGAGTCTAGTGCTTATAGATCAGAGGAGGCTCCCAAACAGGCTAGAGTATATAAGATGCAAGAGCCATGAGCAGGTTGCAGATTGTATAAAGAGCATGGCTGTTAGAGGTGCCCCAGCAATAGGGGTTGCTGCTGCATTTGGGCTAGCACTTGCAGCAATCAACAGTAAGGCAAAGGATAAGGAGAGTTTCATGCATGAGATTGATGCTGCATTCAAACTACTAAGAGCTACAAGACCAACTGCAATAAACCTATTCTGGGCATTGGAGAGGATAATGAGCAAGGCTAGGGGTGCTGATTCTATCGATAAGGCTAGAGAGGCTATGTTATCTGAGGCTGTAGCTATGCTCAAGGAGGATCTCGATGTTAATAGAAGGCTTGGAGATCATGGCTCCTTGCTACTGAACGATGGTGATAGGGTTCTTACACACTGTAATGCTGGCGCCCTTGCAACTGTAGGCTATGGCACAGCATTAGGAGTGATAAGGGCTGCCAAAGAGAAGGGTAAGAGGATAAGCGTTATAGCAACAGAGACTAGGCCAGTTATGCAGGGAGCAAGACTTACTGCATTCGAACTCAAGCATGATGGGATAGATGTAAGCATTGCTCCAGATACCTCTGTAGCATTGCTCATGGCTAGAGGGATGATAGACAAGGTTATAGTTGGGGCTGATAGAGTACTAAGGGATGGGCATGTATTCAACAAGATAGGCACGTATCAGGTTGCTATACTTGCTAAAGAGCATAACATCCCATTCTACGTTGCTGCTCCTCTCTCCAGTTTCGATCTTAAGAGCAAGGTTGAGGATGTTATCATAGAGGAGAGGGCATACGATGAGGTTGTGAAGATAGCAAGGAGGAGGATAGCACCAAAGGGCATAAGGGTATTCAATCCAGCATTTGATGTTACCCCTCCAACCCTCATAACAGCAATAATAACAGAGAAGGGTGTACTTGAGCCACCGTATGAGCAGTCTATAGCAAGTGTATTCAACCTATAAGTTGAGCAGATGATGAATGCCAGATTGTCAAGTTAACATCTATGATTATACGCTATTATCTTGACAATCCCGATGAGTGCAACACATGTATAATTAAGAATGTATCTAAAGGAACTCTATGAGCATCTCAACTGGCAACTCCTTTGCTATCGCATCTGTTAGATCCTCATCATATACTTCTATCATATCATGATTGCTAACCTTAACATTATACGTAGCAGTTATCTTCTTGCCAGAGTCTGTGTAGAGATGGATGATAACCTCATTAGCATTATGGTAGAGCAACTCCTCTGGCAGCATAAATTCCTTCCTGCCATACTGTATGTTTATAGCATAAACTTTATCCTTATACATAGCCTTGCCGTGTATGTAACTCTGCCCCCATGTAAGATCAAGGAAGAGGAGGAGCATCTTTGCCTTGCTCATATAGCATTCAATTGCTATTGGTGATTATAATAAACTATTATGAGTGTAGTGTAGCATGTTGAGCAGTGTTGTTAATACAGCATACTTTGCTGCCAATTCTGCCACCTTCACGTTAGATGCACTTCCTATTATTATTACATCATCCTCTTCTGGCATGAGGTCCTTAAGCCTATCCATTACATCCTGCTCCTTTATGTACACACTATTACCACTCCCAGGCATTATGAACCTAGATCCTCTATATACTAGGGTTGTTGCACCAAGCGCACCAACCTTGATAGCAGCATCCCTCTGCTCTACACCAGATCTTATTGCATTTGCTATACCCCTGACCTTCACTGCATAGTTGAACTCACCTACAGCTATAGAGCAGTTTGGTATTCTTGCCTCTGCAACCATCACCCTCGATAATCTAGCATATAGATCCTTACCCTTGCTGGTTAGCATTACACCTGCCCTGCTAGTCTCTACCAGACCATACATCCTCATATGCTTTATCATGGTCTTTACAGACCCTTCCCCAAGCATAAGTTCCCTCATAAGCACAGCCCTGCTTACTCTCCCAAGCCTACCCATGAGTTGTAATGCAACTATAACATGTGCCATATTGAATGAGAGCATCCTGCTTGGAGCGTATCTACTGCATACCCTTATGAGTAAGGAGAGCTCATCACCACCCTCATACATAGCTTATCTACTACAACTATGCTTAAATATAACATATATTATGCATCTTCATCTACTACCTAACCAAACATCATCTGCTTATAGCATCCCCATAACTCATACCTTCTGTATGGTAACTATCAGGGTATCACCAACCCTTGGACTCCCTATCCTCTCATACACCTGCCTTGTTACAGTTATGCTCATCTGTATGGGGGAGTAGGTTACATGCTGAACATGCTGGAATGGTACTATTGCAGGGATTATCTTCTTCATAATTGCCTTGGTATCCTCATCCAACTCCTTTATGCTGTCTATCCTCTGCTTAAGCATCTCAGCCTGATCTACTGGCTCTGTCCTTATCTCCTGCTGGAGGAGAAGGGTTAAGAGGCTACCATTATCAGTTATGGATCTTACAATGAACTCTAAACCCTCTTGCATGTAGTGCATGTATAATAATCCTACTTAACTATCTTACCTTTTACTTACTCATAGCATACAATCAATCAACATAGTAAATCATGCTAACTCAAAATCCTCTAGCCTAGCAAATACTTCAACATCACCAACCCTTATAAGGTAGGCATAGGGTCTGTCTGGCTCTATATCAACTATTATGCCCTTTGCACCAGCACTAACATCAGGCATATCATGCTTGAAGATAACAGTATCTCCAACCTTTGGGGTCTTCTTAGTCTCATACCCAGCCCTCTTCAGAATAGTTGTGAGTTGCTCTGCAACAAATCTAACAACCTCATCCATGGAGAGATCACCAAACTTGTAATCCTTGAGCCATACAGATATCTTGCCAGCCTCACGCTTTGATGGTTGTATTACTATAACTACCCCATCTGCCTCATCTGTAACTTCCATGCTTACTATCACTGGCTTGCATGACATAGATATTAAGTAGATGCCCTAAAATAAAAATCTTAGAGTTGGTATAGATAGCAATATTTGTTTGGTTTAATTTGGTTTAGTTTAGTCTGGTTATTAGCAACTATACCATCAACATGGTTGAGGAGACATGGAGCATCCAAAGGCTATGAGTACGCTTATGCTATGTATGGAGAGGTGCTGATTTATTATAATTGTGATTATTACTATACTAAATTAATACACTTGTATTCTGTTTGCTTTTGATTATTACTCACTCAGTGCCTATAGCACCCAGAAGATCGAACTCCTCCTGAACAGCACCCTTGATCTGTGCTAGGGATATCATATGCTCATCTGGATCAAGTATTATTGCATGCTTGCCAAATGCCTCCTCCCTTGGCTCCTTCAGGAACCTCACACCCTTCTTCTTGAGCAGTTCACACAACTCATCGATGTTCTGGATAGTGAAGCCTAGGAGTATTCCAGACCTAGCAGCCTTGCCCTTGACCTGCTCAGCCCCAGCCCCAGTCTTACCATCTACACTCTTTATGATGATCTTTGTGCCAGAGGAGAAGAACTCTACAGTATCATTTGTAGCATTCTGTAATGGCAGTCCAAGATCATCCCTATAAAACTCTACTGCACGCTTGAGGTCGCTGGTGAATAGTATCACTGCATCAAGCCTTCTGAACATGGGCTAGATTTGCATAAGCAGATTAAAAAGATTTCTTCCCTTCTAATGCATCTAGTGCTTATGTATAATACACATATGACTGGCAAGGAGTAACATTATGGTATGCTTGAATGTGTAATACGTGGAAAATCTTATATCGTAATATGTCTAATATCTTTAGGATGAAGAGGATAGAGGCTATTATACCAACAGAGAGGCTTATAGCTGTGAATGAGGCGTTGAAGAAGGTAGGGGTTGGAGGTGTAACAGTTATAGATAGTAAGGGTAGGGGGGCAGGGAAGAGGGAGGCCATAGCAGGCGCTAGAGGAACCATGTACTACGTACCAGAGTTCCATGCAAGAACAACCCTCATAACTGTTGTTGATGACTCTAAGGTTGATGATGTGATCAATGCAATAGTTGGTGCTGCAAGTACTGGCTCCCCTGGAGATGGCAAGATATTCATAACAAATGTGGAGGATATTGTTGATATAGGGAGTAAGAAGAGAGGACAAGGAGCTCTATAAAGAGCCAACACCTTCCTTATTTCTATTCATCCATATCATATATACTACTAGTAGTTAGCATAATGGGTTCAATTACACACTAACTTTGTTGTTAAAGAACCTCTTCGTCTCTCCAAGCATGAGAACCTCTTGCTGTGCAGTCCTTATCACTAGAGGAAGGTTATTCACAACACTCCCTATTACCATGCAGTGCTTTGCTGGAAGTGTTCTAACTATTGACTTTACAGACTCTGCATCAACCATCGATGCTCTTGCTATCTTCTCAAGATCGTTCTCGTTGGTGAAGTTGAAGAGGAATATGTTATCCAACTGCCTGTATATACTATCACTTATAGCATCTGGCTGATTGGTTATGAATGTGGTGAATATGCCAAAGTGCCTCATCCTTGTCACTATATCCTCCCAGTAGGTATCCCTTAGGTAGAGATGCGCTTCCTCAGCAAACAAGAATATGGGAGGTATCTTGCCCTGCTCAAGTAGTTCAACAAGCTTGCTAAGCAGAAGCTCTACAGTCATCCTCCTAACCACTGGAGGAACCCTGCCCATGCCTATAACAATCACTGCACCATCATGCCTCTCCCTTATCATATCCTCTACCCTTATACCATTCCCATCTGCAAAGAGCCCAGAGGTGAGCATTGTATGAAGCCTAGATGTTAATGCATCCTTCACAAGTTCGTTCACCCTCCAGTTTGCTACAGACTCCATCAGGTTTGATATGCCTAGCCTATTCCTTGATGCTAGCGCATCCCAAACCCTGAAGAACTCCCTTAGCGATGCTGCTGGCATATCTAGAGCATACTTGAGCATGTTTGCTACTGCACCCTTGCCTATATACTCCAATGTAAACCTCAAGCCTCTCCCAGGCTCAAGGAAGAGCACCTTATCACCTATACTACTCTTCCCTCCATCATGCCTCCATGCTATGCCTAGATACTCATTGTTTAGGTCGAGTATGAATATGTATGCACCATATTCTACTAAGCTCTTTACTATACTCTTTGCTAGATGAGATTTGCCAGAGCCCTTCTTACCAGTTATAAGGTTCAACCTACCATCAAGGTCCTCAGCATATATGGTAACTGGTTCACCATCCATGCTATAGCCTATCTTGATGGGATGCACCTTCTGGCTCTCAGTAGCAGCATTAGCAACACTTTTTCCATGTATGAATGAGTTCAACTCACGCATATCTACCCTCCTCAATCTTGAACTAACCCTTGATGGTAGCCATGATACTGCATGCCCTAGCCTATCATCCTCTACACTTGCCCTTATCTTACATCTCAATAATCTAGCATCCCTTACTATCCTTGCTATATTGCCTATCTGTAGTGGATCGTACTGGTTGCACTTGCTTGCTGCATTAACCACCTCATCCCTGATGATATCCTCAAGGAGTGATTGTGTGTTATGATACTCCTCATCATACACCTGAACCAGTAACCTCCTTCTACACTCTACATCCTCTATGATGAGATAGTCACCCTTGCTTACCTCTTCGCCATGCAATGCAAGGAGTATTATCTCATCGCCTTCCTTGCTTATTATCCTCATCCATCACCACCCATCCATCATCTTATATCTTGCCCAAGAGCGCTCTTCTAACATCATCCCCATCCACCTCCCTTATGTTGAACCTGCTCTTCATGAAACCTCTTATGCAGAGCATATCTGTATGGGTGAATACAGATGTATGGTGTGCAATCCTAAGAGACTCTGGATAACCATTATGGAGTGCATCGTTTGCCATAAGCATACCAAGGGAGGTCTCTGGCTTATCAAGTACATCTGCTCTTAATACCAGCCCATTAACTGCAAGCTTTGCTAGCAACGATGATGCTGTTGTTGTCCTACTCCTAACCCTAGCC
This sequence comes from Candidatus Nitrosocaldus islandicus, assembly GCF_002906215.1. Taxonomy (NCBI): domain Archaea; kingdom Thermoproteati; phylum Nitrososphaerota; class Nitrososphaeria; order Candidatus Nitrosocaldales; family Candidatus Nitrosocaldaceae; genus Candidatus Nitrosocaldus; species Candidatus Nitrosocaldus islandicus. The sequence continues at coordinate 200,985 of NZ_CP024014.1, forward strand.
TTAGCCTTACTTCCAGGGTCTGTGCAACTGTTATAACCATAAGTATTACTATAGCATCCATCCTTTCCTTCTCTTACTCCTTCTCCTTCTCCTTCTTCTGCCACCATAATCCCTTCTTCCTTACCATCACAATCTATGCAATGCTCATTGCTCCTATCTAGCATCTTCCCATCACAGCATACCCCATCTACCATATCTGTAACATCCATGTAGCATGGGTACATCTCTCTACTGAGGAGTGATATCATACCCTCAAGATATCTCAGCCTTGTACTCTTGCTCAAACCTATCAGCATATTATCATTTGTCCTACATGCATCCTCTACCTTATGGATTGTGTAGAGATGTTCATGTATGGAGTGCCTCAGCGATCCATCTACTAGAAGTATGATACCTCTCATCGCTCTAGCAAGCTCGTACTGGACCAAGCGTTCAAGCCTTACCCTTATCATCCTCTTCACACCATCAATCTCCATGCTTTTGCCATAATCACTACAATACTGGATGTAGAATAACAATGGCCCTATCAGGGCATGTGTAATAGGCTCGCCATTACATGATAATGCTATACTGCACTTAGCAGAGTATATAGAGCCATCTATGGTCTCACCTACCAATATACAACTAGAGTCCACAGCAATTACACATGCTGGGATATCTATGCTCTCTAATCTATGTATCTTGGCATCATTATGTGTAAGGGTTACATCCCAGCCCCCTATTGGCTTCATTATTACATTATTGTTGGCGAAGAGAACCTGCTTACCATTCAGCATATCAAGCCCTGAGGGTAAGATGCTATCAAGGCTCTTGCCTATCATCTCCATCATATTGCTGAGATCTACCATAGGAAGGTTTAATTGTGCCTTCATCTTGTTCAACAATATAGGGTATGGGGCCTATAAATGTTGCGCAAGATGTTCAACATGAACAATATGAGAGCACTGATGAGCCAAGCATGGTGAAGGTAAGGTTGAAGAGGGGTGCATGGGAGGTTGAGATAACCTGCAGGGAGGATAGGGTAAGGCAGGTGGTGGAGAGCGTACTTGCTGGTATGGGTTCTAGCATGAGTGTAGATGCTAAAGAGGGAGCAGATATGGGAAGCAAACCCATGGGTACAGCGATGGTAGGAGGTATTGTAGGTAGCAGAGAAGTAGTTGCGGTTGGAGAGGGCAAGGTGATGATGGGTAGTATAGGTAAGGGTTCAACATGCAAAGGCTTGATAGAGAAGCTTTGGCATGAAGGCTGGTTCTCCAATGAGCGTAACCTTGGAGAGGTGCATGAGGAGCTTGCAAGGCTAGGATACAACTACGATAGGACTGCTGTATCACATGCGTTAACTGATCTAGTTAGAGAGGGTGTCCTTAGCAGGATAGGGAGTGCTAGAACGTACAGGTATGTACAGAAGAGACCTCCAATGGGTTGATCGATCGATGATGTGATAGATAAGATGAGATGGAATGGGTAAGATAAGATAAGATAAATGGTTATAAGATGGATTGAAGGAGGGAATGGCTCTACTCATGCTAGTTCTATAGTATGATATGGGTCATCTCTTGCTGGCTAGGGTATTGCTTAACCACTGTATGCCTTGAGTGGTTATCCTATACCTTGCCCCCTGCTCACCTACCTCCTTCTCAACATATCCTGCCTTGACCAGCTCACTCAGCCTAGAACTAACTGACTTTGGTTTTAATCCTGTTACGCTTTGTATCTCTTGTGCTGTCATGCTTGGGGTGTTGAACCTCCTCAACTCAAACATCATCTTGTATGCTACAAGTTGTAGTGCTATAACCTCCTTATCACTCAACCTCTTACCAGTATCGTTTATAACCCTAGGGCCTTCAGGTGTCAGCCTTATGTATGAAGCAAACATATCCATGAGTTGGGGTAGTGAGTAGTTCAGGGAGATCCTATATGCTAGATCAAGGTTTGGCACCTCTCTTGCAAGGAACCTATGCACAGAATCAAGTACAGCCTCTGGCGTGCCTCTGAACTCAACACTTGTATCCTTTATGGTGACTATCACTGTAACCTCTAACCTCTCCTCCTCAGTGCTCTCCATCTAAACCATCACCACCACTAGAGCAACAACAACCATCATCAATAATTAACATAGTAACCAACATTACTCTCACCTCCTACCTACTATCTACATCTCCTCCTATATTCCTCCATACCAATTCTACCATTGCCCATCCCTTCCTTAACTACTAGCATCTCCCCCTCCACCAACACTTGCAAGCAATTCAGTTGATGCTGTGTATAAAAACTCACTATCTGAGCCCTTGAACCTCCTAAGCCTACCGCTCTGTGCTAACCTTAAGAGCGTAACTGCAACTGACTGCTTTGGATAGGATAGACCATAGTGCTCCAACACATTCTTAACATCTGCAAGCCTCCTAGCCTGCCTACCCCAATCAGTCCTGAATATCTTCACTATTATATCGCTAAGAGAGTCACCCTTCTCTATCTTTATCTCTGGTATATCTTGCACATCAACCTTGTCTTGATTATTGGTAGGGTTAACAGGATACGCATTGTCATATTGATTGCCTTGCATATTATTAGCATCATGCTTCTGAATCTTGCTAAGTATAGATGGTATGGCATCTATAACATGGGGTAATGAGTCTATGGGTGACTCTATCTCCACCTCATTCATACCTGCCTTTACCCTTATCTTAACTAGGGACACATATCAAACACTCAAAAGCGATATAAAACCTTTATTAATACATGATGAGGGGTAGTATTTGTTTAGTACTGGTTTGTTGAGCATCTATTGAAGCCCTCTACTAGACTATTACTCACTAGGTTTATGCTGCAGCACTAGCATCATCTAGGACTAGTTCAGGATGCTCTTCCTTCTCCAATCTCTTATACATCTCACGCATTATCACGTTTGCACCATCACCAAACAAGGAGTATAGTACAACCTCTAACTCCTTGATGCTTATATTGTTTATGCTTACTCCCCTCTTGCTTAGATGATGTATTATTGCCTTCATTGAACTCTCCCCAAGCATGGATAGTGCTCCTTGTAATGCATCCCATAGCATCCTTCTCCTTAGATCATCATCTGCATATGTATCGTTACCATGTGTTACCTTATTATTACTCATCTTCCTGTTTATCACACATGGTTATTGCACATATCATGTAAAAAGGATTAGTAAGTATGTGGTAGATACACACTATCCTTATATAAGACTAAAACTCTTCTCTTGCTCATTATAAGGTTACTTCTTTCCAGTTATCTCCTCTATCTTCCTCTTAAGTAATGCATTGACCTTATTGCCATCTACTCTCCCTCTTAACCTCTTCATTGCTATACCCATGAGCATGCCTAAGGCTTTATCACCCTTCTCCTTCAATACGTTGTAATTCTCCCCTATTATACCATCTAGCATACTTGAGAGTTCCTCATCACTGACTGCTCTTAACCCTAGCATATCTATGGCCTTATCTACACTATCTGCTTTGCCCTGCATTATAACCTCAAATATACTTGCTATAGATTCTTTGGCTACCTCTCCCCTTGCTACCCTTGCAAATGCATCCTCTACATGCTCATCCTTAAGCCTTGATGAATCCAAGCCTTGCCTCTCAAGACTAACTATGGTCTCTGTAAGGGTTGATGCTATGAAGCTTGCCTGTATTCCTGTTGATTCTGCTATACGCTCAAATAGATCTAGATGGTCAGAGTCGAATATCTTCTCTGCAAGGACCCTGTTTATTCTATACCTCTTGCTCAGTTCATCCACATACTCATCCCATGTCTTTGGTATGCTACTCTCCCTTAACCTAGAGAGCATCTCCTTGCTTATTGCTATGGGTGGTATATCTGTCTCAGGGTACATCCTTGCTGCTCCAGGTCTTGGTCTACTGTAGACCGTTCTTCCATCCTGTGTTGCTGCCCTAGTCTCTGCTGGTACACCTATCAATGCTTGCTTTAACCGTTCAACTATAGCATGCATTGCACCATCAACGCTCTCCTCCCTTCCAGCAAGCAGTATGAATGCATCATTGCTGTTAAGCATAAGCATCCTTCTAACTGCATCAACCTCATCCTTGCTTATCCCATATGCTGGTAACTCATCAGAGTGGAAGATACCTCCAAGACCATAGAACCTTACAAGCTCGCCTAACTCCCTTCCAAGCCTTATACCCTCATATGGTTCATATGCAAGCATCCCAGCAAAACCCTTGAGTGCTAATGCCTTAACCACACCACCACTACTACTATTAGTGCTTCCTCCATTACTGCTACTACTGCTACTGTTACTGTTGCCATCATTACTAGCATCATGAGCAAGTACACTCCTTATCACCCTTGATTCTGTGTTGCTGAACAACCTGCTCACATCAACTATAGTTGGAGGCTCGTTTATGCTGATACCCATGCCTCTAAGCCTCTCTGCTATGATCTTCAACCCATGCTGCCTCTTCATCTCATACTCTATCACCTTCTTTAGTTGATCAAGCCTCTGTACACCCTTCACCTCTACCACACCCCCTCCCTCTATTGAGATATTGACATCCTGCCTTATGCTCCCTAACCCCCTAGCAACCCTCCTAGTTGCCCTAAGTAGCCTACCAAGTGTTAATGCAACATTGGTTATCTCGCCTGGTGTACCAGTTACTGGCTCCAACGCTATCTCTACAAGTGGTATTCCTAACCTATCAAGAGCATATGTTCTTACACGTGAATCATCGCCTATAAGCCTAGCAGCATCCTCCTCAAGGCATATGCTCTGTACCTTAACCTCTCTCTCACCATCCTTGAACCTAACCTTAAGGGAACCTCCAATTGCAATAAGCATAGTTCTCTGGAACCCTGTGGTATTAGAGCCATCTATTACTATCTTACGCATAACATGCACTTCATCAACAACATCTGCGTTAAGTGCAAGTGATATTATAAGAGCAGTCTCTAATGCTTCCCTGTTAAGATCATGTGGAGGCTCCTCATCCATCTCAACCAAGCATGATGTACCCTTCCTTGCTAGATACCTCATCACCTTACCCTTCTTGAACTCAAAAAGCGCTGCTGGATCGTACTGACCCAACTCGCTATGTGTAGGTCTTAGCCTCCTAAAGAACTCAACATCGTAACCCTCATCACCTTCCTCAATACTTGCTCTACATGAGCAGAAGAGCTTGCTCTTAGTTGCTAACTGCTGGTGTATCTCAAATCCAACCTTGAGACCTATAGAATATGGGTCAAGTATATCTAGGGATCGTGCTGTAGATGGATTGGGCACAGTGCAACTCTCTCCATCTATAAATTTAATCCTTACTTGAACTCCATTGCTATATTGCTTAACAGCATAGATCTTGCTTCATCCATGCTGCTAGAGTTTGCTAGTACCCACATAACCTTTGTTAGTGCTGTCTCAGGTAGCATATCCAATGGAACTACTCCCATACTCAACAGATCTCTACCAGTATCATACACCGTCATCCTCAACCTACCCCATATACACTGTGATGTCATACATACAAGCATTGAGGCTGTAGCATCCCTTATAGCATTGAAGCACCTCTTGCTTACATGTCCTAACCCTGTACCCTCAATAACCAAACCCCTGTAGCCCTTGCTTATCAGATGCTCTATTATGCTTGGATCGAAGCCTGGATAGAACTTTATCAATGCTACACGCTCATCGAACCTAGCCTTAACTACTGGCCTTCTACCTTTATCCCTACCTCTGATGTTGGATGCAAGCATCTCTATCCTCCTGCTATCAACATCAACCAGTGCTATAGGCTCTGCATCTATAGACTTGAACGCATCCCTGCTGCTTGTATGGTTCTTCCTAACCCTTGTGCCCATATGTATTGCTATCTTATCATCACTCCTTCCATTATGCATTGCAACAAACACACCAGATGTATCTGCATTTGCAGCAAAGAGGGAAGCGCCTATGAGGTTTGTTGCTGCATCTGATGATGGTCTATCAGATGATCTCTGTGCCCCTACAAGAACCACTGGTACTGGCAGATTCTGGAGTGCAAAACTAAGTGCTGATGATGTGTAGTGCATGGTATCCGTACCATGTGCTATTACAACCCCATCGTACCCTTGCTCCATCTTCTCCCCTACCCTCTCTGCCATGATACTCCAGTGCATTGGTGTAAGGTTCTCGCTATACTCCTGCATGAGCACTTCTGCATCTATCAGTGCTATGCTTGACAACTCTGGGACTATACTGTATAGTTCCTCTGCTGTAAGTGCTGCCTTTACCCCTCCAGTCCTGTAGTCTATCCTGCTTGCTATTGTACCTCCAGTGCTTATCATAGCCAACCTTATCCTTGTACTATGCTCATACACATACCCATGCTCTAATGACACTGCTCTATGATCTCTCCTCTTCCTCTCCTCTTCTTCCTCTCCTCCTCCATCTACCTCTCCTCTTCCTACAATCACTGCTCCTTCTTCCTCTTCCTCCCTTGTACTTTCAAGCGTTATGCTAACTATCTCATCTATGCTTACCCCTATATTGTAGCCACTCCTCAACTTTATGACCAGATGCATGTCATCAGCAAGTTCATATCTAGGCATGAGTATGCCCCTATACTCATTATCTCTAGTCTTAACTACTATCCTATCCCCTACCTTCACATCATACGATTCTAGAAGTTTGTATGCATTGCCCTTATACATGATCCATAACCCGTAGCAGGAGTATTAAAATCATTCATCACATACAATATCCTAATCAGCATATATACTGATAGGTATTGTACATCAATAAAATATGTAAGTTTGCATCCTCTCCTCTCTATCTATAATAGGGGACTGTGACCTTCTCTCCTGGCTTGCCCTCCTTCTGCTGCCTGACCTTCTTAACAGCCTCCTCGAAGTGCCTCTGGTGTATGTAAGCCTCTTCAACATGCTTTGCTGCCTCCTCAGGGTTTGGATACTTTGCAAGGTACTCGTGGAGTACAAGTGATACTGCTGTATTGGCAACTGCTGCAACATCAGCACCGCTAAAGTCTTCTGTCATCTCTGCTATCTTCTCAAGGTTAACATCTGGTGCAAGTGGCTTGTTCTTCACATGTATCTCTAGTATCTTCTGTCTTGCATATTTGTCTGGCATAGGTACATACACCAACTTATCAAACCTCCCTGGTCTTAGGAGTGCTGGATCAATCATATCTATCCTGTTGGTTGCTGCAAGTACCACAACACCCTGCAATGATTGTATCCCATCCATCTCAGTAAGTAACTGACTCACAACTCTCTCAGTAACCATGCTATCCCCTCCCATACCCCTTATTGGTGCCAATGAGTCTATCTCATCGAAGAAGATCACACATGGAGCAGCCTGCCTTGCCCTCCTGAAGACTTCTCTAACACCTCTCTCACTCTCACCAACCCACTTGCTGAGCAGTTCTGGACCTCTAACACTTATGAAGTTAGCCTCGCTCTCAGTAGCAACTGCCTTTGCAAGCATGGTCTTGCCAGTACCAGATGGACCATGTAGCAGTATACCCTTGGGCATGTTGTGCCCTAACTTCTTGTATAGATCTGGGTACTTGAGAGGCCACTCTATAGCCTCCTGAAGTTGCCTCTTCACATCCTCAAGGCCTCCAATATCGCTCCACTTCACATCTGGCGTCTCTATGTACACTTCCCTCATGGCTGATGGAGTAACCTCCTTCAACGCTTCCATGAAGTCATCCATGGTAACTATAAGCTTGTTGAGAACCTCTGGGGGTATCTTCTCCTCTTCAAGGTTGAGTTCTGGTAGCACCCTCCTCAAGCACTTCATCGCTGCTTCCTTGCATAGATACTCTAGATCTGCACCTACAAAGCCATGGGTCATGTTTGATATCTTCTCAAGGTTAACATCTGGTGCAAGTGGCATGTTCCTTGTGTGTATCTGTAGTATCTCAAGCCTTGCCCTCTTGTCTGGAACCCTTATCTCTATCTCTCTATCAAACCTCCCTGGTCTTCTAAGCGCTGGGTCTATTGCATTAGGCCTGTTGGTTGCTGCTATGACTATAACCTTACCTCTAGACTCTAACCCATCCATGAGTGAGAGTAACTGACTAACTACTCTTCTCTCAACCTCTCCAGTAACCTCTTCTCTCTTTGGAGCAATGGAGTCTATCTCATCTATGAATATTATGCTGGGAGCCTTCTCCCTTGCCTCCTTGAATATCTCTCTCAACCTTGCCTCAGACTCACCATAGAACTTGCTCATTATCTCAGGACCTGAGATGCTTATGAAGTGTGCATTACTCTCATTTGCAACAGCCTTTGCAAGCAATGTCTTACCAGTGCCTGGTGGACCGTAGAGCAGTATACCCTTTGGTGCCTCTATACCCAACTTCTCAAATATCTCTGGATGTCTTAAGGGCAGTTCTATCATCTCCCTAACCTTCTGTATCTCCTCCTTTAACCCTCCAATATCCTCATAGGTTACCTTTGGAACTCCTCTTATCGTCTCTCCCTTCTCTGCTATATGGAATACGGTCTTCTGTGTAACTATAACTGCCTCAACATTTGCAGGGTTCACAGCAACCACCTGGAAGGTTAACCTTCCACCAAAGTATGGCACCATCACGTTATCTCCCTTGACCAATGGCATGCTCTCAAGAGCATCAGCAAGGTAGCGCTCATCTATTGGTGGTATAGCCTCCAATGGAGCAACTATGACCTTCTCTGCTGGTGATGCCTTTATCTTCCTAACTATTACAGTATCACCTATGGCAACACCTGCATTGTTCCTTACAAGTCCATCTATCCTTATTATACCCTTACCCTCATCTGAAGGGTACAAGGGAAGGCACTTTGCAACTGTCCTCCTCTTCCCCTTTATCTCAACTATATCACCAGTTGATGCACCAAGTGAATCCATAGACTCATAATCTATCCTTGCAACCCCTCTCCCCACATCCCTAGTGTAAGCCTCCAGCACCTTCAGAGTGAATACCTTCTGACTCATGCTATTACTTATCTACCCATCTCCTTATATCTTTATACTTTATGATGGCAGCATGAAAACATACATATAGCATGAGTAAGATGGTAGGATAGAGCGAGATGGAGGAAGGAGGGTATGGGCAAGAGAATACTTGTACAGAGGAGAGGTAAGGGAGGGAAGCAGTTCCAAGCAAATAGCATAGGCAAGATAGCCCCAGTAGGCTATCCATTATATACAGATGGGGAGGAGCATGTTGGTGAGGTTGTTGATATAGTGCATGAGACTGGGAGAGCAGCACCACTAGCAAGGATAAGGCTTGATGATGGGAGATATTGCTACATCCCTGCCCTTCAAGGTATGCATGTTGGTGCAAAGATACGCTTCAACTCTCAGCCTCAACCCCTTACAGTTAATAGCCTTGGTGAGATACCAGATGGTACAACTGTATGCCTTGTAGAGAGGAATGTTGGTGATGGAGGTAAACTTGTAAGGAGCGCTGGTTCTTCAGCAATAGTATTCTCGCACTCTGGCAGTACTGTAACGCTAAGGATGCCATCTGGCAAGTTCATAACCTTAGATGCAAAGTGTAGAGGAGTGATAGGAAGCATAGCAGGAGGAGGGAGGTTAGAGAAGCCATTCCTTAAGGCTGGAGCGAAATGGTATGCTATGAGGGCAAGGAGCAAGAAGTGGCCTATAGTTAGAGGTGTGGCAATGGCAGCACCATTCCATCCACATGGTGGAGGAAGGCATCAGCATCCTGGGAAGCAGACCTCAGTAGCAAGGAATGCACCCCCAGGCAGGAAGGTAGGGCATATAGCACCAAGGAAGACTGGGAGAGGAAGGGTGAAGCGTGGAGCATGAGCGCTATGCTGTGCTATGCTAATGTTAAAAATATTAGTCATGAGATGAAGATTAAAGAAATGTTTTTAAATAAATAGAGTTGGAGTATACTAACAAAGAGTTGGGGGAGCATAAGAGCAAGTTGCAATTGGTGCAGGAGATAAACCTGAACCTAAACAGATTCATGAGCGATGATGAGTTGTATGAAGCGATAGAGAAGTTCGGCACTCCTCTCTACATAATAGATGAAGAGACACTGCACAGGAAGGTTAGGGAGCTTCTTGATGCTTACAAGGGCTTCAAGGGTAAGAGGCAGATAGCATACTCTGTTAAGGCCAACTTCAACCCATCTGTGATAAGAGCCTTCATAAAGGATGCTATAATGTTTGACCTAACCTCTCTAGGCGAGCTTTACTTCTATACAAGGTGTGGAGGGGATGCAAGTGCTGTAATATACACTAGTGTTGCTGAGGAGGAGGATGAGTATCTGCAGGTACTGAAGGCTGGGGTTGGAAGAGTTGTTGTGAGTTCCTACAATGGCCTGCTTAACCTGATTAGTGCTGCCAGTAGACTTGGCATTAGACCAAGGACAATGATAAGGATAAACCCAGAGATTGCTGTGAAGGCTGAGGTCAAGGCATCCTATAGGCATGGTAAGTTTGGCGTACCATTCAACACAAATGCTAGAGATAGTGCAACCAACATGATAAAGAGGATCATGCAGGATAACATGCTTGAATTTGAGGGCTTCCACTTCCATCTAGGCTCACAGATAACTGACTATACATGCTTTACACATGCACTGGATAGGCTAGATGCATTCATAACAAACATGAAGAAGATATACCCTAACTTCACATTCAACACAATAGACATAGGTGGAGGCACACCTGTAAGCTATGGAGAGTATGTACCAACACCAGCAGAGATGGCATCAAGCATAGTTGATAAATTGAATAGGATAGCAGAGAACCATAACAACAACTTCACACTTGTTATAGAGAGCGGGAGGTATTTAACAGCAGAGTCGACAATCCTTGTATCTAGGATAGTGAATACAAAGGAGTACACAAACGATAGGTTCCTCATCGTTGATTCTGGCTACCATATACTGCTTGATGCTGCACTCCTCAAACAGGAATATCCGCAAGAAGTGTTCCCAAGCAAGGATGACAACAGTAGCAGTAACAGTAGCAGTAACAGTGATTACAGCAACAATAGTAACGGTAACAGTAGCAATTATCACAGCAAGTATGATGCAAGGAGTTGCAATGGTAACAACAGCAATCACAATGAGAGTTACACACCTGTAAGAACACATCTGGTAGGCAGGTTATGCGATACCTACGATATCTTCCCAATCTCAAAAGCATCAAGGCTTAATGGTGCCAAGAAGAACAGGTACATTGTATTCTACAACGTTGGTGCATACTCCATAGTCTTCAACATGCCCTTCCACTGCCAGACCAAACCTCCTATACTGATGAAGATGAGTGATGGTAGGCTAGTGCTTGTAAGGAAGCCAACTACCATAGAGCACCTCTTCCTAGAAGAAGGCGGCGATATGCTATAAAATTAATTGTTTTATTATTTTATTTTATTAAGTAGGAGGACAGCAACGAGTATGAAGGTATACTTAGCAATTTATATATAATTTTACCATTACTATAAACTGGTTTGAGTCTAAAGAAGATAAGGGCGCATGTGTACGTAAAAGGGAAGGTGCAGGGGGTGTACTTTAGGCAGAATATGCGTAATGTTGCTAGGAAGTACAATGTACATGGCTGGGTCAGGAACCTGAAGGATGGTAGAGTTGAGGCTGTGTTAGAGGGAGATGAGGATGCTGTGCACCAAGTGATAGAGTGGTGCCATATAGGACCTAGTGGTGCAAGGGTAGATGATGTTGATGTTATGTATGAGGAGTATAGGGGTGAGTTCAATTCATTTGAGATACTATACTAAAGTGTATGGTAAGAAAATGTACCATATATGGAATAGTTAAGCAGTAAGTCATGTAGCAATGAACCAACCCATCAACGAGTAGAAATAGTATAAAGAGATAACCTGCAATAATTAGTTATTTCTACTATCATTAGGCATAAAACATGATAGATGAGAATCTACATGTAGTCCATACAGAGGCTGATGTTAAGTAAAAACAATCAAGCTAGTAGCAAGTAAGTAAGTAAACCTCAAGCAGGAGGTGTATAGTATGTATGTAAGTGTTGTATGGTTTGTTAAGCAATCTTGTGTATAGATCCCAATATATTATGGTTTATCTATATTTAATTTCATAAATAAAAATGAGTGATTCATGCATGTTCGTAAGCCTTCCTTATCATACCGTAAAGATCCTGCAATTGGTTTATGGAACGTAGGAGTATCCTTGATGGTGGTGCCCTAGACTCCGTCTTTATATTCACTGCTAACATGTTCATAGCAGGCTCTATATCCATGAATATCCTCATGTTGAACCCCTTAGAATAGACTATCCTGTGAGGCCTAATCTCCTCTATAACACTTGGCAAGGAGAGTACGTAATCCCTTATATCCATGAGCATGTTCCTTGCTGGTTCCGATAGCCTTGCTAGATGATCGCTTAGACTTAATTTCTCACTCTTCTCGTCAATACTCATAACATTATCACATATTGAAGATATAAAAATGTAATGTGTATAAGCCATACTAATAATAAGTGCATAAGAGAGATGGTAGTAGCCCCGTTGGTTCCACCATAGAGCATGGACCCCATCTCAGACCCAGCCAGATCCCCCACGTAGACACGACAGCGTGGCCATCTCACCTTAGGGTTGCTCCCTCCCGGACCTCACCCGGTTCGGTGATAAGATGGTGCCCCTATCCCTTCGGACAGGGAGCCCATCTATGACCACCCATCGTGGCGTGGGTTCATACCAGCAGGGTAAGCGGGTATCCATACCCCATGGATTTACCCAACGGTTACTGGTCCCCGCATATAGCCGGTTTCGGGTATGGGGCACGGCTAGCACCCCGACCCTCCCTACTACCATTGTATTATATGCCTGAAGAGTATTTACGTTTTACCTAGAACCTCATCATCCGATCTATTCCACAACCCTACTCTGGAGTCTATTCCTTAAATATATTGCAATGAAATTGAGTGTTAAGAGTATGAGGAGTAGTATGATTATACCAGCTGCAGATAACTCTATGAATGCTTGCTGTGGTCTGCTCACCCAGTTGTATATCTGGAGTGGCATAACTGTGAACTCATCGAATATAGACAGGGGATCTCTACGTACAAAGATCAACCCGCTTATAACAAGTATAGGGGCAGCCTCACCCATTGCCCTCGATAAGGCTAGTATGGAGCTTGTTAATGCTGTAGGAATTATCTGGGGCAAGACAACCTTGAATACAACCTGATACTTCCTTGCACCCAAGGCATATGCAGCAAGCCTATGTGTTGATGGGACCATCCTAGCGCTCTCTATGGTAGTTACGGTTATCAGAGGTAGCACCAAGAATGCCAATGCTATAGAGCCAACTATTATGGACCTACCTAAACCTAGAGTGTAGGATAGGAAGCTTAGAGCAACTAGCCCAAAGATAACAGATGGTACACCAGCAAGGTTGGTTAGCGTTGCATATACTATCTTGCTAACTAGATTGCCTCCTCCATACTCATTTAGGTACAGACCAGTTGCTATTCCTAGTGGTAGTGCTATAGCTATGGCAAGTGCTACCGTGTATAGCGAGCCAAGTATGGCTGCCCTCATACCTGCCTCATCAACATTGCTTGATGCATAGTTGAAGAGCAGGTTAGGGCTTAGCCTCTCTACACCATTCAACACTACATTAACAAGCAGAACTGTAAGTACCATCACGCTTACGCATACTGATATAAGCAGATAGGTTTGAAGCCCATACTCTGATATGATTGCATATCTGCTCTTCCTTCTTATCCTACCCTTCTCAACACTCCCTTCCAATTCAATCATCTGCACATCTCTACTACTACTACTACCATTATCCTTATACTTCTTCCCTACATTCATACCCTTATCTCCCACCTCCTCTTTATGTAACTTGAGATAAGGTTGAGTATTGCAACTATTGCGAAGAGATAGAGTGCAATGGCAAAGAGTGATGTATACTCTACAGTTCCTCTAGGCGCATCTCCAGTTGCTGCCTGTGCTATTGCAGATGTCATCGTCATAACGCTCTCGAATGGGTTCAGAGTTAGTGTTGGCTTGAGTCCTGCTGCTATCGTTACTATCATCGTCTCACCTATGGCTCTACCCATCCCAAGTATTATTATTGCTACTATTGCTGATAGTGTGTAAGGTATGACTATCCTCATAACCACTGTGCTCTTCCTTGCGCCTAGAGCGTAACCAGCAGCCTTTAGGCTCTGAGGCACAGCATAGAACGCATCCTCGCTTAGAGATGCTATAGTTGGTATTATCATGATACCCATTGCAATACCTGCTGCCAATGCATTGTACGTGTAGAGATCTGGTATGAAGTACTGTAGGTTTGGTGTTATGAAGTATAATGCAAAATACCCATATACAACAGTTGGAATCCCAGCAAGCATCTCAAGTATGGGCTTCACTACACGCCTTAGTGATGGTGCTGCATACTCGCTTAGGAATATGGCTGAGCCTATCCCAACTGGTATGGCAAGTGAGAGTGCTATTGCTGTTGTGAGCATTGTACCTGCCAGCAATGGTAGCACACCAAATGACTTGTCATCGAAGAATGCTGCCCAACGTGTACCAAAGAAGAACTCATGTGCAGGGATGTGAAGGAAGAAGCTTAACGATTCAGATGCTAGAGAGTACACTATTATTATTATTGCAATAATTGTAAACAAAGCCGCTGATAGTAACAAATATTTTACCATAACATCTATTAGATTACTGCTGTTCTTTCCTAAAAAAAGAGGTCTAGAGTCCCTATCCCCTTTCTTCATCTGCTCATTAGCCTTACCCATCCCTATCCATGCTACTATAGGCCTTCTTTATATATGCTCACAAATGTCTTATCATCATCTGGAGTATACCTGCCTTCATTGATAAGCCTGATAGCATCCTTATAGTATGTATCACTCAACGGTATATAGCCTACCTTCTCTGCAGCACTCTTTGCATTGCTTAGATAGAAGAGCACGAACTCCTTCAACTCCTGCCTACTCTGTATCTTATCATAGTTAACGTGTATGAACAATGGTCTTGATAATGGATACGTGCCCTGTATTATGCTCTTACCATCAGGGAATATGCACTCGCCATTCTTCTCCTTTGATACCTTCAGTATCTTCAGCCTATCCTGCGCATGCTCAGCATATGCCAATGGTATGTATCCTAGGGAATATCTATCTGTACTTACACCCTGTACTAGAACATTATCATCCTCGCTTGGTATGTAGTCTGTTCTAGATGCTCTAGCCTTGCCTACAACATGCTCAGTAAAGTAATCGAATGTACCAGAGTCTGGACCAGCACCATAAAGCCTTATCTCCTGTGCTGGATATGCTGGGTTTAGATCACTCCACTTCTTTATTGTGCTATCAGGCTTCCATATCTCCCTCAACTCCTCTATGCTTATACAATCGTTAGGGAAGAGGTTGTTATCTCTATGCACAACTATGCTTAGACCTTCAAGTGCAATTGGTATCTCAACCCATCTTATATTGTTCTCCTTCGCTGCAGCCCTCTCCTTATCTGTTATAGGTCTTGATGAGTCATTTATATCGGTCTCTCCTAGGGTGAACCTCTTGAATCCTCCTCCAGTGCCAGATATGCCAACGGTAACCTTCACATCTGGGTTCTTCTTACTGAACTCCTCTGCTATAGCCTCGGTTATGGGGTATACAGTACTTGAACCATCTATAACTATGGAACCACTAAGCCTGGTTACTGGTGTCTGTGTTGGTACCTGTACTGGTGCTTCTGCTGGTGTAGATGTACCTGCGGGTGTAGTAGGAGCAGTACCTGTTTTAGTGCCTATCCCAACAGTACCTATAACTCCAACAACAACACCTACTGCTACTGCTGCTATAACTGCTGCTATTGCTATATTCCTGTTCATGGGTGCTAATGTCTTGCATTAGATTATAAACCGATCCCACTTAGATTACTATCTGTTCTGTAATGTATATAGGGGTAAATAATTCAATATAATTCGTATAGGTAAATTATTTTAGTGCAGTAAGGGTAGTACGGATATGCGTTTATGGAGCCTACTAAGTAAAGACTATTCTTATGTAGAGAAAGTAGATATGCAAGGAAGTAAAGAGGTAACAGTAGTAAGAGCAGATGATGATGGTGATGGTATGAATGGTAAGATTGTGTTAGAAGGTAGAGAAGTAGGCGTATTATATGATAGCAAGTATGCTATAAAGGATGTTAATATAAAGATTGTAAGGAATACCATAACTGCAATAATAGGACCATCTGGCTGTGGCAAGAGCACACTGCTAAGATGCTTCAACAGGATGAACGATCTTCTAGATGCAAGGATAGAGGGAGAGATACTCTTCAATGATCACAACATATACTCAAATGGTATAAACGTTGCTGAGATAAGGAGGCTCATAGGCATGGTCTTCCAGAAACCAAATCCATTCCCCACAAGTATATACAATAATGTTGCCTTTGGGCTCAAGATAAATGGGTTCAAGGGAGATATGGATAAGCAGGTTGAGTATGCATTGAGAGAAGCAGCGTTATGGGATGAGGTTAAGGATAGGCTAAACGATAATGCCTATAGCCTATCTGGAGGACAGCAGCAGAGGCTTTGTATTGCTAGAGCACTTGCAGTTGAGCCAGAGGTTCTACTCATGGATGAGCCAACAGCATCACTAGATCCAATCGCATCAGCAAAGATAGAGCAACTTGTAACACGCCTGAAGGAGAAGATAACCGTAGTCATTGTTACACACAACATACAGCAGGCAGCAAGAATCTCAGATTATGTTAATGTGATGATGGTTGATGAAAATATGATAGGTAGATTGGTAGAGGCTGGTCCAACAAGAGAGGTATTCGAGAACCCAAAGAGCAAGGTTACAGAGGATTATATAAGCGGGAGGTTTGGCTAGCACTATAATTATATTTATGCTATAATTATTGAGGGAAGATGAGAAGGCTCCTCGATGTTGGGATAAATAGGTTATCGAACCTTCTACATGATATGTCTAGGTTATCTCAGGAGTGTGTAGCGATGGCAATAGATGCTTATCTAAAGGATAGAAGTGTTGTGCAGGAGGTTTATGCAAAGGCTAACCAACTTGCAATACTCAAGGAAGAAGTGAATGATCTTGCAGTTGAATTGATGATAAGGTATCAGCCAGTTGCAACGGATCTTAGGTTCATAAGCTCATGTATGGAGGTAGCATACGATCTTGTAAGGTTTGGGAGATATGCTTATGATATAGCCCAGATAAGGGAGCAGTTCGGCGACCTTGGCAGGTGTGATAAGAGCATCATAGCAGAGATGTCAGAGATGGTGAGCGAGATGCTTAAGGATAGCATAAGTGCATTCAACAATAAGGATGAGGATCTTGCAGAGAGGCTCATAAGAATGGATGATATGGTAGATTCATCATACAAGAGCAATCTTAAGAAGATAGTTGAGACTGGTATGGATATAAGGTGTGCATTATCCTCTGTGCTGGTCATGCGTTACCTTGAGAGGATAGCAGACCATGCAGTATACATAGGTGAACTTGTAAGATACATGGTGAGTGGTGAGAGGGCTAGATGATTATACCTATATTAAATTAGAAATAGAAAACAAATTTTAAATTAAAATTAAAAATGTATGTGGATTGAAGCCTATACAGTTAGATAGGCCTTCTCTCCATGCAGTACTACATCCTCTCCAGCCTCTTCCTCCTGTGGCTTTAGTCTTATAGGCGTTACTTTATTCATTATCTGCATTATTATGTATGTTAATGTGAATGCAAATGCTGCAGTTACAACTATCGCAAGTGCTTGTACCCCAACAAGTTCTGCTGAACCATATGCAACTCCTACAAGTGCACCTCCAGTTACCATTGGTGATGCAAAGAGTGCTACACCCATGCTGCCCCATACACCAGTCATACCATGTATTGCTATGACATCACATGCATCATCAACTCTTAACTTCTCCTTGAAGAGGAGCACAAAACCATAGAAGACAACTCCAGCAACTGCACCTATAACAACTCCAGCCCATGCTTCTATGAACCCTGCTGCTGGTGTAACTGCTGCTAAACCTGCTATGCAACCGTTTGCTGCAAGGCTAGTGCTTGGCTTCTTGCTCTTAGCCCATCCAGCAAGGAGGGTTGTTATCGCACCTGCTGCTGCTGCAAGGTTAGTACTTACTATTGCTGCAACTGCTGCCTCATTTGATGCTAGAGCACTACCACCATTGAAACCATTCCAACCAAACCAGAGCAGGAATGCTGCAAGGAACTGATATGGTACATTGTGCTGAGCCATGGTCTCTGCCTTGCCAAACCCTAACCTTCTACCTAGAGCAAGTGCTCCTGCTAGTGATGAGAACCCTGCTGCCACATGTATCACTATACCTCCAGCCCAGTCCCTAGCACCCATCTGTGCAAGCCAGCCTCCTCCCCATATCCAGTGTGCAACTGGTCCATACACGAATATCATCCATATGAAGATGAAGACAAGCCAAGGACCGAAGCGCATCCTCTCTGCTATACCTCCACTTATCAGTGCTACAGTTATTGCAGCGAACATGCCTTGGAAGAGGAAGAAGAGGTAGCCTGGTATGGTTGGTGCATAATCCATGGGTTCTAGCGTGACACCTCGCATGAATGCGTAATCAAATGTGCCTATCCATCCATGCTCAGACGGTGCAAATGCAAGACTAAAGCCGATTATGAACCATGCTATTAGGCCTATGGTAGCCGTTTGATACACCTTCATGAGGATGCCAAGTGCATTCTTTGCCCTTATCAGCCCAGCCTCAAGGAAGCCTACTCCTCCTATCATGAGGAAGACCATCGCTGTCGAGAGTATCATCCACGCTGTATCTCCAGTGTCTATTGCCATATGGCTACTACTTTGCATAGTATTTTTAAAGTTTTTTAAAAAAAATAATATAATGATATCCAATAGCTTATCATAAACCTTGGCTATACCGAATGTCTTATAAAGATGATAATCATTTGAATATCTTTTTATATAAGTTCTTCTATATCATATGCATGAAGAGATACATTGTTGGAGCACTGGCACTATCCTTGCTATCTCTGATGCTATCAGATGCATATGCCCTAGGAGCACCACAGCCCCTATCAAAGCCTCCAGGGCTAATAGTAACATACCTTGCCACACTCCTAAGCGTGTTGTTCTTCATGCTTATACAGCACCTCATAAGGAAGAGTTTCTACTCCAAGTACAGACTTGTACCTTGACCAACCATTTATTTTATTATCAAAAGCTTATCATTCTAGCTAACATTTATAATTATGTTATCATTACATATTGCCATGAAGAGGATAGAGGCTATAGTTAGGACAGAGATAATGCCAGACCTTAAGATACAGTTAGAGAGGTTTGAGATATATGGCTTGAGTATGCATAACATAACCAGTCCTAATATAACCTCAAGGAATGGTGCTGTAGGAAGAGGAGGCGGTCTAGGTGAGTTCCTTACAAAGGTTGAGCTAATAGTAAGTGATAGGGATGCAAAGAGGGTTATAGATACTATAAGTGCTGTATCTGGCAAGCATAAAGAGTACACGAAGATATTCGTCTCCTCTCTTGAGGAGATAGTGGATGTATCGCATATGCATGTTATAAAGGACCTTGAAGATGTTAACGATAGTGAGGATAGAACCCGTAAGCAGGATAGCAGCATTGCTAGTAGTGGTGTTGATGGGGAGCATGGCAATTATAGCAATGAGGATTCTACAGATCGTATAGATGCCAGCTCTGGTGAGTATGAGGAACAGGAAAAGAGAAGTAGACTCGTGCCATTGCAGAAGTACACCCTGATGAGAGTACTCAAGTTCTACAATGCTAACAAGGATACGTTGAGATCAGAGTATAGGATAAAGTCGTTCAGTGACTTCGTTAACTTCTGCATACTTGGTTACTTGCCAATCATAGAGAGCGAGATAAAGCAGCAGAGCATAGAGGGGAGGAGCAAACTACTAAGGATATAATATAAGATTATCATAATGTTAGCATACTGGCGATGGTTTTTATACCATGAAGACCATTAATAGTAGCATGAAGAAGATAGAAGCAATAATTGCATCTGAGAAGGTGGATATTGTGTATAGAGCGTTGAAGAGATACGGGGTTGATAACATATTCATAGTTAATGGGTATGGCAAGGGTCTCTTCCAGATAGTGCTTACAGGAGCAAGGGGTACTGGCTCATACAAGCCAGAACTTATGCCAGCATCAAAGATAGAACTCATAGTTGCTGATAGGGAGGTTGAGGATGTGCTAGATATAATAGCAAAGAATGCAGGAATAGGCGTAAACGAGGGGCTTGTTGGAAGGGCTGTTATAACGCCCATAGAGCAGATAAGGAGGCTTGAGAAGACAGTTAAGGTATGATCTATGCATTATATATCATCTTTATCTACTATTCGTATGCTACTGTCTTAACTCATGATAAAGATGCCTTTATCAACTCTATCGTTCTATCTACTGCAACCCTAGCCAACGATGCATCCATACCATCCATTATGTAGCATCCAACTACAAGTATCCTGCTTGTATAATCCTTGACCGATGTTCTAAGCGCATCCCTATGGGGAAATACATGTATAACCCCTTGCTCATCAGCAAGCACTATCTCTTTCCCAGTAAGTCTACTAGCCTTGCCTGTAATGTCAATAAACTCTTCATTGCTTATAGCTCTTCTAAGTACAAGCCTACCCTTAACCATTGCAAGATCGTATATGCCTATTGGTACTAAGGTCTCTATAGATGCTATATTGCCTGCATCTACAACGTTGTTTATCCTTGGCATCTTCCCCATCAAGAACCTCCTTGCTAATGCCTCGCTTGATGGTCTAACCTTTGTAGGATCTATGCCTAGCCTCCAGTAAAAGTCCCTTAATGCTCTAACAACTGGATGGTTCTTCAGATCATCCTTGCTCAACGTTAACCTAGCCTTCAACTCATCCATAACATTACTATAGTCATGGTTATGCCTTACCTTAACATCCATAGCCTTTGCATACAGGCTTACCCTGTAATCTCTAACCTCCTCTGCTATATGTATGCTTACCATACTTGTATGATCACTACCATCGATGCTCATACCAATAGCTAACCCAAAGGGTAAATAAATAATCTATCCATTGATTACAAAACACCCAAATATAGTGCAATACTTACTTAATATATACGAGCATTATCCAAACATAGGTAACTAATTTAATATATCATACCTATCATCACGAAAAATTTTTATTCTTAGGCTAGGGTAGTAGGATCATGCAGCCAAGGAGTGATGAGACTGATGACAACTATGCAAAGGAGTATAGGAAGAGCGTACTAGTCTACAGGATCATCTTCTATGTATGTGCTGCAATAATGCTGAGCATAACTGTATATGCGCTTGCTGAGAGCCTTAGAGAATACCTTGCAAGTGGGAGTGTAGTGATAGGCGAGGTTCTAGTGAATACTGAGGTACCATTCAAGGGCTTCGCAAAGCTTGTAACCTATCTCATGATCTCCTCAGTCGTTGGATGGTACTGTGTAACTAAGATAGGGAGGGAGAAGACCAAGAACATCTCTGCTAGGAATAGAGCAATACTCAAGTTGATAGCATTAGCAATAGCAGTAGTCTCGTTGTATGAGTTGGTATACAACTTTGTAGTCTGGAATGCTCTTATGACTGCAGATGCTATAAGTGGGATAATAAGGATAGATGTTCTCAACATCCCCTATCCAAACCCAAAGACACCTTGGAGCCTTGTATTTGCTACAAAGATGTTCCTTGCTGCATTTGTGATAAGTGCTCATGCATTCTACCTCATGGCTAGGGATGAGAGAAGGGCATTTGATAGGTTAAGTGAATAGAAGAGGATATATAGCCACATTTAAATAACCACTACCCTACTATACATGCATGTCATATCCATCTGAAGAAGAAAGAGAAGGGGGAGGGTATGAGTATGAGGATATCGAATCTCTACTAAACAAACCTGTTGAGTATGTATTGACAACAAACGTAGTTACGCTTGAAGGGAGTATGAGTGCTGCAGATGCTGCTTCAATCATGAAGGAGAGGAACTCTAGGAGTGTGCTTGTAACACACAATGGCGAGGCTATAGGTATAGTTACGAAGACAGATATACTCTTCAAGGTTATGGCCCAAGGCAAGAACCCCAACAAGGTTAGGCTAAGAGAGATAATGAGTTCACCAATCATAACTATATCACCAAAGACAAGCATAAGCGATGCTCTAGCAGTTATGGAGAAGCATGTGTTAAGGCAGGTTATTGTAAGTTCTGGCTCAACCGTTATAGGCATGGTTACTAGAGAAGGTTTGTTTGAGAGGATACATAAAGCAAGCATGGTTACATCACAGACTGCATTGAAAGGCACACCTGTATGCATAATAAACCCAAAGGCTATAGCGTATGTTAAGGAGGCTGTAGAGGCAAAGTTATCATGCCCATACTGTGGTTCACCATTTGATGACAAGAATGCCTTATCAAAGCATATTGATAGATTGCATATAGGTTCTGGCGTGCTTGAAGGGGATGTTAGGAGGATAATAGAATAGTATAATTGGTTAGTTAGTTGTTAGTTAGTGATCTGCTTGAGCATATCTGCTCTAGTGTTCACTAACTGGTTAAATATTTGTGATATATATCATTCTTGCTTAACCTTCTTGATAATGAATCCAATAGCATCAAGGATAGCAATTGCAGTTATTACTGCATCAGTACTTATGGTATCAAGCATTGCGAAGCATGATGATGGTATATGGAGCAACTAACTGCACTACTACCTATGGGGATGATTGCTATGCTGCAGGTAAGTATGATTTCAGGTACAGTCTTTAGGTGCTGGAGTAAAGCAGAAGGTACCATACCCATCCAATATGGTTGGATACATGGTTAGTCCATTATGGGTCATCCTAGGGAACGGTAGATTATTGGAGATAGGTTGGATAGCAAGTGTATCGTACACACCAAAATGGTATTGGGCTCTGGATGGAATTATGCAGAAAACGTGGTGCACTAACAATACATGCCCAAGTAATAACAGTACTTGGTTATTTACTATACATGATGGTAATGCTGATAAGTATGGATATTAAGGGTGGGTACTGATACAATAACAACAGAAAGATTAGGATCTACTTTCTACAGAAACAGAAGCTGGTTATGAGATAGGTTACTATGATACAAATCCTGGCATAAATGAGTATAAGGACTTGTACTATAAACCAAACACTGGATGGGTGTACATATCTAGTAGTGCAGCGAGTAAGTGGTACTATATAATAAATCCAGTGAATGGTTACATAATGGATTACTGTAACAACGCATATAATCACTTCATGGTAGCAAAGGGAGGTGGAAGGAATCTATGTTAAGCAATAAATGGCTAACTATAATAGGATTCACTGCCATTATAATTACAGTAACTATAATTGTTAGCTATAATAACAAGGATAAATACTTGGTAACTAATGATGATGTTGAGGTAACAGATAATCTATCTTTACCCCCTTCCTACATGATAAAGAAGGCAACGTTGCCTCCTGTGAAGGATATAGATGAGGCATCAACAGTTGTGAATTACGAATTACCTTACCCTAAGTACCTTCCTGAAGGCTATTCTATCCAATACATTGGGGCTATAAACGTAGAAGGCAAAGATATTTGGGAAGTGGTGATCTTTGCTTGGGATAAGGAGATAACTGATAACACAACCAATAGAGAGTTCTTTTACTATGGAAAGGGCATGGTTATATCAATAAGCAATAACACAAAGAATAGCGAGGCGGTAATAGTTGATGGTGTTAAGGAGGAGGGGCAGGAGATAGGTACAGCATTGGATGAACTACTAGCGTTCTACTCAAAGTATGGTGCACACAAACTCACCATAGATGGTTACCAATGCGTAGCATATGATAGCCAGATAGTTGAGGATGCTGTAGGAAGGAAGGTACCATTGCTAGCAGAGGTAGACTGCTTAAAGGGTGACCTTTGGATACAGATAAGGGCTTATCTGCCAGAGTCTGAACTTGTGAAGGTTGCAGAGTCTATCTTGTAGCCTTTATTTTTAATGGGTACTATACCTAATAGTATAAAGTTTCTTGTAGTATCCTAATGATTGCTTTGTTGCACTTTGCATAACTAAATTATAGGTGATTGATCATCACCATCTATAGAGTTCCTCCTTCTTCATTATTGCCATTATAGCAGGTTCTTGCATCATCAGCAAGTAAGGAACTTAAGTTATTTGCTATCATATTTTGCTTTGCTATAATATGCTTATCTTCTACCCTCTTACATTATTCATCTTCATTCTCATAGCACCAATTGCAATGCATTAAAAGAGAAGAGGATCTCTTGGCATAACCAATGATTCATCATATTTACTAATCCATAATAGCCTAATCTTTAAGCATATTAAATAAAAATATCTTGCTAAGTTATGCAACAAAGCAGAGGATCTTAAAGATATTCTCTTACATCCAAAAATACGAGAGTGCTATGTGTAGGTAATATCCATGCACATCCAACTCTAATAATAAAGAATAAAAGTTATTGTATCGTGCATTGGTGATGATATGGTGGGGAGTAATGGCAATAGTAGTATAGGCAGGTTATACATAGTTGGTATAGGCCCAGGGTATGAGGAGCATATGACCTTTAGAGCAAAGCAGTGCATTATGGATAGCAATATAGTGATAGGGTATGAGACCTACATCGATCTTATAAGGCATATGCTGGATGGTAAAGAGGTATATGCATATGCAATGACCCAAGAGGTTGATAGAGCCAATCATGCGATAGATCTAGCAAGCAAGGGTAATATAGTCTCTCTCGTCTCTAGTGGGGATCCAGGGATATACGGCATGGCCGGTCTAGTATATGAAGTGCTAGCAGAGCGTGACTGGGATGGGATGAACCCATATGTTGAGGTAGTGCCAGGTGTATCAGCACTTAATGCATGTGCAGCACTAGTAGGCTCACCATTGATGGCAGACTTTGCAGTAGTTAGCATGAGCGACCTGTTAGTACCATGGGATATAATAGTGAAGAGGGTAGAGGCTGCAGCACAGGGTGATTTTGTTATAGTCATATACAATCCTCAGAGCAAGAAAAGGGTTCACCAACTTAGAGATACTAGAGATATACTCCTCAAGTATAGGAGTGCAAGAACCCCAGTTGCAATAGTCAAGTCTGCATATAGGGATTCACAGAGTATAGTGCTTACAGATCTTGAGCATATGCTTGAGTACCAAGATCATCTTGGGATGCTGAGCACTATAATAATAGGAAACTCATCTACATTCATCTACAAAGGGCTCATGATAAACCCTAGAGGGTACAAGAGCAAGTACGAACTTGTAAGAGAACAAGTGTAGGATACAGATATGCTAAGAGTTGAGGATAGGGATAGGAATAGGAATAAAGAGATATAACCAACATGGATAGCATGGGCATGAGTAATCACCATGACTCTAGGTTAGAGTTTGGCGTACTTCTCCCACAGGGCTGGATAGACGATCTCAAGGGGCTTGGGTTCGAGTATATAAAGAGGTTTGCTCTAACAGCAGAAGCACTAGGCTTTTCGCTATGGGCGTATGATCACTTCATCCCATACAAGGAGTACAGACCATTCATAGGTAAGCCAATGCTTGAGTGCTGGACACTACTATCTTCCATAGCAGGGGTGACATCAAAGGCAAGGATAGGGCAGGTTGTAACATGCAACTCATACAGGAACCCTGCTCTTCTAGCAAAGATGGCATCTACTCTAGATTACATAAGCAATGGTAGGCTTGAGTTTGGTATAGGGGCTGGATGGTATGAGGAGGAGTATGTATCATATGGCTACCAGTTCCCAAGTGCTAGAGCAAGGATAGAGCAGTTGGATGAAGCACTCAATATAATAAGGGCAATGTGGGTAGATGAGGAGGCAAGCACGTTCCATGGCAAGTACCATAAGGTTATCAATGCTGTGAACTATCCTAAACCTGTACAGAAGCCCCATCCTCCTATAATGGTTGGGGGCTCTGGTAGGCTCTTACTTAAGGTTGCTGCAAAACATGCTGATATATACAACTGTCCATTTGTAGATGTAGATGAGTTGACTGATAAACTGAGGGTACTCAAAGAGCATTGCATTAACATCAGGAGGGATTACAGCACTATAGTCAAGTCATTGCTTATGAGGGTGATAATAGCAGATAGACATGAAACGTTGATTGATAAGATTAGGGTAGTGAAGAGGAGTGATGAGAGTATAGATTGGTTCATATCAAGGAATAAAGGCTCAACCATTATAGGTACACCAGATGATGTTGCAAGGGAACTTCAAGGCTATGCTGCTATAGGTGTTAGACACTTCATCCTCCACCCACTCCCAATAGAGGAGGATCTTGAATCACTGAGGCTTCTCATTGATGCATGTAAGAAGGTATAATCTAATAGATCAAAGGATCTAACTTTATAAGGCTATATATAGAAGAAAGAGGAAGGTTGTTTTATGGTTACTCTCTTGATAGTCAGCACTATCATATTGCTGACAGCTACCTTGTAATAAATAGTAGCGATTCCTATACTACACTAGTCATAGAGCCAGATTATATTGATGATATGGAGATTTATAAGCATCTCTCGGTAACTGCAGACAATTACTATATTGATATACCTGCTAGCAAAGGTGATAACATCTTACATACAGTACAATTGAGAGTAAGTGCATCTAATGATGCTAGAGGGTCACTATACATACAGAGTAGGGGTTGTAAGCTTGGATGGTAAAGGTTCTGGTGCCTATCTTAATATCAACGTACTACCATAATTAATTCTGCTATCTCTTCTTTATCCTTCTCTTCTCTCTTCTTTTTTTATACTACTACTGCTGCTTTGCCAATACCTCCATTATCTCCTTCCTGTTCTTGAGGTACTCTCTAACAGGCTCAACTATCTTGTTAAGGTAGAGGGCAACAGCATTCTTCAGATCAAGAGCATGGAGCCTCCTGCTAGCATATGCCTCCTCCAACTCTTTATAACTTGCAAATGTTATGCTCCCACCATACTTTGCTGGTCTCTCTACTGTGAACTCCTTGAACTCATGGAAGATTATATACCTTGCAATCTCTAGTACTGGGTTGCTATCTATACTCTCTGGGCACCATGCCCTCCTCATCTTCTCCCTTATTATATGCTCATCATCATGAACGAATATGCTTGTATGGGGCTTCGATTTACTCATCTTACTAGATACCTTAACATCCATGCTTGAATCATCCTCTAGCCCAAGGCTTACAGGTTCCCCTAGCCCTGGAAGTAGATGATGGTGTATGGCAACTGGAACCTTCCATCCCATCTTGGGGAAGATATCCCTAGCAAGCATATGTACCTTCCTCTGATCTATACCTGCATGAGCAATATCAACATCTAGAGCATGTATATCAACTGCTTGCATAACAGGATAAACAAGTTGTGCAAAATCAAGCTTATCCTTCTCGCTCCTCCCCAGTATGGTTAGGGAGCGCATTATCCTAGGCAGTGTTATATGCTTGCTGAACCTTATAAGATCGCTCCAGTAATCCTTGTAACTACTGTATAGTTCAGAGCCCATAACAACGTTTATGCCAGGGCAGAAGAACTTGAATGCATCTTCATAGTACTTTGCTACACTCTTTATAATATCCCAATCCCCCTGCAGTTTATCATTTATGAATGTATGCCAATCAGCAAGGAATACAGTGCACTCTACCCCAGCCTTTATCATATCATTTATCTTGAACCCTGTGAGCACTAGACTCCCAAGGTGTAATAGGCCAGAGATCTCAAGACCTATGTAATGTTTAGGTCTTGAGTTTACCTCTAAGAGCTTCCTAAGTTCTTCAATAGTGACTACCTCCTCAGTAGGCTCTCTTATTATCAACTCCAGCCTAGACTCTAGATCCATAGGAAGTGATAGATGAACCCTCTATAAATATCGAGCGTAGTAGTGATACTGTCTATCTATAGGTGATTACTGATGGGAGATGGATGATTGAAATGCATCACTGGTTTATTCTATCTAGTTCAAACTCATCATGTAGTGCTTTAACAGCACCCTCAGCATACCTATCCTCAACAACAAATGCTAGATTAAGTTCAGATGAACCTTGAGCAATCATTATAACGTTTATCCCTCTATCTGCTACTGCTTTGAAGACCCTTGCTGCTACACCCTTGGTTCCTCTCATCCCAGCACCAACAACTGCTATTATTGCAACATCATCAGTAACATTTATGCCCTTGATCAACCTGCCTAGAAGGTTGAGTTCTAGAGCATTAACAGCCTTATCAAGATCGCTCTTCCTTACAACCATGGATATGCTTGATTCTGAGGGCCCTTGGGATATCATTATTATGTTTATCCTATGCTCTCCAAGCACGTTGAATATCCTTCCTGCTGTACCTGGAGAGCCTACCATGCTGCTACCTCTAACATCTATGAGCGATACATTCCTTATAGCTGTTACAGCCTTGACTATCTTGCTTGGGTACGCTGTAGGACTCTTCATTATAGTTGTACCTTGGCACTCAAGATTGAATACATTCCTTATCCTTATCGGTATACCCTTATCCAATATAGGCTCCAATGCCCTAGGGTGAAGGTACTTTGCACCAAATAGTGCCATCTCCATAGCCTCTGCATAAGATACCTCTCTAAGTACTTGTGCATCCTTTACGATCTTTGGATCTGCAGTCATCAAACCATCAACATCGGTCCATAGCATGACCTCATCAGCATCTATGCATGATGCTATTATGGTTGCTGTGTAATCCGAGCCTCCCCTACCAAGTGTTGTTATATTGCCATGCTGATCAGAGCCTATGAACCCTGTAACCACTGGCACCACTCCATGCTCAAGCATGGGCATTATCTTATGCCTAACCCTCAACCTTGTTGTATCCATCAACGGTCTAGCATCACCATAGTTTGAATCAGTGACTATCCCAGCATCCTTGCCGGTAAGATGCTCAGCCTCAACACCCACATCCTTGAGTGCATAGCAGAGCATTGGTGCAATAAGCCTCTCACCAAAGGAGAGTAGGTAATCCCTTGACCTTGGAGTAACCTCGTTGAGTAGCATCATGCCCTTGAGTAGGTCATTCATCTCCTTGATGAGTGCATCAATTATGCTTGATAACTCGCTTGTATAGGATCCATCATTGCAGAGGTTTGATGCAATGCTCCTATGCCTCTCCTCTATGCTATGTATTATGCTATCAACCCTTGAGCACTCACCTCCCATTATGCTATCACAGACCTTTATGAGGTCATCGGTAACCCCTTTTATGGCAGATACAACAACCACTATCTGATTGGAGGCAGGGTCATTCCCCTTCTTCTCCTCTCTCTTCTTCTGCATCTGCTTGACTATATCCCTTGCTACATGCCTTATACGTTCTACATCTGCTACAGCGTTACCCCCAAACTTCATCACCAACCTCAAGGGGATCGTTAAGACTAGAGAGAGTCTGCTTAAATTCTTTACCTTCTCTTCTCTTTTTGTCTGCTTCCCTATAGCCTCTTATTGCTACTGCTTGTGTAGTTGGCAATGGTTGATTATTAGTTAGGCTAAGCCTCAACCCTTGGTGCAAGGTAGAAGTATATCCTGCACATGTAGGGCATCTTAAACTCAAGCCTCAAAGGCATCCTTGTAGAGTACTCTATAACGATGCTATCTGCATTATCTACTGCCTTAACTATGCTCCCAAGGTACTCTAGGCTGTACGTAGCATTACTCTCCCCATTGCTACTCATCTCCTCAACCCCCTCATCCCCCTTGTTGAATGTGATTACAGCATCCCCACTATCTCCCTTGCCTATCAACTGTAGCATGTTACCATCACACCTAATCGTTATGTAATCTGAGACTATCTCTACATCCTTCAATGCCTCAATGAATTGAGCCATCTTCATAACAACCTTCGTGTTGAAGGTTATCTTTGGTAATGGTGTTGAACTAGAAGTACTCTCTATCAACCTCATCTTGTACTGCCTTGTGTACTTGCTCACCATCTTTATAGAGAGCATGTTCTCATCAGAAGCAAGAGCAACCATCTCCTTCTCTTTACTCTCTTCTAATGCTGTAACCTCCCTTTCCTCTTCCTCTTCAACCTCCTCCTCTCCTCTCTCCCTCCTGCTCTCCCCAACAGCACCTGCACCCCCTATGCTAACCTCTATGCTATCCTCCTTACCTGCCCTCTTCAGTAACTTTAGGAACTCATCTACCCTAACAGCGAACCTTATGCTACCATCACACTTGTAGTACTCAAATGCAGAGTTGAGCAACTGCACATCTATGAGCGCAACATGGCTAGGGTCCATACCTCTGAACGATATGCCCTCGCTGGTAGCCTCGAATGTAGCCTCCTCAACTATGGTGCTTATTGCAGATACTATGGTCTTCCATTCCTCTGCACTCTTGCTCCTTGCTATTAGCATGTGTAAGCCATGCAAGGGATCAAATTAAATCTTTACAGTTGGGGATTACAACCATTCTTGATAATGATTATTGATCAGATTACTACTACTACTAGTATAGGAGTAGGAGCAGTAGTAGGTTGTTGCTACTACTATTGCTATTATTAACAATGATGATGAATATTTATGAAGCAAGAATGATGGTA
The DNA here is from genome assembly GCF_002906215.1 of Candidatus Nitrosocaldus islandicus. Taxonomy (NCBI): domain Archaea; kingdom Thermoproteati; phylum Nitrososphaerota; class Nitrososphaeria; order Candidatus Nitrosocaldales; family Candidatus Nitrosocaldaceae; genus Candidatus Nitrosocaldus; species Candidatus Nitrosocaldus islandicus. The sequence goes on from NZ_CP024014.1 coordinate 231,624, forward strand.
TGCTAAGCGTAGTGTCTCCATGTATGGTTGCACTTGACGCATCTGTAGAACTGGGTAGTTGGTTCATCAGCACTCCTTGTCTGGAGCATCCACCATACAGCAGTATCATGACCACACTTGGGGCATGTGATCTTTATGGTTGGCATCACAGATATATCAGCCTCTTCCTCACCCACAACTTGGATGAGGGGCTTCTCATCCTTGATCTTTGATGTGCTTGTAGATGGGTTTCTAGCCATCTCATCATAACCGCACTTCCTACAGATTAGATGCATGGTACCATCGTTACCCTTGCTCTGTACAAGGCGCATACCACAATTGGGGCAGAAGCGCATCTTACTCACCTATAAATTACAGTCACTTGCTACCGTTACTGTTACTCCTACTACTATCACTACTGTTGCTACTACTACTGCTAACAATGCTGCTTGCCTCTTCCTTCATGGACCTTACAACGTTTAGCGCACTCCCAACTGCTTCTGCTACAACCTTGAATGGATCATCGCCCGCATGCTTCATACTAACCCTAAACTCATACTCAGGTATCAGATAGTGCCTTTGTGCTACCCCTACTATATCAACGCTCTTATACTTTGCAATCTCATACTGGAGTATGTTGAGTACTGAGATATCCTCTTCCTTAACCTTGATGGTTACTCCCTTCTCATCCCTCTCTATCAGGCTTACCTCCATCATAAACATCACACTCTTAGCCCTATCAAAGATAAATACCTTGTGTAAACATGTTTAGTTAGAGTAAGGAAGGGTATAGAAATGAATAAAATGATGCTTGATACTACCATCTTATTATGAATAGGATAGGTGATGTGATCCTTCATGCATCCCCAACAACTGTTAGAGATGAGCCAATCATGCTAGATTTAAGGTTCAAGATAGATGGAAGGATAAGGGATCTATTCACAAGGGAGAGATGGCTGGATGCTTATGAGCATCATGATAACCTCTTCAGGATAAAGTATGCTATAAGCATAAAGAAGGATGGTTCCCTAACCAGTAAGGATATAGTTGAGCCTATAACATTTGTGAGAAAGGCATCCATATACTGGAGTAGGGATCCTACTATGCAGCCATACCCTCCAGAGAAGAAGGTATGGGTAATGATAGTTGCTGATCAAGACTCCATACTACCAAAGGATGAGGATGAGGCTAGATCGCTCCTCTTCGATGTGCATAGGAGGATTGAGATGATGCCATCCATGCTTGGCAAAGGCAGGCATGATATATTTGCTGAGGTTAGTGCTGAATGGGGTAAACATGTTTATGCTGAGGCAGAGATTGTAACGGCTAGATCCAATAAGGTTAGGCTTGAGATCATCTAGCAAGATTTGAGATGATTAGAAGATAATCTATATAAAGGGAGAGTAGTAGGTTAGGCTGATTGGTATGGCAAAGTACGATGGTATAAGGGGGCAGGAGTTGATGGATGTTGAGGAGAAGGAAGATGAACTCATACTGATATTCAAGGATAACAGATACCTCTTCGTCAGGGTAGAGAATGGTAGGCTTGTTACAGAATCTGTGCCAGAGTAGGAGTAGTTATATCATCTTATAGAAGATGGATGAACTCTATATTTACACTTGCTTATCTGACTCTAATGTATCTCTCATAGAATAGAAGAGCCATCTCCTGCCTACTACTCTGTATAGAGCCTGGCCTCATACTCCTTATCATGTTTATAGACTCAACAGCACTCAACCCTTTATACTTGATGAGGTATGCTGCTAGCACTGTTCCTGTCCTACCCTTTCCTGCAGCACAGTGCACCATTACAGGCTTACCATCCCTTATTGATGAGTTTATGAACTCAACTGCCCTATCCATATCCTCTACATCAGGAGCAGTGTAGTCTAGAGTTGGTATGTGGAGATAGTTTATTCCATCCAACCACTCATCTGGTAATGGCTCCTCTATAACACTTACTATGCTCTTTATGCCTACCTGCTTAACCCATTCCATCTCCTGCATAGACATTGGTCTTGCACTACCTGCAAGTAGACCATCTATAACCCATGAGAAGTTGTGAGGTCTACCAAATATCTTGCCATGTACCCTTCTTGCCATATCCCCTAGTCTATTACCCATCTAGATTACAAACCCATCTGTTGTTATTAATCTTATTCAGTAAGCAAGAGGAGGATGATAGTGAGGGAGAAGGGATGAGAGGGGAAGGATGGGATGGGTTGGGTTGGGTTAGGTGAGGTTAGGGTAGGGTAGGGTAGAGGAGAGGGGAAGTAGGGAAGGTATAAGGTAACCAATAACCTAATATCCCATGATGCTGAATAATATACATGCAACAGGTTATAGGCAAGGAAGCAGTACTCTACACCAAGGATAAGGGAGATAGGGTAAGGTGTACAGCATGTGCAAGGTACTGCTCAATACCAGAGGGCAAGATAGGATTATGTGGGATAAGGGGCAACATAGGAGGTAAACTCTACCTCTTTGTGTATGGTAGGATAATAGCAGGGCAGATCGATCCTATAGAGAAGAAGCCAGTGATCCATTACCATCCTGGCAGCATGATATACTCAATAGCAACAACTGGCTGTAACTGGCTCTGTCAGTACTGTCAAAACTACGATATAAGCCAGAGGAGGAAGATAGAGGGTATAGAGATGAGCCCAGAGCAGGTTGTTGAGCAGGCACTCTACTATGGATGCGAGGGCATAGCCTATACCTATAACCAGCCTACTATATTCATAGAGTATGCAAGGGATGTTGGAGTTATAGCAAGGAGCAAGGGTGTATTCAACATATTTGTATCCAATGGCTATGATACACCTGAAACAGTTAGCATGATGAAAGAGTTCCTTGATTGCATAACTGTTGACTTCAAGGGGAGCGGGGAGACCAAGTTCGTTAGGCGCTACATAGGCATACCAGATGCACAACCAGTATTCGATACCCTTAGAGAGATTAGGGATAAGACTAACATACATGTTGAGATAACAGATCTCATAGTTCCAAAGGTTGGGGATGATCTTGATGCTGCTAGAAGGTTAGCAAGGTTCGTACATGATGAACTAGGACCAGATGTACCACTGCACTTCCTAAGATTCCATCCAGACTACAAGATGATGGACCTTCCTTACACACCTGTGGAGACGCTTGAGAAGCACTATGATATAGCAAGGGAGGAAGGGTTGAGGTATGTGTACATAGGGAATATACCAGGGCATAGGTATGAGAGCACTTATTGTCCTGAATGTAATAACATAGTTGTAGGAAGGTTTGGTTACAACATAACAGCCTGGAATCTTGATGAGCATAATAGATGCATCTTCTGTTACTATCCAATACCAATAATAGGTAAGTTGAGCAAGAATGCATATAGGAAGAGGTTCCAATTCATAATGTAATTTAGATGTGATGATAAGCCAACGTAGTTAATACATTCTTAACTAATTGATTGGTCAATCAACCTTATCAATCTATCATGGCTATTGCCCTTACAGGGGATCCTGTGCAACCCTTGATCTTCAATGGTGCTGCTATAAGCCTGAACTCACCTCTACCTCTTCTTATCCTCCCCTCACTACCACCATCATTACCATTACCATTACCATTTATAGCCTCCAAGTTGCATAGATTCTCAACTATTGGCACATTATTTGGGAGCAACACCCTATGCACAGTAAAGTCCTTATCATCTGGATGGTCTATGTTTGCAGTATCTATCCCAACAAGGATAACACCCTTCTCAACAAGATACTCCGCTGCATCCCTGCTCAATCCAGGGTTATGGCTAAGGTAGTTTGGGCTCTTCCATTTATGCTCCCAACCAGTTGAGATTATGATGCTCTTACCCTCAAGATCGTAATGCTCCAATGTTCTTGCCAGATCCTCCCTATGGATGTACTCCTTCTCACCCTTCTTAACCTCAGCAAGTATTGCACTGCTTACAAGTACATGCAATGGGATCTCATCTATGCTAATGCCTCTACTGAAGTGTGATGGTGCATCCATATGCGTTCCAGTATGGGTGCTCATGAACATCAGTTCTAGATCATAGCCATGGATATCAAGCCTGGCCCATGGTATAAGCGTTGGTCTTATCCTCTGCTCAAATACAGGCATACCATACTCTATAGTTCTTGTAAGATCTATCATCCTTACCATACCATACCATCATACATTATCCTATCACTGTATTAAATATTTAATAACGAGAGAGTTAGAGTTAGATACTCCTTGCTTAATAAAGTAAGATATTTGTGCCAATTATATAATTAATTACTTGTAGGTTATCCTAAATTCACGCTTTGGCTGCTGTATCTGGAGGAGTAGCCTCTTCAACTCCTCATCTGTTAACGCTCTACTTATCCTCCCTTGAGAGCCCATGGTTATTATGTAATCCTCTACAGTCTTTGCAAGCTCAGGCTTCACCATCTTGAGGTTTGTGAGCCTCTGCCTTGCTTCAGTGGTTAGCAGTGCCCTTAGCAGACGCTCACGCATGAGTCTTATCTCCATCTCCCTTGCCTTCTCCTCCTCGCTCCTGTTATCGTATTGAGCCATGCTTATTCTCACCTCCTCCATCCATTCATCCATACATCTTCAATCATTAGGCATACTTACTCAACTCTGGCATTATCTTGACAAGTTCATCGAATACCTCGTTTGCAGTGCTATCAACCAGGCTCATACCCTTGCTTGTAAGTACTCTACCCTTACCATGTATCTTCATAACATACCCTGCCTGTTCGAGTTGGTGTAGTGCCTTCCTTATTATTGCTCCTCCAGCATCCCTGTGATGGGATGGGCTTGAGCCCCTCCTCTGCCTCCCTCCATACTCTGATCTTAGATCAGATAAGCCTATGGGTCCATGTATGTATATCTTCCTTAGCAATGAAGCACATCTAACATACCACCAATCCCTATCATATGGTAGCCTCATAGCATGGCATCCAGTCTTAACAAACCTAGCCCATGGTGGTGGCACTATATTCTGATCCTGCTTGAGAGTAGCAGCCAGCCTTGCTATAAGCCTATCTGCAGGTACATCGTAAGCCTTAACCATACACATTACCTACTCAACTCCTGTTATATATGCTTAGTCAAATGGTATTTATGTTGATTTATGCACTTACTTGCATACCCTCTTCTCTTACTATTATTATTTATTAATCTGCCTATACCCTCTCAGCATCTTCATCCTTGCTTGCTATCTATGATCTTCCTGTATATATGGTTGCAGTGCAGACATGTTATCCTGATAGCCCTTATGCTTGATCTGCCTATCCTTACCCTAGATGTAACCCCTGGTATGATTAGCCTCTTGCACCTTTTGCAGAACAGTTGTCTTACCTCATACGGTAACCTTATCCTATACCTCATGCTTATCCTCCTTATGAGCATAGCCTGCTTCTCTGCTAGAGTAGGGTCATACTTTGCAGTATCCAGAACATTCCTTAAGAGTATCTCCACCCTCTGCCTAGCGAGATCCTTCTTTAACCACCTACTCCTCTTCCTTCTTGCTGCTGATGTTGTGATGGTGATGCTATGATGATCACCCTTATAATAGCTGAGGCTTCACTTGAGTTGGTGCCAGAGGAGATAGCATGGCATAGTGCAGTAAGGAAGCATGCAAGGAGGGTAGGCAAGGAGCCTAAAGGGATCCTACTCGATAGAAGTTACCACCATGCTGCAATGCTCAACCTTAAGGATGCGTACAGGAGAGGCAGGCCAGATATAGTACACTTCTCACTACTAGAGGCTACAAGCATACCCCTCTACCATAAGGGTATGTTAAGTGTGTATGTGCATACACTAGCAGATAAGGTGATAAGCGTTGGCAAGAAGGATGTTAGGCTCCCAAAGAACTACAACAGGTTTGTTGGTCTCATGGAGGATCTATTCAGCAAGGGTAGAATAGAGAGTTCTGATGATAGACATCTACTGCTTGAGGTTGAGGATATGGGGTTTAATATGCTTCTAGATAGGATAGAACCTTCAGTAGTGATTGGACTCTCAAGGTTAGGTGAGATGAGGAGTGCAGAGTATGTTGCAAGTGTTGTTAAGGATCTTGAAGGGGCATGCATAGTTGTAGGGGGATTCCCCAAAGGTACATTCTCAACATCTATAAGGAATAGGTTCGAGCATACAATATCTATAAGCAAGTACGGCCTAGAGGCGCATGTAGTTGTAGCAAGGGTACTGTATGAGGTGGAGAAGGCTCTAGGAATATGCTAGAAGGTACAACAGAATAATATAATAATGTTAATACGTTGATGCATCATGACTATGGATACAGGATAGCTGTATGCGGTCGTCGTCTAGCCTGGTCTAGGATATCGGCTTTCCAAGCCGGCGACGCGGGTTCGAATCCCGCCGACCGCATTCTTCCCTCATTTCGTATCCTTGTACAGGGTAATAAAGTGAGGGATAAGGATAGTAGTAGTAGCAGTAGTAGTAGCATCATCTATATCAGCCATAGCAGTTATCATATCAGTTTGTAGTATATTACTGAATGCATTAACTTTATAAAGGTTCATATCTCATATTTTAGCATGCACGATGACATAATTCAGGAAACTTCCAGGTTGCTGGGAATACTTGCTAAGCATGATTCTCTAACCCTCTTCTTAGAGAGTGTAGAGGGTATAGATGCAAGTACAGATACCCCAGCAAGGCTAGGGATGAGCAAGAAGCAGTACTATACAAGGTTGAAGCAACTCATTGGTGCTGGGCTCATAACAAAGAGCAAGGGTAAGTATGTTCAGACAACGATGGGAAGGATGCTTTATGAGAGATGTTTGAAGTTGGTATTTGAGCAGGTTAGGAATGCAAAGAAGCTGATCATGGCAGATATACTCAAGGATAGCGGGAGGTTCGATATGGATGAGATATACAGGTTGCTACAGATAAAGGTTGAGAATGGAAATGCTAGACTCATAACAGATTATGATATGTTGATAGATGTACTGCAGGAGAGGATGAAGGATGTTAAGAACCAAGCATGGTATGCAACTAGATACTTCAACGAGTATATAGTAAGCAAGGCTATAGAACTGCATAGAAGGGGCGTGGATGTAAGAATTCTGGTTGATAGAGCGCTAGTTGAGAAGTACATATCAGAATACATGGGTATGAGCAAGCATGGTACAAGCAAGTATGAACTGGAGAGGTTCAAGATGTTCACAGATCCATTCTATCCAGATAAACTCGAGAGGAAGATAGTAGATGTACCATTCAGCTTCATAATACTCGATGGTAGATATGTTGGTATAGAACTTGTTAATGTTAATAATCCAAACAAGTTCTACGCTGGCATCTATATTGAGAATGAGTATATAGCATCACAGATGAAGAGCCTATTTGAGACGCTATACACAAGTGCAAATATAGTAAGTAAGAACAGATAATTTATAATAAGAGCGATTAATATCAAGATATTATAGATATCTGCCGTTAAAGTAATATCTAAAGATTTAATAGTGTATAGATAGAAGCAATTAATAAGATGTAGGATATGATGAGGGAGGAGTTGTTAGACTCTAGAAGGAGGCTTAGTGAGATATTCCAACCATTCTTCATGTTAAGATCAAACTCTCTGCTCATAAAAGGGCTTCCAGGTACTGGTAAGACAACACTTGCACTCTCCCTACTCTCTTCCATGGGCGTTAAAGGCCTATATATATCAACTAGGGTATCCTATAGCGATCTGATTAACCAGTTCCCATGGGCTAAAGATGTGCTTACTGAGGAGTCTGTTGTTAACATGAACCCCTTCGATGTAAGCAGTAAGGTAAGCATAGTCTCTGATTTAAGGTTAGCAAGTGCTCTAACACTCCTTGAGAAGATTATTAATTCATCTATACACTTGAAGGACGGATTGATAATACTTGACAGTTTTGATGCCCTAACCCAGGCGATAAGCAGTGAGGAGAGGAACAAGATACTCAAGAGCATTATTGCAATAGCAGATGCAAACAACAACATGATTGTATTCATAAGTGAGAAGCCAGAGGACCTTGAGCTAGGCTATATATGCGATGGTATAATCTCACTAACCTATACTATAAAGAATGGCTTCAAGTTGAGGAAGATGAATATAGAGAAATTAAGGGGCGTAAAGGTAGACTGTCCAGTATTACCATTCTCGCTAGATGATGGGTTCTTCCATGTCATAAACCCATTGCAGAATAGATGCCTGCTTCCAACGAATGACTCCAAGTTATTTGAACCAAAAGAGAGCATTGAAGGTTACATTAGCACTGGTAACAAGCAGTTAGATAGAATCCTAGGCAACGGTATAAAGCAAGGTAGTGTTGTCCTGCTTGAGGTTGGGGATGTGAATAGGCAAGTATTAGCGTACTTCCTTGCATGCATAGTTCTTAACGCGTTAAGGAGCAAGAGACCAGCAATAACCATCTCATCGAGCGAGAGGCCATACAAGAGCATCCTAAGGTACCTACAGTCATTCTGCACTAGAGAGGAGATCAATGATTACTACACGCTCTTCATATTTGAGAAGAAGAGCAATAGTGGTGATGAACCTTATCTAGCAAATGAGCTTACAGATGATATCATTGATAATGAGAGGATCTTCATGAGCAAGTATGATGAGATCATGAGTAGGCATGGGAAGAGTCCTGTTATAACATATGATCTAAGGTGGAGAGAGATGAGTGCTAAAGAAAGGGTTGACGAACTTATAAGCAAGATAATAGTTGGTATAAGGAAGGTTAGGAGTAATGGATGTGTTGAGATAATTATAAATACACCACATATGACAAGTTATGAATTTTCAAAACAGGCTGCTGATATACATATAAAACTTGTTGAAGAGGATGGGATACCATTGTTTATTATAACGAGGCCTTACAAGGGTATCTATATGTTCCTCTTCGATAACAGCAAAGGCTACCCATACTACAGGCTAATACAGATGATATAATAGCAAGGAGGTTAGAGGTATGAGCGAAGAGTATAGGGATAAAGTTATTGATGCTGTTATAGATACGCTAAGAAGTATACTTGGAGAGGTTACAGTTCAAGCATTGGAGGTATTCATGAAGATGAATGGAACCTCTTTGTACTCAATATACGATGAGCCAGATAGGGTTACAAACTTGCTATATGTACTCTTCAAGAGCTCAGCAAGGTTCCTTGAGGATGAGATTGTAAAGGAGGTATGCTTAAGACTAGGGCATGAGTACAATTGCAAGGTAAGCCTGAACGATATTATCAATAGCATCAAGTATAAACAATGAAAGTAGATATGATTAGTATGATGAGGAATGATGATGGCGGGCTCGGTGGGCTTCGATCCCACGACCTACAGCTTAGGAGGCTGCCGCGCTATCCATGCTGCGCCACGAGCCCACCCACCCAACTACTCACTAACTAACTCACTCCATATACAGCTAACTGTCTATACATGGTCTTATAACTCTTAGTTATTTATAGGATGCTTAGCACTATTAATTGTTGTATCAACCATCATCTCCCACGTGTAACTAATCCATGCCCTCTACTTTACTCTCCTCTACCTACTATCCATTCATCTATCTATCCTTCCATCTTTTTCTTCCTTTTTCCTTTCTTCCTTATTTATTACCCCACTGCTCAAAGTATAGCACGTCCTCCAAGGGTAATCTGCTCAACCATCCTGCCCTCTCAAGATCAGGTATGCTCTCAAAGTGCGTTACATACCCTAAGCATAGATATGCTATAGGCACTATGCCTTCAGGTATCCTTAGAACCTCCTTGAGTTTATCATTACTCAGTATGCTTACCCACCCTACCCCTATGCCCTCAGCCCTTGCAGCAAGCCATAGGTTCTGTATTGCACAACATACACTGTAGAGCCCAGTCTCTGGTATACTGCTCTTCCCTATGATGAATGGTCCAAACCTGTTAGGATCATAGGTTACGCATATGTTAACTGGAGCCTCCATTATACCTTCTAGTTTGAGTGAGAGGTACTTCTTCTTCCTCTGCTCATCCTCTATCATGCTGGAGGAGCGCTCAAACTCCTGCATGAAGAGTTCCTTAACCCTAGCCTTTATGCCCTTATCCCTTATTATTATGAAGTTCCAAGGCTGGGAGAAGCCTACAGATGGAGCATGATGAGCAGCATCGAGTATTCTAAAGAGCACATCATCTGGTATCTCCTTTGGTAGGAAGTGTGCTCTAACATCCCTCCTTGAATAGATAGCCTTGTACACTCCTCTCTTCTCTTCAGGTAGAAAATCATCATCCATGCTTATGCTAGCAGGTCTGTTTATAATAATCATTTGCCCAGATAGGAAGCAAACCATCTACTATAGAGTTGTATCTTCTCCATCCTATCCCTATGTGTCCTTGCAGCACCATGCTCTCTAGTCATCTTTATACCATCTAGGTCAACCTCAGCCATGACTATATGCTCGACATTCATTATGCCATCTGCTATAATCCCATTGCTTGGCCATGGCTTATCACATGGTGCAAGTATAGCAGATCTACCTATACCCCTTACTGGGAATGGAGCAAGGTTACCAACTGTACTGCTTAGCACAACAAGCAACTGATTCTCTATACACCTTGCCTCACATGAGTGTCTTATCCTGTTGTATCCAGCATCTGTTAGAGTTAGTGATGGGCATACTATCAGTTCAGCACCATTTAATGCTAGTACCCTTGAGCACTCCGGTATCTGTGACTCGTAGCATATACATACACCGAACTTAACACTAAACCCATCCTGCTCTATGCTGCTACTATCACTATTATTGCAACCTCTACTACTATACTCAAAGACCTCCATGGTATCATGCTCGCTCATATGCCATGCATCCTTCTCAAGGGGGAAGAGGTGTGTCTTCCTATGCCTATACATTGAACCATCTGGCATGAATATAAAGCATGTATCGTAGTACCTTCCAGAGTGCTCCTCTACAGTTGTGCCTGCTACTATGCACTGTCCTCTACCTATTGCTAGATCACTGAATCTACTGCATAGATCATCAGTAAACCTTGCAAGTCTTGGTATATCATCGTAGGTAGCCTTATCAATATCCATATCAATGGAAAGGAGACCTAAGGTGAACCACTCACCAAATACAACAATATCACAACCCTTGCTCATATCAAGCATCTTTGATACATCATCCATGAATGAGGATAAACTGCTGTAAGGCTTGAGTATGAACTGTGTACTTGCTATCCTTAACCTCCTCATACCAACTATAGGAATAAATTAATTTATGTGTATTTAGAGTATGCATCATACTCGCTCTGCCTGCCCTACCCTACCCCGCAATCTGGGCCGGTCGTCTAGCTGGTTAGGATGCCGCTCTGACACGGCGGAGGTCGAGAGTTCGAATCTCTCCCGGCCCACCAACTTTTGGGTTCAGAACCTACCCTTTATCTATTGGTAAAACAGGCTATGCAGAAGTTTCATGTGAAGAAGGTTATAGCATAGCAGATGGGGCATATGATTAAGAAGGGACTTTAGATTTCTATCCAACAATAAATAACATTGAACTATCATAAAGGTGAGGAAGAATGCTTCATTATTGAAGGGACGCATGCCAAGGAAGCTATCGGTAGTAGAGTAGAAAGGGGATTTTGATGTATGTATGGATGGAAGGAAGGAAGCAAAAGCATGGATAGCATACAGATGGATGGCAGAATCAGCGTTCTCAGCATTCAAGTGTATCTTTGGAGAACATGTTAGAGCTGTAAGATGGAAGAATATGGTTAGAGAACCGATGCTGAAGACATCAATATACAAATGTTAATAGCAATGAATCAAGGGATATGGATAGTTGGTAATAGTATGTAATAATTCGACACAGCCTAGGATGCTTGATAGATATATGACTTTAATGATGATTATTGGTCAGATGGTGGGTAAGGCACATCTATAACCATCATATCCTCTGCTGCAACTACATTGTTATGCAGTATCGATGCCTCCTTAACCAACTTACTCACATCATCATATCTAGCACTAAAGTGTGTAAGTACAAGCATCTTCACACCTGCTCTAGAGGCTAGTTCAGCAGCCTCCCTAGCAGTTGAGTGCATGGTCTCTAATGCTCTATCCTTCTCATCCTCGCTGAATGTTGAGTCAAATACTAGAAGATCGCAGCCCTTGAAGAACTCCTCAAGCCTCTCGTTTGCTCTAGTATCGCCAGATATGCCTATCCTCCTACCTTTTCTCTTAGGTCCTGTAACATCACTAGATCTAACAAGCCTTCCATCGACTAGCACATCCTCCCCATGCTGTAGCCTATGCCATAACCTACCCTTAGACACACCTAGTGCTATAGCCTTCTCAGGATAGAATACCCCAGGCCTATCATGCTCCTCTATGCAGTATGCATATGAGTTTATAGAATGCTCTGCTTTACATGCCTTTACAGTGTACTCCTTCTCCTTCACAACTACACCCTCCCCTACTGCAGTAAAGTACACATCATACGTTAGGTTAACGTTAAGAAGTCTTGTATTCACATCTATGTACTCCTTGAGTATATCTGGCCCATATATGTAGAGAGGCATATCTCTACCATTCAATGCTAAGGTCTGCATGAAGCCTAATAGGCCTAGAACATGATCACTATGCATATGTGTTATGAAGACCTTCATGCTTCTATTAGTGCCTAGCCCACTCTTCAGAAAGTTCCTCTGCATCCCTTCTCCAGCATCGAATATGAGTAGTTCTCCTCCTCTCTGCACTGCTATGGATGTTAAGCCTCTCTTTGCTGTAGGCACTGCTGATGATGTGCCTAGGAAGATTATCCTGAGTTGCATAATATGTCACAGTCTTATGTAGTAGATATACTATTACTCCTACTCCTACTACCTTCCATGCCTACCTTGCTACGAGCACTACTACTGCTTAGTATGCTTAGCACTGCTGATGCTGCCAATGGAGCAACATCCACTATCTTGCTCACCTTATTTGGTACAGTGTTTGTAGCAACAACATCAATGGCTCCACCCTCCTTTATCCTCTCAAGCGCACCATCCAGCATTAGTGCATGGGTGCATGCAACATGTACCCTCTTGCATCCATGCTCAAGTAATGCTCTAACAGCCTCTGCAACACTACTTCCAGTACTTATCATATCATCCACAACTATCGCTACCTTACCCTTCAGATCATCCCTCATCTTGCTAAGCATCTCATGATCAATCTTTATTGCTCCAGTGATCCTATCCCTGCTCTTCCTTAACGCTATAGAGTTGCAATGTAGCATATCTGCCAATGCCTCTGCCCTATCTGCCCCACCAGCATCTGGAGAGATGCTTAGAACATCCTTAGCCTCTACACCCTCGCCTTCAAGCCTCTTCTTGAAGTACTCAGCAAGTAATGGTACTGCAGATATGTTATGCACAGGTACTGTAAAGTATGATAATGCTAGGCTGCTATGTGCATCAAAAGTTATTAGTGCATCTATAGCATATGAGGAGATTATCCTTGCTATAGCATCTATGCTAACTATCTCACCAGCAAGGAACTCTCTATCCTGCCTTGCATAGCCTAGATAGGGTACAACTGTAACAGTTCTAGATGCTACCTTACTAACCTTCGAGAGGATGAAGAAGAGTTGCATCATATGCGTATCTACTGGAGGGTATGTTGATTGTACTACAACAACATCATCACCATCTAGAGCATCTGCTATCCTTATCTTGCTCTCACCATCTGGGAATACTCTTAGATCAACATCAACAAGCCTTACATGCTCATCTTTATCTGCTAGAGTATCTGCTATGCCTTTTGCAATATCCTTGGATGCTGGACCTGCTAGGATGCTCGTGCCCATGCACAAATCTATGCTATTATACTTTATATATCATACATCCTTGCACCACTACTGCTATCCATAAGCAATGATAGCACCTGCTCCCTAACCTCTCTATTCTCGAACTCTCCCCTATACGCTATGGTTAGTATCCTACTGTTGTTCTTAACACCCCTCATACGCATGCACATATGGTCCCCTTCAACCACAACCAACACCCCTTTAACCTTATCCTTCAGCTCATCAGCTATCTGCTTTGTCATCCTCTCCTGTATCTGAAGCCTCTTTGCATACTTCTCAACAAGCCTTACCAATTTGGATATGCCGAATACTTTGCCATCTGGTATGTATGCTATGTGAACCTTCCCAAAGAATGGGAGTATGTGATGCTCACACATGCTGTAGAACTGTATCTCCCTTGCTACAACAACATCACTCTCCTCGCTGAATGTAACGTCCAACTCAGAGTCCATGCTGTAGCCTGAGAAGATCTCTGCATACATCTCTGCAACCCTCTCTGGTGTATCTACCAGCCCTTCCCTATCTGGATCCTCTCCAAGCTCTATGAGTAGTTGTCTTATGAGCCTCTTTATCCTTGCAGTTGAGTGTCTTTTGCTGGTAGAACCTCTCCTCTCTTTACCATCACCATTGCTACTCTTAGCCTTCCCACCAATGCTGTTACTCTCCTTCCTAATACCCTTCCCCATATCTGCATCATCAACACTCTTATTATTACTACCGCTACTCTTAACATGGGCATACCCATCGTAGTTGTGATAATCACCATCACTGCTAACCTTTCTCATGGTATGCCCATCACCTTATGCATCTGTGGTATTATCCTAACATTGGGGTAGTACTGATGTACAGCATCGTACATGGCTAGCATATGCTCCAATGTAGGCTCATTAACACCATTTACAGGCTGGAGTACAAATCCATCTATAGCCTTGCTTGCATCCCCTTCAAATATCATCCTTGCCAGTTCCTCTACCTCCTCTCTCTTGCTTAGACTGCTAAGCACTACCTTTATGTATGTTACCTTCCTGCTAGCAATGGCATGCCTTAGGCATAGCATCTCATTCTCAAGCAACCTAGTGTAATGCTTATCATCAATGGCATTAGAGTCCTTAAGTTTGAACTCTATCTTACATATATCTATATATGGTAGTACATGCAAGAACCTTGATGCATCGTAGCATGATGACTCAAGATACGTCTTGAGCAGGAGTTCATCCCTAACATACCTTGCCAGTTCCCTAACTGCCTCATGTTGTAGCAATGGCTCGCCTCCAGTGAAGTTAGCCTTGAATGTACCCCTCTCAACCTTCCTTGCTATGATTGTTTTAGCCTCATCTATGCTATAGTATGTACCATTACCAATGCTCAAGGCATATGGGGTATCACAATAGAAGCATCTAAGTGGGCATCCTGCAAACCTTATGAAGAGGGTTTTTGTACCAAGGTATATACCTTCTCCCTCTATGCTTGTAAATACCTCACTTATGCTTACCCTCAACCTAATATCGGAGCTTATGCTTTGAGCATCTTATTTAAATCTAATACCGCATAAAGCGTCTTATCCTCTATCCCTGCCTCCTTGAATGCTCTAATCCTGTTCATGCATGACTCACATGAACCACATTGCACCTTGATAGTCTTGCCATCAACCTCAACCTCTATGCCATCTGTATAGCAACTCCATGTCTCAAAGAGTAGATTGCCAAGCATTCTATAACCTGCTCTTACAAGATCTGCCTTGCTTAACCCTTCAACTGCTGGACTCCATATCCTAAGCCTCTTCCTTAACCCTTGCTCTATCCCATCCATCTCTGCAAGGTTAAGAACATGTTCCATGCTCTTGGCAAATACTGTCCTACAGTCTGGATAGTTCTTCTCATCATCTGTATGTGCACCATATGCTACTAGAGCAGCATTTATGCTGAATGCCCATGCCCCTGCTATTGTAAGGAATATAGCATTCCTTGCTGGTACAACTATACTGTAATCGAATCTATCTGGTATGCTACCATCTCCAGTTAGGATGTTGCTATCCTTGTATAGTGACTTCATAAAGCCTATATCTACTATACGATGCTCCCTAACCCTTATATACTCTGCAATGCTTCTAGCCCTCTCTACCTCCATCCTGCTCTTCTGCCCATAGTAGAATGTTATTGCATACAGTTCATAACCCTTCTCCTTCAAGTATGCTGCTATGCATGTAGAGTCAAGTCCTCCACTGAGTATGCATATAGCCTTGTCCATATTGAAGTTAAGATGTATGATAAAGATTAAGCTAACTGTTATCTACCCTCCTTTCTCATCACTTATGCATAAGCAACAATCTTATATCATATCATCTTCATATGAAAAGGCTATGAATGCTATAAGGACCATTAAGGTACTTGGTAGATGGTCTCTTAACAGACTACAAGGCAAGAGGATGCCTCTCATAGCAGTATTCAGCATGACCCACTACTGCAACTATTATTGTGCCATGTGCCCATTTGGTGATCCAGATAAGGATGCACAGATGAGGCTAGCAATGCACAGGGATCTTAGCACTGAGCAGTGGATGCATATAATGAGCAAGGTTGCCCCCTATGTAATATGGAGCATAGTTGAGGGAGGGGAGCCTACAAGCAGGAAGGATATACTTGAACTACTAGAGCATCTTAAGGGTTTAGGCTTACCCGTTACAATGATAACCAATGGCTCATTACTGCACACCTTAGACCTTGATAGGCTTAAGCATTGTGTTGATTACATATGCTTAAGTATAGACTCTCTAAGGCAGGAGTCATACTGTAAGATTAGAGGTGTAAAGCCAGAGATATTCAAGAGGGTTATGAGCAACCTTATGCTACTCAAGGATCATAACATAAAGCATTACATAAACTCAGTCATAACAAAGTGGAATGCTGAGGAGTTCATAACACAGGAGTACTTCGATATAGCAAAGAACCTTGGTATAAAGACTGTAAGCATGACGTTCGTTGAGGATAGGGCCGATGTAAACTACTCATTGCTACCAGATAGATCAACTATGGTTAAGGTATGTAATAGCATCCTAGATTACATGGAGAGGTATGATGAACCATTCATCCTAATACCCCCACTATACTGGGAACAGATTATAGAGTATGGTAGAGTGTTATTTGATGAGTGTGGTGTATGGAAGAGCATATTCGTTAATGCCGATGGTACTGTTATGGTTCCATGTTGGAAGTACAAGGATAACGCCTACAACCTGCTAGAACATGATGTAGAGTATGTATGGAGTAGGGAAGAGTGGGCTGAGGTTAAACATTGCAGGGAGTGTGATGTGCTAGCATGCATATGGTACTCATCACAAAGCCCTACTGTACTTGCAAATGGATACATGCGTGGTATAAGGATGTTGATAAGGAAGCATCTAGGCTAGGCTTGTACATTATATAATCTTGCTCAGATAGAGCAATTAAACAAAAATAATTATGTAACTGTTAGAAGATTTGATGATACGAAACTATTTATAGAAAGAGAGTAGAATGAGAGAAGGCATGGTATTTGATGGTTTAGCAGTTCAGATAGCAACACTTACAGCACTTATAGCAATACCAGTTGTATCGAAGAAGGTTGAGCATAACATAGAGTACTTCTTCCTTGCTGTAGGGATAGTAGCAGTAAGCATAGTGGGACTATGGTCCCTGCACTTGCTTGAGGAAGCACTGCTACATCCTGTCATGATAGGTAGTATCCCAATAGGGATAACACAGGTTGTGCTCATTGCAGGATTAATCTTCTACTACAACAAGGAGAAGGTTGCAAGGTTTGCATTTAGGCTGAATAACCCTCTTATGCTAGCAGTGATTGTCTTTGTATTAGGTATAGCAGCAAGTGCAATATCAGCCATAGTTGCATCAGCCATACTAGCTGAACTCCTAGCACTATCACAGTTCCCTAGGAGCGTTAAGGTCAAGGTTGCTATAGCATCAGCATTTGCAATAGGAATAGGTGCTGCACTCTTGCCTCTTGGGGAACCATTATCTACTATAGCAATAGCAAAGTTAAAGGGTGAGCCATACAACGCAACCTTCACATTCTTACTTGAGAATCTATGGGATCTTGTTATACCATTGGTAGCTGTATTCTCGTTATTAGCATACTTTTATGCAAAGCGTGGTAGCAAAGAGGTATACATAACAGAGTATGAGACCAGTGTTAGGGATGTTGTGATGAGAGCATTAAAGATATATGCATTCATATTTGGTTTAACACTGTTGGGTGAGTTCTTCAAACCACTTGCAGAGCCAGTTGCTGCCCTAGGTATTGTAGTGCTCTACTTCTTTGGTCTCATCTCTGCAGCTGCTGATAATGCAACTCTGACTGCTGCACTTGTAAGTCCAGAGATGGAGTTGGGCGAGATAAGAGCCTTCATGATCTCATTGGTTATAGCAGGGGGTTTGCTTATACCTGGTAATGTACCAAATATAATATTTGCAAGTATCCTCAAGATAGGGTTCAAGGAGTGGGCTAGACTTGCTATACCTGTTGGTCTGGTAGTCTTTCTTGCTAGTGGTGCTGCAATAATTGGTTTAGGTCTCTGATTAATTGCTTCTCCAGATAGTTGATAAATAGAATAGATGAATCAACCGTAGCATCTCAATCTCCATACCCTTCCTATACTCAATAAATCAACCAACCCCTCCAAAATAAACCAGAAGATTATTAATAGGATGGATAGATGACATGACAAAGTCTAATAAATGGATATGTTACCCAAGGTTTAGATGCGAGCCATGAACTAATACTAAAATTGGATAAGATCTATAAAGGTAGAACTTGTTGAGAGAGAATTAGATGTAATATAGAGAGCTAGTTAGCGTTACCCCTCATGAGGAGAATAGAAAGCATTATCTTAACAAGAACCATTCTTTAGATGCGAGTACAACTGTTAGTTATTACTGCTACCATCACACATTAGTTGATTATTAGTATATACCTAAATCACTTTTTATCTTAATAATCTCTTATCCATCTATTTATCCATCAATCAATCAATCAACTCATTTACCTGCATTCAAGCACAGACACTCCTCCTGCTATCTTACATACTTTAACATAACACTCTATACCCTCTCTTGAGTATGCAGTATCAACAGCATCAACTACATCCTTCACATTATCATTTGCATCCACTACTATAAGTATGGATGGACCTGCTCCACTTATAGTTACTGCTAGAGCACCAGCATCTAACGCAGCCTTCTTCACACTTGCATAAGCAGGTATGATATGCATCCTTGCTGGCTCAACTACAACATCTCTCATCATTGCATCTGCTATAAGCCTTGTATCCTTCATAAGAAACCCTGCAACCAACATGCTTGCATTTGCTACATTGCTAACCATCTGTCTCAACATAATCTTCTCTGGGAGCACACTTCTAGCAACACCTGTCTTGCCCTTTGGTACATCAACCTTTGGTGTTGCTACACATAGCAATAGATCCTCTGGAGGCTCAACCTTAACTGTATACAATGGCTCTTGCCTCACTATAACAAATCCACCTAGGAGCGATGCTGCTACATTATCATAATGTACAGTGCCAGCAGATGCTATCTCACCTTGGGCAGCATGTCTTAACAATGTAACATCATCTAGTCCTAGATCATACATTACATCTAATGCCTTGACTGCAGCAACAGCAGATGCTGCACTGCTCCCAAGACCATAACCTGCTGGTATGCCTTTATTAACCCTAACCCTTATCCTATCTCTTATGTTGTATGCCTTCATCATACTCAATAGTGCTAGACCAGCAGAGTTATACTCTGCAGCCTCTGGTATATGCTCAGCATTCATACTAGAGCCATGAACCTCTATTGTAAGTGAATCGATGCTGGGTATGCTACTACTACTGCTATCACTATAACTATCACTCTTATCATCTTCAAGTACTAACTCAACCTCATCACTATAAGCATCTATAGCAAGACCAAATACATCGAACCCAGGACCAAGATTTGCAGTTGATGCAGGTGCTGATACCTTAACCTGTCTATACAATGCCCTTCTAAGCATAGTTCATCTCATCCCCATTCTCAACATCCTCCCCTTCCCTGAGCATCCTTGCGAGTGCTCCTGCAAGATTTACCATCCCCTCATACGTGAGGCTTGATACTGCTAATAAACCCATTGATATCCCCTGCCTCCTCAAACCCTTTAGTATTGATACCCCAAGCAGGTAGAGTTCGCTATCCTTCTCCCTCTGCAAGGCATACTCTAACCTTGCTGGATCAGCAGAGCACTCTATCAACTCAGCAAGTTTATCCTTCTTGATGAGATCTATCTTTGAGAGTACGTTAACCTGTGCTAGACCAAGCCTTAGCCTTATAGATGTTGCTAGTAATGCTATTGAGAGCATGTTCAATGGAGAGTTTACAAGCATTGGATCGAAGAGGAAGATGGATGCTTTAGCATCACATCTGAACTCCCTTGCAAAGAACATACCACTTGCTCTATAAGCAAATAACTCCATCTGTCCAGGTGTATCAACTATAACATAATCTGGATTAAGTTCATCAACCTTCCTCTGTATCTCATCCAGCCTATCTGCTATGAGATCACTTGCAAGTATCAATGCACCATTTGGACCAAGTCTGTACTTGCTCATTATCTCATCTATGCTAACATATTCTCTAACATCAACATCTGGCTCGTAGGGAAGATCTATAACCCCTGGATCAAGGTTCAAGGTGACTGCGTACGCATTCTTGCTTACATACCACTCAACCAGTCTTGATGCTAGGGTTGACTTGCCAGATCCTGCAGTCCCAAGTATGAATACAGCATACATAAGGAGAGGGCAGAGAGCAAATTATTTAATCCTTCTTACAGTATATGGGAATGTGAGGAAAGGGTTAGGGAGGGTTATAGCGATAATAGCAAGTATAGTACCACTCATACTAATAAGCCTCTTCCTCCATGTCGGTGTTGAGGATATACTATCTATAGGCTTATTCCCATTCATAGTATCATGCCTTATAGCATTAGCAAAGTTGTTCATCCAAGGTCTAAGGTTCCACTACTACGTTAGATCATTCATTGGGGATGGTGTTGCAAAGATGTCAAGTAATGTACAGATAAGGATGGGTAGTGAGTTCGTTACCCTTACAACACCAGCATACACTGGAGGGGAGTGGGTCAGGGTTGCATGGCTATACAAGAATGGTGTGCATTCAGGTAAAGGGCTCTGGATAATAACCATAGAGATAATAAGCGATGTTCTTGTAGGGAGTACCTTAGCATACATTGCAATGATAATAGCCTTTGGTGCACACAACTATGTAGTATCAACTGCAATATTGGTTATAACAACACCTGTATTTGTCTCATACCTTATATTGCTAACACTCTCAGCCAAGAAGACACTTCAGATGCCTAGATTTACAAGACCGTTGCTTACAAGGCTCTTTGGTATAGAGAAGGGGGAGAGGTGGACCAACGTTATGAACGATAGCCTTAGAGTATTATGCGAGACATCAAGGATGTACCTAAAGAGATCATCATTAAGGATATTTGCTGTAGGGCTAGCATTGACATTCGTAGGGGCAGCACTGCATGCTTTAACATTCATGATAGTTGCTAGTGCAAAGGCATCCATAGGCTTCTTTGAGTCACTTGTAATGGTTGCTGCTGCAATATCCATAGGTACAATACCCATAAGCCCTGGAGGCTCTGGGCTAACAGAGTTAGGGATAGCATACTACCTCAACACATTCAACATAGATCCAGCAGCATTTGGGGATGTTATCATAGTGTGGAGGATAGCATCATACCATGTACCTCTCTTTGTAAGTTGGGCATTATTGGTACGCTCTCTGAGGTAGCAGCAGTAGTAACAGTAGTAAGAATGGTAGTAACAATAGTGATGGTAAGCAAGCAGTAAATAAGCAAGCAAGCGAGCAATATGATAAACTTCCTTCTGCTCCCTTACCATATAGAAAGATTAACTCATATACCTTATAGGGTAGATGCATTCTGTATGTAGTTATGGCTACACATGAGCCCAAACTTGTGCGAACTCTAGGTTTACTCGATGTGATAATGATAGGGATAGCAGCCATGATAGGAGGGGCAATGTTTGTGCTTGTAGGTCCTGCAATAGGGCTTGCTGGTCCTGCTGTTGTCATAGCATTCCTCATGAACGTTGTCATAACCATCTTCACAGCAATGTCATATGCAGAGTTGGGCTCATCGATACCAGAGGTTGGAGGAGGATACAGATGGATAAGGGAAGGGTTGCCTAGACCAATGCCATTCATAAATGGCTGGTTAGGATGGTTTGCCCATATAGTTGCTACAAGCCTTTACGCTGTAAGCTTTGGTACGTTCATGCAAGGCTTGTTTGCTCTTGCAGGTATTGTTGCTCTACATAATATGGATAAGGTATTTGCTACCATAGCAATAATTGCATTAGCATATGTTAACTTCAAGGGCACATCACCTACAGGCAAGACAGGAAATATCATAACCTTATCACAGTTAGCAATAGCATTAACATTCATCATCTCTGGCCTCTACATCATGAGTACAAAGCCTGAATGGACCGTTCAGTTCTCTGACTTTGCACCAATGGGCGTTGCTGGTGTACTTGCTGCAATGGCACTAACATTCGTTGCATTTGAGGGTTATGAGGTTATAGTGCAGGCTGGGGAGGAGGTTAGGAACCCAAGGAGGAACATACCAATTGCAATATTCATCTCAATAGCATGTGTAGCAACCATCTACAGCCTTATAGCAGTCACTGCTATAGGAGCAACTAACACAGGCTCAGATATGCCAGCATGGAGGTTCATAGGCATCCATGGTGAACTAGGCATTATGAAGGCTGCAGATACATTCATACCATTCGGTGCACTAATGGTCCTTGCTGGAGGTATGGTATCTATGCTTGCTGCCCTTAACGCTAGTATATTCTCCTCAGCAAGGGTAGCACTTGCAATGGGTAGATACTACAACCTTCCCCATGTGCTTAGTATGATACATGCTAAGAATAGAACACCATATGTAGCAATAATGGTCTCTGCAGGGATAACACTACTCATTGCATACTTCTTCCCACTGCAAGAGATAGCAAAGGCTGCAGGGTTAATCTTCCTAGTACTCTTTGCTCAAGTCAATGCTGCAGTGATAAACATAAGAAGGTTGTACGCAGAGAGGCTTGAGTATGGGTTCAAGATACCACTCTTCCCAGCCATACCAATGATAGGTATACTCTTGAATATAGCATTGGCACTTTACATAGTAGTAACACAGCCTGTAAGCCTGCTGGTTATGGTTGTATGGATAGCAATAGGGCTAGTGATGTATAGAGTGTATTCATTCAAGCAGGAGGTTGAGCATACTGCTCCATTGCTTGCATCTACTGGCTACTTGGAGAGGAAGGACTTTAGGGTACTTGTACAATACATACCAGAGGATCCCATAAAGCTGGTAAAGTATGCTCTAAAGGTTGCAGAGAGTGCTGATGGAGAGGTTAACATACTTAGGGTTATAACTATACCATACCAGATGCCCTTATCTAGCGGGGTAGCATTTGTGGATGATACTATAAGATCATTTGCTCCAGTGAGGAGTGTAGTTGAGGAGAGGAAGGTACCATACCATTACCTGCCAAGGATAGCACATGATGCAACCGATGCTATACTTGCAAGTGTTGAGGAGCAGAAGATAGATCTGCTAGTGTATGAACTAGATAGGTTCAAACGTAACAGGAGGCTACAGATGCTACTTACATGTGATGCGATGCTTGTTAGGGATGTTAAGGGTATAGATGGGAGCAAGAAGGTGCTAGCATTCTACGATGATGAGGGAGAGCACTCAAGACTTGTACTCAAATGCATTGAATGGATGAAGGATACAGAGAGGGCAGTAGTATACCTGTCTAGGCTGGAGGGTATAGAGTATGTTAATGAGAAGGATAGGCTGAAGGCTCATGGGTATAAGGTTGTAGAGGCTAGCGTACCAGATAGGATAAGTGATAGATGGCTTACAAACCTCATGGTAGAGAAGGTTAAGGCGTATGAGCCAGATACTATAGTGCTCCCTGCAACCCTGCTTGGTATAGATGTGATCAACAACATGAGCATAGTTAGGGCATTGAACATGGTTAACTGTAATGTTGTAGTTGTAAGACACTTTACAATACATGTTATGCATCAAGCAAAGGTTATGCTCAAGAGGATACTTCAGAGGTGAGATTTTGAGTTGCTTGAGTGCTTACCTACCTACCTATCTATCTACCTACCTACTTGCTTGCTTACTTGTTTGTTTGCTTGTTTGGCTAATAATCTCACTCTTCCCCTACATCCTCTCCTACACTCCCCTCATAGCCCACATCCTCAAGAGGTTCAAGCGAGTAGAGTTCAAATCTGTATACTCCATCCATGTTAAGGTTGAAGTTCTTCCTAAGGTACTCTGCAAGCCTATCGCTTATGGAAGCCTTTAGTATCCTCAGCCTATATGTGTAGACTATACCCTTCCTAAACTCATCCATGTTTAGGGCATCGCTCACCCTAGCAGTTATTATATGCTTCCCATTTGGGAGCCTCTCGTAGAAATTTATATCTACCAGTCTGCTCTTCCCCTCTATATCAAGGAAGTAACCAGTACCTTCCCACTCACCTTCAAGCTTGAAGCTTGAATCTGTTATGGAGTTTATCTCATCCTCAGCCCACTTTGGTAACTCGCTCATACCACAATATTCATCTGAACTATATTAAACCGTATCCTTATTAGATAAGGTAGGTGAGGATGAGGAGGATGGTGATGTTTCGTATATGTTAGAATGCTATAGCCTTTATCTTTCGCTTATAAATCAACATGATATCTGTCCATGTTCTCATCTACCTTACTATTACTAGTACTCATCCATAATTCACGTTACCTTACCTACCTACCCTACCTACCTCCTACTACTATCCTATTACTATTATCTACTCCTACTACTTTTGCTGCTACCTTACTTCTTACTCATCCACCACTCTAGATACTCTGCCTCCTTGCTACTCTTCCTTCTCGGCCTTAACCTATCCCTTATATCATCTAACTGCTCCCTTGTAACGTATAGCCCACAGTTCCTGCATATGAAGTGCTTGGTACTAACCTCATACAGTAGATCCCCATTGCACTCAGGGCATGTATTTGCCAACATTAGCATTACACCTTCATCTATAAAAATACTTACCTGTAGAAGGTAGAGAGTTGTTAAGGCAAGTTTAATTAACTAATCTGTACTAATCTAATAGGTTGGATACAGAGAGTATAGTTGCAACGATATTGAAGCATAGACCAGATCTAAGCAAGGAAGATGTACTAGCCATGGCTAGGGAGAAGATGAGGAGCATAGGTGCTGGATACCTTACAGAGCAAGGAGCATTATTCCTTGTAGCAGCAGATCTAGGTATAAGGATAGATGAGGAGTTGATGGGTAGGATGAGAATGGCTACTGCTAGTAGTAGTGTATATGTTGCATTGAAGGACCTCTACTCTGGTGCAAGGGATGTTAGCATAACCGCTAGGGTCATGAAGATATACCCAGTGAAGAGGTATAGCAGGAGCGATGGTACATCCTCAAGGTTAAGAAGGTTGGTTGTTTATGATAACGATAAGAGCATAAACGTGAACCTCTGGGATGATGCTGCAGATGCTGTTGAGAGGCTTGGTATAAAGGCTGGAGATGTGATAAGGATATCAAGGGCATATGTTAGGAGCAACTTGAATGGAAGCCTTGTTATAAACACTGGTATGAAGAGTAGTGTAGAGTCTACTAGTTCTGCTGGTTATGATAGTACAAGTAAGGGTATGAATAGCACAGGCACAGGTATGGGGACGGGGGTAGAGATAATGGGTCTTGAGGATATCGCTATGGATGTTAGTGATGTTGCATCGTTGGATGGGGATAATCTGGTTATTACAGGCATACTCTGCTCCAATCCTATGATCTCTACATACAGGAACAGGGATGGTGAGGAGAGCAAGGTGATGAGCATGCTACTCCAAGGCAGAGCATCCAAAGTTAGGGTAGTCATATGGGATATCAACTATGCAAACCTTGCAAGGATGATTCCTCTTAACTCAAGGGTACTGGTAGCAGGAGTTAAGGTTAAACGTGATGGAGAGAGGGTAGAACTCCATGGTGATGCTGGGAGTATAGTGAAGACCCTCAGGCATAAAGGATACACTAGCAGTGATGATGCCTATGCTGGTGTTGATGTTGTTGATGAGGACTATCTTGGCTTGATGAAGTTAAGGATACTTGCCATAAATAGTGTTGAGGATGATGAGCATGGCAAGAAGAAGGATAGTAGTAGTGCTACTACTACTGCTACTATGGGCAGCAACAGTAGTAGCAGTAGCAGTAGTATGAGCAAGTATGCTATAGTGATGGTTGATGGTGAAGAGAGGGGCAATGAGGCTAAAGCAATGTACCTTCTAGATATCTCATCACTAAAGCATGGGGGTGAAGTAAGGATGAGGGAGGAGATGAGTATAGAATGCATACCTAGCAGGATTCTAGGCTACACAATATATTTGGATGAGGACTCGTATATAGCAGTTAGAGAGGATGAAGGTAGTGAGAAGGGTGGGAGAGGTAGAGGAGCAGTGTACGAGCATATAAGCAAGATAGCAGATGTTGAGGAGGAGCGTCTATACGCTATTGAGGCTATAGTGCTAACTATGCCTAAGGTTGATGAGGTAAGGCTCAGGAATGGAAGAATAGGCAGGCGTGCAGAGGTTCTTGTGGGGGATGATACAAGGGAGGCAAGGTTGATTGCTTGGGATAGGCAGGTAGAGAGTATAGAGGCTCTAAGGATTGGGGAGAGAATAAGGGTCTATGGTGTAGTTGCCAAGAGAAGGGCAGAGATGGTAGTGATGAGGAAGGATAGAATCAATGATAATAACTATGGAAGTGAAGGTGATGAGGATGAAGATGGTGTTGCTAACATAAGTAATGATTCTGATAATAATAATAATAGTAGTAGTGATGTTTATGAGCTCCATGTAAGGCAGTTCACTGTTATAAAGCATATAGGTTAGGTTGAGCAAGAGTTTGATGGGCAGATAGCATGTATAAAGTCTATCCAATCAAGCACAAATCTATTGATGAACAAACATTAACCAATCAGCCTACAACCAACTTGATCCTATTCAACAATTCAACATTAATCATCCCAGAATCCCCTAGTGGTTATGTACTGCCTCTCAGCCTCGTATATGCGCTTCAGAAGCACATCCTCCTGTTCATAAGCATAGTCCCTTAGTATCCTTGCTGCAGTATCAACCCCTACTCCATATCCAGATAGTACAAGTAGCGCCCTCTTCCCGAATGTATGCACTAGGGATGCAGCCTTCCATGCTCTCCTGAATCTACGCTCCTGCTCACCATCAAGTCTAGCATTCCTCACTTTTAGTAGTATAGCATTATACGTATCATCATCATATGGATGTATTGCAGCAACTATCCTTGAGTTACACTTCAAGCATGCTATATGCTCTGGAGCATTGCTAACCTCTACAACACTGCTTGATGCACACTTGAGGCATACAAGTCTATGCTTGCTCTTCATAAGCCTATCCCTTACCATTTCTATAACTGCTTGCTCATTACTTAAGGGATTTGAACAAGCCCCAACCCCAACCTTGTTCCTCTCCATTATAGGCTCTGCAAGGGAGGAGAATGAAGCATAGCCATCTTTATTACTCTCAGCACCTTCTCTTACATCCTTCCATACCATCTTGATGATCCCATTCCTTAAACACTCTATTATCCCCTTTGTACCATCAATATCATACTTCTCATGCAATACCTCCCTTAGCGCTTCCCTAACTATTGGTGTATTAGCATACCTCTCATAGATCATCCTTGCTATCTTCTTACTGTACATTGCATTGGTATCAACAAGACCAAAGCGCTTCGCTACATTCCATATACTCCAGTTAAGGTTATGTGTATCCTTGAGTGATACCCTTATTATCTCCTCAAGATCATAATCATCCATAAAGCAGTCCATTATATGCTTCTTGCCTATCCTTGCAGTTGAACTAAGCATTATCCTATAGGGATCAGACCTTACATTGACTATATATCCTAGCTTTGATGATATTATTGTTGATAGCAGCGATGCTAATGTATTGTTTATCCTTGTGCCTAAGCATGCGTGTATTATCACAAGGTTAGGAGAGTATTCTATAACTAATCTCTTATCATCTGGTATGGTGTTACCTAACTCCCTGTACGCATTAACAAGTACCTTGCTCACTACATCATTGATTCTGCCTTGCACTACAAGCCTCCTCATCCTACCTACAAGTTGTGCAGTCTTGTGATCAACTGGTATCATCTCACCACTCCAATATGGTACGTTCATGCTAATAGCATAGTAAGGTTCAACATTAACCCTCATTCTAGCATGGTCTACTGCAAGTATCCTCCACTGCATACCCTTGAGTATGAAGATGTTGCCCTGCTCTCCATAATCCCCCACAAACTCCTGATCTAGAGAGCCTATGACCTTATTGCTTACAGTATCTACAACATCGAACTTGAGCACATCTGGTATCATTGATGCATTATCATAGTAGTATGCTCTAGCCTTTGCAGCCTTGAATACCAACCTATCTCTATCGAACCTTACTATACCATTCTTGCTGAGGAGTTCTAGACAATCTATTACATCATCAATGCTTGTATTCCTGAACTGGTACACTTGCCTTACCAATGCTAATGCTTCCTCAACACTAACCTCTACACCCTCCTCCTTCCTCCTCCTACTATTGCTAGTATGGTTATCATCACCTGCATCTATACCATTGTAGCGTTCTAATGCTAGCCCTACTAGATGGTGTGCAAGTACATCTAGAGGAGACTCATGAACCCTCTGCTCCTCAACATCCCCCTTTGAGAGCCTCTTTAGTATTGCAAGAGCCTCTATCTCATCATCAGCGTTGTTGGTGAATATCACACCCTTGGCTGACTCTGTAGATCTATGCCTACTCCTTCCTATCCTCTGAGCCATCTTGGATACCTGTCTGGGAGAGCCATAGTGTATAACCGTGCTTATGGAGCCAACATCTATACCAAGCTCTAGGGATGATGTGCATACAACAACGTTGGTCTGTTCTACTATATCGTTATTATTGTTATCTTCATCTTCATACATATTGCTCTTATAATTATAACCATCCCTACCCCTAAGCCTACTCTCAGTCTCCTCCCTAACCTCTCTAGAGAGTGAGCCATGGTGTACATCCACGCTTATTGTAGGATCGTTTATACCTTCATGCATTATGCTTGCGATGTACTCAGCCTCATCCCTTGTATTTGTGAATACTAGTATGGATTCTCTACTGCTTCTTCTATTCCTCTTTATATATTCTATTATATGCTTTGCTACCTCTGCTATTGGTGCATCTACATACACAACATCAACATCGTACTTGCGGAGAGAATCATCAACTATAACTGCACATTTATTAACCCTCCCCCTTCCTCTACCAACATCATCGTGTATATCTGCATAGTTGCTAACATAGGATATGAACTTGGCTGCAGTATCTAGATTGCCTAGCGTTGCACTCAACCCTATCCTTACTACCCTTCTACTTGATAGTCTTTCAACCCTCTCAAGGCTCAAGGCTAGGTGTGCCCCACGCTTATTTGGTAGTAGTTCATGTAGTTCATCTACAACTATCCATTCTAGAGCATGGAATGCTCTAGCCATCTTCCCTACCAGCATTATTGCTAGAGTCTCTGGAGTAGTTATGAGTACATCTGGAGGAGTATCCTGCATCTTCCTCCTCCTATAACTACTTGTATCACCATGCCTAACATCAACACTTAAGCCTAACATCTCAGCATAGCGTACAAGCCTCCTAAGCATATCCCTATTCAATGCCCTTAGCGGGGTTATGTAGAGTACCTTTATCCCTTTGACCTTATCCTTACCATCATGATAAGCCTCCGCTACCATGGTAAGTATGGGTATCATTGCAGCCTCTGTCTTACCTGAGCCAGTAGGTGCAACTATAAGCGAGTCCCTTCTCCTTGCAAGGATTGGTATACTCTTCCTTTGTATAGAGGTTAATCTAGCATAACCTAGCCTATTGAACATTCTCAATATCTTGCTCTCTATCTCTCTGGCGTTGGTGGTGTAGTTAGTAGAGTAATAGTAGTAGTATTGATCTATGGTATGTGAACCCTTACCATCCATAATAACCAACCTTTTGCAAGCAATATAACGTATGAGATGTATGAATAGTTATCTATATGGGGATGATAGCAAACAAAATATTTACAAAAAATGTAGTAGTTAGTAGTTGCTCATAGGTATATGCAACCTACCCTTGAACCTGCTCATAGCTACTGCTATACCTGCTATTGATGCGAATACAGCAACTATGCCTATTGGGAACTCTGGCACAACGGATATGCTCAACGTTGATTTACCACTATGCTTTGTATCGAATGGCTTGTTTATGCCAGTGCCTAGCACATTTATATCTATTGTGTATGCCCCTGTACTTGCAAAGTTAACCTTCTGCTCTGCTTTACCATCATGGGTATGCTGCTCACTCTTGCTACTAACTACATTACCATTAGCATCAACTACAGCAAAGTTGTAGTTCACATGATCTATCAACTTACCACTAGCAGGGTCTATGAACCTTATGTTGAAGGTTACCTCCTGTGGTGGATCAATCGTTAGCATGCCATCTGAGGCAGTGCCACTACTGAACTCAACCTCAATCTTCACTGTATTGTTATCTGTTGTAAGGGTTATCAGTCTAGTCTCTTCAGGAGGAGTAGCAGCCTCAACCACTACTTTACCTATCATCCATGGATGTACATAGCATACATAAGGATGCTCACCAGCCTCTTCAAGAACAACGCTCCACTTGCCATTTGGTAGCACTAGTCCAGAGTCGAACTTTTTGTCGCCTAACTTCCATGTCGATGCATCTAGAGGATTGCTTGCAAATGCCATTGCATGGCTTGCAGTGTCCTTGTTCACGAATGTTACTGTACTTCCTGCTGGAACAGTTAATGTTGATGGTTTGAAGCACTTATCGCTTAACATCTTTGTCCAATCACCTGATGGTGAGTATGTTGGATTGCAGGTACTGTTCTGCGCACCTGCTGGTATCTCTATTGTAAACTCTGCTGCACTTGCCTGCTTGACATTGCCATATAATGTTAGTGATGCTACTGCTATACTCAGTATGCCTAGGGTGAGGATGTAGTTGTACTTCATTGTTGTACTATTCAAGCAACCATTACTTAAAGCTTACAGGTTACATTACATGTAGAAAGCAAAATTAAACATACATTGCTAGATATCAACTATTCCTCTCTCTACTATCTTGAAGAGTGCTTTATTGTTTTTAACCAATGGCTGCAGTAGTGTTGCCCTGAATACACTTCCATCAACAATTGCTTTCATACCCTCTTCATCCTTCATCTTACTACTCAGCCTCTCAAGCCTAACCTTAAAGTGTGCAAACATGGATACAGATCTATCCATTATCTGCCTCTCCTTCATCTCCAAGTCAGTAACAGTAGTATCAACACCCTCATGCTCATCCCTTGCACTAGATGCAACCCCATTGGTTACTATAACTGCAGTATTCCTAAGCACTGCTCTAAGGGCAAGGTCATGCATGAGCCTCATTAGCCTGAAGTGTCCTTCAGCACTCTTGCTACCATACTCCAACCTGAATAACGATGGGGAATCCTCCACTATAAGAAATGATACACCATGATCATATCTCTCATACATACTATCCACATCTCTTAGTGAAGAGAATATATCATCAACATGATATGCTCTCTGTACATAGATCCTATCCATTATGCCCATTATGGTATTGATATCAGCATTGTACCCAGATTCACCCTCTCTACCAGAGTTCATGTACGTATCATTACCATGCTTGCTCCTACCTCCCTTCCCTCTTTTACCTTCTCCCCCATCCATCCTAGCCTTATAGATATCGATGATCCTCTCAGGTCTAAAGTCACCCTTTGCATCCACAATGAACACCCTTGCACTCTTGTTAGCCATTGCAGAGTTCAATGCTAGTTGCATGCAGAGCTGTGTCTTGCCTGAGCCTGAAGCACCAAATACACAGTAGAGTAGACCTCTCCTTACTCCTCCTAACAGCAATGCATCTAATGCTTTAGACCCTGTGCTTATAACCTGCATGTAAGAGATTAGATACTAGTAAGATTTTTATCTTAGGGCATGCTCATCTTCCTAGTGAAGTCTTTGTCAAATCAACAGCAACAACATCCAAAGAAACCATTGGTGGTGCTGCAGAGGGCAATAAACAAGAAGGTATCTGTTAGGCTGAAGAACGAGGCTGAGTATAGAGGGAAGATGAGTAATGTTGACTCTTACATGAACCTCATCCTTGAGGATGCTGAGGAGTTCAATGGCTCGACCCATCTTGCAAACTACGGCAAGGTTGTTATAAGGGGCAACAACGTGCTCTTCATAAGGCTTGAGGATGAGCTTTAGGTAAGTAAGTAACTGTACTGGTGATGATGATAACATACAGTAGCAGTAGTAGTAGCAGTAGCAGCAACAACAGTAGTTAGTTAGCAAGAGATAATGCAAGAGTAGATAGAGTAAGGAAGATTTTATAATACCCTTGCATGGTGTAGCCTTGATGAAGCAACTATTCACATCAGAGTCTGTTACAGAGGGGCATCCAGACAAGGTATGTGATCACATCGCTGATGCTATACTGGATGAGTATATGGCACAGGATAAGTACTCGAGGGTAGCAGTGGAGATACTTGCAACTGCTGGGCTAATGGTTGTTGCAGGAGAGGTTACAAGCAGTGCACATGTTGATATCCCTAAGGTTGTAAGGCAGGTTGTGCAGGATATAGGCTATGGTAGCAGTGACTCTGGTCTAGATATTGAGAGGTGTAAGTTGATAACATCACTCCATGAGCAGAGCCCAGATATAGCAGTGGGTGTTGTTAGAGGGGATAGCATAGGTGCTGGGGATCAAGGCTTGATGTTTGGCTATGCATGCGATGAGACTGAGGAGTTGATGCCAATGCCCATAATGATTGCAAACAAACTCTGTATGAGGTTAGCAGAGTTGAGGAAGAAGAATGTAATACCATGGCTCAGACCAGATGGAAAGTCACAAGTGACAGTTGAGTATGAGGATGGCGTAGTAAATGGCATAAAGGCAATAGTGCTATCTGCCCAGCATGCTCCAGATGTTGATATAGAGACTGTAAGGAAGGAGTTGATTGACAAGGTTATAATGCCAGTATGTAATGAACTTATAGACAGTAGTACAAGGTTCTACATAAACCCAACTGGGAGGTTTGTTATAGGAGGTCCAGCAGGTGATACTGGCTTGACAGGTAGGAAGGTTATAGTTGATACCTATGGAGGAGCATGCAAGCATGGAGGAGGGGCATTCTCTGGCAAAGACCCTACAAAGGTTGATAGAAGTGCATCGTACATGATGAGGTACATAGCGAAGAATATAGTTGCATCTGGGCTAGCGAAGAGGTGTGAACTACAGGTAGCATATGCAATAGGTGTTGCAGAGCCAATAGCGTTGTATGTAAATACATTCAACACTGGCAAGGTATCTGATGAGGAGTTGAGTGCATACATAATGAGGAACTTCAACCTAACACCAGCAGGGATAATAGACTTCCTTCAGTTGAGGAGGCCAATATACAGGAAGACAGCAGTGTATGGGCATTTTGGCAGGAATGAGCCAGAGTTCACATGGGAGAGGCTGGATAGTGTTGATCTGTTCAGAAGATTAGTATGATATGATAGGTAGGATAGGATGGATCAGCAATAGGCTCACAAGCTGTTTCTATTTATTATTATTATTATAATTACTACCTCTCTACATCATCTTCATGCATTGTAACATGGGCTATAGCCATATTCACATCATACACCAGCCCAAACCTCTTACTGAAGAAGCGTATTATATTGTTAAGATCCCTCTCAAGCAATGCCTTGGCATTTGGATGCTTCCTTGCATCTATACTCTGTGGCCAATCTATGATCCATACCTTGCCATTAACATCGTAGAGTATGTTGTACTCACTAAGATCTGCACTTACCATCCCTATGGAGTATGCTATCCTTATATTCTCAAGCACATCCTCAAGCACATGTCTAGGATCATCAAGGCTTGTGCACTCTACAAG
This sequence comes from Candidatus Nitrosocaldus islandicus, assembly GCF_002906215.1. Taxonomy (NCBI): domain Archaea; kingdom Thermoproteati; phylum Nitrososphaerota; class Nitrososphaeria; order Candidatus Nitrosocaldales; family Candidatus Nitrosocaldaceae; genus Candidatus Nitrosocaldus; species Candidatus Nitrosocaldus islandicus. The sequence continues at coordinate 265,639 of NZ_CP024014.1, forward strand.
CCTAACACCATCTATGTACTCCATTACAATTGCATGCCTTGCTAATGCTATAGCCTCTGGCACACTTGCACCTGCAACCCTTAACCTCCTCAGAGATTTGAACTCCTTCCTTGCAGTCTCGATGCTTGCAAGGAGCCAGCTATGCACATCCTTCAGCATACGCTTCCTTGCTATACTCCTAAAGCTTACCCTACCTATCCTGAAGAACTTAACAGCAAGCATCCTACCATGATCATCAACAGCCTCAAGCACATCAGCCTCCTTCCCTATTCCTATCATCCTACCTACACTTGCTATAATACCTCTATCTGCAAGTTCCTTAAGCGCTAGAACATCCAACCCAGCATATACAAGATGGTAACCCTTGCTAGGACTCTTGTATATAAGGTTCTTCTCGTTGAGCCTCTTCAAGGCATAGCGTACCCTGTCTACGTGCATCTTAGCGCCGATTGCTATCTTCTCCTCATCAACACTCTCATGCTCCCTTAGCATTCTAGCAAATGCCTTAAGTGCTTTAACCTCCTCATCCTCAAGTTCCTTTACATACCTAGCCATATCCAGCATTGACATATGCTAATGATCTTGTCCCCCAATAATATAAAATAAATAGAATAGAGGTGTAATGGATGGTGATGATAGTTGTATGAGCAATGATGCTAATGCCGATGCTATCCCTACCCCTACTACCAACACTGATATCAATACTCCCATCAGTGTTGATGATCCCATGCTGAAGGAGATTGAAGAAGAGCAAGAGCAGGAGTTGCCAAAGGATATTCTAGAGAAGAAGAGGAAGGGTCTGCTAAGAACAGGGTATACAACAGGTACATGTGCAACAGCAGCAGCAAAGGCAGCACTCATATCACTTATAAGTAGAGGTAGAGAGTTGCCAGCAAGTGTAACAGTTACCCTACCAAAGGGCGACAAGGCTACACTACAGGTTAAGGAGTGTATCTTTGTTGCTAATGCTGATGATGATAATGATAGAGAATATGCTGTATGCACAGTTGTAAAGGATGCTGGAGATGATCCAGATGTTACACATGGTGCAGAGATAGTTGCTAGGGTTGAATGGCTTGATGGTGAACCTGAGAGGATAGAGGTTACAGGGGGCAAGGGTGTAGGGATAGTAACAAAGCCAGGACTTGGGCTTGAGATAGGAAAGCATGCAATAAACCCTACACCAATGCGTATGATAATTAATGCTGTTAGAGAGGTTGCATCTGAGCATCTTAAGCAGAGGGGCGTGAAGGTTACAATATCAGTGCCTAGAGGTGAGGAGTTGGCAAAGCAGACAGATAACCCAAGGTTAGGGATAGTTGGGGGTATAAGCATCCTAGGTACTACAGGGATAGTTGTACCATACTCAACCGCATCATTTGCAGCAAGTATAAAGCAATGCATAGATGTTGCAGTAGCCATGGGTGATGATACAATAGTTCTTACAACTGGAGGAAGGAGTGAGGAGTTTGCAAGACAGGTTATACCAAACCTGCCTGATCACTGCTTCATTCAGATGGGTGACTTTGTTGCATACTCTGTGAGGCAAGCAGCGATGAAGGGTATAAAGCATATAATCATTGCAGGGTTCATAGGCAAGCTCTCAAAGGCTGCAAAGGGTATCAAGCAGACACACGTTAAAGGCTCCCATGTTGATATGGAGTTCCTTGCTGATGTTGCTAAAGAATGCAATGCAAGCATGGAGTTGTATGAGCAGATAAGGAATGCAAATACTGCAAGGCATGTTATGGAGATTGTCATGGCTAACAATCTACAAGGTTACTTTGATAGATTGTGCAGTAAGGTATGTGAGAGGCTAAGTTCTTACATGGAGGATAAAGCAAGTATAGAGTGCATAATGTTTGACTTTGAGGGTAAGATAATAGGTAGGGCAAGTAAGAGTATGAAGGAGGTTTATATATAATGGATGTGCCAGCAACTACAAATACAAACCATAACCATAACCATAACAATAACCATAACCATCATGATCATCCTACTAATGCTAAGAAGGGAAGGGTAGCAGTGGTTGCAATAACGAAGCATGGGCTAGAGATAGCAGGAAGGCTGAAGAGCATCATGCGTGAATGGGATGTATATGCTCCTGAGAAGTTCAGAGCAGCCCCAGTAGTAACAAGCATGATGGAGGTGAACTGGTACAATGAGCCTAGTGCAGTGCTTATATCAAGGCTCTTCAACTCTTACAATGCCCTAATCTGCATATTCTCCCTAGGTGCAGTGATAAGGATGATTGCCCCATACATAAGGGATAAGAGGAGTGATCCTGCTGTACTTGTTATAGATGATGCAGCAAGGTTCGTTATAAGTGCATTATCTGGCCATCTAGGAGGAGCAAATGCTCTAGCAAGGCTTGTAGCAAGGATACTAAACTCTACCCCTGTTATAACTACTGCTGCAGATGTGAATGAGACTATTGCTGTTGATCTACTAGGCAGTGAGTTTGGATGGCGCATAGATGAGGCTAGTGAGCATAACATAACCATGTTGAGTGCTGCAATGGTTAATGAGGAGCCAATAGGCATATACCAAGATGCTGGAGAGCGTGGATGGTGGAGTAAAGAGTTGCCGAAGAATGTAAGGATATTCAATAGTATAGATGAGCTTAATGCTTCTGGACTCAAAGCACTCATCATAACAGATAGGCTGATAGATGGATATGCTGAACTCCTTGGTAGGGCAGTTGTTTATAGACCAAAGAGCCTGGTTGTAGGATTAGGGCTACATTGGGATACTAGTAGTGATGAGATTGCAAGGGGTATAGAGAATACATTCAAGGATGCTATGCTTAGCATGTACTCAATAAGGTGTATAGCAACTCTAGAGAGAGGGTATGAGGTTAAGGGTCTAAAGGAGTTCAGTGAGCGTACAGGGATACCAGTTGAGTACTATACGAAGGAGCAACTTGCATCTATAAAGGTGCCTAACCCATCAACTCTTGTGAAGATGTATGAAGGTACGCCTAGCGTTGCAGAGGCAGCAGCACTTGCAAGTGCTTCAGGTAAAGGAGGTAAAGATATGGAGAAGGATAGGGAGAAGTGCGAGTTGGTAGTAGAGAAGCGCAAGTTCCCTCCAAATCTAACGGTTGCTGTTGCAAGGATAATATATGATAGTCAGCAGCAGTAGTAATAGTAGTGGTGGTAGGTAGGTTAGGAGTATAGTTTAGTTGTGAATAGTTTAAGTATAATGTATGTAGGAATAGATGGTCGATGAGGAAGGGCATACTCATAATAGATAGAGGTAGCAACGATCCAGATGTACTTATCGAACTCTCAGAGTTGTGTACAATGATTAGGGATGAGTATATGTATTATGATCATGCTACATTTGCACTACTTGAGGTTACCTCACCAACAATAGAGGATGCAATGTTAGAATCTCTAGGCTATGGTGTAGAGCATCTAACGATAGTTCCATACTTCCTCTACCCAGGATTAAAGATGAAGGTTGCTGTGAGTAAGAGCATAAAGGTGGCAAGGGACCTAGGTTTAGAGTATACAGTTACTGATTGCTTGAACTACCATGATGGGTTGATAGAACTTGTTAGGGCAAGGGTTGATGAGGCTATTAGGAGCATAGGTTCGTTCAATGATGGGGAATGTGATGTACTCCTCATAGGCCATGGGAGTAGCGATAGTGATGCAAGGAGGGTATTCAGGCTTATAGGTGATAGGTTAAGGCAGTACTACAGGAACCTTGGTATATGCTTCCTAGAGTTGGATGAACCAAACATACGTGATGGTATAAAGGCTATGCTTGAAGGAGACCCTAAACTGCTAATACTCATGCCATACTTTCTGCATAATGGTGAGCATATGAAGCATGATATAAGGGAGGAGGTAGATTCAGCATTGAAGGAGTTCAAGCCATCATGCAATGTTATAATGGCTAAGCATCTAGGTGTTGATAGAAGGATAGTCAAGGTTATAATGGATAGGATAAGTGAGGCTGGTCAACGATCTACTTCTAGCATCTATAAATAAAAAGAAGAGATGAAATAGGTAGGTAAGAGATAGAGAGTAAGAAGGGAGGGGAGAAGAAGAAAGGAATGAATGAATTGAGAGAGGAAGGAAGAGGTAGGTGGTGGTAGAGGAGGAAGAGGAGGAAGAGAAGGAGAAGAAGAAGGAGGAGAAGGAAGCAATGTCAAAAGGGGATGAGATAGAGGAGAGGAGCATGCAGATAATAGAGGAGGAGGTAGGCAGTGCTAAATACAACTACGCTAGTGATGAGTGGATTGTGGTAAGGAGGATAATACATGCAACTGCTGACTTTGATTACGCTAGAAGCAATATAGACTCTATAGTGTTCAGCAGGAATGCTATAGCAAGTGCACTCTCTGCAATTGGGAGGAGATGCAGCATAGTATGCGATACAGACATAATCCCTGCAGCACTTAACAAGAGCGCACTAAAGACTTTAGGGCTTGAGTGCATATCTAGGATATCAGACCAATCTGTTATAGAGGAGGCTAGGAGAAGTAATAGAACTAGGGCAGAGGTTGCTATGAGGGTGATGAGGGATCATATAAGTAATGGTATAGTTGCAATAGGTAATGCACCAACTGCACTGTATGAGTTGGTAAGGATGGTGAGGGATGATGGCTTAAAGCCAATGCTTGTTATAGCACTTCCAGTTGGGTTTGTATCTGCTGTTGAGAGCAAGATTATGATGATGAATGTTGCAGATGAGCATGGTGTAGAGTATATATCCAACAGGGGTAGGAAGGGAGGGAGTACAGTAGTAGCAGCAATACTCAATGCATTATTCAAACTGTATATGCAAAGAAGGTAAACCATTATCAATAAATTTGGTGGCTAATGTTCTCGATTATCTTGTTGAGTATCTCTTGCATGAGGCTATGAACCTCTCAACAAGGTTCTTGCGTGAGAAGTGTAGATGCATGTATGATGCAAGTGTGTTATGCACTATGAACCCATCCCTACTACCATCAACACCCTTACCTCTCAACATCTCATATGCAAACCTGCTATCCCTTGCTATATCTACTAGAGTTGAGTAGTGGAACTCATGCCCCCTAACCATGCTCCCATGCTCTGCAAGTATGCATGGATTACTTATCCTAGCCTCTGTATAATTTAGTGTTAACCTTCTATCCATGATTGTATCAGCATCTACAAGCCCAACCATATCATGCTTTGAGCCATCCTGATCAGTTATGCTTCTGCTTAGATACATAAGCCCACCACACTCAGCATACACTGGCATGCCATCCTCAGCATACTCCTTTATTCTACGCATCATCCTACTATTCCTTGCAAGCATCTCTGCAAGGACCTCTGGGAAGCCTCCCCCTATGTAGAGACCATCACACTCTGGTGGCTCCTCATCCTTGATAGGGCTAAAGTATACAACCCTCGCATATCTTGAGAGCATCTCTAGGTTATCAGCATAGTAGAAGTTGAATGACTCATCCAATGCAACTCCTACTGTGATTGTATGATCCTTTATGCTAGATAGTGATACTTCCATGCTTGTATGCTTGAGTGCTGGTGCACCCTCTGCAACAGCAATTATCCCATCAGCGTTGATATGCTCGCTAACATACCTTGCAGTTGCCAATGCATCATCCTTTGCATCTCTACTCTCATGAGTTGGTACAAGTCCAAGGTGCCTCTCCTTCAACATTATATCCTTGTTGCGTCTAACTACACCAAAGACTGGTATACCCTTCTGCTCAAGTGCATCACTGCAGTATTTTGCATGCCTATCCCCTGCAACGTTGTTGAGTATAACACCCTTGACCTTAACTGCTCTATTGAATTCAATGAACCCAAGGGCCATTGCAGCAACAGATCTTGCTGCTTTGCTAGCATCGATAACAAGTATAACTGGACTATCAAGCAGGGTAGCAACATGTGCAGTGCTTGCATAATCATCCATGCCAGATAGACCATCGTATAGCCCCATAACCCCTTCTATCACTGCTACATCTGCATTGGATGAACGCATTGCATTAATGAAGCTCTCAAGCAGATTATCCTCGCCCATCAACCATGGATCTAGATTCCTACTTGGTATGCCAGTTATGCTTGTATGATACGAAGGGTCTATGTAGTCTGGCCCAACCTTGAAGCCTTGAACCCTGTAACCTTTAGCCGTTAGAGCGTGCATCAAGCCTATGGTTATGCTGGTCTTGCCAACTCCACTGTTTGTTCCTGCTATAACAACCCTTGCATGTTTATGCCTCTCAGCATAGATGCCCATATGCTTGATTGATTAGTATGGTTTTTATTTAAACTTCAGGTTAGCAGGATACTTGAGGATGAGAAGGTGATGGAGCAAGAACAGGAGCAGGAGCAGAAGCAGAATAGAGCAAGAGTAGGAGTAGATGGTAGCAGTAAGAGGATGGAGGATAGTAGTTATGGTAAGGGTTATGGAGAAGGAGGAGAAGAGGAGGAGAGGGAGAAGGAAGAAAAGAAGGCAAGAGGTAGGAGAGGCCTTATCATAGTCTACACTGGCAATGGCAAGGGTAAGACCACAGCAGCACTTGGTATGGCAGTTAGAGCAGTAGGCCATGGCATGAGGGTTCTCATGGTACAGTTCATCAAGGGTTCTTGGCACTATGGTGAGATGGATGGTGCACTGAGGCTTAGGCCAGAGTTCGAACTAATAACAGCAGGGAGGGGCTTTGTAGGCATAATGGATGATAATCTTCCAAGGGAAGCACATGTTGAGGCTGCAAGGGAAGCGTTAAGGGTAAGCATAGAGAAGATGCTCTCTGGCATGTACGATATAGTGATACTGGATGAGGTTAACTATGCTGTAAGGTTAGGGCTTATAAGCATAGAGGATGTACTTGAACTTATAAGGGTTAAACCATACAGTACAACACTTGTTCTTACAGGCAACTATGCTGATGAAAGGGTTGTAGATATTGCTGATCTGGTTACTGAGATGAGGGAGGTTAAGCATCCGTTCAGGAAGGGAATGAGAGCACTCAAGGGTGTTGACTTTTAGTTAGTTAGTTGGTTGGTTGCTGTTGTTAGTTAGTTAGTTAGAAGTCAACAGAAAGCAAGTAGTTAGATCGTTAGCAACATTAAATTATAGAGGATCAATGCAAGGATGGTATGAGGTATCAGCAAGATCAAGCATTGCCAGAGGAGGGGGATCTTGTAATGGCTACTGTGCAAGAGGTCTTCCCTCAAGGTGCATATGTTACACTTGATGAGTACGATGGGCTATTGGGCTTCCTACATGTATCAGAGATAGCAACTGGATGGATAAGGAACATAGAGCATTACGTTAGGCCAAAGCAGAAGGTAGTGCTCAAGGTGATAAGGGTTAACAGGGCAAGGAGGGAAGTAGATCTCTCGCTTAGGCAGGTTACTAATGAGGAGAGGAGGTTAAAGGTTATGGAGGTTAAGAGGGCAGAGAAGGCTAATGCATTCCTTCGCATCATAAGGGAGAGATGCTCAAGCATGAGTGATGATGAGTTTGATAGATGTGTTAGCCTGATCAAGGATGAGTATCCAATGCTCTACGATATGTTTGAGGATGTTGCAAGGAAGGGTACAAAGGTCCTTGAGAAGTTGAACCTCCCAAAGGAGATAGTTGATGCCATCGTTGATATAAGCAGCAAGATACCATTGCCTAAGGTAGAGGTTGGAGGTATCATGGAGATAACATGCTCTAGGTCAGATGGAATAGATGTTATAAAGGATGTGCTTACAAGTGTAGAGGGGAATAAGCATAATGCTGATGTGAGTATAACCTATCTAGGCGCACCAAAGTACAGGCTTGTTATAAGTGCAGAGAACTTCAAGGTTGCAGAGAAGGCATTGAACTCTATACTCCAGAGCGTTCAGAAGGGTATTGAGAAGAAGGGAGGCACGTTCAAGTTCACCAGAGAGGAGTCAAGGAAGGGTGTAACATGAGGCACTTGTTGAGGAGATGCTACACCTGTAAGATATATACTCTAAAGCAGGAGTGCCCAAGGTGCCATGGTTTAACTCATGATCCACACCCACCAAAGTTCTCCCCAGATGATAGGTATGCTAGGTACAGGATAGCAGATAGATATAAGGCTGATAGTGGTGGATATAAGCAAGAGTGAGGATGGTTCAGGTAATTAGTATTATTATTATTATGATAATAATTTCACCAAAGGATATCAACTTTGAGTTAACAAGGTTTACATAGCCTATCAAATAGATGCGTTGATAACAAAAAGATAGATGGTGATGGTGTTTCTGCTAGTAATCATCAACAGGCTTCAGTATGTGAACATCGCACTCCTTTACCATGCTCTTGAACCTCTCAGCATCCTTCTGAGAGCCTACTATTGTACCATAGTGCATTGGTATAGCGATCTTTGGCTTCACCATACCTACAGCCTGAACAGCCTCATCTGCAGTCATCACATAGGTTCCACTCACAGGAAGCAATGCTACATCTATGTTTGAGAGGTTCCTCAACTCTTCTACAGCATCGCTATCCCCAGCATGGTATATCCTTACACCATCAACTGTGATCACAAACCCAACCATGCCAGCATCCTTTGGATGGAAGGGCTTCTTGGTATCTGGGTTTATCTTGTTTATGTTGTATGCTGGTACAGCCTCAATTGATACCCCTTGTACATCAACCCTATCCCATGGCTTAACTACCTTTACCTCCTTAACCTTTACTCCTCCCATACTATCAGCACAACTCTTGGTTGTAACTACTGTGGTCTTATCTGCTGCTATAACCTTCCTTGCATCCTCTATGCTAAGATGGTCGAAGTGTTCATGTGAGATTAGCAGTAGATCTGCCTTATCCCTTGCTTCCTTTCTCAACTTGTAGGGGTCTATGTATATTATTACTCCGCCAGAACTAATCTTGAATGTATCATGTCCAAGCCATGCTATCCTTACACCCTTGTACTCAAGCATATGCTTACTTGCATTAGAATACTTAAAAACTTATACTATGCTATGGTTAGTGTATCATCCTGTAGTGTTATTATACCTGCACACCTTCCTCTCAACCTCCTGATCATCTCTCTATCAAGGGTTGCAACATAGCATCCAGCAGATTCAGCATATCCAACTATAAGATCATCTACCTTACTACCAACCTTACCCTCCTTAGCACTCTTCCCTTCTGTATCACTAACCTTACTGATATCTATCATCCTAGCCTTAGACCTGAACCTAGCATCGTAGATGAGTTGTAGTGCAGCCCTTGCCTCTCTAGCCCTCTTCACACCTGCATCAATAGCAATCCTCTCAAGTTCCTTAACAACAACATCAGGGATAAGGAACTCAACCCTGCCTAGTTCAACCTCTAACCTATCCATACCCTTGATGGGTATGTTTGCCATTGCAATTATGAAGCTTGTATCAACCAGTACTTCAACCATACGTATCATCATCATTGTTGTTATTGTGTAGTCATCAATTCATCTTTACTCATGATAAATTACAGGAAGGAGTAGAGAGTACATAATCAATCCCTCAAGCCATCAAGCCATCACCCACTCATCCATCTATTCATCAGTTCTACACTATCACACCAGCACCTATTAGCCTCCACCTATCTGCAATCCTCCTACTTATCGCTACTCTGCTCTTTGCTATTGCACATACAGGCCTCTTCAGCTTTACATTAAGCCTACCATCATGTACAGATTTGACAGTTGCTAGAACAGCAGCAGTGCCTATGTTGAGCCTCAGCGACTCATTCACCTTCACTGGCTCAACCTTGATGAGATCTTGTGTACCAACTGCAGTATCAAAGAGATCACTATCTATGGTAAGTTCATCAAGCTCCTTTGGTAGCCTACCAGGCTTACCTACTACAGAGCCTACTAGGGAATCACTCTTTGTGTATGCTGGATCTAACCTTGTACCTATAGCAATGAGGCCACTAGGTCTAACAAACTCAACAGGCCCTGCACCAGTTACTAGGCTTACAACCTTGGTAACTATAGGCTCGTATGAACCCTTTCTCTCATTGTATATCCCAGGTCTTATCTCTATCTCATCCCCAACCCTCAACTCCCCCTGCAGTAGTGAGCCTCCAACTACCCCTCCCTTGAGATCGGTTATCTTTGTTCCAGGTTTATTTACATCGAAGGATCTGAGAACATGCATTATAGGATCAAGTGAGGGGTTCCTTGATGGTGTTGGTATGCTCTCCTCTATAGCCTGTATCAATGCATCTATGTTTACCTTCTGCTGTGCAGATACTGGTATTATCTGCACATCCCTACCTCCATCACCATCCTCACCCATGTACTCTGCTATGAACTGCTTTATGCTCTCGTAGTTTGCTTTAGCATCTTCATAACTTACAAGGTCTACCTTGTTCTGTACAACAACTATATTCCTTATGCCTAGTATCTTTAGTGCCATCATATGCTCCCTTGTTTGTGGCTTAGGTACTGGTTCATTTGCTGCTATAACAAGCATAGCACCATCCATGAGTGCTGCACCAGATAGCATATTTGCCATAAGACTCTCATGCCCTGGAGAGTCTACAAAACTTACTACCCTACTCAACTCACATGTATTGCTACACCTGCTGCATGATGGGGATGTTGAGTAACACTCTGGCGCACTGCATTCTTTGCATCTATAGAATGCTGCATCTGCATAACCAACCTTTATTGTTATGCCCCTCTTCAACTCCTCACTATGAGCACTTGTCCATACACCAGTTATTGCCTCCACTAGCGTTGTCTTGCCATGATCGACATGACCTGCAGTACCTATGTTCACACATGGCTGATAGCCATACTGCTTCACATACCATTCTGGAAGGGTATCTCTCCAGTTCAACACACTTGCTAATGATGAGGGATGGTATTAACCTTTGTATATGTATATGGGTTGAGAGCAACTAGCAAGCAAACAAGTAAGTAATTGGTCCAAGATCTAACATAACTACCAGATATATGCTTGAGACTAGTACAGGATTGATTGTTATGTTATCAGTTGGTCTGTTGAGCATTCTGCTCTTGCTCTTGCTCTTTTGTTGCTTGTCCTTGTACTTGCCCTTCTCCTCCTCCTTCTCTTTTATCACTCTTCACTTCCTCAACAAGTACAGCATTTATCTGGTATATATCCTCGCTTATCACATTACCTCTAACCAACTTTCTTACTCTCTCACCCTTCCTAGCCTTCCTTAACCCTATACCCTTGGTTAAGAGCACATACTTTTTAACTGCACCATGGACATCTGGCCTCATTGGTACTCCAGCCTTATCACTCCCTCCAGTTATCCTTATCTTTCCAGGCAAGCCTATAACAGTAGCATCAAATACATCACCTATCCTCAACCCTAGCAATGGCTTGGCTTGATCATCCTTGATCTCATAGGTAGTGCTCTTCCCATCCTTGTTACCAACTACAAGTTTGAAGTTGACCAATGCACTTGCATCTGCATCTAGAGTTAATCAACCTTTCGACTACAAATATAATAGAGATGGATGGATATCTATAGCAATTAATATGGGTAGCAGCAGGAAGGCTGTACTCTTCATCAGCAAGAGTGATAGCGAAGAGGATATAGCAAAGATTAGGGATATGCTCCTAAACGCAGGGATAGAGTTCATTGAATATAATATAGATGAGGAGCCAGCAGGATGCTGTGGTGGCTTTAGGACAGAGACACCATCGTTATTTGCACCAGAAGGTATATTCAGGGGAGTTGATGGGATAGTAGGGTACATAAAGGCAAGAATGGATGGTTCTCTCTACAGTAGTGAGAGTGCTTACTGGTAATATACTTCTATTAGTAAGTACTTCCCATTATTGTATATACACCTTATCTTCTGGTGAAGGGTAATCTGATCTCCGAATGGTCAATGTGTTAGATCTTATCCTGTTCATTCAGCATAAACTCTTCTATCATAGTGGATATTCTATCCTTCATCTTCTCCAGATATGCATTATACTCATCCTCATAACCGCAATGTTCACATACCACTCTACTCATATCATCCAAGACTTTAGCCCTCTTCTTGCATACAGGACACTTTGCCTCCAGCATGTTTACATTATGTATGAGAAGATTATAAAGGCTATCCTACTAGATTATACGCACTATTCTCTTTACTCTCCTTGTATACCCACCTTACTCCTCTACCCTCATGTTTGGTCTTCTCCCAGAATACATCTTTAAATATGCACTGATAGACTGCCCTAGATGCTGCGATAGGCATCATAATGTTCATGTACACGAATGCAAGTAGTGGATCAAATCCCTTGCATCTTATCCCTTCCTTTAGTGCCCCTTCAAACAGTGTAGAGTAGTATATTATATTGAAGAGGAGGGGTATTAGAGCAAGAGAAGGGAATAGATCTGTTGTTATATCACTAGTAAGTATATTTAGTCCTTCTAGGATCCAGAGTATGGTGAATGAGTATGCTACATAGTTTAACATAACTATTAATGGTGCTATAAGCATAAAGATAGTTGCTATAACATTTGCAAGGCCTATCCTCCTTACTGTTGATATCTTTAACATAACTGGTATATACTTCCATAGACTCTGTAACCATCCCCTGTACCATCTTGTCCTCTGCTTGAGCCATGCTTTGAACGTTGTTGGTGCCTCTTCCCATTGCCTAGCATCTATTAGGCATATCCTCTTGTTAGAGAGCATGAGCCTTATTGCAAGCTCAGCATCCTCTGCAAGGTTTGTAGGATCCCAGCCACCAACCTCCATCAACGCCTCTCTAGTTATGTAGTTACCAGTGCCACCTAGGGGTGTATACACCCTCAACTTTGATCTTCCATTCAACCATATCCTGAACCAGCCTGCATACTCTATAGCAAATAGTCTTGGTATCCAGCCATCCTCTACATTGCCTATCCTAAGCATAACCTGAACTGTATCGTAACCATGATCAACTATTGCAGAGGCAACCTTCTTGAGTAGGTCCACCTCAACTACATCCTCTGCATCCACAACCCCTATGATCTCACCAGTGCAGAGTGCTAGAGCATCGTTCAATGCACTTGGCTTTGTTGGGAAGTAGTTCTTGCGCATAAGTATTTTCACATTCTCTGGGTACCTCTGCTGGTAGTATAATGCAATCCTTACCATATCATCATCCTCGGTAACCACTATCACCTCCTTCTTATGCATAGGGTAGTCTGTGTTGAGCAGACATGTCTCTATAGTCCTACTCAGTATTGGTTCTTGCCTTACAGGTATTATCATCGAGATCTTTGGATATGAAGAGGGGTAGTTAGGGCAAGAGGGATACCTTTGTGCTGTCTTTGCAAGGGGGTTGAATGGTCTGTTTAATCCATGAATCAATAGGATTAGATGGTATATACCCCATATAGTGTAGAGGATGATCATCGTATATACTATAGTCTCCAATGATTGTCTAGGAGCCAATATTATCACAAATAGTAGCGATGTTATGAAGAGCAGGAATAGGGATACCTTATACCTGATTCTCAATAATCCTCAAGACCTCCTTGACTATAAGTTCGGAGATCCTCAAACCATCCTTATTATAGAGAATCCTTATCCTTGATGTGTTAAAGGTAGTAAGTATATTCGCATCTATCGGCTTATCTGTTACAACTATGCTCAATACATTGGGTAGATCTATACTCCTAGCAATTATCTTGAACCATTGTATTGTATCGTTAGGGTTTGGTATGTAATCTATTACTATATTCATATCAACATCTTTGAGCATGAGTGGGATGATATGTACTACCCCACTAGTACCAGTTACCTTACAGAGGACATCTACATTAAGACCGTAATTCTTCAGTATCTTTGCAGCAGTAACCAGCTCTTCATACACACTTGCTAGACTATTTGCTGCACTGCTAACCTTGTAACCCTCAACTATAACCATGTTAAGATCATAGATATTGGATACATGACCATTATCACACTCAACCTTTATAACAGGGTACTGGGTTATGAACTTGCACTTCTCACACATGAACCCGAATCCTGGTCTACCGTAGTCTATGCCTACCTTGCTCAACTGCTTCCCACATCTTGGACATGTGTATAATGTGCTCACATGCTTGAACTTGAACTCCTCAGCAGGGGCTATATGATTACACTCATAATGTACTATCATATCATGTTTGGTTAGAACATTGCCCTTGCACGTTGGGCATTCGAAGACTATATGCAATGCTGTACTATTACATACACCACATGCTGGGTAGGAGTATCTAGATGTTGGGATCAATAGATCGTTCTCCCTATACTCATTGATCTTCTCTGGTGTCAACTCTACACCATTAATCTCATAGAGTAATCCAAGGTTCTTTATCCTAGGCTTTATCTCCCCCTCGCCTATCGATCTTAGTGCCAAGAGTATTATGTTAACATCCATTCGTAGTAGGATTAAGAGCTAAAACTATTATAGGTTTGAATGTGATAAGTATAACAAACATAACTAGATTACTCTTTTTGAAGCATATCGTCTATAACCTTGCCTATCCATTCATCCATCCACTGTACCCTCTGTGCTATGAAGAAGTCAACATTAATTACACCTTCAATGCTCCTAGCCCTCCTTATCAGTTCATTCATACCATCTACACTCTCGCTATAGAGCACTCCAACAAGCCTATTCTGGGATACAGGGATGAGGGGTAAGAGCATGTTGCTATCCAGCATACTACTAACCCTGTTCATAACCTTGCTATCATAATCGTTTAGAGTTATTATCATGCTAAAGTTTATGAACCCTCTCATTGCAGATGGGTTTATAAGCACTGTGAAGTGAATTATATTGTGCCTGAGCATGTAATCTAGCCTTCTCTTCACAGTACGCTCAGATATGTTTAGCTTAGATGCTATAGACTTTATGCTTGCCCTAGGCTCCATGAGTAGTTGCCTTATTATCCTGAGATCGTTGTGTAGAAGCCTCCTAGGCATTGCATCCATGCTTGATGTGTAGAGTATTGAATGGGGTTGTAGTACCATTGGTAGGAGATCAAGCCTCTCCTTGAGTATACCCTTGCTCGCTAACCCAAATACTGTTATGTCTCCAACGCATGTAACACTCATCAAGATGTTGCCAAGTAACCTTAACCTATCCATTACGTAATCCTCATCACCTCTATGCTTTACAGCAACATGTATGAGGTTGTAGCCTAGAGCAGTTAGATCTAGACTTGCTATGAACCTTGTTATAAGACCAGTGCTTATCATATTGAGTACCCTGCTCCTAACAGTGCTTGTACTCAACCCTACAATTCTACCTATACTCTTGTATGATGCTCTACCATCCATCAGTAGTGCTCTAAGTATTGCTAGATCCCTACCATCCATATTATACAGATAGGACATCTTCTTAATATATATGTCTATAATTTACGGAAGAAGTTATATATTAGAAAAGTTATGTACAATCATAGGATGGATTCAGGTGTGGTGTTAAGGACAGAGAACCTAAGCAAGATCTACAATGGAGGCTATGTTAAGGTTGCAGCACTGAAGAATGTTAACCTAACCATTAGGAGGGGGGAGTTTGTAACCATAATAGGCCCATCTGGCTCTGGCAAGTCAACACTGCTCAACTTGCTTGGTGCACTTGATAGACCAACATCTGGCAAGGTATACATAGATGGTATAGACATATACTCCTATAGCGATAGGGAACTTGCCATAATAAGGAATAGGAAGATAGGGTTCATATTCCAAGCATTCAACCTGATAAATAGAAGCACAGTACTAAAGAACATTGAGATGCCTGCAATAATAGCAGGTGTACCAAAGGATGTTAGGATAGCAAAGGCAATGCAGTTGCTCAAGATGCTAGGGATTGAGGATAAGGCAGACTTTAAACCCATCTCACTCTCTGGAGGGCAGCAGCAGAGGGTAGCGATTGCTAGAGCGCTCATTAACGATCCAGCGATAATACTTGCAGATGAGCCTACAGGTAATCTAGATAGCAAGACAGGTTTGGAGGTTATAGAACTCCTCAACACCTTGTGCAGTAAGTACAACAAGACTGTGATAATGGTTACACATAACCTAGAACATGCAAGTATGAGCACTAGATCAATATACATAAGGGATGGGATGATTGAGAAGGAGGTTGTATACCAATGAATAATAGTAGTAATAATAATAGTTGTAACGTACTTAATACCCTACCCATACTCTCTCAATCCATACTAATAGTACTACTCCTACTATCTGCTAGCATACTACCAGCATATCCAGCAGTACCAGAGCCTAGGAACCCTGAAGAGTGTCCAAGCATAAAGATAGTTGGTAAGCCTAGCCCATGTGAGATAGAGCAGCAGCAGGAGATAAGCAAGGAGGTGAAGTTCGTTAACCTATACTTTGGGGATCCAAATAGCATAATCAATGGGTTCCCTGCAAAGGTAGAGGTTGCTCCAGGTGATGGTGTTGCTACCCTGATTGCTGTTATGGCAAACTCTGGAGCATTCGAACTAACTGGGTTAAGAGCATGGCTGTATCTCCCAGTTGGATTTGAGGCTTATGGTAGAGGGGAGAATGAGCCAGCATTCGATACCTACGACTTCACAGTAGCAAGGGGAGGTACATTCTACTTTGAGTTTCCTGTAAGGGTTAGGGAGAATGTAGCGTTAGGCATCCATCAAGCATGGATGAGGGTTGAGTACTACAGATCTAATGATGTTGGGCTCCACTTTAGGAACTTCAACGTTGAGTTCATGCTTACTGGGAGAAGTATTATGGATGCTAGTGTTGAGAGTAATGTGATAATCCCTGGCAAGGATAACCTTGTTAGGATAAGTATATTCAACGCTGGGAGTGCACCTGCATCAGGTGTTACAGCAACACTAGTATCTACAGGCTCATTACTCAACACTGGCAATAGTGTATGGAGTTTAGGTAGCATAGAGGCAGGAGCAAGCAAGAGGATAGATCTAATGCTTTATGCTAACCCTAACCTTGCAAATACACTGCAAGGGATCCAGATAAACCTTGATTACAAAGACTCCTATGGGCAGCATAGAAGCGCTGTTATGAACTTGAACCTACTAGTTAGGGGAAGCACTAGCAGTGCGGATCTTAGGATTGTATCTGATACCTACATAATAGAGAGTATAAGGAAGAATAGGTTGAGCATAACTATAAGCAATCTAGGCGATGAGAGTGCTAGGGCTGTTGAGGTTACTGTAAACACAATGGCTCTAAGCAGCACACCATTAAGCATAGTTGATGGTGATGGTTACTACAAACTTGGCGATATAATGGCAGGAGCAAGCAAGAGGATAGAGCTCAACATCTTTGCTAGTAGTGATGCAAACAACAAGACGTTCGATATACCTGTAAGGATAACCTACCTTGATGCAACTGGGGGCTTGCATAGTGTAGAGAGGAGCATCAGCGTATATGCTCTTGGAAGTGCAAGTATAAGGATGTATGATCTAAGCATAACCTATATAGGTAATGAGCCTAACCTGACTGGGTATCTACTCAACGAGGGTTCTGATACTGCATTCTTCACTGGTGTTGAGATGCTTGAGGATAAACTCAAGCCAGTAGGAGGGGCACAGTACCTTGGAGATCTACTGGTTAACTCACCATTACCATTCAACATACCCATAGATGGGAGTGCTGTAGATGCCCCAGGGCTCTATAGTGTAAGGGTTAAGGTGAACTACAAGGATGCTCTAAGGAATGCACATGAGTTGGTGCTTGAAGGCAAGGTCTACTACTCTCCAGCAAGGGTATCAGCTATGGGGAGTGGTAGTAGCAGTAGTAACCCATCGCTACTCCCATCATTAGGCATACAGCCTACAGTAAGTGCATTGCTGATAGGGGTTGCAGGTGCAGCACTAGCAGGATATATAGCATGGAGGAGGCATAGTAGGAGGAGGAGCAGGTTGGAGGAGACAAGGATGTGATGGATGGATGGTATGATGATCTAGAATGGATATAATCAAGATAACCCAACTTGCATTCGATGCACTCAGGGAGCGTAAGGTTAGATCTATCCTTACAATACTCATGGTTACAACTGGTACAAGCCTGCTCATAGCAGTTAATGGTCTTACCACTGGGTTCCTTGTATTTGCAGATAAGCAGTTCAGCATGCTTGCACCTAACGTTATATTTGTTAGCCCAGCACCAACTCAAAGTAGTGGTCTAGGGGGAGGCCCTCCTCAAGCACCAAAGATAGTACTAACATCTGTTGTTGTTGATAGGATAAAGAACCTTCCTGCTGTTAGTGATGTTATACCCAACTACACTGGTGTAGTGAGCATAGAGTCTAGAGGTAAGGTGCAGAATGCTAGGATATTTGCACAGGATATTACGAAGATATACTCAATTGCTCCAGGAATAGAGTTTGAGGAAGGTTCTATATTAAGTAATAACCAATCCTCCATAGTAATATCTGAGAGGATAGCAAGACCTCCTGGAGATCCTGTACAATTTGCAACCATAGGTCAGACCGTAGTTGTAAAGTACTCCTATGTGGATGAGGATGGGGAGAGGAAGACAAACTCTAGAACATTTGTGGTTAGAGGAATATTCAAGTTGACTGGTAACCCAACCATAGATGGTGCTGCTATAATCCATCCAGATGTTGCAAACATGCTCATGAATAAGAAGAGTAGGTATGATGGAATAGTTGTACTTGCAAGGAATAGTGATCTGGTTGAGGATGTTGAGGATGGGATAAGGAGGCTATATGGTAATGATGTTGGGATAACATCATCAAAGGTTATACTAACAACGATAAGGCAGTTCATAGGAGGAATAACAACATTCCTCTTCAGTATAGCAGTTATCTCACTCATAGTTGGGGCAATAGGGATAATAACTACATTATACACCTCAGTGCTTGAGAGGACAAGGGAGATAGGCATACTCAAGGCTATAGGAGCACAGAACAGGCATATACTGCTACTCTTCCTCATGGAGGCTCTAATAATAGGTAGCATAGGTGCTGTTATAGGCATACCACTTGGTATGGCTGGAGGGGATCTGCTCTCAAACCTTGCACCAGGAAATAGAGAGGCTCCACCAGATGCTAGATCAAGACCACTGTATACTGTTGAGGATATAACAAGAGTATGTGCACTCTCCATAGGGCTGAGTGTAGTATCTGGCCTCTATCCATCGTTTAGGGCAAGCAGGCTTGATCCTATAGTTGCACTAGGTAGACTATAAGTGAACTACCCACCCCTGAAGGGTTGTGGGCTTCCTGCTTCAACGATAGAACTTGCTGGTATTGCCAGTAGAGGTTCCATCTCAGCAGGCTCAAAGGACCGTCCCAGCCCCGATACAGATAAGCCCCTCTCAAGTATGTTAAGAGAGGCGTTGTAATCCCTATCTATTTTGCCATGCTTATATTCTTGGCTTGTACCTCTTGGGTTCACCTTCACTACAAGAGTACCAGCTCTTTCAGCCTTGAACTCTAGCATGTGAAGGAATTTGCTCCAAGAGGCATCAAGTATCTTCTTAGCAAGGTTATGGTTTCCAGCCTTAACCATGTCTCTTATGTTCAGATTCTCAACACATATCACATCATAGTTATTAGCATAGAACCTTGCTAACTTGTGTAGAAAGTCATCCCTTTGGTTCACTATCTTCTCATATGCTCTTGCAAGCCTTATCCTTTGCTTCTCCCTATTCCTTGAACCCTTCTTCTTCCTTGATAGCTTCTTATGTTCGATTCTTATCCTTTGCAATGATTGCTCATAGAACTTAGGATTCTCTATCTGCCTACCATTGCTATCAGTTAGGAGATGCTTTACTCCAACATCTATGCCTATTACTCTCTTCTCCCGTTGGATAACGTTATTAACATTATTAACGCTAATCTCCTCCTCTACCTCTACACTTATGCATGCGAACCATTTACCTGAACTATGCCTTTTGATTGTTATCTGTTTTACCTTCTCTTCAACTTGTCTATGAACCCTTATTGGAATATCGCCTATCTTTGATAAGTGGAGCAAGTCAAGCCTCTTCCCAGTCTTTATAAGTCTGAAACCAGATTGATTATAGCAGAAGGTCTTGAACCTTCCCTTACTTTTGAACCTTAGCCTCCCTCATACTTTCTTACCATTCCTCTTTAGTTTAGATAAAGCCTTAAGATTAGAGTATAGTTGGTAAATAACCATCTGTAAAACCTTTGAGTGAACTTTGCATAGTTCAGGATTCTCTTTCTTCAGTTTAGGTAGTTGAGATTGAAGCTCTAATCTACTTGGGATCTTCGCTCTATCTTTATCTTTATCTCTTCCATCCCCATCCCCTATTCTTATTCCATTGGGCTAAGAAGTGGTTATAAATCTGCCTACATAACTCTAAAGTCTCAAGCATCTTATCCTCTTGCTCCTCTTTTGGGTAGAGCCTAAACTTATATGTTAGTTGAACTTTCTTCATTCACATCCTTTTTGTTCTTCTAAGATATAACCTTTGATCGCTTTATTAACAGCTACATGTGGGACTTCGCTCAGTTAATAAATGCAATACCATCATAATATGGTGATGGAGGATATAGCGAAGGCAATAGAGGTGTTGAAGAGCAAGGGATGGGAGTATGTTGATGGTAGGCTATCAAAGCAGTATATCCTAGGATCGTTCATAGAGGCCATAGAGTTCGTTAACGATGTAGCAGCAGTAGCAGAGAGTAAGAAGGGGAGAAGGTTTATGAGTAGACAAGATAGCACCAATCTTACTATAGTGATTGAGGATAAGAGCGTTGAACTAATTCTAGCATGTGATGATGTTAGCATGATGATGGCTAGAGCGGTGGATGAGTTGTATGAGATGAACTATGCTAGTGAGAGGGATGAGGATGAGTTACTCAAGCGTGAGGAGGATAGGGAGAGGGCAAGGTTTAGGAGTAGAGGACCATATAGGAAGTCATCAAGTGCTGGCTTGAGATAGGATAATAAAATAAATAAACTATCTGATTGATAGCATGTAAATGATTAGCGGGATTGGTCTAGTGGTTAGGATGTTGGCTTCCCAAGCCAACGGCGCGGGTTCGAATCCCGCATCCCGCACCACAGTATATTGGATCTGTATGTTAGTAGGCTGGTAAGAATAAAGATTTGATAATGCTAATAATAATAATTTATCTATCTATCAAATCATAAATAGATATGATAGTAGCAATTGTCGGAGGAGCATCTATAAGGTAGGTCTCCTGAGCAAATAAAACAGTTCTACAAGACTCCCATGGAATGCTAGCAAGATAAGAGATTGATGTACATCCTCTCTGTATAAAGGTAAGATAGGATATCTTGATATCTAGCCAGTAGATAATAAGTATCTTCAATTCTTTTTCTTATCTTACTAACCTATAGTCAATGTATTCTTTTATCCCTCTTTCTATAATAGTAAAGAATTTTAATAGCAATAACGTATCTGTCCATGATAATAAATGGTAACATCTTCAGATAAGGAGGTGGAAGAGAATGAAAGGTGAAGTCAAAGGTGAGAATGAGGATAGAGAGGAGATAAGAATGGAAGAGGGAGAAGAACATGTACTACAGCAATCCCAGCCTCTACAGCAAGAGCAGCCAGTAGTAAAGAGGAGGAGAGGGCGACCAAGGAAGGTAACAGTAACAACAGAAGAAGTACCAACAACAGATCGAGCAGCAGTAGTAACAGAAGGAGCAGAGGTAGAACCAACAGTAGCAACTGTAAAGCCAGTACAACTACCAAAGAGAGTTATTAGGAGATTAACAAAGCTTGGTGATAGACTTGAGATTATAGAGGGCATGCTTAGACCATTGAAGAGTATAGAGAAGGATAGAAGTAGCATAAAGGATATGCAGAAGCAACTCAAGGTTATAGCTAGGCAGGTAACAAGACTTGAAAAGAGTGTTAACAAACTGCTTGGTAAAGGTGCTGGTAGAAGGAGAAGGGGTAGAAGAGGTAGAAGAGGAAGAAAGAAGGAAGAGTAATAGTAAGAAGAGAGGTAAAAGAAAGATCGGATTAGACTGCTCATACTCTTTCTATAATGGTGTTCTGCTATTCATCCCCTCCCTCCCTTCAATTCTTCTAATCATATCTACTGCATATTATAATGCGATGGTATATGAACAGGTTAAATCGATACCTAAACCTTCTGTTCTTTCCGTACATATTATAGTTTGAATATAAGATAAATATCCCCTACATGATAGATAAGGTGTGAAGGCAAAGGTTACTGAACAACAAGTGCTGGATGCACTGAAGCAGTGTATGGACCCAGAGATCCCTCTAAGCGTTGTTGATCTAGGCCTTATATATGGTATTGATATAGATGAGGAGAATAACATCAAGATAAGGATGACAATGACAACTCCAGGATGTCCATTGCATAATACTCTGGTTAGGGATGTGAAGAGGGCACTCAACAAGGTTGAAGGCATCAAGGATGTAAGCGTTGAGATAGTCTGGGACCCTCCATGGACACCTGAGAGGATGAGCCCTGAAGCAAGGGCGAAGGTCTTTGGTGCAAGATCTGCTCAAGTGCAGACTGCTCCCCCTAGTCCTACTGGATATGGGGCAAGGAGTTTAAGGTTTACCATAGACCTTGAGAGGTCAAAGCCATTAAAGCATGGGCAGTTCATAAGGCAGGAGGATGGTTCTCTAGTGCTTGTTAATGATCTTGGGCAAGGATTCATGGTAAATGATGCACTGCTAGAGTTCTGGAATATGTGTGATGGTAGCAAGAGTATAAATGAGATAATAGATGAGTTCAGCCTGAAGTTAAGGCTTCCTAGGATTGAACTCGAGGGGCAGGTAGTAAACCTTGTACAGCAGATGCTGGAGGCAGGGTTACTCAAGGTGTGATAGTTATATCCCTAATGAGTAGGATGTGGATCAGGAGGTGCAGGGGTAGAGCACTGACCAGATACACTGCTATGCTCTTATAGTTTCTAACTCTTTTATACAGATAGAGCAGAATATAGCCAGATGGGAGCATCAGTGCATGTATTGTTAACTGAACCATCAGTGGCTCCCTGTTAAAGTATAGGTATAGTGCACTTGCAATACCAGATGCTACACCAGCAGATATGAGCAATAGTAACAATGATGATGATAGTGATGGTGATGTTGATGATGGTGGTGATGATGATGGCATGGCGATGATCCTACCTTATCGTTATTGAGATCAAGATCTGTCATACGCTAGCCTTAGCCTTCTCACCATCCATCTCGATGCTAATACTCTCATCAGCCTTCTTGATAAATCCTGCTCTATACCTCCCAACCCTCCTTGCTATCATTGCTGCAAGTACACCAGCACCAACACCATTATCTATATTCACAACTGCAAGCCCTAGGGTGCAACTCTGGAGCATAGATGTTAGTGCTGCAACACCACCAGCACCAAATCCATACCCTACAGATGTTGGTACACCTATTACAGGTACATCAACAAGTGATGCTACTACTGATGGCAATGCCCCTTCCATGCCAGCAACAACAACGATAGCATCAACATCATTAGCAAGCATATCCTTCAGCAAAGGGAATAGCCTGTGTAGTCCAGCAACTCCAGTATCGTAACCTGCAATGACCTTACATCCCATAGCCTCTGCTACAAGCCTAGCCTCCTCAGCAACACCTATATCTGATGTTCCTGCAGTTATAATCCCTACAGTGCCTGAACGATAATAGTAATAATAATCATTGTTGCCTCTATTATTGCTTATAGATCCTTCCTTCATCGTTGCTGTTGTTGTTGCTATTGCTACAACTATCCTACCTCTCTTACTTGCCTTCACCTCTGCATGTTTGCTCAACTCCTCCACAAGTATATCAAAGTACTCTTGCCTTATCCTACTTATGATCACTTTATCCTTGCTCTTCAATGCTGCTAGTGCTATCCTGATAATATCATCATACTCTTTACCCTCAGCATAGACTATCTCTGGTACCCCTCTCCTCAACTCTCTACTAACATCTAGCCTTGCAATATCCTCAACATATTCTATCTTGTGTAGCTGGAGCATCCTTTCAGCATCATCTACGCTAATCTTACCATCCCTCACAGCATTCAGTATATCTCTTATACTCATATACCCTGTTTACTCTAGAAGCAATTTAAAGTTTAATCTATTCATTTAAAAGTTGATTATACACAATTTACTGTAGACGATCTTACAAAAAGATCTAAATTCATAGTGGTTTATACAGTCATAGATTCTACATCATCTATCTCTAGATGAAGTACATACAGTGACAAAAGTGTTTAGTTATATTACAGTCATGTAGAGATCTAACAAAACAACATAAAAAATGATCGGATCTCTATCAGGATTCTAGATGAACAAATAGGAGATATTATAGTAAGAGCAGAAGATGTCTCATCTGCATTCTATATAGGGGAGCAAGTTTTTGTTATTTATCGCGATAAAGAACCTAATACAATATGGAGAGGTAACTATTATCTTGCTGGTATGAGAGTAGGTGAATATAGTTTAGTTGATGGCAAGGTCATGATCAGAATGCCTAGAAGGTACGATGAGAATACACATAGCAAATATACAAAGCACAAGAGCAAGCAAGTAAGTAAATAATCATCATCAGTTCTTATTTTTATTGTCTGTGTGTAATGGTCTAATGAGGTCTAGCATAGAGTACAGGCATATTGATGTTACTACAAGGATAAAATGCTCATCCTACATTAGCCATACTCATACACTATACCCTTCTCCCCTCTTGTATGCCTCCATTCAGTCTCAAATGAACATGTACCACATTCTATGCATCCTTCATGCTGTAGTATAACGCTAGATACTAGGACCTTTGTCCTCCCTGCCTCCCTCTCATCTCTCCCTCTCCCCTCACCAACCTCCATGATGTAGCACTTAGTAGGGCAGAGGTGTACCATGGCCTTTATGAACTTACTTGTAGGATCCTTCATCTTTATGTGTGCTATCTCATCCTCCCTTATCTTCATCCTTGCTATCCTCTCATCTATGCTCAGTGGCTTTACCCTTGCTATGGGTTTAACCTCATAGCCTATCCTCTTAGCAACCTCCATAGGTATCCTAACATAAGCATCATTACTCTCTATTATCCTGAGCAGTGTGCCTTGATCAAGCATCCTTGCTATTGCTGCTGCCAACTCCTGCACTGCAGTCTTCTGGATGAGCATGAAAGCAAGTTTAAGGAACAATGGAAAGGGCTCAAGTGGTATGTTCCTGCATGCTCTAACGAATATCTTCATATACTCAAAGTCTATCCTCCTTATATCATGCGTATAGGGGCTCTCCTCAACTAGTTGTGCATAGTACCTGCCCATGTAATCTTCAGAGAAGTTGTTCATCTCTTTGGCCCTTGCTACTGCCCTTGCAGCCCTTGCAGCATCATCTATGCCTATATTTATGCCCTCTATCCTTGTGCCTAGGAATATACCTTTGCCAGCAGCATCACCTACGAAGAGTATGTTATGCTTGTATGGCTTATTCATCATGGCCCTCTTACCATCTGGCACCAACTTGCATGAGTACTCCAACTCAACATAATCATTCACGAATGCAACTCCATACTCCTGCTCAAGTCTCTTCCTTACATCATCCAACCTTGACTTGATCTCTTCTTCACTACTATACAGTCCTTGCCTTATAGCATTAAGCCTTGCATGCTTGGAGTAGTACGTATATCTTAACTCCTCGTACTGTTTGAGTAACCTACTCAGACCAAACCTTATCCTCAACTGCTCCTCTCTTGGGAGTGTTCTATCAATCTCTTTGGGCACTGGTACCTCATCAACTATATAGTTGGTTATAACAGGGATGGTTAGGAACTCGTTGATCAGGTTGTAAGGCTCTATAGGGCTCTTCAGCAAGGAGTCAAGATGGTATACAAGTCCTACTGAGAGTGTATCCCTGTTTGTGTAAAGGAAGCCTCCACCATTATGCCCCCTTGATATATCCCCAGCGAATAGATGTGCTACTCCCTCATCATTGCTCAAATTGAACCTCTCATCTATTATATCCTCTGGCAATCTAACTATGCACTTCACTCCCTGATACAATGCCTCAGGCTTGAACTTTTCTCTAGCGTTAGAGATCAAGGCTACCTCTGAGTTAACACCATCTGCTGCTATTATTGCCCTTGCACCAAACTCCTCAAGTTCATCGGTTACAACAATGCTTCTCCCATCACCACCTTCCCTATCCCATACTATATCCCTAACATGAACACCATCTATTATACCCCCACCTACCTTTGCTGCCTCTTCCTCTGCCCTCTCTGCAAACCATCTATTCAGCCTAGCCATCAGCACAGAGTATGCAAAGTTTGTTCTGTAGTTGTGTGCCTCTGTAAGGTCTATTGTATACACCTTGCTCTCAGCCAATGCGTTTAGATAGTATCGTGTGATCCTCCTCTCAACAGGCGCCTCATCCTGGAACCCAGGGTATATATCCTCAACATTGTAAACCTTGCCATCTGGGTAATTCTTGCTGTAGAGTATGCCTCCAGTAACGTTCTTAGAGCCTACAGGTTTGCCAGACTCCAGCAGTACAGCCTGTATGCCAAGTTTAGACAACTCCATCAGCGCTGCTAATCCTGCAGAACCCCCTCCAACTATAACAGCATCAAACCTATCCATATGCCTCCTACCTCTATCCTCTTACTTCTCTCTCTGAACCCCTTATGCTCTCTATAAGGATGGGAAGTACATCCTCCAACCTTCCCTGTATGAATATATCGCTCTCATCCTTTATTGGGGCATCTGGATCAGGGTTTATAGCAATGACTGTATCACTCTCCTTCATACCAGCTAGATGGTGCATTGCACCACTTATCCCTATTGCTATGTAGAGTTTAGGAGCAACCTTCTTGCCACTGCTCCCAACAACTCTAGCAGGTATGAAGTACTTCTCCTTCAAAGTACTGCTAACATTGAATGGTTGCTTCGATAATGGAAGAGATATTGCAACCTTTGCACCTAGAAGGTTAGCAAACTCTTCTATCATTCTTATATTGCCTTCTGGATCATCCTTTATGCCTCTACCAAATGCAACAACAACCCTGCTATCCTCTAACCCTATCTCATCCCTTACTATCTGCCTACTCACTATCCTATACTTTAGATCATCGTTGCTGAACTCTGGCTTATACTCTACAATCCTAGCATATCCTTCCTCAACCCTCTTCCTTGCATCACCATCATGCTGCTGTAGTGGTTCAAAAACCCCAGGTATTACACTGCATGCTTGAGGGGAGTACTCCCTTGCTATTGTTGGGTTCTTATTGTCAAGGCAGAGTATCTGGGTCCAGAGGAAGCCAGAGAAGTCTGGTCTGTACATGAAGAGCACTTGTCTATAGAGTTCAGGCTTGCCATTGGTCTTGTACTGATGTGTTATCATAACATCATCTATCACAAGTTTGTTTACATCAGATGCAAGCCCAGACTCCAACTCTGCTAGCACTGTTGCTGATATATGCCTGCCTATGCTATCAGCACCAAAGAGCATGTACCTTGGCTTAACATACTCATCACTTGTGCTTGGTTCTGCCTGCTTTACAAGCATCCTATCCCTTACTATTGAGCATATAACCTTTGTGTACAGGTTAACCCTTGGATACCTTAACTCCTCATGATCTGCAAGTATAACTGCATCTGCACCAGCATCTATTGCTCTATATGCAAGTTCCCTTACGTTATGCCCTAGGAGTATTGCTATAACCTTCTCATTCAGAGCATACCTCCTATTGAAGCCATCCATGAGCCTCCTTGCTTCACCAAGCATCTCATAACTAACGTTGAGTACATTGCCATCATCATGCTCGAATAGCACAAACATATGCTGATACCTCATGACTAACCCCTCCCTCTCTCCTCCATCCTTACTCCATCCTTACTCCATTCATTCATTCATCCATCTCCTTCCTCTACTACCTCTCACCCCATGTTATGTTTAGGATGAGGTTACCAACCTCCCTCAACTCATCGACATTGCTTGGATCAACAACCCTTGCCCTCCTACTTGCCTTTACCTTTGGTATCTTCTCTACCTTGTATACTATAGTAGGAGAGCCAGCAAGCCCTACATACTTTACATCAACACCAAGGTCCTTTGCACTCCATATCCTAAGGTAACTCTTGTAATCCATAACCCTCCTTCTAGCCTCCTTCTCAAATCTAGCATACCTTAGCCTCTCAGATACCTTTCTATACTCATCCTTGTAACTTGGATCTAAAGCAATGAGTGCTGGTAATGGGCATTCTACATCCTCCAGCACTGTATATAGGCTAGGTAGATAGATCTTCCTCCTCGCCCTTACCATCCTCCTCTCCACATCTATGCTGTAGCCTATGACATTGCCTATGAAGTTGAACCCAAGCTTCCATGCAGTCTGAGGACCAGTCTGCCCAGTCTCACCATCAACTGCCCTATGCCCACTTAATACAAGATCTATCCTCCTCCCCATCCTCATTATACCATGCTTTATGGTCTCTGCTGTTGCAAGTGTATCAGCACCAGCGAATATCCTATCGCTGTAGAGGTGGAGTTCATCAGCACAGCATATGGCCATTGCATCCTTGAGCGCTATCTCTGCAGTAGGAGGACCCATTGAGCATACAGCAACCCATGCATCATAGCATACCTTAGCATACATTGCTGCCCTGCATGCTATTGCACTATGAGGCCCAAGGATGTTCTTTGTCTGTGATCTGTTTAATGTACCATCTGGATTGTAACTCACATTCCCTTCTGATAGATCTGGCTCAAGTTTAACCATCACTACTACATTTATAGAGTTATCATTACCATGATCCATACCTATAGAGTGGGTTGACTAGTTTTTAACCTTTGCTTGTAACAATATACAATAAGTATAAATAATAATGTGAAAGTATGGCAGATCTATCTGATTCTTGCTAGATGAAAGATGTATATAGTTGATATGTTGATGGTAGAACACTTATATCTCTACAGATCTTACAGCCTCTCTTACAGCCTTTACACCGTTATCGAATATTGCTCTCTCCTCATCATTAAGCTCAATCTCTACTATCTCCTCTATACCCTCTCCTCCTATCATTGCTGGTACACCAATGCAGATATCTTTAATGCCATACTTGCCATCAGGATATGCACATACAGGCATGATAGCCCTCCTATCCCTTGCTATTGCATCAAGCATCTCAGCAACTGCATTTGCTGGAGCATATATGGTTGCTCCCTTCAATGCTATAACCTCTGCAGCAACCTTTCTTGTCTTCTCAACAATCTCCTTTGCCTTCTCAGCGCTTATGAGATGCATAAGGGGTATGCCCGCTATTGAAGAGTACCTAACCAATGGGAGCATATTCTCTCCATGCTCCCCTATCACTAGAGCCTGTATAGAGTGCCTTGAGACCTTCAACTCATCAGCAATGAAAGACTTGAACCTTGAGAGATCTAGCAGGTTACCCATACCCATGACCCTGCTTGGCTTGAAGTTTGTTACCTTCCATGTTATGTAGGTCATAGGGTCTAGAGGGTTGGTTACTGTTATTACTATGGAGTCCCTTGCATACTCTGCAACCTTCCTTGCAACATCCCTTACTATCCCAGCATTTGTATTAAGCAGATCCATCCTTGTCATCCCTGGCTTCCTTCCAACCCCAGCGACTATAACAACTATATCAGAGCCTTGCATATCAGCATACTCGTTGGATCCTCTTAGGATAGTATCCTTGCCCTGCTCTGCAAGTGTATGGTTTATATCCATAGCCTCGCCTTGAGGAAGACCCTTGATTATATCCAGCAGGAGTATGCTATCATCAACCTCCCTCATACCTGCTTGAAGCGCTATCGAACTACCAACCTTGCCAGAGCCTACTATGGTTATCATCGTGCATCATCCTCCAAGATCATTTATATATATTTGCATAGAAAGTAGAGGAGAAGATGTATAATAGAGTGGTTATAGACTGTCAGACTGCAGGGATATCTGGTGATATGCTACTATCATCCCTAGCGGATCTTGCTACGCAAGAGTCAAGGAGGAAGGTTATAGATTGCCTATACTCATGCCAGGATGCTGTTGGTTGGTTAAGGATAAAGGATCTCGAATTTAAACAGGTTAGTAGATCTGGCTTTAGAGCATTGCAGTTAAGCATCTCTTATGAGCAGGTGGAAGAGGAGCGTAGAGGGGTTGAGGTTTACGATGCAGTTGCTAGATGCTGCAAGCATCTCTCTCTAAGCGAGAAGGCTAAGGATTTTGCTCTTAAGAGCATGGAGGAGATAGTGAAGGCTGAAGCAACTATACACATGGAGGATATATCTACTGTGCATCTACACGAGGTATCTAGTGCAGATACTATAGTTGATATAGTTGGTACAGCACTTGTATTGCAGGAACTCAACCTCTTCAATGATAGTGTTGAGATATATGCTACAAAGGTTGCAGTGGGAGGTGGTTACGTAAGTTTCTCACATGGTATGGTAAGCAACCCAGCAAGTGCCATACTAGAGATATTCAAGGGGAAAAGGTTCATACTCTTAGGAGGACCGGTTGAACATGAACTAACCACCCCTACAGGAGCAGCGATGCTTGTAAACCTTGCTAGATGCTCCCTAGACTTCTATCCAGCATTTGAGTGTGTAAACGTTGGTTACGGTGCTGGTATGCAGGAGTTTACATCCATACCTAACGTGCTTAAGGTTGTGCTTGGCAAGGCCTCTGAGAGTTATGCAAGAGACACTATAATCATGCTTGAAACAAACTTGGATGATGTTGAGGGAGAACTGATAGCAGGTGTGGTTGATAGGCTTATGAGCAATGGTGCAAGGGATGCATCTGTTATACAGGTAATAGGGAAGAAGGGTAGACCATCATACATACTTAGAGTGCTATGCGATAGGGATGTTATGAGCAACCTTCTAAGCATAATGTTCAGGGAGTCTGGTACTCTAGGCATTAGGGTTCAAGAGTACGATAGGTACATACTTGCTGGTAGAGATGTGCTTGATGTGCCAGTAAGGATAAAGGATAGGGAGTTCAAGATCAGGGCAAAGGTAGTAAGGGATAGCAATGGAAGGATAATCCATGTTAAGGCAGAGTATGATGATGTGGCATCCATGGCAGATATGCTTGGTATACCATACAGGGTAGCGTATATGATGGCATACAAGAGCATATCATCTATGCTTGTTGATGTTGAAGATAGTAGTAGTAATTAACAATATAGATGAGTAATGGGTGAGTTAGATGCATGAGTAGATTGAATGAACTCATCTCTTGGTTCAATACCAATACTAATACCAATGCCAATAAGGCAGCAGACAACGTTTACAATTACAATGACTCGATTGGAGATAGGGTTAGAGTTATAGTAGCATTCTCTGGCGGGGTTGATAGCGCAGTTGTTGCATATGCTGCATATCATGCTCTAAATGATGGTGCATTAGCAGTAACAGCAGATTACAGAACTCTTGCAAGGGATGAATTTGAAGAAGCAAAGAATGTTGCAAGGGAGATAGGTATAAGGCATGAGGTTATAGAGTATGATGAGTTGAGCAATCCAGCATTCGTTGCAAATGATGGGATGAGATGCTATCACTGCAGGGATGAACTTGCAAGGCATCTAATAGCAGTTGCAAAGAGGTATGGGGCAGTGCTGGTAGTTGATGGTACAAATGCAGATGATCTGAAGGATTACAGGCCTGGAATAAGAGCAATGAGGGAGCATGGCATAAGGAGCCCACTGGCAGAGTTGGGTATAGGTAAGGATGAGGTTAGAGCAATAGCAAGGGAAGCAGGGTTATCAGTTCATGACAAGCCTTCCAATTCATGTTTAGCATCAAGGATTGCTACTGGCATATATGTTACAAGTGAGAGGCTTAGGATGGTTGAGGAGGCTGAGAGGGTAGTTAGGGAGTTATTCAGTGTAAGGCAGGTAAGGGTAAGATTGCATGAAGGTAATATAGCAAGGATAGAGGTTGGAAGGGATGAGCGTGCCAAACTCTTTGATCCCAACAGACTGGATATACTTGATGAGAGGCTTAAGGCACTTGGCTTCAGATACGTTGCTATAGATGCTAAAGGTTACAGGAGCGGTAGCCTGAATATGGTAGAGAGTAGGTGATTGTTATGCATATATTCAGATATGAGAAGGTGGGGTGAAAAGAGAAAATAGGAGAAGAGAGGAGATGGAGGATAGAGAAGAGAGGATAGGAGAGATGGGGTGAGAGATCATGAGTAAGAGAACAGTCTACCTTGATAATGCTGCAACAACACCAGTGTTGGACGAGGTGTTGGAGGAGATGCTCCCATACATGAGTGCAAGGTATGGTAACCCTTCATCTCTGCATAGCATAGGGAGGGATGCAAAGGCAGCGCTAGATAAGGCTAGAGAGAGGATATGTAATGCTCTAAACATCCATGGTAGCATAATCTTCACATCTGGGGCAACTGAGGCTAACAATCTTGCAATCAAGGGCTTTGCATATAGGATGCTTAGGGATGGATTTGGTAGGGATGATCTGTTGGTAGTTGTAAGCAGCATAGAGCATGAGTCAGTGCTAGAGCCATGTAGAGCATTGGAGAAGGAAGGGTTAAATGTAAGCTACCTGCCAGCGGATAGGGATGGTATAGTCAGACCTGAGAGCCTTGAGCATACCTTATCCTCATACAAGTACAAGAGTGCACTTGTTAGCGTTATGCTTGCAAACAATGAGGTTGGTACAATACAGAGGCTTAAGGAGATTGCAGATGTAGCACATAGGCATGGTGCGTTTGTGCATAGTGATGCTGCACAGGCTATAGGCAAGGTTAAGGTTGATGCTAGAGAATTAGCAGTAGATATGCTAACTATATCAGCACACAAGGTATATGGACCAAAGGGTGTTGGAGCGTTATGCATTAGCGATGGTGTGAGGCTTGAACCCATACTCCATGGTGGTGGGCATGAATACGGCTTGAGGTCTGGTACCCAGAATGTACCAGCGATAGTTGGATTGGGCAAGGTAGCAGAACTAATACCAAGGTTCATTTCACTTTATGAAGGGCATGTAAGGCAACTTAGGGATAGGCTCATCAAGGGCATACTTGAGATACCATATACAAGGCTAAACGGGCATGCTGAGATGAGGCTTGCAAACAATGCGCACATATCATTCCTTGGTATAAGTGGTGAAGATCTTATCATCAAGTTGGATGAGCATGGCATAGCAGCATCGACAGGCTCAGCATGCTCAACACTCAAGCAGAAGGAGTCCAATGTGCTTAGAGCAATGGGTCTAAGCAGGGAGGAGATAAACGGCTCCTTGAGGTTGACTCTAGGGATACAGAACGATGAGCAGGATGTTGATTATACCCTAAATGTAATGGCAGATGTGGTTAGGGAGTTGAGGAGGGTCTCGCCATATAGCAAGTATAGATCATGATACATGCAATAGCATGATGGAAGAGATGAGTCTTTTGGTTTTATTGATTCTATAGGTATTTTATCTGGTTGTTATTTTGTTGGGATGTTATACCTATATCGCTCATCCTAATTCATGTATCGATGTATGTTCTGATATCACAGATAATACTGTCTACAAGCATATATAACTAGTAAGTCATGCTAAAGTAACATATGCAAGTTTGCATCATCTAGATTGTCCTTACCTTACAGCCATTATATTACAGTAGGTTATAAAGCGTATGAATATTAATATTGACTTGCATATCTAGATGGATAATGTTTAATAGTTTTTGTAATCTAGAAGGTGTATGGCAAGTAGCAAGCAGGCATACAGGGTACCAGAGGTTGGAGAAAAGGCCCCAGACTTCACACTGCCAGATACAGAACTGAAGATGAGGAGTCTTGCTGAGTTTAGGGGCAAGAAGGTAGTGCTAGCATTCTTCCCTGCTGCACTCTCACCAGTATGCACCAGAGAGATGTGCACATTTAGAGACCACTTTGATGAGTTGAGCAAGGCAGGGGCTGAGGTTATAGGAATAAGTATTGATGGTCCATTTGCAAACAAGCAGTTCAAAGAGGTGCATAACCTTAACTTCCCATTGCTTAGTGATTACAGTAGGGAGGTTATAAGCAGGTATGGGATAGTTATGGAGGATCTCCTCCACGTTAAAGGTTATAGAGCAGCCAAGCGTTCAGTCTTTGTGCTTGATAGAGATGGCATAGTAAGGTACAGATGGGTCTCAGATAATCCCCTTGTGGAGCCAGATTATGAGGAGGTAGAGAGGGTAATCAAGAGCATCCCATAGATGAGCATAAGAGTAAGTAGCTAGCAAGTAAGTGAAAGTAAAGTATAGGCTGTAGTCATCGTGTAGTAATATAGCAATTATTTTTATTCTATTATAGCAATGATATCATTCCTTGCTATGTTTGCACCCTCTTTAACCTTGAGTTCCTTCACAACACCATCCTTGTGTGCCTTTATCTTTACCTGCATCTTCATAGACTCAACTACCATTATTACATCGCCCTTCTTAACAGGCATATCCTTCTTTGCTAATATGGATATTATCTTGCCTGGTACAGAGCTTGTGAGGTACTTGCTCCTATCCCCTGCTCCACCAGCATCCTTTGTTAACCTTGCATCTGGTACAAGATTTACACTAACCTCATTCATATCATCAAGAACCATCTTTAACTCCTTGCTGCTACTGCTATCAGTATACCTTACAGTATGATATCTACCGTTGAGGAGAAACTCAACTCTATCCTTGTTTATACTTATCAGATCTATCCTACACTCTCTCCCATTTATCGTTGCAAGGATACCTTGTCTGCTGGCATCCTTAACCTCTGCATTGACATCATGTGCAATATCCTCTATCCTAAACCTCATACATGCTCCCTCTTGCAAGCATTAGCATCCCCGCCCTCTTCCATGCAGATACTTTGGCTCTCTCCTTAGTACTCTGCTTATTATTGCTAACATTGCCTCTCATACCATTGCCATTACTAGCAAGGTACCTGCTCATCTGTGTAAATATCAGCGTTGCTGCTGCTATAGCATCTATCCTGCTCTGCATACGAGCCTTGATACTCTCCTGCATCCTCTCTATTATGTTGAATCTATCTAGGTAATCTGTTGATATCTCTCCCCTAGAGAATGCTGGCTCATCCATTATAAACCTGTGCAATGGTATAGTAGTATTTATACCCTCGATGTAGAACTCATCTAGAGCATTACGCATCCTCCTCCTTGCCTCATCGAATGTACTACCCCATGCTATCACCTTTGCTACTAGAGAGTCGTAGTAACCAGAGACGTTGCATCCAGGGTAAAGATAGGTATCAACCCTTATCCCTGGGCCATATGGTATGCTAACACTCCCAACCTTACCATATGATGGTGCAAATTCATTCAATGGATCCTCAGCATTTATCCTGCACTCTATTGCAGAACCATTTATCCTAAGATCCTGCTGCTTGAATGGTAACTCCTTGCCAGATGCTACAAGTATCTGCAACTTGACCAGATCCTTGCCAGTTATCATCTCAGTAACAGGATGCTCAACCTGAAGCCTGGAGTTTATCTCTATCAGGTATAGATTGCCAGTACTCTCATCCCTTATGAACTCTACAGTACCAGCATTTATGTAGTCTAGAGCATCAGCAAGCTTCACAACCATGCCTCCTATCCTATGCCTAGTCTCCTCATCTATAACTGGAGAGGGAGCAAGTTCAACTAACTTCTGGTACCTCCTCTGTATAGAGCATTCCCTCTCAAATAGATAGATACCATTGCCATGCATATCTCTAATCAACTGAAACTCTATATGCCTTATCCTTGGGAAGTACTTCTCAACGAACATGGCTGCTCTCCCATATGCTGTCTTGGCCTCCATGGTCGATAGTTCGAACTCCTGCCTCAACTGCTCCTCATTTGTAACAAGCCTTATACCCCTACCTCCTCCACCAAATGCAGATTTGAGAAGTACAGGGTAGCCAAACTCTCTAGCAAACTCTGCTGCCTTGTCAGCATCCTCAAGTATACCATCGCTTGCTGGAACTACTGGTATCCCAAGTCTCTTTGCCAACTGCTTTATGGCCATCTTATCCCCTGAGAAGCGCATAGTACTGCTCCTAGGCCCAATGAACACTATCCCAGCCTTCTCACATGCATCTACAAAGTTTGCATTCTCAGATAGAAACCCATAGCCAGGATGTATAGCATCTGCACCAGCCTTCCTTGCTGTCTCAACTATCCTCTCTATGTTTAGGTAACTCTCCCTTGGTGGCGATGCTCCTATATGATATGCTTCATCTGCAAGTTTAACATGTAATGCATTTACATCATCATCAGAGTATACTGCTACCGTGCTTATCTCTAACTCTCTACATGCTCTTATGACCCTTACCGCGATCTCTCCCCTGTTTGCTATCAGAACCTTCCTTATGCTCATACCCCTACCTATAGGTTTATGTTACCATGCTTCTTAAATGGCCTCCCTTCCCTCTTGTTGCTTAAACTCTCTAGTGCTTTTATGAGCATAGGTCTAGTCTCTATAGGATCTATAACAGCATCTATGTAACCATGTTCAGCAGCAATGTATGGGTTTGCGAACTTTGCCTTATACTCCTCTATGAATTTCTTCCTCAACTCCTCCTTGTTCTCAGCCTTTGCAAGTTCCTTCCTGAAGATTATGTTTACAGCAGCCTCTGGGCCCATAACTGCTATCTCTGCAGTAGGCCATGCAAAGTTGTAATCTATCCTTAGGTGCTTGCTACCCATTGCTATGTATGCCCCTCCATAAGCCTTGCCAACTATAACAGTTATCTTTGGTACCGTTGCCTCACTATAGGCAAATAGCACCTTGCTCCCATGCCTTATTATCCCATGGTGCTCCTGCTCTATCCCAGGCAAGTAGCCAGGGGTATCAACGAATGTTACAATGGGGATGTTGAAGCAGTCACATGTCCTTATGAACCTTGCAATCTTGTTTGATGAATCTATATCTAGAGAGCCTGAGAGGTGCATTGGCTGGTTTGCAATTATCCCAACGCTCTTACCATTCAACCTTGCAAAACCAACTATTGCATTTGGTGCCCATAACTCGTGAACTTCAAAGAACTCATTGTTATCAACAACGCTCTTTACTATCTCTTTCATATCGTAAGGCTCGAATGGGTTCTCTGGTACTATATCTGCAAGTTTTGCATCTATCCTGTTTGGATCATCTGTAGGCTCTATAGCAGGAGGCTCCTCCATGTTGTTCTGTGGCAGGTAGGAGAGCAACCTCTTCACTATATCCATACACTCATACTCATCCCTTGCAACAAAGTGTGCTACCCCACTGTACTTAGCATGTGTGTATGCCCCTCCCAACTCCTCAAATGTTGTCTCTTCTCCCAGTGCTGCTTTAACAACCTCTGGCCCTGTAACGAACATGTAACTTATCTTATCAACCATTATAACAAAATCTGTTATGGCTGGGGAGTATACTGCTCCTCCAGCACATGGACCAACACTTATTGTTATCTGAGGAACTACACCTGAGGCAAGTGTATTCCTATAGAATATCTCACCATAACCAGCAAGGCTTAACACTCCTTCCTGTATCCTTGCACCACCAGAGTCTATCATGCCTATTATTGGGCATCCAACATGCATTGCATGGTCCATTATCTTTGCTATCTTCCTTCCAGACATCTCTCCAAGAGAGCCACCTAGAACTGTAAAATCTTGAGCATATATGAAGACCTGCCTACCGTTTATAGTACCATAACCTGTTATAACAGCATCACCATAGAATCTCTTCTGGTCCAATCCAAAATCTCTTGATCTTGTGACCACAAACTTGTCCAACTCTACAAACGATCCTGGATCTAGGAGCAAGGAGATCCTCTCCCTTGCTGAGAGCTTGCCTTTAGCATGCTGCTCCTTTAACTTCTCCTCGCCTCCTCCACTCTCTGCAATCTTGTTGAGTTGGGCAAGCCTCTCCTGCTTATCCTGATGCACGTACAATTCTCTTACCCTCCATTATATAAACTAATTTTAGCTATGGTTGTTATAACTTATTTATTTAGTTATTGTTTGGTTAGTGTAGCTTCCTTGCACCCTTTGTCCTCCTGAATGCACTCATGCTGGAGGAGTAGTTCTCATAAAGCATCTCCAGCACATGTATCTCATGCTCCAACCTTGCAATCTCATATGGAGAGTTACCCTCCCTCACTATCTCCTCAAGCCTCCTCCTCTTCTCATCCAAGAGCCTCCTTATACTCTCCTCATACAGTGTTGACATCCTCTTTCTTCCCCTCTCTCTAGGCTAGGTAATAGACGATGGATTTTAATTAATGTTTGTCCTTATCATAACACAGCCTCAATCCTTCCTTTCCCTCTATTCTCCTTCCCCTCCTCTTCTTCCCCTTCTCCTCCCCCTTCCCTGTTCACCATCTCCTCTGCTATTTGCAGTATTAAATAGGGATGAGAGATGTTCTGTATAACCATGATACCCTCCCTCTATGCACTGCTTGCATATACACTTACTTGATACAGAGGTTCTATCACAGTTTGATGAGAACTCGCACTCAGAGCATCCAGCATCATTACCACATACAATGCAGGGTAACTCTATGCTTATCTCTTCTCTAACAACCTCATTTAGTATGGCAAGTATAGATGCTACATCTGCACCCTCCTTGATACGGAACCTCCTACTAGCCTTATCATACTCTACACCAGCACGCATAAGCTTTACAAATGAATCCTTACCAAGCATTGGTAGTGTGAAGTCCTTGTGGATGAAGATCTTTATCATACCCTAACCATCCCTCTCTCTTCCTCTCTCCCTCTCTCCCCCTCATCTCTTACCTACATAGCAAGGTTCTTGGCTATACTCTCAAGCTCATCTATTGTTATGCTATAATCTTCACCAATCCTAACAGCAGTACTGCTGCCCTTTCTGCCAAGTATGAGAGGTATGTATGGCATATAGTATGCTACAACATTATGTCTTGACTCATGTAACCTTGATGCTATAGCATCTACAATCATCCTCAACACCCTCCCCTCATTGAATACCTTACTGCTAAGATTGTAAGGTATATCGTACTGGGAGTATGATAAACCCCTACTATCATTGAATATTGAGTATGTTATTATACCATCAAGGTACCTAAACATGCTCCACATCCTCAACCTGTTCATCCTTGCAATGAGCATATCAGCGTATGATAATGCTTCAAGTAGCCTAGCCATCCTATCAATATCAATGCTTGCATTGATTATACTTGAGTATAGTGCACCTAACTTATCAACCCTCCTCTTCTCACTATCGTAGCCAAATGAGGGATCAACATAAAAGCCCTCGCTCCTACCCAGCGCATCTACAGCCTCCTCTATGTTCCTTGCTGCAAAGAAGGAGTTAATGGCATCATCAATAGGCGTTGAGTAACTTATAGGCTCCATTCCAGATACACCCATGCCTACAAGTGATTGTGCCATGTTCAACATACTCCTAACATCACCATTGCACTCTACCACCACTCTTAGCCTATCACCTATGCTCATGCTCTTACCCTCACTCTCAAGCACATGTTCAAGGTAGAGGAGGAGTAGTCTAGGTGGTATGCCTCTCATCCTTACAACCTTTGAGACCCTTCTCAACTCCTTTATAACCTCTCCAGAATCACTGTTTGCAGCCATCATTACTGGTATGCTTGATGCATCCTTCAGTATTGAGAGCAGTGCTGATAACCCTCCCCTATCGTATGTACCATGTAATCCATCAACCTCATCTAGGAAGAGTAGAACCCTCTTGCTGTATATGTTTGCATTCTCCAGCAGAGGTTTAAGTAGATGCTCTAGCCTCTCTTTGGTACGCTCATCACTAGCATTTAACTCAAATAACTCATACCCAAACTCATTGGCTAGAGCCTTTGCCATGGTAGTCTTGCCAGTGCCAGGAGGGCCTATGAGAAGTAACGGTCTATCTCCTTGCCTCCATCCAGCAAGCCATCTATACGTTTCAAGCCTAGCATCCTCATTACCAACCATCTCAATTATGCTCTTTGGTCTATACCTCTCAACCCACACAATACATCACACCTTATTACTACTTATACAATACATACATTACTACCATGCATTAGATCAACATCACCGTTCCTTCAATCCAGCAGTGAATATGTTAAGATCGTACTCCTTAACCCTTCTGTACCAGTACTCATTGTAATGTCTAACGCTTAGAACCATGAACTCAAGGAAGTGCTTTGTACTGAACCTCTCTGGGAGCATGTCTATAGCAATAAGGGCATCATCAAGGTATATCTTGCTCTTCCTGAACGTTAGATCAAATGCTAGTCTTATATCCCCAGTGTTGAGAGCATAGTAGAGAGGCCATGATGGTACCTTTATAACCCTGCCCTTTATTGAATCTTCAATCTCATTTGCACAGCCTACAGACTCTCCAGCCCTAGCCATACCATGATAGAATATCCTCCTCAACGGACTATCCTTTAGCACCATATTCCTTCCAGCAGTACCCATCACTGCTCTATACTTCTTGTAGCACTCATTCATGCTCTCCTCATCCATAGCAGTTGGGTTGTTCTTCAGGATGAGATCTTTGTACTGACCATGCTTTGCATCCCTGAATCCCTGCTCAAATGCCTCCAGTATATCTTTGCCTATTGAGGAGATCTTCCTCCTTGCTATCTTGAGCATGTATGGGCATATTAACTTGTAATCATCAAGATACTCAACATCCTCATCCATATCCATTATCCTATCCATTGGCTCGCTTAGATCTATTGCAATAACATGGCCATCTATGAGCACATCCCTCTCAGCATCGCTTGCATTTATGTTAAGATATGAGCATGCGCCATCGTATAGTGCATAGAAGACTGGATAGGTCATCTTCACATAGTTAGAGTCTAGAAGTCTAAGCACACGATCCCTACACTTATCAACATCTGCTAACCTACTCCTAACCTCCTCTACCTTGATTGCATCCATACTGAAGATCCTCTCAAGTACGAAGCCATCGGGCTCTGCTTCCCTTATGAAGTTCCCAAGGGTGCTTAATGGATCATCATCGTTGATTATAGAACTGTGAAGTTCCCTAACGAACCTATCGAGGAACCTTGGGAACTCTCTATCAGCAAGCTCTTTGTAGTACTGGAACTGCTTGTACCTCTCACTCCTCAGCATAGCCTGCTTGAGTATATCCTTCCCTGCATCTGTATGCATCAGAGCCTCCTTGCTGAATATGCTCTCATCCTTACTGCTCATAAAATAACCTCATCCCTTCTTTACCTTCATAAATTCCATAATTTAACATTGCTTCCATTACTTGTAGCCTATGGTAAGTGCCTTCTTTGCTATATACTCCAACTCCTCTGGTCTATCTATTATGTAGTCTGGCATCTCAGCAAGTAGTGCACCTCTAGAGTTGAAGCCCCAACTAACTGCTACAGTCTTAGCCCCAGCCCTCTTTCCAGCCTCTATATCCCTAACCTCATCCCCAACATAGAAGATCGTTGATGGGTTTGGATTGGAATTGCAATGATAGCAATAACTCTTCTTGATCTTTTTTAATATCACATGCTTAGCAAGGAGATGATGCGTAGATCTTATGAAATCAAACAACTCGAGATCGTTACTCTTGAGGAATGCCCTCACATTGCTAGTTGCGTTGGTGGTAAGTATGCCTAACTTGCAGCCTTCATTCTTCAATGCTTCTAACGTAGGCTTTATGTTAACAGATGGTTTGAGCATGGGTATCTCCTTGTTCATCTCCATGCGTATCCTCCTTATTATGAATGGTAATTTGAGCATGGGTATGTTCAGATAGACAAGTATATCCCTAGTCCTCATACCCTTAACATGATGAAGATCATACATCCTTATCTTCTTGTATGCGAACTCATCAGCAAGTTTGTTTATTATCCTTATCAATGTATGCACCGTATTTGCTATGGTACCATCAAAGTCAAATACTATCAGCATATCCATCTTATCTGCATGTAGATGCGGGTTACTTTTAATGTTTTTGTATGCAAGTTGTAGCTTATCGATCTATATAGGCTAGTATACGCTATGAAGTTATCTTCTATGGCTAACTCCATACATGCTTTAACTATTACATGGATAATGTTTAGTTTATTGGATTTGTAGTATATCTACTCTATCCATCCTCAAGCTAGAGAACTCATATAAGAATTGTTAGAAAGAGTCGATTATAATCTTAATTATACTTTATAACAGCGAAGAAAATAAACATTCCATAAAACTTAAATAGTTAAGTTGATATCATTCAACTATGAAATACGTGAGTCTAGCAATTGTAGGTATTGTGATAATGATGTTAACCATGCCTACACTCTACGCTCAGGGACAGATACCACAAATACCAAGTATCAAAGAGGTTAGTGGGAGGTATGTAAATGATAATGCTGGTATTGAGATAACATTCCCAGCAGGATGGAGTGGTATGGAGATGCCATTGATTATGGGGATGGGTAATACGATTGCAATGGCAGTAGTTATGCCAGGAGGAATAAAGGATCCATCATCAGTAAGCCCTACAGGTCCAATGATTATGTTGAATGTGACTGTGATTGAAAAGGCTACTTTACCTAGCATCAAGGATACTCAGTTTGGTAAGAGTGATGAGCGTGTAAAGGAGCCAAAGTGCAAATTGCTATCTTTCAATAACAAGAGTGTTAGTGGTGTAAATGGTGTAGTGGTAGAGGTAGAATGCGAAGTAGAGTTTGATGGTAAACCAGTTACAATGAGGGCAAAGTTATTCAATGCATCACAAGAGAAGGATAATACGATAAGAAGCGTGATGCTACTCTTCGCCTCAACTGTAGATAAGTACAGTAGCTATGTTGGTGATTTTGATAAGGCATTAGATACACTGAGGATATCTAACGCAAGATCTATGGATATTAGCCAGAGTGTTAGTAAGGATTTTACACAGGAGGTCAGTGTTGATGGTCAGAATATTCCTTTAAATATATACAGTAACTCAGATGTTAAGAATCTTAGATTCGATGCTGGAAGCAAGACCATCTCGTTCAACGTAGAGGGTGAAAGAGGTTCTCTTGGAATTACAGATATATATCCAAACAACATCCTTAAGGGACCATATATAGTCACTATAGATGGTGAACCTGCTATAACTATGCAGATAACAAAGCCAGATACTGGAGAAGAAGGGATAAGAATACTCTACATGCATAGTATACATGAGATAAAGATAGTTGGTACAGAGGTTATTCCAGAGTTTCCAGTAGCAGTCTTGCCCATACTAGCATTGATTACAGGCATTGCTGTATTTATGGCTAGAGGTAAAGGCATGTATAGACTACAGCATTAAACTGCTTTCCTAACCCTCTTTTCATTTATTTATTACTTCTAATTTGTTTATCTTCTCTACAATAGTGCATATAAGTACTTATTAGCCATGAGCGCATATTATATGTGCTCAAACCTGTAAAGAGGATGGAGCAGAAGAGTGCATTATCACTCTCGCTTATAGCAATAGCAAGCGTTGCTCTCTTCGAGATAATAGCAGGGATTGCAAGTAATAGCATGGCTGTGCTGAGCGATGGGATACATGCCTCATTTGACGCCTTGCTTACTGCTATACT
The DNA here is from genome assembly GCF_002906215.1 of Candidatus Nitrosocaldus islandicus. Taxonomy (NCBI): domain Archaea; kingdom Thermoproteati; phylum Nitrososphaerota; class Nitrososphaeria; order Candidatus Nitrosocaldales; family Candidatus Nitrosocaldaceae; genus Candidatus Nitrosocaldus; species Candidatus Nitrosocaldus islandicus. Next base: position 309,120 of record NZ_CP024014.1, read on the forward strand.
GCTCATCATGCTAAGCATGAGCATGAAGCCCAGGGATATGGAGCATACGTATGGGCATGGTAGGCTAGAGACGCTAGCAGGGTTGATAGGTGGTATTGCACTCTTCATAGTTGCCATCTTCATAGTTAGAGAGTCACTCTTCAGGATAGTTGGGGCTGAGGGTATAGTGCCTAGTATGCTAGCCTTTTATGCTGTTACAGTAGCTATATGCGTAGCGGTGTTCAGGGCTGTAGTACTTGCATATAGCATGCATGGGATGAGTACGAGGGTTGGGTTCTACGATGCAATAGCAGATCTAGGCTCATCAGTGCTAGCACTCATAGGCTTCATACTTGCTAGCAATGGTCTCTATGCTGCTGATGGGTTAGCATCTATAGCACTTGCTGGGATGATAATCTTCCTTACATCTAGGCTTGTATACTCATCTGCCATGGAGCTTACAGATGCAATAGACCCATCGTTAGTTGAGAAGGCTAGAAGAGCCATACTCAGCATAGATGGTGTCAAGTACTGCAAGGATATTAGGATGAGGAAGGTAGGCAGGGATGTACTTGCAGATGTTACAGTAGTATTGGAAGGTAGCATTACATTCAGTAGGGCACATGCGATAAGCAGTGAGGTTGAGCATGCAGTCATGAGGGTTGCAAAGGCTAGCAGGGTTATGGTACATTTTGAGCCAGAGTATGAGCATATGCCTATAGAGCATATCATAGCAGATATAGCATCAGGGGTTAATGGGGTTAAGGATGTGCACAACGTCGTGGTATCTAGGGAGAGGGTTAGGAAGAAGAATGTAAATAGTAGCGAGGATAAGGCTAAGGATAGGAGTAAGGATAAAGATGGTAGTTATAATAATGATGATAATGATAATGGCGATGCAATTGAAGCATTGATAGTATCCATGCATGTACAGGTTGATAGAAACCTTAGACTGGATGAGGCTCATAAAGTTGCTGACATGGTAGAGTATGAGGTTAAGAGAAGGGTTAAAGGAATCAGGGATGTCATGGTGCATATAGAGCCTATCATGCCAAAGATGGATATGGTTGAGGAGTTAAGGGATGGAGTGTTGGAGGCTAGAATAAGGAGTATAGCATCTGAGCAAGGGGTAAGGCAGATCAGCAGGATAGGTGTGTATAGATGTAATGATATGCTGACGAGGATAGATATGCACTGCAGTATAGATGCAGATACAAGTATAGAGGAGGCTCACGAGATCATCTCTAGGTTGGAGAGGAGGATAAGGGATGAGTTGAATGCCATAGCGATGATACATGTAGAACCCTATGGTTATGATAATACGAGTAGGTCAATGCAGATCAATAGGAAGGGTTGAGTTTACTATATCATTAGTCTACTATATCATTAGTAGAGGAAGAGTTAAGTAAAAGCATTAACAATCCACTCATATGGAGTTTGAACATGAGATGACATACTTTAGGTTACTTGCTAGAGAAGAAGCATCATCATTCCATGCAAGGTATGAGGAGAGTATAGCAGATGTTGAGAAGAACCTTGGTAAGGAGTGCCCAATGGTTATAGATGGGAAGAGGGTATCAACAGGTAAGTTCTTTGAGGATAGATCACCGATAGATACAAGGATAGTAGTGGCAAGGTTTCCCCTTGGTAGCGAAGAGCATGTATCCCAAGCAGTAGATGCTGCAAAGAGGGCATTCATGCATTGGAGTAGGATGGATTACAGGGATAGAGTTGGTATACTCAGGAAGGCAGCAGATATAATGAGCAGTAGCAAGTACGATCTTGCAGCACTTATGACTTATGAGAATGGGAAGAACAGGTATGAGGCTATGGCTGATGTTGATGAAGCAATAGACTTCATGCGTTACTATGCATATGAGATGGAGAGGAATGATGGTTATGTTAGGGTTATGAAGAATGCATATCCAGATGAGAGATGCTATAGTATAATGAAGCCTTATGGTGTATTCGCTGTTATAGCACCGTTCAACTTTCCCCTTGCAATAACTGCAGGCATGTGCTCTGGAGCACTGATAACTGGCAACACTGTAGTACTCAAGCCAGCAAGTGATACACCATTAACAGCCTTGAGGTTCTTTGAGATACTTGAGGAGGCAGGGTTACCAGATGGTGTACTCAACCTGCTTACTGGCTCTGGAAGTACTGTTGGTAATGCCCTTGTATCTAGCAGGGATGTTGATGGTATAGTATTCACAGGCTCAAAGGATGTTGGTCTAAGCATATATGCTAAGGCTAATGCATCAAGGCCAAGGCCAGTTATAACTGAGATGGGTGGCAAGAACCCAACCATAGTTACTGCCAATGCAAGTATAAGCAAGGCGGTTGAGGGTGTAGCAAGAGCAGCATTTGGGTATTCAGGGCAGAAGTGCAGTGCATGTTCAAGGGTTTATGTACACTCATCCATATACGAGGAGTTTGTATCAAGGCTTGTTGAGTTTACATCAACCCTCAAAGTTGGCAATCCTGTAGAGAGGGATACGTTCGTTGGTCCATTGATAAACAAGGCAGCATACGACAAGTATGCAATGTATTCAAGCATTGCAGGCAAGGATGGTAGGATACTCATAGGTGGGAGGCAGGTTACAGATGGTATGTTCAAGTATGGCTACTACGTTGAGCCTACAATAGTTGATAACCTCAATAGCAATAGCGTCATACTAAGAGAGGAACTCTTTCTACCATTCCTTGCAGTAGCAAGTTATGATAGGCTTGATGATGCAATAGCAATGTGTAATGATAGTGAGTATGGGTTAACAGCAGGCATATACAGCAGTGATGAGGATGAGGTTAGATACTTCCTTGACAGGATAGAGGCTGGGGTTGTGTATGTTAATAGAGGGAGGAGCGCTACAACTGGTGCCATGGTAGGCTCACAGCCATTCGTAGGATGGAAGATGTCTGGTATAAGTGGCAAGGGCACTGGGAGCATCTACTATCTACCATTGTTCATGAGGGAGCAGAGCCAGACTATATGCTCATGATTATATAGGATGATGCTAGTTATTTAGCGATACTACTTTCTACCATCCATCCTACATATCCTTTCTATACAACCTGTAACCATTTACCTTGTACCACGCAATCCTCCTGTTACTGTTTGCTATATGCTTGCACCTATAGCACTCGCAGCCTCTACTGCAGCATTGCTCACAATGTCCACAGCAGTAGCACCAACTCAGTATCCTCCAGATATGCCAACAGTAGCACTTACCCTTGCTCCGATCATCATTACTACCTTCTTTATCATTATCATCATACATACCCTATCACTTTCTACAGGATATAGTAATCTTGTTGTGAACTTATCTATAATCCTTTGTATAATATGCTAGATAGTTACAGTAGTGATCTTGCAAGGAGCAGTAGGTTTGATGGCCTCTCCCTTATGCGCCTATACACATAGCCAGATATGTTTATGCCATACGGTATGTACTCTGCAACCTTGAACCCTTGCCTTACAAGCATATGCTTAAGATCATCCCTTATCCCTTTAAGCATCTGGAACTCAAACTCCTTGCCTTGATGCTCCTTGCTCAATGCTATAGCCTCCTCTATAAGCGCATTATCATGGGTTGCTATAGCAAACATGCCTTTTGAGTGCTTGAAGAGTATGCGCATTAGCCTCCTAAAGCTAGCATTAACATGCCTCTTGCTCCTATACGCTATACTTGCATCCTCCCTGTATGCACCCTTCACCAACCTTACTATGCCTCCACTCTCAAGTATATGCATTATATCTAATGAGTGCTCCTTTATGTATGCTTGATATGCTAAGCCTATATTCCTGTAATGCTTGAGCATATCAAGATACATGCTTACAGTATGCTCATAGTATGGTGATGACTCCATATCTATCCATATGAACATACCATACATGCTTGCATGCCTTATTATCCCTATGAGATTACCATTGCATGTATCGTAATCCACATCCAAGCCTATCTGTGTCAACTTGACAGATATAGAGCCATCAATACCGCTAGAGTGTATAGCATCTACAAGTCTTATGTACTCATCTGTACTGCTCTTAGCCTCATCCTTGCTTATGCTATGCTCTCCCAAGCAGTTGATTATTGCCTTCATACCTATTGAGTTTGCTTGTCTTGCATACTCTAACGCTTCCTGCATGCTTGAGCCAGCAATCCATCGCCTTGCCATCTTGAGCACTAGATGCTCATATATGCTCATACAAGTAATTCGCATTGCTAAAAGATATAGTTTAGGTTAGGAAAGCATTTTTATTAGATATTCTTATAACAATACGGAAGAAGGAAGAAGTGTATGTTGATAGATACCATGATAGGCATGATAGCAGCAGTTCTAACCACAAGCAGTTTCATACCCCAGATATTCAAGGCTTATAAGAGGAAGAGGCTAGATGACCTCTCCCCTTACCTCATGCTATTGTTCATATCTGGGGCATCTATGTGGCTCATATATGGCATATTCAGAGAAGATGCAATAATAGTGGTAGCAAATGTACTTGCTCTAGCCTTCAACTCAACCCTTCTACTTATGAAGGTTATGTATGCTAATGGTAAGGTGGTAAAGGAGAATAAATAGTAGGCACGAATTATTAGATTATGGTCAACCATCATCATTATTATTATCATCATTATTATCGCTACCACCACCAACATAATCATAACCGTATATTGATACTGTTGTTGTTTGCTGCACTGCTTACATCCCCAACTCTAGTAGTCATTGATGTGCATGCTAGCATCTATGCTTGGTATCATGCTAGTGCTACTATTCCAGAACTGCAGGAGAGAGGTACTGCAAATATAATGAATGTGGTTGTGCCTAATGATGCATATGGCAAGGTGTTGAAGTACGTAGCATTAAAGAGTAGCGATGATGTAGCAGAAGGTGTAGATGGGGTACCAAAGAAGATCAAGTTAGCTGCAGTTGGAGATATATCATGTAATAACAGATTATATAATAGACTTGCAGATGCCATAAAGCAGTACAATCCAGATAAGGTGCTCTTGCTTGGAGACTACTCATATAGGTTGGATGATGCTAGATGCTTCACAGATGCATTCTCATTCCCACCAGATAAGGTTATCGCTGTACATGGTAACCATGACAACCATTATTGGGATTCTAGGTATAGACCAACATATGGGATGATGATGGATATAAGGGGAGCATACAACATCCCTGCGTCTGGTTCCTATTACATGAAGTATCATAACATAGCATTCATAGGCATAGATAACTCATTGGCAAAGAGCCCAAGAGGTTTAGCAAGCATAGATGAGCATAGCGCAACGTACGCATTGGCAAGGTACAATCTAAGCATGGCAAAGATGGATGAGAGCATAGACTGGAGGATAGTACTCATGCACATCTCTCTAAACGTTGGAGCAAGTGATGCTGTAGCAAAGGTAAGGGAGCCATATGTAGCAATGATGGATGATGCTGGTGTTGATATAGTGCTATCTGGGGATACGCATCATTACACAAGGACTTATCCCCTCAAGGGTATAAACTCAGTAGCAAGCAAGGATAAGAGCAGTTATGATCTAAGCAAGGAGCATGGAAGGATACAGTACATAGTTGGTACTGGAGGTGCAGATCAGAGCAATGCAGATGAGGTTAAAGGGATAGTTGCAGAGAGCATAGGAAGGGAGAGGCTTAAGAACAGTCCAGCATACTTGCAGATAGAGATAACTAATGATGATAAGAGCACTAGAATGAAGACTAGACTAGTAGACATCAATGGTAACATCTATGATGAGGTAAGCATAAGCAAGGAGAAGAGGGGTGCAAGTAAGAATGTAAGAGTAGAGGAGGTTTACCTATACGTTGATGATGGAAGGGTTAAGATGCATGATGGTAAACTCTTTGATGGCTCTAATGGTAAGATGGCAATGATAAAGCATGATGATAGGATGAATAGCAAGAGGATGAGTATAGCATTATGGTTCTTGAGCGAGACAAAGGGTTCAAGTAGACCAGTAGTTCTGATAGAGAAGGGGGATCCATTAACCAAATCAAATATCTCATTCATGTTAGGCATAGATTCAGATGGCTCCATAGTATATGGGTGGGATGATAGAGATGGAGTGCATCATTCTCTAGTTAGTAGTGATGGGAAGGATTATGCAGATGGAAGATGGCATCATCTTGCAGTAGTTAGGGATGATGGTGGTGCAGGTGTAGTTATGTATATTGATGGTATACCTGTTGCAAGAAAAGAGGTTAGAGCTATGCCAGTGAGTAATGGATACGATGTTTACATCAATGCAATGCCAGATTACAGCTACACAGCAAGGGCCATGGTATATGCAGTTGGTATATGGGATAGAGCGTTATCTGCTGAAGAGGTACTTGCACTATACCATGGTAATGGTGAAGCAATGGTGGATGCTATAGTGCATGAGTTCTATGGAGAACCTAATTATAATAATGATGATAAGAAGAAGCATGTATTCACTGTAGATGCTGGAGAGAGTCTATCGATAAGATGGTATTGTTGTGTAGATGGAAGGGATACCGTAGTAGTTCTCTCCAATGGTATCTATATGCAACCATGGCAGAGCGTATCTATCTTACCCACCAAGCATGGTGCATATGGTGCAATGTATCACGAGGTATTCTTTGGCTCCAAGGGTCTATGAGCAAGGCTATCAACTATGGATGATGTTATTCTAGATTCTGGTGGGCCCGGTGGGCTTCGATCCCACGACTTGCTGGTTGCTCCATCCATCTATCCATCCATTATCCAACTCATCAACCAACCAACCAATCAACCAACCAACACATCTTATATACTGCATGACTCCGAAGCCAGCCGCCCTATCCTTGCTAGGCCACGGGCCCATCTCTTACTCATAAGCCATACCTATTAGGTTTTAGAGCATCTGGGATATGATCCCTTCCCTCAACCAACTCTGCAACAAGCCTAGCAGTTGTTGGGGCTAGAGTTATCCCAAGCCTGCAGTGCCCACTTGCTACTATGAGATTACTACTGTAATTGTTATAATCACCAACCCTTCCTATTATTGGAAGACCATCTGGTGTGCATGGTCTATACCCACTCCATTTATCAACTATAGCAATATCATCACCAAACGTAATATACCTACTACTCCATTCAAGGAGTTTAGCAAAGTTCTCCTCAACTATTGCACTCCCAACACTACACAATTCAAAGATAGCAGTGATCCTCAAATCTTCATGTACTGATATAGCAACCCTATGCTCACCACATAGTATAGTATGCTCAGGAATAGGCAATGCCTTATCTTTAGATCTCAATTCAAGCATGTATCCCCTTGCAGGTACAACTGGTAGATCAATACCCTCAACCCTGTAGGCACCAGTGCATACTATGTATGTAGATGCATGAACACTTGCATTAGCGGTCTTGAATGATCTGACCCTCACCTTATTATTATAATCATTTACTACTACTGCTGCTGTTGTTGCTCCATCGTACTCTATACTCTCCAGATTGCCAAGGAATACAGCAAAGGCAGTTAGTGCATCTCTCAATGCCTTCATCACACTCCTAGGATTTACAAATGCATCATCTGGGTAGAAGAGTGCACCCTCACATACCTCATTGACAGCTGGCTCAAGTGTATGCACCTCATCCCTTGCAAGTACCTCGTATGGTATGTTAAGTATTGATGCTAGATGCTTAACTTGCTCGAGTCTGTGCTCTAAGCCCTTCCTTGTTAGATAGACCTCAAGCAGGCCTGAGTGTTTGTACACAAAGCCAAGTTTACTGCTCATCCTAGCATACCAATCTTTGCTCTCCAGAGCCATAGTCCTTATAAGCATTCTTATCATTGGATTGTTGATTCTATCTACAGATGATTTTATCATCATGAACCCCTTGCCATAGTCATGGCTAGCAGCAGAGGCTTTATTAGCAAAGTATCTTGCAGTATCCTCAACCTCTCTAATGTTCATGGATAGAGGACCTAGGGATGGGGATACGTATCCAGCATTGCCATAACTACTTGCCATCCTTGCATCATTACCATCTAGTATGGCAACCTTGAAGCCTTTCATGCATAACTCATATGCTATTGTTAATCCTATAATACCTCCTCCTGCTATTGCAACATCATATCTATGCATTTAATTACTAATAGGTAGAAGATTATATTATTATATATTATGCTTGCAAGATCATAGATAGTTATTATGTAACGATCCTAAATTACAAATCACTTCTTGTTGCTTATTTGCAAGTTCTGTTAGTTATCATAGACAGATAGCATGGTAAAAAGAATTTATCATAGTATATGTTACTGCACTGCATGCCATCAGCACCAAGTATATCTAGATATGTTGCTGGGGTTGAGTATGCGATAAGGGATATCATACAGTATGCTAGAGAGCAGGAGAGGAAGGGTAACAAGGTTATCTACCTTAACATTGGAGACCCTGTACTCTACGGCTTCAATACACCAAAGCATATCAAGGATGCTCTTATAAAGGCAGTGCTTGAGGATAAGAACTACTATGCAGAGTCTGAAGGGGTTAGGGAATTAAGGGAGGCTATAGCAGAGAAGGAGTCTGCAAAAGGCATGCATGTAATGCCAGAGGATGTTGTAGTAACAAATGGTGTATCTGAAGCACTAGATATGATAATATCAAGCATAGCAGAGCCAGGGGATGAGGTTCTAGTCCCAGGTCCATGCTACCCTCCATACCTCTCATACGCTAGGGTTAGAGGGGTTAAGCCTGTTGAGTATGCTACACTAGAGCATGAGGGATGGAGGATAGATATGGATGATCTGAAGAGCAAGATAAATAGCAAGAGTAGAGCAATATTCGTTATAAACCCAAACAACCCAACTGGTTCAATACTAGATGAGCATACGCTCAAGGCACTTGTGGATACTGCAGCAGAGCATAACCTCTACCTTGTATGTGATGAGATATACGATAGGATAGTCTTCGATAACTTCACAAGCATAGGCAGGTATGCTAGGGATGCACCTGTGGTTATACTGAACGGGTTCTCAAAGGTGTACCTCATGACTGGATGGAGGCTAGGCTACATATGCTTCAACTCAAATGCAAGATTGCTTGATGGGTTGAGGACAAGTGTTGGTAAATTAGCAAGGCTAAGGTTATCTGCAAATACACCAGTGCAGATGGCAGCAGTAGAGGCCCTTAGGGGTCCTCAAGACCATATCAGGGATATGGTTAGCATGTTGGGTGCTAGGAGGGATTATGTTATGAAGCGTTTGGATGCTATTCATGGTATTAACATATATGCTAAGCCTAAAGGTGCATTCTACATATTCCCTCGCATAGATGGCTCATTGGGCTATAGGAGTGATGCTGAGTTTGTTCTTGACCTCTTGAAGAGCAAGAACCTGTTAGTTGTTCATGGCTCAGGTTTTGGTAGCATGGGCTCTATGCACTTCAGGCTAGTATACCTTCCCTCATTGGATGTGCTGGAGGAAGCAATGAACAGGTTTGAGGAGTTTGTTCACTCTCGTTATAGGTAAGATAGAGTAGGAGAAGAGGTTAAACAAGTCTTATCCTATTCCACTAATAATATAGGCACACCAACTATAAATATAAATCTAGAATCTTCGCTCACTCTATCCTTGTACGCTCGTATCTGTTGCTGTATAGGAAGAGTATAGCAGAGATACCAAACATGATTAGTACAAACTTTGCACTATTCATATTATTATCCATCATAAAGTCTAGAACGAACTCAGGCCCCCATAACGCTATATCCCTGAGCAGTATTATAACTGCAGTAACTAAAAAGAGTACGCCCATAGCACTTACCCAGTTCCTTGCTATTACCACATGATAGATTGGTTAACCATCTTTAAATCCTTTGATAGAATGGATGGTTAACAACCAATCCACTAGCATGTATAAATTAGTAGATGGATAGATATAGGCTAGGATATAGATAGGCTATGGTAAATACCAATCATGCTATCCTTATGCTAGGGTTCTTGAGCGAGTTCTGCCTTGCAACATTTAGGAGCATAGGTGTTATGCCCTCTACCTGATATGCTAGGCTCAAGGGGCCAACGTAGATTGGGCGTAGATTCCTTATCTCCTTCAAGAGTTCGCTAACAACTGCTAGAGCATCCTTATCATCTGCACATACAAGCACATCAGTATCTATTGGCTCATTGAACCTTCTCAACTTCACATCAGATATGGTATGCAGGGCAGCAACGACTCTAGCATTCTTGAGCCTCTTACTTACCATCACTGCAGCAGAATCCTTATGCTCATGCATAGGTAGGTATATGAACCCTTCCTTGCTCTTGCTCATAGGCACTATTGGGCATACAACTATGCTATTATCCCTTAGGTTCTGGGCTATGCTGTCAAGTGTAGGCTCTGCATTCTCATAAGGTATGCATAGCACTACAACATCACAGTAGCCTACAAGCCTGCTATTCTCATCCCCGCTTATGCTACCATCCATCCTACCATAATGTTCAAGCGCTTCCTTAACATACCCCTGAGCAGCAGAAGCAGCCTTGTTAGCATCCCTAGAGCCTATAACAACATCATGCTTAGGGCACCATCTCAATGCTAGCCCTTCACCCATCCTTCCTGTACCTCCAACCAGTCCAATCCTCATACATGCTAGAGCATTGAAGAATTTATATTAACTTTTGGTGTACATCATGTATGAGCCTTATAATACTGATGAGGCATGGGGAGGCTTTGAATAATGTTAAGCATATACTTACGGGCAGGACACTAGTATACCATCTCACTGAGAGAGGCAAGTTACATGTGCAAGAGATGTGTGAGATGCTCAAGCCTATGCGTATAGAGGCTATATACACAAGCCCTATAGCAAGAGCAGTTGAGACTGCAAGCATAGTTGGGGAGAACCTTGGTTTACCATACACCATAGATGAGAGGCTTACAGAGACAGATATGGGTAGATTAACAGGCATGAACTACTTTGATGTTGTCAATAAGCATAGAGATCTTCTGCTAGAGTTCTACTCAGGCAAGGATGTAAGCAGCATGTATGGCTTGGAGAACTTCAACTCAATAAAGGCAAGGGTACTCAGCATGATGGATGATGCTGCTAGTAGGCACGATGGTAATGTACTGCTCATAACACACCTTGACCCTATAAAGGCTGTTATACAGAATATACTCAAGGTTAGTGCTGAGATACTCCTAAACATGCAGATAAAGACATCATCTCTAACAATAGTATCACATTCAAGCAGTAACTATGAACTCCTAGCATACAATGTTACAAGCATGATGCGCTATCTATAGATGCTATCTATAGATGTATTTCCTACAGTTAGATTTATATCTTAATTTCAGTCCCTCTTTCACAATGAGGAATCTGAGTATTCTGGCTGTTGTTGCAGTCCTTACACTGTTCTCTACTGTCAGCATAGTATATGCACAGGAAAATGTTGTTGATAGGAGTGCTCTTGCATGGGGTTTATTCTACAAGATGATGACAGCAGCGTTCATAGTTGGGGCAATAGTACAGGGCACATTGGTATATATAATATTCAAGTTCAAGGAGAAGAAGGTGAAGCAGAGGGCTGTAGAGGAGAAGAGTAGGTAGGTATAGGTGGTAAGCATGGGTAGCCATGTTATATATGAATGGATATACGTGGGAGCTGTGGTCTCCCTACTAATATGGGTTGGGGCTGAGGCATGGTATGGAGAGAAGTTGCTGCATGAGGTTCCAAAGGATCACATAACCATAAAGGTTACAGGACAACAGTGGTTCTGGACGTTTGAGCATCCAGATGGTACAAGGGAGGTTGGTACTCTCCATCTCAAGGCAGGGAAGGTATACAAGTTCGAGATAACTGGCAAGGATGTTATACATGCATTTAACATACCTCACTTTGCAGTTATGATAGATGCTGTTCCAGGAAGGGTAAATACAATATGGGTTAAGATACCAGAGGATGCTGTTGGCGAGTACCTAATACAGTGCAGGGAGTACTGTGGGTTGCTGCACTACAACATGAGGGCTAACCTAATAGTTGAAGCATGAGGTGATATGATATGGTTATAGAGGTTGCAAGACCAAGACCGCTCTGGCAGATACTCTTCTCTACGCATCATACAGATGTTGCACTCCTCTACCTAATAACATCAATAGTCTTCTTCATGCTTGGAGGGGCTCTAGCATTAACGATAAGGACTGAACTGCTAACACCTGGCACCACAATTATAGGAGACTCTGATCTATTCAATAGGATATTCACCGTCCATGGTACTACCATGCTCTTCCTCTGGATACTCCCATTCATCTCTGGTGTGGGGAACTATCTAATCCCCATCCTAGTAAAGTACAAGGATATGGCATATCCTAGGCTTAATGCAGTAGCATACTGGATGGCTGTACCAGGGGCAGCACTGATATGGTTAGGATGGAGTGATACAACATGGATGGCATATCCACCATACTCAACGATGAGGGCAGCAGGTCCAGCTGCAGATATGTGGATCTTTGGCTTGAAGATTCTAGGCCTATCCTCTATACTTGGTGCAATAAACTTCATAGTTACGATACTCAAGTGCAAGCATCCAGATCTACCTATGATGAAGACCTCTCTACTGGTATGGGCTATACTTGTAAGCTCATTGATGACATTAGCAGCACTACCAACATTCACAGCAGCACTCATCATGCTCTACACCGATAGGCTAGGGGTATCAGGGTTCTTCGACCCTGCTAGGGGAGGGGATCCAATAGCATACCAGCACCTATTCTGGTTCACATTCCATCCAGAGGTGTACATATTCCTTATACCTGCAGTAGGTATGGCGTATGAGCTGATACCAAAGTTCTCAAGGAAGCCAATATTCAGCTATGGCTCTGGTGTTATAGCATTCCTACTGCTATCTATAATTGGATTTGCATCATGGGCACATCACATGCTTGCTACAGGGTTGACATTTACAGAGAAGACAGTCTTCATGGTAGGAACTCTTGCAGCAGTCCCAATGTCTGCAATGCATGTATTCAACTGGATGGCAACGATGTGGGGAGGTAGGATAAAGTTTGCTGCACCAATGAAGTTCGTCATAGGAGGTATAATGCTATTCTTCACATCTGGTGCTGGAGGTGTTGTTAACACAACGCTACCATTGGACTTCATCACGCATGATACATACTGGGTTGTAGGGCACTTCCACATGATGCTGATGGGTACTGTATCATTCATATTCATGGGCTTCCTCTACTACATGTTCCCATTGATAACTGGAAGGATGTATAGTGAGAGGCTAGCGAATGTGCACTTCTGGTTCACATTCATAGGCACTGCTACAGTATTCACTGCAATGCACATAGTAGGTCTATACGGTATGCCTAGAAGGGTATGGGATTATGTGCCAGACCCAACTATAATAGTATTGAACCAGATAGCAAGTATAGGAGCGTATCTGATAGGTATAGGGATGATAGCCTTCATAATACTGCTCATAAGGGATGCTGTAAAGGGCAAGCCAGCAGATATGCGTGATCCATTTGGTATAGGTGAGATATACTATGACTACAGAAGAAGAGAGCCACATCATTAGAACAACAGGAAGCAGATTAGGCAAGGGAATAGCCTTGATACTGATAATAATGGCAATAGCTGGAGGCTTACACTTTGGCTTGGGTGATTTCTGGCATAAGTATCCTCCAATGAATCAGGTAGCAAAGGCAGGTACAACTGGTTCAGCCACTCCTGCACCAACACCAGCAAGTGTACCAGCAGGAGAGAGTAGAACCTTCACATTCATATTCAAGGAGGAGAGCCCAACAAAGTTGCACTTCGAGGTTGATGGCCAGATCAATCCAGATATAGAGGTGTATGTTGGTGATAGCATAACCATTAATGTTAGGAACGATGGTAAGATGCCACACTCATTTGGTATAGTTAGCGATCCTGCAAATGTCAACAGTGTAGTGTTCAATGCAGCAGTTGGCTCATCAACACAGTTCATATTACCAAACCAAGAAGGCTCTGTAACATTCAAGCCTGATAAGCCTGGAGAGTACTACTACATATGTCTAGTGCCAGGTCATGCAGATCTAGGCATGAAGGGCAAGTTCATAGTCAAGGAGAGGTCTAGTGGGAGTGTAGGAAGTACTACCACAACAGAGACAACTGGGAGTAGTACTAACATCTTAACATTCACAGATAAAGCAGATATTTCATTCACATTCGAGGAGGAGAGTCCTGTAAAGCTGCACTTCACTGCTAATGGCGAGATCAATCCTGAGATAAGGGTTAAGACAGGTAGTGCAGTAACAATACACATAAAGAATAACGGAAAGATGCCTCATGCATTTGGTATAGTTAGCGATCCTGCAAATGTCAATAGTGTAGTGTTCAATGCAGCAGTTGGCTCATCAACACAGTTCCTATTAGCAAACCAAGAAGGCTCTGTAACATTCAAGCCTGATAAGCCTGGAGAGTACTACTACATATGTCTAGTGCCAGGTCATGCAGATCTAGGCATGAAGGGCAAGTTCATAGTTGAGTGATAGTAAAGCATAAATGATGTGAATAGATGGAGATGGATGGATGAAGACAGGATGAGACCACTGGTCTACACTTCATTTTTTGCTTTAGTATCTGTTTATGGTGTTATGGTTCTAGGTAGCTATGTTAGTGCTGCTGGTCTAGGGCTATCATGCATAGACTGGCCAACATGTAGGGGTAGTTTTCTCCCAAGTGAGGAGATAATGGCTGAGTGGGTTCACAGGTTATTTGCATTGATGGCTGGAATATCTGTAGTAACAATGGCTGCTCTCTCATGGCGTGTGAGGAATTCAAGGCTAAGGCTAACTGCTACCCTTGCTGCAGTCTTTGTTATAACACAGATAGTGCTTGGTGTAATAGTCATAGATAGTAGGCTACACCCACTGATAGTATCAATACACCTTGGAATAGGTACATTGCTCTTTGCATCAACTCTCTTAACAGCAATCGCTGCAAATAGAATGTATAGGGAGAACCTTAAGAGTGTTAGTGAGTGAGTTAGTTAGGAACGAATAAAAATCTCATATATTATTATCCAGTTGAAACTCCTTCTTCCTCCTCCTTTTGTATATAACTATGCCAGCAACTATAACAGCAGGCATGATTGCTCCAAGCACAACCATAGATATGAATATGTAACCAAACTCCCTAACTATACCAATGTTGAACTTCGCACTTACTGTACTACCATCGGTGTTGTAAACATCAACCTCTATGACATATACACCAGGCTCAGTGAATACGTAGTTTAGCGTAAGGTGCCCATCCCTTGCAATCGTTGGAGGAAAGGCATACACTAGAGTATCGTTCTTCAGTATCCTCAACCCTATAGTTACATCATTAAGATCGTTACCATTGTTATCTGCAACCCTAGTAAGTATAGTTGCTATTGTGTTTGGCGCAGGTATCTCTGGCTGTGTTGCAATTTGGATAAGGTAACCTGCTATCCTATACTCCCCAGAGTTGAATAATTGATGTGCATAAGCGCTGCTAGCCAGCATGGTTAGAATGAGAGGTATGGTCAATAGTGATACTTGATGCATACTTGTCATTACTCTATAATCTTAACCCATGTATAAATCTATTAAAAATAAAAGTGTTCTTTTACCTTGCTAGTAAAGTAAATCTACCCCTAGCAAGGGCTACTGCAGAGCCTAGAGCACCTATGAGAGCAAAGATAGCCCATGGGAACTCTGGTGCAACTGTTACAGAGAACTCTGCACTCTCCTGCTCGTTATTACCTATCTTCTCAAGCCTTATTGTTACAGGTCCAACATGCTGGTCTGTGAAGGTAAAGTACTCAACACTTGAGCCTCCAAGGGTAGCACCATTCCTTCTAGCAAGTTCCTGTCCATCCTTTATTATAACAAACTGGTAGAGTACATCCTTGTATGCTCCTGTGTTAGCATCCATTATGCTTATTGCAAATGCTGTTGGCTTCATTGGCTCTATTGTATCTGGCACAGATATGCTGATATGGTATGCACCAGTTGCACTGTACTTTGATAACTGCCCTGCTTCAACCTCCAATGGAGTACCAACATCAACCTCTCCAGGGATAAGGGTGAACTCTGCTATCTTTGGTTGTGTACCCATCTCTGCAAAGTGATCTGCAATCTTCTGGAGTGTGTTGTTGAATATCATAAAGTGTACAACAGGTTGCTCTGCACTCCTATCTATCACTATATTGTTCTCTGGCAACCTAAAGCCATTCAAGAGACCAGTGTACTTATCAGCAACCTTTGTTGCATCATCGAATACAACCTCTTGGTGTATGAATGGGACTTGAGCAAGATACTTCTTATCCCAGTTCATTGGCATTGTGAATGTTATAGCATTGTTATCCTCCTTGTAATCTAGGGTAAGTATCTTATCGTAGAAGGATCTAACTTCAACCTTGCCTATTGGTGCTTCATACTCCTGTATTGTTGCTACAGTAACATACGCATTGAACTTCAACGTAGGTTCAAGTAATACCTTTGGTGTATCTATGCTCCATATCTCTATCTTGAACTCGTATAGTCCTCCATCTGTAATTATTGGACCTTTAATCTCTACAGGATGATCAAATGTCCCTATCCACTTTGGCAAACCAGTAGGCTCTTGAGGAGCACTTATCATTGGCTGCTTCATCTTTGGATCTGGCTTTATTCTTAGCCAAAGGTCACCATCTGGGGAGAAGAAGTTATCCAAAAGCAGTAGTTTGCCACCCTGCGTAACCCTTATGTTGTAGGATACGTTTGAGATGTTGTTATTATTATTTGCATCGAATACCCTTATCCTTATGAATGCTTCATCTGGCAGGTTCTTTGTATCTAGGGATGGAGGATACATCTCTACCCTTCCTGTTAGGGCTCTTCCTCCAAGGTTTGCTATAGCAACCTCATCAGAGTGTAGTCCATGGCCTAGAACAGGCTTAATCTGCATGTATGGCACTGCTAGAAGCGTTGTTAGCAATATCATAATGCTTAGTGGTTTAGCTCTCATTGTAGGAGATATTTGTTGATCTATAATATAAGGCTTATCTGCCCTTCTATACACTATTAGATAGATTTTTATGCAAGCGAGATAGGATATGATGTTAGGATTGATGAGAAGGGCTCTGAAGATGGTAGTAGCAGTACATTTGCTTCTTTTAGCACTCACATCACCATCAATCGCAAGAGTATATGCTCAAGGAGAAAGCATAGGTCTAACAGAGCCTATAGTTACGAAGACAGATAAAGGTTCTCTATACGTTGAGGTGAGGTTCTGGTCTGAACCAGAGCCAAACAAGGATGTGAAGATGCAGATAAGGTTCTTGCAACCAGATCAGTCTAGGATACAACTTCACGTTGATTACTCTGTTATTATAGAGGATGCTAATGGTAATAGCGTATTCGAGCAGCCAGTTACACATTCAACACCTGGGATAGAGGAGTTACCTGTTACATTCCCTGCTGAAGGTCCATACACAATTACAGTCAAGGTATCTGGCATACTCTTCATACCAATACCAGAGGAGCAAGCAGTATTCTCAATAAGGGTTGTACCAGAGTTCCCAGTTCCAGTAGCCCTAATTATACTCGCAAGTACAATAGGCATGATAGCAACGTTAAACAGATATAGGTTTATGAAAATAATGTAGGTCAATCATCTGTTGTTTACATTTCATAATACTATCTTTACTGCTTATTCCAGCTCCTCCTTACTATCATAGCACTAACTCCAACTATAACCCCTGCTGCACCAAGCCCTAGCCCAACCATGCTGTAGTTGTATGCATTATCAACCTGTTTACTCTTACTCTCTTCCAGTCCATTAACCTTCATGCTAAGATCATCGACCTTTGTTGATAGAGAATCTATACTCTTCTGCAGTTCTGCTAGCGCTGCTTGTAACCTTGGTGCTATATTTGCACTATCATTACCTTCGGTATCTGGGAATGCTATCCTTCCCTTGCCTTCAACATCCTCTATAAGTATACTACCATCTACAGGGTTCCCTGCTACACTACCTTTTATGTATACAGAATAGGTGCCAGTCCTAGTAGGTATTATTGGATGTATATAAACCCCAAGTTTATCCTCTAGAGGCTCTATATCTATACTCTTCTTTGCATTACCATACCTAACCTCTATGTTCAGATTAGATGGATCAACAGCATAAGGCTTGCCATCCCTTATGAACTCAAAGTATATTGCATTCCTCTCTCCTACAACTGGGGGCTCATTCAACCATCCTACTACTATCTCAACGTTGCCAGCAGTAATATTAGTATGTGCATACACATTTCTACTCATCATCAGTAAGAGCACGGCCAGAGTTAGTACACCAATCGAATTGAGTATACTCCTCATGAATAAGATGATATTCTCTTATATATAAACTAAACATAAATAAAATATGAATAGGCTACATATGCCCGTTGCTATGCTCTTCGCCCTTCATTATCTCATTTACACCAACAACTACTGATGAGCCTCTTGGGAGTGTTACTACTTTATTGTGAGGATTCTTCAACACAACATCAACTACCTTGCCCATTGCTTTACCCTCTTCGTGGGTGCTCATAAGATCAGCATGGTATACACACATCTTGCCCTTCTCTGAAACTTTGTCTAGTAGATTGAGTTCAGGCTCTTCCAACAATCCCTCTTCTGCATTACCAACTTGCACTGTTATAACTGGTTCACCATCAGCATCACATGGCACTCGTAATGCTACATGCCCATTCATTATATGGTATGGGGTAGCATCATATATCAGGATGAAGTCATTGGGCTCTATCCTCTTCCAATCTAGCAGCAATGTTACAGTATCCCTAACAACATCAGTCTTCATCCCTTCTTGTGCAGTACTTGATGGTATAACATATGCTATTGTAAAGGCCATAAAGATGGCTATACCTGCAGCAGCAACCACCACTGTAGATTTGCTCATCATACAATACCTATTCTAACATTATAGAAAAGATTTGTGGTACAACAATCGAACAGATAGAAAATAATAAAGATTGTTTATATCATTGATTTACACCATTATTCTAGTGGGATAATTTTATTGGGTATCCTAGTCTACTCATCAACGCTACAATTAACAGGGATATACTTGCTATGACTATAGCAATGCCTAGAGGGAATTCAGGTACTACTGTTATGCTGAATCTAGCGCTCTCCCCAGTATCGTTAACATCGGTTAGCAGTAGTGTGTAGTTACCTTGCTCTGTGAAGAATGAACCATCATAAACCTGCACAGTACGCATCGTCTTGCTCCTATGGCTCCTATCTATATGCTTATCATGCGCATCGTAGAGCATCACATCGTATCTAACATTCTTCAACTCCTCTCCCGTCTTGGGATCCTTGAATGTGAATCTAAAGTAGACTGTATCATTAACGTTTATCGTGCTTGGAGCAAACTGCATCTCTACAAGGATACTACCTTTGCTTGATGTTGCTCTGAGTACAGGGCTCCAGTCTAATGTTGAGAGATCTACCTGCCCTCCTTCTTGCTGTGTAGTACTTGCTCCATCATTAACATCCCCAACTGGAACCAACTCTACTATCATACTATCCCTCATAGCATCTGGCATTGCTAGAACCTTATCTGCTATGCTCAATAGCCTATTCTTAGGTGTCATGTAGTGTACCACAACGAACCCCTCTGCTGCTCTATCAACCGTTATAGGCTCCTCAACACCATTAAGCATGCCTTTGAACTCTTTGTTTGCTAGTGCATGGAACTCCTTGCTTATGTAGAACTCAAAGTGGAAGAGCGGTATATCCTGAACGAACTCCCTATCCCAGTTGAATGGCATAACTGCCCTAATGCTCATACTTGCTGGGTCGAAGTTGAAGTCAGATATTGCATCAAAGTAGGATATGGTTTCTATACTATACTCTTTACCCTCATATGCTACATTGAACTCCCTTACCTCAGATAGTGTTATGAGCAACTCGTACGATGCTCTACCAGCCTCCTCAAGCATATTACCATCTATTGCAAGCACTTTAGCCTCTATCCTATACAAGCCAGCATCCCTGAATGCCTTGCCTCTAACTGTAAGAGGTTCACTACCATCTGCTATGTAGAAGCCAGACTCATTCCTCTTACCCTCTACACTTGATGTATCATCCATAGTAGGCTGGAAGTTTATGGTAGCCTTGTCTGTTGATGAGTAGAACCTATCATGAAGGAGTAGTTCGTTGGTTGCAAACCTGCTAACCCTCAGTTCGTATCCAACGCCCTTTATACCTTCGTTGCTCTCAGCATCCTTAAGTTCTAGCATAAGTGTCTGCTCTCCCATGCTCCCATACCTCTTCATCTCTGGCACCAACTCAACATACAGCTTCGCAATCTTATTGCCAACGCTCTTTACTATGCTCTCACCTCTCCCAAGACCATGGCTATATGCATCTTCAACTGTAAATGTGGAGAGTAGTAGGGCTGCTACAGTTAGCATAACTAAGAATCTCTTCATCGTATAAGGTAGAGAATTCCTTTTATTAATTCATTTATAGTACAATAATCGAAATAAATAGATAGTTATTGATGATAATAATAGTATAGTATAATCACTTACTTGCCTGCTATGATCTGATTAACCCTTCTGTAATCGTTTATTCCCTTTGCAAAGAGTAGAGATGCTATAACTATTATTGATGTTAGTATGGGGATAGCAGCATCTACAAGCCTAAATTGTATGCTCTTTACCTCCTGCTTGCCATCCACTTGTACACCATCCCCTACAGGAACTGCTAGAGATGGTTTAGCCTTTATTGCTATACTCCCTATCTTGTTTCCTTCAGGCTCTGCAAACCACAAGGTATTACTACTACCATCCATAGCAATCCATTGGTTCAATGGATTGCTTGTTGGTATATCAACATCCCTAACCTTACCTGTAGTAGGGTCAAGCACACCTATCTTTGGTATCACATGCTGTGCAAACCATACATTACCATATCTATCCTCTGCTAGCCCGAATGGTAATGCTTCGCTATCGTTTGCATTGTATGGTGTGAACCTCTCAAGTATAGGGTTAAACATAACCACTCTATTGCCTACATGCTCTGCTATCCATATGTTGCCATTGCCATCTAGAAGGAGTGCTGTAGGCTCCTTGAGAGGTTCTTTGGGCATATACTCCTTAACATCCATGCTCTCTGGCTCTATCCTTGCTATCTTTCCTGCTATTGATTCTGCAACCCATATACTGCCTTGATCATCCTCTAGCAGTGCTATGGGGAATGATTCCTTGGTTGGTAATGCGTAAACTTTGAATGTTCCATCTCTAGCATTGAATGATGCTACAGCATCCTTATCAAGCAATGCTAGCCATACCATGCCCTTGCTATCAGCCATTATGTAACTTAACCTTGCATTCTCTGGTGCATCGTACAACTTGTATGAACCATCCCTTGTTATGTAACCAAACTTGCTGCTTGACGGGTCTACGAACCATACCCTTCCATTAACATCTTTGCTTAAGATGGTTACAAGGTTAACGCCATCTATACTGTACTCCTTGAACTCCTTACTATCCATATTGAATAGCCATATCCTTGGCTTCCCAACATCACTTATCCAGAGCATCCTACCGTCAACTACAAGGTGATATGGTTCTGCATCACTTGCTGGCATTGCATACTCAACCACCTCAAGTATAAGATCATCCAGCCTAGGCTTGAGGTTGAACTCCAATGGCACTGCTATATTCAATGCCCCCTCTCTACTAGCAAGAACCTCTACAGTCCATGAACCATAGGTAGAGAATGTTATGCTCCCAGTGTACCTTCCATTGCCTATAGATGTTGCATGATACTCAACTGGGGCAATCCCTTCTCTAGGCATTGATGTCTTGATCTTAACTGTTGATACATCAGCAAGTATGCTACCATCTGGCGCTGTTAGTGTTAGAGTGAACCTATTCTCTCCAAGCATAGCAGGTTCTATGTTAAGAACAATCCTAACCTGATCATCTAGCCAATAACCAGTGAGCCTATTAACTTTACCTCCTGCTACACCATCTATACCATTGTCTATGGGTTGGGTAGCAAGCAGTTTTATACTCTCTCCCTCTGGAGGCACTGTATTGATTATCATACTTATTACTAGCATGAGTAGTAAGCCTATAATCGACTCTACCTTCACACTCCTTGCAAATACCCTACTAAGAGAACCTGTGATGCCTGTTGTACCTTTACTCTTCCCTGCTGGAGTAATGAGCATACTCCTCATACCTTTCTTATGGATGAGTTGGTTGTACGCACCAAACCCTGTCATAACACCAACTATACCAAGTTTTATGAGCAGTAGCATGCCATATGTGCTGTTTAGTAGTAGAGTAGTGTTACTCTCTATGGCAAAGAGCATTAGTGTACCAGTTATAGATGCTATAGCAAGGCATAACACAATCATGCTTGAGAACTTTGGTATAGTGATTAGGACTAGAGAATCTTCCCTTGATGATGGTAATAGTGTGTAAGCCATGTAAATCAAACCTCCAACCCATATCGATGCTACTATGTTGTGAACAAAGTCTGCTAAGGTTGGTAACAATGGCTCTGCTAGACCTGCAGAGTGGCTAAGCAGGCTATTGCTTGCTATAAGAATTGCTCCTACTGCTATAGATGCATAAGCAGTATACCTGTTCCTAGCAGCCAACGCTGCAAGGAGTATTAGAGCAAGACCAAGCCTAACAAGTACTATCGTCCCATATCTGTTGGTTAGTGCATCAACTATGCTTGATTCAAGCCTTACAGTGTTTACACTTATCATTGCTATGCCTGATGCTATAACTGCAACTGCTGCAACTATGAGGAGCATCCTAAGCCTTGAGTCATGTATGCTTTCTACTATGTAGCCTAACTTCCTTCTAGCAATGATCAGCATTGCTATACCAGAGCCCAACATGATACTCTGCCCAACCATCCCTGGGAACCTTGCAAGTGACTCTGGCAAGAGTACTATCTCTTTACTGCTTAGTGTAGGGATGCTCTCAGCATTAAACTCAACATTGCCTACAGCGAATATCGTTGTGTAATCCACCACATGTCCATCAACCTTTGAAAGTACTCTGGTCTTTACTGTGTATATATCATCTTGTAATGGCTTTAATGTTACCTTGAGTCTTGACTCATCACCCCCATCATATGTTAGATCGTTGTTATCAACTCTATTGCCAGATGAGTCTAGAACCTCTACCCTACTGAAGCCTATCTCAACTGCCTCACTGAACCTCATCCTTATCTCTGTTGGTGCACTATTAAGCTTAGCAAGGTTTGCTGGTTGGGATTCAAGAAGTACAGGATGAGCATATGCATAGCGATTACTCGCAATCAAAATTATGGATATTGTTAGTGTTGTTATAATCACTACTGCTAGGATTGGTAACCTCATTCTAATACTCTGTATTACTTCTCTTGGATTAAATTTATGCATTGTGGTACACTGCTCTAAGAACAGGTAAGAAGCAAGAAGGAAACCTTTAAATCCTTATTCTTTCTAGATAAGAAACACAATGGCTACTATAAGCAAGGAGGTTATAATAAACGCTCCAGTGAAGGAGGTATTCACATACTTTGCTAGACCAGAGCACATGTCTGAGCAGTTCCCAAAGGAGATAGGTATGAATGTAATCCCAATAGAGGTTAAGGAAGGGTTTGGTGTTGGTACAGTATTCAGGATTACAGGTAACTTTGGAGGCAAGGTTCTTGAGTGGGATTGTGAGACGCTAGAGTATATACCAGAGAGGAAGATAGTTGCTAAGCAGATAGATGGGCCATTCAAGAAATGGATGATAACAGTTGAGTTTGAGGATGTTGGCGAGAATAGGACTAGAACAAGGATGACTGTAGATTACGATCTACCATTGAGCTTCATAGGTAGCATAATGGATAAGGTGAAGATAGAGAAGGAGGCAGAGAGAGGGATAGAGAATGGACTGTACAGGGTCAAGGCCTTGCTAGAGGGCACTGGTTCTATACCAGTGTACATAACCCTTGATGCTTACAGGAAACTGCTAAGGGTTAAGGAGAATATGAACTGCAGCGTCTCTGAGGCAATAGTAAGGCTGATAGAGAGTAAGCCAATAGCAAAGTAGAAGGCAATAAGTACTCATTTTGCCTATTTTGTTTCTATCCTTCAAGATTTAAATATAGAGTTTAGACTCGATATGAGATGGGGTATGGGCCTGTAGCTCAGCCAGGCAGAATTGGGTGTGTTGAATGCCTAAAGCGGCTGGCTCTTAACCAGTAGGCCGTGGGTTCGAATCCCACCAGGCCCGCCAATTATCTGTGTTGCATATTCCAATATACTGTTTTTATAGCATAGATCCATCCATCAACCCATCCATCAATCTATATATACATCATCTCTTCCTACTGCTTATCCTATTTTTATCTAGCAATCGTATAAGTTCTTTATATATCTCTGTGAAATAAACGCCTTTTTCTGTGATCTCTATATGCTTATCTGAGATGGTTATCAACCCTTGCTTTGCTAGAATATCAAGGTATCTGTTGAGCGTTCTATTGTCAACATTCAACCTCTTCTGTATAGATGACTTCTTTTGCGCTCCATCCTTTAGTAGCATGAGTATGAGACCACTTATCTCGGTTGACGTTCTTCTATACACTCTACTGATTAGATGGTACTTGTATTTTGGCTTTATGTGTATTACATATGCATAATCTACAATTATAGCAGGTATATCATCTAACAATAACTATTAGATTATGCTTCTTACTGTAAATCGATAATTGGGATCATCGCTCTTACCAAAGTAATACCCAAGTTTAACATGGGAGCAGTTGGGCTCAACGCATACCTTCTCACTCCATGCAATGTATACACCTCTACCCTTACTTAACATGCTAACATCATCTACCATAAGACCATCAACCACCTTGGTTAAAGAGAATGTAAGACCAGAGTCCCTACTCCCTATGTACACTATGCTATTGCTATTATAATTCTTGCTGTTACTCTTTGCCCCATCAACATCTCCAACCACTAGTATGCTTACAGCATTACCCTCAACATCTAGCATTACATTCCTTATATCATGGGCATCAATACCAATGGTCATAGCATCTCTCATATCCTTGCCATACATACTTGCAAACTGTACTCCATCCTCTACTATCCATACTATGCATGCTAATGGACCATCTGCCTTCACTATAGGAGATCTACCTTTACCAATACTTACTGCCTCACTGAAACTCCTTCCCCCATCGTTGCTGTATCTAGCGTATATGGTGAAGCCATAAACATCCTCTTTCTTCCTACTCCTATTATCATCGTCACCATCACCAATACTACTACTGCTAGCATACTCCTTGCTCATCCATACAGTGTACAGATTGCTACCTTCAACATCCATAGACACAAAGCCAGAATCATGATCAAGGTTGCTAAGGATTACAGGATCAGAGAATGTATTACCATCATCATAACTTGCTCTAAACATAACAGCAAATACTCCTTGGGTGTTATCATGCCATGCTAAATACATATTTGAGCCCTCAGCAACAAGCACAGGAGCCTCTGACTCTCCATCACTATTACTTACATTAATAACATCTGAGAATGTTGAGCCACCATCCCTGCTAACCCTCAACAGTATCTCACTATTGCCATATGTTAGATCTACCCATGCAACATATACAGTTGGTCCATTAGCATCTATCGTTGGATACTCAGAGTCACCATCATTGCTGCTAAGGTTGATGGTGGAGAATGTTAGAGCACCATCCTTGCTGTTACTCAAGAAGATATCATACTGCCCATTTACCTCCCCACTCCATAGTAGATTTACGTAGGAGCCTTTTGCTACAATCCCCCTCACCCTTACACCATCAACCCCTTCAGTACTAACCAGTATGGGCTCTCCAAATGTTAAGCCTCCATCGCTACTTACCTTCAGCATCACACCATCCTTCACAGGGTCATACCATGCTATGTACACATCAGAACCCTCAACATCCATCACAACATCTGCATCTAGCATACTATTTGCTAGCATAAGATCCTCACCCTCTATTATGGATCTTAATGGTATAACCCCAATGCCAATGTACTGCATCACAGCATATGCAAGTAGTGAGGATATGAGCAGTAGTATAAGGCCTTTATCCCTTATCATATCATCCCCATGTTAAGAGTGGAGAGAGCATTGCTTTACCACCATCTGGTGCAGAGTCCATGAGGTAATCTGGCTGACCATGCACTGCTGTATCAACATTTACCATCACATCAACACTCCACCAGAAGAGTATTGGTTCACCTATAACCCTAGTATCCAGATCTATATCAACTCTATTACCCCTCATATCCTCTACCTTAAGCATTGGTATTAGCCACTCATTACTGCTTGCATTAAATACAGCAAGGTACCAACCTTTAACACTCAAACCCTGCTCCTCAGGGAAGTAAGGTATGACCAACTTGTACTCCCTCTTCTGTAGTGATGCTGTTATGTACTCTATGCTCCATATGTACACTACCTCATATCCATCCCTGTAATGCTCTATGCCATCTGCAAGCTCTATGCTGAATAGCAGCCCATCATCAACCCTCTTCACACTAGCATTGAGTATATCATGGTAGCCTCTTACCATTGGTACAGGTTTGTTTGGGAAGAGGGGGAGTGCATCTGCATCGCCTTTAACATCCTTGATGCTTGATGCTGCTGGTATACTTGGTATGGTTAGTATGAGCAAGCCTGATGCTATCAGTATTATGCTTATAGCAAAGAGTATATTACGCTTACGTAGCAGACTACTCATTCTATCATATACTCAGGTAAGGATTTGTTATAAAACTTCTCTATACACATGAATGCTATAGTTGCTCCTTCCCTTGTATTGTATTAACAACTATCTCTTTAAGCCTATCTGGTATATCATACTTTGCTAGTGCCTTTGTAGGATTGCTTAACAACTCCTTCCTGAACTCTGGATTCTTTGCAGCCTCTAGGAATATGCTGTTTAGTATCTCTAACTCCTTGGCATCTATCTCCTCTATACCCATTGGGATGGTTGCAGATAACCAACATATAATGTTTATTAGTATCTAACAGATGCTGTATGTTACAATCACCACCATTACCATTACCATTCTTGTAGAGATTGGTTAAAGGGGTCATATCTTATAGCCAGATAACATCTATATAGTTTGTTAGGTTAAAGCGTAGAGAATAGAGATAGAGAGAGGAGGTTGTTACTTGCCAATAGTTGAGTACATATCAAAGTTAATAGTAAGAAGGGCAGTCTGGTTGGTTCTATGCTCACTTGTTTTAGGCATCTTCTTCTCTAATATCTCCCTTGCTTACCTCTTACCTCTCATTCCTGTATTCCTTGCAGGCATGATGGGGTCTGCTGGGTTGATGATAACGATGAGAGATCTCTTCAGATCAGGGATAAATGTATCCAAGATCTCCATAATACTTGCATCACAGTTCATCCTCTCTACATCTGTAGGCTTTATACTAGCATTGATCTTCTTCAATGTCATATCAGACCTTCCTAATCTTGCACTTGGACAGGTACTCCATGGTGCCATGCCTAGTGAGCAGACAACCCCTGTATGGATAAGGCTTACAGGTGGTAATACAGCACTTGGCATAGCAACGCTCATACTCTCCACCATAGCAAGTCCGTTTGTATCACCTGTCATGGTGCTATTGTTTGCTGGGAGATGGGTTAATCTTGAGTATATGTTGATGTTTGAATCACTACTCTTAAGTGTTATGCTCCCTGTGGTTGTAGGCTCGTTTATACGCTCCAAGTACAATGCTATGGCTAGGTATGATAATGTCTTTTCTGCAGCATCAATTCTATTTGCACTACCAACTGTAGCAATAGTAGGTGCACTAGCAGCATCATTCCTCTCCCTACAACCATTATCCATAGTACTCTTAGCAGTAGTTGCTTCTCTTGCACACTTTGTATCTACCTTGCTTGCAGGGCTAGCAATATCAAAGGTACTAAGGTGGGATGCCCTAGACACCCCTGTCTCAATCTACAACTTGAGCATGAAGGAGTTTACTGTAACGCTTGGTGTTATAACCATGACAGGATTAGAGCCAGAGGTAGGTGTTCCTGCATCTATATATGGGATGATGCATATGGCTTCAGCTCCTATAATAGCAAGATGGTTATATTCTACACAGATTAGGAAGAATACATCATAACCTACTTAAGAGAATGGTAAACTAAGCCTTAATTATAAATAAATAACATGGCATCTTAGCACTATACATGTTTGAGCTTAGAAGCCAGAAGTATGTAGATAACATGCCCAAGGTAATGCATGTGAAGGAGACACTCAAGAAGGCATTACCTATAGCAAGGAGCATAGGTGTTACAAGACTTGCAGATATAACCCATCTAGATCTGCTAAGGATACCAAACTACTCTGCAGTTCTCCCTGGTACAGATGATTACATATGGGTGTACAGTGGCAAGGGTCCAACTAGAGAGCATGCAAAGGCAAGTGCTGTGATGGAGAGCATAGAGCGCTACTCTGCATTAGCAAGCGTATTCTTCAATGAGGGAAGGAGTAACAGCATACTAAGGAGTAGCATGGCTGAGATGGTGAGGAAGTATGGAAGGGAGCACGTACTTCATCCAGATGATGTAGTTGAAGCGGTGAGTCCAAACTACAATGAGTATATGAGGATGGACTTCCTTGAGGGTTATGATCTAATTAGCAGGGAGCATGTATGGGTACCTGCTGGTCTTGTATTGACTAGATATGATGTTGTTGCTAGCAGGAATGGAGCCTTCAATCCATTCCTCTACTCCCATAGCAATGGTCTTGCATCTGGCAATAGTGTAGAGGAGGCTATACTACAGGCATTATGCGAGGTTATAGAGAGGGATGCTGTGAGCATTGCTGAGTTGAGATCTAGTGTATTGCAATTCCATGTATTGAAGAATAGCATAGAGCAGTTAAGGGCATATGGGCTTAGGTTAAGGGATATAGAGCATCACTACGTTGATGACCCAAGCATATACCCTGAGGTTGATCTAAGCGGTGTTGAGCATCCTCATGCTAGATATCTAATCTCTAGGTTTGAGCAAGAAGGTATACCACTTCTAGTTAAGGATATAACATCAGATATTGGTGTACCAACGTTCATAGCAACTAGCATACAATGGATTACACATGATTATGGCTACCTTGCTGAGGGTCATGGCACCCATCCAAACAAGGATGTGGCATTGATAAGAGCCATAACTGAGGTATCACAGACTAGGGCAGCAAACATACAGGGTGCAAGGGATGATCTGAGGAGGATGAACTATGAGATGGGCAATACTGCTGAGAATAAGGCATGGCAGTTCATGCACTCAAGCAAGAGAATAGGGTATGAGAGCATAAGGGATGAGAAGAATGGAGATGTACTTGATGATATTGAGTTCATACTGGAGAGGTTGAAGGGCAGTGGCCTAAACAGGGTTATATTTGTTAACCTTACAGATGAGAGGCTTGGGGTCTCAGTTGTTAGGGTAATAGTGCCAGGGCTTGAGACGTTCAAGGTGAGCAAGAGTGTGATAGGCTCAAGGGCTATGAGGTACATGCACATCTATTCATCATGAGCGTTGGAAGGTAGTAGGTGATGTTGGTTCATGCATGTTGGTAGTGATGAGGATAAGAGTAAGAGCAAGAGTAAGATAATCATATTTCTAGGTCCAAGCTTGAGCAGGGATAAGGCTAAAAGCATACTGATAGATGCAGAGTATAAACCTCCAGCAAGGAAGGGCGATCTCTTGAAGGTTGATAGATATGCTATAATAGGGCTAATAGATGGTGTCTTCCTCCAAGACTACCCACCAACACCAATAGAGGTGTACACTGCAATTGCAAGGGGTGCAAAGGTCTTTGGTGCAGCCAGCATAGGTGCACTTAGAGCAGTTGAGTTGGAGAGGTTAGGCATGAAAGGTATTGGTACTATATTCAGGTTATACAAGCAGGGGAGGATAGAGGGGGATGATGAGGTTGCTGTTACATTCAATAGCAACGATTACTCATTGCACTCAGAAGCATTGATCGATATAAGGTATACACTCTACCATGCATACAAGGCTGGAGTTATAAGCAATGATACAAGGAGGAGGCTTGTGAGTATAGCAAAGGGGATCTACTTCCCTTACAGAACATATGATGCAATAATAGGCAAGGCAAGGGAGAAGGGTATAGGCAGTAGCGAGTTATCAGCACTCGAGTCTTACATACAATCAAATAAGAGGAGTCTTAAGGAGGAGGATAGCATAAAATTGCTTAGATTCCTAACAAAATATACCAATAATAAGATATAAATTTAGAGTTATGTGAAAGAATGAATGGATAGGTGAGTGGAAGCAAGGTATGGGTTTTGGTAGGTTCATGCTCAAGCGTACCATAAACATGTTCATAGTGCTCTTCTTCATAATCTTCATAACAATAGCGCTCCTAGGCCCAAGCATGGATAACATACTTAGGCTCTCAATAGAGCATGAGGTGAGGCAGGAGGTGGTAAACAATAGAGCATTGATAGCTGGGATGAGCACTCAAGAGCTTGAGAGGTACACTAGGGAGCAGATAGATGCAAGGATGAGGGCAATAGGGCTGGATGAGCCATGGCACTCTCCAAAGAGGCTCTGGTTCACCATGCTAAAGATACTAACATTCGATCTTGGTAGAGCATACTTCCTCATAAGTGAAGGTGGCTCAAGTAAGGTTTCAGATATAATAATGGAGAGGCTTCCAAGGACTGTGCTACTATTCACAACAGCAACAGCAATAGTTGCTGCTATTGGTGTATTAATAGGAGCATTTGCTGCAAGGAGGTATGGTAGCATTGTTGATAGGGTAAACTCTGCATTCGCTGTTATAAGCAGTAGTTTCCCTCTCTGGTGGACTGGTATGCTCATGATCCTAATCTTTGCATTCACACTCAACGTATTCCCTGCAAGGGCAACCCCTGTTGTACCAGCATCAGATCCCTCATACCCAATAGCATTGCTCTATCACATGCTGCTCCCCTTGCTCACCATGGTACTCATAGGCTTCGGCTCATGGAGTTATATAGTGAGGAACCTCATCATAGGTATACTTAGCGAGGATTTCATAATGGCAAAGAGGGCTATGGGCATACCTGAGAGGAGGATAGTCTATGCACATGCTGTAAAGAATGCAGCACCTCCAATAGTTACCATAGTCTCTCTCTCACTCTCCTCATCCATAGGTGGGGCAATAATATCTGAGGCTGTATTCGATTGGCCTGGGATAGGTAAACTGTACTTCGATGCTATAAGTGTCTTTGACCTTCCAGTGATAGTAGGGTTAACATACATAACAACACTTGTATTCCTAATCAGCATATTCATAGCAGATATACTGTATGGCTACTTCGATCCTAGAGTAAAGGTAGGCTAGTTAGCATGTAGATGGTGAGCATCAATGGGTGATCAATCCATCTCTCTAGCATACATATGGGCTGAGTTTAGGAGGAGTAGGGTAGGTCTTGCTGGACTAACTATACTGTTCATCCTTCTAGCAGTATCCATAATTGCATTCACATCAACACCACTTGAGAGGCTTAAAGAGTGGAATAATCCATCTGCATGGACATTCTATCCTAGGAGTGCAATGCCAGCATGGGTTAACGTACTCTCTTCAAGCAAGCAGCCAGAGCACCTTATACTTGAGAGGCCAGAGGTGAGCATAGAGGATTCAGACTCGTTGAGGATAGTTACGCATAGATACACCTTCAACTACGCCTATGATGAGTTCCCTAGCGACTTTATGCTGAACTACAGGATCAGGTATGAGGGTTCAGCACCATTGCTCCTACTCACCATAACTAGGCCAGATAAAGATAGCATAGAACTTGCTAGAGTATCCCTTCCATATGCTAGCAATGAACAGGTTTACGAGTCAACGCTCTTCTCAACTGATAGGGCTGTGCAGGATGGTATAGCAAATAACCTTAGCAAGTACAGGTTCTCAATAAGTAGGGATGCTACAGTAACTGCAGTATTCTCATCGTATGAGGAGAGGAGGGTTATGAAAGGGGTATATAATGTTGAGGCAAGGTTCTTCCTATTTGATGAGAGGGATGAGGTACTTGCAAGCAGATTCATAGTTGGTGGCAAGGTCTATGGCCTCCTAGGCACTGATGATCTCAGGAGGGATCTGAGCATAGGGTTGATATGGGGTGCACCTATAGCACTCTTCATAGGCATATCTGTAGCATCAATATCGGTGCTTATAGGAATGGTTTATGGTATAATCTCTGGCTACAAGGGAGGATCTACAGATGAGGTTATGATGAGGGCAAACGATGTTGTTTATGCACTACCAGCACTACCATTGCTCATCCTTCTAGCAGTATCTGTAGGGAGGAGTATACTCCTCATAGTTGCTTATCTAATAATATTTGGATGGGTAGGAATAGCAAAGGTATCTAGAAGTATAGCACTCCAGATAAAGAGCCTAGCATATGTTGAGGCAGCAGAGCTCATGGGCCAATCAAGCATTAAGATAATATTCAGGCATATATTCCCACAACTCCTGCCTTACACATTTGCAAGTATAGCCATATCAGTGCCTGGTGCAATAATAACAGAGGCTGGACTTAGTTTCTTAGGCTTAGGAGATCCTACTATGCCAACTTGGGGGCAGATACTGCATGATGCAAACCTGTATGGCGCTGCTGCAAGAGGGTTATGGTGGTGGATAGTCCCTCCAGGCTTGATGATAGCATTAACGGGACTAGCATTCGTACTCATAGGTAATGCATTGGATGCTATAGTGAATCCAAGGCTGAAGAGGCTTTAGCATATCTGCTTAGTTAGTCATTATAATCATCCCATCCCATCCCATCACATTACATTACATTACATCCCATCATTATCAGAAGCGCAAATAATCCTAATGGTTAAATACTATCTATAGCTAGCATAATCATGCTCATCCCAGCAAAGGAGCAGCAGCATATAAGGGAGATATTTGCAAAGAAGTTAAAGCATGATGTAAGGCTAGTTGTATTCACACAGGATTTTGAGTGCTCATACTGTAGGGAGAATAGAGAACTGATGGAAGAACTTGCATCACTTGCAGATGGCAAGATACATGTTGAGGTGTATGACTTCGTTGAGCATGAGGCAAAGGCTAAAGAGTATGCAATAGATAAGATACCCGCACTAGCACTGATAGGGGAGAAGGATTATGGGATAAGGTTCTTTGGGATACCTACAGGGTATGAGTTTGGTGCACTCTTGGATGATATAATAGATGTATCTAACAGGAGGACAAGGCTGGCAGATACAACTAGGGAAGTACTGAAGAGGGTAGATAAGAGCATAAACATAAAGGTATTCGTGACACCAACATGCCCATACTGTCCAAAGATGGTTAGGCTAGCACATCAGTTTGCTATGGAGAGTGATTACATAACTGCACACATGATAGAGTCAATAGAGTTCCCTCAGCTCGCAAATAGGTACAATGTTATGGCAGTGCCCAAGGTTGTGATAAATGATAGGATAGAGTTTGAGGGTGCTGTACCAGAGCCTTACTTTGCACAGTACGTGCTTGCTGCACTAGAGGATCATCAGCATACCTGATGGATGATGATGGTATAGCCTAAAGTAAACCAATCCATTAATCAATCAATCAACTAACCAACTAACATCAAGCAAGCAAGCAATAAATAAATAGCAAATAAATCCAACACACCATCATCTTTATTTCATCCATAATATTAATCCTGGATAGATTGGGCATTGATTAAGCAAGCAATCATTCATCCATCCTGTTAGTAAATTATATACCCCTACTATAACCAGATCTAGACCTCGTTAGCCTCCCAACGTCCCTACCTCTCTTCATCCTCTTATCCTCTGCATCTGTTAACAGCATATACAGTAGTGCCTTCTGTGCATGCAGCCTATTCTCTGCCTGCTGCCATACAACGGAGTGTACACCATCAATTACGCTATCTGTAACCTCCTCTCCACGCTTTGCTGGCAAGCAATGCATGAATATAACATCACTCTTCGCTAATGCTATGAGATCATCGTTGACCTGATACCTTGGTAGGAACACCTTGAGCCTCTCCTCCCTCTCAGCCTCCTTACCCATTGATACGAATGAGTCTGTATAGATTATATCAGCATCCCTTACAGCATCCCTTGGATCCTCCATGATCTCAACATAGCCATTATGCTCTCTAGCAAAGTTCACCGCATCTGCCAATGGCTCATAACCTTTAGGAGATGCAACCTTCATGATCATGCCTGTTAGTGCTGCTCCTATTATTAGGCTGTTGCATACATTGTTGCCATCACCAACCCATGCAAGCGTTAGCCCAGCAAGCTTACCCTTAACCTCCTTTATTGTTAGAAGGTCGCCAAGTATCTGACATGGATGGTATAGGTCTGATAGCATGTTTATCACTGGCACATCTGCTGCCCTAGCAAGCCTCTCAACATCGCTATGTGCATAGACTCTAGCCCCTATTGCATCAGCATACTTTGATAGTGTCCTTGCGGTATCCTCTATACTCTCTCCCCTTGAGAGTTGTATATCATTAGCATTCAGCACTATAGCATAACCTCCAAGTTCTCTCATGGCAACCTCAAAGCTCACCCTTGTTCTAGTAGATGGCTTCTGGAATATCATAACGAATACCTTATCCTTTAGCCTCTCGAATGTTCTACTTCTCCCTCCTCTTCCTCCCTTCCTCCCTCTCCTATCTCTTTTACCCTTCATCATCTCTGCAACCTTGAGGATCCTCGCTATATCCTTGCTATCCAACTCCATTAGAGTTAAGATGTGCTTCATATAACCTCCCTCCTTCCTCATCCCTCCTTCCACCTTCCTTATCTCTTACCATTACCCTCAACTATCTGCTCAACAAACTCTTCAGCATTGAATGGTACAAGATCATCGTAGCCTTGCCCTACACCAAGATACACTATTGGTTTGTTAGTAACATGCACTATTGATAGTGCAGAGCCTCCCTTGTAATCGCTATCACTCTTAGTGAGTATTATAGCATTGAAGTCTGTGTACCTCAAGAACTCCCTAGCCTGCATTATGGTATCGTTACCAGCAAGAGAGTCACCAACGAATATCTTAAGATCTGGCTTTACAACCCTTACTATCTTTGCCATCTCATCCATGAGGTTCCTGCTTGTCTGCATCCTACCTGCTGTATCTATGAGCACTGTATCTACCCTATGTGCTTTAGCATAGAGCACACCATCCCTACCTACTGCTGCTGGATCAGCACCATAGCGTTGTGCTATAACCTTTATCCCTAGCCTAGTTGCATGCTCAGTTATCTGCTCTATTGCTCCTGCTCTATGCGTATCGCCAGCAACTATAACTGAGGAGATGTTATGCTTCCTAAGCATGTTGGCAAACTTTGCTATAGTCGTTGTCTTGCCAGTACCATTTATGCCAAGGAAGAGTATGGTATAGGGCTCCTTCTCCCTATCCTTCTTGCTGTTTATTCTTTCTATTATATCTAGGGTGCCAGCGTTGTTGAATATTGAGATCATTATATCCTTGAGTGTATCCTTCACTATACTCTCATTATCCCTACTCTTATCGAACCTCTTACCTACAAGTTCCCTCTTCAGTGTATCATGAAGGTACGTTATTGTTTCATGTGCAACATCACTCTCAAGCAGTGCTATCTCTATCTCAGAGAATACCTTATCTATATCAGCCTCACTTAACTCCTTCTCGCTTAACCCCTTTACAATGTTTGAGAAGGCCTTCTTGAGTCTATCGAACATTTATGCTCTCCACCTCACAGATCTTTCTTTCTTACCTTTCAGCCCTTCTGCCTCTGCCTCTCCTCACCTTGCATCTGCTGCATGATGGAGTTCATCTCACCCCTTACACCCTCTATCCTTGACTGCAGTTCCTGCTTCTGGTTGCTGATTGAGATGAGAGCACTCTCAAGCTCCTTAACCCTAGACTCTATGTATGCTATGGCATCCTCCCTGCTCTTCTCTATTGCTACTCCAGAGCCTACACTAACCAAGAGCTTATCCTTTGTACTAACCTTGGCATGTACATAAACCCCCATGCCTATTGGCATAAGCGTGTATAGATCCCCTCCATCCTTTGCATCTAACCCCCTTATAGCATCTATTGCAAGCCTAGCATCCTGTACGAACCTGACTATGGTTGCCTCTCTAGCGATAAGATCGTTAAGGTAAGCCTCGAGCATCTTGAGTTGTGCTGCTAGGGAGTATAGTCTCTCCTCTGCGCTCATAAGTATCGTTCATTATCCCAGTTTATAAATGCATTACCTGCTTCCTACTAATAGATAGATAGATGCATTACCCTCTTCTTCATTTATTAACCCATGGGTATGCTACTACTACTCCCTTCCTCCTTCCTCTCCTCCCTCCTCCCTAACTATAATTGGTTTGAACCTGTATGCAAGGTTATCCCTATGCTCATCTACAACATGCCTCTCATAATCCTCATAACTCATGAATGATTCATCGCATAGCCTACACTTGAGCATGTACTTGCCCATGAAGAAGATATACACAAAAATAATAAATGTGGTTATGCCTTGGCCTTCCTCAGCCTTGCCTCTGCATCATCCCAGTTCACAACATTCCACCATGCATTTATGTAACTTGCCCTATCGTTCTTGTACTGTAGATAATATGCATGCTCCCAGACATCAAGCACAAGCAATGGTACTGTAGTATGGGCAGCCTGCATGTTATGCTTCTCTATGTTGAGGGTTAGGAGTTGGTCGCTACTAGGCTCATACACAAGCATAGCCCATCCTATACCCTCTACGCTCTTTGCTGTCTCTGTGAACTGTGCCTTGAATGCATCAAAACTTCCAAAGTTTGCATTTATCATATCTGCAAGCAATCCTCCAGGCTTGCCTCCTCCAGATGGCTTCATGTTTGGCCAGAATATGGAGTGTAGTATATGACCAGATAGGTGGAATGATAGGTCTCGCTCTATTGCTCTAACATCAACTCCTTGAAAGTTGTTCTTCCTTGCCTGCTCCAACTTCTCAAGGGCAGCATTTGCCCCATTAACATAAGCCTGGTGGTGCTTGCTGTGGTGCAACTCCATTATCTCCCTTGCTATGTGAGGCTCAAGTGCACTGTACGTATATGGCAGGTTTGGTAGTGTGTACTTCGCCATACCGATCAATCCTTGAACATAATCATATTAATTAAACCTTATTCTATCCAATTTGGGTGTGAGGGTAGCTGTAGCATCGCATGCAACTATAGATCACATAGTTAGGATGGATTTAGGGCTAGATGCAGATGAAGAAGGGGATAGTGTTGGTAGTGATGGAGCAGATGTACATGCAAGGGGAGGCGAGATTATAACTATAGGTGGGCCAGTATGCTATGCCAGCCTAATGGCTAGTAGACTCCATGATATAATGCTGGTGACTAGGGTTGGGATTGACTTTAGAGGGTATGCTGATACGCTGAGCAGGAAGTATGGCATAAGCATACCATCTACTGCATTCTGCGATCTACCAACCACTAGGTTTAGGCTGGTGATGATGGTTGATGGTAATAGGCAGAGTAGATCACTCTTCCTTCTTGCAAGGTGTGCAGATATAACGCAAGATACGATAGAGGAGTATATACGAGCAGGAGTTGATGCATGCATAATAAGTCCAGTGATCAATGAGATAAGCATGGATGCTATGAGGGCACTCTCTGGATCCTCTGGATTCACCTTCCTAGATCCCCAAGGTATGTTAAGGAGGGTAGATAGTAGGGATGGGAGTATAAGCCTAATGGGCAGCAGTAACCTGAAGGAATTGAGGATCGATGCTATAAAGGTTGATCTGGATGAGGCTTATGCGCTTACAGGCATGCATGGATATTCTTCACTCAATATCCTAGGCAAGTACTCAGATACCGTGATACTTAGCATGGATAATAGAGTGCTTATGCGTAGTAGAGGCAAGGTTTATGAACTTACTACAGATATTATTGCAAGCAGGGACAGCACTGGGGCAGGGGATATATTCGCTGGTGCATATACCTCAGCCTATGTGAGTAATAGAGATGTTGTATGGGCACTATGCTATGGAGTAGCAGCAGCGTATATTGCACTGGCTTCAGGTGGGTTGGGGCTGGATAAGGTACCATGTAATAGCAAGGATGTTGAGGATCATGCATATATGCTCCTAGAGAGGGTTCATTCATTAGCAGTATCTTAATGAATAGATTTACATAATGTTTATATTTACTTCATGAGTATAAACATTAATTATATCAAAGGTGGTTAATTCATACAAATGTTAAAATGAGTAAGGGGGTAGTGATGTGAAGCATGATAGTATGATGATGTATTAAGCACTATCAAGGCTTTGCATAGGTGGTTAAGGAAGTAATGAATGGATGGAGGTTATGGTTATTATAGGTTATTGTGATGGTTATAGTTATGTATGTGTTAAATTAATCCTATATGGTAAAGCATTAATTCTTGCTAGTGTATAAGTTATTATAATGTTAAAAGGGAGGGCATTACTACCAGTAGTAGTAATACCACTCATTATACTACTACTCTCGCACTCATATTTACTACTGCCATCACAATCGCTCATAACATCCATTGCCCAAGCACATACATACTCCAAGGTTATGGTAGAGTTCACTGATGCTTATACTGATGATGTAGAGCACTTACTGCTTTATCTTAGCAGCAAAGGCTATGATATCAAACCAATAGATATGCTAAGTAATGTTGCATATGGGGCTATAGCATACATACGTTCAGACCAGGTTGAGATGTTGAAGCAGGAGGAGATTGTGAAGAGGGTTAGCATTGATGAGGCTATAAGGATAGTTGATGCACAGTCCCAACCTCAACAATCTTCATCCTCATTCATATCACCAACAAGCTTTGAGATAATAGGGCTTAGCAGAATACAAGGCATGAGAGATGGGCATGGTAGAGCATTGACAGGAGAGGGTATAAAGGTAGCATTGATAGATACTGGAGTAGATTACACACATAAGGACCTTTATGGGTTTGGTAAGGATGGCAAGGTCATAGCAGGTTATGACTTCCTTGATAAGGATGATGATCCATTAGATGTTGATGGTCATGGGACTGCCGTTGCAGGGATAATAGCTGCTGATGGTGAGATGAAGGGTATAGCACCAAAGGCCAAACTACTAGCATACAAGATAGCCTCTGGTAGCAACTACACATCCTCACTAGATATAGTTAGAGCGTTGGAGAGAGCAGCAAGGGATGGTGCAGATATAGTGAATATAAGCATAGGTATGGATAGGGTTAATGAGGATATAGATAATGCTGTGAACAACCTTGTAAGGAAAGGTGTAGTGGTTGTTGTAGCAGCAGGGAACAGTGGGCAGAATGGTATGGGGAGTCCAGCAACAGCAAAGGATGCTATAACTGTTGGTGCAACATTAAGCACTCCATCAAGTATGATCGCTACACTCAAGATAAACGATGCAAAGTTTGAGGCAATACCCATGCTTGGCTCTGCAATAGATGGTGATGAGAGCATAATAAGAGGAGAATTGGTGTATACTAACTTTGCTACAGCAAGGGATGTTAATGGTTTGGACCTTAAGGGTAAGATAGTGCTTGCAGAGAGGGGAGGTCCTGTGCAGATAGTGAATGGGGTTGAGAGGAGGGAGGTTGTATACTTCTCTGACAAGGAGAGGAATGTTTCAAGTAAAGGTGCTATAGCACTTATAGTGTATAACAACGAGCCTGGATTATTCTATGGCACGCTTATACATGATAACAACTCATCAGACTATAGACCAAGTATACCAGTTGTATCCATATCTAGAGAGGATGGTCTAAGGATCAAGGAGATGTTGGATAAGGGAGTAGTATCTAGCATAGAGTTGAGGATATTCTCAAAGCCAGATCTGGTT
Organism: Candidatus Nitrosocaldus islandicus; assembly: GCF_002906215.1. Lineage (NCBI taxonomy): Archaea > Thermoproteati > Nitrososphaerota > Nitrososphaeria > Candidatus Nitrosocaldales > Candidatus Nitrosocaldaceae > Candidatus Nitrosocaldus > Candidatus Nitrosocaldus islandicus. The sequence continues at coordinate 349,030 of NZ_CP024014.1, forward strand.
GCTTCGTTCAGCTCAAAGGGTCCAGCATCACCATTCTACATCAAGCCAGATCTGGTTGCTCCTGGCGCTGGGATAAACTCCACTAGCCTTAATGGTTCATATGCAATGAACACTGGCACAAGTTTTGCTGCACCCCATGTGAGTGCAGCAGCAGCACTCCTCCTCCAGAAGCATCCAGATCTGAGACCTGAGGAAGTAGCATCTCTGCTTATAACAACTGCAGAGCCTATAACAGATATATATGATGAGCCATATCCATTAGATTCTGCTGGTTCTGGTAGGCTTGCGGTGGATAAGGCACTGAGTGCAGAGTTCGTTGCTTTGCCACATACTCTGATGTTCTATCTAAACCCTGGGGAGGATGCTAAGGTGAGCAAGAGCATAACGTTGAGGGCACTTGAGCCGTATAGATTTGATGATAGTAGTAATGGTAGCAATAGCATACTGGTACAATGGCAAGGCAAGGTTGATGATGATGATGGAGTTGATGTGGATACTGAGGTTCAGATCATAAGTGAGAGGAATGCAATAATACATGTTACTGTTAGTACACTTAAAGCAAGTGGTGATGGGAGCAGGTATGAGGGCAGGTTAATTGTAAGAAGTAGCAATGGTCCAACTATACTCTCAATACCCATGAGCATCTACATAAACCCTGTATCAATCCATGCTAAAAACTCAGATGGTATGCTTCTCCTCTCACTGGATGGTAGAGAAGGCTGGAAGTCTGCAAGGGTCAAGGTTACAGATCCAGTAAGTATGAAGAGCAGGTTGGTAACACTCACACCTGATAGTAGATCAGCAGGTATTCCAGTGATCAACAAGGGTGAGTACTGGATAGATGCATCAGTTATCACAGATAGCGGTATGCTAAAGGCATTATCAACTGTAGAGGTTAACAGTGTAGGCAATGGCGTGGTACTTGTTGAGTCACAATCACTGCCCATAAGAGAGATCTTCATACTCATGGGGTTTGTAGGCATGGTTGTGGTTATAGCATTGGTACTAAGCAGGAGGCATGGTCATGATGATGCTATAGATGGTAGTTATGCAATTAGTAATGATACGAGGCATGGTTCTTCTGATGCTGACAATCCTATTGTGCATGCAAAAGAGGGGCAGGATGTGCACAAGGATATTGAATATGAGTTGGAGAGCCCATCAACAGACACAAAAATGGATGGTGTAGGAGGAGATGTAGATGTAGGTTCAATGGAGCGTATAGCAAATCATGAAGGCGTTGATGATGTTGAGATGGATAAGATGAGGGGTGGGAAGAAGGACGATAGGGAAGGTAAAGATTATGATGGTGGTGATGGTAAGGTTGATAGTAGTACTAGCAATTAATAATTACATCAAAAGGCAGTTAACGCTATTATTAATTAATTAATGGTTGGTTGATCAGGAAGTCGTTAATAGGATTACACATCGTATACTCTAGGCCCAGCCTCAACTACCTCCTTAGGCACATCCTTGAACTTCTTGAAGTTCTCAACGAAGAGCCTTGCAAGTCTCTTTGCTGCAATATCATATGCATCCTTCTCCTGCCAACTCTCCCTAGGGATGAGTATGTTATCTGGTACTCCTGGGCATGATGTTGGTATATCAAGGTTGAATATCCCATCATTAACAAACCTTGCCTTCTCTATCTCCCCGCTTATAGCAGCCTTCACCATTGCCCTACTATACTCTATCTTTATCCTCTCACCAACTCCATATGGCCCTCCTATCCATCCAGTGTTTATTAGGTATGTTCTTGTGCCATACTTCTCTATCCTCTCTCCAAGCATCTTAGCATATACCATAGCAGGTCTAGGCATGAATGGAGCAGCAAAGCATACTGAGAACGTCTCCTTCGGCTTTGTTACACCTCTCTCAGTGCCTGCCAACTTACTCGTGTAGCCTGATAGGAAGTGGTACATAGCACCTTCCTTACTGAGCCTTGCTATAGGAGGTAGCACTCCAAACGCATCTGCTGTAAGGAAGATTATAACCTTTGGATGAGGTCCCTTGCTTGGTATTATGGAGTTTGGTATGTACTCTAGAGGGTATGCTACTCTAGTATTCTCTGTTATGCTTGCATCCTTGTAGTCTGGATTACCACTCTCATCAAGGACAACATTCTCCATTATTGCTCCATATCTTATAGCCTCCCATATCTGTGGCTCCTTCTCTCTGCTCAGGTTTATGCATTTAGCATAGCACCCTCCCTCAAAGTTGAATACACCATCATCAGACCATCCATGCTCATCATCCCCTATGAGCATCCTGCTAGTATCTGCAGATAGGCTTGTCTTCCCTGTACCAGAGAGTCCAAAGAACAATGCTACATCTCCATCTCTACCCATGTTTGCTGCACAGTGCATTGGCATTATACCCTTCTCTGGGAGGTAGTAGTTCATTGCAGAGAATACAGCCTTCTTTATCTCCCCAGCATACGAGGTTCCTCCTATAAGGGTTATCCTCTTTGTAAGGTTTAGGATTATGAAGACCTCGCTCCTAACCTTATCCCTTGCAGGATCAGCAAAGAACCCTGTTATGGATGTTACTGTAAATGTTGGCTCAAACTTATCTAACTCACTATCCTTAGGCCTTATGAATAGGTTCCTTGCAAATAGGCTCTGCCATGCTGTATCTGTTACAACCCTTAGGTTGAGCCTTGCCTTCTCATCTGCCCCAGCATAACCATCAAACACAAAGAGCTCCTTGCCATTAAGGTACTCTACAACTCTCTTGCAGAGTGCATCGAACGCATCTGGCTCGAATGGATGGTTAACGTTACCCCAATCTACAGCATCATCTGTATACTCATCCCTGACTATGAACTTGTCATCAGGGGACCTTCCAGTGTACTTGCCAGTGTAGACTGTTAGTGCACCATTTGATGCTAGGGTACCCTCTCTCCTCTCAAGAGCCATCCTTACAAGATCATCAACAGAAGGGTTCCTGTACACCTTGCTTGGGCTTATAGAATAACCGTTTATGCTCAGTTCAAGCCCATTAAAGTCCATAGGGATGGGCATAATGATGGGTTATTTAACTATTTGTAGAGCTTCTCCTTTCCTTACAGAATAGAAATATATTTAACTGGAGGGGCAAAGTAAGAGATCTTGTCATGATAAACAAGGAGTTGCTGGAACTCAGGAGGGCAGTGAAGGCAAGGAAGCCTGAATTCGTTAGGCAGGAGAGTTGGAGGTACAAGCGTGTCAAGGAGAACTGGAGGAAGCCCAAGGGTATAGATAGCAAGATGCGCTTACAGGTTAAAGGCTGGCCAAAGATAGTGAAGGTAGGCTATAGAGGGCCTAGAGTAGCAAGGTACCTTCATCCATCTGGCTATAGAGATGTGTTGGTTCATAATGTTGAGGAGTTGAGTAGATTAGATGCTTCAAGGGATGCAGCAAGGATAGCATCTACTGTAGGTGCAAGGAAGAGAGCAATGATTATAAGCAAGGCTAAAGAGTTGGGTATAAAGGTTTTAAATCCATGAGTCATGATGGGTGAGGATGGGGTGTTATTGCTATGAACCTTAAGAACAAGCGTAAACTTGCTGCTAGAGCATTGGGAGTAGGAGCAAACAGGATAAAGTTTGACCCAAATTATCTTGAGGATGTTGAGGATGCTATAACTAGGGCAGATATGAGGAGTCTATTGACTGCAAGGACCATACTCATCAAGAGTATAAAGGGTACATCTAGGGGAAGGGCAAGGATAAAGCATGCTAAAGAGAAGAAGAGGGGTAAAGGCAAAGGCTCTAAGGAAGGGAAGAAGAGTGCAAGACAGGGCAAGAAGGAGTTGTGGGTAACGAAGGTTAGGGCATACAGGAGGTATCTGAAGGTCTTGAAGGATAGGAAGGAGATAAGCAACAAAGTGTTCTGGTCATTGTATAGGAGGATAAAGGGAGGACAGGTAAGATCTTTAGCACATCTAAGGTCTCTTGTTGAAGAGGAGAAGAGAAAACAAGTGTGATTATAATAATAGTGTATTGAATCTAATTCTTTTGATCGCTATATATATCAGAAAGTGATATTCATCTTTAATGAAGTCAAGAGTAGTTAGATTACTCCAACTATCCTTGGTAGTATCAGTATTAGGCAGTATAGTTAGCACTAGTATACCCATTAATGAGGCTACAGCTGTAAGAGTATGGAATAAAACACTGCCATGCACTTGGTCAACTACAAGCACGAGTTTTACTACAGTAAATTGTAGTAGTACGTATATGAGTATATCTTACACATGTAATAGCAGTAGTGGTTGCGGTGCACTAGCAGTAAGCAACTTTGAGCAGTTCGTAGGCTATGGAGGGTTCTTCTTTACAGAGTTAAGGGTAGACGGTTCAACGAGAACTAAAGGCTTCACACAGTGTGTTGGTATGGGTAGCAGTTGTGCGCTAGATGATAGAATGGCAGCGTTATCAATAGCAGAGCCTATAGATTACAATGATACAGATAAATTCATCCTTGTAGGTAGAGTAGGGAGTACATCAACCACAGGATATATATATGCTTATGCTGTACTTAACCTTATAGTGTGAGGGATGGGATATGATGAGGCGCTATTATTATATTATACCAGCAATAATAGTTGTTATAGCAATAGCAGGAATAGTAGGGATAAGGGCCTTCAACGATTATCCTAGTGTAGATGAGAGGCTTATGGAGAAGATCCAAAGAGAGAGTTCGTATGGCGCAAATCTAACCTATACTGGACCTGAACCTGTACAGAGTGGGAGGCTTACTGTCTTCATACTACCATATACAAAGATGGATGCTGGATCAGCACTGAATGCAATAGAGAGTATTGTAGGGATGAGGCTTAGAGACGATGCTAGAAGTGGAGCATCTCTCAAGGGGCAGTACGATAACGATGGTAATATACTAGCCCCTGCAGATACTATAAGGTTTGTAATAGACCCAACTATAAAGAAGGCAGATGGCTCACCACTGACAGTTGATGATCTTGATAAGGAGTTCCTATTCGGCAATAATGTTACTGTTGGTGGTGTAGGTCTTAAGGATGGCTCTGGTGTAGGAGCAACCATACTTGTAGTTGATAGTTACTATGAGGATGCTGTAAAGGCTAAACTGGATGATATAAGGGCTGTGCTCATGGGCTGAGCCTTATCACCTATTTATTTTATCTAACCTGAACCTTACAGAATCAAAGTCAACTATCATCCCTTTACCATCTATCCTTATACCTTCACCCTCAAGCAGCCTCCTCTTAGCCTCATAACCATGCATGTACCCTCCTACTCTACCATCTGATCTTACAACCCTATGGCATGGTACAACTACTGGGTTAGGATTCCTATTCAATATCTTCCCAACTAACCTGTATGCTTTTGGCTTCCCTAACGCCCTTGCTAAATCTGAGTATGTACAGACTCTACCCTCAGGTACCATGCTAACCAATCTGTATACCATAATACTCATCTCATCCATACTCATGTTCATTATACCCTGATCACCTCCATCCCCTCAACACTATTTGCAAGGTTAACTATTCTATCCTTCTCACTCCCTAGACCCTTCCAGTCAAGTATTATGTACCTTACAGGCTCTATGCTCTTTGCTATCATCTGCCTAAGCATTAACTCATCAACGTGCTTAAGGTTATGCTTAGATGCAACACTTGCCAATGCTATATCAGAGTCTATAAGCAGATTTGTGAACTTCTCAGGGTAGTGTGTTCCTCCAAGTGCTATCCCAACCTTTCTACCATACTCCTTGAAGTTTACTATGCTGGATAGCAGAGACTCACATGTAACGCTAATAGCATCCATATCACTCCATTCCCTCTCACTAGAGCCTATCTCTATGAAGAGTACAGGCTTTGCTAGGGATGTTGGACCATGATGTGTAGCCTCTATAACTATATCGTAGTTTGGAACCTTGCCCCTATTTGAGTAGAGGTTTAGCATGTAGCACTTCTGAAGACTTGGATACGTGTATGCCAACTCTCTAGCGTTACCTCCCATGACAGCATGTGAGAAGTTCCCAGTACTATGGCATGTTAGGGTAGGCTTATTGCTCTTAGATCTATGCCTTGATAGGAAGATGTAGCAATCAACATCAATAACCATAGTTGCATTGGTATCATTGCTATCATGCTTCTTACTATTACTATTACTACTATTACTACTAAGCCATTGGTCTATCCACTCTGCCTCTAGTACACTACCATCTATTAGCATGAGAGCAAAGTATGGGCATGAGTAGATCTTCCTACTGCTGCTATTACTCCCATCATTATACACCTCCATACTGCACTGAGTGATTAGGTATGATGCCATATTCATTGCACAGATATCATCCCTTGAGGCTATCAGTAATGGGTACATGGAAAGAAATATTATATTATGTCTTATTTATAGAATAGGCATGCTAGCAAGGATAGAGAACAGGTTGAGGGAGATGTACAATACGCTCAAGCTAACCAAGAAGCCAGATAGGGAGGAGTACAATATACACTTGAGGATGCTCCTCCTAGGGCTAGGGGTTGTAGGGGTACTAGCATTCATAATACAGTTGATAGCAACGTACATAACACTAACATTCGGAGGCTAGTTGGGTTGCCAGAGTCTAAATTCTTCATAATAAGGACTACTGGGGGGCAGGAGCATACAGTTGCAAGGCTTATAGAGAATAGAATAGCAATAAAGAACATAGGCATACTATCCGTACTCGTGCTAGATAACATGAAGGGCTACATAATCATAGAGGCTATGGATGGGAATGCTTTGATAGAGGCATTATCTGGGCTCAAGCATGTTAGGGGGCAGTTGAAGGGTGAGATGGACTTTAAGGATATAGAGGGGATGCTCATAAAGAAGCCAGCAGTAAGTGAGCTTGCAGTAGATGATGTTGTTGAGATAATAGGAGGACCATTCAAGGGTATGAAGGCAAGGATAACAAGGGTTGATTACGATAAGCAAGAAGCAAGGGTTGTGCTACTGGATGCTCAATACCAACTACCAGTAACTATAGATACAAACTACCTCAAGTTGCTACAGAAGGCATCACAGCAGCAGAAGGCTGAATGAGATTAATGGATAATAATGATGGTAATAATAACAATGGTATTATAGCCAGATAATATTATATACAGTAAATTGCTAACCATCTCCATGGTAAGGATCAATCTAACCATCATGAATACTGTTGGTATGATGGTACTGTTACTCTCATCATTCTTGGGCATGGGTTATGCTGAGGGTATGGAGGATGGGGCTCACGATAAGGATAGGATGCATGATACTAGCAAGTTACATGCTGCTAGCACTGTAGCAGGTTTGCATGTAGAGTTGATAGTAGAACCAGCAGTTATAGAGCCAAACATGCCTGTAAGGTTCTCCCATGAGTTCATGGATAGTGTTACAGGAGAGTTGAGGGATATAGTGCCACACACATTTGTTATAATGAAGGATGGAAGTATCATATTCGAGGAGTATGCAGAGCATGCAGGGTATGTACATGAGTTCATATTCAAGGAGGAGCATAAGGGCCCATTAACCATTCTGATAAGGGATGTTAACAACACAGGTGAGGATGCTGGGTTCACCATAAACGTTGTACCAGAGTTCCCTGCAGCAATGATAGTGATGATAACTGCTACTGCATCTGCACTTCTCTTTGGGAGAAGGTTAATGCGTGTATAATGAATGGTTAAGAATAATAATATCATTGAAAGAGCATAATGGTATGGGAGAGAAGAAGACAATATCACTCCTTGTTACTGGAGGAGAGGCTAATGCTGGACCACCCCTAGGCCCATCCCTAGGACCTTTAGGCGTTAATGTACTTGCTGTTGTTAATGCAATAAATGAGAAGACTAGAGAGTATGCTGGTATGAAGGTACCAGTTAAGGTTGAGGTTGATGTTGAGAGCAAAGAATTCACTATAGATGTTGGTATACCCCCTACTGCGATGCTGATCATGAAGGAGGCAGGGATAAGCAAGGGGTCTGGCAAGCCTGGACAGGAGTATGTTGGGGATATAACGATGGATAAGGTGCTCAAGATAGCAAGGCTAAAGATCAACTCAAGCTATGCTAGGAGCCTAATGGCAGCAGTTAAGGAGGTTATAGGAGCATGTGGTAGCCTAGGTGTTACTGTTGATGGGAAGAAGCCAAAGGAAGTCTTGAAGGCAATAGATGATGGTAAGGTAAAGATAGAGGTATAGTATAGGCAATGCGATTATAGTAGTAGGTAAATCTTAAATATCATGGATAGTTACATTGTATATGGAGGTTACAGTAACAACCACACCTAAAATAGATATAGGACTAAGCAAGGAGAGTCGTGAGGGTACAATAAAGATACTTACAGTGTTACTTGCTGATGAGTATACACTCTACACCAAGACCAAGAACTACCATTGGAATGTTACTGGTACAAACTTCAATGAGTTGCATGAGTTCTTCGGCAAGCAGTATGAAGAGCTTGATGAGATCATAGATGAGGTTGCAGAGAGGATAAGGCAGTTGGGAGGGTATGCAACTGGAACGCTTGCAGAGTTCCTATCCATGGCAAGGATAAAGGAGGAGCCAGGCAAGTATCCAGATGCAAGGAGCATGCTAAGCAACCTGCTGAGCGATCATGAGTATATCATACGTACCATCAGGAAGGATGCTGATACTGTTGCAGATAACTACCATGACATGGGCACAAATGACTTCCTTATAGGAATAATGCAGAGGCATGAGAAGATGGCTTGGATGTTAAGAGCGTATCTGGAATAGAGTATAGTACCATCAAAAACTCTTCTTATTTATTGTAACTATTTTGTAGACATAATATTAGTATTAAGAGTAGCAACCAACTAAAAATTATAATTTGTGTTATTATCTACCTATTCAAGTACTACCTTCTGCTTCTGCTGTTCAAGCAGTGACTTTACATACACAGCCTTATTCTCGCTCTTGTGTAGTTCAACAAACGTCTCTGTGTTAAGTATACCATCTATCTTACCTATCCTATTTATAACAACATTGTGCAACTCCTCTAGGTTCTTTACACCTATGCTCACAAGCATATCAAACCTCCCAGACACCTCTGAGATGTTAGTTACCTGAGGTATATTCTTTATCTCCTCATACACATGCTGCTTTGCCTTTGGATCCCTGTTTATCCCAACTATAGCATTTATGTTAACCCCTAACTTGCTCTCATCCATTATGATCGTATACTTCTTTATCACCCCAAGCTTGAGCAGTCTCTTTATCCTGCTGTATATCACCGATGTGTTTGCACCTATCTTCCTACTCATCTCTGGCACTGATATGGAGGCATCGTTAACCAGTTCGTAGAGTATCTTCAGATCCAACTCATCAAGCCTGTTCAATCTATCATAGATCTATATAACACTCCTTAATAAATATAATTATTGTTCTATAGCATAGGGAATTTTTCAGCATATAAGTCAAGCATAGTGCAAGGGGAAACTATTTTAATAGCATCAGATCTAGCAAGATAGAATTGGATTTAGATCTACTCAATCTGGTAAAGGAGGCAAGGGAGAAGGCAGGTAAGAGGAACTTCAAGCAGAGCGTAGATCTCATACTGGTACTGAAGGATATAGATGTTAAGAAAGGCTTCTCTATCAATGAGGTTGTAGCATTACCCCATACACCAAACAAGAAGGCAAAGGTATGTGTAATAGCATCTGGCGATCTAGCGTTAAGAGCAAGGAGGGCCAATGCAGACAAGGTTATAGAGGGTACTGAGTTGAGCGCACTTGCAAATAACAAGCGTGAAGCAAAGAAACTATCAAGCATGTACGACTTCTTCCTTGCAGATACGCAGTTGATGCCAACGGTAGGTAAAGTGCTTGGTCCAGTTCTAGGTCCCAAGGGCAAGATGGCTATGCCATTGCCATTCAATGCACAAGTAGATGCTATGCTTGATAGGTTGAGATCATCTACTAGGGCAAGGACAAGGAACCAACTCATGGTAGCATGTAGGATAGGGGATGAGGATATGGATGATAAGATGCTGGCAGAGAATGCTATGGCAGTTATAAATGCTGTAGAGAAGAAACTCCCAGCAGGAGAGAGGAATATAGCAGAGATAATGCTCAAGTTCACCATGGGTAGAGTAGCAAGGCTCATACCAACAAAGGTGGTGGCAAGATGATTCAACAACAGCAGCAGGCAAAGGTCTATCCAGAGAAGAAGGTAAGGATGTACAGGATGCTGCAGGAGGAAGCAAGCAGGTATAGAGCAATAGCACTTGTTAAGATGGATAAGGTAAGATCAACGCAACTTATGCCATTGAGGAAGATACTTGCAGATGAGGCAAAGATGATCATGGTTAAGAACAGGCTTGCAGTTAAGGCGCTCTCTGGCTCAGGTGTTAAGGGTATAGAGAAGATACTCAAGGAGATGGAGGGTCAGAACCTCCTCATCTTCACAAACATGAACCCATTCAAGTTACAGATGCTACTGGAGAAGAACAAGGTGTATCTTCCAGCCAAGGGTGGAGATGTTGCAACAGAGGATATAGTTGTTCCAGCAGGCAACACTGGTCTTGCACCAGGTCCAATACTCTCAGAGTTTAGAGAGGCAAAGATACAGACCAAGATAGAGGAAGGGACTGTATGGATAGCAAAGGATACCGTGGTTGCAAAGGCTGGGGAAGTTATATCCATGAAGCTTGCATCACTGCTCAGCAAACTAGGCATAAAGCCCATAAAGGCTGGGGTTAACCTCCACATGGTCCTTGAGGATGGTCTTGTGTACAGGAGCGAGGATCTAAAGTTGGATGTTGAAGCATACAGGAAGAGCATAGAAGAGGCATACAGCAATGCACTTACACTAGCAGTTAATGCTGCATACCCAACCAAGGAGAGCATAGCAATGATAGTAAGTAGAGCATACAGCAATGCACTTACACTAGCAGTTAATGCTGCATATCCAGCAAGAGAGGTTATAAGGGAACTGCTGATGCTTGCAGAGGCACATGCACAAACAATAGCAAGACAGGCTAATATCCAATGAATTATGAATTGCTAAACTAGAGAAGCAGCATTAATAATAGTAATAGTAGTAGTGCTAATAGCAATAGTAGTAGTAAAAAGAACAACAATAATAGTAACAATAGAAGTAATTAACCGATTATACACACAAATGCATAGATTCTAATCACAATATAAGGGATGTATGTGGCGCCTTAATGTTAGGAGGATGTACCTCAACAATGTATTCGATGTTGGGAAGTTCTTTGTAAACAGAAGGTTCAATATACAGCATGGTGAACTACTGCTACTGCAGTTGGTTAAGAAGGATGATCCTAGGCATCTAGGTAGGATAAGGGGGATCATGGAGTCTGATGGGGTTGTGGAGGATGAGCATGATGAGTCTGTAGAACTGTATGGTAGGAAGTGGAAGTATGCCATTCTAGCAAGTAGGAGCATAAGGTTACAGCCTAGGGACTGGTTCGATCTAGATGATATCATAGGTATCAATGCAAGGAAGTACTATACACAGGTTGAGGCTATGAGGCTTGAGCATGATGATGCTCTAGCAGTAGAGAGAAGGCTAGCAAGGTATCTTAAGCATATCAAGCAATAAATAATATAGATAATTAGATCGTACAACTCATATGCTCTACTATGCTATACTATAATGTAACTACCATACTTGTTACCTTCCTTCACTCTGCTCTAATCATCTCTACTACTGCAATATAATCAGATATCTATAGTTTAGCCGAATAGTGCTGATAACCCTGCCATGGCCTCCTCCTCGCCCTTCTTCTCCTCCTCTTCCTCCTTCTTCTCCTCCTTAGGCTTGGCTTCTGCTGGTTTGGCTTCTGCTGGTGCTGCGCTAGGAGCAGCTACAAGAGGAGTACTCTTCAAAGCCTCATCTATATTGATCTCTGCAAGTGCACTAACCAGAGCCTTAACCTTAACGTCATCTGGCTCAACGCCTGCAGCCTTTACCACGTTCTTTATGCTATCCTCATCTATCTTCTGCCCAGTCTTGTGTAGTAGTAATGCAGCGTAAACATACTCCATTGCCATGGCATTCCTCTTTACAATGGGTAATATAAAACTACATAGTGTAGAGGATGGTTGCATCAGTTAGAGTATCCGAAGTTGTCTAGCAACTGCAGATACAGTCTGCTTGAACTCACTATCGTAGATGGAGTTGTACTTCTCCATGAATATCTGCCTAGCCTCCTCCCTCCTAGGATCTATGGGGGATAGTAGTATAGAGAATAACTCTGGATAACCATCCCTTACCCATGTCTCTATCTCTGAGTAGCGCTTTGCACTTATCCTTACAATTGCACTGTTTGGTTTGAGGTAATCATCAAAGATACCGTACTCAACCCTATCTATGATGATGTGTATTATGTTATCTGGCGTAGGTGATCTGAGCACCTCCTGCTGCCTTTGTGTTATCCTCCCACTCCTAGCCCTATCAAGCAAGCCTATAGGCTTTATGTATATACCTGTAACCTTAATCCTATCCATCTCTGCAAAGTTAACATATCCTAATACTACCTTACTGTAACTACCTTCATCAATAGTTGCAAATACGTAATCCCCTTCCTTAACCTGTTTCTTACCAAAACCTAGCATACTATAACTCTACATGCAGTATATTTAAATATATTCGCTTATACGTTAAGCGTTGCTGCTATTACTGTTACTACTCCCCTTCCCCTTCTTCTCCTTCTCCTCAACATCCTCTACGCCCTTCTCGCTCAGCACGAATGTAACCTCCCTCTCTGGATGGTATGGACTATCTACCATCCTTGCTATCCTATGCCTTCCAGAGCGCTTCAGATACACCCTGTACGTACTTGTATGTGCTACAACATGCCCACCTGTAGGCTTGAATGGGTCGCCAAAGAACATATCTGGTGAAGCCTGTATCTGGTTTGTTGCTACTGCTGCCACATTGTAAGTCTCTGCTATCCTAAGGAGCATGTGCATGAACTTGTTTAGCCTCTGCTGCCTCTCTGCCAATGTACCCCTCCCTAGGAACTCTGCCCTATAGTGGGCTACTGCAGAGTCAACTATGAGTAACTTTACATTATGCTGCTCTATTATCTTGCTTGCCCCCTCAAGTATCAACTCCTGATGTGAACTGTTGTATGCTTTAGCAACTATTATCCTGTCTAGGGCTACTGCTGGGTCCAAACCCCTAGCCTCTGCTATGGAGTATATACGCTCTGGCCTAAACGTATTCTCAGAATCTATGTATAGTGCGCCAGCATTTAACCCTCCCTTCTCCTTTGGTAACTGAACCATAACGCATAGAGTATTGCATATCTGAGTCTTGCCTGTGCCATACTCACCATAGAACTCAGTTATAGCCTGGGTCTCAACACCCCCTCCAAGCAACTCATCTAGACTCCTGCAGCCTGTTGATATCCTCTCTATGTTCTGCCTCTTCTTGTATATCTCACTAGCAGTAACAAAGTCCTTCTCCAGCAGTCCTAACTCCACCAACCTAACCCTTGCCCTATTGCATATAGTTACAGCCTTGTCAAGGTCAAGGCCAGTAACATCAGCAATACCTACTGGACCTCTAACTACAAGGTCCATTATGTTCCTTACACCAGCATCGATCAACTTCTGCTTGGTAACTGGTCCTATACCCTCTATACCCTCTAACTCCAACTCCTCTTCTAGCATTCCATAACAATAAGGATGAATCGTTATAATAAACCTTTACACCCATCCATATACCATACTAAACCAGAAACACTTATATATATTGGTTTTTTATACCAATATAAGCCATGAGCGAGACTGAACGTGCTGGAAGGAGTATATTCGACATATACAGGGATAGCGTGGTCAATATGATAAATGAGTTTGACAAGGTAAGACCAGCATATATGCAATCCATAACCAATCTACAGAATCAAGCAATAGATAGCATAAGGAAGTTGACGGAACTAACGCTTAGTGCACAGAGGGAGTTCATAGAGCCTATGAGGTTACCAGCAGTACCAGAGGCATGGATAAGGGGTACTGATGAGTTGAACGATGCACTGACAAAGACAACATCTATAGCAAACAAGGTTATGATTGCAAGCATAGATACTGCTACACAGAACATGAAGATAGCAACAGATGCATGTGAGACATTTGCTAGGATAAACCAGAACATAATAAAGAGCATAAGGAGTACATTCATGCCAACAAGGGAGAGTAGTTAGCTAGTAAGTAACTTACTAACAACGCCTCCAATTTATTTCTTGGTTTATATAGAGTATAGGGGCAAGAGATAGTATGAGTAGTATGGGTGAGCAGAAGGAGCAGCAACAAGAGCAACAGCAGTATAAGAAGAAGGGTGCTAGCAGTAGTAGCAGTAGTAGCAGCAGCGATCTAGGATCATTTGCAAGCCATATCCAGCTTATGCAGATGGATATGATAAAGCAGATGCTATCAATGCAGATTGATGCCATGCAGAACTTTGCAAATACGCTACAACTCCTAACTAGGTTCAATGCAGTATTCAAGACAACAGTTCAGAGCAATGGTAGGATATCCATACCAGAAGCTGAGAGGAAGGCACTAGGCATAGAGGAAGGTGACCTTGTCCAAGTTATAATAATACCATTAGAGAAGCAGAAGAGAGAAGCATGAGTTAAGAGAAAGAAAGGTAGTAGTAATAATAAAAGAGGGCATCTATGTTATATGTTAAACTTGATAGAGACCATTTGATGCAGTTATTGTATCTATGCACTAATTACAAGATGGTCAATTTGTATAAGATTGGAGGTTCTTCATACTACATCTAGCCCAATAGAACTCAAACGTATCCTTGCACCACCTATGGAATGTTCTATCACTGCTCTTGAAACTATATGTAAAGTCAATCCTTCCATTGATGTGAGGGAAGCATAACCCTGCCCTCCTCTCATTAATGGCCATTGCAAATCTGATGTTATTCATGAACCTTATGCTTACCTTCTTGTCGTGAAAGATGCTCTTTATCTTTCTATACTCCCCACTACTCATACTCCCTGCTCCAAGTATAGCCCTGATCTCCACATCCTTGTTATAATCTATTATACTCTTTGCTATGAACTCTGGCTTTATTATAATCTGATCTGATATAAGCAGTATATACTCCTCAGCCTCTTCTATTATCTTCTCTGCACCATTCAACACATCAGCAAGGTTACTGCTATGCTCATGTTCTGCTATCTCCCCTATACCATTTATAGACTCCTCTGGCAGGAATGATATATCATGTGTTAGGAAGTAATCCCCATCCTCAAGCACCAGCTTGAACTGCTGCAGCATCCTCATAGTTATGCTCCCTAGCATGGTTATCCTATAGTATCCATTGCCATCTCTCTCAACCAACCTCATACTACTCAACCTAGAGAGGTGCCTTGATGCCTCCTGCACACTTGCATTTAGCCTCTTTGCCACATCTGTTAGCCTAAGCCTCTCCCTGCTAAGTTCATGCATTATTGTAAGCCTATCCTTACTTGCAAGTACGAAGAGCAGCCTATCAAGCCCATCAATATATACCAACCATCTTCAAGACTATATCAACACTACTGTTCAATATTAAACCTTCCTATTAAAATATAGTTAAAAATCCCTATTAGAGATATGTGGTTGGTTGATTGAGTGGGTGGGGAGGATGGAATTTACTGCACTGGCAGAGAGGATGATGGCATCTACAAATTCTATACACTTCATATGCATACTAAGCAGGGATGGCTCCCTACTCCATTGGTTAGATAGGAATGGTTATAGTATGAAGAGGCTACCTAGAGGATTCTTCAAGCAGGTTGCTATAGAGGCTGAGATGTACAAGATACTTAGCGATGAGTATGGTGATGTTAGATTCACATATACAGAGAGGGCAAGAGCAAAGCAACTTATAATCTTTGGAAAGAGCAGTATGATGGTAGTTAGTCTAGAACCTAGAATAGAGACATCGAAGGCACTACAGATTGTGGATGAGGTTGTGAAGGTTATCAAGACAGTAGCAGTACGTACATAATCAAACCATGATAGGCAGTATATAGATGGGCTATGATGACTAATTATAGAGTAGAGTATTCAACATGGCTTTGTATGGTATTACAGCATGCTATGATATGCTATGTTAAGCAATAGTCTTTTATACCCTTTGGTTATACCTAAGGTATGCTAACAGCATACATACTTGTGAATACAGAGAGTGGTGCTGAGCGATCCATACTTGACAGGTTGAAGAGGCTACCGCAGGTGAGGGAGAGCAACGCAGTCCTAGGCTCTTACGATGTATTTGCTAAGGTTGAGTGCTACGACATGCTTGAACTCAACAGGGTAGTTACCTTGATAAGATCAATAGAAGGTGTAAAGGCAACAAACACGCTTACAGTCTTCCAGCCATCTATGCTCTTGAGGAAGGTCAATGCAGTCATCCTCCTAGTCTCTGATATGAGTAGGTCGAAGGAGTTCTACGGCTCAGTGCTGGGCTTGAAGTTGAAGTTTGAATCTCCAGACTGGGTTGAGTTCCTTAAGGATGGGGCTGTTCTAGCACTCCATCCAAGCAAGGCAAGGGTTAGCAATGAAGGTGCCATGCTCAGCTTCATAACTAGTGATATAAAGTATGTTAGGGAGAGGCTTAGGAGCATGAACGTTAAGTTCTATGCAGATGTACAGGAGGATGAGAAAGGTAAGTACATGGTTGTAGAGGATCCAGATGGGTATAGGATAGCAATAGTTGAGCCCAAGGTGAAGGAGGAAGCTCCTGCAACAGGCTACTATGGGTTTGCTCCAGTGTAACCAATCTAATGTATTAAGGTAACCAATCCCATCACTATAATGCAAGGGAGTCTATATAGAAAATACTTATATAGAATGAGATCTCTATAATTATGATGAAGAGCTCAGAGACCGAGATAATGTTGATTGTTGATGAGAAGGAGTTAAAGAGACACATCTCCAAGATAAGCAAGGAGATGCCTTCTCTTAACGGTATCCTTAGAGATATAGAGAAGGTTGTAACCCTTTCATGCTCCATAGCATATGATCTGGAGAGGAGGAGAGAGATGGATGAGAAGGAGGATAGTGCTCTCTGCACAAGGCTTAAACTTGCAAGGGCATTGGCATACAACTCTGCCACATCTGCAGCTGCTATAATATCATTACTTGCAGAGTACATCAAGGATAAGAGTGCAAAGGTAGATGGTTACTGAACTAATAATGATACTCATGTAACTTGCACCTAGGTTAGATCCTGGGGTTAGTATCATCCATAATATTAAGTAATTACTCAAAATTAACAAACATTTACATTATATTAGTATGTAATTACCGTTAGGTATGAGGCAGGAGTTTATAACTGTTAGTAACTACAGGATCAGGCTATTGGAGGATGGAACATCTAACTCTAAGCATATAATACTACTTCATGGTATAGGTGCTGCAGCAGAGCGCTGGGCAAAGGTTATACCTTTACTTGCAAAGGATTACCATGTAATTGCTCCAGATATCATAGGCTTTGGTTATAGTGATAAGCCAGATGTAAGTTATACGATGGGGTTCTTCACCTCATTCGTTAGGGATCTAGCATTAACTCTAAAGATAAGGAGGTTCTCACTCATAGGTTCATCACTTGGAGGGCAGATAGCAGCAGAGTTTGCCATAGCATATGGTAGTGATATGCTCAACTCATTGGTCCTTGTTACTCCATCTGGCATGTCAGCTGAGCCTACTCAAGCATTCACACAGTATGTTATGGCTGCACTCTACCCTAACCTAGAGACTGCTAGAAGGGCATTCATGCTCATGAGCTGTGGCAAGCCTGTAGATGAGATCTACCTAAGGGACTTTGTGAACAGGATGATGCTACCAAATGCCAAGTATGCCTTCATATCAACACTCATGGGGATACGTGAAGCAGCATCAACCCTCAAGGAGAGGCTTCACAAGATAAGTGTACCAACGCTCATAATCTGGAGTGAGAGGGACCTTCTCATACCAGTTGAGCATGCATATGAGTTCCAGAGAAGGATAAGCAACTCAAAGCTTATAATAATGAATGGATGTGGACATATACCCTTCTATGAGCAGCCAGAAAAATTTGTGGAGATGGTTACTAACTTCATCGAATCTGTTCTAGCCTCTTACTACTCTTACTCCTGAGCCACTTGCCTACCTCTGGTAGAACCTTGCTCTGGGATAACTTGCTTGCTATAAGCCCTATATGCCCACAGTTATACACCCTAAGCATCTTATCCTCGCTAGAGACATGGTAGTTCAATGGTATGCTACACTCTGGAGAGACTAGATGGTCATCACTTGCAACTATGTTCAGCAATGGTACCTCTATACTCTTGAGATCTATCCTCTTGCCACAGAGTACGAACTTGCCCTTAACAAGGAGGTTACCCTTGTATATATCGTTTATCCACTGCTTGAATAGTCCTCCTGCAATTGCGGGGGTATCGAATAACCACTTCTCTACCCTAAGGAAGTTTGATACAAAGTACTCATCATCTAGATTGTCAAGCAGGTTTATGTACTTGTACATCCCTTGGCTGAATGGCTTGAGCATCATGTAGAACCTATGCAGGAACTCTGCTGGTAGATTCCCATACGTATCTATTATCCTATCAGCATCTATGCTCTTGCATAGATTTGCTACAACGCTTGTATCCTTCTCAGTATCTATAACTGGTGCTATCGTAACTAGGTTTGCAACCTTCTCCTGCTTTAGTGCAGTGTACATAATGCTCATGGTACCTCCTTGGCAGTATCCTAGTAGTGTAACCTTCTCCGCCCCACTCCTATCCCTTACCATATCAACAAGCCTATCTAGATACCTTCCAATGTAATCATCAAAGGTAAGATGCTTATCTATTGGCTCTGGAGTGCCCCAATCAACCATGTACACATCGAATCCCTGCTTTATTAGGTTACCTACAAAGCTCCTATCCTCTTGAAGGTCAAGGATGTAGTACTTGTTTATAAGCGCATAAGTAACTATTACAGGTATTGGATGCAGGTTCTTAGCATCTATAACAGGCTTGTAGTGTAGTAGCCTTATCTTCCTACCAACATAGATAACATCATGTGGAGTTGAGCCAACGCTCACATCATTCTTCCTCATCAACTCCTGTGTCTTCATCAAGCCCTCTTGGTATCTAACGATGCTATCACTTATCATCTGCGCAAGCATAGCATAACTGTACATCTCATAATGAGATGAGGCTACAAATATTTAACCTTTATGGTATAACTCTAGAGAATAATTATAATTTATAATAGAGAAATTATATCCAAAATATAAGGTGGTTATTACTTCGCTAGGGCTGCGTTATGAATATTCTCATCCTTTCTCCTCTCTATATCTTCCTTTAACCTCTTCATCTCATCAGCAAGGTTAGCAATATCACGCTTCATCTTAACCATCTCCCTATACACACTATCCATCTCACTCCTAGTTGGTAATCCTAACTCCTTAAAGTAAACCTCAACTATACCTGCTATACTCTTGAGGAGATCAGCGTAAGACGTGATTATGTTATTCACAACATTACCAAACCTTTGAGACCTAAAGAGTTCATTAAACTCTTGCTCGAATACATCTATCCATGCTTTCCTAGCCTTCTCACCATCCTTGATCTCTGCCATCTTCAGTGCAGCCTTCCTGCTAGCCTCTAGTGATGTTGCACTTAATAGCATATAATACTCTGCTATGCTTGATGCTAGACTTGCACTAATCCTACTATAGCTCAAGAGCGCTTCCTCAGTCACTTCTATAACTCTTATAGGCATGAATGCTCTGAACTGTGGTATTTTACGTATCAACGCTAGCGAATCAAGTAACTTTTCTACCGAATCCATATATTCTTCCCTACCATTCTCCATCTCTAGCACCTACTATATGATATAAGGTTAAGTTATTAAGTTTATTGTGTAATAATCCAATAACAGTTTATACTACAGTTAGCATAAGCTAACACATGATTATCCTCCTCTTATCATAAAGTTAATACAACATTATTTTTATACCTCGCTACCTGTTTATAGGATATGGGTAGTAATAGGATACTAACAATAAATCCTGCTAGCGAGGAGGTTATTGGGGAGCATGATACCATGAGCATGGATGAGGTTATAGCAAGGGTTAAGAAGGCAAAGGAAGCATTCCAGTTATGGAGGAGGGATGCCCATAGAAGGGCATCAGTGCTATATGAGATTGCTAGCATTCTACGCAAGGAGAAGGAGCATCTTGCAAGGGTAGCAACGATGGAGATGGGCAAGACTATAAGGGAGGCAAGGGCAGAGGTTGAGAAGTGTGCTTGGACCATAGAGTACTTTGCAGATAATGGTGAGCACTTCATAGATGATGAGGTTACTGTAACAGATGCAAGGAAGACGTTCATAGCATTCGAGCCACTAGGCGTTATAGGGAGCATAATGCCTTGGAACTTCCCATACTGGCAGAGTATAAGGTTTGCTGCACCAGCACTCATGGCTGGGAACACTATAGTGATGAAGCCATCAAGCATAACTCCTCAATGTGGCAAGGAGTTGGAGAGGATCTTCTCAAGCGTAGATAACCTAGGCATATTCTCTGTAGTCATAGGTGATGGAAGGGTTGGAGAGATGTTGATAGACTCGCCTGTAGATGCTGTAACCTTCACTGGTAGTGTTGAGGTTGGCGCAAAGGTAGCATCAAGGGCAGCAATGCATGTTAAGAAATGTGTGCTTGAACTTGGAGGGAGCGATCCATTCATAGTGCTTGACGATGCTGATGTTGAGAAGGCTTCAAGTGCAGCAGTTAAGGGTAGGTTCATAAACAATGGACAGAGTTGCATAGCAAGTAAGAGGTTTATAGTGATGAGGAGCGTAGCAAAGGAGTTCATAGAGGCATTTGCTAGAAAGGCTGAGAGGATGAAGGTAGGTGACCCAATGCATGAGGATACAGAACTTGGACCATTGGTGAACAAGCATGCATTGGAGTACATAGATGGTATAGTCAAGGAGACTGTGAAGGAAGGAGGGGGAGAGGTCTTGATAGGGGGAGAGAGGATAGGTAGTAAAGGCTACTACTATGCCCCAACCATATTAACCAATGTGAAGGAGAGGATGAGGATAGTTAGGGAGGAGGTCTTTGGCCCTGTAGCACCTATAATGGTTGTAGATGATGAGAAGGAAGCAATAAGGCTTGCTAATGACTCTGAGTTTGGGTTGGGAGCAAGTGTATGGACAACAGACCTTGATAGGGCTGAGAGGGTTGCAAGGGCAATAGAGGCTGGCTTGGTTACTGTTAACAACGTTGTTGTATCAGATCCTAGGGTACCATTTGGGGGTGTAAAGAAGAGTGGGTTTGGTAGAGAACTCTCAAGGTATGGAATGCTTGAGTTCATGAACATAAAGACTGTAAGGTTCTACGATCAACTGATACACTACCATCACGTTGAGTAGTTATATACTTGCTATCAATGAATCTGCTCCTGCCTAGCATAATCTTCTTATAAATAAACTGCTAAGCAAGTAAATAGAGTATGGCAGTAGATGATATGGTAAAGAAGATCACATCATCGCTTGATTATGGGTATGTGAGCAGTAAGATAGAACACTTCCTCTTGGAGAATCTTGAAGGATCAGGAAAGGCTGGATACGTGCTTGGGCTAAGCGGGGGTCTTGACTCTTCAGTAGTTGCTGTACTAGCAGCAAGGGCACTGTATGGTAGAGGCAAGGGCAAGGGCAGTCTCACTGCACTAATCATCCCTCATAGTAGTATAACACCTTCAAGCGATGTGAATGATGCGATAAGGCTTGCTGAGAGCATTAACATAGCATACAGGGTTATAGATATAGGCGATATACACTCATCTCTTGCTGAGAGGCTTCATACTATAGATGGAGGGGGAGAGAATTATAGTAGTGTTGATAATATCAAGTCTAGGATTGCCTCTGGTAACCTACTTGCAAGGTTGAGGATGTGCACCCTCTATTACTACGCAAATGCAAATGACTGCCTTGTGCTAGGCACTAGTGATAGAAGTGAGTTGATGATAGGTTACTACACAAAGTATGGTGATGGGGCAGCAGATATACTCCCAATAGCTGATCTATACAAGGTTCAGGTTAGAGCACTTGCAAGCTATCTGCAGATAGACGATGCAATAATCAGGAAGAAAAGTGGACCAATGCTATGGAAGGGGCACTATGCTGAGCAGGAACTTGGTATGAGCTATGAGGAGATAGACTCCATACTCTACTGCTTGATTGATCTGAAGAGTAGCGTTAAGGATACTGCAAGCATGCTAGGTATAGAGGAGGAGAGGGTAAAGAGTGTTATTAGACTTGTAAGATCTAGCAGGCATAAACGTGCTCCTCCAAGGATATGCCATATACAATAAAATAAATAAATAAATAAGTTATAGGATGATAACTTATTCTGGCCTCTTCTTATTTGCTTGACTTACCTATCCTGTACAAGGTTGTATTACATACTGGGCATGTACCCTTCACTGCAGGTCTACCATTCTTCATAGTCACCTGTGTTGGGTTCTTCATCTCTACCTTCTTCCTGCACTTAACACAGTACGCCTCGACCATATGCTAGTATACACATGCTTATTTATGAACTTTTTAGTGTTATGTAAGGTAGAATAGTTACAATAATTACCTCAATTATAGGAAGGATGGATCATCTATTTTGATCTTATAAGTAATGATTATGATGAAAGATGGTGGGCCGGATGGGATTCGAACCCACGACCTTTACCTTGCCTCTTAAGCAATTCGGTTATCAGCCGAACGCTCTAGCCAGGCTGAGCTACCGGCCCTGCCTAGACTATCTTGCCTTGACCCATTTAAAAATCGCACTACAAAGACTTAAATCATGATTGTAGAGGGATAGAATTGTGGGTGGGCCGGTAGTTCAGCGGTAGAATGTCCGCCTTGCACGCGGATGATCCTATCATATTTGATGGGGTCAGCGAGAGGTCGCGGGTTCAAATCCCGCCCGGTCCATAAACCTTATGATTAAATCTCCAAGAAATATTATGAAATTTCTATATTGATATCATATTGTTTGTTCAAATAGCGGATGGTGTAATAAACGAAGGGTTTAAGTACCATAATCCTGTAAATTATTCAATGTGTCATATAGTGAGATGTGAGGTATGCGGTGCATTGATGGAGTATGAGGATTACTATATACATAGTAGGGTATGCAGACCTGAGACAGAGAAGGTTGAGCCAGTCGAGGTAAAGTCTCTTGCTAAGAAGAGAAAGCAGTAAATAATAAGGTAGTAGTAACAATATTTTTATTTACTTTGCTCTTGCTGTTAGGATACTCATACCTCTACATATACAGCATCCCCATCAACAATAACCTTGTATACCTTCAATGGTCTTAGCCTTACAGGGAACTGTACCAACTCACCGTTAGTCACATCCCATACTGCCTTATGCCATGGACATGTAATATGCTTGCCATTAATCTTGCCCTCATGTAGGTTTGCACCAGCATGATTGCAGATATCAGATACAGCATAGTATGCACCATCTACGTTTGCTAACAGTATATCATTACCATCTATCTGCAGGTACTTCATCTTGCCATTTGGTAACTCATCCCTTCTACAGGCTAGAACCCTACCCATTGTACTATATCTTAATAACACTCTTATAAAATATTATTTGCTGTTGTTGATGAGTAGCAAGTGATCAATAACAAACCAACCAATTAATCAGCATATCTGCGTAGGGCACACCTATCTCTAAGATCACACTCATCATCCATAAGCCTTATAGCCTCCTTGAAGTGGAAGAGTACCTCTCTACCTTTATCTGTTATCCTTATAAGGGTTGGATCATGAACCCTCCTGCTCACATACGAATCATCATCATTATTATTGTCGTTGTACCTTACAAGACCTCTTTCACTCAAGAACTCAAGGTATTTGCTCAATATACGTATATCAAGATTGGTCTTGTAACTTAGGTTTGTCTTGTTCGTATCAGAGCCGTCAAGAACATCCAATATACTTATTATTATCATGAGAGGACCCCTCTTGCCCCTTCTCTTTCTCTTCATCCTTATTGATGTGTTAGTATAATCATTGATCAATGAGATTATTTTATCAACTATTAATAAATAGTTTACTTATGGCTCATTATAAATATACCATCTGCATCTGCCCTGCAGAATCCGAAGCGTACAAACTGCACAATGCTACCAACATCCATTCTACTTGCATATGACTCAGCATAAGCATCTACAATCTCCAGACTCTTTGGATTGTATGCATCATCAATGTATAGATGCCTTGGTACAAGCACTCTTATCTTCACCGCATCATCAACGCTCACCCATTGCACCTTCTTCACATCCTTAACCTCATAGCCTGTGAAGGTTGCATATGCAGTTGCATAACCTCCCTCTGAAGGTTCTACACGTTCAATAACAACATTGTAGAGGTCTATAAGCCTTATCTCCCTGCCTACAGCATCGATTATATCGCTAAGGGGAAGATAGAACTCATCCCTAACCTTGATAGCCCTTGAACCTAGTGCTTTGTTTGTTGGATGGTTCCTAATAACTACAGTAGAGCCATCGATAGGCATACCATCTGCTAACCCATAAACCTTAGCCCTTGCACAATCATCAAGCCTTACCATGAATAACCTTGGCACAGATGCATCGATCATCCTCCTGTTTATTGCCTCCAACACCTCAAATGGAGGCTTTGTATCTGCCTTTGTGAACCCTAGAGAGAGTACAAACTCCCTTATAGCCTCTGGCTGTATGCCTCTCCTCCTCAGCGCTGCAAGTGTTGGGAGCCTAGGATCGTCCCACCCCTTAACTAGCCCCTTCTCTATGAGTGGTGCTATCTTCCTCTTCGATACTGGCATCCCTTCAAACTCTAGCCTTGAGAACTCAAGCACTATTGGCTTCCTCAACCCCAACCTATCTAATATTGCGTAGTATAGTTCATTCCTTAACTCATACTCCTTGCTCCTAAGTGCATGTGTTACACCATCTATGCTATCCTCTATGCTAGCAGCAAAGTCGTACGTTGGCCATACTCTATATCTATAGCCCTTCAATGGATGCTCATGCTCTATTATCCTGAAGAGTGTAGGATCCCTCATCACAGTATTGCTACTCCTCATATCCCCCTTGAACCTTAGTATGGCTTGATTTGCTCTATACTCATTGAACATCTTATGCCACCTCTCCATATGCTCCTCTCTGCTAAGCGATCTACATGCACATTCTATGCCAGAGGCTCTATTCCTCTTTATTGTATCAGGCTTGCATGTACATACATATGCTCCATCAACCTCTATAAGCCTCTCAGCATAACTGTAGAGTAACTCTATATCATCTGAGGTATTCTTGATGAGATCTGGCTTAACGTTAAGCCACCTTAACCCATCCATTATTGCATCGTAATACTCCCTCTTCTCCTTTGCAGGGTTTGTATCATCGAAGCGTAGTATGAACCTACCCTTGTACATCCTTGCATACTCCTCATCTATTATCACTGCCTTTGCATGGCCTATGTGAGGGTAGCCATTGGGTTCTGGCGGGAACCTTGTAACAACTCTACCCATAACAGCATCTGGCAGTTGAGGAAGGTTATGGTATCTATGCTCAACCCCAACCTCAGCCCCAGCCTCAGTGATAGGCTCTATAGCCTCAAGACTGCTCCTCTGCTCATCAATGCTTAACCTGTTCACCTCATCCACAACTGCTCTTATGGTTGGGATGAGCATCCTTATACTACTCCTTAGATCTGGTCTTACTGCTATCACCTTTGCCGTTACCTTATCTACCATAGCCTTGCCATCATGCTCTACAGCATTCCTAAGTGCAAGCCTTCTTATGAGTAAGAGTGTATCTTCCTCAACCGCCATGCTTTATCACCTAATAAATAATCATGCACTCCTCTCAACTATCAACCTTGCTATATGCTCTAGTGCATGCTTGGCACTGCTCTCCTTGAAACCCTTCAATCTAGCAGTAGCATCATCAGCATACTTACCAGCCATCTCCCTTACCTCTCTATCTATACCCATACCCTTCATGAGGTTTATTGCATAGAGCAGTTCATTCTCATCTATATTCTGTTTAGAGCCTAGTAGGGATAGAATCCTCCTCCTACTATCCTCATCGCACTTGTTTAATGCTAGTAGTATTGGAAGTGTCTTCTTCCCCTCCCTTATATCATTACCAACTGGCTTCTTTGTCACCTTAGGATCCCCAACAACCCCTATGAGATCATCTACAAGTTGGAATGCTATCCCTATACTCCTGCCATACCCTGCAACCTTCTCTACAGCATCCTCATCTGCCCCTGCAGTTATTGCACCCATCATGCATGATGCCTCAAATAGAGATGCTGTCTTCTTGGTAACCATTGCTATGTACTGCTCTTCATCTGGTATTGTTGTGCTTGATGCTATCTCCATATCCATAGCCTGCCCCTCGCTCAGCACTATACAGTACTTTGCAAGCACATCGACCAACCTTACTATGGTTGAGTCATCCAGCCCTGCCATCCTTCCATAGTATGCTACTGTCTTGAATGCATATATGAGTAGTAGATCACCAGCAAGTATCCCGTATGGAAGACCATATGCCCTATGCACTGTAGGCACACCATGCCTAACCTCATCACCATCCATTATATCATCATGTACAAGTGTGAAGTTATGCACCATCTCCATGGCAGAGGCTATGTAGAGTGCCTTATCAGCACTACCATTGCATAGTTCAGAGCACTTAACAAGCATATATGGTCTAAGCCTCTTCCCCCCGCTAGTTATGTAGTGTAGTGCTGCATCGTAGAGTATGTATGGTTCACCCTTCAATGTAGAGGTTATAATCTCATCAACCCTTCTTGCCACATCCCTTATATCCTGTTCTATTGCTACGTTCATACCAAAGGATTGCTAACATGCTCTAATATACCCATCTAATAATCAATCAGCCATCAATCCATACATATACACTACATTAGTAGATAAAGCATACATCTCGGCTTGTATTGCTCATCTACCATAAACACTGAACCATTCCAATAGTGGACCTTGGAGGTTGTACCTTACACGCCTTAGAGCCTTGATATCCCTTGACCCTGTAAGGAACATAGCTGCCCTCAACTCCTCTATTAGCATCCTTGCATAGTCTAGCACAGACTCCTTTGACTCTGCTGCACACTTGAGGAATGGCCATGCAAGAGCACATATATCTGCCCCAAGAGCAATACACTTTGCAATATCTAACCCACTTCTCAACCCTCCAGATGCTATGATACCTATCCTTACACTTCTCCTAACCTCCAAGAGGCTCATGGCAGTTGGTATCCCCCAGTCCCAGAAGAGTTCTCCAAGGTGTGACTTCATTACTGCCTTAGTGTTATCTGCCCTCAACTTCTCAACTCCAGCCCAGCTTGTACCTCCAGAGCCTGCTATGTTTATAGCCTTGACCCCAGCAAGTTCAAGCCTTACAGCAACATCCCTAGATATGCCTGAGCCAACCTCCTTGACTATCACTGGCACATCTATACTCTTCACCAACTCAACTATCTTGCTGTATATGCCCTTGAACTTAGGCTCACCCTCTGGCTGGATGAGTTCTTGTAATGGGTTTAGATGTACTGCTATGGCATCAGCATCTATCATCTCTATCATCCTCCTCACATCATCAAGCGTTATGCTCTTCAACTGTACACCCCCTATGTTTGCTATGAGGAATGCATTTGGTGCACTCTTCCTTGCTATGGAGTAACTCTCCCTCAAGGCATCACTTAGCAGCCCAGCCCTCTGGCTACCAACACCCATACCAAGGTTGAGTTCCTCAGCAACCATTGCTAACCTCTCATTTATCACTGTAGCCTTATCGGTGCCTCCAGTCATTGAGTCTATTATTATTGGTGCAGAGAACCTGTGGTTAAGGAATGTTGTTGATGTATCTATCTCATCTATATCAAGTTCTGGTAGTGCATTATGGATGAGCATAACATACTCAAGGTATGTTGAGGTATTCTTTGCCTGTACATCCTTCTCCAATGGTATCTTTAGCCCTTCCAACTTTCTATTCTTTATTATCTCAATATCTGTAACCTTGCTACCATTACTGCTACTGCTATCAGTAGTAGTGGAAGCAAGATTATTAGTTGAATAGTGGTTATCCTTCCTGCTTGTATCTTCACTCATGCTACCATCTCACTTCCTTCCCTACCTACCCTGTTGCCCCTTATCACAGTACCAATTGTATCCTTACCTCTCAGCACATCTTCTACCCTCTCTGGATGCATACCATTAACAAACCATACATCTATGCCAAGGGATGCTATCTTGAACCCTTCCCTAACCTTCCTCCTCATACCCCCTGTAACATCCATGCTCACATCATCCATGCTAGCATCACTAGCATACCTTAACTCCCTTATAAGTTCCCTGCTCTGCATATCCTTGTAAACACCATCTACAGCAAGTGTAAACAAGACTACACTAACCCTCTCCCCAAGATGCTCAGCAAGTATGCTCATTATCTCATCACCTGAGAGTATGTAGTATAGATTATCCTGATAGTGCATCACATCCCCATGGGTAACAGGTATTAACCCATCCTTGGAGATGTCATACAACTCCTCAACCCTACTGCTTATGGGAACCTTTCCTTCACCTATGAAGGATGATGGGTGTATGGTGTATGGTCTTAAGCCTTGCTCAAGCATCACATTTACTATACGATTATTCAGATCAACCATAGAGCATCTAACCCTGCTTACACCCTCCTTGCTGTACTCTGCTGGTTTACTATGCATATCGTAGATGACAGAGTAGTAATGACCAAAGGAGCCTCCACCGTGAACAACTATGATCTGTACCTCATCACTAATACGCTTAAGTATCCTGCTTACACCCTCTAGAGCAGGAGCATTGAATGCCAAAGGCTTATCCTTGAATGTAACTATTGAGCCTCCAAGCTTGATTAGTGCAAGCATACTCACTCTACTCTCCAATAGAGTCTTGGCCTTGCCTTAAAAGTTTTGGTCCACTCTTACGTATCTGTACTGTGTATAATCACACCATCTTCCTCTATGCTTGATGTGAACCTCTCATAACCATAACTGCTTAGGGCATTTAAGAGCATTGTACTCTTTGCATCATCTATAAGCGAGATTATGCACCCTCCACCCCCAGCACCAGTTAACTTTGCACCATACGCACCATTCTTAACCAATGTGTATACTATGGTATCAAGAGTATCGTTAGATACACCAAGTCTCCTTAGGAGCATATGGTTAAGTGTAAGCAGTTCACCAACCCTTGCTAAATCTCTACCCCTTATAGCATAGAGTGCATGCATGGTTATCACCTCACTCATCTCTGCTAGGGAAGCAAACTCCTCCTTGCTACTCTCTTCTCTAGCCTTAACCTTCATAACCATGGTGCCAGTATCCTTCATGATGCCAGAGTTGACTACAATGAAGTGTAGAGCATGTAAAGCATTACTATAATCACTGCACTTCTCATCAAGCCTCTCTATCCTCCCATCCTTGTTGAAGAGTACAAGCCCACCATATGTGCATACTGCAGAGTCTATGCCTGAGGGGTTCTTATGCACAAGCCTCTCAGCCTCTAGAGATAACTTGAAGACCTCATCCTTGCTTATACTACCAAAGAGGGAGGCTACAGATGCTATAGTTGCAACACTTGTTGCTGCAGATGCACCAAGCCCCATCCCATATGGAAAGTCAGACTCTAGCAGTACATCAACCCCTTGCTGCCTATCAAGTAACCTCATAGCACTTGCTGCTGAGAATATTATATGCCTATGAGGATCATGCTCATACAGATGGGGGTCTGATGATAAAGGTATGCTTGAGTAGCCTAGCATTGATCTAACCCTTATCTTCCCAGCATCGTTCACAGTTGAGGTTGCTCTAACCCTTCTCTTAAGGGCAGTTGCTATTGCAGGTTTACCATATACAACGAAGTGCTCTCCAAATAGTATTGCCTTTGCTGGTGCACTTGCAACTGCTACATTCCTACCCATACCACATCATCAATCTGTTAATACTATGGATGCATATCCTACAACAGCACTCTTATCCCCTGTAACATCCCCGCTTGTAGCATATTTAAGTAACCTTGCACTAGTTGCACCTAGCCTCTTTGCTGCAACCATCACTGTACCTATGGCACCATAACCACATGCACTAACATCAAGCCTCTCAAGTACTGTATAGTACTTTGCAACATCTAGAGCAAGTATTGCCTTTATCAACTCCCCATCCTTTCTACATGCTTCATCGTGAGACTCATAGTGTGTAAGGTCTGATGATGCTATAAGGAGTACATCCAGACTGCTTGACTCTATCAACTCTGCTATAGCATTGCCTAGATCATTTGCAGTATCCTTATCCTGCATCCATAGTACTATTGGTATTATGCTGAACTGATGCTTGTATATGTATTGGAGCATGGGTAACTGTACCTCAAGGCAGTGATCCCTGCTATGGGCATAATCATCTATATCAAGTATGCCTGATAACCTGACAAGCCTCCTTGCCTCATCACTATTCACCTGCACCTTGCCTAGAGGAGTCTCCCAGTAGCAGTCAACCATGGTTGCTATAGCACTACCCAAGCCGTAGTGGTTTGGTCCCAGCAGTATTATAAGATCTGGCTTTGGTTTGAGCAAGGATGCAGCATGATATGCATGGGCTGCAACTGCACCAGAGTACATGTATGCTGCATGAGGTGATACCATGGCTATCATATTCTTGCCATTACCCCTGCCTTGATCTTCATGCTCAGACTCACCTTTGGTTGGTTGAACCTCAACCCCTCCCAAGGGTCCTAGAGGATGATGGAAGCACTCATCTATAGCATTAAGAAGTTTATCGCTCTCTGCTGGGTAGAAGATGCCAGCAACGGCAGGTCTCCTAACCCTCAACCCTTTCATCCCCCAAGTACTCATCATCAATAGATACTCTTAATGCTATCTTTGTTGTACTACTCTGCACCCTCCTCAAGCTTTGTCTCAAAGTCATCAACCTTGTATGCATTGCCCTTGTAGATGAATGTATCGAACTGCTTATGCTCCACAAGCCCCTTCTTGTTAAGGACCTCTAGTGTAAGCAACCAATACACTGCTGCTATAGCCCTCCTACCTCTATTGTTTGCTGGTATGATTAGATCAACCTTGCTTGCAAAGTTATCAGTATTTGCTATGGCTATCACTGGTACACCAGCATTGGTAGCCTCTACAACAGCCTGCAGATCTGCCTGTGGATCGCTAACTAGAACAACATCAGGCTCTATGTATGTTGAGAGGAATGGGTTGGTTAGTGTGCCAGGCATGAACCTGCCTATAATTGGTGTTGCACCAGTAAGTTCACAGAATTTGAGCACTGCTATCTTAGCATTATCCTTGGTTGAGCATGCAACAACCTTTGGTAAAGATCTGCTTATCATAGATGCTGCTGCATCTATACGTTCAAGGGTCTTGTTCATATCAAGCATGTATACTCCCTCATTTGCCCTTGCTATGAACTGCTCCATGTACTTTGTCTTCACATTAGTACCTATCCTTATACCTGCTGAGAGTATCAGTTTATCTATATTCTCTATCATGCTCATGCACTATGCTTTAGCAGTGTATAATTTTAAGCTTGGGTTATTCAACCTCTTCATGATAAAGGCTAAACAACAACAGCAATCCATCTATCAATCTATCATCCAAACTAAATCCACAACAGTCTGCTTTGCCTGTCTAACTATTGTAGAGTGGTCATACCATCTACCATATCAAGTTCTTCAAGCCTTATCAGTTCGTTCATCTTTGCTACCCTCTCCCCTCCAACAACCCCAGCCTTGATCATCTTGGAGCCTGTTGCTACTGCAACATGTGCTATATGAGCATCTATACTCTCACCAGATCTATGCGATGTTACAAGCCTTATGCCATGCTCATCTGCCTCCCTAGCAAAGAGCAGTGCCTCATACAGGCTTCCAGCCTGGTTAACCTTGAGTATTGCTGAGTTGCATGCCTTGTACTCTAGTGCAACCCTAAGCCTTGATACATTGGTTACCAGCAGATCATCTCCAGTTATGTATATGCTGCTGAACCTCTTCGTTAACTCTGCCATGCCAGAGAAGTCCTCCTCATGCAATGGGTCCTCAACATAGATTAGCCTATAATCCCTTATGAGGTTGCTTACAAACTCTATCTGCTCCTCCTTGCTCATTCTATTGCCATACCTTGCATATACATAACCATTGCCATCCCATAGCGATGAGGA
The DNA here is from genome assembly GCF_002906215.1 of Candidatus Nitrosocaldus islandicus. Lineage (NCBI taxonomy): Archaea > Thermoproteati > Nitrososphaerota > Nitrososphaeria > Candidatus Nitrosocaldales > Candidatus Nitrosocaldaceae > Candidatus Nitrosocaldus > Candidatus Nitrosocaldus islandicus. Next base: position 381,296 of record NZ_CP024014.1, read on the forward strand.
TGCAAAGTCTATGCCCAATGCTACATCCTTGCCTATAGAGTACCCAGCCTCTATACATGCCTGCTCAACAGCCTCAAGTGCTTCCATGTTTGATGCTCTAGGTGCCCACGCACCCTCATCCCCCCTTCCATATGTGAAGTATCTATCCTTCCTCTCAAGCACATCCCTAAGCACTCTATGCACCCTAACATTCATCCTTACAGCCTCAACCATATTCTTTGCACCTATAGGTACTACAAGGTACTCCTGTATGTCTGGAGTACTTGGACCAGCATGTGCTCCTCCTCCAAGAACATTGCCTAGAGGGTATGGGAGCCTATACCCCTTCTCCTTCCTCCTATCTATGCTGATCAGCCTAAAGATGGGTTCACTAAGTGCCTTTGATGCAGAGTCTACAGCAGCCATGCTTACAGCATATGCAACTGAACCTCCAACTATGGAGTAGTTTGGTGTGCTATCTATGCCCCTCAACACATCGTATATTGCCTTTGGATCTGAGGCATCAACCCCTATGAACCTACTCTTATTCTCATTGAATACCTTTAATGCATCCTCAACGCTATTATTTGGGAATCCTACTGCTTCATATCTGCCCTTACTTGCACCAGATGGTGCAGATGCCCTACCCATATACTTGCCATCTGTAACCACATCAACCTCTATACTCTCCTGCCCTCTACTGTTGTAGCAGAGCCTAGCCTTTATGGCTGTTATAGATGCTTCCATGTTTGACACCTTCTGCTAGGTCTATAAACTAATCAACTAACCACTACTCTCTATCTCCTCCTTCTTTCTCATCAGTACCTCATAGTAGGGGAGGAGTTGGTTTATAGTCTCTACAGTACTCAGGAACATTCTCCTACAGCAGTACCTCTTTACACCCATATCATCTAGAACGTTGGCTGGCTTCTCACCCATTCTAACCCTCTTCACATATATATTGTACTTGTCTGCTATTAGACTACCACATGTGAAGCACCTTACTGGTACTAGCATGCATATGCTTTAATTGAAGGATATAAAAGTATTTCATGCTATGAAGAGCGGGGGTCGCCAAGCATGGTCAAAGGCGCCAGACTGAGGCTCTGGTCCCTTAGGGGTTCGTGGGTTCAAATCCCACCCCCCGCACTAACAGTAGCATAAACATAGCCATCGATCAATCAATTAATCCATCAATCTCCTCCATTCATCCACCTTACACCATACACCGATCAGATCACCTTCAACACCTCATACATAAGCTCCACACCTTCCTGAACTTCATCCTCCCTTATTATGAGAGGAGGAATAACCCTTATCACTTTGATGCCAGCAGGAAGGAGTAGTAAGCCATGCTTGAATGCATTGATTATGAAACTATCCCTAACCTCCTTGCTTATGAACTCAACACCTATCATGAGTCCTATACCTCTAACATCTACTACCTTGCCATTGCTATCATCTGCCATATCCCTCAATGCTTTAAGGATGATACCTCCAATCCTTTCAGCATTGCTAAGCAGGTTATCCCTCCTTATCACATCTATGATCTTTGCACCTACAGCAAGATCTATCCTGCTACCCCCTCCCCACGTACTTGATAGCACTCCTTGCTGCCCTGGATCCAACTCCCTCCTGTATAGTGTTGCCCCAACCTGGAGTGCTTTTGCTACAGCCATTATATCTGGCTCTACCCCATAGTGCTCGAATGCCCACCATCTACCAGTTCTACCCATTCCTGACTGTACCTCATCTATTATGAGAGGCACACCGTATTTGCTGGTATACTCTCTTAGCATCTTGATGAACCTCTTGCTTGCTACATTGTACCCTCCCTCACCCTGCACAATCTCAGTTATTATGAATGCTACCTTGTTCTCCTTCAGCAGGTTCTCAACAGCATCTATCTCAGGATCATCATCGCTAGAGCAGAACTTTATCCTCTTAACTGGTAGTTCAGGGAAGTTGCTCTTCTGCACAGGTTTGCTGAATGTGAATGTTAATGCTCCCAAGGTCCTTCCATGGAATGCATTTATACATGATACCCCTGGGAGTGCACCCATCCTCCTGTATGCAATCTTTATGGCATTCTCAACAGCCTCTGCACCACTGTTTATAAGGAATGCCTTGAACCCTTTTGGTACTATAGAGAGTAGCCTTTCAGCAAGTTCGGCATGCTCTCTGCAGTAGAAGTCTTGTCCAGCGATCTTATGTACTCCAGTGTTAGAGTACTCCTTTAGAACATCCATAACATCTGGATGCTTGTAGCCTAGGGGGGATGAGCCTATGTTTGATGTGAAGTCAAGGTATACATTGCCATCAACATCCTTTATATAGCATCCTTCACCATCTTCAATGACCAATGGATATACAAATGTTGAGTTGTAACAGTTCCTACTCATCGTATCTATTATAGTCCTAGCATTCTGCCCTGGTGGCTCAACAACTATCTTATGCTTCACGCATATATTATGACATCTATGTAAAATAAGTATATCTTGTATGTAGGTGTATAAACATGTAATTAAGAGTTCATTAAAAGTCTCATCCCTGCTATATATTAATATTAAAGCATTCAGATTATTACTTATGAAGGTAACTTCAGATGGGCTAGAAATAGTCTACGATGATTTTGGTAATGGAGAACCTGCACTACTATTTATGCCTGGTTGGTGCTCTGATAGATCAGTCTTTCAGGATCTAATGCTACGCTTTACTATGCATCGCCGCACACTTGCCTTAGACTGGCGTGGTCATGGAGAGTCAGGATCATCTAAAGATGATTTTGGTAATGAGGCTCTAGTATCAGATGCCTTGGCTGTAATAGAAGCCAGTAAGGCTAAACAAGTCATTCCAGTTGCATTAGCGCATAGTGGATGGATTGCTATTGAGTTACGGCGTAGGTTAGGAGTAGTGGTTCAAAAACTTATCTTGGTTGATTGGATACTAACTGAACCACCTCAACCATTCATTCAAGCCCTGAGAGGAATGCAGGATCCATATAGGTGGAAGGATATTGTAAAAGATATATTCTCACACTGGCTACAGGATGTTGATAATCCTAGATTGATAAATTTTGTGCATCAGGTGATGGGCTCGTATGGTTTTGATATGTGGGCTAGAGCAGCACGGGAGATTAGTAAAGCATATGCAGAGCAAACAAGTCCTCTCCATGCTCTTTCCTTGTTGAGACCACCTGTATCTGTACTGCATATTTATGCACAATCACCAGTTCCTGATTATCTAACCATTCAACAAGAGTTTGCATCTTCACATAGTTGGTTCAGTGTATACAGGTTAGATGCACGTAGCCACTTCCCTATGTTCGAGGTGCCTGATGAGATGGTAACTGTTATAGAACAATTTATCAGGCAGTATTGAGATCAGCCTAATGAGGATTGGTACCAGTGCGGGGGGTGGGATTTGAACCCACGAACCCCTAAGGGACGGGATATCCTATCACATCACATCACATGAACTTAAGTCCCGCGCATCCACTGCAAGCATCTTTGGCCAGGCTTGGCTACCCCCGCCCGTATGCATTACCTTTGCTATCATATTAAATCTTAACAATCTCTAGCAAGGTTAATAAACACTCTAGAGGAGATGAGATAAGTTATAAAGCGCCTCGGTAGCTCAGCCTGGTCAGAGCGCTTCCTTGGTAAGGAAGAGGTCGCGGGTTCAAATCCCGCCCGAGGCTTCCTATCTCAACATCTAATAAGCCTAATCAGTTCCTCATATATGTTGAGGAATGCTCTACCTTTCTCCGTTATCTTGAGTATATGCCTTCCTCCTTTACTAGCATCTACAGTTATTAGGTTAGTCCTTTGGAGTAAGTTAACATACTTGTCTATACTCCTACTATCAAGCTTTGCCTTGCGTGCAAGTATGGTCTTGTATACATTCTCATTGTTTAATATGGTAAGAATATTATATATTATATCAAATCTCTCTCTTCTATCCTTCTTGTGCACAAGAAGGGTTACTAATGATAGGATTTAACCTTAACGTGGTTCAAACATGTGATTTATAGCATATAACAATGTATTTGTACCACAAATTTACTGTAAACTATTCATAAGTGTAGATAGTACATAGTGCAGTATACCCCCTGCCATGTAGTACCTCAACTCCATCTCAGTATCTATCCTTGCTAAGAGCCTTGCTCTTGCTACACTCCCATCACTTCTATGCACAACAAGTTCCACAACCTTCCTAGGCTTTAGATCATCTAGCATTATATCAAAGGTCTCATCGCCCCTTATGCCAAGTGTATCAGCACTTGCACCATCCATGAACTGTAGAGGAAGTATGCCCATCTCCACAAGGTTACTCCTGTGTATCCTCTCAAAGCTCTCTGCTATAACTGCCCTAACGCCTAGAAGCTTAGGTCCCTTTGCAGCCCAATCTCTAGAACTTCCAGCACCATAGTTCTTCCCTGCTATAACTATGAGTGGTACACCCTCTCTCTTGTAGCGCATTGCAGCATCATACACACTCATAACCTCATTGCTTGGATAGTGTATGGTATACCCTCCCTTCTTAACCTCGCCTCTATGCTTGAGCATCTTATTCTCTATCCTGCCAGTGAAGGTTCCTCTAACCATGACCTCCCAGTTGCCCCTCCTTGCACCAAACGTGTTGAGCCTTGCAATGTTCACACCTAGTGAGATTAGGTATCTACCAGCATCGGAGTCTGGGCTTATTGGACCTGCTGGAGATATATGATCAGTTGTAACATTATCGCCAAGGATGAGTAGTGCTCTAGCATCTCTTATACTCTTAACCCTATCAGCAGCCATATCGAAGTCATCCAGGAATGGGGGTCTCTTTATGAATGTGTTCGCATCATCCCACTCATAAAGGTTGGATGCCTTAACCTTTATTCTATCCCACTCTGGGATGAGATCGCCAAGAGTAGAGTACCTTGCAAAGTCATCCTTGCTTATAATGCTCATAAGATCCTCAACCTCCTTGCTTGATGGCCATACATCCCTAAGGTAAACTGCACTGCCATCTTTAGCATAGCCTAATGGCTCCTTGCTTAGATCCTTGATCCTCCCTGCTAAAGCATAAGCAACTACCAATGGAGGAGACATTAGGTAGTTTGCCCTAACATCTGGATGTATTCTACCTTCAAAGTTCCTGTTCCCTGATAACACTGCAACCACTGTTAACCCATTCCTCCTTATAGCATCACTTATCTCAGCAGGTAATGGACCGCTATTCCCTATGCACGTTGTGCAACCATAACCAACTATGTTGAAGCCTAGCAACTCAAGATAATGGAGTAGACCAGCTCTAGCAAGATAAGACTCAACCACTCTAGAGCCTGGAGCAAGGCTTGACTTTACATACCTTGGCACTCTAAGCCCTAGTTCGTAAGCCTTCTTTGCTAATAGTGCAGCAGCAACCATCAGGTAAGGATTGCTTGTATTTGTGCAACTTGTTATTGCTGCTATGACTATGCTACCATCTGCAAGAGTATGATCCTCACCATCAACCCTCACAAGCGTACTAGCACTCCTGCCCTTGGTTAACTGCAGTATACCATCGTATACATCCTTGAAGGTTCTCCTCTCCCATGGGAGGGATGGACCAGCGATGCTAGGCTCAACACTGCTTAGATCGAACTCTATAATCTTGCTGTAGTGAACATCACCATTGCTAGAGCCATACATGCCTTGCGCCTTATAGTATGCCTTTACTACATCAACATGGCGCTCATCCCTGCCAGTAAGCATCAGGTACTTTATAGTCTCATCATCTACAGGGAAGAGTGCTGCTGTTGCACCATACTCTGGTGCCATGTTTGCTATGGTAGCCCTATCTGGTACTGAGAGCGAGTATAGACCATCTCCAAAGAACTCAAGGAACTTATCAACAACGTTATGCCTCCTAAGCACATCTGTAAGGGTAAGCACTATATCTGTAGCAGTAATACCCTCTCTAGGTTGATTGTAAAGTTTAACCCCTACAACCTCTGGCACTATGCTGACTGGCTGCCCTAGCACTGCTGCCTCTGCCTCTATCCCTCCAACACCCCAGCCCAATACCCCTAAACCATTGATCATTGTTGTATGAGAGTCCATACCAAGGCATGTATCGAAGTATATAGTAGAAGAGTCTAGTATGGCAACCTTTGCAATGTACTCAAGGTTCACCTGATGGATTATGCCAGTGCCTGGAGGGAATAACCTGAAGTTCTTGAATGCTTGCTCAGCCCATTTAAGGAACTCATACCTCTCTCTATTCCTCTCCAACTCAAGCCTCATATTCAGTGCTAGAGCATCATTGCTTGCCCAGTGATCAACCTGCACACTATGATCTATAACAAGATCAACAGGTACTAATGGATTGATGATCTTAGGATCTAGACCATGCTCTGCAACTATCTCCCTCATAAGTGCTAGATCAACTAGTGCAGGTACACCAGTGTAATCCTGCATTATAACTCTAGCAGGTTTGAATGGTACCTCTACAGCATTATTGGGCTCCCATCCAATTATAGTGTTAAGATCATCCTCTGTTATACTCTTACCATCTATGTTCCTTGCTATACTCTCCATCACTATACGTATTGTATAGGGCATCCAAGAGTACTTGCTAACATCGTAGTATCTTAAAGAGGTACCATATACATCTAACTTGTTTATCTGCATGCTTGCATCATCTTTAACGAGTAGGAATAAAAAGTTATCTTACCTTTATCCACCCATCCACATCTATCCATCCTTTATCTCTGCCTCCTCCTGCATTCTATCTATCTGAGTGTTGTGTTAACCTTTATTACATGTTCCATGCTATACACTGCTGGGCACCTTTCTCTTGCTAGTTTGAGGATCTCTTCAAGCTTAGCCTTATCTGCATTCTCTGCCTCTGCATCAACATCGAAGTTTATGCTCTCTGTTATTGGCTCATCTGCAACATCAAGGGTCTTTGCAAAGTTTACAACACAGTTTGATGATACCCTAAGCCTCCTGAGCCTTATACCCTTGCTTGCTGCTACACTTGCAAATGTTGCTATGAAGCATGATGTTAGCCCTGCTATACAGTATGCCATAGGTCCAAGTCTATTGCCTTGACCTCCAAGCCATGTTGGGCTATCTATCTCTAGCACTTGCTTACCCTTCTCATAAGCCATCTCACTCCTGAACTGGAAGCCCTTACTCTCGTCAAGTATCCATTCACCCTCAAGCTTGATGATCTTCCTCAACGCACTCCTATCCTTCTTGCCTTGCTCTATGAGTGCTGAGATCTTGCTAAGATCTACATTGTTCACTATGTTAGTAGTCATGCCCTTACCTTAGGGGCCATCATATAAAAATCTATTATCCATGCTATTCATCCATCTACCCATCCACCAATCCATCCATCTATCCACCCATCCATCAATCAATCAATCCATCAAACCTACTTCCTATACTTCTTTGGGTTCTTGAGGAATATCTTCCTGCACCCATCGCAGCAGAAGTAGTACACCTTGCCCTCATACTCTGCTTTAACAGCAAGATCATCATCCATCTCTATACCACATACTGGATCAAGTACCCTCATGATGATAGCATCGATAGCCTATTATTTAAAGCATCATCCAACATCTAACATCATCGCAGATGCGTGAGGAACCAATCCTTAGCCTTCTCTGCTACCTGTTCAAGTGCACCCTGCTCTTCGAAGAGGTGTGTAGCATTGGATATAACCTCTAGTCTAACCATGCACTCTCTAGGGAATCTATCCATAGCCTCTCTATTCAATCTAAGCACTGGAGTATCATGACCCCCAACTATTAGCAGTGTTGGTACCTTTATGCCTGGAAGGTAGTGAGCAGCAAGATCAACCCTACCTCCCCTTGAGACTATCGCTCTTACATTGTTTGGATATCTAGCATATGCTATGAGTGCAGCAGCAGCACCAGTACTTGAGCCAAAGTAACCTATCCTTAGATTGCTACTACTACTGCTGCTACTACTCCTATCCATGTACTCTCTTTCAAGCCATATCACAGAATCAACAAGCCTTGAGGCTAACAACTCAACATCGAACCTATACCTTCCAGTTAGAGAGTCTATAGCATCCTCCTCCTTGGTTAGTAGATCTAAAAGTAGTGTGCTAAGCCCAGCACTCTGAAGTACACCTGCTACAAACCTGTTCCTTGGACTGAACCTTGAACTACCTGAACCATGTGCAAATACAACCATGCACTCTTTAAGTGATGAGATGGTAAGATCACCCTCAATGAACCTACCCTTACCTTCCTCTACACTACTAACATCTATCTTGATACTCCTTGCCTTCATGAAGTATTATGCTGAAGGATATAGATAACCATTTGTACAGAACAAAACACTTATATGTATCGATTGCGATATCACTAGCGATATGATATCAGAATGGCTGCAGAGGATAAGTGGAGCAGTGCCCAAGGGGTTCTCAAGGTACTATGTGCTAAGCCTACTGAATGAGCGTGCCATGACAGGGAAGGAGATAATGGAGGAAGCAGCAAGGAGGAGCAACAACCTATGGAAGCCGTCACCAGGGCTAGTATATCCATTGCTAGGCAAGTTACTTCAGGAAGGGTTGATAGAGGAGGATGATTACGGGAGGTATAGGATAACTGGAAAGGGCAAGGCTGTTTTAGCAGATGTAAACGTGATTCAAGGTATAGTAAGGAAGCAGTTGGATGTGATGATGCACTTCAGCACACTAAGCATGTTCATTGCAAAGGATATACTGGAGAGGATAACCTCTCTAGGCTCTATGCTTGCAGCAAACATAGATAAGATGACCCAGCAGGAGAGGGAGAGGTATAGAGAGTTCCTTCTAGCACAACTGAGGAAGTTGGATGAGAGTGATGCTAAGAGGAGGGAGCAAGAGAATAGGGGTAAGGAGAGTATAGATGTAGAGTAGTGCTAATAGCAGAAATAAATAAAACCTTGTTTATTTTTGAATCAATTATTAGCATTATCTTATTGCTCAACCAAACTCACTTGCTAGAGCCTTCTTCCTCTCATTAAGCCTGAATATACGCTCAGTCCTCTCAAGCGCTTCCCTCTTGCTCCTCCTGAATAGCATAGCCTGTATTAGCATATGATTCTCTGGCGCAACTATCCCAGTCTGATCATCAGAGTAGGTTATCTTCAGTATATCTCCCTGTACCTTGAGCACATCAGTGTGTATATGAACCATGCATGTATCTCCAAATGGGAATCCAAGTTCTAATGCCTTCTTCCTTACATCTGCAGTACCTTTAGCATTGCTTAGCAGTGCTACACCCCACTCCTTCTCAAACACATCAAGTATGGAATCCTTGCTTGGGCACTCATGTTTGAACCTAACATACAACTGGTGTAGATGCATCATCCTGCTTGGTACCTTGTACACATCAACGTAAAGGGCATGACTCCTTATGAAGTCAGCTACATCCTTCTGATGGTGAGGGTCCCTATCCCACTCTATAGAGTCCTTTACCTCCTTCTTATCCTCAAGATCAGCCCATCTCCTTATCAGTGTAGCATCAAACCTTACTATCTCATCGCCATAACGCTCTATCAATGGCTGCATTATCCTACCCAAGCCAGTTACATTGCAACTGCCCTGTATAACATACCTCTTCCCATAAACCTGCTCATAGTTCACCCTTGAGTTGTGTATGATATCAGCAACGCTATGCTCACCATACCTATCCTCCCCTCCCTGGAATATAGCTGGCTTGTTCAATGGCAGATAGTAGTTGATCTTATTCTCATACCCAAGTCCATCCTTGGATGCATCAACTATTAGATCACTAGCAATTATAGCATCCTTTATGCTCCCCTCTACTGCATAACCCTTGCTCTTGAACTCATCAATCTTTGCCTCTGGCACGAACATCTTGAAGCCTTGGTCCTTAGCCTCCTTTGCTCTATCATCTACGCTGTACTTCCCTACTCCTATGAACTCTACATCTCTATCATTTGCTAGAGCATATGCAACCCTCCTTCCTATAGTACCATAGCCATTTAGGAATACCCTGAATGCCATGCCTAACCTTGCATAACCTTATATATCAATATTTTTGAGTTTCAAGGATGATATAAGAGCATTATGCAGATTTGATTTAAACTTAAATAGGTGGGGTAGGATAGTTATTCTATGGCACTGATATATGTAGTGCCTACTGCTGTTGTTGGTGCAGTGATGCTTGCTATATTTCTTACAAGCATACCTATGGCAAGTAAGGATTATGCATTAGAGGTTGATGCATTCAAGGATAACGATGATATGATGCTCATGTATAGGGTAGTGATAGTAAACACTGGTAGGAACGATGTTACAAATGTTGTTGTTGATTATGGCACTTATAAGGACTTTATACCAAGGATAAAGCCTGGAGAGAAGATCATACTCTCGCCTAGAGATGATGCAAGTAAGGAAAAGGTTACAGTTACTGCTGAGCCAAGCATATACATAGTAAAGGAGTACAGGAATCTAGCAAAGATGGTCAAGGTACATTAATTAATTAATTAATTAACCCTTGTAATACATAATAAATAGAGTGGGAGTTATTTGTGAAGCAACTCTACTAACTACTACTCAAGCCAGAATACAACCTGTACAGATGCAGATACACTCTGCTCACTGGGTGGTATTATAGGTGTTGTTGCTGGTGCCTCCCTTGCATACATTGGTGTAGGATAGTAGTACCCATCCATTATGTTCACGCTCTTAACCCCAACTACCTTCATGTTCAGTGCATTGGCAACACTATCAGCCTTGACCCTTGCATCCTTTGCTGCCTTATCCAGCAGTGAAGCCTTTACAGCATCAAACCTCTCTTGGGAGATGAAGAAGCTCACACCATAAACCTGATTTGCTCCAGCATTAACAGCAGCATCTATAACACTACCAATATTCTGTACGTTAACATCCATGGTTATAGTTATGTTATTAACTGCCTTGTAACCAACAAGGACCTGCTCTTGGCACTCTGGTGGTGGAGGGTATATTGTTATACATACCTCAGCCTTGCTCCTAGGCTCATAAACAGGGTATATGCTGTAGTAGTTTGTGCTTATCTGCTCCTCCTTTATGCCTAAAGCCTTTACAGCCTCTATTACACTATTCATCAACTCAGCATTCCTTCTTGCTGCATCTCCTGCTGTCTTCTCCTGCACCTCAACACCCACACTTATGCTAGCCTTATCAGGCTTGATATTCTGTATAGCATTACCTATAACTGATAGTTCTATCCTCTCTACTACATCCTTCCCATTACTCTGCTCCTCTGCCCTTACATTAACCATCGTAGTATGCTCTACTGCTAGAAATGCAAGTAGCAGAGTGAATGCTACTATACCTGCACCTGCCATGCCCATAACCTTCTTGCTTATTATTCTGCTTGCCATCGCCACATCCCTCACCATTCTATATACATGCAGTAGGATTAAGCCTATGCTTTAGAATCCATCAATTATGATTAGAATATGTTGTTCTAAATGTTAGAACAATAAAAAATTAAATTAAATCTTTTGGTTAGGCTATCATAGTTATCATCATGAGGGTTCCTGAGGAGAACCACATTGGGAACAGAACCTTGCACTCTTTGGTATCTCTGCACCACATTTTATGCAATACTTCACATCCGTTATCACACTTGCATGCTCTATGCTCCTCATCGCCTTCTCCTCACTTACAAGTTCGTTTATCCCAGCAAGGACACCAGCTATTATCTCATCCTTAAGGTTGAATACAGGTTTTATGCTCTTCCCATTCTGCTTCACAACCATCTGTATCATTAGATCATGCTCATGCAATCCCTTCCTCCTTGCTATTATCTGTGCCTGCTCTATACTGCTTGCAGGTATAACTATATCCCCCTTGCTTGATGTGAACACTACTCTATTGTTACCATCTCTACTCCTCTCAAGCACAAGTCTGCCACCTTCAACACTATCCTTCCAGCCTGGATAACCCTCAACGTAGTCACAGTCATAAACCCTCTTATCCAACCTCTCCTTGCTCTCAACCTGTACTGCACTGTTACTCAGGAACTTGATCTGATCCTTTATGTACTTCCATAGGTTTGATTCGAAGCTCTTTGCTGTGTAGAGCTTTGCTACAGTTGCTGTTATCCCAACTATAGGTACTATGAACAATGGAGCAGATGAGAGCATGTTCTTGCCCCATTCCCCAGTGCTTATAGTAACCTCAAAGTCATCTGGCTTACCCTTTATGGTTATGTCAGTACTCCTCCTTGCACCTGCTATGCTTCTAAGCGTACTTATCTTCCTTGCCTGTATGAAGAACCACGATGGTGGTGCAGTAGGGTCTTTGGAGTATGCCACCTCAAATCCATTCTCCTGTAGATACATCTGCACCCTTGTTGCTAACCTCTCTAGATCAACATTGAGCCCTGTAAACCTCTCGGTCTTGCCCATGACCTTAATTTAGGGAACTATGATATATCATTTACTAATTTATGCAATAAAATAATAAAGAAGAAGAAGGTTAGTCAGTGTAATGCTGCTACACCCTCAAGCATATCCTTGGCTGGGTTGAGCACACTTCTAGTTATATCTGATAGGTTAGCAAGCATGTTATACCATGAATCTGCCTCCTCATCGCTTATCTCAACCCTTACATGCTTGATACCATGCATGCCCTGAAGCCTCTCCATCTCTGCTGCAGCAGTAAGGCTATCCAATGCAGTTATACTGCTTACAACATACCCTGGATAACCTGGATACATTGAACTCTCATGCTGCACAACCTTGAACCCAAAGAGGCTATATCTACTCCTCTCAACTATGACTATCCATGACTCCTTTACACTCTCATCCTCATGCATGATCTGCTCATGGAATACCCATAGGCTTGCCTTAACATCATCTCTACCCACCTTTTCTCTGCTATTATCCATATGCATATAATAATAACCCTTCTAACTATTAATCCCTTACGTTACACTTTAGATGCTGATTAAACACTAAGCATAATGTGAATGCTATAAAAAGAGTTTTATATTATGATGGGAAGATCTGCATAGATGAGCGGTAGGCGTATAGTGCTGACTGCAGATAGAAGCTTAACAACAAATTACAGGGGTAACTTCCTGTACGGCTTCATAGCCTGTGGGCCATACGAACTTGTGCCAGAGTGGGTATTCGATAAGGTCTTCTGCCCAAGTGTTGAGACTGATCCAGTAACTGGAGAAGCAAAGGTTGCTCAGTGTGGGCTTAGAAGGATAGAATCAGCACTCCTCAAGGAGTATAGAAGGGATGAGGTCTTCATAGCCCATCCAGATATGCTTGATAGAGCGATAGGCGAGGATACAAAGGTTGTAGGCATAAATGTTATGGACCCTCTAGGCATGGCCCCAGTAACAACTACCATGAGCCCAGAGAAATTATCGTATATAGCAATGAAGTTCAAGCGTATGTGTGCAAAGATCATCCAGTTGAAGAAGAGGTACAACTTCAAGGTTCTGGTTGGGGGTAATGGCTCATGGGAGTTGGCAAAACCTGATAGGATGAGGATACATGGCATAGACTCTGTAGTGATAGGGGAGGCAGATGAGATAGCAGTAGATCTATTCAGGGATGCAGAGCAGGGCAATGTGAAGCCATTAGTGTATGCAATGGTCAGGAATATAGATAACATACCAGAGATACAAGGTCCAACGGTCAACTCTCTAATAGAAGCGATGAGGGGATGTGGGAGAGGCTGTGACTTTTGTGATGTTAATAAGCGCTCCAAGAAGGACTTCCCTCTGGAGAGGTTGCAGAGAGAAGCAAGGATAAACCTTGACTATGGCTTTGATAGCATCTGGCTTCAATCTGATGAGATACTCCTCTACGGCTGTGATAACAAGGACTTCATACCAAACAAGGATGCAATAACATACCTATGGCAAGGCTTGAAGTCCCTAGGCGCAAGGTTCGTAGGCACAACACACATGACGCTCTCTGGCGTTGTTGCAAAGCCAGATCTCATAGAGGAGTTGAGTAGGATAAATGAGATGAGCAATGAGAGATGGCTTGCTACAAATCTAGGTTTAGAGACTGGTTCTCCAAGACTTGCAAGAAGGCATCTGGGTATGAAGACAAAGCCATTCTCACCAGAGGAGTGGCCATGGGTTGTGAAGGAAGGGTGTAGGATACTGAACAAGAACAACTGGTTCCCTGCATTAACACTCATAGTAGGCTGGCCAGATGAGAGTCCAGATGATACAAGGGATACCCTTGATCTTATAGAGAGTCTTATAGCGATGAGGATGAGGGGCTTGATAGCACCATTACTATACCAAGACTTCAATGAGCGCAACTCTATGCACTTCAGGAACCTGAATGAGATTCAGTTCACTGTCTTCTGGCGTTGTTGGGAGCATAACCTTCAGGTTATAAACGATATAATACCAATAATAGTCAGGAACAAGACCTATGGACCATTGATGAAGGTCTTCATGACCATGCTTATAAAGGCTGGTACATGGGCAATAATGAGGTATCTTAGGGGATTGTGTAAAGAACTCTTTGGTAGAACACCAGATGATATAGTTGATAGGTACAGGAGGCCAATAACTGTAACAGCAAGTTGATTGATGGTAGCATAGCCTGTATGTATTCCTTATAATAATTTATTACTAATTTATTATGATCAATCCTTAATTTTTTAATATAGAAAATAAATAAATAAATAGATTTTTTAATTAATTATGCTATATCTGTGGGAATACCCTTACCATCTGCCTTCTACTGACTACTATGAAGGTACCTATACCAGCAGCAAGTATGAGAGCTGCTATCACACCAAACTCTGGTACAACAGCTATATTCTCTGGAGCAATAACTATCTCCAAAGTCGAAACACCAGCAGGAACATCTATCTCTAGTGTAGCCTCATTAGCAGTATGCTTGGTTACATTGGCTTGAATATCTGTATCTGTCTCCTCACTGAATGCTATGAAATCAACATCCATGAACTGAGCCCTGAACTCATCCCTTATCACAGTAGATGGTACAGTTATTGTCAACTTGCTATCAGTATTGATGTCAGAGAGCTGTAGCACTATGCTGTTGAAGTCTTGATCTAGAGTTGCTGATTGTACATTCCCAACTGTTATTGTACCTCTTAGCGTTATATCCTCCTGTATCCCACTTATCTTTACACTGAACTCTCTTACTGTTGGTTGTGCCTGTGCAGTGAATGCAAACTCTGCACTACTTTGAATATCGCCGTATGTTACAACAACCTTGTATGTACCAGAGTTGCTCATGAATGGTCCTCCAAGCTTGAACTCTGCACTGAAACTACCATCGCTTGCTGGTGTAACCTGTGTTAATGCTGCCTGATTATTCCTCTCATTCATTATCTGGATGATGACATCTAGCCCAGTTATGACCCTAGGTACCTTTCCAGTAACCTTCAGCGTATCTCCAGTACTGTATGACTGCTTATCTAGCGTTATGGTTATCTGTTGCTGTTGTGCATACACTGCAAATGGTGCTGCAAGTAGCATCATAGATGCTACAAGCGTTCCTATTAGTGCAGATCTATATCTGGCCATTGAGACCCTATATACATAATAGTATATATCTTTTATGTACAAAACGTTCAACTAAATTCATTTATTTATTTTACTAATCATTGTGTATCCTTTATTTTATATTGCTTTATCCTCAACCCTTGCTTATTTATTACTAATTTTCAGAGGGTTGATATAACATACAGGGGAAAGGTGTAAATTTGGGTTCTAGAGTAGTCTTAGCGAGGGTAGATTCTTAGGTAGGTGATAGAATGCATGAGCAATAGGATGATAAGGCATGAGTACGTGCCTGAACATATACTTCTCAGCAAGGAGGAGGCTGAAGAGGTACTCAAGAGGTACCATGTAAAACCTAACCAACTCCCATTCATACTTGCAAGTGACCCAGCGATAAGGAACCTTAATGCTAAGCCTGGAGATATAGTTAAGATAATAAGGAAGAGCCCAACAGCAGGGGTAAGTATATACTACAGATATGTAGTAGAGGGGTAAGCATATGAGCACGTCAGCAACTACAATCAAGCATCAAGGCTTCTGGCCAATAATATACGATATCCTGACTAGGGAAGGTGTTGCTAAACAGCATCTCAACTCCTATAACGAGTTCATAGAGCGGGGGATACAGAGCATAATAGATGAGGTTGGGGAGATAGAGATAGAGAACCCAGAGTATCCATACAAGGTGAAACTTGGTAGGGTTAAGTTGCAGTATCCAAGGGTTACTGAGATAGATGGCTCTATAACATACGTAACCCCTATGGAGGCAAGGCTTAGGAACCTAACCTACTCAGCACCAATAATAGTTGAGTGCAGTATAGTGGAGGATGGCAGGATAGTTGAGACTAGAGGCATACATATAGGAGATCTACCAGTCATGGTCAAGTCGAACCTATGCGTGCTTCACAACATGTCTGAGAGCAAGCTCATAGAGGTTAATGAAGATCCTAGAGATCCAGGAGGCTACTTTATAATAAATGGATCAGAGCGTGTGATAGTTGGGCTGGAGGATCTATCCTACAACAAGATCATAGTTGATATAGAGGAGGTTAGCGGTGTTAAGGTACATACAGCAAAGATATACTCCTCAATAGTTGGCTATAGAACCAAGTTGGAACTAATAATGAAGCAGGATGGCTCTATAGTTGCAAGGATCTCAGGTTCTCCAGTTGATATCCCATTGGTTGTGTTGATGCGTGCATTAGGGTTAGAGACAGATAAGGAGATAGCAGATGCTGTATCGTTGAAGCCAGAGATTCAGGATGGGTTGGAGCCTTCATTTGAGAAGGCTGGGGAGGTTACAAGTACGAAGGAGGCAATAGATTACATAAGCAAGAGGATAGCACCAAACATGCTTGAGGAGTTCCAGTTGAAGAGGACTGAGAACCTCTTGGATTGGGGCCTGCTTCCACACCTTGGAAGGACTCCAGATAGCAGGCTTGACAAGGCGCTATTCATAGGTGAAGCTGCATGCAAACTCATAGAACTCAAGCTAGGATGGATAGATCCAGATGATAAGGATCACTATGGTAACAAGATGATAAAGTTTGCAGGTCAGATGCTTGCAGATCTATTCAGGACAGCATTCAGGAACCTTGTCAGGGATATGAAGTATCAACTTGAGCGCTCTGGTCAGAAGAGAGGCATAAATGCTGTCATGGCTGCTGTTAGACCTGGGATAATAACAGATAAACTCAACAATGCAATAGCAACTGGGAACTGGGGTAGAGGGAGGGTAGGAGTAACCCAACTACTCGATAGAACCAATTATCTCTCAACCATAAGCCATCTTAGGAGGATACAGTCACCATTGAGTAGGAGCCAGCCAAACTTCGAGGCTAGGGACCTTCATCCAACGCACTTTGGGAGGATATGCCCCAATGAGACCCCTGAGGGCTCTAACTGTGGGCTTGTGAAGAACCTTGCACTATCTGCAGTACTCTCTATAACTGTGCCAGCAGCAGAGGTGATAGAGATGCTTTATGAACATGGCGTGATCTACCATCAGGATGCTAGTGATGAGTTGAAGAGAGAAGGAAGCAAGGTCTTCGTTGATGGTAGGTTGATAGGCTTCGTTAAGAATGGAGAGGTATTGGCAAGTAAGTTAAGAGCATTGAGGAGGAGTGGGCAACTACATCCACATGTTGGTATATACTACTACAAGCCTAGGGTTGAGAAGGCTACAAGCAGGGTATACATAAGTTGTAATGCAGGAAGAGTGTTAAGACCACTTATAGTACTCAACAATGGCACGCATGGTATTACGGATGAGGTGTTGGAGAAGTTGAGGCGTAGGCTGCTATCATATGAGGATCTGCTCTACAAGGGCATGATAGAGTTGATAGATGCAAATGAGGAGGAGAACTGCTACATAGCATTGGATCCATCACAGATAACTGAGAAGCATACGCATCTTGAGATATTCCCTGCAGCTATGTTTGGGGTTGCAGCATCTATGATACCATACCCAGAGCATAACCAGTCTCCTAGGAATACATATGAATCAGCAATGGCAAAGCAGTCTCTAGGCTTCTCAACACCAATGATGAACTTCAACACATACGTTAGGCAGCACTTCCTTGCATATCCCCAAGTACCACTTGTTAGGACTAGAGCAATACCATTGCTAGGCATAGAGGAGAGACCAACTGGCACCAACTGTATAGTAGCAGTTCTACCATTTGAGGGCTATAACATAGAGGATGCTATAGTTGTTAACAAGGCATCTGTAGAGCGTGGTTTGGCAAGATCGTTCTTCTACAGGGTTTATGAGGCTGAGGCGAAGCAGTACCCTGGAGGTATGAAGGATAACTTTGAGATACCATCATCAGATGCAAACGTTAGAGGCTACAAGGGTGAGAAGTTCTATAGGCTGCTTGAGGCTGATGGTGTGGTTATGCAGGAGGCAGTTGTAAGTGGAGGTGATGTGCTTATAGGAAGGACAAGCCCACCAAGGTTCATGGAGGAGTACAAGGAGTTTGAGGTCAAGGGCCCATATAGAAGGGATACAAGTGTAAGCATGAGGCCATCAGAGACTGGTATTGTAGATACAGTGATAATGACCCAGTCAACCGAGGGTGGCAAACTCTACAAGGTTAGGGTTAGGGATATGCGTATACCTGAGATAGGTGACAAGTTTGCATCTAGGCATGGGCAGAAGGGTGTGATAGGTGTTCTTGCAAACCCTGAGGATCTTCCGTACACTGAGCAGGGTATAGTGCCAGATATTATAATAAACCCCCATGCATTCCCTTCAAGGATGACTGTAGGCCAGTTCATAGAGTCCATAACCGGCAAGGCAGCAGCCTTGGCAGGAAGGTTCATAGATGGAACAGCATTCTATGGTGAGAAGGTTGAGGATGTAAAGGCTATACTTGAGAGTTATGGGTTCAAGTACACTGGCAAAGAAGTTATGTACGATGGGAGGACTGGTAAGAGGTACCCTGCTGAGATATTCATAGGAGTTGTGTACTATCAGAAACTTCACCATATGGTTTCAGATAAGATGCATTCAAGGGCAAGGGGTCAGGTACAGATGCTTACAAAGCAGCCAACTGAGGGAAGGGCAAGGGGAGGAGGCTTGAGGTTTGGTGAGATGGAGAGGGACTGTCTGATAGGTTATGGTGCTGCTATGCTCCTAAAGGATAGGCTTCTGGAGGAGTCTGATAAGACAGAGGTATATGTGTGTGAGCGTTGTGGTCTAATAAGTTATTATGATGCAAAGCAGAGACGATACGTGTGCAGGATATGTGGTGAGAAGGCTAGGGTATCATCAGTAACTATAGCGTATGCATTCAAACTACTCCTGCAGGAGATAATGAGCCTCAACATACTCCCAAGATTGATCCTCAAGGAGAAGGTGTAGGCATATGAGTGTTGCAGCAGAGGAGGTTACAAAGGTTATAGCAGGTATAAAGTTTGCTGTATGGTCACCAAGCGAGATAAGAAAGTACTCTGTAGCAGAGATAACAGCACCAGAGACATATGATGAGGATGGATTGCCAGTGCAGGGAGGACTCATGGATAGCAGGTTAGGCATACTTGAGCCTGGTCAGAAGTGTGCTACATGTGGTAATACATCTGCTAGATGTCCAGGGCACTTTGGGCATATAGAGTTGGCTGAACCAGTACTCCACATATCGTTTGTTGATGATATCCATCTCTTGCTTCAGGTTACATGCAGAGGATGCTCTAGGCTCAAACTATCATCTGATGAGATTGCTGAGTACAAGGCAAGGTTGAACAGTGGGGAGATACATACACAGTTGGTCGTTGAGAGGATAAAGGATGAACTCATAGAGAAGGCCAAGAAGGCAAAGACATGCCCTCACTGTGGCAAGGAGCAGTATGAGATAGTCTTTGTAAAGCCAACAACATTCTACGAGAAGACTGAGAATGGGGAGGAGAATAGGCTACTCCCTATAGCGATAAGGGATAGGCTTATCAATATACCTGATGATGATCTAAGGCTTCTAGGCTACAACCCAGAGACTGCAAGACCAGAGTGGTTCGTCCTCCAAGTTCTACCAGTGGCACCTGTTACAGTCAGACCATCAATAATACTTGAGACTGGTATGAGGTCTGAGGATGATCTTACGCACAAGCTGGTTGATATAATAAGGGTTAACCAGAGGCTTAAGGAGAGTAAGGAGGCAGGTACACCACCACTAATAGTGCAGGATCTTGTTGATCTACTCCAGTACCATGTAACAACATACTTCGATAACGAGGTATCTGGCATACCACAAGCCCATCATAGATCTGGGAGGCCATTGAAGACCCTCTCGCAGAGGCTTAAGGGTAAGGAGGGGAGGTTCAGAGGCAGTCTATCAGGCAAGAGGGTTGACTTTGCTGGAAGGACTGTCATCTCACCAGATCCAAACCTTGATATATCAGAGGTTGGTGTGCCAGAGGAGATAGCAAAGAAGTTAACTATACCTGAGGTTGTATCCCCATGGAATATTGATAGGCTTAGAGCATTGATAATGAATGGGCCAAACAAGCATCCTGGAGCAAACTACATAATTAGGCCTGATGGTGTGAAGATAAGGCTTGATTATGTAGCAGATAGAAGCACACTTGCAGAGTCTTTAGCCCCAGGGTTCATAGTTGAGAGGCATCTCATGGATGGTGATATAGTGATATTCAACAGGCAGCCATCACTGCACAGGATATCCATAATGGCCCATCTGGTCAAGGTATTGCCATACAGAACATTCAGGCTACACCCATCTGTATGCCCGCCATACAATGCTGACTTTGATGGTGATGAGATGAACCTCCATGTCCCTCAGAGCGTTGAGGCTAGGGCAGAGGCAAAGATACTCATGCAGGTTCATGATCAGTTGATATCCCCTAGGTATGGAGGCCCCATAATAGGAGGAATAAGGGACTTCATAACAGCAGCGTACCTACTCACAAAGGATGATACAGTGCTAAGCAGGGAGGAGTTTGTTAATCTAGCATTCATAGGAGGTATAAAGCATGACCTCTCAGCACTAATAGGCAATAGTGATGGTAGTAGGTATACTGGTAAGCAGCTGTTCTCCCTCCTCCTACCAAAGGACTTCAACTACACCTTGATATCAAAGTGGATGAAGAGTGCAAAGACAAGCAAGCAGCCAGATGTGATAATAAAGAATGGCATGTTGCTTAGTGGTGTTATAGACAAGGCATCAATAGGAGCAGAGGAGCCAGACAGCATACTGCATAGATTAGCCAAAGACTATGGTACATCATTTGCAAGGTCCTTCCTTAACTCACTCTTCAGGATACTAACCCACTTCATAACACACTATGGCTTCAGTTACGGCTACGATGATCTCCTGCTACCTGAGGATGCAAGGAAGGAGATAGATAACATAATAAAGAGTGCGTATGAGAAGGTTTATGATCTTATAAGGCAGTATAGAGAAGGTACACTCCAGCCCATAAGAGGATTATCGCCAGAGGAGACACTAGAACTGCAGATAGTAAATGAACTCTCTAGGGCAAGGGATAGAGCAGGTAGAACAGCAGATAGATCGCTCCCAGATAGCAATGCTGGGGTTATAATGGCAAGTACTGGGGCTAGAGGCTCAACACTCAACATAGGGCAGATGACTGCAATACTTGGTCAGCAGTCAATAAGAGGGAAGAGGATAGAGAGAGGGTATCAGAGGAGAGCATTACCCCACTTCCTTCCAGATGATATAAATCCTGATGCAAAGGGCTTTGTAAAGTCAAACTTCAGGGATGGGTTGAATCCATTGGAGTTCTTCTTCCATGCAATGGGAGGTAGGGAAGGGCTTGTTGATACTGCTGTAAGGACGCAGCAGAGCGGGTATCTGCAGAGGAGGCTAATAAATGCAATGGAGCATCTAAGGATAGAGTACGATCATACAGTTAGGGACTCATTTGGCAATGTAGTGCAGTTTGTGTATGGAGAGGATAGTATAGACCCAGCAAAGAGTGACCATGGTAGTGCTGTTAACATAGAGAGGCTTGTTAATGCACAGGCACTTATAGAGGAAGGAGAGAAGGAGAAGGCAAGTGATGAGGAGATAGGTAGAATAGTTGATGGATATGCTAGCATGCTCAACCCAAGCATAGTGGATATGCTTAAGCATGAGTTGATGAAGGTTAGACTAAGCAGGGATGGAGTAGAGAAGGTATGCAAACATGTTGTAGAACTCTTTGAGAAGGCTAGGGCAGAACCAGGAGAGGCTATAGGTATAGTTGCTGCACAATCAATAGGAGAGCCTGGTACACAGATGACCCTTAGGACATTCCACTTTGCTGGTATAAAGGAGAGGAATGTAACCCTAGGATTGCCAAGGCTCATAGAGTTGTTAGATGCAAGGAAGAAGCCAGAGACACCAACCATGGACATATACCTATTGCCAGAATATGCAAGGTCAAGGGAGAGTGCACTTCAAGTAGCAAGGAACATACTCTTCACAAAGCTCAACGATCTTGTTGAGAGCGCTGAGGTTGATGTTGATGGTGCACTCCATCTAGTTCTTGATTCAAGGAAGATGGAGGAGAGAGGGTGCGATATTGATACCATAGTTAATGCACTCAAGTCATCCAAGAAGAAGCTTAACGTTAGTGTTGATGGTAGCAGTATGATAACTATAAGACCCCCTGCAGGAGCAGATGCTAGAACTATGAACACACTCAAGGGAAAGATACTGAACACAAAGATAAAGGGCATACCTGAGATAGAGCGTGTAACTGTAGTTAAGCAGGGCGATGAGTGGGTTATACAGACTGCAGGCTCAAACCTGCAGAAGGTCCTTGATGTTGATGGAGTTGATCCTACTAGAACAACAACAAACAACATATATGAGATAGCAAACGTGCTTGGCATAGAGGCTGCTAGGACAGCACTTGTAAAGGAGATAATGAATACACTGGAGGAGCAGGGTCTGGAGGTTGATATAAGGCATATAATGCTTGTTGCTGATGTAATGACAAGCAAGGGGATGCTCCAGCAGATAGGTAGGCATGGTGTTGCTGGAACCAAGACTAGTGTACTTGCAAGGGCAGCATTCGAGATAACGGTTCCAACTATAGCAGAGGCAGCACTCAAAGGGGAGATAGAACCCCTTAAGGGTGTTACAGAGAATGTTATAGTTGGTTCAACTGTGCCTGTAGGTACTGGCATGGTTGATCTGTACATGAAGGTTGGTAATGGTTCAGCCTCAGTAGCATCCTCAGATGCAGAAGGTGGTTAGTTATGAGCAAGCTAATAGCAAAGATAGTTAGAAATGCAATGGCAAGCAATTCGTGCAGGATAGGTAGCAGGGAGGTGCTGAAGGATATAAACAATGCCAAACTCATCATATGCTCCAGATCAGTAAGCAGAGATGTGGTTGAGAGGTTAAGGAGTAATGGAAACAGTTCAGCATACATCTACAATATAGATAAGAACTCTATGGAGTTGGGGAGGCTCTGTGGCAAACCGTTCAGGATATCCATTATATCGGTTATGGATGTAAGCAAGGAGGATCTAGATGCTCTAATTGCTGAGGCTAATACACAGGGCAGGTAAGGAGGAGCATTAACCAATCGAATCCTCATTTTTATTTATTTTGGTTAGATTAGTAATAAATAGCAGATCAACTAATCTATAGTATTATGGTTATGGATGCAAGGCTGTTGGTGTTTATTGGCTTTGCATTGGTACTAATAGGCATGATCATCGTAGCATTTGCCATGCTTCGTAGGGCAGGTTCATTACAGGGAAGATCTATGGGGTTCATACTTCTAGGACCAATACCAATAGTCTGGCAGGGTTCTAGGTCTCTACTACTCATAGTACCAATAGCACTACTCATAGCAATCATCTTCTTCATCATGGTGAGTATGAGATGAGCTCTAGGGTTAGATGTTACATATGTGATGGTATAGCCATAGATCACTGCAGTATATGCAAGAGACCAGTATGCTCTATTTGTATGGGTGATGATGGTGTATGCAAGAGGTGTGCATTGATTTATGATGTTGATGATGATGATGAGCATGATATAGCCATGATGAGGGATGGGAGAAGTAGTAGTAGTGATAGCAAGGATGTATTCAGGATAGGCTATACAGCACTGAGGGATGTAGTAGATATACCAATGCTCATAGTTGGAATATCAATAATAATAGTAGGAATGCTTCTCATCTCATACGCATCCATGAGTGTAAGCCAGATGCAGGGGCAGGGAGAAGGGCTTAATGGCGCAACAGATGCAGGTAGAGGGGGTGGAGGCATAGTTGTGATCTTCCCCTTCCCATTCGTTGTACTTGTACCAGATGCTGGTATACTTGCACTAGTGCTGCTGCTAGTCATACTTGTACCGTTTGTACTCTTCTTCCTCCTCATGAGGAGAGGGCTTAGGATATCCTAAGCCATATAATTTAATTTATACACTATAGTTTAACTATAGATCAGGCTCTCAGCCCTTCTCTTAACGTATCCTCACATGCCTTGCATATATCCTTATCTATGCTCTTCTCTATAGCATGATGTATATCGCATATTAGCAGGCTATGCCTTATGTAGTTGAGTAGGCCTATGTACTTTGCCATTGTAGATGGCATGAATGCTCTGTTAGTGGCAAGTTCATTACTTATCTCATCTATCCTCCTAACTACTGTAGGCTCACTCATGAGCCTCTTTGCAAGTTCAGCATCCCCTCTCGTACCCCTTATATAGTTGCTCACTGCAGCCTGAGTTATCCCTAGGAGCTTTGCAACATCCTCTTCCTTCATATTGTACTCATTAACAAGCCTCCTAGATATTATTGCCCTTATTGCGGGGATCAGCGATCTCGACTCTATCTCTGAAGGGAGTAGCACACCATCTATATCGTCACAATTTATATAAATATTCCTCTACGCTATCTCATGTATCCAGCAGGTTCCAATGATACATATCATACCATATGCAGCAGGTTGATGGAGATACTCAAGAGCAGCATATACAGACATGTTAGCAGTACTAGCATCCCATCTGCCAGTAAAGCAGTGCTGTTATCTGGAGGCTTGGATAGTAGCATAATTGCTGCACTAGCATCAAGTATTGATAAGGCTAAGGATGTAATCGCTATATGTGTAGGCCATGAAGGTTCTCAAGATATCAAGTATGCTAGAATGGTTGCAGAGAGGTTAAGGATGAGGTTACTCATCAAGTCTATAAGCATGGATGAGATGCTTAGTATAGCAAGAGAGGTTATAAGAGTTATGCACTCATTCGACCCAATGGAGGTTAGGAACTCCATAGTGCTATACGCTGCAATGAAGGAGTTAAGAGAATATGGCTTAAGGCATGTAATAACAGGCGATGGGTGCGATGAGATATTCGCTGGTTACTCATACATGCTTAGCATGAGTTATGAGCAGTTGGAGCATGAACTTGCAAGGCTTGAGAGGATAATGCACTTCTCTTCCATAGCAATAGCAGAAGATCTTGGCATGAGTGTATCCTTACCATATCTAGATGTATTAGATTATGCTAAGAGCATACCAGTGAGGCTAAAGGTTAATGAGTATGAGGGTAAGAGGTATGGCAAGTTCATACTACGGTTATGTTTTGAGCATCTTCTAGGCAAGGATATAGCATGGAGGGTAAAGATGCCAATGGAGCAGGGAGCAAATACAAGCATATTAAGCAGTTATCTTGCCTCCATGGTTGGCGATGAGTACCTTGCAAGGAGGAGCAAGGATTACCTTGATGGTGATAGGGTTAGGATAAGGAGCAAGGAGCATCTCTACTACTATGAGATATATAGAGCGATGTTTGGTGCACCATACCTGATGGATTGTGGAAGCAGTAGAGATAGGGCAAGGTGTAGTGAGTGCAGTGCATGCATAAGCAATGATGCAAGGTTCTGTAGAGTATGTGGTGCATTCCCCATAACACCTATACCAGTGTAAATAGATGAGTGCAAAGTTTATTTGCTCATGGCTTATGGAAATACCATGGCATCATCACAGCCAACAAATCAGCAGCAACAGCAACAGTACATACTTGTAGAGAAGAGGGATGATGGTATAGCAATAGTAAGGATAAATAGGCAGGAGAAGTTGAATGCAATGAACCTAGATGTTATAGCACAGTTGAGCAGTGCAATGGATAACCTTGCAAGTGATGAGCAGGTAAAGGCTGTTATAGTAACTGGTACAGGGGAGAAGGCATTCTCTGCTGGCGCAGATATAGAGTATATGAGCAAGATATCTCCTCTAGAGGCTGAGGAGTATGCTAGGAGAGGACATGCAGCGATGAGCAAGATAGAGAACCTTAACAAGCCAGTGATAGCAGCAGTTAATGGTTATGCTCTAGGAGGAGGATGCGAGCTTGCTTTAGCATGTGATATAAGGATAGCAAGCAAGAATGCTGTGCTAGCGCAGCCAGAGGTTGGGCTAGGGATATGTCCAGGATGGGGAGGTACACAAAGGCTAGCAAGGATAGTTGGGGTAGCAAGAGCAAAGGAACTTATATTCACTGGCAGAAGGGTTAATGCTGAAGAGGCGTTAAGTATAGGGTTGGTTAACAAGGTTGTAGAGTTGCCTCAACTCCTTGATGAGTCTATTGCAATGGCAAAGGAGATAGCAAAGAACAGTACTCTAGCAGTGAGGGTATCAAAGATGCTTATAAACAGAGGGGTAGAGAGCGATATAAACACTGGTCTTGCACTTGAACTATGGGGTTGGAGCCTCTGCTTCACACACCCAGATAGAGTAGAGAGGATGAACAGGTTCCTGCAGAAGAGGTAGAAACAGCCTAGATTAATATGCTCGCCCATTATTATTATTTTTGTTTGATCTATGTTACTAAAGTAAAGCTTATTATATTGTATAAGTATAGATGAGGGTATGGAGAAGAGTATTCAAAGGCTGATAGTATTAACACCAAAGGCTGCAGAGAAGGTTAAAGAGTTCATGAAGCAGGAGGGTAGGGATGATCTATACCTTAGGGTATATGTTGCTGGTGGTGGTTGTGCTGGTCTCTCATATGGTATGGGCTTTGAGGAGAAACCTTCAGAGGATGATATAATCTTGGAGGAGCATGGTGTTAAGATACTTGTAGACTCTTACAGCTCCAACTACCTTAAGGGTAGCGAGATAGACTATATAGAGAGCCTCATGGGTGCTGGCTTCAAGATAAACAATCCTAACGTAGTAAGGAGTTGTGCTTGTGGTCACTCATTCAGCACAGAGTAAGTAGCAGAGAGAAGGAAGGATAATAGGCTATATAGCATAACTTCTAGATCAAGGAACATCCTATTATTTATTCTAAATGCTTAATGATCCATACTGCTTTGTTGCACAACTTGAAATCAAGTATGCACCGATATAGGCTATAGATGAGCATATTCCATAAATCTAGCATAGTCAATAATGCTAATTATGTTAAGGAATGGCGATATCTAGTTATGCAACAAAGCAATTTTTGTCCTGTTTTTATATAAGAATTATAATGATTTAGGGGTTCTGAACCTGTTTGAGTTTAAAACACTTGTTTCAGGAGCATAGTAATACCCTTCTATCTGTGCCTCGAAGAACAATGAATTAGGAATAAAATCTAGTACCAAGATAACCATTCCTAGATATGAGAATTTGGTAGATTATTTAAATTATGAATATCTTATTAATACATATGAGCATGTATGACAAACGGTAGTATTGTTAGAGGTAGTTGGTCAAGGAGGTTCATGATGGCAGCAATAATACAAGCAGTAATACTATTGCTTATAGTCTCTACAGCTATCGCTCCTTACAATTCATATGCTCAGGATATTAGCATGCATGATGAGGATCTAACTCTTATAGTGAACATAGAGGCGAGTAGAGGGCATCTCATGCAGGCTTTAAATAACAAGAGTATAGGCAATGATAATGGGGCTATTGCCCATGCAGGACATCCTGCAGCAGAGCATCTAGACAAGATAGCCCCCATTATAGAGAAGAGGAATCCTGAACTGATAAATGAGTTGAGGGATAAACTTACAAGACTTCCATCCAAGGTACCAGCAATATCATATGAAGAGTTGAGGGCAGAGATAGATGCTATAGATGCGCTTTTCGAGAATGCATCAAACCTTATAAGTGATGAGAATAAGGGCAGTGTACAGTTCTGGTTTGAAGTTATGAAGATGCTACTTGAGCATACAGAGGAGGAGTATGAGGAGGGTGTCGAGGAGGAAGGTACTGTAAGCAATATCATAGAGTATGAGGATGCACAAGCATTCATAGTTAGAGCAGAGCATGTATTCACAACTAAGGTAAAGGATAGCATAAGTTCAGATACAAGTGTAGTTATAGAGCGCTTCTTCAACGATGTAAAGATGGCTATGGATGAGAAGCGTTCTGCAGATAGAATAAAGGAACTGGTAGATGGTATAATGCCAGTCATACCAGAGTTCCCTATCAATCTCATGCTAATACTAGTTGGTGTAGTTGCATTAACAATAATGATTGGTAGAGTACTTATGCCTATTAAGGCAACAGTATACAATGGGTATAGCAACAGATAGCAACACCATTGGCTAGAGATCTCTCTTATCTTTCTCCTTCTCTTTATTTTATGTAATTATATGAGTTTGAAAGACTTCGTTACAGTTGCCAGAGCATTTCAATTAATGAGAGCACTATTTGCTGAGGAGTGTACACTCTCTGTAGAGTTCCTTGCTTTGTTGCATGACTCAAACTGATTACTATATATCTTGCTTTGCACAACTTGAAATCAAGTATGCACCAATATAGGCTATAGATGAGCATATTCCATAAATCTAGCATAGTCAATAATGCTATTATGTTAAGGAATGGCTATATCCTCTAGTTATGCAACAAATCAATCCATACTACTATTTACGCTATAATAGGATAAAACCTATTAATGAGATTGTAGAAATCATATACATGAGTAGTGTAGAGGATGAGCCAAAGGATGTTATGGTGCTAAGTGCTATAGCCAAAGGTTACAATACAGAGGAGAAGATAGCAAAGGCTACAGGGTTATCAGCATTCGATGTAGCCATGATAGTTGAGAGGTTGATCCTCCATGGCCTTATAGTTAAGAAGGAGAAGAAGGGTTTTCTAGGCAAGAGGAAGGTTGAGTTAACGATGACGGAGAAGGGCACTAGGGAGTTGCAGGAGCGAAGATTCGAGTTGGAGCAGAGATGGCAGAGGATGGTTATGCTTGCTGAACAAGGGAAGAAGCAGGAGTTCGAGAGGGAAGCGCTATCTATGAGGAGTTGGATACCTATAATGCTCTTCATGGGCATAATGGATATGATGATGTGGATGACCATGCTCAACATGATGAACCTTGCTGCACAGGATTACATGCCAGAGCAGGTACCTGATGCTGGTGCTGGAAGTGGAGGTGGAGATATGGGAGGAGATGCTGGAGAGGGAGGAGGTTGGGATTGGGGAGACTTTGGCGATGTTAATATATGAGTATGCAGAGAGATGTAGCAGTAAACACAAATAAAAGATAGATATGTTAGATCCTTATCTATAGGATGAGAATGCATCACCTTACACTATATCATCGGGCTTGTATTGCTACTCTGCAGTGTATTGCTATTACGGCCATATCCCTCTAGCCTTTATTGCATCAACAACTCTGTTAACTGCAAGTACCATGCTACCCTTGCGCATATCAACCTTGTACTCCTCTGCCGTTCTATACACATCGTTGAATGCTGTGACCATCTTACCTTCTAGCATATCATGCACCTTCTCATAGCTCCAGTAATCCCTTGTTAGGTTCTGAACCCACTCAAAGTAACTTACTGTTACACCTCCAGCATTTGCAAGTATATCTGGAACTACTAACTTGCCTTTCTTGAATAGGATCTCATCAGCCTCTGGAGTAGTAGGCCCATTTGCAGCCTCTGCAACCATCTTTGCCTTTATATTCTCAGCGTTATCCTTTGTTATCTGATTCTCATACGCTGCTGGTACAAGTATATCACACTCCAACTCAAGTAACTCCTTGTTTGTTATCTCCCTTGCATTCCTGAACCCTCTAACCATGCCTGTCCTTGTCTTATGCTCTATTAGTGCTTCAACATCCAACCCATCCTTCCCATCGTAGAATATACCTCCTTTTGAGTCGCTAACAGCAATTATACTTGCACCCATCTGCTTAAGGAACTTTGCAGCATAGGTTCCTGCATTCCCAAATCCTTGTATCACAACCCTTGCGCTCTTCAGATCTACGTTGAGCTTCTTTGCTCCTTCCCTTACGCAGAATGCAACTCCAAGGCCAGTAGCCTCCGTCCTCCCCTTTGAGCCTCCTATGTTCAATGGCTTGCCAGTTATCACACCTGGACTTATGCTTCCCTTCAACGCACTATACGTATCCATAATCCATGCCATCTCTCTAGGTCCTGTGTAGACATCTGGCGCAGGTATATCCACGTATGGCCCTATGATATCAGAGATCATGTATGCATACCTCCTACTCAACCTCTCAAGCTCATGCTCGCTCATGCTCTTAGGGTCACAGGCTATGCCTCCCTTTCCTCCTCCAAATGGTACATCAACTATTGCACACTTCCATGTCATCCACATTGCTAATGCCTTAACCTCATCAAGCGTTACTTGTGGATGGTACCTTATGCCACCTTTGTATGGGCCTCTTGCATCGTTATGCTGCACTCTATGCCCTATGAAGACCTTAACCCTGCCATCATCCATCCTAACAGGGATGGATACTGTGAGCACTCTCTTTGGTGTTCTAAGCACTTCATGCATCCCCTCATCTAGATGCATTATCCTTGCTGCCTCATCCAACTGTTTCAGTGCATTCTCGAATGGATTTATATCTGACATACATGCAGGTGTAAGTTGCTAATAAATAAAGCTTCCTAAGGGATGTGAAGAAGTATTATGTGATATTATGGGGATGTTTGCAATTAAGGTTATTATAAAAATATTACTTGCTGTTTAGCCTCTCATGCAATAGCCTCCTCAACTCATCATCGCTCACTCCATTGGGATCTATACCCAATGCCCTTGCTACAGCCTCCAACTTCTCCCTCTCGCTACTTACTGGACCCTTTATGGGTATAGTTAAGCCTATACTTGTGTTGGTATTGGTATTAGCATTCATCCTATCAAGTTCCCTCCTTATACTTGCCCTTGCCCTCTCATACTCTCCAACTGCCTTACCTATGCTCCTTCCTAAACTTGGTAGATGCTTGCTCCCAACTATGAGTATGAGGAAGAGAAGTACTATGATTATCCACTCACTTCCTCCTATGTTAATCATCAAAAGATAACAACTCATCTATTCAATAAATACCTTAACGCTCTCTTCCCTATATCCCTTCTGTAATGCATCCCTTCCCAGTGTACTCTATTAACTGCAGAATAGACCTTCTCTATAGCCTCCTTCATATCACTACCTAATGCTACTATGCTTAGAACCCTGCCTCCATCTGTTACTATTCTACCATCATCTGTAACCTTTGTACCTGCATGGAATACAAGATGATCACCATTGCTGTACATACTATTAAGATCATCAAGCCCTGTTATGACCTTGCCCGTCTCATACGCATTAGGATAACCTTTAGATGCTAGCACTACACATACTGCTACCCTCTCATCCCATACCATATCCTCAGCCTGGTCTAGAGTACCATCTATGCAGTGCTCAACATAATAGATAAGATCAGATCTAAGCCTTGGAAGTATAACCTGTGTCTCTGGATCACCAAGCCTTACATTGAACTCTAGAACATATGCTTTATCACCAACAAGCATAAGCCCAGCGTATAGGAAGCCCTTGAACTCAACACCATCATGCCTTAACCCATCTATAGCCTTCTGCATTATATTACGCATTATCCACTCATGCATCTTACCATCTATGATAGGGTTGGGGGAGTATGCACCCATGCCACCAGTGTTTGGACCCTCATCGTTATCATATACCCTCTTGTGATCTTGGCTTGTTGCCAATGGTATGATACGCTTTCCATCACTCATGCATATGAAGGATACCTCCTCCCCGTAGAGCCTCTCCTCCAGCACTATTCTATTACCAGCATCACCAAATACCCTATCCTTCATGATCATATCTACTGCGTTGTATGCTTCAGCCTTGCTACTACACACTACTACACCCTTCCCAGCAGCAAGCCCATCTGCCTTAACTACAACATCATCCCTCTTGCTCCTTGCAATGTAATCCTTTGCAGCCTCTGGCTCATCAAAAACCTTGAACTCTGCTGTTGGTATACCATGCCTCTTCATGAACTCCTTTGCCCATACCTTGCTACTCTCCAACCTTGCTGCATCCCTACTTGGGCCAAGTATCCTTAGACCATTACCTTTGAATAGATCTACTATGCCCATTGCCAATGGCTCCTCAGGTCCAACTATGGTTAAGCATTCATGCTCCATCGCAAACCTCAAGAGTCTATCGTGCTCCTTGATCCCTATGCCTAGATTCTCATAGCCAGCAAGCCTTGTGCCACCATTACCAGGAGCAAAGAATACCTTCTCAACCTTACTACTGTTGGCAACCTTCCAGCCTATGGCATGCTCCCTTGCACCAGAGCCAAGCACAAGTACATTCATCTTCACACCACCACAATGGTACAACATACATATAATAAATCAACTTCATCATAACTACTGTAGCTTCTTGAGCATATCTATAACATCATCTGCATGGCTCTTAACATCGACTCTATTCATTATATGCCTTATCACCCCATCCCTATCTATTATGAAGGTTACCCTTCTTGCCCTCCCTTTCTCCTCATTGAATACTCCATACGCCTTGCTTATGCTATTATCTGCATCGCTAACCAGTGGGAAGTTCAGCCCATACTTTGCTGCAAACCTCTTGTGAGACTCTAGATCATCACTGCTTATGCCTATAACCTCTGCACCTAGAGCCCTTATCCTCTCCATACTATCCTTAATGCCTATTGACTGTACTGTACATCCTGGGGTCATATCCTTTACATAGAAGTAGAGTACTACACTCTTGCCTTTGTAGTTGCTGAGCCTTATCCTACCCTGTGTAGATTCTGCAGTGAAGTCTGGAGCAGGAGAACCCACACCTATACTTGCTCCATCACCCATAACATATCACCTTCCTTGTTGTTGCTTGCTTACTGCAAGATAAAAGTCTAACTAACAATCATTATCCTTGGTTACCTGCTTATACATCATATCTATCAATGCTCTTATGAAGCCATCGTACTCATCATCATTAAAATGCACCTCATCAACCATCTCTCTAACCTCTGCTATCTCAACAGCCTTCAGATGGTAGCATGAAGCCTTCCCTTCTCCCCTTTCTTCTATTGCTACTGCCCTTGCCCTAAAGTAGTAATCTTTGCATGTACAGTAATCTGGGGGACGAATCCAGTACTCATGCCTATTGCCCACAACAGTCCAGATCCTTCTATTACTGGGCATGAATACATGTAACTTGACAGCCTTTCTACACGCTATCCTCTCTGCCCTTTCCATACACTTCTTGCCTTATCTAATGTTTAGCATATATGTATGATTAATCCTTTACCATCAGTTGATGGATGTGTTATAGTAAATATTATTTGTGGAGTTGATCAAATAATCAATACACTTCCATATTAGTCATCTTTGATGCATCGATCTTAGTGAATAGATATGGCATTTGCATCAAAGTGGAGCAAGCCAAACGAGCCTGGTATGGGTGAGAAGTTACAGAGTGTAGTGAAGCCCACAGGACCACTCAAGCCAAGGATAGAGCATGCACAGAGGAAGTTACAGATGCAGATAATGAAACTTGATAGTATAGCGCAGAAGTTAAGGGAGAAGGATCAGTTACTCTTCAAGAGGATAGTGCAATCCATACAGCAGCATGATACACAGTACTCAGCAGTACTCTCAAATGAGTTGGCTCAGATAAGAAAGTTGAGTAAGATGGTGAACCAAGCAAAGCTTGCATTGGAGCAGATACAGTTGAGGCTCAGCACGATAACAGAACTTGGAGATGTTGTAGTCACGCTTAGCCCAGCAATGGCTGTTGTAAAGAACGTTAGATCAGGATTAGCAAGCATGATGCCTGAGGTTGATAATGAGATGGGCGAGATATCTGAACTGCTTGGAGGTATACTGATGGATGCAGGACAGGTTGGAGGCTATAACATAAACTTCGAGTATGCTAATGAAGAAGCAACAAAGATACTTGAGGAGGCAGCAAGCGTAGTTGAGAGCAAGATGAAGGAGAAGTTCCCAGATCTACCTAGCATGAGTGAGGATAGCAAGATAATGGGCTAGTGAGTAGATAGGGAGGGTAGATAAACAACAAGAAGAAGGATGAGAACTAGAAGAGGAAGGAGGTAGCAATTATGATGATTAGGCATCATATACTTTTTATTTATTTATCTACTAATTATATACAATCAGCGATCAAGAGGTGTACTTGTTATGGTATTCAATCGTAATGTACATGATGCAAGAGATAAGGTTGTATCTGCAGTATCCCATCTTGAGTTAGAGCTCAAATCCATAACCTCCCTCTATAATAAGTTGCAGAGAGATCTAGAACTGCGTACCCTTGGTTACACATGTAGTTGCAATTCTAATAACAATATCTGTAGTAGTAGCAACAGTAGCAGTAGTAGTAGCGGTGCTTCATTAGACACTCCTTGCAATGATGATATAACTGCACTATTGACGTTGATGAAGACTACGCAATTAGCATTGCAGAGTATAACTATTCGTATAGATACACTCATCTACATTCAAGAACTGCTCATGTTACTTGAAAGGACAATGAACGTACTCAACTCTATAAGATCTGATATAAAGAGGATGGAACAAGAGATGCAGAGTATAATGCAGAAGATAGGCACATCATTCATAGAATCAAAGATAGAGTTTGGATATAGTGAGAGGATTGAATTACCAAGTATAGATGGTTACGATGCATATAAAAGATGATATGATATATAGCATTAGAATGCTTAATTAATTAGTCAAGTTTACTGTCGTTTACTTTACTCCCATCTAGCATGAACACAATTTCACCTACTAATTGAGATGATGATGTTAACTTTCTCGTCTAAATATAAAGTGATATTATCCTATGGGATAACAGAGTAGATATACCTATAAAGGTATATGTTCAGTATGCAGATGGTTGTCAATATTAGTTGAGTTACTTTGCTATTATATTTTACACTATGGTATAGGTAAATCCTTATCTGTAATGCAGGTGAGTGTTAATTGACTCTGGCACCCCAAGAATTAGAGAATATTGCAAGTAAGCATGCTGCAGAGGCCATAAAGTTAGATTCGCAGGGAGCAAAGCCACATGCTATACTCCACTATCAGAAGGCAGTTGATGCCTTGCTGAAGCTGGTTCACCTCTACCCAGATTACAAGTTGAACAAGATATACGTTGAGAGGGCAAAGGCCTATCAGAACAGGATAAAAGCATTACAGGAGTCTAGAGGGTTGGATGGTATGCATGATATGGTCAATGGGGATAAGGGTAGCAGCAAGGGTAGCGAGCAAGCAAATACAGCAATCAGCAAGGTTAGACATGATAGTGTTGGGGGTGAGAGGAGTAATGGTAATGGGTTAAGTAGCAATGATACTAACGTTGAGATACTCAAGGCTGATTTTGATGATCTAGTACTGAAGGATAAGCCAAATGTGAAGTGGGACGAGGTTATAGGCCTTGATGATGCAAAGAGAGCGTTGAGAGAAAGCATAATATATCCTACTCAAAGGCCAGATCTATTCCCTCTTGGATGGCCAAAGGGTATACTACTCTATGGTCCTCCAGGGAATGGAAAGACACTTCTAGCAGCAGCAACTGCAAGCGAGATAGAAGGTTACTTCATAAACGTAGATGCAGCATCGATGATGAGCAAATGGCTTGGTGAGGCTGAGAAGAATGTAGCAAAGTTATTCTCCATGGCAAGGAGAGTTGTTAGCAAGGAGAACGTGCCAGTCATACTCTTCATAGATGAGGTTGATTCTCTGTTAGGCACAAGAAGCAATGAGATAGGAGGAGAGGTTAGGGTTAAGAACCAGTTCCTTACAGAGATGGATGGTATTACTAGCAAGTCTGGGAAATCACCAATATACGTTATAGGTGCTACAAACAAGCCATGGAGCCTAGATTGGCCATTCCTCAGGAGGTTCCAGAAGAGGATATACGTAGGCTTACCAGATTACAATGCAAGGTTACAGATGTTCAGATCCTACACTGCCCAACTCAACATAGATCCATCTCTTAAACTTGAGGATCTTGCAAAGATAACAGAAGGGTACTCAGCAAGTGATATAAGGGATATATGCCAGGGTGTGCAACTGAAGGTTGTAAATGAACTCTTTGAGAGTGGCAAGGCATTCGATGGTAATGCTCAGACAAGAAGCATAGGCATGAACGACTTTAAGGAGATACTTAAGAACAGGAAGCCTAGCGTTAGTCAGGAGATGATAAAGGCTTATCTTAGATGGACTGAGCAGTTCAAAGCACTCTAGTATTATTTCTAAATCCATCCATCCATCAACCTATCAATTAATCAATCAATCAACCATCCATCTATCCACTATTAATACATACATATATATCAATCAACAATAATCTAGTTCTCTCACTCTTTATAAATACCTCTTCACAACTCATCACCATGAGATGGGGTATAGAGCAGGAGGAGTACTACTTCAAGATATACGATGAGGATAAGAACGTTGCAGCATACTTCCAGCCAGACTATGGTCAGATAGAGCCAAAGGAAAGAGAGTATGAGATAATTGAGAGGATGCTGAAGCATGGTGATCCTATAACCTCTGGCCTACTCTATATGCCCATGGCTAAGTTCAATATAAGGGATGATGCTGATTATAGCATAGATGATGTAATCTCTAGCATAGAGGATGCACTTTCAAGGATTAAGCAGTGGAGAGGGGTTGTAGGCATGAGGGGCTCAGGCTATGTTATAGAGCATGCATGGGTGAGAAGAGCACATACAGATTACGATATGCTTGCCATACTACTTGTGGTTAGGTTCAACATTCAGGTTAGACTATTCAAGAAGGAGATCCTTAATGCTCTAGCAGAGTTGTTGGACCTATTGGTTGATAATGGTCTGATTTAAGATACTGTATCAATAATTAAAATGTAATAACAGCATCACTAACTTATGTATGGCTGCTGATCAACCTTGCTTCTAATCCATACATTCATGCATACCACAAACATTATAGATTGGTTAGTGTTATCCAGTAACATGAGGAAGGAGTATATAGTTGTGAGGATAGATGCAGCACCAGATGGCAGCCCTTATGTATTTGTATCTTTAGCAGAGCCTAGGGATATCAAGGAGAAGGGTCAGAGTCCATTCGGTGTGCAGGTGGTGAGTAACTTCACATCGTTCGAGGACCTTATGAAGAACCTAAACAAGATGATAGCAAGCCAGTTGATGGGAGGCTTCACAACAACACTGAAGTTGAGCATAAGGGAGTATGAGGAATCGGGTATAAAGGTTGGGGATAAGATATACATCGATATAATAAAGCCAGATATCATGGCGGGTAATGAGCTCTTCTTGAGCCAAGAGCAGATGCAGAAGTATGAGAAGGTCTTGAGTATATTGAGTGAGAAGGGCATAGGGCCAAGTGTATGGGCTGCTAAGCGTAACCAGATCCTTGCAATGATAAATAAAGGTTCATCTGCCGAGGATATAGCGGATACCATAATAAGAGAGGTAGGCAGTGCTTAAATCATCAAAACTCTTCTTGTAAGAGAAGGGTATATTGTACGATCTGTAAATATAGTGTGGGTGCTTAACTAAAGCAGATCTAGGCATTTATTTATTATTGATATGCTTGATTCTAACATAACAATATCGCTGAGCATCCTCCTCTACTTCTACCTATTCATTCTTCCCTTTTACGATTACATCTTCCTCATCCTTCTCCTTCTCTCCTCCCCTTCCCTCTCCCTCTACTACTTCATACCTGCGTTGCTGTGGCAGCATTATATACACACAGGCTGAACCACACATCGTACATGGTACACTGTTGCCTTGCAACTGTCCATCTCTGTTGTGTATCCTTGCTGCCTCCTCAGGATCTATTGCAAGGGATATCTGTTTAGCCCAATCAAGCATCCTCCTTGCTCTTGTCATCTCAGCATCCCACCTTATCGCTCTATCCCTTATCTTCACTATATCCCCAGCATGTGCTGCTATCCTGTATGCTATCAACCCTTCCTTAACCTCCTCTGGTGTTGGAAGCGCTAGATGCTCAGATGGTGTAAGATAGCAGAGGAGATCAGCACCCTCGCTTGCTGCTATAGCTGCTCCTATGGCACTTGCTATATGATCGTAGCCTGCTGCTACATCAGTAACCAGTGGACCAAGTACATAGTATGGCACATCGCCTATTAGAGATTTAGCAAGCCTAACATTTGCTGCAACCTCGTTCAATGGTACATGCCCTGGACCCTCTATCATGACCTGCACATCCATAGCATATGCCCTCTTCGCTAGTCTTGCAACATTTATCATCTCTGCTACCTGTAGTTCATCATGAGAATCTAGTATTGAACCAGGGCGAAGGGCATCGCCAAGGCTGAATGTTACATCATACTCCCTTGCTATCTCACATAGATAATCAAAGTGCTCATAGTATGGATTCTCCTTACCATACTTGAGCATCCATGCTGCAGTTATCGTGCCTCCCTTGCTCACTATCCCAGCATGCCTCTTAACCTTGAGCAGTCTATCTGCAAGTTCTCTAGTTAACCCAGCATGTATTGTAGTGTAATCTACACCATCCCTTGCACACTGCTCAAACGCATTAAGAAAATCATCCTCATCCATCTCAAGCGGGTTCTTATGCTTCTGTACAGCCTCAGCATAAGCCTGGTACACTGGCACATAGCCAAACTGTATCCTTGCCTCCTCCATCAAGGTTCTTCTTATTGATGGTAGATCACCAGCATCGCTAAGATCCATGATGGTATCTGCACCATACCTTACAGCTATCCTTGCCTTCTCAACCTCCTCTTGTAAGTTTACCCTTAAGGTTGATGTACCTATGTTAACATTCACCTTAGTCCTTAAACCCTTCCCTATGCCTACTAACTTGGTTAGTTCCTGCTTCCTTGCTACATTCCTTGGTATTATTATTGAGCCATTTGCAACACCCCTAACTATAAGATCAAGGCTAACCTGTTCACTCTCTGCTACATGCTTCATCTCCTCAGTAGCAACCCCCCTCCTAGCATAGCTTAGTTGAGTTACCATTGTATAGACTTCCTACACATCAAATATAAACGATGTTATCTAGAGTATCCATCATTTATACTGGAAATAAAATGATGATGGTTGTATGGTTATCTTACCTACTTACACACTCTCCTCTGCACCAGTTCTAACACTCAACAGGATTGAGATCTGATTCATAACGTACATGAGCCTTAGTACATGTCTTGACATCTTCACAATAGCCTTATCATACCATCTCTTGTATACTAAGAGTAGGATTATAGTGCTTACCGTGTTTGCTATGCTAGTTACTGCTATGCTTAGCATGCTTATATTCATCTTTGTTAAGAGCAGGAGCGTTACTACGAACGGTATTGGGAGCATCATTGCTATAGTTGCATTTACCCCTAGTACTACAGGGAATGTACGCTTCCCAGCAGCCTTGTCACCCTCATAATCCTGTATATCACCCAAGGGTGCAAGTATGAAGAGGAATAGAAAGGATATGACAGCAAGCATGATTACATTAACATTAAGATCATCTACAGCAAAGCCACCTATTAGTGCAGCAAATCCTGCACCAGATGCATTGACTAGGGTCTTGTATGGGAACCTATCCTTAAGGTTAATCCTTGGATGGGAGTATGCTACTGCTAAGATTGTGCAGAGCAGTGCTATTATAGCAGTGTACAGGTTTATATGCATAAGGAGGGCCATCCCTATGGAGAATAGTGCTATAGAGATCCTCTTTACTACCTTATCATCTGCCTTGCCTCTTACAATGGCCCTATTAACCTTATTTATTCTATCTGCTAAGGTATCGGTAATATCGTTATAGGCATATGTTGCAAGGCTTATCAGATACGTACCAACT
Source organism: Candidatus Nitrosocaldus islandicus (assembly GCF_002906215.1). NCBI lineage: Archaea > Thermoproteati > Nitrososphaerota > Nitrososphaeria > Candidatus Nitrosocaldales > Candidatus Nitrosocaldaceae > Candidatus Nitrosocaldus > Candidatus Nitrosocaldus islandicus. Next base: position 421,392 of record NZ_CP024014.1, read on the forward strand.
GCAAGTTTGATTGCTAGCATGGGTTCTACTATTCCTTTGGATGCAATTATGAGGGATAGGAGTGCAGATGCCACGAATATGTACACTTGCGATCTCTGCCTTATGTAATGTAGTATACATTCTAGATAATAGGTGAACCATCTAATATTTAGACCTTGTTTGTATATTAATGGTATCATTTTCCCTTTTCTAGGGAAAAAAGGAGAATGGTAACTAATAAAGTCTACTCTGTTTATATTATAAAACATGATAGAATAAAATAATTAAGAAGATATTAAAGAAGATGATTTTAATATAGCCACTGCAGCTAATTTATTAGTCCTATTACATTACCAATAATCATAACTAGAATTAAAGTTTTGATACTATTCTTCATCATTGCAAGGAACTGTTTGCCTCTCTCTGTTGCTACATAGCCCTTGAACGGTACATCCATCTCCTTTATGAATCCAAGCCTTACAAGCTCATCTATGTACCTGTTGAGCTGATAGAAGTTAAGGCTAGCCTTATACAGTATATGGGTCTTCTTTGCAGGTGTTGCTGTAACCTCTATTATCCTTAGCAGTATATCAAGTTTGTCTCTCTTCTCATGTGTAGCAATGCTCATGAAGGCTTTATTGTGAGATTAAGTTATATATTTTATGTGACTGATTACATGTAACTCACATTATATGGTTATTTTATCACCATCAATGGGGAAAATTTTATATTGTCACCTTATTACCTAGTACGGTTAACTAGTACTTTAATTGCCTTCTCATACTCCTTTAGTGTGTTTATAGGCAGCCAAGAACTTGAGTCTATGATGAATCCATGTAGCAATCCCTTCTCTGCAAGTATAGGGAAGATCACAGACTCCAACTCTACAGCTTTCGGGCTATCCATATCTATATACTCATTTATTATATCATAAACCTTAGGCTCAAATACGTACAGTCCTATGGATGTGGGTATGGTAAGTATGGGCTTCTCTATGAACTCAACTATGTTATTGCTCTCATCAAGCTTAGCTGTGCCATATGGGTATTCAACCTTATCGATGAGTGCTATGGATGCATAGACACCATATCTGCTTACTGCTTCAAGGTGATCCTGTATAAACCTAGCATATATTCCATCATCAAGCATTATATCATCTGGGAATGTAACTAGGGTTCTCTTACTCCTATCTATTATGTTGTTGAGCAAAGCGTACTTGAATGCCTTCCCCTTACCCCATCCTATATTATTCTCTGGGTCTATAGAGTACTTTACCCTTATACCATATCTCTTGCCATCATTTACATGCCTTCTAACCATCTCATGTTTATAGCCTATCAGCAGTATGAACTCTTTATCCTTGAATCCGTTCTTGATGAGCCCCTCTATGCAGATATCTAGAAGGGTTGAGTTGCCTATGCTGAGTAGGCACTTTGGCGCATCTATTCCAAGCCTCTTACCCATACCACCAGCCAATATTGCTATCTGTGTATCATTACCATTGATCATGATTAGACACCTCCTTTCTTGATGTAGTCTATGTTAGATACCTTCGTTGGATCTATACCTTTAGCATACGCCAAGTGCACACTGAGCAGATCACCAATGTAACTTAGTGAGAGCAACCTTGCTAGAGGAGATTTACCAACGCTCCATACTTCTGTTACCTCTATACCCTTGCTACTGATTAACCTCCTGCTCTTATTTATTGCTGCGTAGAGATCATAGCCATTATGTACCTGCTCCCTCTCATATTCCTCATCCCTAAGAATGATTAGGGCTTTATCATCATTGTTAGTGTTATGCTCATACCATACCTCTATCTCATTATGCAGCAACTCTGGATATACATCGTAATAGCACTGCATCTTTGCATTCTCATTGAGCATATGCTTCCAGCGGAGCGCTGCTGCTTTAGTAAACTCATCACTATACACTACTGCTAAGGTCTTTCCAACCATGGATCGCTTGATCCTCTCCAACCTGTTCCTATCACCTGCTAGAGTAGAGAGCAGACCACTAGCCTCCTTTATATCCTTGCATGCACTGTTCATTATACTAGACTTCTCAAGTACTAGGAGTGCTGGTGCAAGCATGTAGCCTAATGATGCTCTACTGTATAAGTTGTTGACTACCCTAACACATCCTATGCCTTGATTACTACATAACCGCTCCATATCCTTGCTTGAAGTTATCATAACTATCTTGCTGGTATACTCCCTAGCCTTGCTTACTGCAGCAATGGTCTCCTTTGTACCTCCCGAGTATGTAACTGCTATAACCAGTGTTCTATCACTTAATCTAGGTAGATCACTACTCTTCACAACATGAACCCTATGGTCCCTTACAACCGTCTTTATGAAATCCCCAACTATTCCAGAACCTCCCATGCCTATAACTGCTATCTCATCTATGCAATCGAATGCTGGTATGCTATCCTTAAGGGCTAGGGATTGGAGCAGTTGAGTTGGAAGATCTGTAACCTTGCTCAGCATGGTCTCTTCATTTATCATACCATACATACAGGCTGTGAATAAATAAATATTTTGTAATGTAAGTAACATAACAAACGTTATGTAATAGTAGTTATATAATTATATACATTAAAATTAAAAATAAAGATTGTTATTATTGCTGCTGAGGCTTTGGACAGCCCTCCATTGGCCATATATAGATATCCTTGCCTGGTAACTGCCACAACTCCCCAGTGTAAAAGTCAGTATTATCTATATGGCATCTATAGCATATGTTGACCTGTACATCACTATCTGGCTTGCCTATGAGCCTAAGGAACTCCTTTGCATACTCCACAGCCTTCTTATCATACTCTGCTGGTACCTCATCAACATCCTCAGCATCAGTTGGTATGAACACATCGAAGTGTATCCTTCTCCCATCTGCATATGTGTTGTATACTACAACATTCTTTGCCTTACCAACATATGGCTTTAATTGTGCCTCCATAGGCTAATCCCCCTTGGGATCTCATTTAAATCTTTTTATTAGAAGGTATATAACCTCTTAAGATGAGGTATAGAGTAGTTGCTGTAGGAGGTACATTTGATATACTGCATAAAGGGCATATTGCATTGTTGGATAAGGCGTTTGAGGTTGGGGATCATGTGATAATAGGTGTAACTAGCGATTCGTTAGTTGCAAGGATGGGAAAGAGGATATCTAACGATTACAGTAGAAGGGTAAGGAACCTCTCATCCATGCTAGTTAATAGATACCCATCTAGAAGGTTCGATATAATCATGCTGGATGATGAGTTTGGTCCAACAATTACAGATCCAAGTATAGAGGCTATAGTTGTAAGCAGGGAGACCGAACATAAATGTAAGAGGCTCAATGAGATAAGAGAGGCTAATGGTATGAAGCCATTACATATAATTGCTATAGATCTACTGCTTGCAGATGATGGGGAGAGGATATCATCTAGCAGGATAAGGGCTGGAGAGATAGATGCTGATGGTAGGGTGTTGAGATCAAAGTGAATTGTTTAGGCTATTATGATTACTCAATCAATCAATTAATCAATCAAACATGAATCTATCCACCATATCCCTTGCATGCTCCCTCTTGATCTGAAACTCCTTAAGATATCTCTTCACAGCATCTGCCAGTGCATACTTGCACTCATAGCATAAGAGCGAGCCGCTCCTACACTTCACATACCTCTCATCTGAACTCTTCTCATCCTCGAACATGTACCTTAGGTACCAGAATACAGGACATCTGTATGCATCAGCACCAAGCCTTCTCTGCAGTGCTATAGTTGGTTGGCCTCCAGTGAATGCATTCATAACCTTCTTCTCAGCAACCTCTGGCTCATCTGTAGTGAATATTGCAGTCTCTGGTTGTGATGATGACATCTTGCCCTGCATACCTAACCCTGGAAGGAACTTGGAGTGTATCTGTGCAGGCTTGTAGTATCCTAACTTCTCAGCAACATCCCTTGTAATCCTCCAGTATGGATCTTGGTCTATTGCAGCAGGGATGAGGCATGGTGTAGGCTTACCTTCTATCTTTGATGGAAGGAAGCATGGTGCAGCCTGTATTGCAGGGAAGAGTATCATCCCTATGTTTGTTGATGATGTGAACCCAAATGTAGCTCTTACAGTTGAGAACGTTAGCTTCTTTGCAATCTCTATAGCAATTGGGTATAGATGGTTAATATGCTTTGTATCAACTATTATCTTGCTCTTCTCTGGCTTGAATCCAACTGCTATTATATCCAGTATGTTCTCATATGCATACCTGCTTATCTCATCCATGTTCCTCCCATCGGTATAGAGGAACTTCTCATCATCAGTTATCTGGAATATCAGGTTCACATTGAAACTATCCTGTAAATACTTTGTAAACACCCATGGTAGTATATGCCCTAGATGAACATTGCCAGATGGTCCTCTTCCAGTGTAGAGGTAGAACCTCTCACCCTTCTCATACATATCAAGGATCCAGTCTAGGTCTCTGTGGCTGAAGAAGTACCCAAGCTTGAGCAATGGATGCAACCTTCCAGCAAACCTCTTTATCCTTGCTAGTAACTCCTCATCTATTAGTTGGGTACCAAACTCATTTACAAGCCTTGTATAGTCTACCTCCCCTTCAACCTTCCATGGCGTTACAGTGAAGCCCTCCTCCTTCATTAACTCAATGCAAACATCAAACCTTTAAAAAGTGTTAAGGTTGTTGCTTTGTTAATGATTCAAGCTTCTTGCTGTATATCCTCTCTATAGTAGCATCAGCATCCATGCTATAGAGCCTAGCCATGTAGTGTAGTAGTGCTATGCTCTCTGCTATCTCAACCTTTGCATGCTCTACATTACCCTTCTCCATGGCAAATGCTATCTCCCCAACCTCCCTAACAAGATGGATGAAGGCTTTGCTTACATCATCACCAAATCTCTTGATATAGTACTCTACTGCAACATCTACAGCATTACCCATGTACACCCTACATCTAGCATATTAATAAAGATTAAAAATGCGAGTATAGATCAGGCATATGTTGATTGCACTACACGATATAGAGAGGAGGATCATACTTGCCCTTGCTGGGAAGAAGGGATGGATGGGGTTGGATGAACTGAGCAAGCATACAGGGCTGAACATAGATCAGGTTAGGAGGGGGGTTGAGTGGTTGAAGTACAAGGGTATAATAAGTATGGAGGAGAGTACAATAAGGCTTATTGGGATAGGTAGAGAGGGGCTTAACGTACTAAAGAGTAACCTTCCAGAGATAAGGCTTGTGAGTGCTGCAATTCGCATGGGAGGAGAAGGGGTAAGCCTGAAGGATGTAAGGGAGGTTGCTGATCTAGCAGATGATGAGTTCAACGCTGCAGTAAGGTATGCTAGGGAGAAGGGGCTGATAACATTAAGCAACGGCAAGGTGTATGTAAGGAAGAGTGTAGATGCACAGAATATGCCAGAGTACAGATTGCTAGCAAGGCTTGGAGAGAAGGGATGGTTAAGAGAGGATGAGTTGAGCAATGATGATAAGGATGCATATAGGATGCTCAAGAGCAGGCCTGAGTACATAGTTGAGAGGGATGTAAGGGAGGTTAGGGTTATGCTTAGTGAGCATGGTTACTCTATACTGAAGCAGATCATGGATGAGCAGGAGAGGATGGAGGATGCTCTTACAGTGAAGAGGATAGATGTTACTGCCCCTGCTCCAATAATATATGCTGGTAGGAAGCATATACTGCAAGATGTTATAGATGAGGTTAGGGAGATACTCATAGGTATGGGCTTTGAGGAGATAGATGGTAGCATTCTGCAGAGTGCATTCTGGAACTTTGATGCGCTCTTCACACCTCAAGACCATCCAGCAAGGGAGATGCAGGATACATTCTACATCGCTAGTATGCGTAGAAGCATAGATGCTGAGAAAGAGGTTGTGAAGAGAGTATCATCAATGCATGAGCAGGGATGGAGGTACTCATGGAGTAGCAAAGAAGCAGAGAGGTTAGTGCTTAGAACACATACTACAGCAGTAACCATAAGGTACCTTGCAGAGCATAAGCCAGATGAGGCAAGTATATTCTCAGTAGGCAGGGTATTCAGGAATGAGAAGTTAAGTTACAAGCATCTAGCAGAGTTCCATCAGGTTGAGGGTATAGTTGTGAGCAAGGATGCAACTTTGAGGGATCTTATGGGTATACAGCAGGAGTTCTATAGAAGGCTTGGTCTGAACAAGGTTAAGTTCTGGCCAACATACTTCCCCTACACAGAGCCATCACTACAGTCCATGGTCTACCATGAGAGGTTGGGTAGATGGGTTGAGCTCTTTGGAATGGGTATATTCAGGCCAGAGGTTACAGAGCCATTGGGTATAGATAAGCCAGTTCTAGCATGGGGTGGAGGTCTAGAGAGGATTGCAATGCTCAAGTATGGTATAGATGATGTTAGGGAACTCTACAGCAATAGGTTATCTATGCTTAGGGGTGTTGCAAGATGCCAGTTGTAACATTACAGCATAGAAGGCTTGAGAGGCTTGTTGGTAAGAGCATAGATGAGATACTTGCCATGCTACCTTACATAGCATTAGATATAGAGGAGGAGGGTAATGATTACGTAAAGGTTGAGTACAACCCAAATAGACCAGACTTCTCAACAGACTACGGTATAGCAAGAGCGCTGAGAGGCATTATGGGTATAGAGGTAGGATTGCCTAGACTCAATCTTGTTGGGAGCAGTGTTGCTACATTCAACGTAGATGCAAGTGTTGATAGCATAAGGCCATACGTGCTAGCACTTGTAGCATTTGATGGAAGGATGGATGATGAAGATCTAAGACAGTTGATAAGCATGCAGGAGGATCTACATATGGGTATAGGGAGGAAGAGGAGGAAGGTATCCATAGGACTTCATGATTATGATAAGGTTAATGGTCCATTCTACTACACAACTGAGAGCAAGGACTTCAAGTTCATACCATTGAACTCTGCTAGAGAGATGAGTATGCAGGAGATACTTGCAAGCACAGATGTTGGAAAGGCATATGGGCATATAATAAAGGAGCATGCTAGATATCCAATAATAAAGGATGCTAAAGATAATGTACTCTCATTCCCTCCAATAGTAAATGCTGAACTTACAAGGGTTACAGAGCATACAAAGAATATGTTGGTAGAGGTTACAGCAACTGATCTTAACACTGCAAAAGATGTCCTAGCAGTTATAGCAGTAACGCTATCAGATATGGGCTTCAAGGTAGCAAGTGTATCCATCAACTATGATGGCTATACAATAACTACACCAGAGATGAGTTATAGGAGGATGAGCCTTCCAATGGATAGGTTGAGCCTACTTGGTTTGGATATAGATAGGAAGGAGGTTATAGAGTGTTTGAGGAGGAGCAGGTTAGATGTAGAAGCAGGAGAGGTTGATGGTAACATAGAGTGTTTAGTGCCGAGGTATAGAGTAGATATAATCCATTGGATAGACCTTGTGGAAGAGGTTGCTATAGGCTACAACATATCAAGGTTTGAGCCAAGGTATCCAAGGTTAAAGGCGATGGGCTCAAGACATAGGATGCTTAAGGTACTTGATGATGCAAGGAGTGTTATGGTTGGGCTTGGGATGCTTGAGGTTATGAACTTCAACCTTGTAAGTATGTTAATACAGTATGAGATGGTTGGGAGGAGAAGGGATAGCAATGCTGCATTGGTTGTTGAGGAGAGTAAGAGTAAGGAGCATGAGGTGCTGAGGGACTCTCTTGTACCATCACTCCTTGCAGTGCTCTCAAGAAATGTACATGAGCCCTATCCACAGAGGCTCTTTGAGGTAGGCAAGGTGTTTAGTAGGGATGGAGACTCCATAAGGGAGGAGTGGAGTGTAGCAGCAGTGATAGCACATAGCAGTGCAAACTATACTGAGGCAAGATCTTATCTTCAAGCATTGTTGTATACACTATTTGGTATAGATGTGGATACAGAGCCGGTGGATGAGCCTCCATATGAGAGTGGCAAGGCAGCAGAGATACTCTTCAAGGATAAGAGGATAGGTAGTATTGGGGAGGTTAGCAGTAGCGTTCTTAGCAACTTCAGGATAAGGGTACCAGTATCTGCGTTTGAAGTAATCATATCAAGGCTATATAGCAAGTAAAGTAGAATGCTAGTTTATTCGTTAATTTAATAAGTTTCCTTGCATATTATATTACTAATGCCCGCAGAAGTGCACGTGGACGGGCTGGGATGAGCATGATGATTCCCAGTTTCACCCAGACGTGCTACAGCGGGCATGTCTATAACTACCATATAGCTATAGCAGTAGTACTAACTAACAACAACAATATTATTATAAATGGATTGTGTATTTTGCATTGGACCCCCGCAGAGGGTGCAGGGTGAGGTTAGCAGTTGGCTTCCTATGAACCCTTGTGGGTCAGATGCGGGGGACACCTATAGCATAAATAATAAAAGTGTAGATGTTAAGCATCCTATATGGAAGAGGATTACATAAGGCTAACAGAGGAGCAGATAAGTACAAATCTAGCAAGGCTTAAGGGATGGAGGTTAGAGAATGGCAAGCTTACAAGGACATTCATCTTCAAGGACTTCAGTGAGGCATTTGGGTTCATGACAAGGGTTGCGTTAGAGTCTGAGAAACTTAACCATCACCCAGAGTGGTTCAATGTGTACAACAGGGTTAGGATAGACCTCATCACGCATGATGTGAATGGGATAAGCAACTACGACTTTAAACTTGCTGAGAGGATAAACAGAATACATGGGGATGAAGGGTAAGAGGGTATTAATAACTGGAGCAAGTGGAGGTATAGGAAGGGCTACAGCACTGCTTCTTGCTGGTATGGGTGCTAGATTAGCATTGCACTATTTTAGCAATGAGGATAGTATAGACTCAATACTTGATGAGATAGAAGGCAAGTATGGCAATGATTGTGTAATGAAGGTCAAGGCAGATGTATCAAGGTATGATGAGGTTAATGCAATGGTTGATGCAGTGCTTAAAAGGTTCAATGGTATAGATTCACTTATAGCAGTAGCAGGTTATCCTATGCGGAGAGAGGTATGGTTTGCAGATCCTCTAGGGCTTACAGATGAGGTGCTTGATAAGCCATGGAGTGTTGATCTTAAGGGATCGTACAACTGTATAAAGGCTATCGTACCATACATGAAGAGGCAGGGTAATGGAAGTATAGTGCTTGTATCATCAACCCCATCAATAGCAGGGGATGCACATGGCTTAGCATATACACTAGCAAAGGCATCTATAATAGCATTGACAAGGTCACTTGCATTGGTACTTGCTCCAGAGGTAAGGATAAACTGTGTAGCATTAGGGAGTATAAGCAGCGAAGCAAACATGCGAGGTTATGATGAGGATCAGATTGGTGCTATGCTCAAGGGTATACCAATGCGTAGGTTTGGAACTCCAGAGGAGGCTGCCAAGGCTATAGTATTCCTTGCATCTGATGATTCAAGTTACATCACTGGTCAAGTTGTTGTGGTTGATGGTGGAGAGGTAAGGGTATGAAGAGAATGTTATTAGCAGATATCGTTGGATAAACCGTCCAAAAGTTTAAATACTAACCCACTAGAGGTTAATCAATGAGTAATGGCAATAATAGACAGGTTATAAGAGCAGAGATAAAGTATCCTATACTTGCCATAGTAGTTCTTGCTGCAATATTCGCATTCACATCATTTGCACTTGGCTATGATCAAGGGCAGTTATTCAGCATAGTGGTTGGAGATAGAGCATATGAAGAGAACTTCCTTCACGAACTATTCCATGATACAAGACATGCTCTAGGCTTTCCTTGCCATTGAAATTGATCTTGAGCTGGTGCAGCATGAATACGCTAAACATCATAGCTGTTGCGCTCCTTGCTGGAGTCTTGAGTGGAGCATTGTATGGGTTGGTAAACACAGTGCTTGTAACCCCATATATAGATAGGGCAGTAGAGTTAGAGGCATCATGGCTGGGTGAGTCTGTTGATATAGCGTATAGGGTATGGCAGAAGGAAGGTGCAGTCATTGCAGGTCTTCTAGCAGGAGTTGCATACTCCTCAATCTTCTCTATTGTGTATGCTTACATGGCTAGCAGGAACCCTCAAGGTATCACAATCAGGCGAGGGATTACTATTGCACTAATAATATGGTTTGTATTATACCTCATGCCAATGCTCAAGTACCCTGCAAATCCTCCTGCTGTTGGTGATCCAGAAACAATATACTACAGGCAGAGTATCTACATAACCTATCTGCTTATATCTAGTATATCAGCAGTTGTTCTAGCATTACTACGTGCAAGGTTTGTAGCAGCACCAGTAGCAGTAGTAGGGAATGGAGCGATTAGATATATCAGAGAGGTTGCTATCATTGGTGCATATGCATTGATAATGGTTACAGCATATATACTCATGCCCCCAAACCCAGATACCATAAATATTGCTGAGGATATACTTGTAGGGTTCAGGGTTACAAGTGCAATAACCTCTCTTATGTTATGGCTGATGATTGGGTTTACAACATCACTGATATGGAGTAGAACAGGACTTATAAGGCGTAGAATGAGCATGTTATGATGATGTTGATTATGATGTTAATAATAATTTAATAGTTATTTGCTACATAATTTGATGAATGATTGATGGGTATGCCCTGATAAGATACAATGGGTTCATATTAACAAACAAGGATATAGATCTAGAGTTATGTAGAAGGATGATGGGTAATAGATATGATAAGGGTAGTGGTAGGAGGAGGGAGTTTGTATTCAAGAAGGATGGGTTTACAGCTTTGTGCTACTGTAAGTATGTTCAGATTCCAGAAGGTCAGGATAGAATAATAATCCTGCTAAATGGAGATATCTATTACAATAGCAGCAATGTACACTCATTGCATGATCTCCATGGTATGCTTGCTAGAAGTGATGGGAATTATGCACTAACATGGATTGATACCAACGATGGTGTTATTGCATTTGCTAGGGATCCACTTGGAAGTAAACCACTCTACTATAAGCATGATGGTAGTAACATAACCATTGCAAGTGATAGGAGGGTTCTTAACACTTGCGTAGAGGTAGAGCCAGGAACCCTTTATATATTCAGGCTAGGGTTAGGGATGGAGAAGATAAGGTTCTCCCCAATAATAGAGTATAAGCCATATGTCGATGTTAGCATGGATGATGCTATAGAGCATACAAGGCATCTAATCTCAACATCTCTCATTAGGAGGCTATCTGGTAGGAGTAGGATAGTTGTTGGAGTATCTGGTATAGATAGCATAATCCTAGCAATGCTCTCAAATCATATTCTAGATGTTATACCAGTAACTGTATGCACGAAGGGATCTTATGACGAGATGAACGCTAGATACATTCAGGAGGTGATGGGATTAAGAACTCATATACTTATGCTAGAGGAGCAGGATATACTGAAGATACTCAACGATATCTCTACACTAGAGATAGATATAGACTTTGCAAGTACCATGGATGTTAGCATAGCATGTATAGTTTATGCATTGGCAAGGTTTGCAAGGGATAATGGTGCAGATGCCCTTATGCTTGGTCAGTTAGCAGATGAACTGTTTGGAGGATATGCAAGGTATCTAAGGTATGATTGTAGAAGCAGCAATAGTAGTATTCATAATGATCTCAACATGATACTCTTCAACGATCTGAAGAAGGCTAGTCATGATCTATGCAGGGATGAGAGCATAGCATCATCCATGCTAGTTGATCTTCTGCTTCCATATGCATCAGTAGAACTAGCAAGGTATGTAGTAAACTTGCCAGCAGAGTTCAAGGTTGACGTTGTACATGGAGTAAGGAAGTTACTACTCAGAAAGGTTGCAGAGAGCATAGGTATTGCACATGAGATAGCATACAGGGAGAAGAAGGCTATGCAGTTCAGCACTGGCGTATTCAAGATGGTGAAGAGGCTATCGAAGGTATTGCATAGATAGAGGTGAAGTAAATAAAATAAAATAAAAGAAAATAAAAGAAGAGAAGATAGAAAGAAGGATGATGAGTTAAGAAGCAAGTAAGGTAGTAAGGAAGATGATAATGATAATAATGGTAATAAGAAGAAGGAGAAGGAAGAGGGATGATAATGGAATCAAGACATAGACCTAGATTACCCAAAGGCTTCAGATACCTTGCCAGTAGCGATGATCTATCCTCATCATCATTCTCATCCAACAATATTGCCATTGATCTTTACATAAGTAGCAATATAGAAAGATGGGTTAGTAATAATGATAGGTATATTGCAATAGCTTATGGGGAGAAGGATGTACTTGGGCTTATGGTGCTAGAGTTGCATGATGATTATATTGAGTTAGCAGTTCTTGCAAAGAACTACAACAAGGCAAGGTATACAAAGGTAGGCTCAAGGTTAGCAGTGCTTGCAGAGAGTATAGCAAGGGATCTGGGCAAGAGGGAGATAAGGCTTGAGGCTATGCAGAACTCGCATAGATGGTGGAATGAAACAATGCACTATGAGCAGTACATGCCAAGTTACCACGATCCTGCATTTGGTATCCTAACGCCTAAGAGGAAGTTCCTCCTCTAGACCCTATTGCAATTGCACACTCATCTGGTTCATTCCTTACCATCTCAATTGCCTGTCTAACCATAGGATGCTCTAGCAGAAGAGCCTCAACGTTCTCAGCATTAACAGGTACACTTGCATGATCCACAACCTCTTCAACTATCTTGCTTATGCTCTTACCCATCTGGATAGAGAGTAAGGAGAGTGCATCGTAGAGTTCAGCATCTATGTAGAAGGGTCTAGTTATTGTTATCCTTCTCCTTATAGTTGTTCTAACTCTAACCATCGCCATAATCTCTATCAACTAACTTACTTTTATTATTTTGCTCATCTATAATGATGAATAAATATGGGTTCAACATCCTAATGATATGCTCGATGGTAGATACATAAGGTATGTTGATGGTAAGGGCAACCTCTTGAAGAGTAGGAATGAACTGACCATAGCTGAACTGCTAAGATTCCTAAACATAGAGTATGAGTATGATGCACCATTAACCCTAGATGATGGCTCAACTGTAAGAGTAGACTTTAAGACAGAGCAAGGATACATAGAGGTTATAGATGATGTAAGTGATGTGGAGAAGTTGAAGAGCATTAGATCTAGCAATGTTAGAGTATTGGGTGTAGGTAAAGCATTATCAACAGCAAGCACTGATGAACTCAACTCCATATCAACTTACAATGAATATGCATCCCTTGTATTTGAGGATCCATCGCTCTCATTCGATTACTCTCATATACTGCCTTTAGTAAATAAATGCTCAGTGCTTCATGGGCATACTGCAAGCGTTATTGTTGAACTTATAGGTATAAAGGATGAGAAGAGTGATATGGTGATTGACTTTGGAGAGGCTAAGAGGTTGATAAAGCAGGCTCTAAACGCTTTGGACCACAAGTTCTTCATAAGCAGGAAGTACCTTGTTGAGGAGGATGAATTACACTACAGGGTTGCATTCGATGGTCCAAATGGTAGATTCGATCTTAAGGTACCAAAGCACACAACCTTCCTCTTTGAGGGTGAGGCTACTGCAGAGAACCTTGCAAAGGAGATAATAGAGTTGATAGCAGCAAGGATGCCAGATAACATAAAGGCCATTGGTGTTTACATATACGAGGGTGTAAGCAAAGGAGCACACATCGTTGCAAGGATCAATAGATGATAAAGGTAGGCTGTCATGAGTACAAGCATAGATGTGGATAATGGTAGAGAGAGGGCATTAGTGCTACTCTCTGGAGGGATAGACTCTGCAACGTGCCTATACTGGGCAAAGAGCAAGGGCTATGAGGTATACGCATTAACACTGAACTATCATAATAGATGGATCAAGGAGATAGAGGCTGCTAGACTAATTGCTAGAGATGCTAATACCATGCTTATAGAGTTGGAGTTGCCATTTGTGAAGGAGGCATTCAACATGTATGGCTACTCCCCCTCAAACTACAAGGATGATGATCTAAGATGGCCATTCTACATACCATCAAAGAACTTGCTCTTCTACTCAATAGCAGCACATATAGCAGAGTACATGCATGTTAGATGGATAGTTGGAGGGCATAACAGGGATGATATGCTCTTCTTCAAGGATGCCAGCAAGGAGTACATAGATGGGATAAACAGGCTATTCAAGCAGGGGTTCATGCTTAATGAGCCAGCAGAGATAGTTACTCCATTGGCAGATCTGAGTAAGGTTGAGGTTGTAAGGCTTGCATTGCACCTTGGTGTGCCATTAGAGCATACATGGAGTTGCCATCTAAGGGTTGAGAGGCATTGTGGTAGATGCCATGGATGCATATCTAGGCTAGAGATATTCAAGAGTCTAGGCATAGAGGATGGTGTGGAGTATGAGGTTGTGAAGTAGAGCATATTAAGATACATATACCTGCTTGTAAATCCTGCAGTATATGATAGAGCCAAGGATAAAGGAGAAGGTCTGGGATGCAAGTATAGAGGAGAGGTTACTTGAGATCTGGAAGGAGGAAGGGCTCTATAGATTCACTATAGATGAGAGTAGGAAGCCATTCGTGATAGATACTCCCCCTCCATACCCATCTGGGAGGCCATGGCATATAGGTGCTGCTGCCCACTATGCACAGATAGACATGATTGCAAGGACAGCAAGGATGATGGGCTACAACGTATACTTCCCAATAGGCATAGATAGGAATGGTCTTCCAGTTGAGATATACACTGAGAGGGTGAAGAAGGTTAGCATGAGAAGTGTAGGAAGGGAGAGGTTCTTAGAACTATGTAAGAATGCGCTCGATGAGCTTGAGCATGAGATGGTTGCAATAATGAGGAGACTTGGGCTAAGTGCTGATCTAACAAATTACTACAGGACTGACTCTGAAGAGTATAGAGCATTAACGCAAGCAACGTTCATAGATCTTTGGCATAGAGGGCTTGTGTATGAGGCTACTAGGCCAAACAACTACTGCCCTGATTGTGGCACCACTATAGCAGATGCTGAGGTAGTGTATAAGGATATGCCATCCAAACTTGCTTACATAAGGTTTAGGGTTGAGGATGGTAGTAGTAATAGTAACAGTAATAGTAACAAAGATGGTGGTGATGGCGAGATAGTTATAGCAACAACTAGGCCAGAGCTTCTATGCTCATGTAGAGCAGTCATAGTGAATCCAGATGATGGTAGATATAAACATCTTTATGGCAAGACAGCAGTTGTGCCAATATACAACACAATGGTTAAGATAACACCTCATCCATCTGCAAACATGGACTTTGGTTCTGGTGCAGTGATGATATGTAGTTATGGAGACCATACAGATGTGCAACTCTTCAGAGAACTTGGACTGCAAGAGGTTATTGCCTTGGATTCTAACGGTCTCATGACAAGCAATGCAGGAAAATATGCAGGGATGAAGGTTAAGGATGCTAGAGATGCAATAATAGATGATCTTGACAAGATGGGCCTAATAGTAAAGGTTGAGAACATAATGCATAGAACCCCTGTATGTGAGAGGAGCAACACACCAATAGAGATAATACCCATGAAGGAGTTCTACATAAAGCAGTTACAGTTTGTAAATGAATTAAAGGATATAGCAAGTAAGATGATATTCCATCCAGAGATGCATAGGCAGATACTATTGAACTGGCTCAACTCTATAGCAATAGATTGGCCAATATCTAGGAGGAGGTTCTATGCAACTGAAGTGCCTATATGGTACTGCAAGAAGTGTGGTAAACCAAACCTTCCAGAGAAGGGCAGATACTATAGGCCATGGAAGGAGAAGCCTCCATTCAGTAAGTGCTCATACTGCGATGGGAGAGAGTTTGTAGGGGAGGAGAGGACATTCGATACATGGATGGATTCAAGTATATCTCCACTCTTCATCTCTAAATATGCTAGTGATGAGAGGTTCTTCAACTACACATACCCAGCAACGTTAAGGCCTCAGGCAAAGGATATTGTTAGGACATGGTTACACTACACCATATTGAGATGCTACCAACTCACAGGCAAGGCACCATTTGAGAGGGCATGGATAATGGGTTATGGGCTTGACGAGAAGGGTGAGAGGATGAGTAAGAGCAAGGGCAATGTTATAGACCCATACCCTGTGATAAGCAAGTATGGTGCAGATACGTTCAGGTTCTGGAGTGCAAGTGAGGTTAACCTTGGATACGATTTTAGATGCTCAGAGCAGAGGATAGCAGGGATGCAGAAGTTCCTAACCAAGCTATGGAATATGGCAAGGTTCATATCATCATTCCCTAGAGTTGAGATAAGCAAATCACTTCAGGCAAGTGATAGATGGATTCTAGCAGAGTTATCATTGCTAATTGAGAGATGCATGCAAGGTTATAGAGAGTTCAACTTCTTTGTGCCAGCAAATGCTGTAAGGGAGTTTGTGTGGAACATCTTTGCTCCCCACTACATTGAGATGGTAAAAGCTAGAGCATATGGGCAAGGGTTCAGCAAGGATGAGCAGGATGCAGCATGCTATACACTGCATGAATGTTTATCAACCATACTGTTACTCCTTGCACCAATAACCCCATTCATAACAGACCATCTATGGAGAGCACTGTACTCTAGTAGGAGCATCCATCTGGAGAGGTTCCCAGAGGCAAGATGGGAGAAGGAGATGAGTAGATACACAGATGCTATAGTAGAGTTCAACTCAATGGTATGGAATGCAAAGAAGAGCTCTGGTAAATCCCTAAGAGATCAAATAGCAATAAGCATACCGGATGAACTCAAGGAGTTCAGCAAGGACCTCAAGGCAATGCATAACATAGTTACGTGATGTGATGTGTATGAAGGCTGTAGTACTGCATAGACATGGAGGGGTGGATGCGTTAAGGTATCAAGACTTCCCAGAGCCCTTATGCAGTAAGGATGAGGTGCTAGTAAATGTACATGCATGCTCTGTTAACAGGCTTGATGTATGGGTTAGGAAGGGTTTAGCAGGGAGGGAGGTTAGATTCCCACACATACTAGGCTGTGATATCTCTGGCTATCTAACAAGTGATGTAGACCATCCTAATCTTAAGATGAAGAAGGGTAGCAAGGTTGTTGTTTATCCAATGATACATTGTGGTTCATGCAGATTCTGTAGGATTGGTAAGGAGAGTAGATGTATAAGTAGCAACGCATCTATAATTGGGGGGTTCAGTAGCTGGCATGGTGGATATGCTGAGTATCTCAAGGTACCAGTAAGGAACATCATACCATTGGAATCGTATCTTAGTATGGAGGAGGCAGCATCCATTAACATTGCATACCTTACAGCCTACAGTATGATCAAGTATGCCATGAGGCTTATGAGGGATATCAATGGATACGATGATGTTACCATTGCTACTACTACTGCTGCTGTTGATTATCTTGCTAATACTAACACCGTTAATGATAACCTATCTCTACTAGTGTATGGTGCTGGGAGTGGTATAGGGGTAGCAAGTGTACAGTTTGCAAAGGTCATGGGTTACAAGGTTATAGCAACAGTAGGCAGTCAAGACAAGTTAGAGAAGGCCTACGCTTTAGGATGCGATCTAGTTATAGATAGGAGTAAGCAGGATATAGTAAGAGAGGTCATGAAGTTCACTATGGGCGAGGGTGTGGATCTAGTAATAGACCATGTTGGTATATGGGATACAAGCATAAAGTGCTTGAAGAAGGGGAGTGGCATAATGGCTGTGTGTGGAGCAACTGCATCTGAGCATACAAATGTTGAGGTTAGACCATTCTACAACAAACTTGCACTGATCTTTGGTGCATATCTGGGCTCTAAGAAGGAACTTGTAGAGATGCTGAGGTTCATGCAAGAACATAATATAAGGCCAGTTATAGACTCTGTATTTGCGTTAAAGGATGCTGCTCTTGCTCACACAAAGATGGAGATGAATAACCATTTTGGCAAGATAGTGATCAAGGTAGCATCGATCTAACTACTCCTTGGAGATTTTCATAGTACACTATACCAAATTATGAAATTCCTAATTTCAAAATGTTGCACTATAAAATATTTTAATATAATAGGGTATGGTTTTGCAGTGTAGTGTTTAGCATACCAGTAACATTCAATGTTGTTCCAGAGAGTATAATAGGTGCAGTAGGTGTAGTTGGAGGTTCATTTACAGCAGTTGTGTATAGGATGAGGAAGGAGAGGAGCAGGGATAGGATAGGATAGCATAGGAACTAATGCAATAGAAAGTTCACCTTCTTTATCAATGGTAAAGAAGGGAGAGATATGTTATATCATATTATCACTTCTTCTTGTACTCTTTAACTAACTTTATAAAGTACTCATGAAGTCTTGTATCTCCCGAGAGCTCAGGGTGAAAAGATGTACCTATAATATTACCTTGTTGAACAGCAACTATCTTGTTGCTATCATCTAGCCTTGCAAGTACATCAACGTTGCTCCCAACGCTCTTAACCACAGGAGCCCTTATGAAGACACCCTTGAATGGTTTATCTCCAATCACCTTTATGCTTAGATCTACCTCGAATGAGTCTATCTGCCTACCAAATGCATTCCTCTCAACTGTTACATCTAAAAGGTTCAGCAACTGCTGTCTAGTCTCACCAACAACTCTATCGTATGCCCTCTTCGCTAACACTATCATACCAGCACATGTGCCTAGAACTGGCATCCCAGCACTTATCCTCTCCCTTATAACTTTGAGTGAACCATTGAGCATAGCAAGTGTACCTATAACAGTGCTCTCTCCCCCAGGTATTATCAATCCATCTATACCTCCAACATGCTCTGGATACTTAACCTGTACAACATCACCATCTAAATTTAGTGATCTTAATGCCTCTCTAGTAGCATTAACATTCTCCTCCACATCCCCTTGAAGTGCTAGAACACCTATAGTTATGCCCATCATTAAACACCCACTAATTAATTGATCGATAGATGATGTATAATCACCATATCACCATCATGCCTCGCTACCCCTCTCCTGCATCCTCAACTCTAGGGTCTTAACATCCATACCAAGCATAGACTTGCCTTCATCTATCATCCTCTGAGCCTCCATTACAACCTTTGGATCATCCCAATATGATGTTGCTATTACTATTGCTCTAGCCCTCTCCATGGGATCTTGGCTCTTGAATATGCCAGAGCCTACAAAGACACCATCACACCCTAGACTCATGAGCATAGCAGCATCTGCTGGGGTTGTTATTCCTCCAGCAGCAAAGTTAACCACAGGCAATCTTCCAAGCCTTGCGGTCTCTAGCACGTATGCATATGATACCCTTAGTTCTCTTGCTGTCCTTATAAGTTCCTGCACATCTCCATCCTCATATATTGCCCTTATCCTCCTTATCTCGCTATTCACTATCCTTATATGCTTAATCGCTTCTGCAACGTTCCCTGTACCAGGCTCTCCCTTGGTTCTTATCATAGATGCCCCCTCCTCTATCCTCCTCAATGCTTCTCCAAGGTTCCTTGCACCATTAACGAACGGTGTAGTGAAATCCCACTTCCATATGTGCCTCTCCTCATCTGCTGGTGTTAAGACTTCAGACTCATCTATCATATCAACACCAACAGTCTCAAGCACTCTTGCCTCCTCAGTATGCCCTATCCTGCATTTGGCCATTATTGGTATGGTTACATGGTCCCTTATCTCCTCTATCACCTTTATGCTTGCAGTTCTAGCAACTCCTCCAGCCTTCCTAACATCATAGGGAAGTTTATCAAGCACCATTACTGCAACAGCACCAGCATCCTCAGCGATCTGTGCCTGCTCAACATTTGTAACATCCATTATAACCCCATGCTTCTGCATATGTGCAAACCCACGCTTTACTAACGTTGTGCCCTTTGTTACCGGCAGAGCATCTATTCTATCCATCTTTATGCCTCTAGCATTCAACTCTGTTGAGACCAGTGATATATTGCTTCTACTTGTGTTCATCATCCTATACTATCAGTATCTTGCATACCATCCAGATATATTTAGTTAACCTCATGCTCATATGCTATATATTGAAGGCTATCATAAATTAGACCCATATTCAGCCTTGTGATCAGGATAAGCCCTGAAGACATCTAGCCATATCGAACCCTACCCCTGCAGGCTCACTCATGATCTGCATGAGCATGCACCTAAGTCTTATGAGCAATGGGGGCACATCTGCTGGTGCAAACTCATCACTTCTTATACTCTCAGCCCATCTTAGACTCTTGCTTGAGCCATCTAGGGTTGTAGTGAATGTGTACCTGATGAACGTATCACTCCCTTTAACCTCATCACTAAGGTTAAGTGCTGCATCAAAGAGCCCAACATCGTTTATGAATGATCTTATGCTCTTCAACCTCTCACTGGGTACCCTGAACTCCTTCTGCATACTGTTTATGCCCTGCTGCATGGTATACAGTGCCCTACCATCAGCCTGTATGCTCATGCTCTCAACCTTCTCTGCAGCAAACCTCTCTACGACACCAAAGCTTACACGCCTCATCTCCTCCCTTGTGAATACAATACTCATGCTACCTTTCTCCAGTTGGGTTGTGTCACTCGTACTATTAATGTATGATGAGATAACCTGTATGGCAAATATGGTTACAACTGCTATAGCAGCTATGATGGATGTGAATATAACCTTCTTGGAGAGTATCATCTATATTGATAGATGGGATAGGAGATAAAAGTATAACACCTGATGGTAGAGAAGTGACAAACATTTATTACACCCTAGCAGGAAGTATGGTTACTTGAACCTATTCAAGCGTAAAGTAAACAATGGCAATATATGCGAGTATTGTAATGTAGAGTTTCAGGATAGAGAGCATCTAGAGAGGCATAAGAGGGTAGCTCATAGGAAGGGTCGTTGATCGATCATCTGATCTGTTAAGGTTAATATCAAGGCATGTATGACTATTATATGGACGGGGTCGTAGCCTAGTAAGGCAGGGCGACAGTTATAGATTAGGAACCGCAAAGGGCTCCAGAGGTATACGGGTCATCTGACGCAAGGATGATGTGGCTCTGGAGCTGCAGTGACCCGTAGGTCAGGGGTTCAAGTCCCCTCGACCCCACTCCCATTTGGGTTCAAGATCTAGCAATTTATCTATTGGTTAGAGGGAGAAGAGGAGAGGTATGGGCAGGAGGGAGGGGTAGATAGGGGTAATAGTGTTAATGCTAGCGTTAATGTTAATGTTAGTGGTAGGGCTGGTGTTGGTGCTTGTGTAGGGTTTTGGTACGTATAACGACAGCAATCAATATTCAACCCACTAGCATCTAAATATAAATGCTGTTAGCAAGGCTAAGCATAGGCACTTAGTAGTAGACCCTGCCATAAGGCGCTGGTATGAGAATGTTGCTAGTTCTCTAATTACAGCAGATATATGTTTGAGTAGACTAACTTCTGTAACATTACCAACACTACCCCTCACACTAATAGAAATGGATGAACCTGTATTGCTAGACCTCCTACTAGACTATTATGCTGAGCATACATACTCAGCAGTTACATAGAATCTGTTCTACAGGCTATAAAGTCATGGCTGAGCCATAATGGCAAGGCTATTAATATGAAGCAGGTAAAGAGCGCTAGGGATGCTCCCACCCTTGTTAATGAGAGTTCCCTCACAAGAGTTGAAGTATATCCTTCTTGTTGGGGATAAGAAGGCTAGGGTAGCATGTGTTATGGCACACTCAGGGTTAAGACCTGGAGTTCTAGGCGACTAGACAATGACGGACTAGCTAAAGGATATCCCTGATTTAGTTATTGATGCTAGTAGTAATGGCAATGGTTGAGGTAGTGGTAGTAATAGTAGTAATGACACAGCCTCTACTACCATATCCTTCAGAAGAGTGCCAGCATGATAGTAGAAGGGAGTTGAGCAAGGCTAGACACACCTACATAACCTTCCTTAGCAAGGAGGGTTGCTCCTATCTAAAAGACTAGTTAGAGGAGAGGATAAGGCAAGGTGAAGTACTAACCCCTGATTCACCTGTCATAAGACCAAATACAGCAGGAAGATTTCATAATAACCATAAACATAAGTGATAAAGGCAATAAGGAGTGCTTTGCCTAACAACAAGGTAGTGATTAGGTTACCTTCAGCAGTATAGTTGGTTAGTTGTTATTATTATTGCTTTGCTGTATAACTCTGAATACCGTCATTTTGTATCAAGTACTAGAACACTCAACCTATCATACGATTATCGATATAGTGTATAACCTGCATACTTCATAGTTATACTAGGCATATTGATGATAATCTAACCTCAGTTTTGTGACTTATTTGATCTATACTCCTTTATCTTTGCTATTAGCATATCCACATCTATACCCTCAGGGAATTCATCCCCGTAAGCCTTGTTATCATCCATTATCTTATAGTAGCCGTTTGTAGGCGATTCCAGATATATAGCATAGTAAGGAGAGATCTTATCGTTATTTATCAAAGGCTCATAATACTCATTGGTACCATACTTCAAGAATACAATACATCTATCACCAATCTTGCATCTACTCCAATCCCTATCACCAAAGAATATCATCACATCCCCATTGTAATTACCTGTCAATTCCTCCTCCACCTCTATAGTAAAGTTTGCTGTTAGTATATTCTTCTCATCTACATCTTCATCTGGATCAATGTATAGGGGTGTGGGCTCAATCTTGGTTATCCTTCCTAGTATTATGTAATCTGCCCTCATCGTTATATCCTTTATCCTCTCACTCCTTGCTTGTTCAATCAATCTTATTAATTCTTCCAGCTCTATACCATCAGGATGGTAGTAGCCATATGCTTTATCATCTACTATCTTGTATGCCCCTATCATACCCATGATCATGAAATAACCTCCAGGAAATGGAACCAATCTTCCCTCCTCTTCTCTTTCAATTCTTATAAATAGAAGGACCTTATCTCCAGGCATTAGGCATCTGAGTTCTCCAGGTGCTGTTCTAACAATCATCTCCCTCTTACTATAATGGCCTGTAAGATCACGTTCAACACTAACAGTCATGCTACTAAGTGACATAAGTATGTCAGGTGTTAACTTAGGCTTAGAGATCCCTCCAAAGTCATTTATTGTACCTATTATTATATGGTCTGATATCCTTGAAGTATAATCTAATGGGAAATAATCTGATATCCTTGAGTTTAATAGGGGTAGTGCATGTTCCCTTAACGAGTCTTTATTTAACTCGTTAATGCATTCTGGATATTCGTAAATTGCATCAGTATCGTTGTTCAGGCTATCAGAAGAAGGGATTGTTGTTGTGGTAGTATTATTGTTGTTAATTATTATATATGCTAGTACAATAGCAAATGTTATAGGAATGCTAGCTAAGATTACTATTTTGCTACTTGTATTCATCTTATACATACATATATTGCATAAGAGATATTTATATTACGCTATACAGGAAGCGGGGTTATCAAGATATTCTTCATCGTTCACTATTTCTTGTTCAATCATTTTGGTTAACATTTATGCTTGCTATTCTAATAATCTCATGAATGGATTAGATTACATTATTAGCCTAGTAAGAGAGTCCAATATATTCAAGAGGAATAAGGTACCTTTAGAGGATATAGTTCTTGCTGCACTTTTGCACTACTCTGGCTTATCCTTGAGGAGTATATTAGATGGAAGGTTATCATATGAAGCTATTAGGCAGTAGTATAATGCTTTGAAGAATGTTCTGAACGAGCCTAAGGGCAATTGCAGTAGATGGGACTCAAACAAAGCTTAATGGTGAGCATGTCTATGTATTATGCTAGAGATATTAGTCATGAATGGTTTTACAATGTTAAATAAAGAGGAGACTTAGCATTTTATAACAACTTTCCTTGAAGATCATCCATTATCTAAACAGATCTAACAGTAGTATTCATAGATATACAACTTGATAAGAGGATTATCATGATTGATTGATAGTACTGTTTGGATGCTTTAGGAGAGTAATATATTGCTAGTATATACTATTGTTATTGATCATCTGCCTATTGGTTTTGAATGTCTACCTATCTTTACTACTATTATCTGTTAGCATAATCATCATAACTCCTTTATTAGCATAATACCCATATCTGATATAACATACTAACGTTCAATTCATATAGAGACCAGTCTTATCTTGACAATCTCTGTAGGTAAACAGTAAAGCCTATATCCCCTTTCCTCTCTTCATTCTGGTAATACGGCAAGAGAAGAGTATAGGAACGAGGATACGAAAGGGCTGAGATCCATCTTTCATACACTAGCAAGATGCCTCTTGAGTATGTTTATTACATTATCCCTCCCAACATCGATTATGTATGGCCCAAGCCTTGGTCCATAGTCAGTGCCTATAAGCAGCATATACAGTAACCTGAAGAACTCCTTAGGCTCTATTCCATGCCTCCTTGCAGTATCAAATATGCTTGACTGTATAACCTTTGCATCATCACTACTGCCTATTACCTGTATAAGATCCTCTATAGCCTTCCTCTGCCTCTCATCTAGAGATACTGCCTTGGACTCAGGTCTCTGCTGTAACACCTCAATCGCATAAAGCCTTGCCTTGAGTATCCTCTCCCTCAACCTCTCAGAGATCCCATCGCTTCCCTTCAGCATCCCATATGCCCTAAGTCTGTTGAGTACGTATTCAACCTCCTTCCCCTCAACTGCTACTGCTGCCAACTGTGCAAGCAGCATGTATGGTACATGCTCCCCTGCTCTGCTTGGTGGCTTGTTGTGGTTTATGTACTCATATATGCCTCTCTGCTTGATCAACTTCATTGTATCAGCAGTAGTAGTAGAAGCAGAAGATAGGGAAGAAGAAATATCTATCCTACTACTATTGAAGTATGTATCCTCAAGTCTATCATACTCATCCTCAAGCCTTGGTATATCCTCAACACCAACATGCCTTGTACCTGCTATCCTCTTGAAGAGCAGTAGCATGAGAGATTCTGCAGTACCATATCTAAGCCATAACTGAGGTGTAAATACATTTCCAGCACTCTTACTTATCTTCCTCCCACTCTTGTCAAGGAACATCTCATACCTAACATGAAGGGGATGGGCATAGTTCAGTATGTTATCTGCAACCCAGTCATTAACCTTGACACTATCCATTATATCCTTGCCATACGCCTCAAACCTTATGTTAAGAGCACTCCACCTTGCAGCAAACTCAACCTTCCAACTTAACTTACCCTCAGCCTTGAATACATCAGCCTCTCCCTTGTAACCACAGCCCTGTACATACTCTCTACCTATTATGCCTCCTTTACACTCATAAAGTACCTTATGCTCATCCTCAACATACTCATATGCTTGGGCAAGGTATATCCTCTTGCAGTTTGAGCATATAGGAAAGTATGGTAGTATCTGCTTGAACTTCTCCTGTCCAACAAGTTCAGCAATCCTCTCTCCTATAACCTTGGCATTCCTTAGCAGTATATCTATCTCCTTGTTTAGTAACCCTTGCTTATACGCCTCATACCCACTCTGGAACCTATATTGTATGCTTAACCTATCCAGTGCATCCATGAGCATACTTGACATGTGCATTGCATAGGATGAATGACATGTGAATGGGTCTGGTATATTGCATACTGGCATCGCTATATACTCCTTGAGCCACTCTGGAAGCCCATGTGGAATCTTCCTAAGCCCATCCATATCATCGCTATATGCTATCAACTCCCCCTTGTAGCCTAGATTCTCTAGTGCAAGTTTAACACCATATGCTCTAACAGCATCGCCAAGGCTACCTATATGTGGTATTCCAGATGCTCCCAATCCAGATTCAACCCTTATTAACGATAGATCCCTACCAAGCCTCCTCTCCCTCTCTACTAGGAGGTGGGCAACCTTATCTAGCCATGTACCCTTGCCTATTACTCTTTGCATCCTCTCTCTTCACCATCATCTACCATCCCTCTTTATATATATCTAAAAGTATATAGCCTAATACCACATGATTATTATCATATTTAAAGCAAGAATCCTGTAGTATTCATAACTTTTGGTGGTATAATTTACCATACATTTAATAAATGTTTAAATAGCTTATTCTAGTATATAGAATATGGCAGTAACAGAGTACGATAGAACACTAGATGATATATCCAAGGCTATGGGATCTGTACCTGGATTCTTCAAAGGAGTGCCAATAGATGTTCTCCATTACATGTGGCCAATATTCAAGAAGTACGAACTAGGTACAAGTCTTATACCGCAGAAGTATAAGGAGATGATAGGGTTAGCTGTAGCAGCAACCATAAAGTGTCCGTACTGTGAGATATACCATAGGAGTGCAGCAAAGATGCATGGAGCAACTGATGAGGAACTCAACGAAGTAGCAGTTATTACAGGCAGTACTTTGTTCTGGAGTACTGTACTACATGCACAAAAGTACGATTATGAGAAGTTCGTCAAGGAGCTAGAAAGTGTGGCAGAATATCTTAAGAAGTGAAAAGAGAACCAACACCATATAATGTTGATGAACATAACCTCTCTCAACAGTAAGGGAGAGACATGAGATCTATAGATGAGGTATTGGATAAATGAATGCTCTACTCTTATTTTTCTTCTTTTACCTTAATCATAGTTCTCTTCCCATGTACGGTCCTTCTTGTACATAGCCTAGCTTCTTATAGTACTCCCTTGTTCCTACAGCGCTTATAACAAGCAACTTGCTTGCATGGAACTCATCTCTTGCTATACGCTCAGCCTCCTCCATGAGCATCCTCCCAAAGCCTCTATGCTGGTAACTCCATGGATAATGTTTGTGCAATGGTAGCACTTGACCATACACATGCAACTCTCTAACGATACATGTGTTGTTGCTATTGCCCTTAACCTCATCCCTATGTGCATAACTGCTAACCTTCCTTAGCCTTAGGAAGCCGAAGAGCAGATCCTGCTCAGGATCCTCATAAGATAGAAAGACCTCCCTTCCATTACCAGCATCGTAATCCTCACGCAAGAGTACTGCTCTACTTGGGTCTATGCTGGTAGTAGTAGTGTTTGTAGTGCCAATATTGCTAGCATAGTTGAGTCCAGCCTCTCTGCACCTTATGCATCTACACTTAAGCCCCTGCTCTCTTAACCTCTTCAATGCTAGTTGCCTAGCATTCCCATGCCTTACCCCTGCAACTATCTCACTGCTATCAACCTCCCTCTGGATACGCATTATCCTAACCCATCTTGGCACCATACTCTTAATCCTTGCTATGAGTTCTATGAACTGCTCCTCACTGTATGGCTTGTACTCCCCTCTCTCATAGAGTTTGTAGAGTGGAGTATCCTTCAGCACAAGGGTTGGGTATACCTTGATCATATCTGGCTTGAACCTAGGATCATTGAATAGCATCCTGAACTCCTCAATATCCTGCTCAATGCTTGAGCCAGGGAGTCCAGGCATCATATGTGCAACTATCTTGTACCCTGCATCCCTTGCTATTCTAAATGCATCTACAACATCTTGAAGTGTATGTCCTCTATTGACAAGCCTGTAAACCCTATCGTTCAATGCTTGCACACCAATCTCAACCCTTGTTATGCCATATGAGAGCATGAGATCAACATGCTCCTCCTTGCAGTAGTCTGGCTTTGTCTCTACTGTAAAGCCTACATTCCTAACCTCAGCATGCTCATTGTATGCTATAGCCTCCTCAAGTGTGCTGCTCCTGAACCCATTAAGTGCATCATAGCATGACTTTATGAACCACCTCTGATACTCAATTGGCATGAACAGGAACGTGCCTCCAACTATAACCAGTTCTACCTTGCTTGTATAATGCCCATTTCTTGCTAGAGCATCTAACTTTGATCGTATCTGCATGTATGGATCATAACCATGCCTCATTGCAACTATTGTTGCTGGGGAGGATGGGGTATAACTGTTTGGTATGTTGACCTCAACTCCTCCAGGGCAGTATATGCATCTTCCATGTGGGCATGGATATGGTTTTGGCATGACTGAGATTACTGCTACACCAGATGCAGTCCTAGATGGTTTAACCATTAGTAGCATCTTGAGCCTTGCAAACTTATCATCTAGAAGAGGTTCAGATGCAAGATCACTTCCACTAGTCTTGCCATTCTTATGGTAGTAACTCTCAACGTATGCAAGTATATCTGAATTCTTTGGTAGTGTAGGCAAAGAGTACTTGTTTGCTATAGCCTTGATGATCTTCTTCACCTTTAGCCTATCTATGCAGGGATCATCTATCAGTGTCTTTGCTATCTCCATACATGCAATCTCATAACTACCCTCATTGCTATCCTGTATCTGCATTGTATGATCAAGATGCTGAATTAAATATATTGGTTAGCATATGAACCCAACTCATACCTTCATTCTTCATCCCTTTCTTACCTGCTGAACCTTATACATGGTCTATCAACACTTACTCCATTGAGCATCATCCTATAGGTAGAGAGCCCATCTATGCATACCTCTCTGCTATCCTTCTTCACAACGTATAGCTTGATGAGGAGTGTATTGGCATCTATGCGCACCTTATCACTACCATCCCTTACAACAGATGTTAATATCCTTCCATCATCTGTTATTACCTTGGCCTTTGCTATGAAGCCATCATCAGTAACAACCCTTATAGACCCTATATACAGGGAAGGAATCTCAGCACGTATGAAGGCAATCCTCCTCCCTTCTACACTACGCACATGTATTACATCAGATCCTCCTGTATAATTGGTAAGATCATCAACATCAATGTATACAATAGCATCAGCATCATCCAATGTATTAACAAGTATGCATGGGTCTAAGGTTGGGGCTAAACATACCCTGTATACACCAGCAGCAAGATTAACACTCGTTATGTTCTCATAAACCTTAACACCATCTGAACCTACAACTGTAACCTTGCCTACCATCTTGCTTGAATATCCTTCAAACCTTATCTCCTTGCTCTCCCTCCATACCCAGTATGGGTAGAGGTCTGGCTTTATGTAGAGTTCATTCTTGATGAGATTTGATTCAAGGAATGCTCTTTGCACAGATACCCATGCTGTATAACCATCGATCTTGACGTTGCACCAAAGATAGCCTAGCATTCTTCCATACCTATCTCTAGGCTCAAGAGGATCGATGAGAATGTATGCATTGCCATCACTGCATAGGCTCTGTAGATAAGCCTTTGCATCACTGCCTAGAGGCTCCCTCAACTCATACGCATTGTAGCCTACAAGCCTGAGGTTCTCCTTCTTATCAAGCAGTCTAACAGTATCCCCATCAACAACACTTATCCTAGCATACTCTGCATTTGGATGGTGATGTTCAAGTATGATGAGATCGTATGTGTTCATGCTCATGGATGAGCCTTCCTGTAGTAGAGAGGGTGATTGCAGCAGTAGCAGTAATAGTAATGGTAGTAGCATGAATAACATTAGTAGTGGGTGTATTGATACAATACTAACCATGCTTGGTGCTTTAACCCTTTTGTTATGCATGATATCTATCAAGGATATTAATATTAAAATTTTCCTATTTCTGGATAACAAGGCAGGTGTACAAAACAAAAAATAGGATGTAAATGTTAAGCTATAGACAGTTCAGGGAACGTTGCTTGAGGTACCTTAAGTTCGCTCTGTAACTTCCTTATCTTCTGAGCATACTCTATCATCTTCTCCCTATCCCCCTGTACCTTGGCTATCTTGTACCCCTTCCAAGCCTTCTTCAATGCACCCCATGTCTGCCCTACAGTGAACGTTGCCTTTGCCTCTCTTGCTCTTGGCATGAGATGAGATAAATGCATAGGATTATTATCATGTTAGTAGAAGATTGTTAATACTATGGTCAATTTGTGTTTATATAAACTGCTCTGTCGCTTGCTTTGTTGCATAACTACCTAGCAAGATCTTTTAATATGCATAAAGATTAGGCTATTATGGATTGGTAAATATAATGAATCTTTAGTTAAGCGTAGGGAGACACTCTTCTCTTTTAATGCATTGCAATTGGTGTTATGAGAAGATAAATAGGGGGTAAGGAGGGTATTAGCAGATGGGACATATTATAGCATATAACTTAGTCCCTTGCTTACTGATAATGCAAGAACCTGCTATAAGGGTAATGAAGAAGGAGTAACTCTATAGATGGTGATGATCATCTAGCATATGCTGTATAGCACAGCATACTAAGATGGAAGAGTAGAGTACAGCAGTATGGCTATATATAGATGGATAGCAGAAGTAGAGTCAGCATTCTCTTCCTTAGGATATTCAGTAAGCATGTTATGGCTAGAGTATATTAAAGGTTAAAGAGTTCAAAGGTATCATTATTATACAATCTACTTAACATACAGTAGATAAGCAAAGAAGGTAGCTAAGGCAGATATCATATGTATTAACCAATAAAGTAGTTTTGTAACATAGGCTGCATAATCTATCCATCAACCAATAAGAAGCCTCTACACTTCTTTTACTAGATAAGAAAAAGAGATATGAGGAAGAAATGCTAAGGCTATCAGATGCAGTACTTCCAAGCACTCCAGATAGGGCAGGCAAGGATAAGAGATGCAGTAAGCATACTCAAGAGGTACACTGGTAATGCATTACCAGCAATAGCATTGAAGGGTTCAAGCCAAGGCAAGGGTTGGGAGCCAGTTGGTGAGGAGAACCTCTACTCAGTAGTTGAGGGAGAGCATGGCCTTATCATCTGCCTATGTGACTCTGATGGTAATGCTAAGGCTATAGCATCATGGTATAGCAAGGAGGAGGCTGAACAGATAGTAGTAAGGATGCGCAGTGATGGTATGCAAGAGTACAAAGGAAAGGTTAGGCTTCCTGTATGATTTTTATCCAAGCATGTAAGATTACCTACTGATATGGAGTATGAGCAGGAGGTTGAGGTTACTGGCCATCTAATAGACTCTATGATCCTAACAAGGATATTCGATAAGGTTATGGATCTGAATGGTGACTTTGAGGTTCTAGAGTTCAGGATAGGTAAGGAGAAGACATCTCCAAGTTATGCTAGACTGCTAGTTAAAGGAAAGAGCCAAGAGCACCTTGCAAGGATACTGGAGGAGGTTTACAGGGAAGGCGCAGTCTCAGTAAAGATTGAAGAAGTGATGCTTGAACCCGCTCCAAGGGACATGGTACTTCCAGATGAGTTCTATAGCACAACCAACAACAGGACTATGATATATGTTGATGGTAGATGGGTGGAGGTTGAGGATATAATGATGGATAAGTGCATAGTCTACGATCCATCAAGCAGGAGAGCCTATTGTAAAGCAATAAGAGAGGTTAAGAGAGGAGATCTCATAGTAGTTGGTGAGAAGGGTATAAGGGTTATCCCTCCAGAGAGGCCTAGGGAGGGTGTGGATCTCTTCAAGTTCATGAGTAGTGATGCATCTAGCGAGAGACCAACGCTGCAGATGATAAGGAAGGTTGCAAGAGATATGTATATGCTTAAGCATAATGATGGGAAGATAGTTGTGGTTGCAGGTCCTGCAGTTGTGCATACTGGTGCAGCAGATGCCCTAGCAGCATTGATAAGGCTTGGCTACGTTAAGGGTTTGCTTGCTGGTAATGCATTAGCAGTACATGATATAGAACATGCTCTCTTCGGTACATCTCTAGGCATGTATGTTCATGATGGCACTTTAGCAATTAGAGGGCATAGGCACCATATGCGTGCAATCAATGAGGTCTTCAAGGCAGGCTCGATAAAGGCTATGGTTGAGAATGGTAGGTTAAAGAAGGGTATAATGTATGAGTGTGTAAGGAATGATGTGCCTTATGTGCTCATAGGCTCGCCAAGGGATGATGGTCCAATACCAGATGTTATTACAGATGTTGTTCAAGGTTGGAGGATGTACAGGGAAGTGCTTAGAGGTGCAGATATGGTTCTCATGCTTAGCACTATGCTCCATAGCATTGCAGTAGGGAACATGCTCCCTTCACATGTTAAGGTTGTTATAGTTGATATAAACCATGCAGTTGTTACAAAGTTGATGGATAGAGGTACATGGCAGGCTGTAGGTATAGTCTCTGATGTTGGTGTATTCCTTCCAACACTCCTTGAGAATATAACCGCACTTGAAGGTAGCCATAAGATGTGATTAATCTATCTCTAATCTATTCACTTATCTAGATACTACATCAGCCCATCCATACATCCTCTATAATAACCATCAAATAAGCAGATCACTTGCTTACATCTGTACATGTTAACATCTGTTCATTACTACACCATCTCATAACTGTCTTGCTATACATTCATCCATTATAACTTAAACTTTAAATATATATATCCATTTTTATACAAAAAGTATTATATTTTTCTATGATATGAGTTAAACTCATGAACATATGTCACTGTGATATGTATGGGGATAGGTTGTGTGAGTGTGGATGCTGTGTAGGTGATGGATGATGGTTGAACCACTCTATGTATTCTCTCCACGCAAGACTGTCTATGCTGGAGCTGTTGCTGGGTTCATAACAAGCTGGTATGTTACAGTGCTGCTTATTGCAAGTGAGTATGAGATAGGTTTCCCATTGGGTACATTCTACACTGTTATAGGCGAGATTGTAGGGTTAAGAGGTGTATATGCACTATACTCAGGTTTGGCACTACATGTTGCAACCAGCACGATAGTTGGTGCATTATCCTCACTCCTGCTAGTAACTATACTCAAGCACTGGAGGTTAAGGGGCAAGGTATGCATAGTCTGCTCGTACAGGGCTGCTGGCGTTGGTCTTATACTGGGCTTCATCATATGGCTTGTACTCTTCCTACCAGTAACCTTCCTAATAGTTAAGCCATCTCTAGCATTTAGAGCAGTAAGTGATGTTAGCATGCTCTACTCCACACCCGTATCAGTCAATGCACTCCTTGGCATGGTATGGAGCATAACGATAAGTGCACTACCATACCACCTTGGCTATGGTGCAACCCTAGGCTACCTCATGAGCAAACTTGTAAAGCGTATAGCAATAGTTAGTAGCAAGAATATTTAAATATCTAATTAGGTCAGACTAATTAGGTGCAACTAATGTACAGTAAGAGCAGGGAGATCGATGGTTGGGTTAAGGATCTGCTGAGAGCGCAGTATATGCTTGTAGGAGGTGATTGCATGCATGGCATATACAACTCCAACTCAATTTTTTCAAGGGCTGCAGAACTTTACATGGACTTCAGCAGGGTGTATAGGGTAAAGAGTAAGAGGGTTATAGCGTATACAGCACTCTATACAGCAATTAGGCTTGAAGGATATGCAATAACCGTTAATGCATTTGCAAAGAGGGTTGGTATGGATGCAAGGAGGCTTGCAGTATGCTATAGAGCAATGCAGAGAACGTTGGGATTAACCGTGCCTAATGCAGCACTACATGCATATGTGGATGAGATTGTAAGGTGTATAGGCAATGGTGTGCAGGACGGGCAGAAGGGTATTGATGTTACAGTGCTCAAGGATGTATCGTATAGGTTAGCAGATGATGCTGCTAAGATTATGAATAGCAATGGCGTAAACCCTGCTGGTGTTGCTGCTGCAATAGTGTATTTAGCCTTAGGGGATGAGGGGAGAAGGATGGTTAGTATGAAGTATCTAGCAGTAACTGCAGGTATAAGCCTAGTTACTCTAAAGAAGAGGGTTGAGGAGTTAAAGGTTCTGCTGAGCAAGCATGGTAATGCTATACCATTGCAAAACAAGACTGATCTGATAAGTAAGGAATAAGTTAGGCCACTTCTCATTTACCTTAAATAAGGAAGGTAGGTCCAAGAGCATGGCTAAAATAATAGTGATAGAGATAGGAAAATCTGTAGTTGGTGCTGTAATAAAGCACCTAGGAAGACCTTATGCTGTAGTAAGTTACCCTAGAGAGGTTCATATAAACGAGTTCAAGAAGATAGTGAAGGAAGCGTACCAAAAGATAAACGATGCACTCTCTTCCAATGAGTATAGTAGTGAGGGTAATAGTAGTGATAGTGATAATGAGGTATGGCTCATACTATCTGGTCCATTGGCACTAATCTTTCAGTTGGGGCAGGTTGTAGGAGAGATGGATAATGTAAAGATACTCCAGTACTACAATGGTGAATACCATATAGTGCCTTCAATAAGTAAGGATGAGTTAAGTAAGTAATAGAGGATGAAGAAGATGATATGATGATGGTGATGATAAGGAGGAGGAGAGTAGGATATGGTATGGGTAGAAAGTAGACAGATATGCAGGCTTGCATAAATGACGGTGCATCGCATCAACAGATGATAGAAAGGATTAATAGATTATTCCTATCATGCTATTGTATTGAGTAAGGAGGAGTTACTTGCAAGGTTCTCATCAGAACCAGATAGGTACTATAGGGTATCCCTATTCGATGATCTTGGGTTCAAGAGGCAGCAGTGTAGTGTATGCAATGCCTACTTCTGGGCTCTAAATGATAGGGAGAGGTGCCCAAACTGTGAGCCCTATGGGTTCATAGGCAACCCTCCAACCAGCAAGAGGCTTGATTACATAGAGGCATGGAAGGCTGTAGAGGATTTCTTCATCAAGAATGGGCATACATCTGTTAAGCGCTATCCTGTAGTCTGCAGATGGAGGGATGATCTCTTCTTCACTGTAGCATCGATAGTTGACTTTCAGCGTGTTATAGGTGGTAAGGTGGTATTCGAGTTACCTGCAAACCCACTTATAGTACCTCAGATGTGCTTAAGGTTCAACGATATAGAGAATGTTGGGAGGACTGGGAAGCACTACACCTCATTCTGTATGATAGGGCAGCATAGCATTGCTGATGCTGAGAATGGGTATTGGAAGGATAGATGTATAGAACTAGATTATAAGATGCTTACAGATGTTCTAGGCATAAGGAAGGATGAGATTGTATTCGTTGAGGATGTATGGCTTGGTTATGGTGCATTTGGGTACTCTCTAGAGTACTATGTTAGAGGCTTGGAGTTGGGTAATGCTGTATTCACTGAGTTTGAGGGGAACCCAAGGGATTACAGGATAATGAAGGAGAGGGTGGTTGACATGGGCGCTGGGCTTGAGAGGTTCTCATGGGTTACTATGGGTACGCCAACTAGTTACGATTGCACATTTGGCCCCGTTGTTAAGCATATGATCAATAGGTTTGGTGTAGAGTATGACCAGGATCTGCTTGGAAGGTACTTCAAGATAGTTTCAAGTAGTAGTATTAGTAGAAGTAGCATGGGTATTGATGGTATTGCAAGGATGCTTGGTGTAGATACAGATAGACTTGAGAGGATTATAGTGCCTCTAGAGGCTATATATGCTGCAGCAGACCATGTTAGAACATTAACATTTGCTGTAGCGGATGGTGCACTGCCAAGCAACACTGGAGGAGGCTACAATCTAAGGGTAGTGCTTAGGAGGGTACTTGCAATGCTGAGAAGGCTAGGATGGAGCATAAGGCTTGAGGAGATTGCAGATATGCACATAGACTATCTATCATCTATGTATCCAGAGTTGGGTGAGCAGAGGGAGAGTGTTAGAACAATACTTGCTGTTGAGAGTAGTAGGTATGCAGATGCTATAGAGAGGATGAAGGGTGTAGTAAAGAGGTTATCTGGGAAGAGGTTGAGCAACGATGACCTCATCAAGCTTTATGAGTCTGATGGGATAACACCTGACTTCCTTAAGGAGCATGGCATAATAGATAGGGTGCCAGAGAACTTCTACACAATACTTGCTGAGAGGCATAATGAGAAGCCTTTGGTAGAGGAACCAAAGCCTATAATGGATGTAAGCAGCATAGAGCCTACAAGGCTTCTCTTCTATGAGGATCAGTACATGCTAGAGTTCTCTGCAAAGGTTGTGAAGATCAAGATGCCATATGTTGTTCTTGATAGAACAGCATTCTATGCAAGGGCTGGGGGGCAAGAGCCAGACCATGGATACATAAACGAGGCTAGGGTTGTGGATGTTATAAAGCAGGGGGATGTTATACTTCACAAGATAGAGGATGCTGAGATAAGCTTCAAGGAGGGCGATACTGTAATGTGCAGGGTTGATGGTGAGAGGAGAGGGTTGATAATGAGGCATCATACTGCTACACATATAATCAATGCAGCATCAAGGAAGGCTCTAGGCCCATGGGTATGGCAGCACTCAGCATTCAAGGATGAGGACTATGCTAGGCTTGATATAACGCATCACTCTCCACTGAGCAGGGATGATGTGAAGAGGATAGAGGAGTATGCAAACGATATAGTACTTGCTGATCTACCTATAGAGGTTACCCTTATGGATAGGAATGTTGCTGAGCAACTATACGGTTTCAGGATATACCAGGGAGGATATGTGCCAAACAAGAGTATAAGGATAGTCAAGATAAAGGATTGGGATATAGAGGCGTGTGGAGGTACCCACTGTGAGAGGAGTGGGGAGGTTGGTATGGTGAAGATAATAAAGGCAGAGAGGGTACAGGATGGTATAGTTAGGCTTGAGTTCGTTGCAGGCAAGGCAGCATTGAGGTATGTACAGATGCAGGAGGAGCAGGTATCATCTATAGCGGGTATCCTAGGTTCAAGCAAGGAGAAGGTTGTAGATACACTAGCAAGGAAGGTTGAGGAGGCAGATGATGCAAGGAGGAGGTTGAGGTTGATGATAAGAAGGATTGCAGATGGGATGGCAAGCAGTGTTGTGAGCAATGCAAAGATGATCAAGGTTGGTATGGATGAGAGCAGTAAGCATTATGATGATAATAACAATACCATCAAGCTATATGCTGTATATGATGATCTGCTAGATGAAGAGTATCATATAGCAGTAGGGGAGAAGGCGATAGAGATGGAGCCAAGGCTTGTGTACTGTGTATTGATAGGCAAGGGTAACAAGAGTATGAGGGTTATAGTATTCTCTGGTCAATCAGCAAGGAAGAGGTTCAAGGCTAGCAGTGTAGCAAAGAGCATAGCATCCATATTTGGTGGTTCTGCTGGGGGAGATGATAGGTTTGCTCAGGGGGGAGGCCAGTACAGGGAGGTCAAGGATGCATCTGCAATGGTTGAGGGCATCATACTAGGTTCAGCATAACTACTGTTATTAGGAGTGTGCATCCATGCCCATAGACTGGTTTGCTATTCAGAGGAGATGGATGGATGCTTGGGATGAGGCTAGGATATTCGAGAGCGATCCCTCCAGTAAGGAGAAGTACTTCATAACAGTAGCATATCCATATCCAAACTCTCCACAGCATATAGGACATGGAAGAACCTATACGCTTGCTGATGTTCATGCAAGATATATGCGTATGAAGGGCTATAACGTACTCTTCCCCATGGGCTTCCACTACACTGGTACACCAATACTTGCCATGTCAAGGCGTATAGCAGAGCATGATAAGGAGTTGGTAGAGACGTTCGTGAACCTTTATGGTGTGAAGCCAGAGTATATAGAGTACTTCAAGGACCCAGTGAATATAGCAAGGTACTTCCATGCAGAGATCAAGGAAGGGATGAGGGAGATGGGCTACTCTATAGATTGGAGGAGGGAGTTCACAACTATAGATCCATTGTACAACAGGTTCATAACATGGCAATTCAAGAGGTTGAGGGATAAGGGGTTGATCTCCCAAGGCTCACATCCAGTTGGATGGTGCCCTAGGGATCAGAGTCCAGTAAGCCAGCATGATACACTTGGGGATGTTGAGCCAGAGTTCATAGAGTATGTGTTGATAAAGTTCGTGCTAGATGCTAGAGGTAATGATGATGATGGTAGGATTATGGAAGGACTGATCTTACCTGCAGCAACGCTAAGGGCAGAGACGGTATTTGGGGTAACCAACCTCTGGCTTAACCCTGATGCGGACTATGTTGTTGCTATGGTAGATGGGAAGGAGAAGTGGCTTGTAAGCATGGATGCTGCTGAGAGGCTAACATACCTTAACAGGGATGTGCATGTTGAGCATACTATCAAGGGCAGAGAACTGATAGGGCAAAGGGTGAGGGTACCATTGACCAATAGAGATGTGCCAATACTACCAGCAGGGTTCGTTGATCCAAGGAATGGTACTGGAGTTGTTATGTCTGTACCAGCACATGCACCATATGACTATCAAGCGTTGACTGATCTGAAGGCTGGTATACATGCTGGTGTTGGTATCCATGAATATGCTAAAGGTATAGATGCAGATATACTGAAGATAGAGCCAATAGTTATGATAGAGAGTGAGTACTCAAAGGATGGTGTACCTGCATCTGTAGTTATAAAGCGGTATGGTATATCAAGGCAGGATGATCCTAGGCTAGAGGATGCCACAAACGAACTATACTCACATGAGTTCTACAAGGGTAGGATCTCATCAGACCATAGTATAACTATGGACTACTCAAGCATGAGTGTGAAGGATGCTAGGGAGAAGGTTAGGGATGATATGCTCAAGAGGAACCTTGCAGATACCATGCTTGATCTTGCAAAGCCAGTAAGATGTAGATGTGGTGCATCATGCGTAGTTAAGATACTTGAGGATCAGTGGTTCATAAACTACTCTGATAGAGAGTGGAAGAGGTTAGCACACAAATGCCTTGATAGCATGCAGATACTGCCAGAGGATATAAGGGATGAGTTCGTATACGTCATAGATTGGTTAAGGGAGAGGGCATGTGCTAGAAGATCAGGATTAGGTACAAAGCTCCCATGGGATGAGAATTGGATAATAGAGTCACTCTCAGACTCTGTAATATACATGGCATACTACATAATAGCAAAGTATGCTAGGATGCTCAATGTAGATGGAATAGATGATAGGTTCTTTGATTACGTATTGCTAGGAGTTGGGGATCCTTCAAGCATTGCAGAGTCATGCAAGGTAAGCAAGGATCTGATTGAGCAGATTAGGCAGGAGTTCCTCTACTACTACCCTGTTGATAGCAGGCACTCTGGTAGAGATCTTGTACCAAACCATCTAACATTCTTCATCTTCAACCATGTTGCCATATTCCCTGAAGAGTTATGGCCTAGGCAGATAGTAGTCAATGGTAGTGTGCTTATGGATGGTAAGAAGATGAGCAAGTCTTTAGGCAATATAGTGCCACTGCGCAAGGCTATAAGGGAGTATGGAAGCGATGCAATAAGAGCATCTCTCCTTATATCTGCTGAGTTACTTCAGGACGCTGACTTTACGCTTGATATGTTGAAGAGCATAAAGGAGAAGGTTGAGAGGTTATACAACATATGTATGCAGTTTGCCAATGCTACTACTAGTAGTAGAGGTGAGAGTAACAACAGGGTTGATGAGGAGAGTGGAGGAGGGTATGAGCAAGAGCATGAGTATGAGCATGAACAGAAGCAAGAGCAAAAGCAAGAGCATAAGCATAAGCAGGAGGAGGATGTATGGCTCATGAGCAGGCTTCAGCATATGATAAAGAGCACAACAGATGCGATGGATAGGTTAAGGGTAAGGGAGGCGTTGAACAACCTCCTCTACATAATGGATCAGGATATGCAATGGTATCTAAAGAGGGCAAAGAGCAAGGGTAGAGGTGATGATGAGATAGCATCTACAATCATACAATTCCTTAATGCTAGAGTGAGGATGCTCTCCCCATTCATGCCATTCATATGTGAGGAGATGTGGAGTATACTGAGAGGTAAGGGCTTTGTATCTATGGCAGAGTGGCCCAAGGTTACTCCATCTATGATCAATAGCATAGCTGATGAAGGTGAATCTCTAATAATGCATGTTATGGAGGATGTTGAGAAGATAATCAAGGTTACTGGAATGAAGCCAAGTATGATAACCATACAGGTTGCAGAGGCATGGAAGTGGGAACTCTACTTGAGGATATTGAGCATTATAAATGAGGGTATAACCAACTATGGTGATGTGATGCGTATGCTTGTGAAGGGTTCATCTAGTGCAGGAGGATCAGATACTATAGCAACTTATGCAAAGAGTAAGCCAGAGATGGTGAAGAGGATGATAGAGAGCATACTCTCAACACCCCCAGAGTCTAGGTTGAGGAGGGCAAGTATAGGTGTGTTGGATGAGGTTAGAGTACTTTGTGATGCAATACCATTACTAGAGGAGGAGTACAACTGTAGAGTAGAGGTTATGGTAGAGGATAGTAGTAGCAGTAGCAACAGTGTAGCAAAGAAGTCTGCACTACCATATAGGCCAGCGATATACATAAGATGATGGTGATAAGTAAATAATTATATTGTATAAACCTGTAACAAGCATGTGCTGAGAGAGGACAAGGATGGAAGGTATAAGCATATCAATAATAATAGTAGCAGTAAGGATGAGAGTAGCATTAAGAGCAAGGGCAAGAGTAGAGAGAAGGGTAAATATGCATCAAGTACAGAGAATAGAAGGTTAGTATGGAACAACATAGTCTGGCCACTCATACTTGAGTTGAACAAACCATGGTTCACGATAGAGGAGTATCATGCAAAGAGGGACGCATTCTGCTCTTCCTATGGTGATGAGATGAAGAGCAAGGTTGCTGGAGGCTTTGTCTCGTTAATAGTCAAGGGACTCCTGCTTAAGGATAAGGATAGAGAGGTGTACAGTATACACTGGAAGTTAGTGCCATACATGAGGAAGAGGCTATGGCTTGATTATGGGGAAGCAATAAGGCTGATAAGTACAAAGTAGGCTAGAGCATGAGAGTGCAGAATAAATAGAAAGACAGATAATGGAGTAGAATCATTCTATATCTACGGTAGCCCCGTCGTCTAGTGGCCAAGGAGGGCTAGGCCCTTGAGTGCCAGGCTCTGGATCCCGAGAGGTTATGGATAGAATAGGGTAAAAGAGGAGAGACCTGGTGACGGCAGTTCGAATCTGCCCGGGGCTACCACTCATTCGGTTCGTAGCCCATTATTATATGTGGATAGGGATATTAGGGATATCTACAACAGAGAGGCAAGGCCAAGGTATTGGTTTGAGAGGGCAAAGGAGTATGCTGAGATTTGTTTTGTTGTATAACTAAAATCCGCAATATATGTACTTATATAGGCAATAGATAAGCGTATTTAGTAAATTTAACATAGTTTATAGTGCTGATAACGTTAAGGAATTGCTATGTTATCAAGTTATGCAACAAAGCAGAATCTACAAGATAAGACCATCATCTTGTATTAACTTATTGATACCATTGTATGTAGTTGGATGAGATTGCAGATAGCATTGCTACTCAACTATTGATTGATGATAGTAACTTCCTTGCAATATCATCGCTCACATACGGCTCAGCGTAGGAGTAGAACCTCCTCAACACATCAGTATAGCCCATATCCTCATAGCATCTAGCCTGAATAACCATCTCAACCTTGTCAAGTTCATGTACAAGTCTAGCCTCCTCACTCCTGCAGTTGAGATATTCATCCCATAACCTTGAGTATTCATCCCTTAAACCTTCAGGGAGCATGGTGAGCAGTTTAAGCATAGCATCATGCTCCAGCATCCTCTTCTCCTTCTGCTCTATCTCCTCTGGCATATAATCACCTGTTATCGATTCTGCAATATCATGCAGGAGTGCCATCCTCATAGTCTTACATGTATCCAAGCCTTTAGCATCAGCAATGATCATAGCAATTAATGCTAGCATATATGAGTGATCTGCTACGGACTCAGCATCATCCCTACTAACATTTGCCTTTACAAGCCATCCCTTCCTCTTAACCCTCTTCAATCTACATGCAGTAAGGAAGAACTCTAGCATGAGATTACTACTAGCAGCCTAAAAATATATAATGTTATGGTTGATGGTTAATTCTTGGCTTCTCTAACGACTCTAGTATCTTCTTCAACTCAGCCATTGGTACATAACCACTAACACCATAGTAAAAAGTTCCTTCTGATCTATCACTGCTACTACTGCTGGATAGGATGATGGTTCACTGCTTATAACCTTACCATCCAATATTACTAGGCTATTCTTATCGCCAGCCTCCCAGCCCATTGCAGGGTTACCATTTATCTCAAATATCTGTATGAGATCACCTCTCTGCGATTCCGCCTTGAATACCTCTACACCTCTATCTATAACCTCCTCCTTAACCCTCTTCATATGCTCTACACCTCCATTAATTACACTAAATGGATATAGAAGTGTGCTACAACACTAATTATCATTATTGTAGCTATTTTCCTCATTATTTATAGAAAGATAGAAGTGATATATAGGTATAGAAAAATTTATTTCAACTAGAGCTTCCTTGTATCTCCTTCAAGCACCCCAGGCCCTATGTGCATCCTATCTATATGCTTTGATAACTCCTCCTTGCTGTTAAATGTTGATTCACAGTAGGGGCATCTAACCTTTGATTCTTTGCTCATACTTGAAATATGGTGAATGAAGTATATATGCTATGCATAGATTATCATTACTGAAAGTATTCATGCTTTCAGGACGAATCATTTGGAGCATATAATGCGTGATCAGTTACTTACTATATACTCACCATTGCTCTTTCCTACATCGCTACCTGCTATCTTTGAGAGTTCATTGATTATGCTCTTAAGCACGTTACCCTTTATGAGATCATCTGTAGCCTCCCTTATATCCACCTTAACACTACTACTCTTGCCCAGTATATAATAATCTATTATAATAGCAG
This sequence comes from Candidatus Nitrosocaldus islandicus, assembly GCF_002906215.1. Lineage (NCBI taxonomy): Archaea > Thermoproteati > Nitrososphaerota > Nitrososphaeria > Candidatus Nitrosocaldales > Candidatus Nitrosocaldaceae > Candidatus Nitrosocaldus > Candidatus Nitrosocaldus islandicus. The sequence goes on from NZ_CP024014.1 coordinate 463,922, forward strand.
ATATAGCAAGAACTATGGCCATGCTAAAACTCATCATCGTTAGAGCAAATACATACCTAGCATGACCCATGCCCATGATTGATGGGGAGAAAGTTACGTTTAAACCTTATCATGTAATACCATACGCATGGCAAAGATATACACTAGAGGAGGGGATAAAGGCTACACATCATTACTTGGTGGGAAGAGGGTATCAAAGGCAGCATTAAGGGTGGAGGCATATGGCAATATAGATGAGTTGAACTCTGCCATAGGTTTATGCATATCATTCATAGATGAGGAGGATGTAAAGGTTGTGCTGGAAGGTGTGCAGAACGATCTCTTCATTGCTGGAGCGGAGTTGGCAGATCCAGATATGAGTGAATCAACACCTAAGGTAAGCATTGAGATGGTTAAGAAGCTTGAAGAGGTCATAGATAGGTATGAGGAGGAGGCAGGCTCTATAGCATACTTTATACTTCCAGGGGGAAGCAGAGAGGCTTCATTACTCCATCTTGCTAGAGCAATAGCAAGGAGGGCTGAACGTGTTATAGTTGCACTTAAGGATGAGAGTGGGAATGTGAGTGATAATCTTATTGCATATATGAACAGGCTCTCATCACTACTCTTTATCCTTGCTAGAGTTATGAACAGACGTAAAGGTGTAGAGGATGTACCATGGAAGAATAAGAAAGAGTAGGCAAGGCAAGACTAACAATAAATAACATTTCTGGCAGGTGACAAAAGCAAATAAATCGGTGTTGGATGAATTAATTACTCTAGCGTGCCGCCGTAGCTCAGCCTGGGAGAGCACTCGGCTGAAGACCGAGGTGTCGCGTGTTCAAATCACGCCGGCGGCACCAACAAGTTGTAGTTGTAGTTGTTGTTGTTATTATTGCTATACCAACTTGCTTATTGTACCAACAACCTCCAACGCCTTATCAATGAGCATATTCAACTCCTCTCTACCTATGGCAAGTGGAGGTACTATGAGCATTATATGACCCAATGGTCTAATGAAGAGACCACGCTTGAGAGCCTCCTCCATTATAGCATAGTTTATCCTTCTCCCATCAGAGAGGGTTAATAGGGGGTCCTTGCTCTTGCTATTACTCTTGCTATTGCTATTGCTATTACCCTTAACCAGTTCAATGGCAGCAAGCATACCCTTATGCCTAACATCCCCAACTATAGGGTAGCCTCTGAACTCCTCAAGCCTCTCAGCCAACAATGCTGAACTACTCTTAACCTTTGAGATCAACCTTTCCTGCTCATACAGTCTTAGGTTTGCTACTGCACATGCACATGCTATAGGATTGCCAGTGAATGTATGTCCATGGAAGAGATGCTTCCCCTCATCATACTTGCCAAGGAATGCATTGAAGATCTCATCACTTGCTAGAGTTGCTGCCAAAGGCAGATACCCCGCTGTGAGCATCTTCCCAAACGCAACTATATCTGGCATGCTATCCTGAGCAATGTACTCAACCATGGAGCCTAACCTTCCTAGCCCTGTTGCAACCTCATCCAGCACAAGTAGCGTATCATACCTCTTGCATAACCTACTAACCTCTCTCTGATACCCATCTGGGTATACTATTACTCCTCCAGCTATCTGTGCACCACTCTCCATTACTACTGCTGCTACCCTACCCTCACCTCTCTTCAGTTCATGCTCAAGCATATCTATGCAGTACTGCACATAGTCAGCATCGCTCATCTCCCTGCTCTTCCTGTATAGATAGGGAGAGGGTACATGCCTAACCTTGAAGAGCAATGGCTTGTAAGGTTTGAAGAAGTGCTCTATATAGCCTATGGACATTGCTCCTATTGTATCTCCATGGTATCCATTCTCTAATGCAATGATCTCTCTCCTCTTATTACTTCCTAACTTGTTATACCAATACTGTATAGCCATCTTTATCGCTACCTCCATTGCTGTTGAGCCATCATCACTGTAGAATACCTTGCCCATACCCTTTGTCATCTTTACAAGCAATTCAGCAAGCACTATTGAAGGTTCATTACATAGACCAAAGAGGGTTGAATGCTGCAACACCTTAGCCTGCTCTACTATAGCATCTACAATCTCCTTCCTTGAATGCCCCCATACATTGCACCACATGCTTGCTACCCCATCAAGATACCTATTGCCCCTATCATCTATAAGGTAGAAGTCCTCTCCCCTAACTATAACTGGTGCATCAATCCTAAACCAATCGCTCATCTGTGTGTATGGATGCCATACGTATGCTTTGTCTTTGGTTTTAAGATTACCGTTTTTATACGTATAATGCTCATGCATACTATACAGTCTTTATTACATATACATAATCTTATCCTCTTGTTAGAGCTTGTTTGAAACATGGGTTAACATACAATTAGAATAAATCAGAATAAAAATAGATAGGATTGGTTGATCAATTATACCAGTTTCTATGCTACTGTATCGTTGCATCATGCAATGGTATCTAATTCTTGATGTATGTGTTGAGAGATACTGGAGCCATTATATTAGGGATTTGATTACTGTATTATGTTCAAGACTGTATACATAGCTTCGTGAATCACCAACCTTGCCATATGGGGTATTGTTAGAGATTACAATCCATTGATGAGTGCCTCCAGAGGTTGGAATGTGAGTGAGTGAGTACGTGAGTAATGCAACCAGGGCAGGAGGGATGTTGGTAATCGGTATGTATGTTATGGAGATGGATAAGGATATGAAGAAAGAAGAGAGGAGAGGCATAATGATATTAGAATCTAACATATGGTGTTATAATGTATATAATTGCTGTTATCACTGCTATACTTAAGAGGTTCATTATGAACCCCATCCTTATCATGTACGCTACAGTAAGGTAGCCAGATGCAAATGCCATAGCATTTGGAGGAGTTGCTACTGGGAGCATGAAGCTTAGGGTCGCTGCTAGCGTTGCTGCAAGCATGAGTTGCAATGGCTCCATACCAATATGCTCTGCTACACTGCTAACTACAGGAAGCATGAGTGTTGCTACTGCTGTATTACTCATCAACTCAGTTATGAATACAGTTACTGCTGTTATGAATAGTACCATGAGTGAAGGACTTGCCTCTATGGCTAGGGATGATGCAACGATCTTGTCTAACCCTGTTGCTGTGAATGCATTTGCAAGTGCAAGGCTTCCTCCTATGAGCACTAGCACACCCCAGGGTATCCTTGATGCCTCATCCCATGTTAAGAGCCTAACCTCTCCTACTCCTGCTCTACCCTTATCCTTTACGCTAGCACCATCCTCCTTACTCTCATCTGAATCCTTAACCCTTATTGCAAAGAGCAAGAGTGCTGCAGATACTGCTATAACAGCATCATCAATACTTGGGAGGTATGAACCCCATACACTTCTGCTCATCCATGCTGCTATGGTTGCTATGAAGACTGCTAGAACAGCCTTCTCCCTCCTGCTTATCCTTCCAAGTCTATTGGCTTCGTTGATAACAACATCCCTACTCTCTATAATCTTAACATCCCTCAACCTATGCACGTAAAGCAGGTAGAGCCAGAGTAGTAGCAGGAGTATTGAGCCTACTGGAAGCCCTATAGGGAGCCATGAGAGGAATGTTACATCATAACCCATATTGCTTGCTATAGATGCAAATATCAGATTTGGAGGTGTGCCCACAAGTGTAATAACCCCTCCTATGCTTGCAGAGTATGCTATGACTATCATAAGCGCTGGTGCAATCCTCCTCCTATGCCCCTCCTCCATAACCGATATTATCGATAATGCTAAAGGGATCATCATTGCAGCAACTACAGTATTACTCATGAACGCACTAAGGAGAGCAGTAACTAGGATGAACCCTCCTAGCATGCTCTTGCTATCATTGCCTAGGATGAGTAGCATCCTTATAGCAAACCTCCTATGCAACCCTGCCATCTCTATTGCTCTAGCAAGCATGAGGCTACCAAGTAGGAGGAATATAGTCCTATCAGCATAGTTCACAGCAATACTGCCTATCTGCATAACGTTGGATGCTGGGAGCACAACCAATGGGAGTAGTGCAGTTGCATACAGTGGGATAGCATTAGTTATCCACCATACAACCATCCATGCTACCAATGCCAACACTGTCCTTGCACCTACATCTATAACTATCATCCCTCCCATGAGGAATACTGCAAGGAATACCAGTGGACCTAGCACTAGACCAAGTAAGTTCATCTTAATGCTAACACCATTCATTCAAACCAAACAGATGATAAACTAGCCCACAAATAAATATAATAATTAAGATGGATGCATAATGGATATTGGTACTAGCATTAGCATCGATGATGATGATGGATGGAGCAATGGTAGTGGAGGCGGAGTATTCGTAACTGGTACAGATACTGGCGTAGGCAAGACGCTGGTTACAGCAGCGATAGTCCATGCTTTACGTAGCGATGGTATAGATGCTGTAGGGATGAAGCCAATAGCAACGGGTATAGATAGAGATGTAGTATTCAAGTCTACAGATGCTGAGATCATTGCAAAGTACTCATGCCTAAGCAGTGAGGAGCATGAACTTGTTAACCCTGTATTCCTTGCTTTAGAGGCAGCACCATACATGGCAAGTATTGTGCTTAAACAGGATGTTGATATTGAGAGAGTATTCAAAGCATACAAGAGGTTGAAGGAGAGGCATGAGTTCATCGTTGTAGAGGGTATAGGTGGCGTTATGGTACCGATAAAGAAGGATTACTATGTACTTGACCTCATAAGAGATCTTGAATTGCCAGCACTGATAGTTGCTAGAGCAAGGCTAGGAACTATAAACCATACACTGCTAACAGTTGAGGCATGTAAGAGAAGAGGGGTTGAGGTTATTGGTATAATAATGAATATGATAGATCACAGCAGTATTGTTGAGGTTAATGCTGGAAGCATTATACAGGAGTTGAGTAGGGTACCAGTTATAGGGAGTATACCATACATAAAGGAGATGGGTGTTGATGATATACCATACATTGCAAAGTATATAAGGTATGACCTTCTGCTAACATAACTCATCTAGCATATGCAGTATTATAGTTTATTAACGGGATGACATCAATATATATCATGTTGAAGATTGCAAAGGGTCTTGTTATAGCTGCTCTAGTACTCCTCATAATATACGGTGTAGATGAGGCAGCAAGCAGGAGCATGGATGGAGAGGGTGCAAAGGAGACTGGGTTTCTGCCTGTCAATGCAATGGTTAGAGGGTTAGCATTTGGAGGTTCTGCTATAGCACTATCCATAGCAACGTTCTTCATTGCTAGAGAGGTCTCAACCTTTGTGTGGATAATGCTCATCATAAATGGTGTGTTGATAGCAATAGGAGGAGCTGTTGCTGGCTCAGCACCTGTAACAGGGCTTGGTGCACTTGTGATAGCATTAGGAATAATAAAGAGGTTCAGAGATGCAAAGATAGCAAGGATGGTATGAGCAGAATAAGAATTTATAAATAGTATATGCTTAAACCATACAATTAATGGTAGAGTGTGTGAGATGTCATAGAGATACTAATGAATTTGTGCTAGTGCCTGTAGAGCAGAAGGTTTACATAATATGTCATGATTGTGTTAGGGAGATAATAAGGAAGTATGTTGAGAGTATAAAGGATAAGGGCTTCTCAGATATAGATATGACTTGATATATTTATCACAATGTATTATAAAGTAATATAATGCCTATATGCCCAATATGCAAAAGGGAAGTGAAGAGGATGCTTTCATGTGAGCATACCAATGATGAGGAGGTGTGCGTAGAGTGTTATCAGGAGATACACTTCAGGTTAACTGAATAAGTAAGTAACAGTTACCAATGTAGAAGCATGAAAAAGCATCATAGAGTTGATAGTAGGATAGCAAAAGGATGAGTTTATTATAAACCTGTTTTGCATCTTCTTCAATGAAGGCTATAATACTTGCTGGAGGGTTTGGGAAGAGGTTGAAGCCTCTAACTGATGATAGACCAAAGCCAATGGTTGAGGTACTTGAGAAGCCAATAGTAGCATGGCAGATAGAATGGCTCAAACTCAATGGTATAGATGAACTTATACTCTGCGTTGGCTACATGAGAGAGCGTATAATGGATTATCTTGGCAATGGTAGCAGGTACTCAGTGAGCATAGATTATGTTGTTGAGGATGAACCATTGGGTACTGGAGGGGCTATTAAGAATGCTAAACCCCTTCTGAATGGTGAGGAGAGGTTCATAGTTGTTAATGGTGATATCATAACCGATCTTAACATAGCAAGGATGGTTATGATGCAGAACAATAGCATAGCTGTGGTTCCATTACCAAGCCCATATGGAATAGTTGAGATGGGTAGTGACTCAAGGATAACTGGTTTTAGGGAGAAGCCTAAGCTTGATCAGTTCTGGATAAATGCTGGAGTCTACTGCCTTAACCATGATGTACTAGCATACCTTCCAGATAAGGGGAGTATAGAGTATGATACATTCCCGCAACTAGCAAGCAAGGGGATGCTTTATGCTGTAAAGTATAAGGATGTGTACTGGAGATCTATAGATACACACAAGGATGTTGAAGAGGCAAGTAAGGAGTTGAAGGAGTACAAAAGATGATTATAGAGATGGGTAATAATAATAGTATAAGCAATAGCGATAGTAGAAGAAGAGGAAGAGGAAGAAGAGGAGATGAAGGAAGGAGAAGGGGAAGAAGGAAGGAGAAGGAGGATAGGGATAAGCCTAGGGATGCTCTTGGATGATAGACAGGTTATAGAGTATGCAAGGAGAGCAGAGAGCATGAATCTGCACTCCATATGGGTGCCAGAGTCATGGGGTAGAGATGCGTTTGTAACACTCTCATACATAGCATCACTAACGAGAAGTGTTATGCTAGGTACTGCTATAGTCAACATATATGCTAGGAGTGCAGCAAGTACTGCAATGGCAATTAACACTCTAGATCTATACTCTAATGGTAGAGCAGTGCTAGGTTTAGGAGCAGGGAGCAAGAGGCTTGCTGAGGACTGGCATGGTTTAGAGTTCAAGAATAATATAGCGAGGATGAAGGAGTATGTTGATGTTATAAGGCTTATATCAAGAGGGGAGAGGGTTGATTACAATGGAAGAGTTGTAAAGGTTAAGGGTATGAGGCTAGGCTTTAAGCCTCTAAGGAGCAATATACCAATATACATAGCAGCAACCAACCAAGGTATGCTAAAGCTTGCTGGTGAGGTTGGTGATGGCGCAATCCTATTCCTCATGCCTATGAATGAGTTGGATAAGCAAGTTAGGATGCTAAAGGGTATAAATCCAAGGTTAGATGTTGCATTAGTTCTTATAACAGCAGTCTCTAACGATGCTCAAAGGGCTATTGAGAGGGCTAAGAAGAGCATAGCGTTCTACACTGCAGTAGGCTCTATATACGCTAGATTCTTGGCAGAGCATGGATTCAAGGATGAGGTTGAGCATATAAGGGAAGAGTATAGGAGGAATGGACTCAAGGATATACACATGCTTGTAAGTGATAGAATGCTCAGCTCACTTGCATTGGCAGGTAGCATAGATGATTGTATAAAGCAACTTAGATCGTTCATAAAGGGTATAGATCTACCCATACTTCTTATAAATCCAGTATATAATGCTGAGGAGGATTACATCGTATTTGAGCATATGATGGAGGAGGTGGTTAGAGATGAGGGATGCTGATGTTAATGTCAATACTAATGCTAATGTTGCTATAGTAGGCTATGGTTTAGCAAGGTTCAACAGGGATGAGGCTTCAAAGTACTCACTCTATGAACTTGCTCTCCAATCTGTTGTTGATATGTTTAGCAATATGGAGTATGATGCAAGATCATTGAAGGATGGGATAGATGCTCTAATAACCTCAACAACAGATAGCAGTACATATACAGCAAGCATACTTGCTGATATGCTAGGCATAAGGGCAAGGATAGTGAATAGGGTAGAGAGTATGTGTAGTTCTGGAGCAGATGCGCTAATAGCAGCATACTCATACATAGCATCTGGACTATCCAATCTAGCACTTGTTGTTGGGTTTGATTCTAGCAACTCAGGTATGCTCTTGGACTGGGATGTAGCAAGAGGAGATATGAGGCATCCTGCACACTGGGCTGCATTGTATGCTAAGAAGCATATGCAGGAGTTTGGAACAAGCAGGGAGCATCTTGCCATGGTTGCTGTTAAGAACAGAAGGAGTGCTTTAACGAATGAGAAGGCATACTTTTATGACAAGGGTGCTGTAGATGTTGATGATGTGTTGAGATCAAAGCCTGTAGTTGAACCATTAAGGCTCTACGATTGCTCTATAGCATGTAATGGAGCAGCATCTATACTCTTGGCAAGTGCAGATATTGCAAAGAGTGTATGTAGAGAACCAGTATGGATAAAGGGTATAGGCTCAAGTAGCATTGGTGCTAGTATAAACAGCATAGATCTTACAACGATGCATGTAACTGTAGATGCTGCAAGACAAGCGTACAAGATGGGTAATGTAAGACCAGAGATGGTTGATGTTGCTCAAGTCCATGACTCATTCACAATACTTGAGATACTAGCATATGAGGATCTGGGCTTCGTTGAGAAGGGTAAGGGAGGTTATGCTGTAGAGGGTAGGATAAGTATACCAGCAGTTAATACAGATGGAGGTGTATTGGGTAGAGGGCATTCATCTGGCGCAACTGGCATTGCCCAAGTTGTTGAGGTTACAAGACAGTTGATGCACAAGGCAGGAAGTAGGCAGATAAAGGATTGTAGAATAGGGTTGGTGCATAACATGGCTGCTGCTGGAACACATGCAAGTGTTATATTACTTGTACGTGGTTGATAGTCTGTTATACAGTATAGCATGATGCTAGACCATATCATCTAAGTTATAAACAATCTAATCTCACCATCTTGTGATTGTCAAGATAATACTGATACCATTGAATTGCCAATAATTAGAATTGAGATATAGGGAAGAGATCATCTATACTAATAGATGTACTACTAACATAACATCTTGTAGTAGGTAGTAGTAGATAGGTTAAGCAGTTAAAAGATCAAAGTGATCAATAGTATATACTAGCAAACAGTTCCTATACTAAGTGCATCTACTTACTTATCACGCAATCAAGATAATCCTCTTCTCCAGATTGTATATCTATGAATAATGTTAGATCTGTTTAGATGATGGATGATCTTAAAGGAAAGTTATTGTATGTAGAATGCTCCAAGCCTTCTCTTCAGCATTGCAAACTAGGATTCTATGCTATTCCTCTTACCTCTAGCAATGCTCACTCATACTCTAAGCCTAGCATTAATGCATCTACTAATACATACCATGCCTTATCTACCAGTATTAATGGTTTATCCTCAGAGTACTTGAGTATCTGCTTGAATATCTCTGCGTCTAATGAGCTTAGTGTATGATACCATTAAAGCAAGTATATCTTTTGCATCGACATCTCTAGCATAATACATAGACATGCTCACCATTAAGCTTTGTCTTGCTTATCTACTGTAATAATCCTCCTATACTTCTTCTCAGGCTTCTTTAATATGCTCTTAAGAGCATGGTACCACTCATTGCCTAACAGCTTCATATGATAACCTTCCATCTAATATGCTCTTAATGATAAGCCAGAGTAGTGCAAAAGTGCAGCAAGAACTATATCCTCTAAAGGTACCTTATTCCTCTTGAATATATTGGACTCTCTTACTAGGCTAATAATGTAGTCTAATCCATTTATGAGAGTAATTAGAATAGCAAGCATAAATGTTATCTTGACAATCCCATTGTAATGAGCTGTAGGATATACATAGAGCCAAATACAAATGTTAGACCAGTTGTTCTAGCAGTATATTATGATCCTTTGTAGAAAGATGAGCAGTATAGAGTTGAATAATAATAATACTCCTAATTGCTATTCATATGGAGGAGGTGTAACATGCGGCTCGTGCTGTTTATGCTATATACCCACCTCCTCCACCAGGCTACTACTATACTGAGAGAGTTTATTTGGCAGAGAGATGGATTATAGATGGCAACAACTTCCATATAGAAGCGTCAATAAACCCATCGATGAGGGATGATGTCTATACCATCTTACTGGTTACTGATATAAATGGAGAACAGGTCCCACTAGCCTCCTATAGCATAGTCTACAAGGATGGTAAATGGGTTGATCTACCATCATATGCTAGAGGTGTTTAGCAAAGTATAATTAACCTCTCATTGACTAGCCTGTTATGATCAAAGTTAGATGCCTTGAGTGCGAGGCGGATCTTAAGGTACCTAGCGATGCAATAGAGGGTGAGATACTCACATGCCCAGACTGTGGAGCAAGTTACGAACTTGAGAGGCAAGGGGAAGGATTTAATATCAAACCTGCGCAAGTCGTTGGAGAGGATTGGGGTCAGTAAGCAAACTCTACATACTCTACGATCTAGTAAGGTGGGAGGAGAAGGCACTCTACGAGGCTGCAGTAAGGAAGGGCTTGTACGTTAAGATGCTCGATAGCAAGGATATTTTGATTGATCTTAATGGCAATAGTAGCAACAATAGTAGTAGTATAATCCATGGCTCTAGCATAGAGGTTGATGGCCATAATAGCATACTCTTGCAGAGATGTGTTAGTTACTTTAGGAACCTCCATCTCACTGCTGCACTAGAGGGCAAAGGTTACAGGGTGATAAACCCATTCCAGTGCAGTGTTATAGCAGGGAACAAGCTCTTTGCTCATCTAGCCCTTGTTAAGCATGGTATAAAGGCACCTAGGAGCATGCTTGCATTCACACAGGATACAGTCTTCAAGGCAATAGATGCTCTAGGCTACCCTGTTGTGCTTAAACCCACAGTTGGTAGTTGGGGTAGGCTTATAGCACTGATAAGGGATAGGGATGCTGCTGAAGCAGTTGTTGAGGATAGAGAGCATATGTTCCCCCTATATCAGATATACTACCTTCAAGAGTATGTTAGAAGACCACCAAGGGATATAAGGGCAATAGTTGCTGGTGATAGAGTGCTTGGAGCGATATACAGGTATGCTGGAGATGGGCAGTGGAAGACAAACATGGCTCTAGGAGGTAAAGCAGAGCCATGTCCAATAAGCAAGGAGTTGGAGGATACATGCATAAGGGCATGCAAGGCAGTAAATGGTGAGGTTGTTGGTGTTGATCTCATGGAGGATGAGGCTAAAGGATTGCTTGTTCATGAGGTCAATCCTACAACTGAGTTCAAGAACGTTGCTAGGGTATCTAATTCAAAGATAGCAGATGAGATGATAGACTATATAGTGCAAAGAGAATAGGAGGAGGGAGAGGTAGAGGTAGAGGGAGAGAGGGAGGAGAGAGGTAGTAAGGGAGGAAGGGAGGAAGAGAGGAAGAGTATGGTTACAGTATCAAACTCGTATGCAATAGAACTCCTCAAGCAAGCATTGGAGTTGTACACTCCATCAAAGCAGGAGTATCCCTTGGCAAGGCTTATTGCTGAGAAAGCATCAAGCGAACTTGGCTTCGAGCATGTTCACATGGATGATGTTGGTAATGTTATAGCAAGGAAGGGCTATGGTAGTCCTAGGGTACTCCTCTGCGGGCATATGGACACTGTTCCAGGGTATATACCTGTAAGCATAAGGGATGGGCTGATATATGGGAGAGGGGCATCTGATGCAAAGGCTCCCCTTCTAGCATTGTTGCTTGCAGCATCACTTGCTAGGGACTGTGGTACTATAACCTTTGCTGGACTTGTTGATGAGGAGGGTAATGCAACAGGGATAAAGAATCTGATGAGGAATAGCATAGATGCTGACTATGCCATATTTGGTGAGCCTAGCGGGTTGGAGAAGATAACTATAGCATACAAGGGGAGGGTAGCGTTCAACATAACATGCGATGTTGGTGATAGTGCACATGCAAGTGCACCAATGCTTGCTGGTAATGCCATAGAGGAGGCTTATGAACTCTGGCAGAGCATAAAGGATGCACTTGCTAGCATGAACAACAAAGGCTTAACATACTGTATAACAGAGATAAAGGGAGGCAGTAGTCATAACGTAACCCCTGCAAGATGCTCCCTAACCATAGATATCAGGGTTCCAAACGGGTTAAGTACATTGAACGTGCTTAACCTACTCGACCTTACACTTAACAGGGTAGCAGAGAAGAAGGGTATCAAGGTAGAGTATAGCATAGAGGATAGGACAGAGGCATTTGAGGCAAGGCATGACTCGCCCCTTGTTAGGGCACTTGTACTTGCAGTGATGGATGTTAGAGGCAAGAGACCAATGCTCATAAGGAAGAGCGGTACAGGGGATATGAATATTCTAGGCAATGCTCTCAACATACCAATAGTCACATATGGGCCTGGTGATGCACACTCATCACATTCTGCAGATGAGCATGTGAGCATAGATGAGTATATAGCAAGCATAGATGTGCTGAAGAGAACGCTCTACCATCTCTCAAGACTGCATAAGAGGGAGATAGGTAGGTAGGTAAGTAGGTAGAGCAGTAGTAGTATGTTAATAGCATGCAGATAGAGAGGAGTTGTTATGGTTGGTTTAATTATCTGCTACTCATAATTTGTTGAATAACTACCTAACAGTGCTTTGTTGCACAACTATGAGATTCGCAATATATGTTCTGATATAGGCAATAATAAGCATATCTAGTAAATTTAACATGGTTTATAGTGCTGATAACGTTGTGGAATGACGATATTCACTAGTTATGCAACAAAGCAAGTATGAGCATTAAATAATTGATAAGGATGATAGTAGTATAGCCTGAATAACAGTGATAGACTAGTTATGCAACAAACCAAGCGTAAAATTAAAAGGATTTTATACCACATACCATACCCAATAATCGACACAGATTGGATGGGGAAGAAGAATTGAAGGAGGAGGGGGAGAGGAATAAGGATGCAAGGGGTGGTAGTGAAGAGGCAAAGGATAAACATATTATTGAACATAAGGGGCATGATGTTATATGCATGCGATGCAACCTGCTTGCATTAGAGTTCATAGACTATGAGAAGGCGTTAAAGAGCAAGAGACCAAGCATATATGCAAGGAACAAGTGTCTATGCATATACAAGGATGAGTTCTACTGCAACGACTGTAAGGTTAAGATAACGCTTGATGCTCTAACGTAGTCCTATCAAAGCTATACCTTAATGCTATAAAGGTTAACTAGCATCATGCTAGATGCTTGCTAGCACTAGGCAAACTTTATATTAATTAATATGCTATAAGAGGCTGTATGCTTAGCCAAGTTGAGCCAGTCTATATAGACTGGAATAACTCTCTGGAGATACTGAATAAGGCATATGATGCAGGCATATTCGTGCTTATAATAGGGGCAAAGGGTACTGGCAAGACAACACTGGTGAGAAAGTTTGCGCATATGCGTAATAAAGAACTGTACACAATAAACTTCTCTCTACGTACAAGGGAGAGCCATCTCATAGGTATGCAGACCATACACAATGGCAATGTTGAGTTCGTTGAAGGTCTGTTGATCAAGTCTATGAAGAATGGCTCCATACTCTACCTTGATGAGTTGAATGCTGCAGAGGCAGATGTACTGCTAAGGCTTGATGAAGCGTTAGATGATAGGAGGCAGATAGTGCTGAAGGAGGCAGGAGGGCAGATAATCAAGGCTAGAGATGATTGGTTCGTTATAGCAACTATAAACCCACTCTCCCACATGGGCACTAAGGAGTTGCCCCCACAACTCCTTAGCAGGTTCCCTGTTAGGATAAGGATGGAGTACCCTCCAGCAGAGACTGAGATGAAGATAATAGGTGCACATGTACAGTTGAGCAGCAAGGATGAGGAGATTGTAAGGAGAGCAGTAAAGCTTGCAAATACGCTAAGAGAGGCTGCATCTGTAGAAGAACTCTACTATAGCCCTAGCATAAGGGAGAGTATAGCATTTGCAAAGCTTATAAAGCAAGGGGTTGCCCCTAAACTTGCAGCAGAGGCTGTATTTGCAAATGTGTATGAGCAATGGGGGGAGACTGAGTATAGGAAGGTGATGGACTTGATAACATCGCTCTTCAGTTAGATATGCTTCAACCTCTCAATGTAATGGTTATTATTATCTTCTACATATATAAGAAGAGGATATGGTAAAGGATGATACCCTGCTTGATATAGGAACGTTCCTTATACATGCATGGTCTGGTAAGGATAGTGCTATCTTACGCATAGCAAGATCACAAAGGATAAACTATGAGAAGAATACAATAACCATCCCAAGCATGGATGTGTTTGCTGGGGATGAGTTCTCAAGGTATAGACAGTGGAGGGTAGCATGCTGGATTCTTGCAATGAGGTTCAAGTACTCAAGCAAGTACCTCTCTGATGATATAGCATTTGGGCATGTTCTCAATGCACTTGAGCAGAAGAGGGTAACCATACTTGGCTTGAAGGAGTGGCCTGGGATGCTTGATGAACTGCTCTACGATGAGGCAGTATCATGGCAGGATAAGCCGTTGGTTAACTCACTCTATGGCATACATAGAAGGGTTATAGCATTCTCTCAATACTTCCTCACAGGCTACATAAAGGGAGATCTTGATGGCTTCGACCTTGTCAAGGTTGAGAATGCAACTAGCATAGCAAATAAGATAGTTGATGAGGCTATAAAGAATGGGTATGGTACAGAATGGGTTGAGAAGCAAGTGCCTAAGGTCCTTGATGCCCTTGGTGCAAACCCACTCATAACCATACCAGTACCATTTGCAAGGGTAAGGATTGGGATAAGGTTGAAGGATGAGGAGGTGTACCTTGCACTTAGGAGACTACTCAGACTCAAGGATGAGAGCAACGATGAGTTAGAGAGAAGGGTTAGGAGCATAATGGATGGGAGGGAGGTTAGGAGGGAGTATGAGATGGTGAAGAGGATGAGTGCTATAGCAGGTAAGAGGGAAGAGGTTAGCATTGCTAAAGCGCTGGATGTGCCAGAGTTAGCTGATGATTATGCACAGTACGATCCAGATCTTGTGAATAGGCTGAAGAGGATGCTTAGAGATTGGAAGAGAGGTATGGTTGAACTGTATGCAAGTGCTGGGGATGAGCTTGATACTGAGATGTTAACAGTGCATGCAAATAAGCCATTCATAAGCGAGCAGGATATGAAGATTAAGGGTAGACTCTTGCTCCTGCTAGATCATTCAAGTAGTATCTCAAGTGATGAGCAAGAGTACAAGAGGGTCTTCACTGCACTCTGCAAGGTTCTTGATTATCTAGGTGTTAACTTTATAGCACTTGCA
This sequence comes from Candidatus Nitrosocaldus islandicus, assembly GCF_002906215.1. Lineage (NCBI taxonomy): Archaea > Thermoproteati > Nitrososphaerota > Nitrososphaeria > Candidatus Nitrosocaldales > Candidatus Nitrosocaldaceae > Candidatus Nitrosocaldus > Candidatus Nitrosocaldus islandicus. The sequence goes on from NZ_CP024014.1 coordinate 479,168, forward strand.
TTCAACACTACAAGAGGAAAGGCTAGGTGTTGGGTTATAAAGGGTGAGGGGGAGCACTGGAGCAAGTCATGCGAGAGGAGGATGCAGGCAGTTAAGGCAAGTGGAGGCACACCTCTTGCTGAGGTTTATGAGAAGATCGAACCATTGGCTAGAGCATTCAAGCCAGATATATTCATGACGTTCTCAGATGGCGAGCCAAACGATCCTGCAGCAACAAGGGAAGCAATAAAGAGGTTCAAGGGGATGGGGATAGATATGGTCTCATTCGGGATAAGCAACAACACAGCAAGGGCATTGAGCATAGCACAGAACCTAAAGGATCTAGGCTATGATAGATGTGTAGCAGTAAGCAGGCTGAACGAGATACCAAAGAAGGTGCTAGCATTACTTGCAAGTTGATATACCATGCAGATGGATATTGATAGGATTACTCTAACAAGAGTACTTGAATCTAGACTTCATACAGGATATGCAAGCATAGGCATTAACAGTCTTGATGATTGCAAGGGGAAGAGGAGGATACCAGCAGCTGTACTCCTCATAATACACTTTACAGATGGTTATGCAAAGATAATCCTATGCAAGAGGAGTGAGAGGCTTAGGAACCATGCTGGACAGATATCCCTACCTGGTGGTAGATTCAAGCCTGAGGATGGTAGCCTATTGGATACAGCATTAAGGGAAGCAAGAGAGGAGATAGGTGTTGATATAAGCAAGGACTCTATACTAGGCTCCTTGGATGATGTTGATACATTCTCATCCAACTTCACAGTAAAGCCATTCGTAGCAGTTCTAGATAGCATAGGCAGTATCAAGATAGATGGGAAGGAGGTTGATTACATAATAGATGCTCCATTGGTTGAGTTGTTGAGTAGTATAAGCAGGGATGAGGAGCATGGATATAGAGAGGCTTACAAGTTCATATACAACGGGCATGTTGTATGGGGTGCAACTGCAAGGATACTCAAGCAGTTGAGGGATATACTTGAAGATGTTATTCCATTGCATCATTGATCCTACTTACAATATAAGATGCTTATAAGTAAGGGTATGATAGGGATAGGGTGGATGGATGGAGAGTGATGGTATTGTATGATGAATGCTCTGCCTGTAAGACTAGATGAGCAGATCAAGGATGTGCTGAGGAGTGCTGCAGTGAGGAGCGATGTAACATGGGCAATAGTTAGGGATGGTGCTGTTGCAGAGTTCTCAGTAGGCTCCCTGAATGATGTAAGGATCAGCATGGATAGGATAAGTGCAGAGAACGAGCATGGTGCGATGAGTCTTGATATGGGTAGCAATGGTAACATGTATGCTATAGTTGCTGAGAGTGCTGAGTATAGATGCACCCCATGGACACAGTGCATCTATCTATGCATGTACAGGGATGAGGCACGGATGAACTCTAGGGGAGTACTAACCTATGTAGGCAAGTATGATGATTATTGCTGCTCCTCCATCTGGGATATGGGTATTGGGGATGATACCCTTGATGTTTACATAATAGTGAAGGATGATGATCTAAACAGCATACTAAGGGAGATGGAGGGTAAGAATATCCTGAAGGAGCAATCTATACTGGATAAGATAGTGAAGGCATCTCCATACAGGCTATTCATGACAAAGAAGGCATCTATACTGGTCAAACAGAGGATAGGGAGTGTTGATGGTGCACATACACACCTCATGCCAGATGTAATACTCAACGGTATAAGGTATCCAACACCAGTGCCAGAGCAGATGAGTTGCATTGTACAGGTTGATCCATTTGCATCATTGATAGATTGCAATGGCAACTATCGTGCATGGAGTGTTGAGGATGATCCATTCCAGATGCTCCTGCAGAAGTACAACAAGGGTTATGCTGAGGAGAAGCAGAGGCTTAGGGATAATGTTCTTGATATGCTAATGAGGGGTAGTGATTATGCTGACCATGTAGAGTTGATGTATAAACGTGCTGATGCAAATAGCAAGGATATGCTCAGGGTAGTACTAGCACAGATTGCATGTGATTCAAGAGTAGAGCAAACTATTAGGATGAGTTCGGTCAAGATACTTACAAGGGTAGGTGCAGTTAACCTGCCTGCTGTTATTTCATGTATAAGGACTAACGGATCATCACCCTTATCAATAAAGAAGCAAGCAAGCACGATATGATAGGATGGAATAGAATAGAATAATTTAAAAAGCCCATCAGCGAGATGTTAGAGAGGTAGGCAGGTATGGGTTCAAGGAAGACAAAGCCTAGGAAGAACAGGCTGATGAAGAAGACCAAGCAGAACTCCCCTGTTCCACTCTGGGTTATACTCAAGACAAACAGAAGGGTGAGGAGGAATCCTCAGCAGAGGCACTGGAGGAGGAGTAGTGTTGATGTTGGTTAGTGAGAGTGAGATGGGATGAGTAGGGAGGAAGGGGTTGAGGAGAGGGTCTACACCATAAACCTTAGCAAGGTTGTACTTGCTCCAGATAACAGGAGGAGCAAGAGGGCTATAAACATGATAAGAGAGTTTGCTATTAGGCATATGAAGAGTGAAGAGGTTATAATAGATGAAGAGTTGAACGAGTTGGTATGGGCTAGGGGTATAAGGAGTCCACCAAGGAGGATAAGGGTTATTATAAGCAAGGATGCATCAGGAATAGTAACAGTCAAACCATACAAGCAGGAAGAGGAAGGTAAGAGTGTAGAAGAGAGGTCTAAGGAGAAGGAAGGTAGTAGTAGTAATGCTACAGATGCAAAGTCAAGCAAGACAGAAGGTTAATTACAAATAGAGGAGATTAGATAAGAGAAGGTTGAGAATAATAATATAATAAGAGGGTTAATCATATAACAAACTTAAAAATATTCTGATATACCTCAGCCTCACCAGACTACTATATACCTCTTATACCTCGACTATGTTAGAGGCACTTGCATTGAACCCAACCCTTCTATGTGAGCCATCACAGTACGGCTTATTGTTTGATGCACCACATCTGCATAATGCAGAGTGTGTCTTGCCATCCACCTCAACTACGTATGGTCCATTCTCTACAGCGTATATCCTTATCTTAGCCATGCTATACCTTATACCATAGTATATTTATACTTTGAAAAGGTTTATCAACAACCTGTAAGTTAAGGCAGGTAAGCATGGGTATTAGGATACTAGCCTTCTCAGATATCCATGGAGATAGAGCATTGGTAGCAAGGCTCAAGGATACTGTAAGCATCTCAAGAGCAAGCATAGATGTTGCTGTATGCTGTGGTGATATAACCCCAGTACATGGGAGCACTATAGAGGCAGCAAGGATGATAGGAGATCTAGGGGTAAGGACTCTAGTTGTACCAGGGAACTTTGAGATGCCCAATGATCTACGCATTGCATGCAAGGAGCTCAACTGGACAGATTTACATGGCAAGTACATAGAGGTTAAAGGTTATGTGTTTGCTGGGTGTGGAGGAGGCAACATAAGCCCATTCTCAACACCCTATGAACTTGGAGAGGATCAGTTCAATGAACTCTTGAGTAAGTTGAAGGGAATAAATAGGAATGGGAGGTTAGTGCTCTTAACACACTGCCCACCATATGGTGTAGTTGATGAGCCAAAGCAGGGTATGCATGTAGGCTCAAATGCTATAGCAAGTTATGTTATACAGGAGAAGCCATTAGCACAGTTCTGTGGGCATATACATGAACAGGGAGGCAAGGAAGGTATGCTCGAAGGTAGTCGTATTATAAACGTTGCAAGAAATATAAGGATAGTAGAACTCCCATGACCATGAACATGACCTACCAACCTGCTGCCTGCTTACCTTCCTGCTTGCCTACTACTTGTTTGCTTTGCTTGCTCACGCTTTTAACTTACCCATCTTTTATCCATCCATCTACCTATGCTACTGGATGAGGCTCGCACAACTCCATGAGCACTCCATGCATAGACTTTGGGTGTATGAACGTTATCTTCCTTCCATAACTTCCAGGTCTTATACCTCCTATTATCCTAACACCATTCCTGCTTGCATTCTCCACATCCTGCTCAAGGGTATCTGTGCATATGGAGATGTGATGTATACCCTCACCTCTCTCCTGCAGGAACTTCTTTATTGGGCTATCATCTGTTAGGGGCTCAAGTAGTTCTATCCTTGTATCCTCAAGTTGGAGCATAGCCAACTTCACCTTCTCATGCTCAACTACCATGATCTGCTTCCTATCAACCTTGAGTACCTTCTCAAATGTCTTCAGTGCTTCCTCAACATTATTGACTGCTATTGCAACATGGTCTATCCTCATGCTGAGGAGTTGCATAGAGAATTATATAAGAGTTCTTCAGATCACAAGCTTAGGCTGGTATACACCAAATACCCTCCTTAGTGCATTGCTTATCTCGCCAAGTGTAACATATGCCTTAACACTCTCAACTATGTATGGCATTAGGTTGTGACCCTTCTCAGCAGCCTCCTCCAGCCTAGAGATCATATGCTCAACCTTTGTCTTATCCCTCTTAGCCTTGAACTCTTTAAGGCGCTCAACCTGCTTCCTCTCCAGCGCTGGGTCTATCCTAAGCACTTCAGGCACCTCAGCCTCCTTATCCACGAACCTGTTTACACCAACTATTATCCTTGAACCCTCATCAACCTCCTTCTTTATCCTGTATGCATTCTCCCTTATCTCCTGCTGGAAGTAACCCTTCTCTATAGCCTTGAGAGAACCCCCCATGCGTTCTATCCTCCTTAGATACTTCCATACCCTCTCCTCTATCTCATCTGTTAGATACTCTATGTAGTATGAGCCTCCAAGTGGATCCACAACCCTTGTAACTCCGCTCTCATACGCTATTATCTGCTGCGTCCTCAACGCTATCCTAACAGACTCCTCAGTTGGCAATGATAATGCCTCATCCCTTGAGTTTGTATGCAGTGATTGGCATCCTCCAAGCACTGCTGCAAGTGCCTGTAGTGTAACCCTGATTATGTTGTTATCTGGCTGCTGTGCAGTTAGAGACTCTCCACTAGTCTGCACGTGGAAGCGAAGGTGCATGCTCTTCTCATTCTTTGCATTGTATCTCTCCTTCATTATAGTAGCCCATATCCTCCTTGCTGCTCTAAACTTGGCTATCTCCTCAAGTATGTCCATGGTGCAGCAGAAGAAGAATGAGAGTCTAGGAGCAAAGTCATCAACATTCAAGCCTCTCTCCAAGCATGCATCAACATATGCCATAGCATTTGAGAATGTGAATGCAAGTTCTTGAACAGCGTTTGCTCCTGCCTCCCTTATATGGTAACCTGAGATGCTTACAGGGTACCATGATGGCATATTCTTACTACAGAACTCCATAGAGTCAACGAAGAGCCTCATTGATGGCTCTGGTGGGTATATGTATGTGTTCCTTGCAATATACTCCTTGAGTATATCATTCTGGAGTGTACCTCTAAGCACGTTTATTGGTACGCCTTGTGACTCTGCAACACCTATGTAGAATGCTAGAAGGGTTGTTGCTGTTGAGTTTATGGTCATGGATGTGCTTACCTTATCTAGAGGGATACCATCGAAGCATCTCATCATATCATCTATACAACTTATCGCTACCCCAACCCTTCCAACCTCCCCTTCAGCCCTAGGATCATCCGAGTCATAGCCTGTCTGTGTTGGGAGATCAAACGCAAGGCTTAGCCCAGTCTGACCATTCTCAAGTAGGAACTTGAACCTCCTGTTAGTCTCCTCTGCACTCCCAAAGCCTGTATACTGACGCATGGTCCATATCCTCTCTCTATACATCTCTGGGTATATTCCTCTAGTGAATGGGTACTTGCCAGCATCCTCAACCTTCCTATCCCCATCCTTCCTCTTAACATCCCTGCTTGTGTATATCCTCTTCACCTTTATGCCAGAGTCGGTGAAGAGTACCTTCTCAGCAGTGTTATTGTTCTCTGCTGCTCTGCTACTGCTACTTCTTCTACTCCCATCCTTACTACTATTACTATTACTACTACTCATCCCTTATCACCTTTGCAACTATACTCTCAGCAGCATTGTAAGGATCCATCTCCTTCTTCAATACCTTCTCTATGATCCCACCCTCCTCCTTCTTAATCCTCTCCTGCACCACCTTGGATAGCATGCTAAGTATTATATCCATCAACTCACTCTCAACCCTCTTCCTCATCATCTCCTTATAACCATTGCTAAGCTTCTTGCTTAATGAGTGTTCCACAGCATCTATCAACTCATCTACACCCTTACCTGTCACTGCTACAGTCTTGAGTGCTATAGCATCCCTACCATCAACTACAAGTGATTTGATATCGTTGTAGAGTGCATTTGCACCTGAGATATCTGCCTTGTTAACAACGTAGATATCACCAATCTCTGTTAGTCCAGCCTTTATTGCCTGTATGCTATCCCCTGTCTGTGGGTTAAGCACCACTATGGTAAGATCAACTATGCTTGATATCTTCACATCCAACTGTCCAGCACCAACACTCTCAACTATTATCCTGTTGAACCCTGCAACATCAAGAACCCTTATTGCATCCCTTAATGCTGCTGATATCCCTCCACTAGCACCCCTAGATGCCATACTCCTTATGTATGTACCATCATCAAGTGCATGCTCCTGCATCCTTACCCTATCCCCTAGGATTGCCCCTCCTGAGATACTACTGCTAGGATCTACTGCTAGAACACCAACCCTGAACCCTCTAGCCCTATAGACACCTATCATCTTGCCAACTAGAGTGCTCTTCCCTGCACCTGCAGGTCCTGTAACGCCTATAACCCTTGCATTACCAGAGTGCTTGAATATCATCTCAACTATCTCCCTAGCCTGTATACCATCGTCCTCAAGTATTGATATAGCCTTTGCTATAGCCCAACGCTCGCCCTTGAGTAATGCATCAACTATGTTTGCCAATTGTATACTTTACTGCTGTAAGGTGTTAAAAACCATTCCTTATTGCTTACTTACTTGCTTACTGCTTGCTTACATACGTACGTATATAGCATATTATATTGTGTATATGGATGATCCCAACTCTGCCTTTATCATGGAACTCTTGAGATCTGGTATAGGGGATGTTAGCCTTACTATATGCGCCTTCAAACCCCTCCTCTGACACTCCTTGCTTATGAACTGCTCTTCATGCACCTGATCATAGCCTAGAGCAATTATATCAGGCTTGATAAGCTCCACGGTCTTGAATATATCACTCTCATGCCCTATCATTGCTAGATCCACAAAGCGAATGGATGCTACCAGTTCCCTCCTCTTACCCTCATCATGCAATGGCTTCTTGCCCTTGAGCCTCGCAACTGTAGAGTCCCTTGCTATAACAACTACCAACACATCGCCTAAGCTCTTTGCTGCCCTTAACGTATGTATATGTCCTGGATGTATTATATCGAACACCCCTCCAGTGAGCACTACCCTTATCGCACTCCTCCCAAGCTCTGTAAGCATACCATCCTTGATCATGCCAAGGGATTCTAACCTCCTCCTATGCTCTGCAACCACATACAGATTATGATGATCTAGTATCTCATTTATGGGAGTACCAATTCCAGCCCTCTTAACCACATCCTCTATGTAAAGGGATGCAAGTATGCCTTTATCTATCGCATCCATCCCAAGCCAACCCTTCTTCACTGTAAAGATAATAAAAGTTATTTGCCTTCCCTTTTACTGGTATCTATCTACAACATCCTGTAGAAAGAGCTGTAGATTCTCCCTTAACCTCTTATCCTTCTTTAGATAGTATCTAGCCTGCCTTATCCCTTCCTCAGTCTTCCTATGCAACTCCTCCCTAACCTTCCTGCTAAGGTCATTCCCAACAACAGGTATCCATGAGAAGTCTGGTGCGTTCTCCCTAACTATCTTGTGCACCACTGGGTTCACTATAAGTTCCATGAGCCTATCTATATCCCCATCCAGTTCATCTAGGTTTACCTTTCTCCTTACCTTCTTACTCTCAAGGTAAGCATTGAGTACAGGGTAGATCTCATCGTACAGAGAGCCTAATTTTGCTCTAAGGAATGTAAGGAGGTCCTTGTACGAGTTAACTGCCTTATCCATCAGGATCGTCATTTGAGCCTTGCTATATCATACCATAATATAAGTTTAGAGCAACTGATTATTATTTATTGTACTATCAGGTAATTGTGCTCTTCTTGCTTTCCCATGGATCTATATCCCTAAGGTACCTTAATGCATCTATAAGCCCTTCAGCATAACCTAGTGCTAAGATTGCATTCTCATACCTGTGCTCTCTAGCAAACCTCTCAGCATCACTCAGGTAGTACTCTGCATTATCTATCATATCCTTTATCCTTTCAATAGTATCATCTTTATCCTTATCCTTAGCCTTATCCCCAGCACTACCTTTAGCATGCATGATGTACTCTCTAGCCCTAGATAGTGCATTGTATGCCCTTGCTATGTAGTTTGGGAGCATCATCTCAGCCCTTGCCCTAACCCTCTTACTATTATCTATAGGCTCATCTAGTAGCATTACAGATGCCCTTAGAGCTTCAACCTCAGTGAAGTGTAGTGAGCCTGTAACTATAAGTGTGTGGGGGGGTTCTCCAAACCCATGCTCATCACTATACTTAAGCAGTGAGCCTATTCTGCCACCAACTATACCCATATCCTCCATACCAACCCTTGATGCAACTATTGCAAATGTATCCTCATCTATGGCATTCATACGCTCTCTTGCCTCACAATCAAGCAGTAGCCTAAGTGCAGAATCTACAGCAAGGAAGTAGCCATGCTCCTGATCATACTCGAGTAGCAGTAGTGTATGGTTCATCTGCATAAGGTTGCTGTAGATAGCATAGTATGTGCTTGTATTTGCTATAGGGTTTGATACTACAGTTGCTACCCTCCCTAACTTGTACACATGTAAGCCACACTCACCTAGGGCTGCTGTTACTATGGATGATGAGTGTATAACCTTGCATGCTATCCCTGAGCTCCTTGCCCTTACAAGAAGTTCTATATGCGTTGTTGCAATTAGGGGATCACCATATGCTAAGAGCACAACATCCCCTGCTCTAGCCTCATCTAGTATCCTTCTACCATCCTCAACAAACCATCTATGAACCTCAACTACATCATCCCTTAGAGCCCTTAAGGCATCGATATCCCTACTCTTAACAGGGCTTGTGTATGCCTCAACATACACCTTGTCTGCATCCTTTATAGCCTCCATAGCCTCTATACTCAAACCCTTGTAACCATGAATACCCATACCAACAAGTATCAGCATACAATGAAGGATAGAATGAATGATGTAATAAAATGGTTTAGAGAGGAAAGTTTATTTCTAATCCAGTACTACCCCTAACATGCGTAAGAAGGTAAGGGTTGCGATAGCAGGTGTTGGTAACTGTGCCTCAGCCCTAATTCAAGGCACAAGGTATTATGCACAGGCACATGAGGATGATGCTACAGGGCTTATAGCCTATAGCCTTGGAGGTATAGAGCCAGGGGATATAGAGTTCGTTGCTGCATTCGATGTTGCTGAGAACAAGGTAGGCAAGGACCTTGCTGAGGGGATATTTGAGGAGCCTAACAACACACTGAAGGTTTGTGATGTTGAGAGATTAGGTGTAAAGATAGAGAAGGGAGAGGTGCATGATGGGATAGGGAGGCATCTAAGCAATATAGTGAAGGTATCGAGCGAGGCTCCAGTTGATGTAGCGAAGAGGCTTGAGGAGGTCAAGGCAGATGTGCTAATAAACTATCTACCTGTTGGTAGCGTCAAGGGTACTATGTACTATGCTGAGCAGGCACTCAAGGCTCATACATGCTTCATAAATGCCATGCCAGTATTCATAGCATCTGATGAGAGATGGCAGAGCAGGTTTGTAGAGCAATGTTTACCAGTAGCAGGGGATGATGTTATGAGCCAGTTGGGCGCAACTGTATTGCATAAGACACTCATCAAGCTACTTGTTGATAGAGGGGTTAAGGTTGAGCATACATACCAGTTGAACATAGGAGGGGATGCAGACTTTTACAACATGCTTGATGAGGAGAGGCTTGAGCAGAAGAGGGAGAGCAAGGCAAGTGCAGTTAGAGCAATGCTCCCTTATGAGGTGCCAATGCGCATAGGACCTAGTGATTATGTACCATTCCTTGCAAATGAGAAGGTCTGCTACATACACATAAAGGGTAGGTACTTCTGCAATGTACCATTGGAGATAAATGTTAAACTCAACGTTATAGATGCATTCAATAGTGCTGGAGTCATGATAGATGCTGTTAGGGCAGCAAGGATAGCACTGGATAGAGGTATCTCTGGTCCACTGGTGAGTGTATCTGCATACTGCTTCAAACACCCTCCAGTACAGATGCCATACAACGAGGCAAAGCAAGCATTCATGGAGTTCGTTCAGGGCAAGAGGGATCGGTAAGTGAGTTGAGTTAGATAGTAGGGAGGTAGGGAGGGGAGGGTTATAGCCCCTTATTATATTGTGATATTAGATGATGTAATAATCATCATCCCTCAACTCCATCATCCTTGCCTTTCTTAATGTTCTACTCAACTCCACATCTATATCACTTATAAGTACATGCTCTCCAGCAGATGCTACCACTACATAAGGTAGTACTATATCCAATGACTCATTACGTACTAGATCAACTATTATGCTCATCCCTCCATACTCCTTACTGCATAGGTTTGGTGCTACCACAGGAGTCCTGTTCTCCAGTGCTCTAGCCTTAACATATATCTGCCATGGCTCAATGCCCTCATTCACTATCTTTGATGGGAAGAAGAGTATATCTGCGCCATTCCTTGCTGCAAGCCTTGCAACTTCAGGGAATACAACATCATGGCATATACCTATCCCAAACCTTACACCATTATGCTCGAATATCCTTATCCTCCTTCCTGGCTTCACCATACTCAACTCCCTACCAAATGGGTGGAGTTTGAATTGTCTACCAACTATGCTACCATCTGCACCTATAACTGGGGCTGAGATGTATATGCTTCTAGCAACAGTATTGCTATTGCTATTGCTGCTACTACTACCACCACTGCTACTGCTACTACCAGCACTCTCATCGCCATGAATATGCATGCCTTCGCCATCATCCTCATCAATATACTCAAAGAACGCCCCTGCTATAACAACCATGTTATGCTCCCTTGCCACATCCTGTATTGGCTTAAGTTCATCTATGCTCTCTAGATGCTTTGGGTACCACTGCTCTGGTAAGCATACTATCTCAGAGTTTGCTGCACCAACCTGCTGTAATAGCTTTACAGCATGCTCCATTGCATCATCTGGACTATCCTTCAACTCCAATTGAAGGAGTGCTACCCTTGTCATACCAACATATAATCCAATGATAATTAATTTATTACTATCTATCCCCTTCCTTTTCAAGAAGCATAAAAATAGTTCACCCCCACCTATTTATTCAAGCATGAGAGGTAAACATCCATGGTATATATAAGGAAGATTGAGATATCTGGCTTCAAATCATTTGCTAGGAAGAGCACAATCCTAAACCTTGATAGAGGGCTTGTATGCATAACAGGACCAAATGGTTCTGGTAAGAGTAACATACTTGATGCTATAGCATTTGTTCTTGGGGAGAATAGTGTAAGAGCACTCAGGGTAGATAGGTTACAATCCCTCATACATGATAGTAATGGTAGAAGTGCTAGAGAAGATGATGGGATTGTTGATGATGGTGATAAGGGGAAGGGAGGGGAAGAAGGAGGGAGAGAGAAGGATGATGTTGATGGTGATGAGATGGTTAAGATAAGGAAGGATAGGGATGGTAAGAGGAGGGCTGTTAAGGTTAGCATAACTTTCGATAACAGCGATAGAAGGATACCAATGGACTCAAATACAGTAACCATAGCAAGGGAGATGTATGAGAATGGAGAGAACCAGTACTACCTTAACGGTAAGCGTGTAAACAAATCAACCATAACAAACCTGCTTGATGTTGCACTTGCCACACCTAACAAGTTGAATATAGTGCAGCAAGGCATGGTCATGCGTATAGCAGAGCTCAACCCTGAGGAGAGGCGCAGGATAATAGAGGAGATAATAGGCTTATCGTACTTCGATGAGAAGAAGGAGGAAGCTATGAAGCAGTTGGCAGAGGCGGATAGGAGGCTTGAGGTTGCACTTGCAAGGATGGGTGAGATAAGGAGCAGGATAGATGAACTTGAGCAGGAGCGTAATGATCAGTTGAGGCTTGAGTTCCTTGCAAGGGAGATAGAGAGGCTCAAGCATATACAGATGAGGGATATGCTCAAGCATACAAGGGAGAGGCTTGATGAACTTGAGAACATCATAAGGCAGAGGAAGGGGGAGGTTGAGAGTATAAGCAAGAGCATAGAGGATCTTAGGAGTAGGATAACTACTCTTGAGGAGGAGAGGAGCAGGTTCATAAGGCAGGTTGAAGAAGCATCAAAGGCAAAGGCTGAGATAAGTAGGCAATTATCCAGCATGATAATGAGGGTTGAGCAGTTAAAGGCTATGCTTAATGCAAATCAGAACAGGATAGTAATGGTGGGGAAGAGCATTCCCATGCTCATAAGGGAGAAGGATGCTCTTCTAGCAAGAGTTAAGGCTATTGAGCAGGAGGTTAACGGGCTGAAGGATGCACTTGATAGGCTCATTCAAGAGAGGGAAAGGGTTGAGGAGGAGATGAGTAGTGTGAATAGCAGGTTAAGCATGTTAAGCAAGGATTACTCTAGCAAGAGGGAGGAGGAGAAGAGCGTAGAGGATGAGGTTAAGAGGCTTGTAGATGGCTACTCAAGCATAGAGTTGAAGATAGCATCGCTGGAGGAGAGGATGAAGGTATCAAGAGAGAGTATAGTGGCACTACAGGGGAGGAATGAGAAGATGCTTGAGGAGATGAGCAATCTAAACCAACTGCTCTCGAGGCTAGCAAGCAGGAGGGCTGAGTATGCTGAGGAGTTGGATAGGCTTAACGATGCGATGGCCAAGGCAGAGGCAAGGAGGATGAGGCTGGTTAAGCATGTTGATGTAGCATCAAGCATAGTAGAGAGGGCTGAGTATGTTACAACAAGGTATCAGGCAGAGATTGATGTAGCTATGCAGGGAGAAGATGGTACAATAGCAAGGTTGATGGAGAGTGTAGGGGATACTGCTGATAGGTTTGGGATAGTTGGTATGCTTCAAGGTCTAATAACATGGGATGCAAGGTATGATAGGGCTGTTATGGCTGTTGGCTCTAACTGGTTGAAGGCATTGATAGTTAGGGATGTTGGTTCCATGATTAAAGTGCTTGAGCATGTAAAGAGTTCAAGACTGACAAGGGTTACAATCATACCTCTTGATATGGTTGTTGAGTGTGAAGAGATCAAGAGTATAAGGCTTAGGAGGAGAGGTAGTAGTAATAGTAGTAATAGTGATGGTGGTAGTGGTTATGGTTATGGTGATGATGATGGTGGTGAAGGAGGCAAGAGCAAGAATGCATATGCTAATGATGATAGTCATAGAGAAGGGGGTTATAACAGTACTGATGCCAATAAGGCTGCTGATACTGAAGGTAAGGCTAACAGCATAAGTAACTATGAGCAGATACTGCACCCATTATCACACTTCATAACATCAAGGTATAGGGGTCTTGTGAACTTCATATTTGGTGATACCATCCTAGCATACTCTAGGGATGATGCTATAATCCTAGCAAGAAGGGGCTATAGAGTGGTTACCATAGATGGAGAGTTCTTTGAACCTAGCATCAAGGCAGCAACGCTAGATATCAACACAAGGGTAAGCGATGTAATAAGAATGATAGCAAGGAGTAGATCTCTCAAGGAGTTAAGGGATGCTATATCACTGCTAAAGCAGGTTATAGAGAGGAAGAGGGAGGAGGTAAAGAGCATCGATGCAATGATGCAGGATATTGAGGGGAAGAGGAGAGCAATAATCACTGATATAGCAAAGATAGATGCAGAGATTGAGCAGGTTAAAGGCACACTTGCTAGAGGTGAGCAGATGATCAAGGATAATAACGATAGGATTGAAAGGCTAGGGGAAGAGATGCTTGTAATGCAGGAGCAGATCAACACACTCATATCTGAGCGCTCTACACTGAAAACGAAGATCTCTACTCTGAGAGAACGTATGAATGCTTTAGGTGAGGATAAGGATAGGTTAGAGAAGGCTATGGAGGAGGTGAGTAGTGTTAAGAGCATGCTTGTAACCAAACTTGAGCAACTAGAGAGGGAGAGGAGGAGTCTTATGAGCAGTATATCAGCAAAGAACTCAGAGAGGGATAGCATGCAAAGGCGCATAGAGGATATAAGGAAGGGTTTAGAGCAGGCAAAGGCAGATGCAAGAGAGAGTGCTCAGATTGTGAGGAGATGCAGGGATGAGTTGGATGCTCTAACAGAGGAGTTGAGGGTTATGAGGGATAAGGAGCAGGAAGTTATAGATGCATCATCCTCATCACTTACAAGGCTTCAAAGGTATGATGAGGAGTTAAGGTCGTTGCTGAGCGATGAGAAGAGGTTAAGCAAGCAACTATCAACGCTTGAGAGGGAGTTGGTACTCTACAGCAAAGAGTACAATGATCTTAAATCAAAGGAAGAGAGTCTGATTAGAGAACTTAATAACAATGGATATGGACATTATAATAACAATAATGATGATGAGTATGGATATGATGGCTCTTATATCAACAACATTCTGAAGGGGTTGGAGGAGGAGTACAATATGCTCAAGAGCAATGTAAACCAACTTGCAAACAGGAGTTACATACAACTAATAGATGGATATAGAGGCATGTCTGAGAAGAAGAACCAACTTGAGGAGGAGAGGAATGCCATAGTAAGGTTCATAGAGCAGATAGAGGGGGAGAAGAGGCAACTCTTCCTCGATGCATTCAGCAGGGTTGATAGAGAGGTTAGGAGCATATTTGCTACCATGACTGATGGTGCTGGTGCAGCATGGCTTGAGATGGATGATGCTGATGGCAATGGGGATATCTTCTCCTCTGGTCTAACATTCATTGTGCAGTTCCCAAACAAGCCTGCTAGAGAATCTAACTCGTTGAGTGGGGGAGAGAAGACCATAGCAGCAATAACATTCCTTCTAGCATTACAATCACTCAAGCCAGCACCATTCTACCTATTCGATGAGATAGATGCCCATCTTGATAGTGTTAATACAGAGAGGTTGAAGAGGATAATAAGGGAGAGGGCTAATATAAGCCAGATAATAATGGTAACTCTAAAGGATGCCCTGGTTGCAAGTGCAGATATGATATATGGTGTGTATGCAAGGGATGGTGTATCACAAGTTATAAGGTATAGGATACCTATAGCAAGATGAAGAAGGATTAGCAATGTTAATCATGCAGAATACATGCATCAATCAGTAACAGTTAAACAGATGAGCAGAGAAGAGCAAGATTAAACATCTCCAAGCCTCTCAACATACTCTCTATATGCATCCATGTATGCCTTCTCATTACCTATATCCCAGAACCTTCCATCTATCCTGTATGCATAGATGCTCCTCCCTCTTGCCATAGCATCCATGAATACCCTGTTCATGCTGCTAACCTCACCCTTTGGTATCAACCCTAGCACATCCCTCTCCATTACATAGCATCCTATATTTATCAACCCTTTAAACTCTGGTTTCTCCCTCCATGCTATAACTCTGTTAGCATCATCAACATCCATGAACCCATAATCAAGCCTTGCTGTATACTGCATAACAGCCATAGTTGCTATAGTGCTATGATCCTCATCAAGTTTTGCATTGTGAGCATCAACCATATCATTCAGGTTGAACTCGTATAGAGAGTCTCCATACAGGCATATGAACCTGTCATGATTTGAGAGTAGATGTTCAGCACTCTTCAACTGACCAGCAGTACCCAATGGTCTATCTGCTCTAGCATACTCTATCTTAACATTAAGCATGCTACCATCACCAAAGTAGTTCTCTATAACCCTGCCTAGATAACTTATGCATACTATTATATGCATTATCCCATTAGAGCGTAACCATTCTATCGTATGTTCAAGCAATGGCTTGTCTGCAACTGGAAGCATTGGTTTTGGCATAACAAGTGTTAATGGGTGAAGTCTTCTACCAAGTCCTCCAGCAAGTATAACTGCAACATCAACTCTATTGCTCATCATAACCAGTTCTTACCCTTCTCTCTCTTACTCTCTCTATTCTACCTCCCTCTCTTCCTTTCCCTATCCCCATCTTAGCCCACCCATCCATCCTCTTCCCTATCCTCCTCATTCTTTAACTGAACCTTTACGATCTTTATACCTAATGAGTATGCTAATTACCTTGTTTACAACATCCATGGGGTCATGGCCAAACACTATCATCATAGGCTCCTTACCCCAATCCCCTGTATGGTATACAACATCTGGCACCCTTGATGCTGATGATATTACTGCTTGTTCTATACCCCATTTCACGCTCATACCTTCCATCTTCTTGATATGCTCTGGCTCCTTGCTTCTATCATAAGATGCTATGCTAAAGCCTAAACCCTTGCATATATCAAGTATTGCATCATCATACCTTATGTTCATTGCAGATCTTATGCTAGCATTGTATCTCATCGCTGTTACTACTGCATCTGCAACATGCTTTGATGCACCATAGCGTATAGGTCCTGCTGCTCTAGCATACTCATAGTGGTGATACTTATTACATTTGCTATGATAATAACCATGCTCATATCTAACTATTCTACCAGTTATGCCAGCAACATCATCACGAGATTCTGCTCCTGCTTTAGCAAATACTAGATTGCTCTGCGACTCTGGTATGAGAAGAGCAATGCCATTGGTGAACTGAAGTATATCTATTGCTCTCCTAAGGGTTGTTATAACATCATCGCTATCATAATTACCAATAGATTCATTACCTATCAATGGTATTCTTGTAGAACCATCTATACTTGAGGAGTTAATTATAGCAATGTGCGTAAAGATACTTGCTATCCTAACTGCTGATACAAGATCATTACCCTTTGCCAACTCCGCTGCTATTGCTGCTGAGAATATAGTGCCAGCACCATGCAACCTTGAACCTTCAATCCTTCTATTTGTGAACCTATAGAACCTGCCATGATGGTAGAGTAGATCAGTAACATACTCACCATCATAATAATAATAATCATCACCACCACTATTCTTCTTCCTCCTCCTCAATCTACCCCCTTCTCCCTTCTTCACATGTCCACCTTTTATAACAACGCTCTTTGCTCCTAGAGATGATATCTTCTCTGCTGCTCTACACACATCATCGTAACTCCTTATCCTAATAGATGATAACCATTCAGCCTCCATTAGATTTGGTGTTATGATAGTTGCCAAAGGTACTATCTTCTCCATATAGTATGATCTTGCATCTCTCTTGAGTAGGTATCTACCACTGCCTGCCCTAAGTACTGGGTCAACAACAACACCAACATTACCATTTGCATGCTTCAATGCATCAGCAACAACATCTATTATGCTCTTGCTGTAGAGCATGCTTATCTTTACTGCTAGCCCATGCACCCCTGAAAGAAGTGCTGATAGCTGTGCCCTTACAACATCAGCATCTATCTGCTTGATCTTGATTATGCTAGATGGGTTCTGTGCTGTAACTGCTGTTATAACACTCATGCAGTACACGCCTAAAGCAGAGCATGTCCTTATATCTGCTTGCACACCAGCACCAGAGCTGCTATCAGAACCTCCTATACTCACTACATACATTAGATAGTTACATATACAGATCAAATATCTACTTATCCACCAATAGAGGTTTATTATAGTATATTCATCAAATGAACGTTTTTCTTATACATAAATGCATAATTTGCGTTAATGTTCATAAAAATATGATATTATAGGCAGATCTGTATGATATATATAACATTTATAATTTACTAATGTAAAATGTGGTTATTACACACTAACTTTAAAAAGTATATAATCGTTAATTTTAGCATGGAAGATGAAGTGCTAAGGGAGGCTTCCAAGGTATTGACAATACTATCGAAATATGATGCCTTGAAGATATTTCTGCAGAGCGTAGAGGGGATAGAGGCAGAGACTGATGCTCCAGAGAAGATAGGCTTGACTAAGAAGCAGTACTACACAAGGCTCAAGCAGTTGGTTGATACTGGGCTGATAGAGAAGAGTAAGGGTAGGTATGTGCAGACTACTCTAGGGAGGATAATCTATGAGAAGGCATTACAGGTGCTCTTTGAGCATGTTAGGAATGCAAAGAAGCTGCAGATGCTTGATGTACTCAAGAGTAGTGGCAAGTTCGATATGGATGAGATCTATAGACTACTCTCAATAAAGGTTGGGGAGGATAAGGCAAAGGTATTCATGGAGTATGGTGAACTTACCAACGTGCTGGTAGAGAAGATGAACAATGCATCCAATGAGGTGTTGTATGCAACAAGGTTCTTCAATGAGCACATCATAAATGAAATCATCGAGCTGCATAAGCGTGGTGTTAATGTGAGGATGATAATAGATAGGATGCTTATAGAGGGACAGAGGGAGAAGGTGGTAAAGCAGGAGTACAAGGAGAGGATGATGGTAACAACTGTACCATTCTATCCAGAGAATGTAGATAGGAAGGTAGCAGATGTACCATTCAGCTTCATGGTTATAGATGGGAGAGAGACATGTATAGAGTTGGTTAATGCAAATAACCCAGAGAGGTTCTATGCAGGAGTGTATGTAAGCGATGAGAATGTTGCCAAACAGATGATAGGTTTATTTGAGACGCTTTATGCTGGTACAGCAATTGCTAGAGCAAATAGGCGATAAGATATTAGGGGAGGAGTATACGTATATAGCAATTGTTATTGTAAAATACTCTATGCATTAATTTGTAGTGGATCCTGTGATATACAATTAGATAATTCAGTGAATCTTCTGGTTCTTGGCTGGTATATTTGGCCTTGTTGTGTTAGACGGTTTCAACTGCCGTCTTTTTCTAGGCCTTCCTATGGCAGAATCTCACATAATAAACAATCAATGATATTCTCTGAAAATAGATATCTATCTATGGTGCAGAAAGTTTATTTTAGCGAAATATTCCGCATCCATATGGGTTAAGCTTCAGACGACGAAAGCGTTCTTAAATAAGTATAAACGCTTGGAAGTATCGTCGTCAATCCGAAATTCTCTTGTTGCACTGGCCAGTATACTTACAGATGTAACTGCTGTTTCCCCCTCGACGAGTGGTCTTTACTCGTCAAAATTTGCTAATTTAAGGACCAAGCGTTCCTCAGTTTTTAATTTATCAAACGAATCAATTATCAGCTTTATATTTCCCAAAATTTTCTTGTTTTGCAGCTCTTGGTAAACTTCATATATTGCTTTAGCTTGGTCCCAATCCAGTATGTCATTTAAACTTTTTCCTTCCTTCTTCGGATAGTGTCAGGATAAGAACCTACTCACAGATTACCTTAATATCTGCAGAGCCTTTCAACATAGCTCCTAATACCAACTATTATGCATATACATTAACCCTAGCCTATATAGAGCAAAACTATACCATTGCCTATATCTACCACTATTATAGGCTTATTACTGCTCCTACTACACCTCTTCAGTACCTTCTTTAAGAAGATAAGGGCATCTATGCTACTTCTAGTATATGAAGCATGTAGAGCAAGTAATTCTTTGCTATCTACATCTATTGCAGCCCATATATACACATCTTTATATTTAACCTTAATTTACTCATCTATAACAGCAATACACCTCCTCCTATACTTACGTTCGTCAATTAGCAAACTTTATGGTTGATGATACCTTATAGCAATCATTACATAGACTTGCTTATAGGCTCAATTGATAGCAAGTTAGAGCATAAGAAACCTTCGTACGGCTACCAAGCAGAATATACACTAATACTGCTAGAACCTTATACACAGCTCTTCTCGTTACGCTTAAAGCAGTTAGAGATCAACTCTGTTATACCTATAGAGATGAATATGAGCATATTTTAAAACAGCTCTCATACTTATCAGGACACTATACTAGCTGCAAGTCAAAACCTTAAATATATGATGATAAAGAGGAATAAACAGGTATATGACTCTAAGTGAAGCCCTTAAAGAGGTATTTACTGAATTGAATAGGATCTCTGCTAAAGAGGTCATTAGAATAATTAATGAGAGATATCCGAATAGGTGGAAGAAAAATACAATTAAGGCTCATTTGTATGGTTGCAGCGTAAATAGACCGTCAGCTTACACGCAACATCCGTATATGCCAAAATTTCTGTTTGATTTGGGTGGAGGAATGTATGAACTATATAATCCAGAAAAGCATGGCAAATACGATAAGGGGTATCCGATTAGCATAAAACCCGCCGAAGCTTCAGGTGAAAAGGAACATGAAGAAGAAAAAATCAGTCTAAGTCTTGAAAGGGATCTGGAAGAGTATATTTCGCGAAACCTTGGACAAATAGAAGAAGGACTTACACTGTATTCTGAAGAAGGCTCTAGTGGACGACAGTATTCTATAGATGTCGGCAGAATAGACTTATTAGCAATGGATAAAGGAGGAAATTTTGTTGTTATTGAATTGAAGGCTGGTTTAGCAACCGATCGTGTTATAGGTCAAGTTTTAGGATACATGCGGTATGTTCGGAAAAACCTAGCCAAAGGGAAAGACGTACGAGGGATAATTGTTGCCGATGATTTTGATGAGAGACTAAAATATGCTGTTGCAGAAATACCTAAACTAAAACTGAAAAAATATATAGTAAAATTTGAATTTCGTGACATAGAAGTATAGAAAGGCGAAATAAAACTTGCCGTTCAAGTTCGAGCTAGTGCACACAGTTAAATGTGCTAACCGTAAAAGACCAGTAAAATTAAATGAGACTGTTATTTCTGGAAATACGAAAAGGTGCTAATTCCAAAATGGAAAATTCATTGGAGTACACTTAGAAAAAGTAAAGGGATATGTTGTTTGGCAACCAATGGTTTGGATGAGAGTATGTTTAGAATGCCACAAAAAGCTCTCAGAAGAGCAGACGCTACGAATTAAAGGACTAATCAAGTGGAAATATTGCAAAATGGTGCATAAAGGCTAGAGATGCCCGACTTGTGGAGCACCATCCTGAATGCGATACATGTCTGGCGGCAGTACGCCCTTGTTTGTACTGTATCTGGCTTCTATGTCATCCTTATGCCCTATAATAAACTGCAAGTAAGGATGGTTTATCTTGTCCTTTGCTATTATCGTGTTTGTGTCAGAGTAAGCCCTCAGCACGTAAGGCCTCCAGCTGAAACCAGTACTTAAAATGATTCCGTGAATATCCTCGTTACAAGGATTGTTCACAAAAAACCTGTTCTTTTTAGCACCTCTGAGATCAAGTCCAAGCAACGGAGAATCCTTACTTCCTTGCTTAACCCGCTCGTCCAAATACTCTTCAATGTATGTTATTGTTTGCTGCGGGACAAAGGTGAAGTATTGGTGTCTGGCCTTGTTTAATCCCCTTCTAACAACCAGTATTGCTGGTACTTTGGCGAATGTTATACTTCATTCACTTTGGCTTCGAAATATTCAAGCCTTATGCCGTCCGTTCCCGTGTAGTTGCCTAGGCTTTGTGGCCTCAACCCACTGAAGGCCATAATGACTATTGAAACCCTTTGCTCTTGGAGTTGCCATCCTAATTCTGTTAAGCTCCTCTTTGCTTAGAATCCTTTCGTTGTATTGACTATTGTTGAAGTTTCATACTCTCCTCTGACATTAACCTTAAGCCTTACATCCAAGCCGTTATAGTTAAACGAGGGATGCAAGGTTTTCTTGAACATTGCAATGTAAGCCTGCTTTGCCTTCCTTCTCCACCCTTCAGACAAATCGGTGAAATCATCCCTGAAAGCCTTGGTCTTCACAACCCTAAGCAAGGCTTTGAGATCCGTCCCATTAAGCTCGCAGTAAACCCCAAGATTTCCTAAGGTAAACAGTGGTCGTCAAATAAGACTTCAGATTATCAAACCAGCGCTGAACATCTCCATCCTCAAGCAAATAAGCGTACTTAGCCCCTCAATCCTTATCAAATAAAGGGAAATAATGTTCCTTGTATAAGGATTCGATTAAAAATAAGTGGACCGGGCGGGATTTGAACCCGCGACCTCTCGCTGACCCCACCAAGCCTGTAAATTTATCTACCTGCTGGTATGGGATCATCCGCGTGCGAGGCGGACATTCTACCGCTGAACTACCGGCCCAGCATCTTTACGATGATATGATGAACCATTAAAGGTTTAACCTAGCATGTTAGGTATTTGTTGTCTAATACGTTATAATCCTCTCATGACAACTACGTCTGTTCTGCCCCGCATTCAATACAGAAACTAGCATACATATCAAGCTTTGTACCACAAGATATGCAGAATTTAAAGTTCTTCTCCTCACCCTCCTCCTTCATACTCCTCTTCCCTACCTCTTCCTCCTCCTCTCTCCTCTGCACTTTATCCTTAACCTTTGAGAAGAGCGTTGTAACAGCCCCAGTAGGAAGGAACTCATCACTCACATCCATCTTGTACTCCTCTCTCCTCTCCTCTATGTAAAGCATAAGTCTAGGCATCCTATGCTTTGGATGCATACCATCATCGTTGGGGCACTTGTCTGCATCCATCTTGCATTCTACATCAACCATCTCTCCAAGCCACTTTGCAAACTTGAGGAGCGTCATCTCTGGTGTAGAGTAGGTTAGGGTATGTAATGACATGTAATCCTCTGCAGCATTCTTTGCGTTGAATACCTTCATGAGAAGATCTATGATCCATTATTATTTATTTTATACTGTAGTATGGTGCATCGCCAACTAATGTATGCATCCTATTCAGCACATGGGAGCATGTTAACAAACAAGCAAACAACCTCTTCCCTCTTCCTCTACCACCATCTGCAAATCAATAATATTTCTAACTACGGCTATTATTCTATACCTCTATAACCTATCTCTCTACTAGGTTATGTTACCTTTCTACTCCTGCCTTTCTTCTTACCCTCTTTCTCCTTCTCCTTATCTGTTTCTTCCTTTGATGCTACAACCTCACTACTGCTACCTTCCCCTTCCTTGCTTACTGCTTCACTCTGCTGTTTCTTACCACACTTTGGACAGAACTTTGCTCTTGCAGGTATTATAGCATTGCAATGGATGCATACCTTTGTATCCTTCTGCACCTCTCTTGCAGGAGGGGTTCTTACTACACCCTGCATGAACTGCTCTATTGATGGAGATGGTTTAACCATTGCCACTGCTGCTGTTGTTGCTGTTGCTGTTGCTGCTGTCTGTCTTGCCTCTTGCTGCTGTTGCTGCCTCTCCCTTCCTATGCTTGCATCAAGCTCAAGTATCACCTTGACCATCAAGAAGCCAAGGGATGAGAACTGTCTAAGGAAATCACCCATTCTTACGAAGTATGCCCTCTCATCCATCTTACCCTCTTGGTAGAGTGTATGTGCATCTAGGAAGGCTTCATAACTGCTCTGAACATCGTTGAGCAAGTTCTTCAACTTATCTACCAATGGTCCACGTGTATTGTAACCAAGTTGACCCATGGGTAGAATTGGATGATGGAATAAATTAAGTGTTTTTATATTTAGCAGTGGTTAGAGCGTCCCTTTAATTATTAATAATTAATAATTACCCATGTAACTACTTACTTGCGTTTAACTAACTCCTCAACGACTCCTCTATGAATCTCCTTATCACATCCTTTGGTGCAGCACCTATATGCTGCCCTACAACCTGCCCATTCTTGAAGAGCAATAGCGTTGGTATACTGTATATCTCATACTCCCTTGCAACATCTTGATTCTCATCAACGTTGAGTTTGAGGAACCTCACCCTTCCATCATACTCACCAGCAAGTTCTTCAAGGACTGGAGCAACCATCCTGCATGGTCCACACCAATCTGCCCAGAAATCAACAAGAACAGGTATGTTGGATTTCAACACATCCTTCTCCCATGACTCTATGCTGGTCTTCTGTACCTTTGTCATGAATGGATAGAAGGGTAACCTATTAATAATTTTTTAGGAATGGGTGATAATATCTTCCATCGTAGAGGTTATATTTAAGGTAGGATAATGTAAAATGTTGATAGCAAGGGTAAAGGGCTCTGGGGGCTACATAGTTGCAGATCTACATGAGGATGAGATAGGCAGAGCAAGGCTTGCTGGGGAACTCTTCATAGGTGCACTGGGCAGGGTTGATGAGGATAGGATACTCTCATACTACTGCAACTCATGCAGTAAGGAGATTGAAGGCTCACCTATAATAAGGAGTGATGAGGCTAGGGAGGAGGTTGCTGAAGGGCATATCCTGCTAGAGCAGGGTGACTATGTATGTAGAGAGTGCAATGCTATAATAGCAAGGTACAAGGTGTTCAACAAGTTAGGTAAAGATCCCAATGCTATAAATGATGTTGATAGGATCAGGCATAACAATTATGTAAGCACTCGTGAAGATGGTATTATGATTGCTGAAGGTAAGAAGAAAGGTGTAAGTCTAAGGAGGGTTATAGAGGATAGGGCTGGTGTATTCTACAAAGGCAATAGGATAGGCTTGATCAAAGATGTGATTGTAATGGATGGGAGGAAGGTCTGGTTATTGATAGAAAAGGATGGTGGTAACTCAAATGATGAACTAGTACCATGGGATGCTGTTGAAGGTATAAAGCATGATGGTGTGAATGTAAAGGGTAAGGTATGTAGTAAGTGCAGGTATGAGAACTCCATCCTTGATGCTTACTGTGCTGAGTGTGGTAACAGACTGTAACAATGTAGCAATAAAAGATAATGTTATTATGTATGCATAGTCCTTAACTCCTTCCTCTTTATCTTCCCTGTATCTGTCTTTGGTAACTCGTTTATGAACTCTATTATCCTTGGATATGCATACTCTGCAAGCCTCTTCCTAACTGACTGCTGTATCTCATCCTTCAGCGCTTCAGATGGCTCATGCCCTGGTTTGAGCACAACATATGCCTTGATCACATGCCCCCTTATCTCATCATGCCATGGCACAACTGCACTCTCAAGCACTGCTGGATGCTGGTTTATTGCTTCTTCAACCTCTGCAGGGCCTATCCTGTATCCTGCTGCCTTGATCAGATCATCTGTCCTTGCAACAAACCATATGAAACCTTCAGCATCCTTGTAGCCATTGTCTCCAGTGTATAACCATCCATTCCTTACCTTCTTTGCAGTATCCTCTTGCCTATTCCAGTAGCCTATGAATGCTACTGGGTTAGGCATCTTCACCGCTATCTCCCCAATCTCATTGGGCTTTGCTATGTTACCATTCTCATCCAGAACCTCAACGATGAACCCTGGCGTTGGCTTCCCTATAGAGCCTGGCTTTGGACCCATGAGAGAGTAGCAGTTTGTAACTATTATGTTTGCCTCTGTCTGCCCATATATCTCGTTCAATGGCACGTTAAGTTTATCCATGCACCATCTAACCAGTTCTGCACCAACTGGCTCCCCAGCACTCCCCAATGCTCTTAATGAGAGGTCATACTCCTTCCTAGGTTCATCCTTGAACTTACGCATCATCCTCAACGCTGTAGGCACTATATATGCACATGTCACCCTGTAACGTTCCATTATGCTGTATGCCCATGCTGGATCGAACTTCCCGCTCCTAGGTGTTACAACAACAGGATAACCAAAGTAGAGTGATGGAAAGAGCACATCCCCTATTGCAGCAACCCAAGCCCATTCTGATGGTGTCCAGAATACATCCCCTTCCCTTGGTGCCATCTCAAGGTAGAGTTGGTAGCATGGTATGCATCCAAGCAGAAAGCTGTGGGGTAGGAGCACACCCTTTGGAAGACCAGTTGTACCTGATGTGTAGAGCATGTGTGCAGGATCTCCTATCCTTGTATCTACTGGCTTGAAGCTTGTTGCGCCATTCTTGAGTATACTGTTAAGATCATAGAACTCATTGCTACTACTGTGCACAGAGAATACCTCTATGTTTAGTCCATCTAGTGCTGGCCTTACCTTATCTTTCAAGGAATCATCAAATACAAGCACTTTTGCACTGCTATCTGTTAGTCTGTACTTTATGGCATCTGTGCCGAAGAGCGTGCTCATGGATAATGCTATTGCACCAATCCTGTACGCTGTTAGCATAGCAACTAGAGCCTCTGGACCTTGAGGTACAAGTATTGCTATCCTATCCCCCTTGCCTATCTTGAGATCTGTTAGCGTATTTGCAAACCTGTTTGACATATTCAAGAGATCTTTGAACCTGTATATCCTTGCACTACCATCGTTACCCTCATAGTACATTGCTATCTTGTTGGTATCTGCATGCTTATCAAGCATCTCAACTCCCATGTTGAAGTACTCTGGCATCTCCCATACAAAGCTCTTGCATAATGCATCGTAACTTGAACAGTCAAACCTTCTTATATCGAAATTAGAGAAGCCCATACCATCTCGCTTGCTAAAATGGTGTAACTGTTAGGTTAATAAACCTTATCAGTAGCATATAGGCTAGAGAGGTAGGGATCATCATCCCCTTCCCTATCTGCCTCTTCCTTCACTTCCCCATTACAGCATCCTTCAGCTCATCAACCCTTGCCAATAACAATGCTATTAACTCCTGAAACTCCTCATCACTTGGATCACGCATGAGTATACGTCTGCTCTGGTAGTAGAATGAGTTGTATATCCTACCAAGGATTATACCCAGTGCTAGGGCATGTTTACCATCCATCACATGTAGTGGGCTTAGTACATCTACAAGCATGTTAACCCTAGCCACATCGCTTATACACTCCTCTATCTTTGAGTTTATAATACTCCTTATTCTCTCATCCATACAATGCTACCTATTTGTATAATCACCTTTTAACCTGTTGCTCAGCTATCAATGCTATGGTATTCGCTTTCTTTGCTAGCATTCTCTGCATCTCCCTTATGCTATTAACGAACCTATACCTAGCCTCCCTCTCATCCTTAGCATTAACTATTACGGAATCAGGTGTAAATATAATATCTTTTACAGTACAATTGCTGAATATAACTGAGAACATACTGACAAAATTCGTAAATATTGCACTATCTCTATACTTGTAGATGATCTTGCCTCTTCCTCTATTCGAATTGGTTGTAGATTGCTCATCACCAATTACTGGCCTTGGATCTATAGGTATGATGAGTTCTGATGATGCTAGACCATTTATGAATGCCTCCATATCATTCTTGACAGTCTCTTCAAGAGCATCTATCTCAGTGTTGATCCTTGCCCTCATGCTCTCAGCATCCTCATCCTCCTGCTGATAGCCTATAAGCCTAGCGAACTCTTGGTCTATCGCCTTATCCCTCATCCTTGCATCGAGATCAGCAAGTTCCTGCCTTAGCCTTGCTATCTTATCCCTGTTCACCTTTATCCTTGCTGCCAGTTCATCAAGGTAGTAGAGGTCCAAATCTAGCAAGGTTTGCTTAAGATGCTTTTTAATGGCTGTGTATAAAAGAGTAGATCTGCAGCACAATACATACTGCTATCTATGCAGTAGAGATGATTGCCTAAAGCGTATATTATTGGCCATATCCCTAGCATACACATCATACTCCTTGTTTGGATCTCCCCTCAACCCATATGTATATGCTAGACAGTTGCCAAGGCAGCCACACTTCTCGCATATGGGACTTGGCATGTTTGGATCTGCACTACCCATACTGCATGGGCTCTTTATCCTACCAAAGGCATCTACTGCTATGCACATCCAGTTAGGGCATCTACTACCCCAAGGCTTCCTGCTAACATTCAACTGTGCTTCAGTGTTGAGGATGAACTCGTAATGCTCCCTCTTCAGCCTTATAAGTTCATCTATAAGTGCATCCCTCTCCTTGCCAAATGGAAGCCATAGAGGATCGTTCTCACTGAATGGAGTATAGAACTGAAATACTATGCCCTCAACTATGCCCTCCCACTCCTTCACCATCTCTCCTACATGCTTATAGTTCAAGGAGTTTATAGTAACGTTGACTGTGGTATAGAAGCCCTTGCCCTTCCTTCCATAGGTGTTTGTGAATTCCATTATATTCTGCCTTACCTTATCGTATGTCTTGCCTCTTATCATATCATGAACCTCTCTAGGCCCATCTACAGAGAAGATGTAGAGCACTATACCCTTGAAGAACTTGATGGGTAGAGTAGCGTTAGTGACTACAGTACACTTACCATACATCTCGTTACTGAAGAGTTCTATAACATCAGGCCTAAGATAAGGCTCTCCTCCAAGCAGATATACATGCACTACATTGTACCTCTTCTTGAATAACTCATCTATAACATACTTCCATCCTTCCACACTTAACTCCTGTAATGATGAATTCCTGCTAGCCCACCAGTAACAGTGCGAGCAATGTAGGTTGCAGTAATTAGTTACATCTACAGAGCCATAGAATGGACTCCTCTTGCCCAGCATGGACTTTATAGCCTTGGATGCGATCCTCCAATACATGGGATCCTTTAGCATATTTACTATATTCCTTGCATCGCTAGCATGGACCATATCAATTAATTATAAGATAAATATTTAAGGATTATTTGATGACCCCTCTCCTTGTTTGATTGGTTGATTCTACGCCTGTTTGTAATCATGCTTACAAACTAAAGCATATCATCAGCACGATTAATCTAATGCTATGGCCGCAATGGATATAACAAGGGGTACAAGAAGGAGCAGGAATAATAGCAGGAGGAGAGGTATCCTAGGTATAGAGTCAGCAATAGTGATGATTGCGTTTGTTGTAGTTGCAGCAGCACTTGCATTTGTGGTACTCAATGCAGGATTTGGAACAACACAGAAGAGCAAGACTACGATAAGTGAAGGTCTAAAGTCTGCAACTGGTGCAGTTGAGGTAGCAGGGTTAGTTACTGGTGGTGGTAACTCCAGCACAGGCAAATTACTGTACTATAGTATACCAATAAAGTTGGCTAGTGGAGCAGGTGAGGTCAACCTTCAACAAGCGTTAACAGCAGTTAAGTACTTCAGTAAGTCAGTTAACTATGACAACATATATGTTGGGACTGCAAGAGATAGCAGTAATGCATCATATGCTGACGTTATGAGTATGTTTGCAGATGTAAAGCAGGCTGACTGTACATACGATCCATCTGTTGCAGCAACTGACGCAATAAACAATTCAGGCTCATTCCAAGCACCAGCTAAGACATGTGCAATAATATGGTGGAGCAACAGTATACAGAATAACGACATACTTGATGGTGGTGAGGTAGCAGTACTTACCATAGTATTTGAGTCAAATGACCAACCAGAGCAGTTAGATGTTCTTCATTCAGAGCTAATAATATCTGGTGGTTCAGTCTTAACAGTAGAGAGGTCAGTGCCAGTCATCACAACTAGTGTAGTGAACCTAGGATAAATAAAGGTGAAGTAAGATGCAGGTAAAAGGAATAACGACCCCCTTACTTTTTTTGTTGAAACTAAACTTCTCTTCAAGAATACTCCTAACAGGTATGCTTTTATCACTACTATGGTTCCTCATCTATTACAATGCTAGAGAGTACTTCTTTCATACATTCTACTTCATCTTGCCTTCATTTCTTATAGTGTTTATACTTGTAGCATTACCATCATTACTCACAAAGAAATTTATGAACCATAATAGCAATAATAATAGTAGTAGCAGTAGTAGTAATATACTAGAAGGTATAGATACAAGTAACATGCAGGTTGAAGAGGTTAAGTTATCACAACAGGGTTCTAGTTCCACTGTAGAGGATAACACAGTTATTACTAGTGAAGGTGTAGTAGAAACATCTACCAGATCAGTTACAGTAGATGAATCTATGATACAGCAGATTGTTGATGAAAAGATTGCATCTATAGCAAGCAGTGTTGGAGAGGCAGTACAGAAGGCTAACGATGCAATAAATGTAGTCAATACAGTAAAGACGGATATAGAGAATCTGAAGAAGAATATGAAGGATCTAACAGATGCGTTTGAAACAACTCTAGTTGATTTTAAGGCATTCCAAGCAGAGATTGCAAATCCATTGAACTTTATGCGCAGATACTTTGATCAGCTCAACATAGATGTACTATCAGATCCAACACTGCCATTGCAGAAGTCAGATATTAGCATTAACAGTAACAACAATAATGATGGCAGATATGATGAGACAGGTAAAGATGTTAGTAACAGCAATAAGAACCATGATAGCAATGAACAAGCACATATCAATAAGAATAAGAAAGAAGAAAGTATAATTGAGAATGGTAAGAAGAGCAGCAGTATAACTGATAAAGGAGCTTACAAGGATGATACCAATGAAGTCCCTAGCAAAGGTATACTCACACTTGCATATACAAATGGGATAACTCTAGCAATGCTTATGGAACTCATACTAACAATAGGGGAGTTCATGAAGAGATTTGGCAATGAGTATGCTAATATATTGTATATGCAATGCAAATTGCTTAACCTTAGTAATGAAGCTGAGAAGATCGTGTATAGCATAGTTGATATACTTAGCAGATCAACCCTAACGCCAGAGGAGTGTGCTATCTCACTCTATATGCTTGCTGATGTACTTGACATAAGAGATAAGGATGCAGATACCCTCTATGCAAGGCTAAGGATGAGTATGAATAGTCAAATAAACTCTAGGGGTATTGGGGTTGATGAGCATGAGCATAGGTGATATGCTATGGTCTCTGCTGTATTCACTGAGAGCATACTACTTATAGCATCTATAACCATAGCAGCAATATTTGCAAGTACAGTTATAAGCAAGAGCACAATTATCCAATCATTCTTTGCTACACAGACACAGATGCAAAGAGAGATTGCTCTAACAAGCATTAAGATAATATATGTTAATGCTAATGGCACTACTGTAAAGGCATGGGTTAAGAATACTGGAATGTATAGTATATCTAACCTTGATACAGTTGATGTGTACTTTGGGGAAGTTAATGCATTACAAAGGATACCATACAATTCAGCAAGTGCTCCAAAATGGGTTTATGATGATACTGATACATGGAATCCCAAACAGACAAAGGAACTTACAATAACTCTAAGTAGTGCAATACAATCAAACAAGACGTATATGTTGAAGATAGCATTGCCAAATGGTATAACTGATGAGTACATATTCTCAACCTGATCTGTTATGGGCTTTAGCATAATCATAGCATCTGCAATAATGTTCATAGCAATACTAACCTCTCTAGCAGTTATGCTGACAGTTGCAAGTAATATGTATAAAGCAAATGATGTTATGGTCAAGAGTACCATGATAAGGAAGGATGTTAATGATACTAGCATAGATATAAGCAATCTAACTATAGATAGTAGTGATAGAAGGCATGTATCATTCATATTAAGCAATGATGGTAAAAGTAAGTTATTTAACTATACATACTTTGACTTAATTGTGACTTACTATTATAGAGATACTATGGACAATGATGTTATGCTGATAGAGAGGTTATCGTACAGTAATATATTGCAAGAAGGGCAGTGGATATTGAGTATACAAGATGATGTTATAGATCCTAATATATTGAATCCAAAAGAGAATGCTAGAGTAGAGGCTATGCTAAGCAATCCTATAACCTCTACCCCATCAAAGAATATTATAATCACAATCTCTACAGATAATGGTGTTGTAGCAACACTAGCAAGTACAACATAACATAATAACGGTGAACTGGATAATGGTAAAGATAATCTCAACAACCAATGAAGAGATAGATAGACAGTTGGGAGGAGGACTGCCATTACCCTCTCTCATACTTATAGAGGGGGAGCATGGGTCTGGAAAGAGTGTTATTGCAGCACTATTCACATATGGTATGCTTGCAGCAGGTATGAGAGTTCTTATGATAAGTGAGAATAATATAAGAGAGTACATAGATAAGATGAAGGCTATAACCTATAACTTCTCAATACCCTTTCTTAAGAGAAGGTTGATAATGCTTCCTCTACATGTATATGGTGCAAAGTGGTCTAGAGAATATGCAAAGTACCTACTCCCAATAATAAGCAGATATATAAATGCTAATGCAGACAAGTTCGATGCTGTAGTCATAGATTCAATCTCATTACTAACAATGTATGCTGAGGAAGAAGCAATATTGGACTTCATAACAAGATGCAAGAATCTGGTTACAAATGGTATAAGCATAGTGCTTACAGCACATCCATCGTCAATGAATGAGAATATAGGATCCAAGTTGAGATCTGCATCTGACTGCTATATAAGACTCAAATCGGTTAATGTTGCTGGGAGAGATGTTAAATCAGTTGAGATAGTCAAGATTCTAGGTTCTATGGGACAGGTTAATTCACAGTTCAGTGCTGAGGTTAGCAGCGTATTTGGTCTTAAGATAGTACCAATAGCGATGGCTAATGCATAACCATACAAAGAGCAAAAGAAAGAAATGGTGATCAATAATGTCTATACAGATAAAGAACAAGAAGTTCCAAGAACTCATAAGCAAGTACAGATACCTTAGAGAATATGTTGAGAGGTTTGTAAGCACTGGCTATAGTGTACCAGCGTTCTATGAGAAGTTGGAGGATAGCCTCAAGTTTGTCAAGAAGCCTAATGTACTCTATCCAATAAGCGAGCAGGTATTCATACATGTATATGCTATGCAAGAGAGTGCAGATGGCTACACCATTTATGGTGTAATAGAACCTCCAGAGCCCCATCCTCTTCTTATGCAAGCAATAAACAAGATATTTGCTATACATGCTGGTTCCATAAGTCCTCCAAATGAGTATCAGGAGAAGTTCCTCATCCTAGATGAGTTCCTAGCAAATACATGCGTGAAGGTGAATGGGAGTGTTGATTACTCAAAGGCTATGCTAAAGAACAATAAGGTGCTTGTTAATGCTGAGGAGTTTGAATACCTGAAGTACCACTTCATAAGGAGAAGGATAGGCCTTAGCCTATTAGAGCCATTCCTCACAGACCCTTACCTAGAGGATATAACAATAATGGGTAATGGGAATGTTTATGTGGTTCACAAACTCTTTGGACCATTAAAGTCTAGCGTATGGCTAAGCAATGATGATGTTGAGGAACTCATGATAAACATGGCTGAGCAGGTAGGCAAGACAATATCACATGCTAGACCTGTGGTTGATGCTACTCTTCCTGAAGGTTCAAGGATAAACATAGTCTTTGGTAAGGATATAAGCAGAAGGGGTACAAATGCTACTGTTAGAAGGTTTGCTAGTGTGCCTCTATCAATAACGCAGATAGTTGCATCAAACACACTAGATGCTAGAGAGGCAGCATACCTATGGATGATGATAAATGAGGGTATGAGTATATTCATATGTGGAGAGACAGCATCTGGTAAGACAACAACCCTCATGGCTTCATGTGCGTTCATAAACCCTACATGGAAGGTTGTTAGCATAGAGGATACACCTGAGATAACACTACCACATGCCAACTGGACTAGTGAGGTTACAAGGGATACAGGTAACCCTCAATCTAGCGTTACCATGTTTGATCTTCTAAAGGCAGCGTTGAGGCAGAGACCAAACTACATACTGGTTGGGGAGATAAGGGGTGCAGAAGGAAATATAGCATTTCAAGCAATGCAGACTGGGCATCCTGTTATAAG
This sequence comes from Candidatus Nitrosocaldus islandicus, assembly GCF_002906215.1. Lineage (NCBI taxonomy): Archaea > Thermoproteati > Nitrososphaerota > Nitrososphaeria > Candidatus Nitrosocaldales > Candidatus Nitrosocaldaceae > Candidatus Nitrosocaldus > Candidatus Nitrosocaldus islandicus. The sequence continues at coordinate 512,805 of NZ_CP024014.1, forward strand.
CACTTTCCATGCAGCAACTGTAGCAAGTCTTATACAGAGGCTAACAAATGAGCCAATAAATGTTCCTAAAACCCATATAGACAATCTTAACATAGCGCTCTTTCAGAGCGCAGTACAAGGCAAGCAGGGTAAACTTGTTAGGAGAGTGCTCAGCATAAACGAGATAATAGGCTATAATCCTGCAACTGATAGCATAATGTTCATTCCCGTATTCAACTGGGACCCTGGAGAGGATATAGCATTGTATAGGGGTAAGGGTAGCAGTGCACTATTCGCTACCAAACTGCTAGTAAGAAGGGGATTATCAAAGAAGGATGAGTCATTGCTCTATGATGAGTTGGAGATGAGAGCATCTATAATAAAGCATTGGATAAGCAACAAGATCTTCAACTATCATGATGTATACAATAACATAGTGAAGGTTAAGGAGATGGGCTTACAAGCATACATGGAGAGGATGGGTGTAAAGTATGAGATTGTTAAGTAAATTAGTAACAAAGCAGAGTAGCGTTAGCAGAACAATGCTCTACTTTGTAACATTCCTCTACGCTATATCAACTGGGCAAGTATCAGCAACTGAACTGATAAATGTTGCTAGAACATCCAACTATGCTAATTATTCAAAAGCAATGAAGGATATATATGCTCTAGGTATATCATGGAGGTATAATCTTGCACATGCAACTGAGTTGGTAGCATCAAGGTTCCTTAACAACGATTTAGCATTCAACCAGATGCTTATGAAGTTGGCACAGATGATAAGGTTAGGGGAGAATCTAGCGCAGTTCTTGAAGCAGGAGTTGGATGTTACAATACAAGCATACAAGACATACTATGAGAAGCAGTTAGAGAGCATAAAGTTGATGACTGGTCTATACTCAACCATGATGTCAACTGCTATATTCATGATAGCAGCCTCTATAATAATGGGTATATTCTCAGGCTCTGCAGATAATAACATGATCATCATAAGTATATTTGCATCTCCAGCAGGGCTTGGTGCATTTGTATTCCTCATGTATAAGGGCTTCCCTAGGGATGAGATAGTAAATGAGAATGGAAGCATAGCAAGTAGGTACAGGTTATTTGCTTATCCATGTATAGCAAGCAGTGTAGGTATAGCATTACTCCTCTTCATAACAGATATCCTTGCTAGTAAGTTACTTGCTATGGCAGTTGCATCTCTACCATTGATTGCTTTAGGATATTACACAAGGAAGATAGAAGGCAAGGTATACACTCTAAACTACTGGTACCCAGCCTTTGTAAGGTATTTTGGGGAGATATACTCAACTATAGGCTCATTACGAAACACACTTAGAACAGCACTGAAGAGTGATTTTGGTCCATTGAACCCTTATCTTAGAGCATTGCTTAACAGAGTTGAGAACAAGGTTAATGCAGATGATGCATTTGAGCAGTTATCAAGCGAGACAGCAAACAGGCTCATAACAGATACCAACATAATAATAGTTAAGGGATTGCAGAAGGGTGCAAATATGGGTACAGTAGGATTAACTATAGCAAATCTTGTTACTACACTAAACGAACTCTACAATAAGAGGCTTCAGATATCAAAGGTATTTGATATGACACTACTCATCCTCCATGTACTCTCGCTAGCAACATTAAGTCTCATGGCTACACTAACCCAGATATTCTCAAGGTTGTTCAGTAGCAAGGAGGTGCAGATGATAATGCCATTGACAGTTGTTGATCCAGCATTGCTACAGACACTTCTACCAGTGATAGTTGTGGTCATCTCTATAATAAATGCATTGGCAGGAAAGATAGCAAGGGGAGGGTACTTTAAGACAGTGTGGTTCAACCTTGGCATATACATTATGCTAGGATCAGTAACTATGTATACAACTGATATATTCATGTCAAAGCTGATGGAGTTGGTTATGAGTATAGACCCAACAAGTATATTCAGTTAATGAGTATAAATAAAAATACTATCTATCTACTTTTAGACCTTTATGTATATCTTTGCTTTAGTATCTATGCATGATAGCATGCTACAGTTATGTACATACTCCGACTTGCCAAGTATGAGGTAGCTATGAGGCTTCATTGCATTGCATATATTATTTATTATCCTCTCCTTACTTACATGATCCATATATATCAGCATATTCCTACAGAAGATGAAATCAAATTGTCCTGTATAGATGCTTTTTGTAATATCCCTAACCTCAAATGTCACCATATCCTTCACATCATTCCTTACTGCATACCCATCATCTGTTAAGGTGAAGTACTTTGCTAGAATATCCTTAGGAACATTCCTTATAGATTTGGATGGGTATAGCCCCTTCTTTGCATACTCTATAGCATTCTTGTTTATATCACTGGCAAGTATGCTACATCTAACACCATTATCCTTTGCTATGATTGCTATAGTGTATGGCTCCTCTCCACTAGCACAACCTATACTCCATATCCTTGCACTCCTATAACCTTTGAGCAATTCTTTAAACCTATCAAATACATCTGGATCCCTGAAGAATTCTGTAACATTTATGCTTAGATCTGCTACAAATGCCTTAACCTCATCACTACATTCAAGGAGTCTAAGGTAATCATTGTAATCCTTGATATTGTAAATATTCATTCTGAACTCAATCCTCCTTGCTATGAAGCTCTTGCTATAGCATGAGATATCTATACCAACTCTAACCCTGATTATATCCCTTAATCTATTATAATAGTGCTCATCTATCACCAGCATACATCATAACCTCATAGCCTATAGTACCTTCTCATATCCATTACTCTTTACTCTAACAGTTAGAGTTGAAGGATCGAATGTTACATTCCTTCCTCCCCTTCCTCCTATATCTTCAGCAACTATACTTATCCTGTATGACTTTAGCACTTCCTTAACCTTCTCAGCATTCCTCTCCCCTATGTTGAATATATCCTCATCACTCTCATGTGTAAATACTCTAGCCCCTCCAACTATCTTTGCCTTAAGATTGTTGATATTTGCTCCTTGTTTTATCAATTCATCTATAAGGTTCTTTATCCCAGTATCTGCATACTTTGCCTTTGTATCATCACGGGTATTATTGTTATCACTGTTATCCTTTCTCTTCTTGGTTGGAAGCATTATATGAGCCATCCCTGCTATCTTGCTCTTATCATCGTATATGCAACATGCTATGCATGATCCTACTATAGTTGTTAATGGAAGATCTTTACTTACTGCTAACTCACCTATCTTTACATGTATTGTGGCATTGCTCCTATTACTACTAACAGTACCTGTAAGACCCATCGCTATCACTCAATTAACATTACATCGACTAGCCTCTTTGCATCATTGATTGGTATGAGCACTGATATATGTAGTATAAGGTCTTTGTTAACCACAAAAGATAACTTGCCATCAGCATATATGAACTCTGTAGAGTCACTATCAGCAACTATATACTCAAGTATGCTTGCTAGGCTATCCTTTGCATACCCTGGTGCTGTACAGTTTATATTGAAGCCAGTAAAGTGTGTAAGAGCATTAGTGAATGCTCCTGCTAGGAGTATGTTACCAAATTCTGCTATAGCTGATATTGTAAGTTCATCTACATTAGCACCATCTATAGCATTACTTATCAGTATTGATGCCAATTTCTTCCCATCCTCAACCTCTATAACAAGTAAGAGCGTGAGCATTATATCTCCTATACCCTTGATGTAGACAGCAAATACAACATGTTCTGGATCAAACCTCTCATATATATCATCCAGGGTTATATGCTCTATGCTTATAGAATCTATACTACTCTTATCGTTCAACATTGTATCTATTGCATTAACACACCTGTTAAGTATGGTGAATTTTAGAATATTTGAGATAATATCTAGCCTGTTATCACCTCGCTTCTTTGTATCATCTACATCCCCTTCCGCTGTGATACTCATACGCTAGATTGATTTGGACAAGGAATTATCGTTTAGTCTGTCACATCAATTTAATACATACAGATAATATAGAGCACTTACATACAGATGCTTAATTATAGATGATATGATCTAGATCTATGCATAGGGATGGTAGTAGAGTTGTAGTAGCATTAGTGCTGATATTGATCATAGCAATGATGATAGCATCACAGACATTGTTGGCTAGTGCTCAGACTAGCAATGATAAGAAAGATGGGAGTATCAATAATGATGTTAAGGATAAGAGAACAACATTTAGGCTAAAGTTATCTACCCTTCCAGATAAGCTGGTTAGAGGTGAAGATGCCTACCTCATCATCCAGATGCAAGATAACAGGAGCAATCCTGTACAGTTTCTGCCAGAGATAATAAGCATAAGCGTCTTGGATGATGGTGCTATAAGCATAAGTGATAGCATTGAGAAGATAGGGAATGCATACGCTGTAAAGATCAGACCATTGAAGAGTATAGAGACAAAGATAACTGTAGTTGCTAAAGGGTTAGGCACAATGCTAGAGACAATAAATGTCAAGGTGTATGAGTCATTGAGTAAACCAAGTAAATTAGCATTAAACATAAAGCCCTCGAATCTCTCATACATAGGTCCTAGGGAAGGCTATATTGCTGTACAGTTGCTAAATACAAAGGATGAGCCAGTGTATGCAGATAATGACTACTTGATAGAGTTGAACTCATCTAACATAGATCTCTTACAAGTGAATAATGTTATAATAAAACAGGGTACAAACTATGCTTATGTACCATTCAGCATAAAGGATACAATACCGCTCTCAAATCCATACATAACAATCACTGCTAAACATGGTAACATGTATGCTGAAGGTATGATAAAGGTTGAGATGCCGGATAAGCAAGTGCTAAGGTTATACGTTATGGATATGGTTCCAGCAGTAAGGGGGCATGAGGTGTATGCCTTTGTACAACTTCAGGATCCTAATGGGAATGCTATATATGCTGAAGAGGATATGCGAGTTGAGGTAAAGCCAGATAGCATGTTGCTTATTGGAGGTACTGGTACTATAAGGAAGGGTGAGAGTACAACTGTCATCTCTCTTTACGTTAACACAGATAAGAGTTGTGATGAGATTCTACAGAGCAAGGATAAGAGTACAGCATGTGTTGGTATAATCGCTAGCAGCAATAACCTTACCAGCAATAAAGCTATGGTTAAGTTGGTAGAACCAGTATATGTTGATGGTAGTCAGTATATAAGCGAGAGTAAGGAGATTAGGGTAATACCAAGGTTCTTCCCAGATAACATGCCTATAATTGTTGATGGGAGGAGTAAGGTTATAGGAGCGGTACAGTTAATGGTTGATGCTGCTAGTGAGAAGGGTAGTGAAAGCGTGGGTAAGAGCATAAGACCGTTAATAGTACCTTTGGATACACCTATAGATATAGTATCAGATAACAGACTTGCTGTAGAGGATACAAGGGTTACAATAGCAAGGGGTAAGTCAGCAGCACTCATAAATGCTAAGGTAGGTTATAACGCATCAGAGACGAGGATATATACCATCTCGGATTATGTGGATGATACATCTTTCAGTTTGAACCTACAGGGTCATAAGGATGTAACCATTGTAGGTGAGCCATTGATAAGCAGGGTATCTAAAGGGATGGATATACCCTTCATAATATACTTCAAGGACTCCAATGGTTACTCATCATATGCCCCAGATGATATGAGTTTAAGGATAGGAGGGGGTGATGATAAGATAGAGGTTATCAAGAGCAACGCTATTGCTAGAGGTAGTGCAAATGCTATGGTTCAGTTAAGAACTGTTAAGGAAGGAGATGCTACACTGTATGTGGAGGCTATAGGCTCTGTTATAAGGTATGCTAGCACTGGAAGTATAAGCATAACTAGCATAGATAGCATTAATGTTAGCATAAATATGCTTGATCCCATACTATCAAAATCAAAGGCATTTGCATCGCTTGAGTTGGTTGATTCTGATGGTTACCCTGTTCATGCAAGAAGTGATGTTAGAGCATTGATATTCTCATCAGGATTAGATGTACCAGATATGCTTGTTATTCCAAAAGGCAAGTACTTTACATTATTCACTGTTGAAGCAAGTAATCCTAGCAATTATGGTTCGGCAGAGATAACAGCTATGGTAGATGGGTTTGGTATAATAAAGAGGGATGTGAAGATTATAAGCAACAATCCTCCTACTCTGAAACTCTCTGCTCCAGAGAGTGTTAAGCCTATGGATCAGTTCGATGTGACGCTTGATGCATCTTATGCAGGAGTGAAGTTAAGCAATATGCAAGTTAGTTGGAGTAGTGATCTTGCTATACTAACAAACATGTATGATAACAGTACCAATGAACAAGGTAATGCAATGGCAAGGTTCATAGCATATAAGGAAGGGGTTATAACTGTAACTGTAAAGGTTTCTGGCTATGGTATTGAGGAGAGTGCAAGCATAAAGATCAACAGCATAGATAGCAATAATAATAATAGAATGGATGAGGACAATTATAACAAGAGCGATGGAAACATTGCTTATGGTAATACCAGTGATGATGCAAATGCCACAACTATAGAGATCACTAACATAATCAATGAACTTCCTATTGATGCTGAGTATCTTTTAATGTTACCAGCAGTAGGAGGTATAATGACATGGTATGTAAGCAAGAAGCTCAGAAAGAAAGCATAATAATAATATAATATTAAAGCAGATAATATTATATTATTTATATTAGTTCTTGTATGAGCAATGAATGTAAGCCAGAGGAGTAGTTCTCATAACCTTGCGATAGTGCATGTGCAACTATGCATCTCTTCCCTTTAACCTCTCCTACAATGAACTCTCTAGCATTATTGAATAGTTCATCTCTTCCATTGAACTCTATGGTATCGAATATCTTTCCAGCAGAGTCTGCAAATATTAGCCCTTCATTGTTCGTTATACATGCCCTTGTATACCTCTTCTCCTTATCCGATAGTGGTATATTCTCAACTATCCTCTGAGCAAACTCCTTCCATTTGAATATGTTTGCTAACACCCCTATAGTACTACCAGAATCATCCCTTATAACACTTGAGAATATAAACACTAGCCTGTTATCTGCCAATGGAGAGTAATTAGGGTACTCAAACCCAAACCTGCTCTTGAATGCTGTCTTGAACCACTCAGTATCCTTACAGTTCTTCCCCTTCAGAGTAGGATTCCTACCACTTGCAACTATATTGCCATCTATATCGCATACAACTATATCATGATACACTGTGTAGGCATCAAGTATTATTGATAATCTCTTCTCAACGTTTCTTATACTATCCCTATTCTTATTCTTCAACACTTCAATAACATATGAATCATGAGCCCACCATGTAACATCACTAGCCCTCTCATACAGGCTCCTATCAACCATATCTATGTTTGTTAATGCAATATCTGCCAATCTATTACCTTTAACTATGATAGACTGTTCCCTTATTACATTGCTTAACTCCTGCATATTCATCTCATCCTTTATTCTCCTAGTTATACTCTCAACCTTCTTATTCAACTCACTCATGTAACTTGCAACAACACTGAACGTCTTCCCTGCCTCACCTGCCCTTGCTGCTTCTATGAGTGCGTTAACAGCTAGTAGGTGTATCTCCTCGTTTATCTTCTCTATCTCCTCTATGGCCTTAATGGTGTTATCTGTTAACCTGTATGCTAGATCTGCTATCTCCTCAAGCGTAGCCTCCTTACCTTTACCTTTACTACTGCCATTATCCCTGCTAGGTGTAAAGCCAACAGCTTTACCTACTTGCATGTTTATAGTTTATAACAATAATTTATTAAGAATGTGCAGTAAAATACAATACAAACAATACCTTATCTTAACCCCCAAGTCTATTAGATGCATGAATGTGAAGTGGAATATACAGCGTAAGTTCGCTGTAATGTTCGTATCAATGGCAGTAATACCGTTGGTTGCTGTATCTATGCTCTTGTTAGAAGGTATAAGGGATAGCCTACTGCATGAGATAGGTACAAAGTACACTAGCCTAGCAGAGGATAGAGCCAACATAGTCAAAAGTGTTATAGATACAAGGATGAAACAGGCATCAATACTTGCATCAAATATAGTATCAAATATGAAGGATGAGCAAATTATTAGGAGTAATATAGGATACCTATGGCAAGAATTGAATGCTATAGGAGCAAATCCTAAGGTAATATACATCACAGATGATGCTGGTAAAGTTATAGCAAGTAGTGATAGGAGCAAGGAAGGGAGCAGTATAAGAGAGCATGAGATATTTGACGATGTTATCAATGGCAAGAATATAGGAAGGATAAGCAAGGATGATCAAGGCAGGGTACTGCTTATAGGCGCACCAATTATACAGGATGGTAAGGTTATAGGTACTGTTATATTCGAGACCAGAGGGGGAGTATTCGTCAAGGCATTACTTAATAGAGAAAACCTAGGAGAGACTGGAGAGACCTACCTTGTTAATGAGGCAAAGTTGATGGTTACACCATCAAGGTTCATTGAGGGAGCAGAGTTCAAGCAGGTTGTAGATACCCTTCCTGTTAGGGAATGCTTCACCAATGGTAAGAGTATAGAGGCTCAAGTATATCCAGATTATAGAGGTATTCCAATATTTGGGAGCTCATACTGTATGAATGACCTTGGGCTAGTGCTTCTTGCTGAGATAGATGAGGCTGAAGCACTTGCCCCAATATATGCAATGGAGCAGAATACATGGTTTATCACTGGCGCTATAGGAGGGGGTGTAGGTGCATTCTCCCTCTTCATGAGCAGGTCTATAGCAAGACCATTGATAATGATAAGCAACAGGATAGGCATGTTAGGCTCTGGCAACCTAGATATAAGCATAGATGAGGTCAAGAACAAAGATGAGATTGGTAGTTTAGCATCATCCCTTAATAGCACTATAGCCTCGTTCAGAGAACTCATAGGCAATGTTAAGATTAGTGCTGATAGCGTTGCTAGGAATGTTAATGAGTTAGGAATATCTGTTGAGCAGATAAACTCATCTATGCAGCAGATCTCTACAGGTATACAGCAAGTATCAAGGGGCTCACAAGAGCAGGCAACAAGAATAAATGAGATAAGCAAGAATGTTGAGAATATAACAATAAGCATAAACGATACAAACAAGAAGATGAATACACTTGTAGAATTCTCCAACGAGGTTGCAGATACTGTAAGAAAAAGCACGAACTTTGCAGAGCAGGCGAGTAGGAGTCTAGAGAGTATGATGAATGTAAGCAATGAGTCATCTAGCAAGATGAATATTTTGCTTGAGAAGACAGCGAAGATAACAACAGTGCTAGATGTTATACAGAAGATTGCAGAGCAGACAAATATGCTTGCACTCAATGCTGCTATAGAAGCAGCAAGGGCAGGAGAAGCAGGGAGAGGATTTGCTGTTGTTGCTGAAGAGGTTAGAGCATTAGCAATTAACTCTTCAAAGGCAAGTGAAGAGATCGCAAAAATAATAGAGGAGATACAGAATGATGCCAAGAGCACTGCTCATATAATAGATGCTAATGCAAAGGAGGTTGGTGAGGGCAAAGCGGTCATAGAGCAATGCATAAGAGGTTTAGAGAATATAGCCTCAAAGGTTCAGGAGATGGTAAGGCTGATAAACGGGGTCAGTTCACAGCTCCAAGAACAGATAAACTCTATAGATGATATAAACAAGAGTATATCCGAGATAGCTGCTGTATCTGAAGAGAATGCATCAGCAACGGAGGAGGTAACTGCTGCAGTTGAGGAACAGAGTGCAGCATTGCATATTATAACAGAGAAGATACAGGAACTTATAAGGTTGAATGAGGATCTCAAAAGATCAATAGCAAGATTCAAGTTGGATATGGATAAGAAGAAGGATGATGGTAAGCGTGGAAATGTTATGCAGAGTTATGAATATGATGGTAAGGAGCAAGAAGGGATGATTGGGATAGATGGTAGCAATGAAGGTAAGAGTAGCAAGAAAGGTAAGATAATAGAGATCAAAGCATATAATAATGCAAGAAACGGTAATGGGAGTAACGGTATAGATGCTATAACAAAAGATAACGATAAGAGAGTAGAGAGGTGAGTTATATGATGAGTAGCAACATACTTAACCTACTTTTATTTAAACTAGAGATGAGTGATGGGAGCGCTGAGTACTATGCAGTTGATGTAGATAAGATATATGAGATAAGGGCTATGGAGAAAGTAACAAGGATACCAGATGCAAGGATAATATCTGGCATAATGAACCTCAGAGGCAAGATAATCTCTGTTGTTGATATAAAGAATATTCTAGGCTATAACAGTAGTGTAGAGCCAAAGAGGATACTAATTGCTGATGTTAATGGTACAATGCTAGGTCTTATGGTTGATGATGTTGAGCAAGTAGCAAAGGTAGCAAGTGATAACATAGAGTTAGATGCATCTATACTTGATAATGTGTCTTACATAAAGGGGATAATAAAGATGCAGGATAAGCTGGTTGTCTATCTTGATATTGATAAGCTCTTTGATATGAAGGGAGGTGTAGGCTAGCATGGTACCAAAAAACCTCATTAAGATACTTGTTGTTGATGATGCCGCATTTATGAGGCTAGTGCTTAAGGATATACTGAAGAACCTTGGATATACAAACATAATAGAGGCATCAGATGGACTCATGGCTATAGAGCAGTATAAGAAGTTCAAACCAGATCTAGTAACTATGGATGTTAACATGCCAAAGATGGATGGTGTGCAAGCATTGAAGCAGATAATAAAGATAAATCCTATGGCAAAGATAATAATGGTTACAGCGGTTGAGCAACGCTACATAGTGCAAGAAGCAATAAGGAATGGAGCAAAGGACTATATAGTTAAGCCATTCGATCGTGCAATGGTTGGTACCGTGATAGAGAGGGTATTGAACACAAGATAAGTAAGTAAGGAACTAATTGGTGAATTAGCAGTGTCAACTACTGACAACAATAATAGCAGTAGTAACAATAAGATGATCAACATTGCAATAATCAATGACTCTCCCTACTTCTTATCTATACTAGAGGATATTGCTAAAAGTAACAACTTTAATGTAATAGGCAAGTTCACTAATGCAAGGAATGCATTAAGTTTCATTTACAATAGCAATTATGTTGATGTAATACTGCTAGATCTTGAGATGCCAGATATGGATGGTATATCATTTATTGAGCAGGTATTGAGTAAGAGGTTCGTGCCTATTATAGTAACAACAAACTATGATGAATCATGGATAGCAAAGATATCTAACATAGGAGCAATTGATTTTGTTAGTATGAATAACAAGCCTATAAATGAATTGAATAACATGATAGCACAGAAGATAAGGATAGCATACATGATGAATTCAATGATAAGATCGAGTTGTAGAAAGGCAAGAAGTAACAGCAATAACAATAGATATGTTCATTATGATGGAAAGATAGTTATCATAGGGGCATCTACTGGTGCACCAAGGATAGTTGCAGATATACTTACATCAATACCTCCAGACATAAATTCTTGTATAATTGTAGTACAACATATGCCAAAAGGATTCACCGATACATATGTCTCCATGTTATCTAGCAGAGCAAACATAAAGGTTAAGAGAGCAGAAGATAGGGATAGAATAGTAAATGGCATTGTGCTAGTTGCTCCAGCAGATTATCATCTTATAGTTGATAACAACCATGTTAGGCTAGAGCAAGGGCCAAAGTATGCTCATGTGAGACCATCAGCAAACGTAACCATGGTAACTGCAGCAAATATGTATGGGCCAAATGTTATAGGAGTGCTTCTCTCTGGCATGGGCTTTGATGGTGCGTTTGGTATGAAGGTTATAAAGATGAATGGAGGGTTTACAATAGCGCAGGATGAAAGTACATCTGTTGTATTTGGTATGGCAAGAACAGCATGCATGGTGAATGCTGTAGATCTTATCCTTCCAGCAGGTAGTATTGCAGATGCAATAATAAGAGCAGTTAGGAGGTGAGTGTAATGAGCGATATTAGCAGCAACAAGGAGTATAGAGAGTTATTCGTAATAGAGGCAAATGAGCATATACAGAACATGAATAATGAACTCCTAGCCTATGAGCAGGATAATGCTAGGGAGCATATAGACAGCATATTCAGGTCAGTACATACTCTAAAAGGTATGGCAGGTACAATGGGCTATGAGAATATAAGGATTCTATGCAAGACAATAGAGAATGTGCTAGATGCACTAAGGAATGGGAGAATGGTGTTTGAGAAGAGCATAGCAGATACATTATTTCAGTGCTTTGATATTCTAAGCAGGCTTGTTAATGATGAGCATGCATTGATAGATATCTCACCATATATAAGTAGTCTATCATCAATTATGGCTAATGAGAATAAGACTGGTGTTGTAGGAAATAACAATGGTGATGATGGTAATGGTAGTGCAAATAATAAGAATAATGAAGTTACTAATGATAATGATAAACTACCTACAACTATAACAGTTAAGCTTGATGATCTAGATAGGCTTGTTGACCTTGTAGGGGAGTTGGTGATAGCAAAATCAAGGTTAAGGGGAATGGTTACAAGTAATAATGCTATGGTAGATGCTCAACTTACACATCTTGATAGACTCATCTCAGACCTCCAGTATAGTGTTATGAAGTTAAGGTTAGTCCCATTGAGTACTGTATTCAGTAGGTTTCCAAGGCTAGTTAGGGATACAGCATCCAAACTTGGTAAGGAGGTTAGACTTGAGATTGAAGGGTCTGAGATAGAGGTTGATAGGAGCATACTCCAAGCCATAACAGATCCATTGGTGCATATGATAAGGAATGCTATAGATCATGGGATAGAGGATAGAGAAGAGAGGATAAGCAAAGGTAAGGAGCCTACAGGGCTTCTACGTATAGCAGCAAGCAAGGTAGAGGATAGGATAAGCATAACGGTTGAGGATGATGGTAAAGGCATAGATGTTGATGCACTAAAGAAGAAGGCTGTAGAGAAGGGTCTTATAAGCAGTGATGAAGCAGAGAGGATGGGTGATGATGATGCGCTGAGGCTTATAGGCACTCCAGGGCTATCTACTGCTAGAGAGGTTACAGACATCTCTGGTAGAGGTGTTGGTATGGATGTTGTATTCAAGCAAGTGAGCAGGTTTGGAGGTTATGTCAAGATAGAGAGTAGGAGGGATATAGGCACTAGGATAACACTTTACATACCAATGAACGTATCCATAATATCTGGACTCATGGTATATGTACGTGGAGAGAGGTACATAATACCATCATCTAATGTTGTAACAACAATGAAGGTTAAGAATAGTGAGATCATGCATATACATGGTAAGAAGGTAATAAGGATGAGTGGTAAGGATTATGGTAGTAATGATAAGGGTGATAAGATAATACCCATTGTAGAGATGGATTACATGCTAGGTATTAATGGTTATAGTTATGGCTATGATGGTAATGCTAAGAATGGTAATAGCAGTAATGATAGTAGTAGTATAGTTATAGTTAACAGCAAGGGAAAGAGTATAGGATTTGTGGTTGATTCATTCGAGTATATGAAGGAGGTGGTGGTTAAACGGGTTGTAGGACTGAATGGAAGGTTCGTTGATGCTACAATAGCTTCAGATGGCTCAGCAGTACTCATACTTGATATATCTCAGTTGGTAAGGAGTTGATATCTATATAATATTAATAAAAGCCTCTGCTTCTGCTATTATGAATTTATCTAGGTAAATAAAGATGCTACGTCAAGTTAATCTCTAGTTAAGAGTGCTACCGTTGTTAACGCTGGGCATATATAAGCAAATGATAGCGCCCTGGCCGGGATTTGAACCCGGGCCGCGGGTGTGACAGACCCACATACTAGACCAGGTTTTACGGCTTCAAGCCTCTATACTACCAGGGCGCCTACCTATAGCTGTTTGCCTATCACCCTATCATAACTCTTACTCATGCCCCTTTAAAATTTTTCAGTCCATGCAGATAAGATTAAAATCTGGCCTAGCAGGTTGATTGCTATCGAGAGGGCCCGTAGCTCAGCTAGGTAGAGCATCGGATGCAAGGTGAGACTTTTAACCTGCTGGGCAAGTGAATGGTATGGATGAAGAATAGATGAAGGAAAGAGGGAAGATATCCGAGGGTCGCGGGATCGAAGCCCGCCGGGCCCGCATCACCACTACTACTGTTTAGCTATCATGCTATCCAAGTAGCAAATGCCAATGGTTCAACCTTGACCACAACGTTATCCTTGCTAGAGTCTATGAGTCTCTTACTCAACTGCTTATCTGCTGAGCCTAGGTATTTGATAACCTGCTCTACCATGATCTTCCTTGCAAGTTCAGCATCATCTAGAATCAAGGCATTGCCCTTACCCCTAACCCCTCTAGGCCTACCATCAACAACCTCATCGACAAGGAAGTAAACCCTACCATCGCCTCTCAGTAGTCTAGCCTTCTTGCTTGTCCTATGAACCTCAAGGTAGAATATCCCATCTTTATATATGAACCAGAGAGGATGCACTATAGGGTAAAGGTCTCTATCCATAACTGCAAGGCGTAGTAGCAATGGTCTGCTTAGGAACTCATTAACCTCATCTATACTCATGCTCCTCCACCATGGATCTGCTTTGATGATCCTCATCACTATATCTAGCAAGAGGAACGACATAACCTTATCGTTTAGTGTAGCATTATTATCCATAGAATATATAAGGAAGGATGCTTCTGCTAATACCAATGAAGCCTGTAGGCATAGATGATATAGCCATATACGTACCCCCTCTCTACATAGACTTTAAGGATTTTGCTGAGGCTAGGAAGATAGATCCTAGCAAGCTGGAGTTTGGTATAGGCATAAAGAAGATGGCAATAGTAGATGCTGATCAAGATCCAGCATGCATGGCAGCAAATGCATGCTTGAGGCTTATGCAGAAGAACGATCTCAAGCCAAGTGATATAGGAAGGTTATACGTTGCTACTGAGTCTGGGCTAGATGAGTCCAAGGCAATGAACTCCTATGTTATAGGGATGCTTGAGCAGATATATGGACAGGGCTCGTTTGAGCACTGTGGGGGTATAGAGTGCAAGTTTGCATGTGTCTCTGGCTCCTATGCCCTGTACGATAACACGAACTGGATAAGGTGTGATGAGCATAATGGCAAGTATGCAATAGTTGTAGTTAGTGATGTGGCAAAGTACGATATAGGCTCCTCTGGTGAGTATACCCAAGGTGCTGGAGCAGTTGCAATGCTTATAAAGGAAGAACCTAGGTTACTTGCATTCGATCAGAAGGTAACCTCCACTGTTATAAGCAATGAGCATGACTTCTATAGACCATTTGCAAGATCAACACCAATAGTGAATGGGCATTACTCAAACCTAGCATACCTCATATATGTGAAGAAGGCGATGCTCATGTACAAACAGAAGGCCATAGAGACTGGGCTAATAAAGTTGAGGCAAGATGAATCAATAATAGACCATATAGACCTTCTAGCGATGCATCTACCATACTCAAAGATGGGCAAGAATGCTCTGGCATTCCTGCTCAGGCATGAGTGGAGGAACCTGCCAAAATGGAAGCAGATACTAGCGAAGATTGGTATGGAGGAGCCAAAGCCTCCAGAGGGTATGGGTACTATAGAGGCTATACTCTCAGATAAGGAGTTCATGAAGAAGGATGAGGAGTTCAGGAGGAGGTTCATGGAGACTGAGGAGTACAAGCAGGTCTTTGAGAGCAAACTTGCTAGTTCGCTCAAGGCATCAGAGATAATTGGGAATCTATACACTGGCTCACTCTACATGGGTTTCAGGAGCGAGATAGAGTATGAGTACAGGAAGGGTAAGGATCTAGCAGGATTGAGGGTAGGATTTGCATCATACGGCTCTGGGTGTAGTGCGATGGCATTCTCTGGGGTTATACAGGATAGGTATAAGGAGGTAGTGAGCAGGATGGACCTTGAAAGGGAGATAGGGGAGAGGAGGAGGATAAGCATGGAGGAGTACGAGCAGTTACATAGAGGGCTTAGAAGCGTTGAGGAGAGAATAGTTAGTAAGAGCAAGGAGTTCGTGCTTGTAAGTATAGGGAAGAGAGGAGAAGGTTTCAGGGAGTATACATTCCACAACTAGATTTTTATTCTTACTATTATTGTATTTTTACTATTATAGATAGTATAAATTATTATGGGATAGAAGAGCCTCCTATACTACTGCTAGTGCCATTACTCTGTTGCCCTCGTGATGCCTGTTCCAATGCCCTCTGCTTCTCCCTCTGCTCCAGCATCTTCAGGCTAAAGTCGTTGGGTATAGCATAAACCACTACTACTATAAGGATCAGCGATATAGCCATAACAAGTATCTCCCATCTTATCTTGTATATAGCGCTCCTCTCACCATCCTCTGCCATATCTTTACTTCCTGCTCCCAACTTATATGCTATTCCACTAATAAACCCTGATATAAAGAATCTGCTAGCCCTCACGAATAATGATATAGATAATACATGGTTATAATCTATAAATGATTATATTCTAATAGATAGAAGCATAAAGGTAAAATACATGATTGGCACATATACTTTATGCAAGATATACGCATTCAGGCTAGAGATAAGGTGAAGATACTAGCAGTTGGGCTTCTAGCAGGGTTGAACGCAACCCTTGTAGTATCAGGCTTGATATTTGCTGGAGAAGCACTAATGAACTATCCCCATGGTCTCTTCTACCTCATAATAGGTTACTCTCTAGGCTTTGATGGATCAAATGCACTAGGCATGGGTATGGTAATGCATATTGTTACTGGAGTACTGATAGGCCTTGTTGCATCAATCCCTGTAGTAACCGTTGAGAGGTTATTCAGGGCATTATCTAACTTTAACACAGCCATGATATATGGTATTATAGTTGGTGTGCTTGTATGGTTACTCTTCTTCCTGCCGGTATCCTACTTGATTGTCATGCCTACACTGGAGGGTTACAATGGTGTTGCATATGATAGATCTGGCAGGATTCTAACTGACCTTAACCTGTCATTTGCTAGGGTGATCTACTATTCTATTGGTCTGCACATACAATTTGGTATAGTATACTCTATAATAACTGGTGCATTTATAGAGAGAATGATGAAGATCTTATCGCTAGAGAAGTAAATGAAGAAGCCTTGACTGTTACCATATCATATTATTAGCAGTTGCTATTGTAATGAATAGTGCTGTAGTAGGGCTAGGATCTCCAAACCTTTTTTGGTTCAGAACCCTCTACCCTTATATTCTTGTATAAACAGCAGAGCGAGAAATCTTGAACCCAAACAGGAGTGGGTGCGGGCGGACTCGAACCGCCGACCACCTGCGTGTAAGGCAGGTATCCTAACCAACTAGACGACGCACCCATAACCTCTTCTCCCCTCCTCCATACACCATCTTTTAGATATTGCTATCTAGATTATAAATAATCTTTACCTTCATGTTGGAGATGAGAATGAAGCTATAGCCAAGCATTAAACCTGTATGTTATCTGTTTTACAGCCTAATACTAAATTACTATTCTAGTGATGATCTTGGTATGGAGAGCAGTATTGTAAGAAATGGCGCTGTAAGAGAGGGGTTAGAGCACGCATGTATAACTGAGAGCCTACTTGATAGATTCCTAAGAACGAAGCCAACATCCCTACTTATAAGAGGCCCGCCTGGGGCAGGGAAGACAACTCTAGCATTGGAACTACTCAAAGCAAGTAATAGAGCAGGATACTATATCTCAACTAGGGTATCACTCAAGAAGATAAAGGAGCAGTTCCCATGGATTGCTGACCTTCTCAAGGATGAGTATATAGTTAATAGCAAAGATTACAACGCTAACGGTAATGATGATGGCAGTATCCCTGTTGTTGATGCAAGGCTTGGATCTGCTAAAGGCGTACTTGAGAGAGTGCTAGACTTCATATTGATGCATGGGAATAGCGTTATAATCCTTGATAGTTGGGATGCAATAGCAAAGGAGGCTGACAAGAATGAGAGGCTCAAGGCGGAGAAGAGCATGGTATACATGGCAGATGCAAATAATGGATTGCTTATATTCATAAGTGAGGAGCCTGAGGAGAATACAGTATCATACTTGGTTGATGGTGTAATCACGCTTGATATGGAGTATAGGGATGGGTTCAGGATGAGGAAGATGAGGTTCGATAAGATGAGAGGCGTTGAGGTTAAGCATAGCATAGTGCCTTACACCTTGAAGGGTTCAAGGTTCATACCGTTACCAGTAGGTATATACTATAGTTATCCAGAGCATCCAAGGTACTTTGAGCGTATAGATGCTGGTGAAGGGTTTATCTCAACAGGCAGCAAGGATCTGGATGAGGCATTATATGGAGGATTAAGGAAGGGCAGCATAATCCTGCTAGAGAGGGATCAGAGTGTAAGTAAGGTATACATCACACATGTACTCTCCTCCCTTGTTCTCAACTCACTTAGGAGTGGAATACCTACGTTCACAACGCCAGCACCGTATGTGCCATTGAAGAGCATAATGAAGTATGTGAAGCCATTCTGCAAGGCTGAAGAGCTCAACCTATATACAGTATTCACTAAGAATGATGAGTATGATGAATCTATAAACGTATGTAAGTTAACAAATGATGCAAAATTCAACGTGAGTCAGACATGCAACCTCTACATGAATGCAGTAAGCAAGCATCGTTGTGCAGTACTTACATGCGATACATCACTTGTAACTGTACACTACGACCTTGATGATGTTCTTAATGGTATAAAGAAGGTCAAGGCTAGTGATGGCATCCTCCTCATGATAAGCAACAAGGACTCACCATTATTCAATGCTGTGCAGAGTGTAGCAGATATACACATGAAGATGTGGGAAGAGAATGGTGTTACCATGTTAAGGCTTGTAAGACCATACAACGGTGTGTATGTTATGCTGTTGGAGAGCAGTATCAAAGGCTATCCATCGTACAGGCTTATAGAGGTGGTATGATTTGCAGAACCAGCATGCTACGAACCATGATGAGTTTGTAATTAGAGTAAGTAAATTGGTTAGAGAGCATCTAACAAGGGTTCTAGGCAATAGTACAGTCATGGTTATAGACTCTTGGCTAAGGCAGAGAGGGTGTAGAGGTATAGAGGATGTATGCATAGATCCAGAGAAGGTAAAGTTGTATCTACACATGATATTCAGAGATGCTGCTATCTTGCTAGAGAATGAGGTCGCTAGAGCACTTGAGGAGGAGTTCCTTTCATATCCAGAAGATAACGATCATGTGAAGGAAGTTATGCTAATAGTAAAGAAGCTCAGGACTCATAATAGATAACCCAATTTTTGTTGTGACATGATACAAGAATTATTTATTATATAGAATGTAGACGCAATACGTATCACTATATGTATAGTTATGCTAGTAGTTGTATCTATGATGGATGAAGTAAAGAGGGAGATAAGTTATTGGGTATGGGTATCAGCATTGATAACAGGAGTGTTTGCATTGGTATTAACACCTCCCCTATGTACGATAGATGAACTGCTACTAACATACATGATGAGCATATCTCTTACTGTACTTTAGCATATATAGCATACATCAAAGGCCTGTTTAGGAGGTGTAGATGCCAAGCCTTTGATAGTGATAAGCATACTTGTACCATCGTATGGTATGCATTACAGTATACATGGAATACCAACGTTAGTGGTATTCACAAATGCATCCATATTAACCTTAGCCAATGTACTCCACAACGTACTCAGGAATGTAACTGCTACTCTTAAGGGCAAGGATATCTTCAAAGGTTTTGATGAACCATTATACAAGGTACTTGCGTTCATGATGGGATACGTTGCTAGACCAAAAGGCTACCTATTTGCGCTAGAGGAGGTAAGGGATGGTAAGATAGTGTTGAATCTAGCAAAGGCAGATAGCGAGTTTGTAGAGCATAACGATGAGATATGGGTCACACAGACGTTGCCTTTCATAATTTATATTGCGATAGGGGTTTGTGTTGATGCTGTTGGTTGGGATCTGATCTCTTATACCATTAACTTACTACTATCCAACAAATAAAGAAAATAGGGGAAGTGTATTCAGCGTCTTGCATTATATTCAGTCTTTCTGCAGTCCAAGGCAAGGCATATATGCATGTACCATTGCGGTGCCAGGCCGCCCTTTAATGTTTAGTTTTATACAAGGATAGAATAAATAGGTAATTATATAAATATTTTGGTCATATAGAGTTGATAGATAAGAAAAATCTCCTAGATCGGAGAATAATTAGTATCATGTTTGGAGAGGAGTATATTCCTTATTATATTTAACTCTCAAGGGATTGTCAAGATAACATTTATGCTTGCTGTTCTAATTAACTTCATAGCAAGTTAGATTATATTATTAGTCAAGAGAGTCTCATATATTCAAGAGGAATAAGGTACATTTGGAGATAGTACCCAATCTCCCATATCTACTTAGCAATTAATTGTATGTATTAACTTGACAATCCCCTGTCATGTGTCATAAAGACATATAAACGAGATAAACGAATCCTAGATTAGAATTATCGATCAAACATAGTACTTCTCATATAAATATTTTAAATTAAATCGAAGTAAGAAATAATAATTTATTCTACACCTTCCTTCATTGACTACTTTGCCTTTACCATCTTGGAGATGTTGTACGTTGAACCATCGTTATCCCTAGCAGTTACCTTCATCACATACTCTTGTCCATACGTTATCCTAGCATCGAATATACCTTCCTTGCTAAACTTCTCTCCTCCATGCACTACACCATACTCATGTAGCCTATGATATACTCCATTATCATCATAGAACCCTACCTCAGTGTAGACAAACTCCTTGTTACCAGAGTTCTTCAGTACAACGGAGAAGTATGCCTGTGACTCGTTTATCCTCAGCAGTGATGCATCTAATACCTCGTATCTAACTATCATGGATGCTACTGTAGCCTGTGTAGTTATCTGTTGCAACACGATGTACATACTAACAATTGTAACAGCTACCACTGTTAGTATAATTACACCATTAGTTCCCCTTGTTATCATATACAGTATTAGTAAAGGATACATGATTAGGATTAGTATGTAAGTACACTTACATACTCGATGAAATAACCATTACTACTGCTGCTGTCTTTTCTTATATACCATAAAGCCTATTGGCTTCCCATCATCCACAATCATCACAACCTTCTCAACACCCTCTGCATGCATGAACTTGGCCATGCTCTTAGTCCTCTCAAGTGCCTCTAACTTCTCCTGTAGTGATGCAACTATGCTCTCATGTATGTAGAGTTCGTACTCTACTGTTGGGTTCATGAGTACCTTGAACCCTGATACCTTCCTCTGCTCTATATTCACACCCTTGAGCAGTTCTTCATTATACTTGCCCTTCAGGTTTGTGTACTTCCTCCTCTGCTCCTCAGCCTTCTCAGTATGTACCTTTATGTTATTCCTAGTAGTAGTAATCTCCTGTTCAACATACTTGAGTAGTTCTTGATCCGAGTAGAACTCGATCATCGATAACACCATGTCGGACCAACCACTACAGCAGCGGTAGCATCATTATCATCGTAACCAACTCATGGCATCATCACCATTGTATGTTAGGCAGTATAGCCCTCCTGCTCATAGCCATATATACAATGATAGCAAACAGCAGTATTACCATAGCTGTGTAGTGAGGGAACTCTGGTATTATATGTACACCAGTCATCTCAAGTGTTATCGTTGACTGCTCCCTTGGAAGCATGAGCCTTATCTCTTTGTAGTCACCACCATGGTTAACCTTTTCTATGCTAAGGCTCTTCCCACCATTCATGGTTATTGCAAGATTATATACAAACTCATCGTTGCTATTGTTGTTATTAATCATACCTGATCCTGATTGTACATCACCTCTATCGCTATTACCATCATCAGTGTAAGTATCAGCAAAGGCAACAAGTCCATTTGGTATGAAGATGCTAACCTTCCTATCCCTATCTGTATTGTTTATGAGTAGAAGTACCTTACCTGTATCTGGTTCTATGTATGCTTGGAGTAGCCTAGCACCATCTGATGCCATGGAGATGTAGTGTACACCACCTTGGTACCTTATGCCTATGCTCTCCTTTACAGCAGTAACCTTGCCCTGCACATAGACTGTACCCTTGCTCTTCCAGTATATGAAACTATCATGTATATCCTTGAAGTTAGATGCTACCCTATCTCTATCCCTTTCATTCAACATCCCTTCTGTTAGCACCATTACAGTATCTGGACTGAACCTGAACCCATGGTCATTGTTGTAGTACTCTAGCATACCTCCTATGTACACATTCTTCCTCTCCATATCAGTCCCACTAGCAAGTATATGCATAAGCATGTTCAACTCACTCTCTCTACTCCCATCTACAGTTATATACATACTCTCACCATTTGAATCCTCGACTAGGAACTCTATCATCCTATCCTGCCTCTTATCATCATACACATGCTCTATGGTTACCCTAACAGGTGCAGATGATGATGGCTCGTATGCATAGTCCCCAGCAAAAACAGCATAAACTGTGCCAGATGATATGCTATCATCTGTTATGGTCAATGTAACAACACTACCCTCCTTTCCTCCCCTTCCCTTTACATTACCATCGCTATCAGTGGTAGCAGTTGTACTCCTTGCAAGTGCTGTACCAGCATATGTTATAACCTTGCCTGCTACCCCTTCACCTGTCTCAGCATCGATAAGCCTTGTATATGTAACCTTCACACTGCTACCAGCTTTAACACTACCAGATTCAAGTACTGGGGTATCGATATGTGTTCTATGCTTTACTACATTCACAGTTGTGCTTGAGGATGACTTCTCCCTACCATCCTTATCGAGTAGCATAACAGTGATGGTCCTACTGCCTACAGCTGACGAATCATATACATGCCTTGCATTCCATACACCACCTTGAATACTCTCAATGCCCATCTCATCACTACTCCCATCACCCCAACTTATGAGTATCCTATCTGTAGAGTCAGCGTTAACCCTGCCAGATACGCTCAACTCATCTATGCCCCATCTTAGCATGCTACTGCTTGTAGAGTCTATGCTCACCCATGAGTTTGTCCTGAACATTATACTGCTTGCTATAGAGCTTCTACTCTGCCATGCTATGAAGACCATACCATCCTTTGCCTTAAGTATTGTATTTGAGTCGTTGGTTATGCTACCATCATTGCCTAGTGCACTTATACCCATGATCCCGCTTATCGTGTTAGCCTTAAGGTCATAGTACCTTAGCAGTATTGTAGTTGATGGTACTGCTGCTGTTGCTGTAGTAGTAGAAGTTGGCTGCATGCTATGCCATACTATGTATAGCCTGTTAGACCCCTCATCTAGTGCAAGTACTGGGAGCATTGCTATACTACCACTACTACTACCTCTACTCATGTTTATAGCATCATTGAACTTCCTCCCATTGTCAGTGCTTACCCTAAGCATTATATCATGTCTGCCAAGGGTATCATCCCTCCATGCTATGTATACACTACCATTAGATGCTACAATGCTAGGCTCTATGGAGTTTCCTGCATTGTTGCTCAGGTTTACAGCATTTGAGAATGATGAGCCTGAATTGCTGCTTGCCCTAAACATGATCTCATAGTTCCCAGAACTGTTATCCTGCCATACTACGTATAGGTTGCTGTTCACTGCTACCATACTTGCATTGATAGCATCACCCCTACTCTTGCTTATGTTAACAGTATCGCTGAACGTCTTACCATGATCGTTGCTTACCCTAAGCATTATGTTGTTCCTCCTCTCCTTTATACTTGATAGATCATCCCTCCATGCTATGTACACATTGCTACCATCAACTACAAGCAATGGATCTACAGAGTTGCCAGTGTTGTTGCTTATGTTTATAGCATCATTGAACGTCTTACCATTATCAGTGCTTACCCTAAGCATTATCTCATAGTTCCCAATTGTATTATCCTGCCATGCTAGATATACGTTGGTATTGTTTACTGCTAACCTTGGGTTTATAGATGATCCTACATTACTACTCATGTTAGTAGGTTTGGTCTTTAACCTGCCATCCTTGAACTGAGCAAGCATGATCTCATAGTTCCCATCTACATTGCTCTGCCATGCTATGTATAGTGTACCATCATCACCAACTGCTAACCTTGGGTTCTCATCCAGATGCTCTGTATTGCTTATATTGACAGGCTTTGTGAATGTTAATCCATTATCTATGCTCATACTCAGCATTATCTCTGTGTTGTTCCTTGCTACATGCTGCTGCCATGCTATGTATATTGTACCATCCTTGCCTGCTACCATGTATGGGTTTGCAGCATCCATGCCTGTATTATTACTGCTTATGGTGATTGTACGTGCAAAGTGTAGAATGTTAGATGTGAACCTTGTTCTCTGTTCAGACTGTGGTGAGGATGATGCTGATGATGATGATGAGTGTGAACCATCACTTGCATATACAATACTAACCAGCGTAGGAGTAATGAGTAGGAGTAGCAATGATGCTAGGCATAGAGCAAGCTTGGTCAGGTATTTATTGCTGTTGCTATTGTTGTTATTATTATTGGTGCTATTATTGTTATTATGGTGTTGATGATTGTAGATATTAGAACTATCCCTTCTACCACTCAAGTACCCCCTGCATCTGTAACCCATCTGTATCAACATCATTTAGAGTGATCTGGATTTAACCCTTTTGTATTAACAATTCAGTAATTACAGTTATATAATTGAAATATATAACAGGAGGTAGGTAACAGTTGTTATATAACTGTAAGTACAGTGTCATACACCCACAACATTTATCTAGTATATGTTTGTTTCTGATGCTAATGACGCAAAGGGATACCCAGATTAAGGGGATAAGGACAGATATTATGAGGAGAGGTATTGCAAGAAGGGCAAGGCAGGGTATAAGTCCTGTTATAGCAACAGTAATCCTGATAGCAATAGCAGTGGTTATAGGTGTTGCAGTAGCAGCATATGCTGGAGGCTTGTTTGGAACACAGACTGGTAGCGGTGGACTTCTTATAAGGAGTGCAACGGTAACTGATAATGGTACTACTCTTACTGGTACAATAAGGGTAGAGAATCAGGGTGCAAGGGCTGACTCTGTAACATCAATACAGATTGGTGATACAACGATTAATACTACTCCTAGTATAGGAGTCAATCCCGATTCTACTGCTTGTGATCCTGGCACCGACGATGAACGCATACCTGGTAGTACTGTGACTAATATATGCTTTACAAATCCTAGTATTGGATTACTACCTGGACAGACATTCACTATACGCGTGAACCTTGGAAGCGGTAATGTGTTAACATACACTACTAGTGTAGCTCCATGATATGGTAAAGGCGACGTGTATGAGATCCCCAAACTCCCTTTATTTTTTTGATCATATTAACGGTATTAACTATAATATTATAGGTATATCCCAATCTATATATGATTATTTCAGTAATACTCATGGTGATTCTTATGATAATGCTTATAGCATTCTCAGTGGTAGTGTCTCCATGGATCATCTATGTATTAACATTGACAATGCTCTACATACCTATGCTCACGGTTCAGAGCAAGGACAGGAGCAAAACAAATATACTTCTTGCAATAAATATACTTTAATGGATAAAGATAAAGATATTTGTATGAGTATGGATAATCACAACGATGTCCATACTCATCATTATTATTATCATCACCATCATCCCCCCATTAATCCCAACCATAACACTCATCATTTAAAGTCCAAACCTGAACATGTGTCCGAATCCAAGCATACAAAGAATAAGGTACTCGTTGCTAATGATGATACTAACAAGAATGGTAAAGATTATGAGTCAAACAAGAATGGCATTACAAGGGCAAGGCAGAGGTATGGTATAAGCCCTGTTATAGCAACCACAATAATCCTTGGTATAACTGTAACCCTAGGGATAGCATTATGGGCATTTGCAAACAGCAGTGTAGGGACATCAGCAACAACCTATGCTAGTACTATAACCGATTATATAAACTACCTAAGGGAGAGGTTCGTTATATTCAACATGGCATTCAAGTACGATGCGATAGAGAACTCTAATGCACCATCAGCATGCTCAGATAATACAAAGTGTGTAAGCATCTGGCTATACAACAATGGGCAGGTCCCCCTTAATGTGAAGACTATAATATTCTCAAACAGTAATGGAGCATTAACAGTAAACAGCATCTATGGATGCATACTAGTTACTGATAACGATGGTAGTAGCATATGCAAGGATGGAGTTGTTACAAACATGAGTACAGATATGTTCAGGATAGGTGCAAGGGAGGTAGGTGTTATAGCATTCCAGAGCGAGCAGGCATTGAGTAATGGAGCATATACAGTAAGGGTACTAACCGAGAGGGGTAACGTACAGGTGTACAACCAGTCATTAGGATGAGGTGATGGGCTAATATGATTATGCATATCAATAACGATAAGAGTAAGGGCAAGGATATGAGGTGTAATAGTAGAGATAGGAGGAGGATGGGCGTTGGGGCTATAATAGCAGGCGTATTCCTTGTTGGTATAGTTGGCACTACACTCCTCATCTACTTCCTTAGCATAGCACAGGCACAGCAGGAGAGGAGCAAGGCAGAGATGGAGGCTCAGAACCTCAAGAATGAGGCGTTGATGGAGAACTACAAAGTACTCACTGATGTTGAGCTTGTTGATAACAATAAGATAAAGTATACCATAGTAAACAATGGTGCGCTAGCGGTTAGCGTAAAGTCTATAGTTGTTAGCGATGTTATAAATGGTAACAAGCCTGTAGAGATGAAGATATTCGATGATTCTAATATGCTTATACTGAATGGGGGAGCGATATATCAAGATGTTACAAATCCTATAGATACCTCTCTACTAGATCAGTGTCCATTAGAGGGTGATGTAAAGTGCTACAGGATAGATGTTGTTAGTGAGAGGGGTAATGTGCAGAGTGCAACATATCCTCCAGAGATGGTTGCATTTGCTAAGAAGGCTGGAGAGGCTGAGAAGTCCAAGGATTCCCAATCAGCAGCAGAGGCAGCACTTGCACAGCAGACAGGTTCTATACTATTGAACTTCAACTCTTTTGGTGCTATATTTCCTGGCTTCTTACCTATTTCACCAATAGATCAACGTGGTTGGGATGTTAGGATAGACGAGGGTGTGGGATACCCAGCATTCAGGCTTATAGAACAGAAGGCTGCATACCTTACGGTAACCGTAAAGAACAAGGATCCTAGCGGTAGTGATATAAGACTACTGCATCCCTCTGCATTTGTACTAACAAGGGATAGTGGTACAAGCTTCAGTCAGAAAGCAATATACATATGTGATGCTGATATAAACATGACTATATCGTATCCATTAACATTAAGGATAGAGCAGGGTTCTCTTGCAATAGGCTCAAA
Source organism: Candidatus Nitrosocaldus islandicus (assembly GCF_002906215.1). Taxonomy (NCBI): domain Archaea; kingdom Thermoproteati; phylum Nitrososphaerota; class Nitrososphaeria; order Candidatus Nitrosocaldales; family Candidatus Nitrosocaldaceae; genus Candidatus Nitrosocaldus; species Candidatus Nitrosocaldus islandicus. Next base: position 540,234 of record NZ_CP024014.1, read on the forward strand.
GGTATTCCAGCCAGGGAGTTTATTCAAGGCATCAACAGGGACTCTGCTTACTGCTAGTAGTAATGCTACACTTAATGATACACTTGATATTCAATATGAAAAGTTAATAACATATCCATCAGGATCCTCTGGAACGTTGACATTAACCTCAGGCTCACTCTTCATAGACTCTACAACATACTCTGCTGCCAATGCTAACCCAGTATTCACAGCATCTCCAGGCACAAAGCTGAAGGTTAGCGGTAATGCAACCCTAAATAACACTAACAAGCAGGTTATATATCCTGCAGCAGGTACTCTAACGCTAACTGTAACAGGTGGTTCACTTAAGATTGGCTCAGATACCTACTCTGCTAATCCAAATCCATCGTTAAATCCAGTATTCACAGCATCTGCAAATACATTGCTTGAGGTAACATCCGATACAACCCTTTCTGGTACTACAGCTACATATCCATCAACTGGTGGCACGCTAACCATACTTAGTGGTTCACTAACTATAGGAAATAAGACGTATACACCAAGAGATGTATTCATAGCATCTCCAAATACAGTACTTACTGTAAGCAGCAATGCTAAACTTGATACCACTGCAAAGAGCGTAACACAGTATGACAATAACAAACCAATAATACTTCCAAACGTTAAAGACTCTACAGACCCAGATGAGGGATGGACTACATTAGTATTCTGCGATACGGAGATATCAACAAGCGGTGCTAATTCTTTCAAGCCAGTGACTAACTCAGATTTTCAAAGTTCAAATGTTAACTTCCTATTCCTTATACTTAGAGGAGAGATGAGTAATGGCACTCCATATGCCCAAACTATACCATATCAGGCTGTATTGATACCTTCAGGCTCGTTTACAGCATCACTTAATGACTATACTGGTGCACCAGGTAGTACACGACAGGTTAGTGTTGACACTTCTGGTAACTACAGCATATACTGGATATATCCAGATGGCATATCTAGACTGCTTGGTACTATAAGCAATGGTACCAGCACTAATATAACAATACCAAGTGATGCTGAGCCAGGTAGGTTCTATGCCATACAGGTTCAAGATGCAAATGAAAGGGTCTACTATCTAACATTCAAGGTGGTGTAGAGCAATATGGCCTCGCTATTCAAAGATGGTAATGATAAGGACAAGGACAAGGATAAGGAGGTAGAGATTAGGAGGGAGGAGGACATGAGCCTAGAGGATATACTCTACGGTCATGGGCATGATGAGTCTAATGAGGAGATGTTGGGGGAGGGTGCAGGGTATGAGAGGTATGAGAGCGATAAGGGAGAAAGCAAAGATGTAAAGGGTAAAGGAAAGGGCTTATTCAAGAAGGCTGAAGAGACCATAACAAGGCCTATAACCTCAACCCCTGTAAAGTTCAAGGAGATTGTAGAACAGTATCCAATACTTGAACCCCTTGCAAGTGTTACAATAGCAAGGGACGATCTCGATATGCCTATATACATAATAAATGAGCCCATACTTACGGATGAGGAGGTATATGCATACTCAAGGTTAATGAGTGCACTACAGTACGAACTCCAACTACCGTACGATAGCAATGTTAATCCAAGGGACTACTTTGTTGAATATGCTAAGAAGATAATAACCAAATACGCTCTAAGCATGGGTATAACCCCAAACCTGACATGGAACAAGGTCTACTACTATGTAACTAGAGATATGATAGGCTTTGGTCCAATAGATGTGATGATGAACGATAGCAACATAGAGGATATCTCAATAGATGGTGTGAACAAGTGGGTATATGTATGGCACAAGAAGTATGAGAGTGTTAGAACAAACCTCATCTTCAGGACTGAGAGGGAGCTGGATGATACTATAATAAGGCTAGTGCATATAGCAGGGAAGCATATATCAACAGCATATCCAATAGTTGATGCAACGCTCCCAGGGAAGCATAGGCTTGTTGCAACGTTCAGGAAGGAGGTATCACCACATGGGAGTTCTCTAACTATAAGGAAGTTTAGAGAGGATCCATTCACAGTCATAGATCTACTCAACTTCAAGACGTTGAGCCCTGAGATAGCTGCATACACATGGCTGCTCATGGAGCACAAGATCTCATCTATAATAGTTGGAGCAACTGCAGCAGGGAAGACTACACTACTCAACGCTGTGATATCAATGATTAGGCCTACAGCAAAGATAGTAACGATAGAGGAGGTACATGAGATAAACATATACCATCAGAACTGGGTGCCATTGATATCAAGGCTTGGTTATGGTGTAGGGAGTGAGAAGGTTGGTGAGGTTACGCTCTTCGACCTTGTAAAGGCATCTATGAGGATGAGGCCAGACTTCCTAATAGTTGGGGAGGTTAGAGGAGAAGAGGCGTATGTGCTCTTCCAGGCTATAAGTACTGGGCATGGAGGGTTATGCACACTGCATGCAGATGATATAGAGTCTGCTATACAGAGGCTCACATCAAAGCCTATGAACGTTGCACCAATGCAGATAAAGTTCCTAGACCTGCTCTTCACTATAAGGAATACGTTCATAACAGATCCAGATAGCAAGAAGCCGATAAGGAGGAGGAGGGTTATAGCAGTGCATGAGATAGTTGATTACAACAACTACAGGAAGATATTCGAGTGGGACCCTGTAAATGATACACATGTTATTGCATGCGATACCCTTAAGAACAGTGAGAAGCTCAAGATAATAAGCAGGGATACTGGTAGAACCATAGATGAGCTCATAGAGGATATAAAGGCTAGGGAGATGGTCCTAAGATGGTTGCAGAAGAAGGGGATAAGGAACTTTAGGCAGGTAGGCAGGGTATTCGAGCAGTACTATGAGAGAAAGGGTGAGATATATGCAAGAATCATCAGTGAGATCAAGCCCACTGTATAGGCTAGATGCAAAGCATGCAAAGCTTAGCATAAGCGATAGGATAGTAGCGTTAGCGATAAAGGTATTCAACCCATTGGCTAAGAGGCTAGAGCAGATGATGCCTACTATAGGCGAAGATATACTCAAGTCAAACCTGCTCATAGCACCAGATGCATTCCTCTCATTGCTACTCTTCATAACATTTGCTTCTATAGGTGTATCTGTTGTTGCTGCATACCTTATGCTATCTATGAACTTGCTCCTACTTGCAGTTGCTATACCCATGCCAGCGTATGTGTTTGGTATAGGTATTGCAATACCAAAGATTAGTCAGTCAAGCAGGGCATCTGCACTAGATAGCGAGATAGTATTTGTAATAGGCTATCTATCAGTGCTAATGGGTGGAGGGGTATCACCAATAAGACTCTTCAGGAGGCTTAGTGAGAGCAAGTTGTATCCAGCATCTGCAAGGGAGGCTAGGAGGATACTAACCCTTGTTGATGTCTTTGGCATGAACCCAATTACAGCAATAGAGAGGGTTGCTAGGTACTGCCCAAACAAGATATTCTCAGACTTTCTTGCTGGCTACATCTCAGTGCTTAGGATAGGAGGTGATGTGAACAGTTACATGGAGATGAAGCAGAAGGAGATGATGAACTACAGAACATTCAAACTCAAGTCAACAACAGAACTAGTTGGTACATTTGCAGAGGCTTACCTTGCTGCAACTGTGGTGCTTGGCATATCCCTCTTCGTTCTTCAAGCAGTGCAGGCAATGACATCCCAGTCAGCATTAAATCTTGATATGATAATGCTCTACACTAGCATATTCATACCTGCGATCTCTGGCGCATTCATATACATAATACATTCAGCACAGACCAAGGAACCTATCAGTTATATGCTACCCCATTACGTATTTGGTGCTAGTGCTATAGCAATACCAGTACTCTACTTTATGCCCTTGGATATACCAGTCTACATAAGGCTTGCTATAGGTTTAGCGATATCTACTAGTGCTGCAGCAGTAATCAACATAATAGAGTCAAGGAAGAAGCAGGCGATGGAGAATGTTCTACCAAGCTTCATAAGTGACCTTGCTGAGATAAGGAAGACAGGACTCTCTCCAGAGAAGGGTATACAGATACTATCTAATAGGAACTATGGTATACTCTCAAGATCAATCAAGAGGATGGCAAATCAGTTATCATGGGGAGTACCTCTTAGTAAGGTAATGCAGGACTTTGGTAAGGATGTTAACAGTTGGTTCGTCAGATCTGTAGGGTTCATAATGCTTGAGGTTGTTGAGACAGGTGGGGGTACAACCATGCTCTTCAACAACCTAGCAGAGTTTGCTCAGAAGAGCAAGGAACTGGAGAGGGAGAGGAGATCAATGTTCAGACCATACATATTCCTGCCATACTTTGGTGCAATACTAACTATAGTCTCTACAGTTGTTATAATAAACATGATAACTGGTCAGATATCATCACTGACAGAGCAGACCAATACAAACATAACATTATTTACTACTAATACAACTGCAGTCAGGGAGATCATGCTTACAGCAACTATATTCCAAGCATGGACCATGGGCTTGGTTGCAGGTAAGATGGGTGAGTGGAGCCTTGCTGCTGGGTATAAGCATGCTACAATCCTAGCATTGGCAGGTATAATTACCATATACATGGTAGAGACACTTGCTAACATAACTGGGTTCATGAGGTGATACTCCTGTATGTATAGAACAAATTATCACGATGATGATATGGATGGAGATAATAGAAGAGGAGGAAGAAAGATGAACTCTAGGCTATATAGTAACATACTAGTTGCAATTATACTCTCATCCTCTCTCCTACTCTCCAGTATGGTTAACATTGTAGACGTTCATGCCCAGAGGAGCACAAACTTCATACTCTCGATAGAGCCAATGGCTCCAAGGTTACCTGCAGATGGAGGTAAGTACCATGCCATAATACAACTACAGACAGCGAACAAGAAGCCTATACATGCTCCATACGATATGGAGGTAGATCTGGTATCATCAGATCCATCTGTAGTATCTGTGCCTAGCAAGGTAACTATAAGGGAAGGTGAAACGTACACAAAGGTTGATATTATTACTAGTGAGAAGGCTGGCAAGGCAACTATAAGTGCATTGATATCCAATGTTATAATTGGGTCAGCAAGTATAGAGACTGTAAGGGCAAAGGGTTCAGAGGCAGTCAAACTTGCAGTGTATGCAGCGCCAGAAACGATACTTGCAGATCCAAGGCTTACGGGCAAGGTATACGTGCAGTTGCTCAATGCCAATGGCTTGCCTGTTGCTGCAAATAGACCAGTTGTTGTCAACCTAGCATCAAGTGACAACGATGTGATCAAGGTTACATTGGATAAGGTTGTGATAGACAATGGTAGGTCTGGTATGTTCGTAGATTACATCCCAGGTGTAAAGAGAGGTTCAGCAGAGATAGTTGCATCAGCATTTGGGTTGGAGTCTGCAACAGTAACTGTAAGAACTGTAGATATAGTAGGCAATAGACTAGCACTAGATCTGGCACCTGGGATAATACCAGCAGAGAAGGGTGTAAGGGTTCTACTTACAGTTTATGTTGTTGATGACCGTGGGTTACCAGCAAAACCACTCGAGGATACTGTTGTAACATTGACCTCATCACATAGCGATGTAATCTCTGTTCCAAAGAATGTTACTATAAAGGCAGATCAGTACTATGTACATGTTACAGTAGAGGCAAGAGGCAAACCTAGTCCAAAGTATGATGATGATCCTAACAATAATGATGAGAAGGCATTGATAACAGCCTCTGCCCCTGGTTATGAGTCAGCGATGATAGAGGTTAAAGCAGTTCCCCCAATAACAGGTAACCTTGAGGTTGAGCAGTGCAAGGATATAGGACTATATATAAGTCCAAGTAAGTTACCTCCAGATAACAACAAGCATCCAGTACTAATAGCACAGTTGGAGAATACAAAGGTTAAGGGTATAGATGTGCCTGTTCCATGCCTACAGAAGAAGGAGTTTATAGATCTTAAAGTGCTTCTAGCATCATCAAACCTAGATATAGGAAGTGTGGATGAGATGCTAAGGATACCATACAACTCCTACTATGGAGTAGCAAACTTTAGTACTAACTTCAGATCTGGCAAGACTATAATAACTGGTACACAGACTGATTACAATACAGTGCAGACAACACTGGAGGTTGTTGGACCAAAACCAGCATCTCTAAGGTTAATGCAGATACCAAAGACCGTTGAGGCTAACGATAAGAGGCATGAGGCTCTAATAGTACAACTACTCGATGAGAGGGGCAATCCTATACTTGCACCAACCAACATGCTCATAGAGATTTCATCATCAAATCCATCGATAGTTGCCATAAGCTCACCAGTCACGATGAAGGAGGGTAGTAACTACATCGTTGCTGAGGTGAAGACAACATTGGAGCCAGGGAGTGTTGAGGTTACGGCATCATCAGCAGGGTTAACATCACACTCCATAAAGTTCAATACAGTCTCATCAGGGTACACAAAGCTTGCTGTGTATGCTGTACCAAGTACACTCTTGGCAGATGGTGAGAGTTATCAAGCACTGGTAGTACAACTGCAAGATATAGATGGTAACCCAACTGTTGCTAGAAGCGATATCCCAGTTGTTCTATCATCCTCATCAAGGCTAGCAGGATATATAAAGAATAAAGATCTGACTATAAAGACTGGGTCCACATATGCTATTGCAGAGTTCATAACATCAACTACACCAGATAGGACAACCATAACAGTATCATCACCAGGGTTCAATACAGTATCTACAGATCTTAACGTTGTACTTCAGGAGTTCAAGTACACCATATCAAACATACCAAGTAGGTTGAGTGGGCTTGAAGGTATTCCTATAAACGTTACAGTGTCTGTTGATGATATACCAGTCAATGGTGTGCTTGTGCAGGTAAGTGGCGCATATGCTGAGACCAATAGCTCAGTTACATCAGGTAATGGGGAGGCAGAGGTGATATACAAACCAACTGCTGGAGGTAACAACACTGTACTGCTGACTATAAGCAAGAAGGGCTACACTACTGTTACAAAGAGCTTCAATATATACATAGAGCAGCCTATACGCATAACCATAAAGACAGTAACAGAGAAGGGCAAGGATCTCGATGCAAAGGTAAAGATATCAATAAAGTCATCATCAGGAGGAGGGGGAGGAACAAACCGGGATGTAGAGGCTAGCAAGGGTAAGCCGGTAGTAATCGATAAGATTCAGCGTGGAATGTACAAGATATCAGTGCCAGAAGAGGTTAGCACATCTAATGCAGTGTACAGGTTTGAGCGTTGGTCTGATGGTGTGTTGGATAACCCTAGGGATGTTAGCGTTATATATGATTCAGAACTAGTTGCTGTATACTCTGCAAGATACCTATTACAAGCAACATCTGCATTTGGTAATGTTATAGGTGCTGGTTGGTACCCAGAGGGTAGTAAGGCCTACCTTAGCATAGAACCAACAAATGTTACAGATGCCCTTATAGTAGATAGAAGGTTCAGTGGCTGGGTTGGTGATGTGTACTCTACAAACAGTTCTGTAGAGATTGTTATGGACTCTCCAAAGTATGTCACTGCAGAATGGAGTATAGACTACATGAAGATACTGTTAATGGCAGGTGCTGGTAGTGGAGTAGCAGGCTTCTTCATATATAGAGGAATAAAGAAGAGGGAAGAGGTTAAGAGGAAGCTCCCAGATCTAGATTGGTTCAAGAAGAAGTGACTTGATTGCTACTATTGTAGAATTTAATGTTATAACATGCCTTACAATGCTTGTAGTAGCATCGATAATGGATATCAGGAAGAGGGAGATAAGCGATAAAGTATGGATAGTATCCTTTACTGTTGGACTAACTATAATAATAGTAGGGTTGTTCACTGACAATACATTTGCCATGATGTTTCAGCAACAACAGTACATCATACGCTATGCTCTAAGCATAGGGATAACTTCACCTCTCGCATACATTGCATACAGGAGCTGGTTGTTTGGCGGTGCAGATGCAAAGGCACTTATAGTGATAAGTGCTATACTCCCATTCTACGAGATGAAGTACAGTATACATGGGATACCAGCACTGACTATCCTAACTAATGCATGTATGCTAACCCTTGTACATATACTGCATAACATCTCTAGGAATACAATTGCAGTGATCAAGGGCAAGGATATATTCGATGGGTTTGATGGAGAGACAAAGTTAAGGAAGGCAATTGCATTTATGATAGGCTTCATCGCTAAGAGACCAAGAGGTTACCTCTTCCCTATAGAGGAGAGTAAGGGGGATAAGCGTATGTTCACCCTTAGCCCCAAAGCATACAGCGATTATGTTCATGAATCTGCAAGGGACATCTGGGTTACTCCAGCATTACCATTCATAGTCTATATGACCATAGGCTTCCTGCTGATGTTATATGTTGGGGATGTATTGGCATACATCTTCCATAGCATCTGGTAGAGCATAGAACAAACAAAAAGAAGGTAGTTAGTTGTTTGGTGAGCAGTCCTACCCGTAAGCAGACCCCTGCCCTTGCATCTCTATCTTGCTTATTGTAAGTTTACAGTAAGCAAGAAACTATAAAAGTTTTTCAGTCAAATTTATTCAAGTTGATAAGATATAATTATTAACATAGAAAATCATACTATTATGCTGTAACAGCTAATACATCAATCTAATTATTACCATGTATTTAACTATACATCAATCATATATTATATATAGCAATTGTATATAAGCATATGATGTTGCTTGAAGCCAAGTGTTAGATCACTAATACTAAAGTTGGTATTCTACTCCTCTCTACTACTGGTATGGTATGTTATAGCGGGAGCAGATATACTCCCAGATTATGTACTCCCTTCCCCATTGGATGTTGCTAAAGAGTATGCATCGTCCAGTATGAGACTCTTAACTGCTCTAGCAACGAGTATGCAGAGGCTCTTCCTTGGTTTCATCTTATCCATACTTGCTGGTTTTGCGTTTGGTTATGCTATGGCTAGGAGTAAGGCATTATATGATACTGTAGGCTCTTTAGTTATAGCACTAGCCTCCCTACCAAGCATAGTATGGGTTCCAATAGGCATGATATGGTTTGGTTATAGTGAAGCGATGATAGTGTTCGTTATAGTTAGTAGTACGGTATTCGCATTTACGCTCTCAACCTACACCAGTATAAAGAACGTACCTCCAATATACATCAAGGCAGCAAGAAATATGGGTGCCAAAGGCATAAACATGCTTGCCTATGTTATAGTACCAGCAGCAACACCCAACCTACTCATAGGGATAAGGAATGCATGGTCATTCTCCTGGCGAGGTTTGATGAACGCTGAGGTTGTTAGTGGGTATCTAGGGCTAGGGTTTATGCTAGAGAGTGCAAGAGAGGTATTTAATATGGCACATGTGATTGCTGTAGTGCTCATAGTGATGGCTATAGGTCTGCTGGTAGATGCTATACTCTTCTCAAGGGTTGAGAGGTATGTTGAGCAGAGATGGGGATTACGCTAGATAGATAGATAGATAGGGATAAGAGCAATATAGATAGATATAAAGAAAGATAGATAGAAATAGGATAGCGCAGAGAGTATAATCATCCCTATGATGTGAAGGAAGAGCCGTCTGATATATGATGATACCAGTTCAATCTGAGGGGCATTACACCAAAGAAAAAATAAGGTGTATGATTATCCTATACTATTCTACCATAGAAGATTTTGTATGTAACAGGATTAACATACAAATATCTCATAGACAATACAATCTTATGCCCAGTATGTTCATACTAGGTATAATTCCATTCTCATATCTAGATCTACTTCAGACTCAGATTCAGATTATGCTTCTAATTCCCATAATACTTGCTATAATTATAGCGCTACTAGCAATAAGATATAGGGGGAGGAAGAGCAAGGAGAGGCTCAAGAGGCTCACGCTTGAGAGGTTGAAGAGTATGGATCCTAAAGAGTTTGAGCATGCAGTTGCAGATATGTTAAGGGCTATGGACTACAAGGATGTTAGGGTTGTAGGGGGCTCTGGTGATCTAGCAGTAGATATAACTGCAAAGCGTGGTAAGGATAAGGTTGTGATCCAGTGCAAGAGATATACAGGGAAGAAGGTTACAAGCCCTGAGTTGCAGATGTTCATAGGGATGATGCTTACAGAGTACAAGGCTACTAAGGGTATATACGTTACAACATCCTCATTCACACAGGATGCTGTAGAACTTGCTAGAAGGCATGGTATAGAGTTATGGGATGGCGATAGACTTGCCGAGGTTATATCTAGGCTAAGTTAATAATGATAGTGATAATTAGAATAATAATAATAATAGTAGTAGGATGGAGAGAGGCATGAGGGTGGGCATACTGTACTCAGGAGGCAAGGATAGTAACATTACAATGTACAAGGTATATCTACAAGGTTATGAGATAGCATGCCTTATAACCATTATACCAGCAAGTGATGAGAGCATGCTCTTCCATTACCCAAATGCAGCATACACATCAATACAGGCAGAGTGCTTACAACTACCTTTAATCTCTAGCACTAGTGATGGAGAGGCTTCGCTTGAGGAACTACTCATTAAGGCAAGGGAGAGGTTTGGTATAGATGGTGTTGTGAGTGGTGCAATAGCAAGTAGGTACCAGTATGAGAGGTTCACAAGCATAGCATCTAGGGTTGGGTTAAAGCATATAGCACCATGCTATGGAGAGGATCAGTACATGCATATGCAGGAGTTGCTTGCAAATAACTTCTCTGTCATGATAACATCTGTATCAGCCTATGGTCTTGATGCTAGCATGCTTGGAAGGGTTATAGATGCCAAACTACTCTCAAGGCTAAGGGATCTAAGCATAAAGTATGGCTTTAACCTATCGTTTGAGGGAGGCGAGGCAGAGACATTCGTACTTGATATGCCTCTATTCAGGAAGAGGATATCCGTTGATGGTTACAGGGTGCACTGGGATGGTGTTAGGGGGCATATAGAGTTCATGGATCTCAGCATTAAAGATAAACTAGTAACGCTATCATCTAGATAAGGTTAAAAGTAGTGCTATGTAAATAAGGTATATGGTGCTGGATAACCTAAAGCAAGGGTTAAGGGCAACGCTCAAGAAACTGGTAGGAGCATCTAGCATAGATGAGAACATTATAAAGGAACTTGCCAGAGATGTGCAGAGATCATTGTTACAGGCAGATGTTAATGTTAGGCTAGTACTTGAACTAACCAATAGACTTCAGGAGAGAGCATTGAAGGAGCAGCCTCCTCCAGGGCTCTCAAGGAAGGATCACATAGTGAAGATACTCTACGAAGAACTCTCAAGACTGCTTGGAGGAGGGGATGAGGTAGGTTTGGCATTGAGGAAGGATAAGAGCAACATCGTGTTGATGGTTGGCATAGAGGGTTCTGGCAAGACAAGTGCTACTGCAAAGCTTGCAAAATGGTTGCTTAAGCATGGCTATAGCGTTGGTGTTATAGGCACAGATACCTATAGACCTGCTGCACTTGAGCAGTTAAGAACTCTATGCAGGAGGATAAATGTTGAGGTTTATGGTGATGAGAAGAGCAAGGATCCAGTGCAGATAGCATTGAAAGGCATGGAGTACTTCACTGGTGCAAGGAAGAAGGATGTGATACTCATAGATACTGCTGGAAGGCATAAGGAGGAGAAGGGCTTGCTTGAGGAGATGAGGCTCATGTACAATGCTGTAAGGCCAGATCTTGTACTCCTTGTTATAGATGGAACGATAGGGCAGCAGGCATATGCTCAAGCAGATGCATTCCACAAGAATGTACCAGTAGGGGGCATAATAGTAACGAAGTTGGATGGTTCAGCAAAGGGAGGAGGAGCACTATCAGCAACTGCAGCAACTGGTGCAAGGATAATGTTCATATCTACTGGCGAGAGGATAGATGATCTTGAGCAGTTCTCCCCAACAAGGTTCGTTGGAAGGCTGCTAGGCATGGGCGATATCAAAGCATTGCTTGAGATGGCTAAGCAGTTGGAGCAGGAGGCAGATGAGGTCAAGATAAGGAGGATAATGAGTGGGAAGATGACCATAGAGGACTTTTACTACCAGATAGAGCAGGTTGGGAAGATGGGCTCATTGAGGGCATTGTTCGAGCATATACCTGGGGTAGCAGGGATGGTTAGGGATGAGGATGTTGATGTTATGGAGGAGAAGATGAACAGATGGCGTTACATGATCCAATCCATGAGCAAGGAGGAGAGGGCAAATCCTGATATCATAAATGCATCAAGGATAAGGAGGATAGCAAGGGGTTCAGGTACAAGCGAGAGGGATGTGAAGGAGATGCTTACCCAATACAAGAGATCGAAGGATATGATGAAGGCAATGAAGGGTAGGCAGATGATGGGCTTCCTTAAGAGGTTAGGCTTTGGGAAGGAGTAGGATAGATAAGTTCTGCTCTCATCTAGTTTGATTGGTTATTATATACTTCTTTTGTTAAGTATCAACGTTATGTTGCTATGCAATCGTTGCATAATGAGGCAGGGTCTGAGTACAAGTAGTGGTATAGATGTAAGCGATGATGGATGCTATATATGCCATGGGCTCATGTTAAGGTTGAACGATGTGTTCATGCTTGTTGAGGATGCATTGAAAGATTACGAGTTCAGATCATTTCTTATAGGTGCAACATTGCCCCAGGATATGCTTGAGAGGGAGGATGAGATCAGAGCAAGGCTGAAGGTCAAGGGGACGGAGAGTATAAAGAGCAATATAACAAGGGAACTTGGCATGATGCTATCAAGCAAGGGTTACAGGGTAGACTATGAGAGGCCAGATGTAGATATACATGTTGATCTCATAAGCATGAAGGTTAACGTTAAGGCAAGGCCGATATACCTACTTGCTAGATATAGGAAGAGCATAAGAGGATTGAAGCAGAAGGGTTATGAGAATAGCATAGAGAGCATTGTTAGGGATTGGGTAATCAGAGAGTTCAATGCTAGGGATGCAAGGTTCCTCTGGGTTGGGGGAGAGGATAAGGATAGCCTTGTTGATGGTGAAGGGAGACCATTCTTCATAAAGGTTGTGGATGCAAGGAAGAGATCTGGCTATGCTAATAAGTTAAGTAGCGATGGCATAGATGTTACCATAGTTAGAGAGGTTGATTGCTTCCCAAGGCAGATAAGGTTCATGAGTATGTTAAGGCTATACCTTGAATCTGAATCTGAACAGAGCATAATGGATAGGGTGAGAGAGGTCATCTCTAGAGCAAGTATAGATGTAAGGTTCATAGAGGATGGTGGTAAGTATGTGGTTAAGAGGATTCATGCCATGTATGCAAGGGAAGGTGTTGAAGCAGGGATGGTTGAGGTTGATATCCTTGTTGATGGTGGATTTACTGTTAGGCGATTTGCTGAAGGGTTTGGTGTTGAGCCTAGCATGTATGATCTCTTCGGTAGCGTAAGGCTAAGATATTTTGATGTACTCGATGTTAGGATGGTTGGTGCTGATTGATCAACCATTATTATTGTTTACTACAATTATTATTATAGTTGTTAACTTGCTATCACTAAAGGCTTACTATACCCTCACCATACTCAACCTCTTTATGCTCCTGTATTATACTTGCTCTTATCCTTACCCTTTGCACATCCTTGCCCTCTATTATGGCCTTGATGATCAGCATACCATTACTCTTCTCTACCTCATCCTTGCTTATGAATAGCCTATACATGTTCATCTGTTTACCATTCACCTCCGTGAACCTTACCATACCTTTAGCATCATATACATGTGTATTAACCTGCAAACCATCATACCTCATTGCATAGTCCATCACCCTTATCCTTATGATGAGGGTATTGTTATCTTTAACTTCTACATCATCTATCCTTACTGCATCCATAACACTCAACAATCTCCAGCATGTAATAAACATTCACTCCTATTCGTTCATCACATAGTAGTCATAGCGCTTCTCAACATCCTTGTTCCTCCCATGAATCACCTGCTCAACCTCATGCTTAAGCATCCCATCAACAAACTCCTTGAGATCATCGAAGCTATCAAGTCCTCTAAACATATCAAGCATCTGTATATAAGCAAGCATGAACTCAGCAACCTTCCTCCTGTACTCTTCCCTACTTGGTCTCCTCTTCCTACTCAGCCTAAAGTAGCAGTTTGCATTAGGTACACCAAAGTTCTTTGCTAAACCTTCTATCATAAGTTCCAACTCAAAGTACCTATCATGCATTCATTAGATTATAGGTAGGTACTATATTATATTTGATCTCAAATGTGATATTAGTTCATGTTACTATGATAGGTTATCACTTCCTTATCCTAACATGCCATAGCCCTGTATCTACCTTTATAACAGCATACTCCAAACCTCTCCTCTCACACACCTTTGGTATAGAATCCATGGCAGACTCTTCACTATCAGTTACAACCTCTAGAACCTCACCCTTGTTGATTGTGCTTAGAGCCTTGACAGCCTCGAATGATGGGTATGGGCATGACATGCCCCTAGTATCTATCCTCTTTGCTATACTTGCATCTAGGAGTGAAGGTTGTTCTTCACTACTCTTCAAGAGAACTTGCATGGTTAACCTTTAGGCATAATGGTATATAAACTATACTTGTAGGTGTATATTAGTATAGAAGAATTGTTATGTAATACAGGTTACATAGAGGTTTATATAGTTGCAGTGATATATACTAGTGATGAAGTCTATACCATATATAGGAATACTAACAATTGCTATAGTGCTCGTACTTGGAGCAGTACTAACATCAGAGGTGTATGCACAAGGAGGAGGACAAGGAGGCGGATCAACAAGTGAAGCAAAGGTTAGGGCAATACAGGATGGTAAGGTACTTGGCACAGATCCTGGAGAAGAGGGTGTAGTTGGGAAGGATATAGATTGTGTTGGTGGTGTAGATTCAACTACAGCAAACGACTTCCACTGCTTCCTTGTACCAGAGGGTATTGGGATAGGTACCATAGATTGGCCTAGTCTGATTGATGGAGGATCACTTCCATCAGGAGTAAAGATGCTCTCTAGCACTACTCCAATGTCATGCGATGGACTGCCTGGAGGACTGCATACTAATCAAACATGCTTCTCAGTAACATTTCCAGCATCTGACTTTAATGTAGGAGAGTGGCATTTCGTTGCTGTATTCACAGAAGATGATAATGTTATAAATCTGGCAGGAATAGACTATAGAGTAAATTCATTCATGGTAGTCCCAGAGTTACTGTTTGGTAGTATAGGCTTAGCAGGCTCAATGCTAGGAACATTCTATCTCTACAGAAGAAGGAGTACAAAGGTAAAGGAGCAGTAGTTGCAGCAGTAATAAATCCACTTTATTTAATAACAATAGTAGTAGGCAGTTCTAATCTTATTTTTACTTGTGTTTATCATCTCTACATAACTTAAACTTATAACCTATGCTGGGCAAGGATGCTTATGCTGCTATTCAACAGATGCCTTGTAGAACCTATATTGACAGGAAGGAAGGTTGAGACTAGAAGGGTATGGAAGCGTTGTCTAGTGAAGCCAAACAGGGTATACACTGCTAGTACTGATTACAGCAGGGATGGTATATTTGCTCGCCTCTACATCAAGTATGTGAAGAGGCAGAGGTTGGGGGAGATGAGTGATGAGGATGCTATGTTAGAGGGGTTCTCCTCCCTAGAGGAGTTCAAGAATGTATGGGTAGGATGTTATGGCATAGATTCATGGGATCCTATGCTCGAGGTCTATGTTATAGGCTTCAAGGTAGTTGATGCTACTACTGCTACTATTACCCACCCTGAATGTTGCTGTAGAGCAGAATCACCACATAGCTTAATGTCACCACTACCATCACAAGCATGATATGGTAGTAGATGCCTGCTTACCTATGCCTAAACCAGCCAATCAATTATTATCTTCTTTATGCTTACCCTTACCATCTCTGTCATTGACCGCTACACACTTGTGAACATGGAAGTGCTCTATGCAGAAGTCCCTATTGCATTCATAACAGTGCCACTTACCAATGGTGAAGCATGTACTGCATACAGCAACTGGTTTATTGTAATCTAGATAACGTGGTTTACTCTTCATCCTTTACCTTTAACCTCACACAGAAGGGTTATCTGCGATAACCCTGTTACCTCTACTCATACCATCATCATTACTCTCGTTACTCAACAGATCATCTACCCATAACATATATTTAAATATTGATGTGTAAGCGTTAGTAACATGCAGAGAGAGGGGAAGATAATAGGAGAGATAACAGTTATAGGTCCAGACAGGAAGGGTATAGTTGCTAAAGTTACAAACTACATATTCGAGAACCAAGGCAATATAGAGAAGATAAGCCAGAATGTTGTGAGAGGATTGTTTGGTATGCAGTTGGAGGCATCCTTCAATGGCATAGATAAGGATAGGTTCACAAAAGGGCTTAAAAGGTTATGCAGGAGCCTAGGCATGGATATCAAGGTACACTTCGATGAGCCCGATAGGTTGAAGAACATGGCTATACTTGTAAGCAAGGAGCCCCACTGCCTTGAGGCTATACTCAACGCTAGGGAGAAGGGGGAGTTGAGAGTCAACATACCCCTCATAGTTGGTACAGAGAATACTCTAAAACCTATAGCAAGCAGGTACAACATACCATTCTACCATGTTAACCATAAGGATCAGGCAAGTGCAGAGACTAGAATTCTCAAACTATTAGATAAATACAACATAGACCTTATAGTCCTTGCTAGATACATGCGTATATTAACACCAAACTTCGTATGGCGTTACCCCAACAGGATAATAAATATACACCCTTCTCTACTCCCTGCATTCCCTGGTGCATATGCCTACCTTCAGGCACATGAGAGGGGTACACAGATAATAGGATGTACAGCACACTTCGTTACTGAGGAGTTGGATGCTGGACCAATAATATGGCAGGAAGCGTTTAGGATAAGGAATGGTGAGAGCCTTGAGAGCATAAAGAGGAGAGGGCAGAGTTTAGAGGCTAAAGCATTACTCAAAGCAATCAAGTTGTACATAGAGGGCAGGTTAGAGGTGTACTGGGGCAAGGTCTACATCAAGAGTAGTAGCAATAGGAGTATTAGCAAAAGTGTTGATATTGGTGATGCTAAAAGCAATAAGGATGATAAGGGTAATAACACTTAAGATGATTATCTGGAGTTACTCATTAAGAGATGGTAACCTTAACCTACCTTCCTTCTCCTTATCCTCTTCCTCCTTGTACTTGCCCTTATCCCCAAACCATACTGTAACCTGCTGGAATGGTATCTCTATACCATTTGCATCTAGAGCCTCCTTTATCCTCTTCACAAGTTCACCTCTAACATTGAAGAACTCCTGTGTTGGAACCCAACACCAGACATTTATGTTAACACCTGAACTCCCCAACTCCCAGACCATGATCCTAGGCTCTGGCAGTACAAGTATCCTAGGATCCTCATCCACAATCTTCCTTATAACCTCAATAGCCTTGCTCATATCCTCCTTATATGCTATACTTACTGTAACCTCAACCCTCCTTGCAACGTTCCTCCCAAAGTTCCTTACCTGAGATGTGAATATCTTCTCATTTGGTATCCTAACATATACACCATCGAATCTCCTTAGCACTACTGAGAATGCTGTTATATCTGTAACAACACCAGCAACATTCATCTCAGCAACCTCTATAGCATCACCTATCCTGAATGCTCTATCTATCTGCATGAAGAGCCCAGAGAAGAGGTTTGCTACAGTTGATTGTACAGCAAACCCAATTATTATACCTGCTATACCTCCAGCAAGTAGAACACCTGTCAACTCTACTCCTAGATTGCCTATTGCTGATAGTACTGATATACCAACTATTATCCAGAATACTGCCCTGCTTGCCAAAGGTGCTGCCTGAGGGGCATACTTTGTAAGGAAGTAGGATACAGGTATCCTAACAAGCCTTGCTACAACAACACCAACAGCAACTATCGCTATTGAGATTAGTACCTTGAGTAGTTCTATCTTAGTCCCAAGGATCTCTATTGTACCTAGTGCTATCTCACCAACCATCTAGAACCCCAACTCCATCGTGTAACTCCTAGCAACTATTGTAGGGTTAACATTGGTCTTCCTCCACCCTGATTCGCTGCCCTCCTCAACCTTAACCTCTACAACCTCATTACGTATACCCTGCTTTATTACAGCATTTACGGTATCAAGCATAGCTTCACTTCCATAGTAGTAGAGATCTATACCTTCTATAGGTATTACAAGCATGTTAACAGTAACTACCCTATCAAGGTAGTTATGCAAGCGCACATGTGCTACTGCCTCTGCTAATGGTTCTGCCTTGGGCATCTTAAAGTATACAGTAGACTCTCTATACCTGCATATAACACCATTATCTGGCATGCCATACAATGCATACTTGATGAGTTTTGTTGCAAATACATCTATCATTGTTGCTCTCCCATCATACATCTCAAATATACCAACCTCCACTGGCATCTTTATGTAGCATTCCAGCGAGGATTTTGTATCCATAACCAATGGATCCTTGAACTTGAGTAGTAGATGCTTAGCATAGTTTGCTGGTTGAGGTGTGTACACTGCCACAACAGGATATATGCATAGATGGAGTGAATCAGATACACTTGTATCTATGAACTTGCTTGAAACTCTCTTATCCCCCTCATACCTCTCATAAACATACTTGCCATGCTCAACACGCTTTATGCTTAGCATTATCTTATCTGTTAACCTACCCTTCCACTCCTCTTCCTCTATAATGTAATCTCCATACGCTACTCCCTCTCTTTGAAGCACAGATCATACAACCATATATAATAACATAAAGGTTACTACCTGTATGAATGCAGCATATGCAAGGGATGAGGAGGTAAGGGATGCTATTAGGAATGATGCAAGGATCAAGGCTATACTCCCAATAGGCTCCCTTGAGCAGCATGGTAAGCATCTACCATTGGGGACAGACTCTATCATAGCAGAGCATATAGCAGCAAGGGTTGCTGAGAGGATTAATGCTATGCTCCTACCATGCATAGGCTATGGAATATCCTATGAGCATGAACCACTCTTTAACGTTAGTATAAGTGCACAGACCCTCTGCATGCTTGTAGAGGATTTATGCAGATCACTAGCAGAGAATGGTGTAAGGAGGATCATCATACTCAATGCACACTATGGGAATGAGCATGCACTACTCTCATGTGTGAAGGAGTTAGCAAAGAAGTACAAGGATAAAGGCATGTTGATATGCAGCATAACATACTCACTCTTCCTTGAGGAGCCTGATCATGCTGGGGAGAGTGAGACATCTCTCATGCTTGCAATAAGACCAGATCTTGTAAGGATGGATATGTTGGGCAAGGAGGATGAGGTAAGGCAGAAAGGCTATAGAGATAAGGGCAGAGATAGCAAGTCCAATGACATAATCCTCTCAAGGATAACACTTCTTCCAGGTTCTATAGCAGGTATAGCAAGGGATGGTATTATAGGCGATCCTATGATGGCAAGCAAGGACAAGGGTAATGCTCTGCTAGAGGAGATATCTAGCAAGGTAATCAAGATGATAGAGGAGGTAGAGCATGCTTATGAGCAGATGAGTAAACAGGATAAGGATAGAGATGATTTATATATGCAATCAACAAAGGATGAGCGATAGATATGTCGGTTGATATGGCAGTCAAGGTATTGGATGAGAGTGTTGGAGGTGTAGTGCTTATAAAGATGAAGGGAGGGAAGGTGATAAGAGGTACACTGCTAGGCTATGACCAGCATATGAACCTGCTCCTATCAAAGTCTGAAGAGATACTTGATGATGGCAAGGCAGTAGAACTAGGAACCATAGTTGTTAGAGGAGATAATGTAGTACTCATATCCCCACCAAAGTGATGAGTGATGAAGGGCACCCCCTCGATGGGGAAGCATAATAAGGGAAGGGTGCATGTAAGGTGCAGGAGATGTGGCAATAACTCATTCCATGTGAGGAAGAAGCGCTGCTCAAGCTGTGGCTTCCCAGATAGCAAGTGGAGGTAGGGAAGAAGGTAAGACAGTGTAGTAGAAGAAGAGGTAAATGAATAATAGGAAGAGGATGATGATGGAGAAGTAGGAATGATAGAAGCGCTTATTGCTGCTGCACTGGCTGGAGCAGTAACAACCCTCGTTAGAGCAAGGAGGAGGAACAGGGGCATAGATGGTAAGGATGAAGTTTATGATGGTTCAACCCCATCCATTGATGTAGGTGCAGCAAATAGCATTACGCAAGGCTATGTAGAGGATGGTAAGAAGAGTAGGATGATGGTGCATAAGGGTATAGAGCATAGGATAAGGAGTATGGCAGATATCAGGCTCAAGAAGTACTTGAATGATGGTAGGATAAGTGAGGATGAGTATAGGGAACTCACTAGCTATGGTTATGCTAGTAGTAATAGTAGTAATGCAGATGTAAATGGTGGTGATGCTTATGTTCATACTGGATATGGTATAGATCATATGCATGATGAGAGTAGTAGTAGGAGTAGTAAGAGCAGGAAGAAGATAGAGAGCGATAGTATGATGATGCAGGAGATACTACTAAGGCTTGATAGGCTAAATTCCAGACTTGATTCACTAGAGGGTAAGGTAGATGCGAATAAGATAGGCAGTCAATACATCACACCCCCTTCTACCCTTCCTACTACTACTATGATGCTTGCTCAAGTTCAGGATCAAGTTCATGCATACAATCATGATAGTAGGAAGAGGAGTTCTAGAGTGCAGAGGAGAGGAAGAGCATCACGAAAAAGGATGGCTAATGATGGTGGGAGTGTTAGGATGGTGAAGTCTATTGAGAAAGGGGATGAAGGTAGAGAGGATAAGAAGGATGCTGATGATGAAGGGTTAGAGGTTATGGCTATAGATGCTAACAGCATTCCAGATTCTATTACCAAGACTAGCATGATGGAGAAGAAGGAGGAGATGGGGAGTATATCTTATGAACAGTGGCATAAGATGGGGTATGACGATAGTAGAAGGGATGATAATAACACTACCAATACCAATAATAACAATAGCATTGATAATACAATAATTGCTGGAAGCAGTAATTATGATAGCAGTAATAATGATGAATTGGAGAGTATAAAGAAGCAGATAATGGATGCATTGGAGAGATTGGAGAAGGATGCATGAATAACAAAAATAAAATATGTAATAGATAACACTACCTGCAAGGTATGAACACCATAACCATGACTAGGATGCTTGAATCTGCAGTATATGAGCATGTAAGGAATGGTATGATAATAGGTCTTGGCTCTGGTAGAACAGTTGCAGCACTTCTAGATGTACTTGCAAGGATGAGTAGAAGTATGAGCATAGATATGGCAAGTATAAGGTTCATACCAACATCGCTCCAGATAAAGATGAAGGCTGAGGAACTTAAGATGAGTATAGGGGATGAATCGCTCATCCCTTCTGTTGATCTTGTATTCGATGGTGCAGATCAGATAGATGCTAACCTCGTTATGATAAAAGGTGGAGGAGGTGCACTGCTTAGGGAGAAGGTGCTCATGTATGCAGCAAAGAAGGTTGTGATACTTGCAGATGAGAGCAAGTACGTTGATAAGCTAACATTGCCCATACCCATAGAGGTTGTACCATATGCACGGGTATACGTTAGCAGTATGCTAAGAAGCATATCTGCAGAACCTAGTGTTAGAGTCAATGATAGAGGCTATCCTGTCATGACTGAGAATGGGAATATAATAATAGACACTGCATTTAGTAGCATAGAAGATCCCTATAGCCTTGAGCATAGGCTGAAGTGTATACCAGGAGTTGTTGAGGTTGGGTTATTCAGCAAGGTTGCAGATTTATACTATAAGGCAAGGGAAGATGGAGGGTTCGATGTTATAGGTAGATGATTCATCGAGAAGGTCTCCTTGCAATATACCTTCCATAACCCTTCTCCCCTACAATCATACCATCCTCCATAACAACCCTGCCTCTAACTATTGTGTATATTGGCCAACCTCTCAGCACTAACCCATCATATATAGTGTAATCAGAGTAAGAGCATAGCAACTCTGGACTTACCCTCTTCTCCCTATCAAGATCTACAAGCACTATATCTGCATCATTACCAACTGCTATAGAGCCTTTACCTTCAAGCCCAAATATCCTTGCTGCGTTAAGGCTTGTTAGTTCCACAAGCCTCTCAAGGGTTATCCTGCCCTTGTTAACACCCTCGCTAAGCATAACAGGAAGTATTGTTGCTATGCCAGGGAAACCTGCAAGGGCTGACCATACGCCATCATTATTATTATTGCTACCACCCAACTTCATATCAAGCCTGTTTGCAACATGATCACTCCCTATGCAGTCTATCAAGCCATTACTTATCGCATCCCATACCATTGCAACATCATCCTTACTCCTCAATGGGGGTACAACCTTACCTCTAAGGTCAAAGGAATGAGTATGTGTTAAGTAATGGGGGCATGTCTCAACATACACCTTGCTTGAAGAACCCTTCCTTCCTTTATATTCTGCAAGCACATGAAGAGCCTTGGATGAGCCAACATGTACTATGTAGAGGCTTGCGCCATACCTCTCTGCTATATCTGTAACATAGGCTATTGCCTTCTCTTCAGCCTCTGCTGGTCTAGCATCACTCCATGCTTTAAGCCCATTCAATCCCTGCTCCTTAACCCTCTTCATCTCCCTAGAGCATATCTCAGGATCCTCAGCATGTACGAGTGTTATGCATGAGAGCATTGCTGCTCTTGCTATTGCAGCCTCAACCATCTCTTGCGTAGTATCAACCATACCATGCACTAGAGTATTTGAGTAAGGATCTATATCCATGTATATACCTCCAATATCTCCCCTTAGGTTCATGTACAACTTGAATGATGTTATTCCTTTGCTAACACAGAACCCCATCTCATCAAGATGTTCATCAAGCAGTATAGATGCATGGTAAGCATAATCAACTAGGTGTGAACCCTTGCTAGCCTCTAGATGCATATCCAGCTTTGCCCTATAGGATGAGTAGAGCCTTAGCATACGCATCATAGTTGTTACACCTCCAACAGCAGCAGATCTAGACTCCGTCTCTGCAGCCTTGTCTATTGGTGTGAACACACCATAGTGTACGTGTGGATCTATTGCACCAGGTATTGCATATAGTCCTGGCTTAGATGCATCTATGCTTACATCTGCATCAACCCTATCCCTGGTTAGGCCCTTAACCTTGCCATCATCAACGACTATGCTAGCATCAACCACCCCTACTGCTGGGATAACAACTCTAGCATCCCTTATCAGCATATCAGCAACAGTCATGTTCTCCCCTCAACCATCACCTACATTAAAGATATTTATTTATGCAACGCTTAGGAAGGGCATGCTCCTATCGAAGATAAAGGAAGGGGAGGCTGTTGTTGTACCAGGTGTGTACGATGCTCTAAGTGCAAAGATAGCAGAGCAGGTTGGGTTCGATGCTGTATTCCAGTCAGGGTATAGTGTTGCTGCAAGCATGCTAGGCATGCCAGACTATGGGTTGCTAAATGCAAACGAGGTTATAGAGCAGGCTAGAAGGATAGCATCATCGGTCTCAATACCCCTCATAGTCGATATAGATACTGGGTATGGGAATGCTTTGAACGTTAGGAGGGTTGTTCAAGAACTTGAGAGAGCAGGGGCAAAGGGTATATTCCTTGAGGATCAGGTATGGCCTAAGCGTTGTGGGCATATGCAAGGCAAGCAGGTTATAGCGGTTGAGGAGTACATGCAGAAGCTCTATGCTGCTCTAGATGCAAGGAGTAGCAAGGAGTTCATTGTAGTTGCTAGGACCGATGCATTAGAGCCATTGGGTTTGGATGAGGCTATAGATAGGGCAAACAGGTATGCTAAAGCAGGGGCAGATGTAGTCTTTGTTGAAGCACCTCGTAGTGTTGAGGAGATGAGGAGGATATGCAGAGAGGTTAAGGCTCCATTGGTAGCAAACATGATAGAGGGAGGGAGGACACCACTGCTCAGCATAAATGAGTTGAAGTCTCTAGGTTATAGGTTCATACTATTCCCCCTTACAGCAGTGCTATCAGCAGCATATGCAATCAAGGAGATACTCTCACTCCTCAAGGCTGATGGACTCGTTGCTATGATCAATGGCAACGATATAGAGAGAAGGATGTTCATATTCGATGAGTTCAACAAGCTTATAGGGCTTGACTATCTGAAGAGCATAGAGGCTAGATATGCTAGACCAGCATCGTAGAAATGTTATTTTTAATTTATAACCAATTATAAAATATAAAGATAGTTGTTTATGTATGTATAATAGATGATTAACTTAACCATAAATCATGGAATGCTTTACATCTATGATATGATACAGGCAAGTAGGCTTGATGTGGATGATGATGGTATTACTATACTCAATGAGATAACTATTAGCATAGATAAACTAAGCAAGAATGTAGATAAGAACAAGTTATACTTGGATGAAATGTTTGCAATAGTTGATGAGTATGCAAAGGGTATGGCAAATATCTCAACTGCAGTAAGCACGATAACAAATAGTATACAGAACATATCGGTTGCACTATCAGATACAAGCAATATAACAAATAACCTTGCAAAGAGAAGTGCAGAATCTGCAGATCATGCAAGGCAAGTACTTGTTGAGATCACAAAGATAAATGATGTTGTTAGATCATTCAATAGCATAAACATGAAGGTAAGGGAAGAGTTCAAGGCAATAAACAACATAGTCAAGTTCATAGATAAGGTAGCTGATAGAACCAATCTACTTGCACTTAATGCTGCTATAGAAGCAGCAAGAGCAGGAGAAGCAGGAAGAGGGTTTGCTGTTGTTGCTGAAGAGGTTAGAGCATTAGCAATAGATACAAGCAAGAATGCAAATGAGATAGCAAAGATGATAGCGAATATCTCAAACCTTGTCGATGCTTTAAGTAAGAGCATAGGTGAGAATATTGATGCATTGAACAGTACAGTAAGGAAAGTTACTGATATACTAAATACATTACAATCGATGGCTGAAGGGGTGAAGAGTATAGATGAGAATATAAGGCAGATAGCAGTATCATCGCAGGAGGTTGCAGCAGGAAGTGAAGAGTTGACAGCAACTACAGAGCAGTTGAAGAGTTCTACTGATGCAAATATGAAACATGTTAATAATATCAGTACATCGCTAAATGATATGATTAGTACTATCCATAACATGAGCAAGATAACAAGTAAGTTGAAGCAGATAGTAGATGTATTCTCATGCATAGCAGATGCCTCTATAGTATCAATGACAGATATTGAAGGTGACATAAACTATGTGAACAAGAAGTTCCTAAATGTAAGCAAGTATAGCAGGGATGAACTCTATGGTCAGAACCACAGGATACTCAAATCTGGCTTCCATGATAGCAGTTTATTTGAGAGCATGTGGAGAACTATAAGCAATGGAGGTACGTTCATAGGCTATGTAAGGAATAGAGCAAAGAATGGTAGCATATACTGGGTTAAGGCTGTTATAAAACCAACATACAATAGCAATGGCAAGATAGATGGGTATGTTGCTGTAAGGACACCTGTAACTGAACTCATGGTAAGCTTAGGTGTTGAGGATGCTATAAGGTTGATTGCTCAAGGCAAGGCAAAGAAGGTTGATCCAAGGGTAAGAGAGTTGGTAGATGAGTTGAGGTATGGAAGGTACAAGATATACGATGACTATGCTAACGGTTACTGATCTATTGCATAGTAGCAAAGGCTAGAGATGAGATACATGTACAGGGCTAGGATACTTGGCAAGAGGTATGTTACAAGTGCAAGGGATGTTGTTGAGGTTAGAATAACAAAGTGCTTGAAGAGTTACATACCTGGGCAGTATATCAAGGTATACATAGACTGCAATGATGCAAAGAGGTTCAGGGAGATGAACCTAACCTCTATACCAGATGATGACCATCTATCATTTGCATTCAAGGTATCTAATAGCATATGGAAGAGGAGTATGATGATGCTGAAGCCTATGGATGAGGTTAGCGTTAATGGTCCATATGGGATATTTACACTCCCAGATGAACCATCAAGGATAGGTATGATAGCATTAGGGATAGGAGTAACACCATCTATAGCCATGATCAGATACTCTACCAAGGAGTGTAAGCATAAGATCTCGCTATTGCACATAAACAATGATAGAGATTGTGCACCATACATAGATGAACTTGAATCGCTAGTATGTAATAACTTCAGATTATTCGAACTATTCTCTTGCTCTCTAAAGGAGATAGGTGAATGGATCAAGGATGTGAGTAGGGAGGAGATGGTTGAGTACTGGTATGTATCTGGAGATCCTGTAAACGTTAGAGCAATAAGGCAGATGCTACTAAACTCTGGAGTAAAGAGCACTTGCATAAAGACTGAAGAGTTCACTGGTTATTGATTGCTGTCTCCTTACTTACTTACTCACCTATCCCAGCAAGCCTATCAACCGAGCTCAACTGCTCCCTTATCTGCTCCTCATCCTCTGAGCCATAGGTTATAAGTATCCTATCCCCATCCCTTATAACATACTTATCATACTGATCATTAAGCACTCCATTAACGTAGAACTTGAGAGTATTTGTACCATCGTTACAATATGATTTACCATCATCAAGCACAAAGCAGTCCTTGGTGAACTTCATCTTCATACTCTCGAATAGATAGCCTATATCTACATTTGCAGCATGTCTATGTATAATGT
Source organism: Candidatus Nitrosocaldus islandicus (assembly GCF_002906215.1). Lineage (NCBI taxonomy): Archaea > Thermoproteati > Nitrososphaerota > Nitrososphaeria > Candidatus Nitrosocaldales > Candidatus Nitrosocaldaceae > Candidatus Nitrosocaldus > Candidatus Nitrosocaldus islandicus. The sequence goes on from NZ_CP024014.1 coordinate 566,940, forward strand.
GCCCATTGTTGTTCTCAAAGTGTATGTATGGAGTTCTCATCTGGTACTTTTTCTGTGAAAAGTTAACTGGCTCCTTCCCATGTATGTACAACTTGAATACAGCATGTACATGCTCTCTCTCATCTATAGGTCCAAATGCTGCAGTCCTACTCCTCTCAGCCTCAGTACGCATGTAGTATGCATAGGATACAACTGCTGCTGTACCAACTATTGCTGCTATTGCTGCTATTGCTACGAACTTGTACATACTCTTCCTCCTTGTAATCTCTGCAGCCTTGTCCTTCTCCCTCTTGCCCTTCTCTTCCTTACCCTTATGCACAAGTTAGTAATCCATCAGGTATAATTTAAAGTTGTAGTGGTTACAAATGCTTGCTTCCTTATTGCCTGTGCTTGTATAGCCTGATCAACCCTTTTATTTAACCTATGATGATCTGGTATAGAGATAGATAGGATGAGGGTACTTGCATTGCACTCCAACTTCATAGAGTATGAACCTGTAGAGAAGGAGATAGATGCTGCAGAGGATGCAGAGAAGGGTAGAAAGGTTAGGTTAGATGATATACTTGTAGCATTCATAGCAGTTGAGAAGGGTGATGATGAGTCTATAGCAGAGAAGGTTAGCAATGAGATAAGAGCATGGCTGAAGCGTATAGGATGTGATAGAGTGCTACTCTACCCATATGCGCATCTGAGCAGTGATCTTGCTAGGGCGGGGGATGCATTAGCCATGCTAAGGAAGGTTGAGGCGATGCTTAACACAGATGGGGTATCTGTCTACAAGGCACCATTTGGATGGACCAAGGCATTCACCATAAGCATAAAGGGGCATCCACTTGCAGAGCACTCCATATCACTAGCCAAGATTGTACAGGAGCCTAGCAAGGGAAGTGTAGGTGTGAAGGCTAGCAGAGAGGCTACTCTCTCACAAGCACTGCAGAGGGAGGAGAGGCTAACATCGAGATGGTATATACTTGAGCCAGATGGTAGCAAGATACCGCTAGAGCATTATGATCTAAGCAGAACCCCAAGGCTTAAGATGCTTGCTGAGTATGAGGTTAAGAAGAGGAGGGAGGTGGATGAGGAGCCACCTCACGTTAGGCTTATGAAGAGGCTAGCAATAGCAGACCATGAGCCAGCATCAGATGCAGGGAACCTTAGGTTCTATCCCAAGGGTAGGCTCATAAAATCGCTTATAGAGCAGTATGTGACAAGGAAGGTTATAGAGTATGGGGCGGTTGAGGTTGAGACACCAATCATGTACGATGTTGAGCATCCAAGCCTTGCAAGCTACTTCAACAGGTTCCCTGCTAGGCAGTACATGATAGAGTCTGAGGGCAAGGAGTTCTTTCTACGCTTTGCAGCATGCTTTGGTCAGTTCTTGATGGCTAAAGACTTTACAATCTCCTATAAACATCTACCCCTCAAGATATACGAACTTACAAGGTACTCATTCAGGAGGGAGAAGAGTGGGGAACTTGTAGGGTTGAGAAGGTTAAGAGCATTTACCATGCCTGACTGCCATGCACTCTGCAGGGATGTTGAGCAGGCAAAGCAGGAGATGCTTAAGAGGTTAGAGTTGTCAAAGCAGGTTATAGAGGGTTTAGGGTTAAGCCTCATGGATGATGTTGAGGTAGCGATAAGGGTAACTTCAGACTTTTACAATGAGAATAGAGAGTTCATAGCAGAACTTGTGAGAAGGATAGGTAAGCCAGTACTCCTTGAGGAGTGGAGTGAGAGGTTCTTCTACTTCGTGCTGAAGTGGGAGTTCAACTTTGTAGACAACTTGGCAAAGGCATCAGCACTATCAACAGATCAGATAGATGTTGAGAATGGAGCAAGATATGGGATATACTTTGTTGATGAGGATGGGAGCAGGAAGAATCCAATAATACTACATAACTCCCCTAGTGGGGCTGTTGAAAGGGTGATGTATGCACTGCTGGAGAAGGCATACAGGATGCAGAAAGAGGGTAAGACACCAATGCTCCCCCTATGGTTATCTCCTACACAGGTTAGGCTTATACCAGTAAGTACAAGAGGTGCAGGTAAAGGTAAGGATGATGATAGTGGTGAAGGGGGCAGAAATGGTGAGAGTATGGGTGTTGGGGTAAGCAGCAATAATAGTAATAATGCAAGTTCAATAACCTACATGGATTATTGTAATAGCATAATGCATAGACTTGAACGTTCATCGATAAGGGTTGATATTGATGACAGGGATGAGAGTGTAGGCAAGAGGATAAGGGAGGCTGAGATGGAATGGATACCCTACATAGTTGTTGTGGGCGAGAAGGAGATTGCAAGCGATAGGCTGAGTGTTAGAGATAGAGCATCTGGCAAGGTTAGGGAGATGAGTGTAGAGGAACTTGAGTATGAGATAGCAAGTGCTGTGAAGGATAAGCCATACATTCCATTGAATATGCCAAGGTATCTAAGCATGAGGCCCCAGATCATGGTCTGATATAAACTAACTAACTAACTAACCTAGCCTATAAACTCCTAACGTACATGAGGATCATCTCAAGTATCATCTTTGCTGCAAGTACTGCTGTTATCCCATTATCGTATGGAGGGCATAACTCAACTACATCAAGGCAAGTGATCCTCTTATCCCTCTCTACAAGAGAGGTAAGTACCTCAAGTAGATGCAATGGATGCAGCCCAAATGGCTCTGGCGTACCAACTCCTGGAGCAAATGCCGGATCTATAGCATCTAGGTCTATGCTTATGTACAACCTATCATAACTTGATACTGTATCAGTAATCCTCCTCTTAACCTCACTACCTATTGTGTTGCTTGAACCAAATAGGATATCCCTTGCAGGTAGAACGTTCATCCTACTCCTAATAGCATAATCAATCTCCTCCCTACCGTATCCCCTAGCCCCTATATGCAGTACATTGCTCCCATCGTTACCATTATCCTCTACTATCCTGCGTAGATAGGTTGCATGATTCAATCTGCAGTCATTGAACTCATCCCTAAGATCAAAGTGTGCATCGAATACAACCAGCATGGTATCCTTCCCAATACTCTTCCTCTCACTTGCATAATCATCGTTTCTTGCAACTATCCTATCATTCATCATACCCGTATATGCCCCTAGAGTGAGTAGATGCTCGCCTCCAAGCACAGTTACCAGCGTTCCCTTGCTTCTAAGTTCACCCATTACCTTGCTAAGCATATCAACCATTGCATCTGGTTTTGTAGTACTCTTCAGATTGCCAAGATCAACTATATTAACATCCTCAAGCGTTATACCATCTTCATCATGCATTATGGAGTTGAACTCTATGTTTGCTAATGCCTCCCTTATAGCATCTGGCCCAAACCTTGTACCAGGTCTGTATGATGTTGTAGAGTCGAACGGTACACCAAGCATATAAACGCTAGTCTTGCTATCACCGCTTATGTTAAGTGCAACCCTTGACCTACTCATGTATAGATCTGTATAGCCCATTGGCAAGCATCAAGAATAATCCACATAAATACTTACACAATAAATTAATCGCTAGGCTTTACCTTCTCCTCATTAACTATATACATCTCATACATCTCCTTGAGCCTCTCATAGTACTCATTCAACTTAGAGTACAACCTCCTATGCCTCCTTGGCTCATGTCTTGCTATAGCGTAGAGGCAGAGTAGTGGGAATGTTATGCTTGCATCTCCATAAACAGTTACAATATTGACATGTGATGTCTTAACTTTGCCCCAGCTCTTCCCCTCCTGCAGGGTAGCACCAGATAAGCCACCACTATCAGGTCTAGCATCTGTCAACTGTATTATGTAATCTAACCCTCCATGGTTTAGATGCAATATCTGATCGAGTGCTGGACCAGTCTGCTGTGCTGTATTCTTTGGCACCCCTCCCCCAATCTCTAGTGCACCATTCCTCTTGGAGTTGTACACTATTGCTGCTTGCTCTATTATCTCCCTAACAGCATCTATAAGAACCCTCTTCCCTTTAAGCCTGAATGGTATTAGATCCAAGGCTAGAGAGGAGTCCTTGAATGTTGATATGTACACTGGCACATCATACTCATATGCACTTGCAATGAACGATCTATCTGGGCTCTTTGAATGATCCTTCACATACCTACCAAGCATATGTGATATCTCAGCAGTAGTTAGAATCAGAGTTTCATTATCACTGCTATAAGAAGTGAACATCTCCTGTATTATCTTATCCTGTGCCTGTAGAGTCTCATCCTCCTTTATGTACACATCATATATCCTGACTATGTTCTTCTTATGCAGTATATCATCATCAACATCATAATGGCCTTGCTTCACTGGTAGGTTCCATGCAAAGTGCGCATCATGGTATATGTTTGCCCCAGTAGATATTATCCAGTCCACAAAGCCATACTCTATCAACTCCTTTATTATGCCCCCATAGCCTATTGGTGTCATCGCTCCTGCAACTGTAAGGCATATGGTAGCATCATCATCTATCATCTTGTAGAAGAGCTTTGCTGCTTCTCCCAATCTTCTTGCATTGTAACCAGCAGATGCATATAGTTCTATCAACTGCTCAACACTCATATCCTTGCTTATCTTTGCATATGGGATATCTTTGCCAGTGAAGGAGTGCCTATTGCTATCATTACTACCATTGCTAGCCCAGTTAACCTTATGCATCCCTCCATCTATCATCCATTAATACATTAATTAAACTTGTTGTTTAGAGGATGAGAGGATTTGTGATTGATAGGGGTAAGAAGAATGGTGGTGGTAGTAGTAAAAGGGAGTTTAGATGGGAAGTAGGGAAGAGTGGTATTATTATAGTAGTAACAGCAGTAAGATGAAGAGTTGGGATAAAATGGATATAGATAAGCAAATAAAAATTAGGTTTATTCTTGAATCTTCACTGAACCTGCTATCTTTGCAAGTTCCTCTAGAGGTAAGCCTCCTCTTACAGTTATGCCAAGATTATACTCCTCATGCCAATATGTCACCATCCCAGCCTGCTTATCCTCTCCAGTGTATACCATGTATCCTTCAGCAACCGTACCATCATCGTATGTACATGTAACATTATCTGCATCATCAATGAGTGTATCATTAACAGTCTTGCCTTCAAACTCTGGACATCTTGCAATTCCTATCCCACTTATACCCATGAATGGCTCCCATCCTATTGCTCTATAACCATTGCTGAGTCTAACTTCTTGTATTGGTGCACGGATAGAATTCTTCCTCTGTTGGTACTCAGTTAATGCTTTATCAACTGCTTCATCATTCATGCCCTTTGGTACTGGTCCTTGTTTATCAGGTAAGTGTATGATGTATCCAAATCCACCATGTAAAGCATATAGAGCATCCTCACCAGTGCTATAGAGTATCCTACAATCACCCTTATTCCAATAGATGATCTTAACCCATCCATTTGGTGTATCAGGTCCATCTACAATGAAGTCCATTGCAATTGGCTTATATCCTTCTGGTATGTATGTTGGGAATGCAAGCTTGACCTCAAACGGATACCTTTCTTTTATCATATTCCTTACTACATTAGGGAGAACATCAACATCGCATACACTATACTCCTCCCAGATGTTCTTGATCCTAGGTTTATCATTTGCAGTAGAGTAACTGCTAAGCATCGCTACTGCAATACCAAGTACTATAACAGTTGCAAGTATGTACCTTGTAGAGTTCATGGCTCACCACCAGGATTCCAATTAACACTATCCATAACACAATCATCAGTAGTAGTGTATGTTGGTGGACCAGTACCAAACTTCCTTGCACCATCTAGAAAGTCTATTACCCATCCTGTACGATTGGAGTTGTTGTTATTGCTTAAGCACTTACTCTCTACTATCCATACACCTTTACTACTATCACCATTGAATGAAGCCCAACCCTTGATTAGAGCCATCATACCATAGTAACGCTAAATTATCGAATAGATTTTTTAGTGTATTCTGGTTTGCAGTGTAGTTTGAGAATGCTCTGCTAGTTGCTCCAGGAGTGCCAGTTGTAAAGTTGGTATTATCAAAGTACTATAGCAACGACCTTTTCTGAGGGAATAGCCTGTATTTGTATCTACAACAGAGCCTATCCAGCAGCAAGCGCTTGCTGCTGGATTGCATGTTGTGGATGTACTGCTAGTAGCCTTGCATGTTGATGCACTAACAGTAACAGAATTCTGTGTATAGGTATAGCCTGAGTATACGTAATGCACGCCTTGGTAAGATGTGTTAGATGGATCATGTACATATACCATCAGCCACCCTATTATGCTACCTGCATTTGTCTTATACCAGTTCATCCCTGCTCCTATAGTATGCTTCTTACCAGATACAGTATACACCATGTAATCCCTATGATCACTAGACACACTGTTTGTTATAGCAGGCTTGTAAGATGTGATTGTTCCACTAGAGCCATACTCATATTTGTTAGAATTAACTGCAGTGTATGTATCTGTTGCAGCGTATGCTAAAGGAAGCGCCAACACTATCACTGCTATTATATATGTCATACCTTTAATTATTCTTTGCTGCATTAAGTTATCAATATGAAGAAGTTATATAAAAAATCGGTAAAATCTATTTAATATCTAGGTTAATTGAACTATGCCAATATCATAGACACATACTACAATATCCCATCATCTTTCATACCATATGTCCTTTCCTTTATTGGTTGAGTAATGTAGAATGTATCTATAACTACTTACTAAAGTATTTCATACTGTAGGTTGTAGGACTGTCATGTCATACAGATGCAAGTGTGGGATCATGCTGGATAAGCCATGGATGGAGAGAGCGCATAGATGCATATATAGAGAGATGCAGAGAGAGTCTAGAAACTTCTGGAAGAAGTTCATGATTGTAGAGTGTATATTGATAACATTCGTAGTAATAGCATATCTACTTGGAATATGATGATAGTACAATGTAATGATTATATATTATGGATGGATGTAATATATCCATGCCTTTACATGGAAGAGTAAATAAGGAGATCTGTCCAATATGCTCTGAAGAAATGATAGAGTTGAAGGGAGGTAGATGCCTTCTTATGTGCCCAAATTGTGGTGCAAGGTTGGACTGCTCAGATCTATGAATTATCTGCCAATTATTGCATACAATAAAGATGGATTCAGTTTGTAAAGAAGAAGTCCTCTAACTTCGATGCACCAAGGATCACATCGAACTCATAGCCCAATGCACCAAGTATCTGATCGAATGTTGTTCTCATATACTCTATGTACTTCTCAACATCGATCTCATCAACCTTTGCAAGTTCTACAGGTTTCACACCTGGAGGAGTTGTTGTCTTCACAAATGAGATTATATCTCCAGCCTTAACCTCTCTCTTCCCATGCTCTTGTAGTAGTTGTGCAGCCCTTATATGCTGAGGCATGGTCTTCTTGTAATCCTCTGGTGCCTTACCAACCATAACGTTGAATGCTAGATCCTCAAGAGGTATCTTCCTGTTCTTCAACCTACTAGCATAATCCTTGATTATCCTCCTGATCTCCTCTCTAGCATACTCAAAGTCCTGCTCAGTGTTAACCTTGCTTAGGATATCAACAACAGCATAGAATGCATCCCTAACGAACTGAGGTGTATGGCTCTTCTTCCCTGTCAACCCTTTAACATCAACGTTCCCATCTATGAGCACACCAAGGTAGTTCTTCTTCCTCTCACTTAACGCTATATACCTATACTGCTTATCAAGATCAAGATCAACACCCAACTCCTTCCTAGCCCACTTTGCTATACTCTCAATCTGCTCCCTTGAAGGGCCTTTGAGGAAGAGCGAATCAGTATCCCCATATATAACCTCTATGCCAAGTTCCTTGCACTTCTTGATGGTACTTGTTATTATGTATCTGCCTATTGCTGCTGTTGCCTCTGCAACTGGTAAGCAGTAGAGAGGGAAGATATCTGCACCCATGACCCCATAGCTTGCGTTTAGGATGACCTTCAACGCTTGGCTTATAACGCTATAGAGCTCCTTATCCTCAGCCTTTAGAGTCTTATCCTTGGATAACTGCTTGTAGTAATTCACCCTTAGATCACGTAAAGAGCCTATAAGCAGTGATGTTATACCTTTCCTCTTCTTGCATACCCAATGCTCAGTCTCAGGTATTATGTTTGCTTTACACTCTTCATGCACACATCTTACCGTCTCATAAGAGAGGTTGTAGACCTTGATTATGCTTGGGTATAGGCTAGCAAAGTCTAGAACAACAACATTGAAGTGAACCCCAGGCTTTGGCTCAACCACAAAACCTCCCCTATACTTCTTATCCTTTATAACAGCGGTTGTTGATGCATGCCCTTTCTGCTCCAACTCCTCCTTTCTAGGGATTAGAGCATTCCTCCTCCTATGCTCAAAGTATAGCATACTCCTTATCCACTGCGACACCCCTAGCCTAGAGAGATCCTCTATTGGCATCTTTGCTATCCTTGCAACTGCTATGAGTAGTTTCATGAGTAGGTTGTTGCTGAACGTTGTTAACCTGTAAGTTATCCTTGCATCATTATAGCAGTAGTTTGCAAGTTCATACAATGGAAGATCTCCTATGCTGCCTTCAAACTTTATCTTTGACTCGTTGATGAGTGCTTCACTTATAGCATTAAGTGTGTACTCTGAGTATTTATGGCTGAATGCATATATCTGTATGGATCTGTTTGTAAACGTTCTGTAAAGATCTATATGCACACCATGCTTCACTGTTGCAGAGTCCCTCTGCAAGGCTATAGGTATCTCATCCCTTGGTATACCAAGGTTCAATGCCCTATTGTAAAGATATGGTAGATCAAAGTCATCCCCGTTGAAGGTTATTATGAATGGGTAATCAAGCATCCTACTGAATACACTCCTAAGCAACTCTCTCTCATCATCGAAGAATCTAACGCTAACATTAGCATCAAGAGCATCTTTGCTTCCTATGCTATTCCCCTTCCTGTTGAGCAGGAAGATCTCATGCCTATCATCACTCCCAACCATTGCAACTGCTATAACCTCATTTCTTGCCCTATTTGCATCTGGTATCCTATCATCCTCAGATACAACCTCTATATCCAATGCTACCCTCTTTATCTCAGGTATTGGTTGGTTGAGGAGTTTTGCCCACTCTTGAAGGTAGTTCCTAAATTCCTCACTACTTGCCTTATCATCTGCAATGCTATCCCATATCAACTTCTTAAGTGCTAGATCTACGTTCTCAGCAACTCTATACTCATGTCTCTTCAACACCCCATCCTCTATAGAGTAGTATAGACCAACTACAAGCCCGTTATCATATAGATAGTTCTCATAGTACTTTATATCAGACTCCCATGTCCTTAGCATATTCCTAACACTCTTCTCAGTGCCTCCTATTGCAAGGGGGTCTGTAGCAACTATCTTCAGCATATCAACCTCCCTATCGTTGAGTAGATCTGCCTTCTTAACACGTTCTATAGCAAGTATATCCTTCCTATCCCTTATCCCATCTAATACTGCTTGCTCATCCATAGCAAAGCAGTATGGCTTATGCCCAGTCTTATCATACCATACATGGATCATATCATCATCTGGATTATAGAACTTGAGTACTGCTACCCTCTTCTCACCATCGTATGTTGCTGATACAAGCAGGGATGGTGCAAGGCTATAGGTATCTGAGCAGAGCATCCTTATCCTCTCTGCTATGCTCATGTTAACAGTACTCTGCATACCACTATAACATCACCTGACATACTTATTAATCAATGGGTCATAGATATTTTTTATATGATGTATATGGTGTTATGCTGTAGGATGGACAGGTAGTAAGTAAGCAAGAGGTAGTAAGTAGGTTGGTGGTTGGGTTATGATAGATAGATGGGTGTATGGATGGATAGATGGATAGATGGAGGAAAAGGTTATGATAGGAATGGGTATGGTGGGTAGATGGGTATGAGTACTGATATGGGTATAGGCTCAAGCAGTAGTAATAATAATAACAACAATAACGATGATGATGGATGGATTGAGCATGAACTGATAAAGCCAAGGAGTATAGAGAAGAGAGGGTATCAGATAAGTATTGCAAGTGTTGCAAGGCAGAAGAATACGCTTGTTGTGCTACCTACTGGCTTGGGCAAGACAACGATAGCACTGCTCCTCATAGCAGATACACTCAAGCATGGTGGGAGGGCATTGTTCCTTGCACCAACTAGGGTGCTTGTGCATCAGCACTACAACTTCCTTAAGGAGCACATACTGCATGATGGTATTGCAGTACTAACTGGTAATACACCAAGGCATGAGAGGATGGAAGTATGGAGTAGTGCTAGTGTTGTATGCTCTACCCCTCAAGTCACACTCAACGATATAGAGAGAGGTTTTATAGATGCTGGTGACTTTGCCTTGCTAGTATTTGATGAAGCACACAGGGCAGTTGGAGACTACTCATATGGTAGGATAGCATCATTACTAGCAAATGCTAGCAGCAGTACAGGAGCAGGTGTAAGGATAATTGGCTTTACAGCTACACTCCCAGATGATAAGGAGAAGGTGCTAGAGATAGCAAGCAACCTCATGATAGAGAGGATAGAGGTTAGGGATGAGAGCAGCCCAGATGTCAGACCATACATAAAGGATACAAAGATAGAGTTTGTAACCATTACCCTCACACCAGTGATGAGGAGGATAAGGGAGCATGTAGAGAGGGCACTCCAGAGCAGGCTTGAGGAGCTGAAGAGGCTAGGAGTAATAAGTAGTACAAGGGTTAATATGAGCAATCTGATAGATGCTAGAGAGAGTATATCTGGCATAAAGGGTTCTACAGTACCTCTCTACAGTGCTATAAGGCTTAGCCATGCACTCAAGGTACTTGATACTCAAGGTATAACAGCATTCACAAGGTTCTATGAACGCTTAAGGGAGAAAGGAGGCATAGGTGTAAGGAGCCTTGTGGAGGATAGAGAGTTGAGGAGTGCATATGAACTTGCTAGGGGAGCAGAGCTCTCTGGATTGGAGCATCCAAAACTCTCAAGGCTGGTAGAGATACTAAGGAGGGAAGGGTTCTCTCCTGATGAAGGCTATTATAGTGTTAGCAGTAGCAATAGTAATAGTAATAATAATAGCAACTATAGGAGAGGCAAGGTACTCATATTCACAAGCTACAGGGACTCTGTTGAGGTAATCACATCAAGGTTGATTGCTGAGGGGTTCAAGGTTGGTTATCTGATAGGCAAGGCAGGGGAGTATGGGCTTAAGCAGGAGGAGCAGGTAGAGGCGGTTAACAGGTTCAGGGCTGGTGAGTATAGCATCCTTGTAGCAACAAGTGTTGGGGAGGAAGGGCTGGATATTGCTGAATGTAACCTAGTCATCTTCTACGATAATGTGCCTAGTGCTATAAGGTTTGTGCAGAGGAAAGGTAGAACAGGGAGGAGGATGCCTGGTAAGGTGATAGTGCTTGTAGCAAAGGATACCATAGATGAGGCATACCACTGGATAAGCAGGAAGAAGGTGAGGCAGGTTAGAAGCATTGCAAGTATAGTGAATAGGATTATAGCCAATAGGACTGGTAACAACAAAGATTATAGTAGCAGTAATGGTAAGAGTAGTGATATTAGTAGTAGCGATGATGGTGCTAGTTATGGAAACAACATCTACCATAGCAGTACTAATCTAACCAACTTGGACGATTTCATAAAATAGCCAGCACTTTATCTTTACATAAATTTAAATACCTTTCTATAAATAATCCATATAGTGCTGCCTCCAGTAACACTTGCACTTCTTGCAGTTAATGTAACTGTATTCATACTGCTACAGAACACCAACTGGTATAGATTTGGTTCAATCCCATCATACCTACTCAACGATCCATCCATGTTCTTGATAACAGCCTTTACCTCCATGTTCCTGCACGCAAACATAGTGCATATAGCATTCAACATGCTAGCGCTTGTAGCCCTAGGAAGGGTTATAGAAGATGCTATAGGTTCGATGAGGTACATCATAGTATACATCCTATCTGGGCTGAGTGGGGTAGCATTGCATACTATCTACTCCCTAACTACAAACAATGGTTTCAATACGCCCATGGTTGGTGCATCAGGAGCTATATCAGGCATAATAGGATTAGCAGCAGCCATGGGTGACAGGTTCGCCTACATATGGCTTGCTGTTCAGTTCATATTTGCCATTGCAGGACTATCATCTATAGCATACTTTGCACATATAGGGGGCTTCATCTTTGGCTTCATGATGGGAAGGCTCTACCATGATAGGATGTATAGAGATAGCACTTACCTTACATAAATGGTAGAATGATATGACTATTTACACAGTCTGCTGCTAGATTTGCTCAACCTATAGTATTCAACCCAATCTAGTAAAGCATGGATATGGCTCCCCATAGCCTCTCTATCAATACACGTAGGTTATTAGTGTGGGGATGAATAGATATTAGAATATAAGTAGATTAGAATGTGGTCATCCACATTCAGGAGTATGTGGCTTTCTATACCCACACTGCTTGGGGGTTCAACCCAGCATGGGTATAGTTGGCCCTCGCCTCTACCCTGCAGGTCTCTACGGGTTGCCCCGTATCCCCCTCTGCCTGATAGAGGCGACCACCAGCCATACGGACACCAAGGCTTCCCTTGATGCCAGGCCTGCTTGGTGGATCGCTCCTTCTCCTGGTGGATGACCTACTATTATTATACAGGATGAATGATATAAACATTACTGATTAAGATCTTAACGTTACACTCAATAGAATTTGATCCCTACTCTATCTATGCTTGCTTTGATGCTCTCAACATAAGTCTCTGGCTCTATCTCTATAACTCTTGCATCATCAGCATTTATTATCATTATTGAGTGTAGCCTAGAATTCTTTATCTCCTCCATGCTTATTGGAGGGTTGGAATAGTATCTATCGCACAATGCCTTAACCCTTGCTACCTCTTCCTTGTTTCTATACCTTGGTGGCTTTAGGAAGAGTTCCTGAACTGGTAGAAGGCTTAGCACAGGGGTTGCAAGTGCAAACTTGCCTGCAAATGCACTGTACCTTGCTATCTTGCTTGCTACCCTTGCTGCAGTGTATGTCACTGGGTCTAGGGCATGCTCTGGAGGTACAAACCCAGTCTCTATCTCAACTATGAACACATTATCTCCCTTGCTTGCATAAACATCGCATATGAGTACATCGTTCAACTGCCTCTCAACATCAACATCGTATCCATACTTTATGAAATGCTTTGCACATATAAGTTCAAGTACAGAATGATTTATCTTTACTAGGTTACGCTTGTAGAGCTCAACAAGCCTCTGCTTTACATAGTTTATCCTCCTCATAACTATCTGCTCCTCATTGCTTGATAGCTTTGCTGCTACCTGCTCTATATCCTCTGTGAACCTCTCTACATCCACCGCATCTTTATTAGCATCATTCAAATAAATATATTATCTTCTCTACCTACCCCTCTACACTAAACTCCAACTTCTCCCCTCTTGAGTCATAGATATGGATATCATCATCCTCATATGGGTAACTTACTATCATGCTTATGTAGCCTATGAAGTCAGAGTTAAGATCTGTAAGTGATGGCTCGCTAGAGCCATTTGGATGGGAGTGCATTATGCCAAGTATGGAGCGATCGAATGGGAGCAATAGCGTGGGGAAGCCAGAGTAGTATGGACCAAAGTATGAGAATGGAGGTATCATTAGCCTCTCAACAGTAGCGGTATCCTTGCTACTCTTACCACAGAGGAGCAGTATAGCCTCGTTTGGATGCCTCATCTTGCAGTAGGATATTATGCTATCAAGCGCACTCTTCTTTATAATTACCTTCCTCTTCCTGACCATGGCTATATAGTTATTAGTTGCCCATCCATAGATTAGTCTTACTTTCTCTTACATTAACTTTATATTGTATTGCTTCTATTAATATATAATGAAGCTTGATTATGCTAGGTATAGTGAGAGATTTGGTGCCCTAACCATAAACTCTGTACAGCATGTACACGAACTAGACTCTGGGAATGCTGAGTACCATAGGAGTAGAACAGTTGCTCAGATATCTGAGAGGGAGTTGTACGATATGTACAATAGGCTTGCAGTAGTGGTACCAGTCAAGAATGAGAGGCTCAAACTACTTGAAGGGGTTATAAGTGGGATACCACATGACTGCCTTGTTATAGTTGTATCAAACAGTTCAAGGAACCCAGTTGATAGGTACAAGTTAGAGAGGGATACACTAAAGCATCACGTGCTCTTAACTGATAGGGATGTAATCCTTGTACATCAGAAGGACCCAGAACTTGCACATGTATTTGAGGCATTAAACTATCCATACATACTTGATGGGATGATGGTTAGGGATGGTAAGGGAGAAGGTATGCTCATAGGACTGCTCATAGCAAAGATGATGGGCAAGGAGTACATAGGGTTCATAGACTCTGACAATTACATGCCTGGAGCAGTGAATGAGTATGTTAAGATATACGCTGCTGGCATGCTCATCTCAGAGTCTCCATATACAATGGTTAGAATAGCATGGCGTTACAAGCCAAAGGTTGCGCAAGGTGAGATATACTTTGCAAAGTGGGGTAGGATATCTGAGTATACTAACAAGTATCTCAACATGCTCATATCAAGCCATACAGGGTTTGAGACTGATGTTGTAAAGACTGGGAATGCTGGGGAGCATGCTATGAGCATGAGACTTGCTGAACTACTAGACTACTCATCAGGCTTTGCTATAGAACCGTATGAACTTGTTTACATGATGGAGGAGTTTGGAGGTGTGCTTGAGAGTAGGCATGCTGAGGCTATGTATGAGGGAGTTAACGTGCTCCAGATAGAGAGTAGGAACCCCCATCTACATGAGGAGAAGGGTTCATCACACATAAGGGAGATGCTCAGAGACTCCCTAGCAAGTATATACTTCAGCAAACTCTGCACCCCTTCCCTAAAGAAGCAGATACTCAAGGATCTAAGGAGGGCTGGAGCGATAAGGAGCAAGGATGATATGCAGAGTCCCCTGCTTATGCCTTCAATCAAGGATGTTGATATCAACGAGTTTGCTAGACTCATCAAGGTTAGATGCTCAACACTGCAGTACTTTGGAAGTAACATAAGCACACAGATGGAGGCTATAACAACCTAGCTAGCCATCTTTTACTTACTTGCCTTCTCAGTATAGCATCGTGCTACTTGTTAGTATAATTAAAATTGGGATATTCAAGATCAACCTTGTGTACAGATCAAGGCTGAAGGGAAGTCTGGATGAGCATGTACTAGCATATCTCTCATCCATGGATGAGGATACATCTCTACTCCCTTACGATATAGTTGGAAGCGAGGCACACTCAATAATGCTGTATGAGCAAGGTTTGATAAATAAGGATGAACTAGCAAGGATACTTGAAGCACTTGAGAGTGCAAAGGGTATCTCTGCAGATGAGTTGAGGAGCATGAAGGAGCGTTACGAGGATGTACATGAAGCGTTGGAGGCATATGTTATAGGCAAGGCAGGTATAGATGCTGGAGGGAAGATGCATACAGCAAGGTCAAGGAATGACCAAGTCACGTTAGATCTTAGGATGAAGGTTAGGGATGATATAACAGCAATAGAGCATGCTATACTTGAGCTTGTAGATGCTCTACTTGCTAGAGCAAAGGAGTGCATTGATGCTGTTATGCCAATGTACACACACCTCCAGCATGCACAGATAGGCTCCTTCTCTCATTACCTCTTAGCTTATGTGGATATGCTCCTAAGAGATGTGGAGAGGTTAGAGTCATGCTATGCTAGAGTTAACCTATCCCCTCTAGGCTCATCTGCAATAGGAGGAACCTCTCTACCAGTTAACAGGGATAGGGTTGCAAACCTTCTAGGCTTCAATGGTATAGTTGAGAATAGTATAGATGCTACAAGCAGTAGGGACTTTCTGCTAGAGTTCTGCTCTTGCTTGTGTATAACAATGCTTGATCTAAGTAGGATGGCTGAGGATATGGTGCTATGGTCATCATCCGAGTTCAACTACATAGAGCTGTCAGACGAACTTGCATCAACCTCAAGCGTTATGCCACAGAAGAAGAACCCATGCCCATTGGAGTTGATGCGTGCTAGAGCATCAACAGTGCTAGGGCTACTTGCTTCCATCATGGGTATAGTAAGATCATTACCTTCTGGCTACAGTAGGGATCTGCAGGAGAGCAAGAGGATAGCATTTGATATATTCAAGATAGTGTATGAATCCCTGCTTATAATGAGGCAGGTGGTATCAGGGATTACTGTGAAGAGGAAGGATATGCTCAACGCTGCAGAGAAGAGTTATGCAATAGCACTTGATGTTGCAGAGGAGTTGGTTAAGAGAAGGGGAATAGCATTTAGAGTTGCTCATAGGCTGGTTGGGGCAATTGTAGCATATGCCAATTCACATAGTAAGACTCTAAGGGATCTAAGCATGGATGATCTCAGGGCTGCACTTGATCCTTTCAGGATGGATGAGGATTCAATGGATATGGTTGAGGTTATATCATCAATTGTAAAGGATTCAGATCCATTAAGTTCGTTGAGGAGGAGATCATCCAAGGGTTCTCCAAATCCAAGTGAGCAGGAGAGGATGATACATGATAGGGAGGTTAGGAGTAAGGAGTATAGAGCAGAGATAGATGCAAGGCAGAAGGAGCTTGAGCATACTCTAGCATCACTTCAAGAGACTGTTAACAGGTTCTTGAGGTAAGTTGAGTTGAGGTAAAGTAAGGTAAGGTAAAACTAATAGCAGTCAGTATATGTTCACCATTGCTTAATACATAACAGTTTTCATTCTATCTACTCATCTTAACTCCTTGCTGAGATCTATTGCACATTGGCTCTTATCACGCTTGTACAAACCTTTGCACTTGTAGCAGTAGTAGTAGGTATTCTTGTGGTATGCACACCATTGACTGTATATGATGAGACCATCACAGTAGCAGTAGTAACGTGGAGATGTACATCTATCATCTCTCTTTGGGTTGAATACAACATCTTGCTCATCCATCACAGATACTAATGCATGGAAAGATATATCTTATTTGGTACATTATCTATAAACTATAATGAATGGTGACGATGAAGGAGGAAGAGAGTCATTCATAGCCTACCTTATAACCAAAGGTAGGAGGAGTGGGAAGGAGCATAGGGTACCCCTCAGACTTGTTAGATACAATGGCAAACTCTATGCATCTAGACGTGATATGAACAGTGACTGGATGAAGAATATACTCCACGATCAACACGTTATAGTTGAGATGGCAGATGGTAATAGGCTTGAAGGCATAGCAAGGCTTGTTGATGATGAGTCTCTCTGTAGGATAGTATCTATGTTAAAGTATAAGGATGATGCTAGAGCAAGTATGAATAGAGTAGTTATAGAGATAGAGGTTAAGGGAAATAGTAAAGAATAATTTTACCATCATCCTATGCAAGGGGCATGGTAGTGGGTATGTACAATTATATAGCAGAGAGTTGGAAGAGGCTATATAAGGAGAAGAATGATATACTAAAGCAGAGGATTGTTGCTGCTAGGCGTGAGCATGCTATAGTTAGGGTTGATAAACCATCCAGACTAGATAGGGCTAGAGCATTAGGCTACAAGGCAAAGCAAGGGTTCATAGTTGTAAGGGTGAGGGTAAGCAAGGGAGGGATGAGGAGGAAGAGGGCAAGAGCAGGAAGGAGACCAAAGCATATAGGTGTTGTGAAGATAAAGCAGGCAGAGAGCATGAAGAGGGTTGCTGAGCGTAGGGTTGCAGAACGCTATCCAAACATGGAGGTTAGAGGCTCATACTACCTATTTGAGGATGGTAGGTACTACTGGTTTGAATGTATACTGGTTGATAAGAGCCATCCAGCAGTGAAGAATGATAGAGAGTTAAGGCATCAACTTGTATTTGAATGAATGAATAAGTGAGTGAAATATTATAGTATTTAGTAGAGGAAGTATCATATCCTTTACACGTCTAATTAATCATCTCTAGAATCCTACAAGTGTTGGCTGTGCTGGTTTTATAACCTCCCTTAGTAGTACTGTTGCATAACTGCCCTTTGGAAGAGCGAATCTAACCCTTATCCCTCCATTGTTAGAGAGTATCTCAAATGTATTGTAGAGCAATAACAGTGGTGATGGTCTAAACCCACCCTCAACGCTTACCTCTTGCATCTCCTTGATGTAAAAGTCCTTACTACAGATCTCTTCCTCCTCCATAACCCTCTCAACTATTGTACCAAACCTGCCTATTGGCTTGAACGCAAACCCTACTAGTGGTATTGCAGGAACAAGACCATCCTTACTTCTAGAACCATCAAACCTGCATATATCTCCAACCTTATTATTAACATCAACACTGAAGCAGATATCACCCATGCTAGGGGTTGAGATATCATACCCTTCCCTTATAGCAATACTCAACGTTCTATTGAATATATATGCTTGATATGCTTCAACGAATAGCCTCCTAACACTTATGGGGAGCCTCCTCAACGCCCTTATAGGATCGCTACTCTTAATCATGCTCTCTACCAAATCCCTCTCAAGGTCCATGTGATATGGGATATGCTCTATGCTCTCTTCACTAAGACCATCCCTAAGCATCAGCCTTACATTTCTACTCTGCTCATCCTCATACTCACCAATGTATGTAAGGAATGTATCCACAGCCTCCCTGAACCTACGCTTTGTAATAGCCTTACCTACAAGATGCGTTACTGGTCTTATGCTCCCGAACCTCTGATAGCCATAGAAGTTCCCTACCCTTCTTGCTCTAACCTCCATGATCACACTCTTTATCTTCTCCAAGTATTCATGATCTGAAGGATCGATCTCTATGGTTATTGTGAATCTGTTACCTATAAGGTCCCTCTTCCTTAACATCCTATCTAAGTAGCCTACAAACTTGAGGGAACAGTGCCTTGTACTCAACTCCTTCTCCTCTTCCTCATCCTCATCCACCTCCTTTATCCCCATCCCCCTACCTCCCTCTCCTCCTCCTTCTCCATCTCCATCACCCTTCTCACTTCCTATATTCTCCCTCTTCCTCCTCCTAACTCCTAACACTCTATCTGAAGTAACATACTGTAGGGTTGAGGCATTAGCATCCTTCAAGCCAAGAGCGTTCAACCTGAGCCCATACTTTGACTCTAGCTCCTTCAAGGCATGTATTGTATCTATGCCTTCCTTCCTTAGTATGAATAGAGGGTATCTATGCCTGTTATCCCTTACCTTGGATATGCTTATTCTACCATCAACATCTATAACCTCCTCAACCATAAAGTGATCATAGTGACCATCGCTCCTGCTATTATTACTACTCCTTCTTATCCTTCCCTTCACCCCTTCCGTTGCTGTTGAGTACACCTCAAGTCCTATCATCCTATCAAGATCTGATACTATATGCATCACAAGATGGTATCTATCACTCAACTATAAGCCTTACAACCTTGGAGTATGTTACCTCATCGCTCCTTGCACCTATGGTTAATGTGTACTCTCCACTCTCTAACTCATTGGGTTTAAGTATCAATGTTACAGTCTTGCTTGATGGTCCATCGAATCTAACAGTATACTCATCATACTCTGCAGATATCTTGCTCTTGCTAAGCCTCCCATTAGCATCTATGCTACCTGATGCAAGCATATCAACTACTACAGGTTCCCTAGCATTTACACTCACATCTACCCTAGCAGTCTCACCCTTCTTTACCCTGATTGTATCTGTGTTGGTGCTTACAGTGAAGGGTAGTTCCTTTGCATCTGGATCAAGCATACCTATCTTATTCTCAGTGAACTCTGTGAACCATACTCTAACCTTGCTACCATCATCATGCAGTGCAAACCTTAGAGTATTGGCTATTCCACATGGTTCATCATAATCATTACAGTTTCCAAACGTCTTGTTGTATGAGGGGATGTTGTACTCTACAAGCGTTGAATTATCAGGGTCGAATACAGCAATAGCATTGCCTTGATGCTCATTAAACCATATCCTGCCCTTTGAGTCTATAGCATTCCAGTAAGGCAGTGATACAGGGTAGCCAGAGCACTCTAGCCTTGAACTACCCTTTATGCAATCCTCATACAGCCCTATGTTTGTATACCTTGCTGGTAGGGATGTTGAGTATCTTATCACTTCACTAGTTGATGGATTGAAGGATACGAAGAGATTGCTTCCATGATCGTTTATCCATATCTTGCCTCTAGCCTCATCTATGCTTATGCCAACAGGACTTCCTATAGGAAGATCGTAAGCCTTTATCTCCTTGTTTGTAGGATCAAACCTGTATAGCATTCCTTTAGTGCCTAAGGTTAGTGCTGTGAACCATACCATGCCTTTGCTATCAACATCTATAGTGCCTAGAGCATCAAGATCAACATCTATAGGTATCTCAACCAACTCTAGTGTGTTGAGGTCTATCATACCTATATGCTTGCTATACACACCAACAAACCATAACCTATCCTTGCTAACCCTCATATCCACAGGCATTGATGTACCGAAAGGTTCTGCCTTTTGTAGCTTGAACTCCTTGAACGCTTCATTGATAGAAGTGTTTAGAAGATGTGTGTTGAGCATCCATATACTGTTATTCTCACTATCTGTGATCCATAGCCTTCCATTATCATCAAATGCTAGAGCCCACATGGGTAATGGTATATTTGCTCTATCTCTGTCTGAACCTTGCGAGGGTAACTTGAACTCCTTAAACTGCCCAGTTCTTGGATCAAGCATGAATACAGAGTTGGTAACAGCTGATGCAGTCCATACTTTACCATCATTATCTACAGTTATGCCTACTGGCATAGCACACTCTTCAGGAAGCATGTACTCCTTTATGAAATTGTTAGATCTTACTATTCCATCACCACACCTGCTTAACTTGAATATCTCTTCTTGCTTCTTTCTTGCCTCTTCCAACTGTTTGGTCTGCTGCTCCTCTGCAAGCCTAGATGAGTACACTATAGCGAATGTTGATGCTACAAGTGCTGCTATAACTCCAAATATTATGATCTTCTTACCTGTACTTATACCCTTACTTGAACCCCGTTTAGGCATAAACTATCTATTTCAGCACTTTATATCAAGGTTTAGAAGTCATGTGTCTTATTATCTCCATATTGTATAATAATAAACCACGTTTAATATTTTAATTGTATACAATATAATACCTGCTATCTATTATTACCTACTATATATTATAGACGTAACATTAATAAATAGGACCATTATAATATGGAGTAGTGAAATAATATGCAAAGCCTGCATAATATAGAGGGGAAGAATATTAAGGAGATGGATGCCCTAGAGATAGCACTTAGCCTTAAGCGTAGACCTGCATATGTACAATGCTATTGTATACTAAAGTGTGTATCCATGAACTCAAACCTTAAACTGTATCAACTCTCTAGGCTGCTTGGTCTTGACTATTATCAGGTTATGAAGAGGGTTAGCGAACTATCCATCAAGGGGTTCCTTCATATTAAGAATGGTACTATAAGTATAACTGATGATGGGATAAAGTTAAAAGATGCACTTGAGAGCCTTATCATGCTACTCCATGCAAAGGATGTTGATGAGGAGGATGTAAGTAAACGCCTAAGCCTGTATGAGATACTAGCATAGTACCTCCCTTTATTTTTATTTATTTTTTATATATTATATTATTAGATGGTTTCATATTATGATGCTATGAATTAATACAGTATGCTTATTATTAGGCCAGTTCGATCTACTTGCATGGCTAGGGTACTCTACTGGCATCTAACACCTCAAGAGGTTCTAGCCAAGCCTTATCCTGTAGGTAAGTTGCTCCACTGGGAGATAAGATGCATAATCTCAAAGGAGTCGTACTCTAGCATATACTGGTTCAAGGCTGGTGTACCATATGATAAGGAGCCTATACTTGGACTAGCGTTCTATGCAATTGGTATAAGCAAGGAGTTGGAGGATGAGATGATAGAATTCATACATGGGAAGGTAGGGGGTAGACTTATGAGGAGGGGAGAGAGGACGTTCTTTGCAGATGCTAGGATAGGGATTGATAATGAGTATGTAGCAGGGTTCGCATTGAGTATGGAGGATAAGTTCGATGCAAGATGTGAGATATGGCTAGAGTTCGATCTGCTTAGTGATGATGAGGTTAAATCGCTCTACACAGCAAAGGCAGTACCTATAGCATGATACACTTGCCATGTAGATAAGATGTGGTAGTACTTAAGGTAGTACTTAAGATAAGGATAAAATTATTCATGATCGATAAATTAAAGTTAGTGGAAGAGAAGACTTTAAGAGAGCATCTTGATGAGTTAAGGATAAGGATAGTAAGGATAGTCCTTGCTATCATAATACTCTCAGCGGTAAACCTTACAATAAGCATAAGATGGATGGATTTGGATGGTATACCTTTTCCAGTACCCTATCCCTATCCTGATATTCTAAACAGTGTATCCGCCCAGGTTATACAGGCAATGAGTAAGGAGTTGGTGCCAGAGCATGTTGAGCTGGTACAACTTGCACCAGGACAGGCTTTCTTTGCACAACTGCAGGTAGCAATCATCCTTGCATCCATACTAGCAATGCCTATCATAGTAAGAGAGGTGGCAGGGTTCATAGGTCCAGCACTGTATGAGGATGAGGTTATGGCTGTGAAGAGGATAACCCTCCCAGCAGTAGCACTATTCGCTTCAGGATGCATCTTCTCCTATCTAGTTATAATACCATTCATGCTTGACTTCCTCTACAGATATGGTGAGACTCTAGGTATACATACATTCCTAAGCATAGGCGAGTTCATAAACTTCGTCATGCAGTTCATAGTAGCCTTTGGTATTTCATTCCTCCTTCCTATAGCAATGTGGGTAGCAAGTAGCGCTGATCTTGTTGATAGACAGTTCTGGAGGAGGAACATAAGATATGCTATAGTTGTTATAGCAATATTTGGGGCATTGATAACCCCTGATGGAAGCGGGATAACGATGTGGTTCGTTGCCCTTCCACTCATAGCACTTTATGCAGTTGGTATGGTTGCTGTGGAGTTCAAGATTAAGGGCAGTAAATAGTAATAGCAATAATAGTAGTAATAGCAAGTACCATTTAAGATGAGAGATCTAATAGAGATGAGGGTATGTAGGTAGATTTAAATCTCTAACCTCTGATTAATAAGGTGTTGCTATTCATAAGTGGTGCAGAGTGGATCTGGATAATAGTTATAGTAGGAGTACTACTATTTGGTGCAAAGAAGATCCCTGAACTTGCAAGATCTCTAGGCAGGGCAACTGGTGAGTATGAGAAGGCTAGGCTTGAGGCTGAGAGGGAGATAAGAGGATACAGGGCAGATGGTAGCAAGATGAGCAGGGAGAAGTTGGAGGCCATAGCAAGGACGCTAGGCATAGACCCATCTGGCAAGGATGATGATGAACTTAGGGCAGAGATAGAGAGGGCTATAGGTAGCAGTAGCAGTAGTAGCAAATAGCATCAGTGGTATTATAACGGCACAGTAGCAAGAAGGAATGAATAAGAGTAACGATACATAGTAGTGTTAGGGATGTATGCTGTAGAGACTATAAACCTTAGCAGGGTATTCGAACTCAAAGGTAAGAGCATACTTGCTCTCGATGATGTAAGCATAAGGATAAGCAAGGGCGAGATCCTTGGCCTTTTAGGTGCAAATGGTGCTGGCAAGACAACCTTGGTTAAGATACTCTCAACACTACTGTTACCAAGCAAGGGTTCAGCGTACATACATGGATATGATGTTGTGAGGGATGCAAAGCATGTTAGGAGGATGATAAACCTTGTATCTGGTGGAGAGACACCAGGCTATGGTATGCTTACTGTTAGGGAGAACCTCTGGTTCTTCTCGCAACTCTATGGCCTCTCAAGTAGTCTAGCAAGGGAGAGGATAGAGATGCTCATCAAGGATATGGAGTTGGAGCAGTATAGGGATGTTAGGATGCATAAGCTCTCAACAGGCTATAAGCAGAGGCTTAACCTTGCTAGGGGGTTCATAAATGATCCTAGAGTGCTCTTCCTTGATGAGCCTACCCTAGGGCTTGATGTTATAAATGCAAGGCATATGCGCAAGTACATAAGGGATTGGGTTGATGAGGATAGGACAAGAACTATACTGCTAACAACACACTACCTTGCAGAGGCTGAAGAGGTATGCGATAAGATAGCAATAATATACAAGGGAAGGATAGTTGCATATGAGACACCTTTAGCGTTGAAGGCCTCTCTAAGCAATGGTGTATCTATTCAAGTTGAGATCTTGAGCAATGACTCTACCTCTTCTAGGAGCATGATGGTGGAGAAGATAAGCAGGAGTAATGGTGTACTTGCATGTATGTTAGAAGAGTTGGGTGATGGCGATGAGGATGATAAGGGTAAGATGGTTAAGCATAGTTGGAGTAACGGTTATGGTAGCAATAGCAGGCATAATAGTAGTAGTAATGATGAGAGAGTAACTAGGCTAAGGATCATGCTTGATGATGACTCAAAGATACCAGATCTTGTAAGCACTCTAGTGATGAATGGATATAAGGTGTTATCTGTAATGAGGGATCAGCCTACACTTGAGGATGTTTACATGAGATACATAACTAGCATGGATTAGGGCTATAGGTGTTGTTGATGATTACAATTGCTATATCATCATTCTCTTCTGTAATAGTGAAGATGGTTAGCAGGGTTGATATGCTATGAATACTACAAGGAATAATCATATAAGCAAAGATTATGATCTGATACTTAACCTCAAGGTTGTCTATGCTAGGGCATACGTTAGGCTCAAGGGGTTGCTGAGAGAACCTCACTGGAGCATAGCAGAGGTAACCATACCACTACTCTCCCTTAGTGCTTATGTTTACATGTACACTATGCTGGATGCACCAGCAGAGTATATGGCATTCGTTGTTGTTGGAGGCTCTATGCTTGCCTTCTGGAGCAACGTACTTTGGGGTATGTCTGCTCAACTCTACTGGGAGAAGGAGACTGGAATGCTCCAGCACTACATGCTCTCTCCAGCATCAAGGATGGCAGTGTTATTGGGTATGGCTGTAGGGGGAGCATTGAACACAACCCTACGCTCCATATCTATACTGCTTGTAGGCACACTACTCTTCCCCATCGAATACAACCTTATGGATGTTAACGCGTTGCTAATAGTATTCCTGCTTACCATAACAGCACTTTATGGTATGGGTATGCTCTTTGCATCTCTCTTCCTCCTCTACGGAAGAGAGGCAACTCATATAGCAGATCTCATGCAGGAGCCCATATACCTTTTCTCTGGCATATACTATCCTGTTCTAAGCAGTCAGGTATTCTCATATGCAGTAAAGTTAGTAGCAAGTATGATACCATTAACCTTTGGTATAGATGCGATAAGGTTACTGCTCATAATGGGTAAAGGTATTGAGGATGTTACCCTACATATAGTAGGATTATCCCTTCTAGTTGCTATACTCTTACCCCTAGCATATATAGCGTTGAGGAGGATGGAGGATACGAGTAAGAAGCATGGTAGGCTAACATTGAGGTGGCAGTAGGTAGCAAGCAGGTAGCAAGAAGGAGGTTGTTCACATGCTAGATGTGTATGCAAGCAGGGTTGTAAGGGCAGTAGCACAGGGGGTATGGCTTGGTTGGAAGGTAGAGTCTAACTGGACCAACCCATTTGTATTCCTAACGTATCTCATAGCAAAGCCCATCGCAAGTGTTATCCTAGTAGGCTTGGTATTCGTTATAGGGAGTAGTGTATCTGGCATTAGCAGGGATGATCTATTCTTCTACACATTCACTGGAGCTGTATTCTTCATATACCCTGCAACCATAACAATATCTCTAGCATATCTGGTGCATGAGGATAGGGCAAAGTATGAGGCGTTGAAGCATATATACATAACACCATCATCACTCAAACCATACATAGTTGGAAGAGGAGTAGCATCTGCAATAAACGCAAGTGTATCTGTTGCAGTATCAATGCTAGTAGGTAGCATCATATTCTCACACTACTTTGCACTACACTTGCCCATAGATGCTTCAAGCATAGACTACCCTGCTCTAATAGCATCTATACCTTTAGGAGTAGCAGCATTCATATCCCTAGGAATGATACTATACGCAATAAACCTTGTAACATTCAAGTTACAGTACTCTATTAGCGAGTATACAACTGGTATACTCTTCCTCTTCTCTGGCGTAGTATTTCCTCCAAGCATGCTCCCATACCCTGTATCATTGATAGGGGAAGCACTACCAACAACACACTTCCTCAACGTTGTAAGAGCATCACTCTTGGGTTACAATGTGTATGGTAGCATGGTATATCTACTGCTCAGCACTATACTCATGATAGTAGTAGCGTTGATATTCATAAATAAAGTAGAGAGTATAGCAAGGGTCAAGGGTACTATAGATAGGAAGGCTGAGTATTGAAGGATTATAACAGTACCAATAATAATAACAACAACGATAGCAGTAGCATCATCATTACCAGTCTCTATTTAGCAGTAAGTAGTAAGCAATAAACAGGTCAACCACGTGCAGTAACCTTTACAACCTTGAACTCTCCTAGTACTCTACCGCTCAAACCATCCCTGTACCTATAACTACCTTCAGGTACCCCACTAACGTATATTGTATCCTCATCCCCTTTGCCAAGCACCTTACTGATGGCTATTCTATCTATAACGAGTTGATGCTCATCGTCATCAGCGTTCTTAACTGTTATAGCCATCTGATGCATGTTTGAACTCCTTGCAACTAGCAATGGATTTGTACCAGTTATACCCTTTATACCCTCTACATTGCCATCAGAGTTGAATACAAGCGTTATGTATGTAGTCTCCTTGTAGTTTGTTGGTGGTTCTAACATCTCACTTGCAATAACAGCAACTATTGATGCAAATACTGCAAAGAGGCTAACGCTAAATAGCACTATATGCTTGGTTGAGATTGAGAGTGTAAGCATGTATTATTATTACAGTTCTTATGATATAAATAGCGTATACAATTCTCAGAGATGAGAAGCATCATCAGTTAACAGAAATACTGATTATAGAGATCCTTTGGTATAGGCATATGCAAGATAGAGAGCATGTAAGGAGCATAGTTGAGAGATATAGTAGTAGTAGGCTGGGCATAGATGATGTAACTATATGCGTATTGGGTAGCCATTCAGCACTAGAGATAATGGATGGGGCAAAGGATGAGGGCTTCAGGACGGTTGTTGTATGCCAGAAGGGGAGGGAGTTGCCATACAAGAGGTTCAGGAGGCTTGCAGATGAGGTTATAGTGCTTGATAACTTCAAGGATATGCTAAGCAAGGATGTACAATCAAGGCTGCTGGAGATGAATGCTATAGTGATACCCCATAGAGCATTGACAGCATACCTAGGCTATGATGCTGTTGAGCATGAACTCATGCTCCCAATATTTGGTAATAGGAGCATGCTTAGGATAGAGGATAGGCAGTATGAGAGGAACCAGTACTACCTGCTTGCTAGAGCAGGTATAAGGTATCCAAGGGTGATGAAGGATGCTAGGAGCATAGATAGGCCAGTGATAGTCAAGGTGCAGGAGGCAAAGCGCAAACTTGAGAGGGCATTCTTCATAGCATCATCATACGAGGATTATGTAAGGAAGGCAGAGGCAAGGATAGAGAAGGGTATGATAAGCAGGGAGGATCTTGCAGATGCAACGATAGAGGAGTTTGTTATAGGTACATACTTCAACTTCAACTACTTCTACTCCCCAATAAGTGACGAGGTTGAGTTTCTAGGCATAGAGAGGAGATTGCAGACAAACCTACATGACTTTATAAGCATACCAGCAAGGCAGCAGTTGGAGATAATGGATGAGCTGGATATAGCAGTGCAGAATATAGAGATTGGACATATGCCAGCAAGCATAAGGGAGTCTATGCTTGAGAAGGTGTTTGAGTTGGGGGATAGGTTTGCTAGTGCAGCGAAGCAGGAGTACCCTCCAGGCATGATAGGTGTATTCTCACTGCAGAGTGTAGTAACTAGTGATCTTGATGTGGTAGTGTATGATGTATCGCCCAGGGTACCAGGGAACCCTATACTTGCTACTACAAGCCCCTACACTAAGTATATGCATGGCGAGGTATTTGGTGTTGGTAGGAGGATAGCAATGGAGATAAGGAGGGCAATAGAGATGGGTATGTTACATGCAATACTAACTTGATTGTATATTGCTTAATATAATAATGATGGCACTCTTATTTCTCATCTTAACTTCTCCACATCCAACTCATCGTAAAAGAGGTCCTTCTTAACCTTTATGGGTATATCGTAGTATGCAGCAAGGGCTATAGAGTCTGAGGCCCTATAATTCCTGAGTACTATATCCTTGTTCTTGCCCTTGAAGTAGAGGTTTGCCCTAAGCGCTGAGCCACTAGGATATACCCTAACCTCAGTAAGCAGTAGATCCTCCAACTCTGCTATCTCATTTACAAGGTTGTATATGGTTGGTATGCTGTTCTTGTCACCCTGCCTGAACCTATCTATGTGCCTTGCAACCTCACCAGAGAATGCACGCATATGGAATACCTTCCCATCGTTAGATCTAAGCACCAGTGCACCCTCTATCCCATATGGATCAACGAACCCAACATCGCTTATACTTGCAAGTACGTAATCATCCCCATCGCCATTACCATTATTCTCATCATGCTCCTTCTTCATTGTAATATATAATTACAATGGTAAAATTAAGTCTTGTGTTACCTTTATTATGCCTAGTATAACTAGGCTAATAGCATAACATCAGTATCATAAGTATATTTAAACCCAATACCATCATCTCTGGTAGTAGATTATTTCAAGAATATATAATAAAGGTAGGAGTAAGTATCAATTTAACTACTACACTACCCTTATTCTCTTCAGATTACAGTACAGTAATCCTTTCCTTTACTTACTTACTTGTCTGTCTCTCTGTCTACTCCTTATCTATGAACTCATCTGCTCTAGGTGGTTCTGGACTCAGCCCCTTCCTCTTCCTTATCTCTGCTATCAACTGCTGTGTAAGCGATGCTGGCACTGCCTGCCACATCTTGAAGTGTGTATTCCACATAGCCTTGCCTGCAGTTGCTCCCCTCATAACCTCTGATAGGTCAGATGTCTCTGCTGCAGGTATCTCACCCTGAACTATCGCTATAACCCCCTTTTGGTCTATGTTGAGCAGTTTGCCCCTCTTGCTTGAGAGCACTCCTGCAACGGTACCTATCATCTCTGCAGGGCACCTTATCTCTATGCCAAGTATAGGCTCTAGTATGACTGGATCAGCACTCAGCATGGCACCCATTATAGCCCTCCTTGCTGCTGGAAGCAATTGAGCAAGGGTTCTATGTGCTGGGTCCTCATGTGGCACAAAGTGGTGAAGTACAACCTTGATGCCTCTACACTGCTCCTGCACCAATGGACCAGCAAGCATCACATCTGTGAACCCTGAACGTAGAGAGTCCATGGACTCCTGAAGGTACTGAACACCTTTTGTTGCATCAACGAATACATTGCTTCCTTCTATTGCTACTATACCCTTAGCCTCATCTGCATCCCAGCCCTTCTCTCTAAGGAGAGATGCTATCTGCTTCTTATCCATATTCTCGTTTATCTTGCCAGTAACAAGCATATCTATAACATCGCTACTCAATGGCTCTACCCTAACATACACCTTGTTATGCCTGTTTGGAGATTTGGCCATCACAGGACCAGCCTTGCTCTTTATAGATTCTCTATAGTTTATCAATGGTTTAGAGGTTACAATCTCCAATCCTTGCTGTTGTAGTAG
The DNA here is from genome assembly GCF_002906215.1 of Candidatus Nitrosocaldus islandicus. Classification (NCBI taxonomy): domain Archaea; kingdom Thermoproteati; phylum Nitrososphaerota; class Nitrososphaeria; order Candidatus Nitrosocaldales; family Candidatus Nitrosocaldaceae; genus Candidatus Nitrosocaldus; species Candidatus Nitrosocaldus islandicus. Next base: position 596,750 of record NZ_CP024014.1, read on the forward strand.
CGTTGTTGCTATCTCAAGATGTAGCACACCCATCCCAGCCATGAGCATCTCCCCAGTCTCTTCATTTATCTTCACAACAAGGTTAGGATCCTCTATGCTTATCCTCCTTAACGCTTCAACAAGCTTTGGTAGATCCTTTGGATGCTTAGGCTCTATTGCAACTGTAACAACTGGCTCAGATACATACTTTATAGATTCAAATGGTACTATATCCTTTATGCTTGATATAGTCTCTCCAGCCCTTGCATGCTCTAGACCTAGAAGGGCAGGTATGTTGCCTGCTGTCAAACTTCCAACGATCTCCCTGTACGGACCCATGAACATGGTCACTGACTGAACCCTCTCCATCCTCTTGCTCCCTACAAGGTATACTTGATCACCATCGTGTATGGTTCCAGAGTAGAGCCTTCCTACAGCAACTGGCCCTGCTTGAGGATCAACAACAACATTGGTAACCATCATCACTGCTGGACCATTCTCATCGCATTCAAGTAACGCCCTTCCAACATCAGACTCTAGGTCGCCCTTCCATATCTTTGGTATCCTATACTTCTGGGCAACATGGGGAGGAGGATGATGCTTAACAACCATGCCAAGTATAGCTTCATGCAGTGGTACTCTTTCTGCTAACCCCTTTGCCCCATCTGGGCTTGTGTATGCATCATACACATCCTTGAACTTGAAGCCCTTCTTTGCTGCTATGCTTGCAGTTATGCCCCATCTGTCCTTTGCTGAGCCAAATGCAACGCTATCGTTCTGGATGCTGACCTTCCACTTATCCTTGAACTCTGGCTCAGCATATATATCGATTAGCCTGTTGAAGTCTGCTATTATCCTAGCAAGCCACTCCTGCATCTTGTCTGGAGTTAACCTTAACTCCTTCACAAGCCTGTCTATCTTGTTTATGTAAAGCACTGGTCTAACCCTCTCCTCTAATGCCTGCCTTGTAACAGTCTCAGTCTGTGTCATTATCCCTTCAACTGAGTCGCATACAACACATACACCATCTATAGCCCTAAGGCTCCTAGTAACCCTCCCTGTAAAGTCTATGTGTCCTGGTGTGTCTATCATGTTTATAACGTATGGCTTGTTCTCATGCTCATAGTAGAGCGTAACATTTGCAGCCTTGATGGTCATCTGCCTCTGCTGCTCAAGGTCCCAGTAATCTAGTGCTAGAGCCTCTCCAGCAACGCTAGGACTTATCATCCCAGTTGCAGCAAGTAGGCTATCACTCATCGTAGTCTTTCCATGATCTACATGGGCTATGACACCAAAATCATTCGGGTATGGAGCAATATAACTAGCTCCACACCTTTCGAATCTGGTCCTTCTGCCCTATTATCTTCAATGCCTCTTGAACTGTCTTGAATCTAGGCATGTGTAATGCACTTGCTATAGATTATTTAATCCTTTGCTACTTCATTCAGTTAGCCTTCTACCTATAGTTAATGCTATATTCAACATCATGCTATGAGATAGGTGAATGTTATGTTAGGAGCAGTTAAATTAGATTTAATATTTATAACATGGTAGATAGAGGATGGAGCCTAGACATGATGTTAGGTACACATCTGGCATATTCTTCATAAGTATAGCAGTAGGTATAGTATCAGCATCTTACATGAGTGAGATAGTATACATCTACTACTACCATGCATCGCCATACGTATACCCATTGGTATGGATCAGTGTATTTGTGCTAAGCATATACCTCTTCAGGTTAAAGAACCCAGATATATTCAAGGTCATGAGTACAAGGTTTAGGCAAAGCATCTCATGGCCTAGATGGGCAAAGGCTGTTAATGGCTTAGCATGGGCATCACCATTCCTACTTATAGCATTGTATCCTGCAGATTACCAATACCTCATACTTCTAAGTATAGGGTGTGGTAACATATCCACATACATACTTGGTAGAATAACTGGATTATGGGATGGGCGTAGGATAAGGAGAGATGGGGATAAGAATAAGGGAGATGAGGGGCAGAGTAAGAAGGAGCATGGAAGGGAGAGGATTGGTGCTGATGGTAATCTAGGCAAAGAGCAGTTGATAGTAGGAGTAGTATCATCATCACTTCTTCCAGTAGCAATACTTGTAGGATCATCATCATTGCTACCAGCAGATCTACTGCATATGCTCCCAAGGTTGTTCATAGCAGTTGCTTATGCAAGTGGAGGCGTCTATGCGTTGATAGGCGAGTGACTGTTAGATGTAGTCCCGCGGGGGTGATTTGAACACCCGACACTCCGGTCTCTGCTCATCTTCTTCTGTTGCCCAGTAGGGCTGAACGGGTCAGCCTAATAGCAAGGCCAACCACTACAGCCGGAAGCTCTACCAGGCTGAGCTACCGCGGGACCCAAGATTAGTAATTAATAACCTCGATAAATACTTAAACCCATGAGGATAAGCATAGGTATACCAACTTACAATGAGCAGGATAGCATACTAGCGTTGCTCAAGGCATTAGAGATGCAGCATCTCAACGGTTATGAGATTGCAGAGGTTATAGTCTCTGATGACTCAAGCGATGCTACCCCTACTATAGTTAAGGATTTCGCAAGCAAGAGCATGCTGAGTATAGTACTTCTTCATCATGATGAGAGGAGAGGGGCAGCAAGTGCATGGAACGAGATATTTGCAAATGCAAGTAGTAAGAGTGATGTGATAGTGCTCTATGATGCAGATGTTATACCTGCTAGAGATGCTACCATGCTATTAGCCTCATCCATGGAGGATGAGCATGTAGGGTTAACTGCAGCAAACCCAATGCCTGCATACAATAGCAAGATGCGTAGTTATGGGCAAAGGATAGCAGCAAAGGCCAGTGTATTCAACTCATCATGGCTGAGGAGGGTAAGGCTTCTAGGCATAAACCAGTACATAGCCATGGGTAGAGCAATGGCAGTTAGGAGCAGTATAGCAAAGGCTACAAGGATACCAAGTAGTACTATAGCAATAGATCTTTACATGCAGTGCATAACGCTTGAGATGGGGTATGAGGTTAGGTATAGGGATGATGCAATAGTATGGTTCAAGCCAGTTGAGAGCATAGAGGAGTTCATCTCCCAGGTTAGGAGGGCAGTTGTTGGGCATAGAGAGTTAGCCCATCTCATAGATAGGCTCAACATAAGGCTGCCACTGAAGAGCATGGTTGTAGAGGGACTCAAGGCTTCCAAGGATGATCCTCTAGGCTTGTTGATGCTTGCTCTAGCATACATGCTCTACCCATTCTACATGAAGCCTATAGACTCAAGATGGAGTGTAGCGAGGAGTAGTAAAGGGTTGAGCCTAAATGATGTTGAAGGTTATATAGATAATAAATAAGGTCTTTATCAAGTTATCAGCACAACCATTCCTTCCTTACTTACTTGCTTACTTGCTATATCTACTGCTGCTCACTTACTTTCTTCATTCCTGTTCAACCTCTGCAGGCTTGTAAGTTCGTTGATTATTCCTGCTATATTCATAACAGCCTCGCCCTCATCGTTGACAGCAACTAGATCCTTGTAGAGCATTAGCCTATCCTCATGCCCATTCTCTATTGCATCCTCAGCCTCCTTCAGGTACTCAAGCATCTTACTCGATACGTACTTGAGGAAGTTGTATGCTATGAAGCGAAGATGTACTGGCAATGGCTTAAGCAGGGTCCATGCATATCTGTTTATCATCCCTACTGAGTGCTTTGTAGCCTCAAGTATGAGTTGCTGCCTTAATGGTGTGTACTCTGGCATCCACTTGGCTGCCTGTCTACGCATCGAGCGTAAAGGCATCAATGGGAACATCCAGATGAATACGTTATGATGCTTTATCCTGTCTATGAACTCAAGGCATCTAATAACATCCCTCTCACTCTCTCTAGGTAGACCAGTCATCATCGATGCTATTGTGAACCAGTGGTTATCATCCAGTATGCTTAAAGCATCATCTATAACATCTGGCCACTCCTCTATCGTATAGGGCTTTACCTTGCCAGGCATTATCATCTTTACAAGTTCAGGACTTACAGTCTCAAGCCCAGTCTCAACGAATCCAGGGTTCTTCTCATCCAACTCCATGATCTCTGCTATTGCCTTTAGCGTCTTGGGGCTTGATTTAACGCTTGCACATGAGAAGAAGTCTGTACCTACACTCCTAACACCAGGGAAGCTCTTAACACTCTTCCATAGATCAACTATTGCATCATGGTTTACCTCAAAACTACCCATTCTCCTGCCATAGAAGAGTGCATCCTCCGAGTGAAGTGTTATGTTCTTGAACCCATGCCTAACCTCCAACTCAACCTCCTTAAGTATCCTCTCCTTGGGTATGGATCTGAACATGAGTAGATCAGGGGAGCAGAATTGGCATCCCCTCCCACACCCTCTAGTTATCTCAACTATCCCACTAGATGATGGGTTCCTTATCAAGGGAATATCATCGCTCTTCATTGGCATGCCTCTTGCCTTTGCTGGTAACTGCTCTCCTCTAACAGCCATATCGAATAGTTTGCCTACTATACCCTCAGCCTCACCATCAACAAGGCAGTCTATTCCCCACTCTTCAATCCTCTCTGGATGCTCCTCCAGTTGCCATATCCCTGGCCCTCCTACTATAAGCCTTGAGCCATACATCTTCAGCAATGGATTTGTTATGAGATCGTTGAATGCCATTGCTGTGTATGATCGTGCAGGCCACCAGTTTATAAGCCTGAACATACATGCTACAAGTTGGGATACAGCAGCATAGCCCATTGGGTCATGTACAGTTAAGCCTATAACCTTGGTCTCCTCTCCTATAACCTTATGTAGTTTGCGTGGATCAGCAACTATAACATCCTTCTCATCGAACCCATACTCTAGAAGTGCAGCCTCTACCTTCCTTATCCCATATGGGGCAACCTTTAACCTCCCCTCATCCCCATCGCCATTGCCATCGTAACTCTTGGTTGCAAAGAACACATCCTCCATTATCCTTCTATTCCATGGCATCTTTGGGTAGTTGGATGGTATGCAGCCTATGAAACCTATCCAGTTGAACCCTCTGTAGTTGCTTATTGCACACTTGTCACCTGTAAGTACTATCTTGTAACCTTTGCCATTGCCTTTACCATTACCATTTGTAAGCATATCTCTCATTCACCCCCACTCTAACTAATTTGCATACCTTACAAGCAGTACCTTCTCTGGATCATAGCCCAACTTCCTTCCCCAGTCCTCTATTACTCTAAGGATCATATTCACACCCCACTTGAAGAACCTCATAAGCACGAACTTCAGGAATGGATTGAGCCTTATCACCGATGGAGGTAGGCTGTACAGTTCGTATATAGTATGCCTCCATGTCTTGTATATAACTGCATAGTGCCCTTCACTTATGTTATCTGCATTGAAGAACTCATCACCCTTGAGCACTCCTATTGGTACGAATGTTAGAGGTGTTGCTGTGAAGTGTGCTTTATTGCCTATACGCTCTGGCAGCTCCCTCTCCATCCTATCTATAAGCCTTACAGTATCCCAGCAGTCCTCATCTGTCTCCCCTGGAAGACCAAGTATAAGCGTATATGCAGGTATCCAGTAGTTCTCGTTGAGTATCCTTGTGCCATGGAATATCACATCTGGCCACTCCTCTGGTGAGAATGGCTTTGCCTTGAATGGCATGTAGCGCTTGATTAACCTAGCAGATCCAGTCTCTAGCCCAGGCTGTATACCTATTATGTTATCTGGACTTGCCCTTATAACCTGAGATACTGCACTAACCATATCTGGGTCTGCTACTACTGCTGAAACAGTACCATGAGTAGGTTGTGCCCTTCTAACACCTTTAACAGACATAACTGCCTTGAAGAGGTCGACTATAGCATCCCTATTTGGCATGAACCCCTTCTTATCCTCAAGCCCGTACAGGAAGATATCATCGCTCTGCAACCATACTTTATGGGTTCCAGATGCAACGTTCACGCTTATCTCCCTCTTAACCTTATCATACGGCATGAACCTTGCTATCCTAAGGTTAGGCTCACAGAACTCGCAGTTCCTCCCACATCCCCTCATTGCTTCAACAACACCATGTATGCTTGCACCAACTATATCTGGTATCTCTTCTATCCTTGGCTGTCTCCCAACCCTAACCCTTGGCTGAACACTCCCTTGCTCTATATCATGGAATAGATCTGCAGCAACATGATCTGCTTCCCCTATCACTGCATGATCAACCATCAGATCTTCTTGCTGCTCAACCCTGAACTCGAACTGCCATGCTCCTGGACCACCAACCACAACCTTGAACCTGTAGCCATTCCTCATACGCATCTCTTTGAGCATCCTTGCAAGATCGATGAAGTACTTCTGGTTTATTGGTGTGAAGTACACCTGCCCTCCAGTGAACATCATGCTCACAGGTGCAAGCCCCAATGGATCCATTGCATATATGCCCACAACCCTTGTATCCTCATCTATATACTCATGGAGATGCTCAGGATGCACTACAGCAACCTCATCCCTGCTGTAGCCCTTGAGTAACCCAGCCTCTATCTTCCTTAACCCATAAGGTGCCTTGCTCAATACCCCATCATACATCTTCACGTTTGGTGCAAGGAACTCAAAGAGCCTCTCTGGCACTCTCTCAGATGGAGCACAGCTTAGAAAGTCAAAGAGCGGTATACTTCTATACTCACTAGTTAAGGTTCTATCGTTTGTCAGTACTACCCTCTTGCCCATCTTACCTATAATTTATTATCCATAATTTTAAATCTTTCTAGAATAGTTGTGAATGTAACGGTTAAACAACATCAATTAACATAATGTGATTAGAATTATAATAATACTTAACTTGCTTGCTTATCTAGAGAGTAGCTTCCTAGCATCATCTGTAAACCTTACTAGGAGATCGTTGCTCCTCTCAACATTCACAAGCCCAAGGTTCTCTAACGTGTTTATTGCATCCCTTAAACTCTCCTCAGATACTTTGAGTAGAGTTGTGAGTTCAACAAGCCTAACCTCTCCTTTCTGCAAGAGAACCTCTAGTATACCTTTAACAACATCGCCCATACATTTTGATACCTACACTAATAATTTTCTTTTGTGGAAGCTGAATTATATAATGCAAGTTAGGTAATAATTATGCCTTTATATAGGCAACTAACCCATCTGTATCCTTGGATTATGCGATATCTTGAGTATAATGGCAGATTCTCTTCACTCCATTCATCATCATAATAATAATTCCTCTTTGCTACCTCCTATTCATCAACTCCTGTAGCAGGGGTATGCTCATCAACTTCTCATTGCTCAGCATATGCCATATCATGCCAGATGGTCTATACCCTCTCCCATGCACCCTTATCACCCTTGTAGGAGTTGCTATTATATCTATAGGCACATCGTATGGATCTTGAGGTAATCTATCATCTATAACCTGTAGATCATGCACTGTTGTTGCTATAGGCACATCAGCATCAACAAGACCTAACTCCCTCAAAATTGCAAACTCTAACTCACCATACCCTTCACCCTTGCCTAGCCTCTCGCCATATGCATTAACAGCAACGCTACCTTCAACTATAAGGTCTACATGTTTGATATGGTTGAGTAATTCATCTATACTCCTTAACCTTCTACCATGTATGAATGCACCTCTTATTGTAGATGCCTTTACTGCATCAACACAATCAAGTATGAGGAACCCATCCCTTATCCTTGGCGTTGGCATAATCAGAACCTTGCCTTCCATTAATGCATTCATCCTAACCCATCTCTGTGGACTATCTGGATTCACCTTGATTACTCTAGCATTCTTCCACTCATTCATCCTTGCTAGTAATGATGCAGCCTTATCAGCATTAATGAAGTTTGGTATCCTTCCATACACTGGATATGGAGGTAAAGCAGCATTCTCCCTAACTAATGTATCCCATACAAGCCTCCTATAATGTTCTTTGCTCATCTTTACTTGCTCTTAAATTCTAGGTATGCTCTTCTGACTACATAAGCGTTATCTCCAGCCTTCTCCTCTTTCTCTTCCTCTCCTTATATAATGGTTGTATTAGACATTCATAGCATTGTTCCAGAGCTAGATTACAACTCTTTACTTCTACCCATATGTATGAACATTTAATTAGTACGCTATTAAGTTCATTGTAGTTACTTATGTTGAATAGATCTAGAACCTTTTTCTCATCCTCTTGTTAGCTTCATCTGCATTACTTACATAAGATTTCAAGCATGTCATCTTGAATTCTCTTAAATACATCTTCTAACAGGACTTGAATAATAATATCAGTACTATACATACCATAGATAAATGTTACAAGATAACTCTTCGAGTTCAGCTCATAATTGTGAGACCCTAACTCTGTATCTGCTTCTCTTATAGGTAAGTCATTTACGTATAGCCTAGTTAACTGAATATATTTGATTAATTATGTGTATTTAACATTTAGGATAATAACTCATACTTTATACCCTGCTCTTTAAGCATCATCATCAACCTTTCAGCATGCTCCATATCCTCTGCCTCTAGGCTTAATATCACCTTTGCATTACCAACCTTAACATCCTGCCCAAGTCTATCATGTATAACATCCACTATATTGACTCTGCTTGCTGCTATAGTATCAACAACCCTTTTGAACTCCCCAGGTCTATCAACCAACTGCACACTTATCCTTATCAACCTCCCTATCCCTACCAAGCCTTTGTGCACTATCTGGCCTAGCAGGAACATATCCACATTCCCCCCGCTAAGCACAACTGCAATGTTCTTGCCCCTCAGATCTACATCTGGAGCATTAAGTAGATATGCTAAACCTACAGCCCCTGCAGGTTCAACAACAACCTTTGCCCTCTCCATGAGTAGGAACATGGCCTTGACTATTGCATCATCATCTACAGTTGCTATATGATCCATGTACCTCTTCAGTATGGAGAGTGTCAACTCACCAGGCTTCCTTACAGATATACCATCTGCTATAGTCGAGCCATTGCTGACCTCTACCACCCTACCCTGCTCTAGCGATTCTTTCATTGCTGAGAACGCTTTAGATTGCACACCTACGATCCTAACATCTGGCTTGATGCTCTTAACTGCTAGTGCTATACCTGCTGCAAGCCCTCCCCCTCCAACTGGCACTATTATAACATCAATACTTGGCATATCCTCCATAATCTCTAGACCTATTGTGCCTTGCCCAGCTATAACGCTAGCATCATCGAATGCATGGATGAATGTCTTGCCTTGTTCCCTTGCAATCTCCATAGCCTTCTCCCAGGCTTGGTCATATATACTCCCATGGAATACTATCTCAGCACCATATGCCCTAGTTGCAGAGACCTTTGCTGGGGAAGCGTTGAGAGGCATAACTACTGTGCATGGAATCTTGAGTATCCTGCTTGCATATGCTACCCCTTGTGCATGGTTGCCTGCAGATGCAGTTATAACCCCTCTACTTCTCTCCTCCTCACTTAGCATGCGTATCTTTGTGTAAGCACCCCTAACCTTGAATGAACCTGTCTTCTGGAAGCACTCCATCTTCAGGTATACATTACACCCTGCTAGCCTGCTGAATGTGGTTGAGTAGTCTAGAGGAGTTCTATGTATGACCCCTTTGAGCATCTCCCTTGCCTTACTTATATCAAGCATGCTAAGCATTTACAGGTTAGACTACTCACTCTAATAATAACCTTGCATAGAGTTTAAATATATGATTAGGCTAGCCTAAGTCATGGATAGGCTTCTTCGCCTGTTGAAGGATTACTATTCTAGGGAGTGCAGTATGAACAGGATATATTGCAGTATAGTGCAACGGGTTAGCAATAAGAATGGCCATGACCAAATATTCGATGCGTTTATGATAGTTATTAACTATCTCATGTTTGATACATACAAGAATGTTGTAGTGCTAGGGGAGATGTTATCTACGTTCAAAGATAGAAGTATGTATCATACAGTATCTTATATAGATAGAAGTATACCTATCAATATAAACCATGTAGATGGAGTAGATGATATACTCAACTTACTGAGTACTATCCTGCGCATAGAGAAGAGTCTGAACCAGTCTATTATTGATGATTATACTGAATTTTACTATGAGGGAGATAATGATAATAACGATGGAGAACACTCTACTCTTAATGGTAGTGATGAACAGTTCAAGTCTCACATTAAGAGCATACTACACTGCATAACCATAGATATAGAGGAGAGAGTTAACATGCTATCATCTCTGACTAGGGTAGCGCATGCAACAATCTTCTGTACATGTGGCTATGAACTCCCAAGACTGGTAAGCATAGATGTAAAGGAAAGATACGCATATAGTAAGAGTAGTAAAGGTAGTAGTAATAGTATGATACTAACAATACACTGCCCTAGATGTGGTAGAGTATATCATAGTATAGTTGATGGTAATAGTAGTGTATGCAATGGTAGAGAGGATATCGATGATCTGCATTGTTACTCTTGATACACTCTTAATTCATTATCTATACTTACAACTATCTGTAGCACTAATTACACACAAAGTCTTTTCTTTATAGTTTAGGAAAGGATGGTGATGATATGCAGGGGTATGAGTAAGGGCAGCGAAGTTTATAGAATGCGCATTAAGATAGTCGCAACACTTGTACCTTTATTAGTATTAACAACATCTCTAATCCTCTACGCTAACGCATTAGGCTTGAAGAATAACCATGCTAGTGATCTAGTTCTTATAGTAACATCTGGAGTAGCATGCTTCTACGCAATAATTATAGTGCTTAGGCAGAGGTTTGATGGTATACATGGTATATCATATGCTACATTTGCCTCTGGTCTATTACTATGGTTTGCAGCAGAGTTCTCATGGGGCTACTATGAGATAGTGCTAGGTGAGGATATACCATCAATGGGTATTGCAGATATGCTATGGCTTGCTGGTTATGGTCCATTCATGTACTATGTTCTTAGGCTTTACAGGTTCTACTGCAGGCAGATGGAGAAGAGGACTATAGCAATTATAGGCATACTCATAGGCATGCTAGGCATATTCATGCTCAACTCACTCCTGAATGGATTAAGCATAGATGATATCGATGCTGCTACAACTGTAGCAGTAACCTACATACTATTAGATCTCTTCCTTCTTGAATTCATACTTGCTATACTATGGACTTTATGGAACGGTGAATTAGCATCTGTAACATTCTTCTTCCTCACATCATCATTGTTGATAGGAACGGTCGGAGATATGATCTATGGTTATGCTATAATACATGGGGACGAGGTATGGTATGCAGATATATTCTTTAGTGCAGACTACATATGTATAATTGGTGCACTCTTCTGGCATAACAGGTTCTTCGTATTCAGTAAGGATAGAATGATTAGAGAGTGGCAGAAGGAGAATACATAAATAAATAAATAAAAAGTCTGCTTATCTGAATAGCCATAATGGTTAGAATACTCTTCTTTACAAGCCCTATAGGTCTTGGTCATGCCAGTAGGGATATTGCTGTTGTAGATGAACTTGTAAGCAAAGGTATAGACATGGATGAGATAGCCTTTGTTACTGGAGGCGTAGCATATAAACACCTAAGGGCTCATGGTTATAATGTTGTAGAGGCTTATAGAGGGAAGAGCATAGATGCAAGCAATGGTATATTCAGTAATAGACTACTATGGCTACTCGATTATATATCATTCTATAGAGAGTGCAAGGAGATAGCCTCCTCTCTTATAGATGAGTATAGACCAGAGTTGATAGTATCTGATGAGGACTTTGCAAGTATAGCAGTGGCAAAGATGCGAGGTATAAAGAATGTACTCATAACAGATGTACTTGAGAGCAGATTCCTACATGGCCCATTATCACTTGTAGAGAGGTTTCTTAACAGGCATCTAAGGGATATAATAGCAGGTGCAGATATGGTCATAGTTCCCATGTACAAGGATGAGCATAAGCATACATACACTAATGTAAGTAACACCATTATAACATACGTTGGACCAATAGTGAGGAGGGTAAGCAAGGACAGGGATGAGTTAAGGAGATTATTTGGATTCCATGGCTATAAGACCATACTTGTATCAGTGGGAGGCACATCATCTGGTACATTCCTCATAGAGAAGGCTATAGATTCATACATGAGGATAGTTGATAGGTTTAACATACCTACAAAGATGGTTATAGTCTGCGGTCCAGCAATAGACATAAGTAGGATAGGTAGTAACCATGTTAACAATAATGATAGAAGAATAATGCATAGTATAGAGTTGCATGGCTATGTTAAGAATATGCATGAGATGATTTATGCTGCTGATCTTCTCATATCTTTAGCAGGAAGGTCTAGTATGGATGAGGCTAGGGTCTATGGTACACCAGCAATACTTATACCTATAAATGGACATTTTGAACAGGAGGATAATGCTAGGAGCTACGGTTTCTTCCATAGTGATGTAGAGAGGCTTGAAGACCTAATCTTTGAGTATCTAGCATATGGGAGGAGAGAGGTAAGGGATAATAATGGTGGGGCAGTAAAAGCTGCAGATACAATAATTAAGCTCCTAACATAATAAAGTATTAATCTCATCTTCTCTATAATAATACTATGCAGAGGTATGAATGGAAGAAGAAGGATATAGGTATAACTATGAGATTGATGCTATGCTTTACAGTCCTAGCAGTACTCTACTTCATATTCCTCTCTGTGCTTGCGTATGTTGGTGTAGGAATTATACCACTGATCTTCCTTGGTGCATTCTTTATAATAATGCAGTACCTCTTCTCAGACAGGATAGTGCTATGGAGCACAGGTGCAAAGATAGTTAGTGAGTATGAGTACCCTAGGCTCCATACAATAGTTGATAGACTAGTTGCAAGAGCAGGGCTACCAAAGCCAAGGGTTGCTGTAATGCATACTGATGTACCAAACGCATTTGCAACAGGCAAAGGTAGGAGGAGTTCTGTTGTTGCTGTAACAACAGGCTTGATGAGGATCCTTAACGATGAGGAGTTGGAGGGTGTGATAGCGCATGAACTTGCACATATAAAGAATAGAGATGTCCTTGCGATAACCCTAGCAAGCATATTCTCAACCATAGCATGGTATGTGATGCACTATGGTTGGTATGGTTCATATGGATATAGGAGTAGGGATCAGGCTGGCGGGTTGATACTTGCCATAATAATAGCAATGATAACATGGTTTGTAAGCTTCCTCATGATAAGGGCCATCTCAAGGTACAGGGAGTATATTGCGGATAGGGATGGTGCATTGCTTACAGGTAAGCCAAGCAGGTTAGCAAGTGCCCTCATGAAGATAAGCGGGATGATGAACAGGATACCAGAGAGAGATCTTAGGGAGGTTGAGGCTATGAACGCATTCTTCATAATACCAGCACTCTCTGGAGATACACTTAGCAGGTTATTCTCAACCCATCCACCTGTGGAGGAGAGGATAAGAAGGCTAATGGAGATGGAGGCATCTATGCATTGATATTTAGAAGGAGTAGAGGTAGCAGTAGTAACAACACATCACTATTTGCTCTAACACAGGCATACATAACGCTTGATGTAAGGCTAAACGCTAGGTTCACTGGTAATGCTGCTATATGCGTCAAGGAGGCTACAGGTGTATTCAACTCTATAGTTGAGGATGTTAAAGCATTCCTTGATGCTAGCAGTGATATCTCATATAGGGTTGAGAATGACAGGTATGGATACATATGGTTCATCCTAAGCACAGATATGATTGAAGGTGTGGTTGCAGCAGTTGATGCTATTGCAGATACCTTCACTGAGTACGGGTTCAAGGAGCAGATACTTGCAAGTATATTTCCATTCAATGCTGAGAAGAGGGGCAGATTCTACCTAATATACAACCATAGGAGCAATAGATTCTACCCATTTGCACCATCATCAAGAGGCAGAGAGAGGGATGTGGAGTTTGAGATGCTTATATACTCCATCCTCAAGGATGAACTGGTATTGGAGAAGGATAAGGCAAGATGGTACCCAATATGGGATATACCATTCTGATTAAACATGCCTTCTGGAACAAATTAATCATTAAATCGATCAGTCCAGTATGTCTTCTGGAACTATACCCTCCCCCTTGAATACCTCTCTAGCCTCCTCTACAGTCATATCTGTAGCAGGGATGATTATATGGGAAGGGATTATGATATCATCCTTGACCCTCTTACCTTTGCTCTTCACAAGGATACGCATTGCTGCTATACTCTCCATTACAGCATGCTCGTCTACTTTCTCATCGCTAAGCATCTTAACCATCTGGTTATCTATCCTGTTAACCTCTTTCAGTGTATCCTTGTCTATATAGTATTGGCCCTCACCCATAAGCCTCACAACTATCCTCTCTTCTTTCATCATCTTCCTCTTCTTACCTCTCTTACCCTTACTCTTACCTTTACCCTTACCCTTTCCTTTAATCCTAGCCATACAAACCCTCACCATCTATCCATATATACTACTTGCTCTCAGCCTCTTTAACCTCTCTAGCCTCTTCTACTTTCTCCCCCTCTTCCCTCCCTTCCACCTCTTCTCCAATCTTCTTTCCTCTCTCCCCTCCTTCCCTTACCCTCTCCTTCCCAATCTCCTTCTTTAACTTTGCAAGTTCCTTCTCAACAGCATCCTTCATCATAACATCCTGCAACTCTCTCTCTATCATATCCTTGTTTGTTGTGTAATCTGTTAGCACACCACTCTCGATGAGTTCATCCAAAGCCATTGCTTTAGCCTTCATCTGCTCGGTCTTCTCCTCTGCCCTCTGTATTGCCATACCAACATCTGCCATCTCCTCAGAGATACCTGTAACACTCTCCTTTATCCTAACCTCAGCCTCTGCTGCAGTGTACCTTGCCTTTATTATCTCCTTCTGAAGTTTGAACTGCTCAACCTTTGCTGATAGCCTCTTCTCCAACTCCTCAAGCCTAACCTGCTCCTTCTCCATATCTGCTATTTGCCTCTCAACATCTAGTAGTTGCTGTATGTTCATGTTCTTCCTCTCCAATGCAAGCCTAGCAAGATCCTCTCTATTCATCTCTAGAGCACTCCTTGCTTGCTGCTCCAACTTGTATATATTATCCTTGAGTTTTGCCTTCTGCATCTCCAGCCTCTTCTTTGCTGCTACAACATTTGCTATATCCCTCCTCAACTTTATCATGAGTTCTGTCTGCTTCTGATATGAGTAGTCTAATGCCTCCTTTGGGTCCTCAAATCTGTTGAGTAAGGAGTTGACCTTCTGCTTAACAAGCATAGATATCCTTCTAGTTAAACCCATGCTATATGCAATACATAACTAGATTATAAAAGTTATGAAATGGTATCATTATATATAAATAATAAAGATTAGAAAGATAAAATTCAAGATAGTTAATTTCTATATTTAGGCTTGAGTCCAAGCATATATACAGCAAATACGGCCATGGATGCAAGTATCATGGCAAGTGCTCCAATCATGAACTCTGGGACTACCATGAAACCTCCATCGGGCAAGTCTCCATTACCTGATCCACCACCAGCATTGTAGATCCTAACATTATCTTCACGCTCAGTTATCAGTCCAGGATTGGTGGAGTAGAAGTATGCCTTTACCGTCCATGTACCTTCAGTATTGGGTGTATTTGGATGTGAGAACCATGCACTGAACTCCCTGCAATCAGCATTGCATCCAGATGGCAATGGTGTGTATGATGGGCTAGAACCTGTGTTGATGGTAAGCCTTGCATGTTCACTACCCTCTGGTGTGTAGAGTACACACTCAACATAGTCAACCTCATCTATTGTAGTTAGTGCTACACACTTTATAGGCAGATGAACTATCGATACATTGCTTGGATATATGAAGAGCCATGCATCCCCATCATACTCTATAGCATGTGTATCTATACTACTGCTATCATCACTGCTCTCATCACCTCCATTGCCTACTGAACCTCCACCATCTTCCTCAACTACCTGTATAGTATGGTTGCTACCATCATTTGGCTCAGTGTTATCAAAGTCTTCACTACTATTCACTAGTAGGTTAGTATCATCATTGCCATCATTGCCATCATCAGTATGCTGCACTGTATTCTCTACTATAGGTTGGTTATGATTCCCACTGTATGGTTGGAGTAGTAAGAGTAATAACAGTGTTAGACCTGTAACTATACCTGTTGTCCTAAGTCCTGTATTATCTACCATGATTAAGATCCCACATCTAACTATTAAAGGATATATGTAACTTGAATACTCTATTCACGATTATATACTAGAAGTTATATAATTGGTCTAAGTTAATGCATAGCACTCAATACATCTGCACAGCCTCAACCTTCTCCCTTAGGCTCTTCTCCTTATCAAACCTCTCATCTATCCTTACTAGGATCTCTACACGCTTAACACCATGCTCTACTATAGCATCCCTTGCAGCCTTTACCGCTCTAAAGAGGGCATCCATATCCTCAGCCTCAACAAGTGTGCCCATACCTGTAACCTCATGGTACCTTATACCCTTGCTATCCCTTATAGCCTTGATAGCACTTGCAATATACATGCTTAGGCTTGTTGAAGACCCTATAGGTATGATGCTTATCTCAGCATGCAGGCAACTCTTAGCCATAGTATTACTTGGCAAACTTTAAAAGCTTATTGTGTATTAGACTCATCCAACTATTAACCTTTTAATATACCAATATTCTTAATTTTATATTTAATGGAGAAAACTTTATTACTATCGCCTCTCTAAACAATAGCGATGGTCTTGAACTCCATTACTAGAGATAACCTGTACTTGTTGACTAAGAAGCTGGGTTTATCAGCCTTTGAATCAAAGGCATACATGTGCTTCTTCGAGATGGGCAATGGATTATCTGCCAAGGATATAAGCAAGTGTACAGGCATACCATTGACTAGGGTTTACGATGTTATGAAATCATTGGAGGAGAAGTGTCTTGTAAGGCAGAACAAACTGAGCAAGCCTGTAAAGTACTATCTTAACGATCCAGCGTACTCTCTAATGCTCTTACTTAACAAGAAGAAGATGCAGATCAATGAGGAGATTGCCATGCTTGAGTCGTGGGTTGAAGATATGAAGAGGTTATCCATAAATAATGTTGACAGTGCAGCAAATATCTATCCAGAATGGACATTATACGATTCAGAGCAGGATGTGTATGAGAGCCTTATACCAGCACTGATCAGGGATGCAAGTAGGGAGGTTATAATAGTTGGAAGGAATGTAATCAATACAATTAACGAGAGGTTCGTAGAGGAGACTATAAAGGGTATTGAAAGGGGTATCACATTCAAGATCATAATAACTGTTGATAGTCTTGACTCACTGCTTACATACAGTGGGGAAGAGGTAATAGAAAAGAAGGCTATGCTCATAAAACTCCTTCAAACATACAATATGTATAGTGATCTGGTATATGTTAGGGCTAGTGATCTCATCAACGTTGTGCCATTTGGTATATTTGATGTAGAGAAGGTAGGGTTCTCAGTCCAGTCGCCAAAGAATGGCAAGTACATAGTTACACTTGTTACTGATAAGAAGGCTATAGTTAGTGAGTTCTATGAGATATTTGAGGATCTCTGGTCAAAATCATTGGATATAGATTTGAACAGGTTTGCTGATAGTGATATGCGTATAGCCTGACTTTATCTCTACATGACCATCTAGCACATTATTTCAATTCAAAATAATAAGATGGCTGACATTACTATCATCAACCTTACAGCGATGTAGAGTAGCATCATCTTCTTATAGCATTCAACATCTTTGTTCTTCAGGAGATCTCTATGTGCCTGCATGACTAGCATAATGCCTATTACGTTTACAAGTACGAAGTTTGTATTTACGCAGGCAAGTGTGTAGAAGAGTACTGGCATAGTAAACGTTATATACAATGCTGAGAACTGAACTGCTATTGATCTACCCCTTCCAAGTACTAGTGGCATAGTTCTTGCTCCATATATCCTATCACCTTCCATATCCCTGTAATCCTTGCTTATGTTTGCGAAGAAGTCGAATGCTGTAAGGAATAACAGTACATGTAATGGGACAGCATTAAGAGGCATCAGAACACTCCATCCAAGCAGGAAGTTAAGAGCGCCATATCCTATAGCAATCGATAGGTTTGAGACTATGAACCTATCCTTGAACCTGAATGGTCTTATGGAGTATGCTATGCCTAGGAAGACTGCTATGTTTATTAGAGTAAAGAACTCCATGCTTACAAGTGTCCCCAATGCTAGTGTTGCAGCGTAGAGCATAGCAACAATGCTATACCCTTCCTTTAGCGATATCATGCCAGATGGTATAGGTCTATCAGGCTTGTTTATTGCATCTGTATCAGCATCAGTGCACTGGTTCAATGCATTGGCAGCCATGAGACTGAAGCATGTTGCTGTGAACGCAGGTAATAAACTCCCATGTATGTTGAGCCCTCCAGCAAATATGTAGCCTGTGAAGAATGCTATTGCATTGCCTATCTGATCTTCTACCTTGATAAGGCGAACAAATGCTTTAATATACCTACTCATAACATTAATACTTTGCACTTACGTAAAAACTATTCTTTGGGAAAATTTTGTTTTATTCACCATCAGTAGATATTCTAATATTCCTTATATTGTATAATCTATACCTTCATGATCTTCAACAGCTATTTATTGCAATTATAATTGCTAATTCCGCAAAGCTCTCTCGCTTCTGCAGATAACTAATATTAGATGTATATTAGACTTATCTCCTCACTAGCATTATCCTTCAGTATGTTCTTCAACTCCTCGCAGAGTAATAGAAACCTAGAGCCCTTCTCAGTTATGTTATAGCATACCCTGCCTCCTCCATCATCTATCCTCTCTATCAGGCCTCTCTTCAGGAGTATCTGAACGTACTTGCTGGAGGTTCTTGTGTCAAGCCTTGCAGCATGCATTATCTGTGTTATGGTTCTCCTCTCCTTCATGCTGCTCAACAGCATCATTATTATATCTAGTCCTTCACGCTTGTAGTGCATACCATAGCATATACGCAATTGAAAGAAAAATATCACTTAAACCTACTACCAGTAGGTGAAAAAGCCTCTTATTCTCATTCTGTTACAATTTATGTATAATAGTTACCATATGGTATATTGAGGAATATTTAAAAAGATACTGTGTATAAACCATAGAACATGCAAGGAGGAGGAAGAATGGAGGGAGGAAAAGTTGGTGATGGACGAGAAGGAGGGAAATGGTAAGAGCAAGGGTCATGAAGAAGGAAAGGAGAGGGAGGAGGAGCAGGAGGTGCATATAGTGCTTTTATCCAAAGAGCCTAGCAGAGCATACCCTGCATTTGTACTTGCATTGGGTAGTGTTACAATGGGCGCTAAATGTAAGGTCTACTGTACCATGGATGCTCTAGAGATAGTGAAGAAGGGAGGTGCGTCAAAGATAACGCTTGCTGGAGCACCACCGTTAGAGAAGTATCTCAAGGATGCTATAGCAGCAGGGGTTAAGGTTACTGCATGTGGACCAAGCAAGGAGATGCTCATCCAGATGGGTATAAGGAAGGATACCCTAGAGGAAGGGGTTGAGTTTGAGGATGTTATAGGCTTCCTCAACGAGGCACTTCCAGCAGCAAAGAAGGGAGGCATGATAGTATTTCTGTGATTGCTACAATGCAGAGTATCACTTAACCTCACTTACAACCGTACCCTGATCAGTCATCTCAAACTTGTAGAGATGGTCAACATCAGCATCCTCAAATATCTCGCTATCATGCGTTATGATTATTATCTGCTTCAGTGCTGAACCCTCTGCAAGGAGCCCTATGAGTTCTACTATAGATGCCCTCCTCTCCTCATCAAGATGCACTGTAGGCTCATCCATTATAACAAAGTCTAACCTATAACCACCCATGACATAGGCTATTGCAAATCTTAGGGCTAGTGCTATAGCAACCTTCTCCCCTCCACTCATAGATGCTAGATCTATTAACCCTCGCCTCCCATAGCATGCTATGTTAACCTCATTGTTACCTTCCTCCTCAACCAACTCTATCCTTGATATATCGATTGAGAATGCTTTAGCATACTCAGATGCCTTATCGGATATATGCTGTAATGCCCAAGACCTTAGGCTTCTTGCAACTATGCTATTCCTATGGAATGCCTTCTCCCTTATCCTCTCAAGCATAGTTGTATGATTGTATGCATGATCTAGCACTTTAAGAGTACCCCTTAGCCTCTCAAGATCGTTGGTGATGGCATCTAACCTACTCTTTAGACCTGCAAGCTCCTTCTCCCTCTCCCTCTCAACTCTCTCAACCTCCTTTAACCTACGCTCAATCTTCATATACCTCTCCTCTGAGAACCCTTTACATTCGCCTGCTAGGGTTACTATCTCCCCAACCAGCCTCTTACTATACTCATCTATTGCATACTCATCTATGTTGTATGCTGGAGATGGTGATATCATGGATAAGGCAATAGTTTGAGCATCCTTATCCAAGAAGATCTTTAACCTTCCAACTAATCCCTCTCTCTCCCTAACCTCTCTCCTCAACCTCTCCAAATCATCCCTGTTCTTAATACTCTTTGCATCAAGGAACGCTCTTGCCTTATTTATTTCATCAAGCCTCCTCCTATACTCCTTCATCATATCATAAGCATCGTTCCTCTCAACCACAAGGCTGTTTATCTTACTCTTTATGGTATTGATGCTATTAACCTCCCTACTCAGAGAGTTAACCTCCTCCTCCAACGCATAGATGCTGTTGATGCTTGCTATCTTATTCATCTCTAGGAAGCCTTTAGCCATATGCAACTGCTCATTATAACCCTCTAACTCTTTTAGCCTATTCTCAAGTTTTAAATACTCTCTCTTAAGTATATCAAGTTCTCTTGCAGCATCTTGTATCCTTCTCTTCAACTCATTCTTATCGAATAAGGGGTTTATCCTCTCAACTTTACTGTTGCATACAGGGCAGATGCCATCCTTGAACTCAATCTTAGATGCACACTCCATCAACCCCTTCAATCTGCCCATCTCCTCATTACTGCTAGAGATTCTATAGCTCACCTCCTGTAGCCTCTCCTTCACCTTTGATAGTTCATCTGGAACATGCTTTAGCCTCTCAACAGTAGATAACTGCTCCCTTGCATTACTAAGAAGGGTCATCTTATCAGCAACTAGTCTCTTCAGCGACTCAAGCCTAGTATGCTCCTGCTTATATCTGCTGATCTCCTCATCAAGCCTATTAACCTTCTCCTCAGCACTATCTAAAGATGCCTTAACCTTCTCCTCCTGCTCAACAAACATCATGCACTCCTCAGCCTTACTAATTGTAGCCTTGATCTCTTCAACCTCCCTCTCTAAGGATCTCTTCCTCTCACCTATGTAGTTGAGTAGGTTACTTACCCTTACCTTCAAACCTTCAAACCTCTCCCTCTTGCCTCTCATCTCCTCATACTCCTTCTCTAATGTAACCTTCTCCTCTACAACTCTCCTCACATCCTCCTCTATCCTTGAGATCATCCTCCTCATCTCTTCAACATCCTTCTCATACCTCTCAACATCCCTTGCTAGTGTATCTCTACTGTTATCATCGTATCCATATACACTTCTCAACCTCTCCCTGAAGCCATCTATAACATACCTCATGAGTTCATAAGCATTATCTAGCCTATCTATTCCTATTATGTTGTTTATAAGTTCCTTGAACTCCTTGGGTTTATACTCAATTATCCTATCTATCTCGCCTTGCTGTATAACTGCAGCAACCCTCATCTTATCATAATCTAAGCCAAGTATCTTTGCTATCTCATTACTCATAGACTCTCCAAACTGCTTCCTCTCCCCTGCAGCAAGCATCTTCCATGAACCACCACTCAACTCGTAGAGCACACCAGACTCTAGAGTACCTTTAGCACTCAGCCTCTTCTCAACCTTGTACCTCTTGCCATTTATTGAGAACTCTAGTATGAGGGAGGAGTGGTGTGCACCATGCCTTACAAGGTTGCTGTTGTTACGCCTTGTATGCTTACCATAGAGTGCATATGTTATACCATCTATAACAGATGACTTGCCAGAACCATTCCTGCCTATGAATACGGTAACACCATCACCAAACCTTATGGTTGTATCCCTGTGGGATATAAAGTCTACAAGTGTTATGCTATCAATCATAAGCATACACCTAGATTATGCATCATCTACCCGTTGCTGATCTACCCTCCTCAAACCTCTTCCATATCATGTCTATTGCTCCATCTACATCACCATCACTAAGCAAAGGTAGCAACTCATTTATTGCAAGGTTAGCATGATCCTCATTAGCAAGCGCATCCTTTGCAAGCTTAAGGAGTTCCTTATCTATATCTGGCTTTGCATCATACAACCTACCAGCACTAGCCTTGCTTGTACTCTCAACCTCCCATCTATAGTGAAGGCAGATATCGTTCAGTCTGGAGAGTATGCTTGCTATCGTTGCACTATCAATGCCCTTGCTACCTTTTATCCTTACTGCTACTACAGGTTTCTTTTTAAGCCCCTTCACATCCTCCCTAACTCTACTTATAAGATCATCAAGCCTCTCATACTCTATAACATACTCCATATGCCTCCTTGATGATCTAACCTGTATGAAATCAACCCTTGCTTCACTTCCAGATAAATCTACTATGCAGAAGCCCTTCTTGAACTCCCTTATACCCTCACCGGGAGTAGGGTCTATTGAACCAGGATAGCATACTACACCATCTCCATAAGGCTTCATAGCATGATCATGAAGATGACCCATGGCATAGTAGTTGAATCCTAATGGAAGATCATTCATGCTCAACTCGTTGGCATATGGATGGAACTCACCTAAACCTTGATGGAGCAGAAGTACCCTCCTCTTTGCATCAGCAAGGTTGATGATGCTCCTTAACTTTCCCCTCAGATCATCACTCTCACTCTTCTTATGCTTATGGAAGCCTATGAGTAGCATATCCTTATGGATATGGGGCTTACCATCTCCTACATATGTTGCCATCCCAAGCCTATGAAATACGTATGGGGATGGGGTATCCCTTACCCTGCTTATATCATGCTCCCCTAGTATAAAGAAGAACCTTATACCATACTCGTTAAGTTTCTTCAACGCCTCACCAAGTCTGAGCATTGCAGTACCAGATGGCTTTGGGGTATGGAATATATCCCCAGCATGTATGACAGCATCAACTCTATCCTTTACTGCAGTATCTATTGCTTCATTGAATGCCTCATACACATCCTCCTCCCTCTCCTTAAGGTTGAACTGCATGCAGCCTAGATGTGTATCTGATATATGCAGTATCTGCATGCATATACTAGCCTGAAGAGGGTTAATAATGTTAACCTAAAGGCGCATGGTATTTCTTGCTTGATCTACCCAACATACATTATATTCCTCCTATCCGTGCATCTATCTCTATAGCCCTGTTGAAGCACTTTACAGCCTCGTTCAGCATCCCTAACTCAACAAGTGCATTGCCCTTGTTCCTCCACACCTTCACATCCCTCGGGTTTATCTTTAACGCTCTATCAAAGCATGCTATAGCCTCCTCAAACCTCTTCAACTTGTAGAGTGCAACCCCCTTGTTATTCCATACTCCAGCATCTCTCTCATCAATCTCTATAGCCTTATCAAAGCATGCTATAGCCTCCTCAAACCTCTTCATCTCAAGTAATACAACACCTTTGTTGTACCATGCCTTTGCATTCCCCCAATCCATCTCTATAGCCTTATCAAAGCATGCTATAGCCTCCTCAAACCTTCCTAGCCCATATAAAGCAAACCCTTTAAGGTTCCATACCATGCTATCCCTCCCATCCATCTCTATAGCCTTATCAAAGCATGCTATAGCCTCCTCAAACCTACCAGATTCTATCAGATGGTTACCTTTATTGTAAAGCATCTTAACATCCCTTTTCATTTAGAGTAGTAATGTAGGCGAAGTATTTAGGTTTTTCCCCTTATATGGAGAAATTAGAAGTTATATCCACGTGAGATACCTGCAATCTGCTTCCTGCTCTCTGATATAAGATCTGTTAATGCATTGAATGCTCTAGCAACATCATCCATCTTCACTATTATTATGGTATCTGTGTAGCAACTTACAGTATCCTCTATGTTTATCCTCCTCCTAGCAAGTTGGTTATAGAATACAAGTGCACATCCTGGGGTCTTTATTATCTCCTCTGGACTCTGCACTATTATTGCAGCAAGGTCATCCTCAACCTCAAGAAGATGCTCATTGAATATATCCTTCATCCTCTCCAGTATTATATCATCGAATATCATGGTTACAGAGTTTATGCCCTCAGATACACTTATGAAAGAGTCGTAATGCTCCTTCAATGGTAGAGATACCTTCTCTATAGTGCTCCTACTCTTTGCTATGGAGATCTTTGCAACATCAGTCCTTACATTTATCTTGCTATCTGCTATTATGCTCTCTATACTCTTACTTGGCAATGTGTAGTTATGTCTTATCCTCTTCAATGCTGTGACTATGCTCTCTATGCTTACATCTCTGTTTAGGATAGCATCAACACTTGGCTTGATCATCCTTGCCATTGCACTGAAGTTACCATAGCCTCTCTGCAGCGCATCTTGAAAGGCAAGATCGTTGTCAATTATGGCCTTGACAGTCTTAGTTATGTTCTGTCTGACCAACATTAGTCAATATCACCTATATTGGTAATCTAGGAACAAAAAATATAAATGTAGCGTTATCTGCAGATTACACCCTATGAGGGTTGCGCTGGCATACTCTGGAGGGCTAGATACATCTGTAGCGATAAGATGGTTACAGGTTAAGTATGGTTATGATGTTGTTACTGTAACTGTAGATGTTGGTCAGGGTGATGATCTCAAGGCTATAGAGGAGAAGGCAAAGGTTATTGGTGCTGTTAAGCACTACACCATAGATGCTAGAGAGGAGTTTGCTAGGGACTATGTTATGCCATGCATAAAAGCCAATGGGCTATATGAGGGCAAGTACCCTCTTGCTACTGCATTGGCAAGACCATTGATAGCAAGTAAGGTGGTTGATGTAGCAAGAAAGGAGGGTACAGATGTGCTTGCACATGGGTGTACTGGCAAGGGCAACGATCAGGTTAGGTTTGATATAACGATGAGGGCATTGATGCCATCATGTACCATAATTGCACCTATAAGGGATATGAATATGACTAGAGATGTTGAGATAGAGTTTGCTAGAAGGGAAGGTATAGAGGTATCATCTGAAGCAAAGAGGTACAGCATAGACCAGAACCTATGGGGCAGAGCAATAGAGGGGGGCGACCTTGAGAGTGCAGATAGAGAGCCTGATGCAGATGCATTCAGATGGGTCAATGTTGATCCAAAACTATTGCCAGATGATGCTGGCTACATGCATATAGAGTTTGATCATGGTGTGCCTGTTGCCATAGATGATGTTAGGGCAGATGGGGATGGTAGAAGTAGTATAGTTGAGATGATAGAGTATGCAAATGAGAAGGCTGGGAGGTATGGTGTAGGCATAATAGATCATATAGAGGATAGGGTTGTAGGCATAAAGTCTAGGGAGGTGTATGAGGCACCAGCAGCCTTGACCATAATAGAGGCTCATAAAGAGTTGGAGAAGTTGGTGCTTACAAGTCACCAGTTGAGGTTCAAGCAGATGGTTGAGCAGCAGTGGAGCATGCTTGTATACTCTGGTCTCTGGCTAGAACCATTGAGGGCAGATCTTGATAGGTTCATAGACTCTACACAAGAGTATGTCAGTGGTAAGGTAACAGTAAAGATGTACAAGGGTGCATTCAGGGTAGTTGCAAGATCATCTACATACTCTCTATATGATGAGGGTTTGGCAACATACAGCAAGGGCTCAACTTTCGATCAGAGTCTAGCAAGAGGGTTCGTTGAGCTCTGGGGGCTTCAGAGTATAGTTGCAAATAGGGTTAGGAGCATCCAAATCCACCCTCATCCTAGCCCTCACTCTAACCCTCATCCTTATCATCAAGATAGACTTGCAAAAGGTGTAGATGGGGTGAGTATGCATGGTTAAGGTTAGATGCTTGGAGTGTGATAGGGAGTTGAATGTGCCAGATGATGCTGTAGATGGTGAGATAGTTACTTGCCCAGATTGTGGAGCAAACTACGAAGTTGCTCACTCTAATGGCAAGGTCACACTCAAGCCTGCAGAGAGTATAGGTGAGGATTGGGGTGAGTAAGTAAGTATGAGCACGAATATGAGTAGAGGTAATCTCAATAATGGTACAACTATATCAATAGTATTCGATAGGCTTAGATGGGAGGAGAAGGAGTTGTTGGATAAGGCACTTAAACTTGGCTATAATGCAAGGCTTGTTGATGCCAAGGACCTTGTATTCAGTACAGATACTATCATCAAACATAGAGATAGCAATGATAATACTAATAGCAATAACACTAGTATCAATGCATATGCAAAGTTAGATGGTGTAAGCCTTGGGGATGTTGTGATCCAGAGGTGTATAAGCCATTATAGAGGTCTGTACATAACTGCATGCCTTGAATCCCTTGGCATACCTACAATAAACAGGTATAGTGTTGCTGAGATATGTGGCAATAAGTTGTTATGCTCACTAGCACTTGCCAAGCATGGTGTATCAACACCAAGCACATACTTTGCATTCAGTGCTGAGAAGGCGATAGATATTGCAAATGGTCTAGGCTACCCACTAGTATTCAAGCCTATAGTTGGGAGTTGGGGAAGGTTGGTCATACCTGTGAAGGATAGGGAGATGATGGAGAGCATAGTTGAGATGAGGGAGGAGATGCCAAACCCATTGAGTAAGATATACTACCTTCAAGAGTATGTTAGAAGACCACCAAGGGATATAAGGGCAATAGTTGTTGGGGATAGGGTGATAACAGCAGTGTATAGATATGCAGCAGAGGGAGAGTGGAAGACAAACATTGCAAGGGGAGGCAAGGCAGAACCATGCCCAATAAGCAAGGAGTTGGAGGATACATGCTTGAGGGCTGCTGAGGCTGTTGGAGGGGGAGTACTAGGCATAGATATAATGGAGGATGAGGCTAAAGGATTGCTTGTACATGAGGTTAACAACACTGTAGAGTTTAGGGGTGCAGCAAGCGTTAGTAGCGTTGATATAGCGCAGGAGATAGTTAGTTATGCTATGAAGGTGGTTAGAGCGTGAGCACAAGTAGCAGCAATGGAGAGAAGAGGATAAGGGTTGGGGTTGTAGGGGCATCAGGGTACGTTGGAGGGGAACTGCTTAGGCTGCTTGTAACACATCCCAAGGTTGAGTTAGCAATGGTAACATCTAGGCAGTATGCTGGGGAGTATGTGCATAGGGTGCATCCAAGTCTAAGAGGGTTCACTGAGATAACCTTCTCTCCCATGGACCTCGATAAGTTGGGTAGCAACTGTGATCTAGTCTTCACAGCAGTGCCTCATGGTAAGGCTGTTGAGATAGTGAAGAAGTTATACGATAAAGGTGTAAGGATAATAGATCTTAGTGCAGATTACAGGCTCAAGGACCCTGAATTGTACAAGTACTACTATGGCTGGGACCATCCATACCCAGATCTCCTTAGCAAGTCTGTATATGGTATACCTGAACTCCATAGGGATGAGATAAGGAATGCTAAACTTGTATCATGCCCTGGATGCATGGCTGTAACATCACTCCTAGCAATTGCTCCATTGGCAAAGCATGATCTGATAGATCTTGACCATATAGTTGTTGATAGCAAGATAGGCTCATCTGGTGCTGGTGGCAAACCATCCTCTGGCACACATCATGCCATGCGTTATGGTGTAGTTAGACCATACAAGCCTGTAAAGCATAGGCATACAGCTGAGATTGAGCAGGAGATTAGTATAATAGCAGGGAGGAAGGTTAGTGTAAGCATGACTCCTCATGCAGTAAACATAGTTAGAGGTATACTATGCACAAACCATGCATTCTTGAAGAGGAGTACAACCATACAGGAGTTGTGGAGAGCGTATAGAGGCATGTACAGGA
This sequence comes from Candidatus Nitrosocaldus islandicus, assembly GCF_002906215.1. Classification (NCBI taxonomy): domain Archaea; kingdom Thermoproteati; phylum Nitrososphaerota; class Nitrososphaeria; order Candidatus Nitrosocaldales; family Candidatus Nitrosocaldaceae; genus Candidatus Nitrosocaldus; species Candidatus Nitrosocaldus islandicus. The sequence continues at coordinate 624,745 of NZ_CP024014.1, forward strand.
ACGAGCCATTCGTGAGGCTAATAAGGGATACCAAAGGTCTATACAAGTACCCAGATCCAAAGTTCGTAGTAGGCTCTAACTTCTGCGATGTTGGCTTCGATATAGATGAGAGGAACAACAGGGTAGTTGCACTATCTGCAAGTGATAACCTAATGAAGGGTGCTGCTGGCTCTGCTGTGCAGTGTATGAATGTGATGTATGGATTCAACGAGGTTGAAGGTCTACTGATAACACCCTTGACCCCAGTCTGATCTTTTGATGGTTAAGGTGATTTATTATTATGATGATGATAACAACTATTATGCTATCTAATGAAGATGGTATCACAAACCTAGCCATTGGAGGGTGTGTAGTGCAATGATAGTCATAAAGATAGGAGGAAGCATAGTAGATGGGCTGCATTCAACCACTCTACAGGATATACAGTATGTGTTAAGCAGTGATAAACTTGTTATAGTTCATGGTGGAGGCAAAGAAGTAACAAGGATAGCAGGTAAGTTGGGCAAGGAGCAGCGCTTTGTAGTCTCACCAGGAGGGATAAGGAGTAGGTATACAGACAAAGAGACTATAGAGATATTTACAATGGTCATGGCTGGGAAGATAAACAAGGAGATAGTAAGCATGCTCCTAAAGCATGGGATAAGGGCTGTAGGTCTATCTGGAATAGATGCTAGTATTATAACTGCTGAGAGGAAGAAGAAGTTGGTAATAATAGATGAGAGGGGCAGGAAGGTTGCAATAGAGGGAGGTTATACAGGCAAGATAAGCAGGGTTGATACAGCACTACTTAACATGCTTCTAGCATCAGATTACACTCCAGTCATAGCCCCAGTTGCTATAGGGGATGAGTATGAGATGCTCAATGTTGATGGGGATAGGGCAGCAGCATACGTTGCTGGGGCACTCAAGGCTGATAGAGTGCTCTTCATGACTGATGTAAATGGGCTTATGATGGATGGCAAGTTGGTTGAGCATCTAACCCTTGATGAGGCTAAAAGGTTGCTCCCAAGGATAGGGCATGGGATGGAGAAGAAGGTTCTAGCATGTACTGAAGCATTGAGCATGGGTGTAAGGGAAGCTATAATAGCATCTGGCAAGGTTGAGAGTCCTATAAGCAGTGCACTCAAGCATCTCAACTGTACAGTTATAAGCAATGGCAAGTAGCATTATAGCATGAATGGAAGGTGTGAGCATGAGTCTTGAAGGATCAAGGATGAAGGAAGAGGATTCTTACATAGCAAATGTATTCCAACGCTACCCTGTTGAACTTGTAAGAGGCAAGGGGGCATATGTATGGGATAGCAATGGTAAAGCATACATAGACTTCATGGCTGGTTATGGTGTTGCCCTAGTTGGTCATTGCAATGATAAGGTTGTTGATGCAGTTAAGAGACAGGCTGAGAGGCTTATAACATGCCATTGCTCATGCTATAATGATACTAGGCTTGAGTTTCTCAGGAGGCTTGTTAGTGTTGCACCTAAAGGGTTGAACAAAGTCTTCCTATGCAACAGTGGTGCAGAGGCATGTGAGGCAGCAATAAAGATAGCAAGGAAGTACACAAAGAGGCATGGTATAGTTGCAGCAGTTAACTCATTCCACGGCAAGACCATGGGTGCGCTCTCGATAACATATGCAAGCAAGTATAGAGAACCATTCAAGCCATTGCTTGATGGGGTTAACTTTGTGCCTTACAGTAATGCTGATAGGCTGGAGGAGTTGCTTGAGCAGGATAGTAGAGAGAGGAGGAGTATAGGCGCTGTAATCCTTGAGCCCATACAGGGTGAAGGGGGCATAAATGTGCCAGATGATGGTTACCTTGCAAGGGTTAGGGAGTTATGCAACAAGTATGATCTACTCCTCATCCTAGATGAGATACAGTCAGGATTGGGAAGGACAGGAATGCTATGGGCATCTGAGCACTGGGGTGTTGTGCCAGATGTAATGTGTATTGCAAAGGGTATGGCTGGAGGAGTGCCTATGGGCGCTGTTCTAGCAAGGCAGGAGGTTATGGATGCTCTGAAGGTTGGGGAGCACTCCAATACATTTGGAGGTAATCCTTTGGCATGTGCTGCTGCCAAGGCAACCTTAGATTGTATAATCGAGGATGATCTTGTAGGCAATGCATCTAGAATGGGTAAGTATATGAAGGATGGGCTCTTGGCGTTGAAGGATAAACACAAGGTGGTAAGGGATGTTAGGGGCTTAGGGCTTATGCTTGGTGTAGAGTTAAGATTTGATGTAAGAGATGTGTTGATGGATGGACTAAGCCATGGGCTGATGATGCTCTACTCTGGCAGGAATGTGATAAGGCTCCTACCCCCATTAGTAGTAGATGAGGATATAGCATCAAGGGCATTATCTATCCTCGATAGATTGCTTACTAGGGAGGAGGAGAGGAGAGGGGTTGTATGATATTGGAGGATAGGGTGAGAGTATGATAGGGGAGAGGAGGGGAAGAGATAGTAGCAGTAATAATAATGGTAGTAGTAGTAATAACAAGCATCATCATACTATAGCAATAGATAGTATAGATGAGAGGATAATAGGCATACTTAAGGAGGATAGCAGGAGATCGTACGTTGAGATAGCAAAGGCTGTAGGGTTATCAGAGTCAGCAGTTAGGAGGAGGATAAAGCACTTGATAGACTCTGGCATAATAAAGCGCTTCACAATAGAGTTGGGTATGAGCAACAAGACAAGTGCAATAACCTTGATATCTGTTAAGCCATCTGTAGATACAGCAAAGGTATCAGAGAGGCTTAAAGGATTGAGGGGTGTTGAGGTTGTGTATGAGATAACTGGTCAGTATGATATTGCAGCGATAATAAGCGCATCTAGCATTGGAGAGATAAACAGGTGTATAGATGATGTAAGGAGGATAGAGGGTGTTGATGATACAAATACTGTAATAATATTGAGGGTAGTTACCTGATGGCTTCATAAATTTTCATGTGGATTAACCTGTTCCAGTGTACAGGGGTGGTGTTTGGTTGTTGATACATTATGTTTGGAATTCGTACAAACTCCCCTTTATCATAATGCTATCAGGCATTTATTATACCAATATTGTCTTTAAATGACATCTTATTGAAATAAAATGCTAATATGATAGCGAAATACGTATATACCATCCAGTCTATAACGATGGTATGCAAGACAAAGCAATAGATGAGCCTAACTACTATGCAATGGTATATAATGGTATTGTAAGGGATGAGAGGTACAATGCTATACTCAACTATAATGTAAGAGATGGAGGTTATACTGGAAGGGTTAACATACTGGATAGCACTCTAAGGGAAGGGGAGCAGCATCCAGGTGTAGCATTCACCGTAAAGCAGAGGGTACAGATAGCATGGATGCTTGACTACTTTGGTGTAGATCAGATTGAGATAAGCCCTGTGATATCTGAGGATCATAGGCAGGCAACGAAGATGATAATAGATGCTGGGTTAAGTGCAGATATAGTTGCTCACTGTAGAGCGATAAAGCAGGATATAGATGTTGCAATAGCATGCGATGCTGAATGGGTAGCAACATACATGAGCGTATCTGATGTGCAGTTGAGATCCAAACTCAAGATTGGGAGGGAAGATGCATATACTAGAGCTATGGATGTTGTTGATTATATAAGGGCTCATGGGTTAAAGGCAAGATTTACCCTAGAAGATGCAAGCAGGGCAGAGCCTGAATTCCTAGCAAGGATCGCTAGGGATATAAGCAGAGCAGGGATAGAGAGGATAAGCATCCCTGATACTGTAGGCATAATGCTCCCTCGAGGCATGTATAGGTTAGTTAGCATGGTTAAGGCAAGTATAGATGCTAGCATTACAAGGTTGGATGTACACTGTCATAACGATCTAGGTTTAGCATTGGCAAATGCACTAGCAGGGGTAGATGCTGGAGCAGATCAGATCCATGTTACAATAGATGGTGTAGGGGAGAGGAATGGCATACCTGCTCTTGCTGAGGTTGCTGTTATACTTACAATGCTCTATAGGTGTAGGGATGATCTTAGGCTTGATATGCTCAAGGATCTCTCAAGGCTTATCGAGCAGTACACTGGTATAGCAACACCAGAGAGCAAACCTATAGTTGGGGATAGCGCATTCAAGCATAAAGCAGGTACACACCTTGCTGCAGTGCTTAGAGATCCTAGAGCCTATGAGATAATAGAGCCTAGAGCAGTTGGGAATAGGAGGAGGATAGTATTTGGGGAACTTGCTGGGAAGAATGGTGCAGCATTCCTGCTCAGCATACTAGGGCTTGATGTTGATCCTTCAAAGGCTGAGAGGCTAGCAAAGGGTCTGAAGGATCTAAGGTTAGGGGATGTGCTAGAGATGTACCTTGATGATGCAATGGAGGCAAGGATAAGGCAGATAGGGTGACGAGTCTTTCTTCCTTCCTCAGTAATTCTATAGCATCTTCTCCCACCACAACTCTCTCCACCATCTCTCTCTTCCCTTTATTAGCCTCTCTGAACCTAATCTATATCAACTCCATCATCCCAAATCTCTTTGGAACCTTTATCTGATAACATCATCGTATAACACGCACCTTTCACAGGATGTATGAGCGATCTGTATGCTATTATGTTGATTACACTATCTGGTATTATAGCTATACATGCAAGATTCACATCTATATCCATCTAATGGATAAGATTGGGATTAATCTACCTAAACTAGGTGAATTCTACGATTTCCTAATCAATTACAGAAAGGGTTATCTATATCCTATCTCTTAACCATTACATGAATAAACTTGGCTACATCTACATTCTAATGCTATTAATTGGCATACTATCACCTGCTAATGCACAAAGGGAGAGGATTGGGATGAGCGATGATCTGAACTTCATAATAGTTGGTATAGATGGTTACTATACAGATGGTAGAGAGCAGTACTACAGGATTGGGGACTATGTTGTAGTTAGGGGTTCTGTATCTGGTCCTGCTGAGAGTGTAAGCATAAAGGTTGTTGCACCAGATGGCTCTATATGGTATAGCAATAATGTTAGGCTAGGTTATGCAAAAGGCTACTCCTACTATGTTATGGATGATGGTATAAGAGGCAAAGAGTGGGGCAGTGATAATGGCTTCTATGCAAAGGTTAAGCAGTTCAGTGCTGATGATCTAGAGGGTTTGTATAGGCTTATAATTGAAGCAGATTCTAGCATTATAGAGAGAGAAGTTGCATTCAAGAGGGTTGAGGGCTCTTATAGCAATGAGATTGGAGCAGTAGTTGGAAGCGATGCACTAAATGGTAGGTATTGGGATGGAATAGAAAGAGGAGTAGCAGTAGCAACAATAGTTGGGGTAACTCTTGTTGTAGTCGCTTCTATTGTATTAGTTAGGAGGAGGAGGAAGAGGATTAAGAGTAGCAACAGGAAGGAGGTTGCAAGTATATGAATGGACAAGTTGAGGATGTTAATACTAGAAGGGCATCATGTACGATGTTGATACCGTGAAGGTATTCAATGTAATGTATAACCTATTTGGCTCTAGCATAGAGATGAGGGTTATCAGAGCATTGTGTGTAAAGGGCTCATGTTCACTTCGTGGCCTTGCTAGGAGTGTTGATATCCACCATACAAACCTTGCCAGTTGCAATCTTGTAGAGTAACTCTTTGGCTTTCTTGTATCAGTTGCTCATCATATATCACTGGATAGATGAATATGTTAGAATCTATGTATAGCAAGAATCAGACCACCATCATTATAATGATTGTACCATCCCATCTATCACAACATGCTTATTGTCTACATATTTCTACCATACTCATACCCTCTCTCCTCTCATTCCTCTTCTATCAATTTCTTCACATCTATCCTCTTACCAAGTTTGTTATTTGATGAACATAACTCATCAATAAATCTTACAGGATCTACTCTAGATCTTATCACTACCTCTCCTCCATCCCTTATCTCTATTATCACCTTTGCTAGGATAACCATATACATAACCCTCTTAATTATCGTACATATTCCACTCTCTACAGTGTAGCCTAACTATACCTTTCAATGCCTCTCTTATAGTTTGTTCATTCATTATACCCATCTTGCACCTAATGCAGACGCATCTAGATCTAAACCTTCTAAACCCTTAATTCATATCCCTCCTCAAATCCTCAATACTCTTCCATTAGCAAACCCTTCATCATGCCTTCTAAACCCTTACTGCATATCACTTCTGGGGTTGTTAGCCTCTTCCCTTTATAGCATTGAACTTTGCATCGTACTCCTCCAACTTTGCATTAGCCTTTGTCCGTGCTTCAACAAGCATGCTATAGCATCCTCAATCCTACTCAAGGATGATCTTATATCCTCTAACCCTATCGCTCTTGCTACAGCATATCTAGATTCTACATCTTCAGGCAATAACTTCTTCAACTTCTCTCTGCTCTGTATAATGAGAGTAAGCATAAAGTACATTTGACGGAAGATAATAACAATAGCGATAATGTGTATATCTTATACCTATCCTTCCTGTATGAGGAGCAAGATTATAGTTATATGAGCATTGCTAGTATAATCAACAATGGAGGTAACAGTAGTAGATGAAGGTATATTTATAGCCTGCCACAGAATGGCAGATTCTTACTGTTTATAAGCATGGTAGGTAATCCATCATGGTTTTTATAGTGTAAGGTAGAGAGGATATTAAGAAGGTATGGCTAGGTCTAAAAAGAGAAGCAGGAAGAGTAGCATCAGCAGCAGTAGCAGTAAGAAGCAAGGCATAACCTATAAGGATGTTGGTGTTGATACAGCAAAGATAGGGAGGATACACTCAATCATAGGAAGCATGATAGCAGGTACGCATGGCGAGCATGTTATATCTGGCTATGGGCATTACGCTGGGCTAATAAGCATAGATGATGAGAGAGTGCTAGCAATGCACATAGATGGGGTTGGTAGCAAGGTAATAGTTGCTAGCCTAGCAGGGAAGTACTCTACCATAGGCATAGACTGCATAGCGATGAATGCTAACGATGTTGTATGTGTTGGTGCAGAGCCTATAGCATTTGTTGATTATATTGCAGTTAGGAGCCCAGATGCAGATATGATCGAGGAGATAATGAAGGGTCTTGCCCAAGGTGCAAGGGAGGCAAACCTATCCATAGTAGGAGGGGAGTTGGCAGTGCTCCCAGATCTACTTGCTGATGGGTTTGAGATGAGCAAGGGCAAAGGCAAGGCTACTAGGGGTAGAGGCAAGGTAAAGGACAGGATGGATAATAATGCATTCGACCTTGCTGGTGCTGTTATAGGTATAGCAAGGAAGGATGAACTAATCCTTGGTGAGAGCATCAATGCTGGGGATGTTATAGTTGGTATAGCAAGCAATGGATTGCATGCAAATGGGTATACACTTGCAAGGCATGTACTCCTTAGTAGGTATAGGCTTGATGAGAGGATAGATGAACTTGACTCTACTCTAGAGGATGAGTTGCTTAAACCTACAAGGATATACGTTAAACCAATTCTGGATGTGATAAAGAGGATAGATGTTCATGGTATAGCACATATAACTGGAGGGGCATTCAAGAAGCTTACAAGGCTTAACAGCAGTGTAAAGTTTGTACTCGACTCTATGCCAGAGCCTCCAGCAATATTTAGGTTGATAAAGATGCATGCAGGTATAGATGATGCTGAGATGTACTCAACATTCAACATGGGGATAGGGATGTGTGTAGTAGCAGCAAGGGGAGATGAGGATGCTATAATCTCCATATGCAAGAGTCATGATATGGATGCAATGGTTATAGGTAGGGTTGAGGAGGGTAATGGTGTATATATTAACGATGTAAGGATTGCATGATTCATCCCATGCTTAGTTCTAACGTATTTACAACAATAGCAGACTAAAAATTAGAGTAGGGGTAAGAGCGAGTATGAAGGATAACCATCATCATCAAGCATAACAGCATATACCTTCTCCTCTGGCTTAACTATTGATAGGATGTGCACATCATTCTCCTTCACAAGTTTTATATGCACATCTGCAAGCATATTTGCAGCATCTGCAAGTTCTGTCCCGCTCTTAACTGTTATCATCAGCACATCTCTATTATTCCTAATAATCTTTGCGCCATGTACTAAATTATCTTTAACTCGCTCTAGATCTTTCCATATCATATTTGAGTATATGACCATGCTCTTCCCATCCTCCTTCAACTTTATGTAACTATCTATTAGCAATGCAAAGTTCTCCTCAGGATCGTCTGTAAGGTTCATGATCATCCCTTCCTCTATGCTGTTCTTATCATAGGTACTTAACTCCCTGTATGCTGTAGCATACTCCTGCTCTCGTATATGCGATGGGCTTGTGAATACCATAAGCCTACCTAGATCGTGTAATGTGCAGTGAGGCACTATCTTCCTTAGCACTTTAACAAGTGGCTCATCCTGCCCACATATAACCATAGCAGATCTATTGCTCCTTATATTGTTGAGTACAGTGCAGAGCATGATTATCCTTGCATAGTGCATGTTAACATTGCTATCAACCTCAAGCACTACTACACTCCCCTCTCTTATCCCATCTCCTAATGCATTATCCATATCCCTGCTCCCTGTTGATATGTAACCATTCTTGCTTGCCAATGGAGGGAATAGTGATGATACATAGCCTACCCTCTTCCCATCATACACTATAGTAAAGTGCCCTCCCTCTAGTGTATAGATGAACTTGTTCTTCCTTATCGCTACCCCCCTCATCTTATCTATATGCATAGTTCTCACCCATACACCGTTCCTCCTCTCCATATCAAGGGTTATGATCGCATCCACAAGGTATGCAAGAGTATTCATCTCTGGCTCTTCACTTATGAAGACAAGCATGCCATCATTTGCATCTGCAACAGCAAGCATACTCTTCTCCATCTTGAGCCTCTCATCAACGGGTATCTCCTTTGCTAGTGCATCCCAACTATCAAGAACTATGAAGGCTCTCTTACTGCTTATCAGTTTATCAACAACAAGGTTGAGCAGGTTATTTGCAGTACCCAACCTTAGATCTATTCCATCTATCTTGTTCATATCACCATTCTTACCACTAGCAGCAGTATGATCTGGCATGAACTGTAGAGCAGTGCCATCATCAAGTATATCCTCAACCCAAGGCAGTTGCTTCCTCAACTTGTTGTAGGATACCCTGGTTGAGATGTAGAAGCACTTGTACCTATCTCTAACATTCCTCATCAACTCCAATGCCAATGTTGTCTTACCTGCTCCAGGTAATCCTCTTATAAGGAGGGCTACAGGCTCTATATCCATGAATGGCTTGAATATCTGCTCGAATGCATCCCTTACCTTTAACTCCATCATACAGTTATTTTATAGAGCATGGTTAAAATCGGTTGTTGTGTAATTGCAATTAATTACAGGGTTAAAGGCAACCATCCTAAATGAAGAGGGAAGAAGATATCTATGATGGTTGTGTTGATTAGCATCATCTCATCAGCTAGCCTTTACTTCTCATACAACCATCCACGCTTGTAGAAGTAGTAGAGCATGAAGAGTGCGCTTGCTATTGATATCATAACCATGACTATGAATGTTGTGTATTTGCCTAAGAAGAGCCAAGGTTCATCCTCTACTCCTCCAGGAAGGATGACGTTCATACCATAGAATGTACCTATGAGCGTTGCAGGTATGGAGAGTGTGAAGACTATAGTAAGAATAGCAAGTATCTTGTTGGTCTTCTCACTGCTGAGTATAAAGTCTGTATCCTTGTATATATTTATGGTCTCATTTGCAGTATCAAGCACCTCTATAGCCTTTTCAAGGTGATCCTTAACATCGTTCCAGTATGGTGTAAGGTCCATGCCTGAGAACTGCTGAGACTCCCTTGCTACATCTGCTAGTATCCTCCTTAAAGGTAGGATTATCCTTCTAAGCGCAAGTATCTCCCTCCTTATATTGGTTATTGCCTTTATTGCAGATACATTCTCAGCAAATACAAGATCCTCTATATCCTCTATGTTACCTTCTATCTTTATGAGGATGTGGAGCAACTCATCTATTATAGCATCCATTATCTTATGGAGCAAGAATGCTGGGGAGTTGCCCATTATACTTGCCCTATTCCCCCCATCCACCTTGCATGCATTGAAGAGATCTGTTATAGGCTTTATCTCGCCCTTGTGTACGGTTATGAGGAAGTTGAAGCCCATGAAGATTGAGAGTTGGATGTTCTTAGGTACACCATTGCTGTAGAATGGGTAGTGTATAACTATGAATATGCTGTTGGCATACTTGTCAATCTTTGGTACCTGTATCTTTGATAGGCAATCCTCTACATTCAAGGGGTGAAGATTATAGGTATCTGCCAGCGTTGTTAGAGCGCTCCTGTTTGGCTCACTCACATCTATCCACCTAAGCCCATTGTTATCCACAGAATTGATATGCTCTAGCGCATTCATGCTCTTCTCCCAGATAGCATTAGATAACACTTTATATATAATTTTGATAGTACCGAGTTTGCCAACAATTTATACACTTGAATTTGAGAGATGCTCATGCACTATATACCATCTACCATCAAACTTCTTGCATATGATACTGCACCTCACCCTGCTCTTTATAGCCTGACCAGTGAAGCTGTAATCATCAACAACCACGCCCTTATACTCGAGGATGAATGTTGCTAGTGCTACTGAGGAAGATGCATCTAGCATCGTTATCCTTAGATCCTCTATAGAGTAATCGTAATCTGATACATTGGCAAAGAACATCTCCTCATGCAGGCATGCCTCCTCATAATCCATCCTGTGATAGGGAGGGATATCACTGAACTTTGTAAGCATGCTATGATATACCTCCCTTATCGCTGAGAGATCCTTGCTCTTCCCTATGTAGAATGCCCTATGGATTAGATACTCTACTGCTTTTATATCATCTAAACCCTTATCGTTATTGTAACCGTTCATGCCTCTACTCTGCAAGTAAAATATTTATAATTATCATGTACTCTCACCCATACATGCTGTATCATAATAATTACTGTATGATGAGGATGATGATGGTTTGTATGATAGGATTAGGCTTAAATGTAGAACCATCACTACTCTCGATACTTGTAAGAGGGTAGAAGGTAGATCTATATGGTTGAGATGTCTGGCGCAAAGGCACTCATACAGGCTTTAGAGAGGGAGGGTGTAGATGTTGTGTTTGGAATGCCTGGTGGCGCAAACCTCCCAATCTACGATGAGTTATACTCAAGTAGTATAAGACATATACTTGTTAGGCATGAGCAGTCAGCTGCACACATGGCAGATGGCTATGCAAGGATAAAGCGCAAGGCAGGTGTATGCTTTGCTACATCAGGTCCTGGAGCAACCAACCTTGTTACTGGGATAGCAACTGCCTACATGGACTCAAGTCCTATAGTTGCTGTTACAGGGCAAGTACCCAAGGCAATGATTGGTAAGGATGCATTTCAGGAGTGTGATATAGTTGGTATATGCGCATCTATAACAAAGTACTGCTTCCAGCCCATGAATGCTGGAGAGGTGCCAGAGGTTGTAAAGAAGGCATTCTACATAGCAGAGAGTGGTAGACCAGGACCAGTGCTTATAGATGTACCAAAGGATGTACAGCAGGAGAGTGCAGATATGGTATTCCCTGAGATAGTTAAGATAAGAGGCTACTCACCCCATATAGAGCCTGATGTTGCACAGGTTGCAAGTGCAATAGACCTACTACTCAAGGCTGAGAGACCAATTATAATGGCTGGTGGAGGTGTGCACATCTCTGGAGCCTTTGCTGAACTCCAAGCATTGGCAGAGATGCTCATGATACCAGTGGTAACAACATTCAAAGGTAAGGGTGCATTCCCTGAGAACCATCCACTATCCCTTGGTCCAATAGGCATGCATGGGCATGCAGAGGCAAACAAACTTGTTACAGAGGCAGATGTGCTATTGGCAGTAGGCTCAAGGTTCTCAGACCGCTCAGTTGGTAGATTCGATGAGTTTGGTAGGGATATGAAGATAATACACATAGATATAGATCCTGCAGAGATAGGCAAGAACAAGCAAGCTGATATTGGTATAGTTGGTGATGTTAAGGTCTCGCTTAAGATAATGCTCAAGATGCTTACAAACAAGATTATAAGGAAGGGTGAAGGTGAGTGGGAGAACAACCAATGGCTTAAGCATGTTAGGGAGGTTAAGGAGTACTACAGGAGCATGATAAAGGATCATCCAAGGGAGGTTACTGCAATGAAGGCTATAAAGAAGTTGAGGGAACTCCTTCCAGCAGATACCATAGTTACAACAGAGGTTGGGCAGTGCCAGATGTGGACATCATTGCACTTTGATGTTATAACCCCTGGTACATTCTTCAGCTCAACTGGTTTAGGTACCATGGGCTTTGGGTTCCCAGCATCAATAGGTGCAAAGGTTGCAAGGCCTGATGTGCCAGTGGTTGATATCGCTGGAGATGGGAGCTTCAATATGACAGAGAACTCTCTAGCAGTATCGGTCCTAGAGAATATCCCAGTTATAGTATTCCTACTCAACAACTACTCTCTAGGCATGGTTGCTCAATGGCAAAGACTATTCTACAATAGGAGGATGATAGGTGTTGATCTTAAGGGCATGCCTGACTTTGTTAAGGTTGCTGAGGCGTATGGTGCACAGGGGATAAGGGCTGAGAGCATGGATGAACTGGATAAGGCTATAAGGGTAGCGTTGAGGAGTGATGTGACAACAGTTATAGATATACCAATAGATCCTGAGGAGAACGTATTCCCGTTCATGCCTCCAGGCAAGGGGTTGAAGGATACCATAATAGCAGCGTAGCAAGTAAGGAATGAATTAATGAAGGAAGGAATGAATGATTGAATTAAGAAGGAGGATGCATTGCATATGACATGGCGCATCATATCTGCACTGGTTGAGAATAAGCCTGGTGTGCTCTTTAGGGTATCAAACATGTTTAGAGCAAGAGGATTCAACATAGAGTCGCTCTCAGTTGGTCCAACTGAGGCGCAGGATCTCTCAAGGATAACCATAACGATAAACAGTGATGAGCATACTACAGAGCAGTTGGTCAAGCAGCTGAAGAAGATTATAGATGTTGTTGATGTCATAAAGCTCCCTCTAGATAATAGTGTGTACAGGGAATTAGCACTCATAAAGTTGAAGGCTGAGGATCCAACAACTAGGTTAGAGATAATAAATTTAGTAAATGTTTTTAGGGGGAAGGTAGTTGATATAAGCAAGAGATCTATGATGGTGGAGATAACTGGAACTCCAGATAAGATAGATGCATTCAAGGCATTGGTTGAGCACTATGGCATAATACAGTTGGCTAGAACTGGAGTGTGTGCATTGCCAAGAGGTGTAGTATATGAGTAGTGATGTTAGCAATAGCATTAGCAACAGTGATAGTAGTAATAGTGTAGATTATGTAAGGATATACGATACAACGCTCAGGGATGGAGAGCAGACCCCAGGGGTAACATTAACGCCAGAGGATAAACTGCTAATAGCAATACAACTGGATAAGTTGGGAGTAGATGTTATAGAGGCTGGGTTCCCTATAGTATCTCAAGGTGAGAAGGAGGCTGTTAAGATGATAGTAAAGCAAGGGCTGAATAGCGAGATCTCTGTTCTAGCAAGAACTGATAAGAGGGATATAGATGCTGCAATAGACTGTGGTGTTAGATATGTGCATACATTCATAGCAACATCAGACATCCATCTGCAGTACAAGTTGAAGATCTCAAGGGAGGAGGCTATAAGGAAGGCTGTAGATGCTATAGAGTATTGTAAGGCCCATGGCCTCTATGTTGAGTTCTCTGCTGAGGATGCTACTAGGAGTGATAGGGAGTATCTGAAGCAAGTATACAAGGCTGTTGTTGATGCTGGAGCAGACAGGATAGATGTGCCAGATACAGTAGGGTATGCAACACCAAAGTACATACACTCACTCATAACAGAGTTGAGGAGCACTGTTAAAGTGCCTATAAGCATACACTGCCATGATGACTTTGGTCTAGCAGTTGCAAACTCAATAGCAGCTATAGAGGCAGGGGCAGAGTGTGCCCATGTAACCATAAATGGGTTAGGGGAGAGGGCAGGCAATGCCTCGCTTGAGGAGTTTGTCATGGCACTACACTGCCTCTACAACAAGAGGACTAGGATAAACACTAAACTACTGTATGAGACATCAAAGTTGGTAGCAAGCCTAACAGGGATCATAGTGCAGCCAAACAAGGCCATAGTTGGTGAGAATGCATTTGGCCATGAATCTGGCATCCATACCCATGGAGTACTCTCAAACCCATTATGCTATGAGCCTATAAGCCCTGAACTTGTTGGTAGGAAGCGTTGGCTAGAGGCAGGGAAGCATGCTGGTATGCATGGTATAGCAGCCATGCTTGCAGAGTATGGAATAAGGCCAGAGCAGGAGCAGTTGAGGCAGATAGTTGCAAAGGTCAAGGAGTTAGGGGATAAGGGTAAGCAGGTTACAGATGCTGACCTAATAGCAATAGCATCCCAAGTCATGAACCAGCAGAACCTTGTTGAGCATGTAAGGCTTATGGACTTTGTTGTTACTACAGGCATAAATGTTGTGCCTACAGCATCTGTAAGGCTTATAATAGATGGGAAGGAGTACATAGTTGCTGAGACTGGTGTTGGGCCTGTAGATGCTGCTCTAAAAGCTATACAGAAGATAACAGATAGGATAGCAAGCATAAGGCTCAGTGAGTTTAGGCTTGAAGCGATAAGTGGAGGCTCAGATGCACTTGCAGAGGTTAGCGTTAAGGTTGAGGATAGCAATGGCAAGATCTCATCTGCTAGGGCAACTGGAGAGGATATAGTTGTTGCTAGTGTTCAAGCAATGATAAACGGGATAAACAAGATGATGATGAAGAGGACCATAGACAGGGATAGCAACAGAGAGATCCAAGGTTATACTGTCTAGCATATATCATCTGCATATGTACAGGATAGCATTCATAGAGGGGGATGGTATAGGACCTGAGATATCAAGGGCTACTAGAGTTGTACTTGATGCATTGAATGCTAGGCTTGGCATAAAGATGAGGATTATAGATGTTGAGGCAGGGGACTCTGCTCTAGCAAGGTATGGAAGGGCTCTGCCAGAGCATAGCCTTGATACAATAAGGGGTTCTGATGCATGCATAAAGGCTCCTATAGGTGAGAGTGCAGCAGATGTCATAGTCTATTTAAGGAGGGTATTGGACCTCTACGCAAATGTTAGGCCAGCAAAGGCTTATCCAGGGATGAGGGGTTTGAGAGATGGCATAGATCTCATCATAGTTAGAGAGAATACAGAGGATATCTACTCTGGCTTGGAGTATGATATAGGTAGTGACGCAAGTATAGCCATCAAGGTTACAACCAAGAGAGCATGCATGAGGATAGCAGAGTATGCGTTCAAGCTTGCTGAGGCAAGGGATGGTAAGAGGAGCGTTGTTGCTGTACACAAGGCAAACCTACTTAGGAGGACAGATGGTCTATTCGCTAGATGCTGCAGGGAGGTAGCATCTAGGCATCAAAGCATAAGGTTCTCAGAGATGTATGTTGATGCATGTGCCATGAACCTGATAAGGAACCCAGAGGCATTTGATGTTATAGTAACGATGAATATGTATGGAGATATACTCTCAGATGAGGCGGCTCAGGTTGCTGGGAGCCTAGGGATGGCACCATCAGCCAACATTGGCGATACATATGCAATATTCGAGCCAGCACATGGCTCTGCTCCAGATATAGCAGGCAAGGGTATAGCAAACCCATTATCACTAATACTCTCAGCAGGGATGATGTATGAGTGGCTTGCATCAAAGCATAACGATGCAAGATGTGCTGAGGCATCTAAGCTTGTAGAGGTTAGTATACGCAGCGTGCTTAGCAAGGGTATAGCAACACCAGATCTAGGAGGCAGGAGTAGCACTGAGGAGGTAGCAGATGCAATTGTAGAAGAGATAAAGAGAGGATAGGTAGGTTAGGTTTAGGATAGGTTAGGATAGTGGTAGCAGTAGTGGTGGCGATGGTGATGGTTGTATAATAATAATAGTAGTAAGAATGATCTACTAACTATGTATGCTCCATCCACACATGCTATATTGTATGATGGAACAAATACATAAGGGTCCATTTAGCGTTATGATATAAAGTGATGGTTAACCTCTCTACTCTCCACTCTTCTTCCATGATCTGAAGAGGAATACTAGGGGTATTAGCATTGCTACACTTGCTATTATTATTGGCATAAGCACAGTATAGTGTAGAGAGTACTCATAGCCGAAGAGGAAGGGATACGGGAATACCATGAAGAGCCATGCCAATGCTATAAGAGAGAATAGGTAAAGGTTCCTCCTCACAAACACTGCTAATGGGATGGATCTTAGATGCTTGCACTTTATACACTTCCTAGCCTCATCATCTATACAGCCAGAGCATACACTCTTCTTGCAGTACACGCATGTATGCTCAGCGAACCTTGCACCGCATATAGCACAAGGCATAAGTTAATAATGTATAAGTTAATAATAACATTTATGCTATCTGAATGGAAAATATTGTTCTTCACTGCATCTATTCTCATCTAGTGGATCTCTTGCTTGCATACATGCTTGTTTGTTTGTCTGCTTGCTCGCTTGCTTGTGTGATGGCTGACTAGGGTCTCAAGCGTTCAGTATCTCTAGGGTAAAGCACAACCTCTCTAACGTTCTTTACATTGCATATGACCATCATTAGTCTATCAAGCCCTAATCCCCATCCAGCATGGGGAGGCATACCCCATTCAAACACCTTAAGATGATCCCTGAAATCCTCTGGATCCAAGCCTTGCTCCACAAGCCTCTTCCTTAACCTTGATGCATCATGCTGCCTCTTCCCTCCAGATGCAAGTTCCAATGCCCCGTACTGCAGATCGAATGAGTATGAGAACCTTGGATCATCATCCCTCTCATGGATGTAGAATGGCTTAAGGTTGGTTGGCCAATCAACTATGAAGTAGAAGCCCTTCATGCTTTCTCCTAACAGCCTTAATGCATGGTCACCAAGATCATCCCCAACCTCAATGTTCATACCATGCTCCTTCTTCAGCATCTCAACTACTTGTACATAACTCATCCTTGGGAATGGGAGTGATGGTACATCTATGTTTGAGCCTACCAGATCCAACTCCTTGCTACACTTACTCTTTAGTTCCTTGAACACCTCAACTATCAACTCCTCAGCAACCCTCATAACATCATCAGCATCCATGTACGCTGCCTCTACATCAACGCTAACAAACTCGTTGAGATGCCTAGTTGTATGCGACTTCTCTGCCCTGTAGTATGAGGCTATCTCAAATACCCTATCTAGGGCAAGGGTTAACTGCTCCTTGTAGAGCTGTGGACTCTGTGCAAGGTATGCTTGTCTGTTGTTGAAGTAGCTGAACTTGAATAGGTTTGCCCCTCCCTCACTAGCACTCCCTATTATCTTTGGTGTATTCACCTCTATGAAACCCTTCTCTACAAGAACTCTTCTTATTATCTGGAGCGTATGATGCCTCAACTTGAATATCGCTGCTACACTGGGGTTCCTAAGGTCAAGTGCTCTTGCATCAAGCCTTGCATCAAGTGATGCATTCACCCTACCTGTAGGGTCTATGGGCAATGGGTGCTTTGCTATAGAGTACGCTTGAATTGATTCAGCCTTTACCTCAAAAGGGTAGTTAACGGATCTACTCCTTTGTACTCTACCTTTAACCTTAACCGAACTCTGCCTTGTAATCTTTATCCCATTGCTAACAAGCATAGATGGGTCAGCAATTACTTGTATACCCCCAGTCACATCCCTGACTATTATGAAGTTTATTGCACCTAACTCCCTTATATCCTCTATCCATCCTGCTACCTCTACCTCTCTGCCTAGCATTGACTCATCCAGTTGGTTTGCATATATCCTCTCCATGCAGGGATCTACTTCTAGATGTTATTAAGTCATTACTATACTTAGCCTATGTTAATACTATGACTACACTACAAGGTTAGTAATCCATAAGATGGTTGATGCTAGTAGTAGTGTGTATGATAATGATCATTATCATCATTATTATCATCATGCCTATCTTAAGATCTTTATATCAAGGCTAGAGTATTATGGATATGGAGCATGCTATAGAGGTTGTGAACCTAGTAAAGAGTTACTCAGGAAAGAATGTTGTTGATGGCATATCCTTCAACGTTAAGAAGGGAATGATATTTGCATTGCTAGGCCCAAATGGTGCAGGGAAGACAACAACAATAGAGATAGTTGAGTGCATTAGACCATTAACATCTGGGAGCGTTAGGGTTCTAGGATACGATGTAGGGGATAGAAGGGATGAGCAGGAGATAAAGAGGAGGATAGGTATAATGCCACAAGAGTTCAGAGCACTAGATAAGCTTACTGTAAAGGAGAATATAGAACTATTCTCAAGGCTCTACCCTTACCATAGCAGTAGTAGCAAGGATGTGGATGAGGTGATAAGAGAGTTTGGTCTTGAAGAGTATAGCAATGTAAGGTTTGAGAGGCTCTCTGGAGGGATTAGGCAGAGGCTTGGTCTAGCAATAGCTACCATACATGATCCTGAGATACTCTTCCTAGATGAGCCTACAACAGGGCTTGACCCAACATCAAGGAGGCAGGTATGGGCAATGATAAGAGCACTGAAGGACTCTGGCAAGACAGTAGTGTTAACATCACACTACATGGAGGAGGTTGAGTACCTAGCAGATGAGGTAGCAATAATGAACAAGGGTAGGATAGTAGCATCTGGGAGTCCTCAGGATATAGCAAGTAGATATGGTACTGGTAGAAGGCTTACGATCAGAGGATACTCAAGATCAAGGCTTCTAGCATCCCTTGCCAATTCAAGCAATACTCTTGGGGATACCCTTACGCTAAGTATGGATAGATTGGATAGTATGCTTATAGCAGAGATAGTTGATATGGCAATAAAGGATGGGTTGGAGGTACAGTTCAAGAACCCCTCGCTAGAGGATGCATTCCTTAGGCTTGTTGGTAGGATAGATGAGGATGGTAGGCTAATCATCAATGGATAAGTTGTTTTAATGATAATCATATATAATATAGTAGCATGCTATTAGTATGAAGATGGATATTAACAGTCATTTTGTTACAGTTGCATCACTTGCTAGGGCACTTGTACTTGACTGGTTAAGGAGCAAGACTGGTGTATTCTTTACAATATTCTTCCCTATAATGCTCATGGTCATACTCACACTTGCATTCAATGATGATCTCAATAGGCTTGATCTCTATGTACAGAATCTAGATCTTGATCGTGATGGGATGCCTACAGAGACCTCCTCCTCACTCATCAATGCACTAAGCTCAAGCATGCTCAACATAAAGCATATCCCTGCAGATGTTGATGCGTATGAGTATGTGAAGTACTCTACTAGCAAGAGGGTACTCATCATACCATATGGGTTTGATGCCTCCATTAAGGCAAAGAGCATGGAGGCTAGGATGGCAGTAATGCTATCAACGCTTGATCTCTTCACAGAGCAGTCATGGATGCAGGATGGTGTGAGGGCAAGCATGATCTCTGGCATGGAAGGGTTGAAGAGGGAACTTACCATAAGAAATGGTGATAATAATGGTGATAATGCTTCTAATACTGCTCCTCCTCCAGCACCAGCAAGATTACTACTCATAGTAGACTCTAGCAAGGATAGGGAGTATGAGAGGGTAGAGGGGATACTGGCTAACATGGTTGCTAGGTTACAGCAGAGCGCAATAGATGCACCAGATATACTCAGCATGGAGGTTAAGGATGTTAGCATAACTGAAAGGGCAAACTACTACCTCCCTTCTGTCCTTGCAGCATTCATAATGACCAATGGTGTTCTAGGCACAAGTGGAATAGTAGCAGACTTTAAGAGGAGAGGTATGCTCAAGAGGCTAATGAGTACACCACTGAGTAGATTGCAGTGGATAATTGCAAATATGATGACCCAGACTATACTTGCCCTGATCCTTGCTTCAGTGATGGTATGCATAGCTGTAATAGCACTAAATACAACATTGCCAAATGCGATAAGCATAGTAGTACTTGCAATAGGAGCATTATGCTTCACAGGTCTAGGCATGCTTATTGCTGGAGCATTAAAGGAGCCCCATGCAATCACTGGTGCAAGCAATGCTATAGCATTCCCAATGATGTTCATCTCAGGTACATTCTGGCCTATAGGAAGCATGCCTGAATACATGCAGAGCATAGCATATGCATTGCCATTGACATACTTCGTCGATGCATTGAATGCAAGTATGTACCAATCCAGCATACTTGCTCTCCAATCAACCTCCATGCTTGCCCTGTTTACTATAGCATTTGTAATACTTGGGTCATACCTTACTAGATGGAAGCAAGAGTGAGTTGAACTATCCATATAACATACAGTATCCTACTAATATCACTACTAACCTTTAAAGGATACAAGCCATAAGATTCAGATAGATACAGATATGGCAAGGCTGGAGGTGCATAACCTGAAGGCATACTACTTTACAAGCAAGGGTGTAGTCAAGGCTGTAGATGATGTTACATTCAGCACAGATGAGTCTGTAGGGATAGCAGGAGAGTCTGGCTCTGGTAAGAGCACACTAGCCCTATCCATCCTTAGGATGCTCCAACCCCCTGGAAGGGTTGTTGATGGTAGGGTAATGCTTGATGGTACTGATATACTTGCAATGGATGAGCATGAGTTCAATTCAAGGATAAGGTGGAAGAAGGTATCCATGGTATTCCAAGCAGCAATGAATGCTCTAGACCCAGTGTACAGGATAGAGGAGCAGATGGCAGAACTCCTCAGATACCATGCACATTCTGGGTCTGGGGGCTTTGGTTCTAGTGTTGGGAGCGATGCTTATACGCTGATGAGTAGTGCTGTTAAGCAGGTTGGGCTTGATGAGGATGTGCTCAAGCGCTACCCTCATGAGTTATCTGGAGGGATGAAGCAGAGAGTGATAATAGCAATGGCTCTACTCCTAAAACCATCACTACTCATAGCTGATGAGCCTACCACAGCCTTGGATGTTCTTGTTCAAGCACAGATAATAAACCTCCTCAAGAGGTTGAAGAGGGAGGGGCTTATGCTCATGCTTATAACCCATGACCTCTCTATAATAGCAGAGGTTGTAGATGATGTAGGGATCATGTATGCTGGTCAGATGGTTGAGTTTGGTAGCATAGAGAGGGTGTATAGAGAGCCAAAGCATCCATACACACAGGCACTGCTCCAATCGATACCAAGGCTTAGGGGGGAGAAGAGGCTCACCTACATAAAGGGTAGCCCAATAGATCTACTCAACGTACCAAAGGGATGCAGGTTCTATGCTAGATGCCCATATGCAATGGATATATGCAGAGAAGTGGATCCTCCAGCATTAGATTGTGAAGGTGGCAATGGTTATGTTAGATGCTGGCTCTACTCGAAGCACTAGAAGCACCAACCTGCTAGAGGTAGAGGGGCTAAGGAAGTGGTTCAGGATCAAGAGATCCATACTTGATATACTCCATGGTAAGCAGGAGGGTGTAGTAAAGGCTGTAGATGATGTTAGTTTTAGTGTAAAGCAAGGCTCTACATTCGTACTTGCTGGTGAGTCTGGATCTGGTAAGAGCACTATAGCAAGGCTCATCCTGAGGGCAATAGAGCCAGATGGGGGGAGCATAAGGTTTGCTGGAAGGGATGTACTCTCTCTAGATAAGAGAGGGCTTATGTGGTTCAGGAGGAGTGCGCAGATGATCCATCAGGACCCTTACTCATCTCTCAACCCTAGGATGAAGGTAATCTCAATAGTTGGTGAACCTCTAGAGGTTCATGGTATAAAGGATAGGAGGGAGAAGGAGGAGATGGTATTCAAGGCATTGGAGGAGGTTAGGCTTGAGCCTGTTGAGGAGATAGCATACAGGTATCCTCATATGCTCTCTGGAGGGCAGAGGCAGAGGGTTGCAATTGCTAGAGCATTAGTGCTGAAGCCTATGCTTATAGTTGCTGATGAACCAGTATCCATGCTTGATCTATCTGTTAGGGCTGAGATACTTGAACTCATGCAGAACCTCAAGGTTAAGCATAACATAACCTACATATACATAACCCATGACCTCTCAACTGCTAGGTACTTTGGTGATAGCATAGCAATACTCTACAAGGGCAAGATAGTTGAGATGGGTAGCATAGATGATGTACTAAATGAACCATTGCATCCATACACACAAGCACTGATAGATGCTATACCAGAGCCTGATCCTGCAAGTAGGTTGAGGGATAAGGTGATAAGGATAAGGGCAAGTACAAGCATTAGCATGGATGAAGCAAATGATCATGGATGTAGGTTCTATGCTAGATGCCCATATGCAATGGATATATGTAGGGAAGAACCTAAACTGCTAGAGGTTAAGAATGGGCATCTTGTGAGTTGCTTCCTCTACAAGTCATCTGTTTAGGAACTGTATCTCCTCCCTCCTTGCTACCATTATGAGTTCATCCCCACCATAGATATCATGGAGCAGTGCTTCCTCTCTAGCATTCAGTGTCCTCTCATACAGCCTCTTTGCATTTGTGTTTTTGCTAGATGTTGTAACAATAACAAGCTTGAGTTCAGATCCTCTAGCATGCAGGTATCTGCACACATCCTTGAGTGATTCTACAACTAGCATGCTCCCTATACCCCTACCCTGATACCTCCTTGCTACTGCTATCTGCTCAAGCTCTAGCACTGCATCGCTCCTAAACCCTCCATGCTCAGTCCAGAGTATGTAACCTACAGGCTCCTCTCCAAGCATGGCTATATAGTACATGCATATTGGCTTACTTCTATGCTTCATCATCACCCATCTTACAGCATCATCATAACTCTTCATACCCTTGAAGTTCTCAATGTATATCCTTGCTACAGAATGTATATCCTCATCAACCATCTCCCTAACAGTTAGAGCTGAACCATCAACTCCAACCATAATCATCAATCCACTATTCCCTTGCCTTATTCAACTACTACCTTTCATCCCTCATATGTATGGTTAGTGCATGCTTCCTAAGTTCCTCATCACTAGCAAACTCTAGATTGCACTCTGCACATGTGTATATTATGGTACCTGCACCAGTACCAGTACCAGTGCCAGCACCAGTACCAGCATTAGCATTGGCACTAGAGACTACACCTGTACCACCTATCCCTACACCTGCCTCCTCTGCAAACACACTACCCCTACCCTTCTTCACGGCAAGTGCCCCGCCCAGAAGCCCAAGTATTATCCCAGGTAGCATGCCTATGTTTATGAACCCTATACCCAGCACACTTATTATGCACAGTATTATTATCATAACACCCCATCTCTTACTCTCCTCCCTCCTCTTCTCTATCAGCACTGCTAGTATCATTATCATAGCGCCAGTAGATGCTCCTGCTACACCAGCCCTCATAAGCATGAACCTAAACCCCTCCTCTCCAAGCATAGCCCTTAGATTGTTCAGCATCTCATCCTGTGGGAGGCCTATGAATATACCTGCTATGAACGTGAGCCCTTGGGCAAGTATTATAAGCCCTGCTAGGAATGAGAGTATGAACTCTGGAGCCCTCCTCTTCACAGTTATCATCCTATCTTACTCACCCCACCTACCTACTACTTACCTACTGACTTACCGAATAACTAATCTACCCCAACTAAATATATAAATGAAGTGTATCTATGATGCTAGAGGCTACTCTTAAACCTCTGCTGTTTTGGCTTAACTGTGTAGAGATGGGCTCCAACACCTATCAATGGTAGCGATGCTAACATGAAGATCTGAGGGATTATATTGAAGAGATAAGCCTCACCTCTATTTGTAAGAACTTCAACATAGTAATCATTCATAACCTTCTCTACACTTCCAGCATTAACCATCCCCACCATTAGTACTATGCCCTGTGCTATTATTATCATGCTTGTAGCCTTTCTAACCTCCAACTTCCTTGCTAACCCCTTAGCAAGCATATATGCAACGCCTGCCAATCCAAATCCAGGTATGCCGAAGAGGAACATACCTATGATCATCATATTCCATGGTTGTGCTATTGTAGCACCTATGGCTAGAGGTCTGGTTAGTGCAAGATAGAGTGAGTTTATGTATATCACGAACATAACATGTAGTGCTAGAGATGCAATAGCCATCCATGTATCGTAACGCATGGGCATAAGTATAGTCTTTTTAAGTGAAATAAATTGTTTGCTGGTAAACATGCTAAATGACTAAAACTACTGCACCATCATAACCCCATTTACTTCACTACCCACTCATCCAATAAAGCCTATAGGTATTCATTCATGCTAGTTGATGATAATCATTATTAGGTTATCCCAACAATCCTTGCAAGTTCCCTCCTTGAAGCAAAACTCAGCCTTGAGGCAGCATACTCTGGAGATATGTTGAGGAAGTGTACACCAAACCCCTCAATCCCATAGCTATCTACTAGCCTAGGATGAACCTCTATATGCCAGTGTAACTGCTTCCTACTCTTCTCAGATGAGGCATGTATGATCATGCTGAATTTCACATCGCCTAGGGTATTATAGAGCCCTCCAAGCATAACCCTAAGCATTGTAGCAAGCTCATCTATCTCCTTCTGGGTCATCCTTAACAACTGTATAGCATGCTTCTTAGGCACTATCCAGAACTCGTATGGATGGGTTGGAGCCCAAGGACATAATGCCATGAAATTCTCTATGCTGACTAGATGCCTAGGGCTCTTATCCTCCATGCTTATCATGTTGCATAGAGGACATGAACCAGCCTCATTGATGTATCTGTTTATTGACTCAACCTCCTGCTCTATGAGTGGAGGTATGTAGGGGAAGGTGATTATGTTGAGGTGTGGATGCCATACATTGCTAGCATCGTAATCCATGTACACTGCAACATAACTAACGCCCTTCTGCATGTAGAGCCACTTCACCCTATCCTGCAGTGCTACAAGTACATTTGACCACTGCTCTGCTGGTATTGATGATGGCTTGCAGTGCTCTCTGCTTGCTATCAGCAGATAATGGTAGCCATATGCAGGTTCACTGTAGAATGGCTTGTTTGTATACTTGCCATTTGCAGATATGCTAACCAATGGGTTCTTGCTTGGCACTACCCTAACACACCAGTCATCTACACGGTAATCCTCTGTATCTGATAACCTCCTCATCATCCCCTCCTTCTGTACAAGAGCAAGTACTGCTGGTCTGGTTAGATGCTCGTTACCAGGACAGTAGATGCATATATCATCATTTCCATGCTTCTCATTACCATCATCCATATCAACACTGTTACCATCATTAACTATCACTAGCCTATCAAGTATGTTATCCTTCCTGAACTGAGTCATCTATACAACACACCTCCCTCATCCTCATCCTTATCCTCATCATCATCCTCTTTCTTCCCATCCCATTCAGTTCCATACAATACTCTTCCATATTATTCAACTTGCTATCATATGCTTTTATCTAAATCTTACCTTCAAGAATAGTTAACAAACTATGATGCAATTCTTTATAAGGATAGTAGTAGTAGGTTAGGCTATATAAGGATGTAAGGGTGTAAGGATGGAGAGGGATGGTGCAGTATGAAGGATGTGGATGGCAATTACGGTAGCAATGGTATGAAAAGCAACTATGGTAGGATGAGTGCTAGGAAGAGGGCTAGGATGAAGATGATCTATGTACTACTTGATGGTGTTGGAGATCTACCTCACCCAAGCCTAAACCATCTCACACCTCTAGAATCTGCATATACACCAAACCTAGATGCCTTGGCAAGGAAGGGTAGGATGGGTATGGTATACACTGTAGGGAAGGATATTGCTCCAGAGTCTGATATAGCAGTATTCAGCATGCTTGGCTATAGGTTCAAGGATGAAGAGTATCCTGGTAGAGGAGTTGTAGAGGCTATAGGGGCAGGGATAGATATCAGGGATGGTGATCTTGCAATGAGGGGTAACTTTGCAACCATAGATGGTGAAGGGAAGATAGTGGATAGGAGGGTTGGAAGGAACCTAGCAGATGATGAGGCCAAAGAACTCGTCAAGGCTATAAAGGATAGGGTAACGCTAGAGGGTGCAGAGTATGAACTTGTGCATACAAAGGGGCATAGAGTAGTGCTTAGGATAAGGGGCAAGAGCATATTATCAGCAGATATAAGCAATACAGACCCAGCATATGAGAGGATAAAAGGCATGGGAGTAGCAAGGGAAGAGCATGATGCTAGGATGAGCATAAATAGATGTAAGGCTCTTAGCAATAGCAATGCTGCTCTACTCTCTGCTAAACTTGTTAATGAGTTCACTGAGAAGGTTATAAGCGTGCTTAAAGATCATCCTGTAAATGAGAGGAGGAGAGGCATGGGTATGCTTGAGGCTAACTGTATACTGCTAAGGGATGCTGGAAGTAGGCTTCCCAAGGTTGAACCTATAGCAAGCAAGTACAATGATGCAAGGTTTGCATGCATAGTTGATATGCCTGTTGAGTATGGTATAGCAAGGGTTACAGGAATAACAGTTCTTGATGGTGGAGGTATGAGGGATTATGAGATCAAGGCTAGAAGAGCAGTAGAGGCGTTGAGTAGATACGATGCTGTGTATGTACACCTAAAGGGCCCAGATGAGTTTGGGCATGATGGTAATGCTAGAGGCAAGGAAGAGAGTATAGAGGAGATAGATGAGAGGTTCTTTGGCGAACTACTCAAGCATACTAGCATCAATAGCGATGGTAAGAGTAGTAGGCTGTTCATAGTCGTATCTGGAGATCACTCAACCCCATGCATAAAGAAGGCACACAGTGCAGATCCAGTACCATTGCTTGTATCATGTATGAGCAGTGACTACAGGGATGATGGGCTTGGTAGGTTCACTGAGCGTGAAGCAAGGAAGGGTAGCATAGGTTACATAATGGGATATGATGTGCTAAGCAAGGTATTCAGTATCATGTACTCATCCTCACCACCATCATAATAATATGATAGAGCAGTAGTAGTGATAGTGATAATAGCAGTAATAGCATTACCTATAGCCTATGTTCTAACATGGCTCTAATATCCTTGCTATCCAATACCATCCTTATCCTCTCAACCATCACTTCTATATCTAGCCCATGATATCTGCATGGCTTGCCTTGTAGTTTCTTTAGTGCCCTTGCTAGTATTGAGATGCATATATCGTACTCTGCCTTCTGTGCATGTACTAGAGCAGCACATACAAGTATGATGCCTTGTATTAGTTCCTTCTCATCACCCTTACTATCCTTCCATGCCCCCTCTAGAACCTCATGTGCCTCCCAGTAGCGTTCAGCATTGAATAGATCCCTTGCATGCATTATCCTCTCTTCCTTGCTCAAACTCCTCTCATCTATCTCTGTGTAGCCTAGTAGTTGTGCTATCCTCTCCATCTCCCTAAGCAGTTTATCAAGCATTGATTGCTCAACACTAACATCCAACTCTATATGCTTACTTGCTACTCTAACATCCCTTACCTCAACCCATGCATCTAGCCCAGCATCTATACATACATTGCTAGCATTACTCAAGATCATCCTTGAGTCCTCTGGTCTATAGCCATTGTTTACAAGTCTTACCACGTACCTTGAGTATACCATATGCTATAGAGAATCATTAGGTTTATTAAGAGTTAAGGTATGGATGGAATGGTAATGGATGAACTGGTGGTTGAGGAAGAGAGGTTTAACCCCTTGCTCAACAGGGTAGAGTTGATGTGTATAATCAAGGGTATGAATGGTATGCTGAAGAGGCAGGATGCAGCAAAACTGATAGTAGAGTGTAGGGGTTATGCTGGGAGGTTCATAGTGCCTGTAAACATGAGGGGTGAGAAAGGCAAGAGGGATCTTAGATGCCTCTTCTACATATATGAGGATGAGGGTACTGCTAGATCCCAACTCCCAAGGTATATAATTGCAAGGCTTACAGGGGAGAAGGTTGAGAAGGGAGGAAAGAAGAAAGGAGAAGGTGATAAGGGGAAGGAGGGGGGTTAGATTGTTGTTGATGGTAGAGAGGTGCTATCTGTATGGGTAAGGGGAGCAACACACAGGTATGGAAGTACTACACTGTTGAGGATGATAGGATAAGGAAGGTAAGAAGGGAGTGTCCAAGGTGTGGTAGAGGAGTATTCATGGCTGAGCATAGTGATAGGGTTACATGTGGAAGGTGCAAGTACACAGAGTTCAAGCGTAAGGAGAAGGAGAGAGTAGGTAAAGGGGCAGAGGAGGATGGTAAAGGAAAGAGGAGGAAGCAGTAGAATCCTATTAATATCTCATTAACAGGCTGTGATGACTACAAAAATGAATAAATGAAGGAAAAAGGAAGGAAGGGTCAAGATTTATGTTAGCAAATATAATACAAGATGTTATGGAGTTAAGCAGTAATGCCTAATGCTTCCAATAATTTGTATAATCTTGGCTTACCTAAAGGCCCTTATCTCTTCCCTCACAGCCTTGATGATACCTAAAACCATTGCTGGGTAGAATGGTAGAAAGTAGGAACTCTTTGCTGCTCTTGCTATAGCATCGCTGCTACCATGCTGGGCATAACCCTCTAGAAATGCCCTTACAAACATCCTTGCCATATCCTCATCCCTTTTGAATAGTAGAGAGTAGTAGAGGAAACATGCTATATCCCATGCCATATCATCGTAGTTGGTTGAGGGTGAGAACTGCTCAAAGTCTGTAATGTATAGTATACCATCATAATAGTTAGTGCTTTTAGTGATACTACTACTGTTATTAGCAGGATGAGGGGGAGGATGATTATAAGGAAGAGGAGGAGTAACAACAACAAGCACGTTACTTGGCTTGGTATCTCCAAGTATGAACCCATTTGCATGTATAATGCCTAATATAGTTCCATATGCCTTAACATAGCCAAGTAGATCACCTGCTGCTCCTTTCTCCCTTCTATCATATACCCTCTCTACTTGCTTCTGTCCATAGCCATTACTATTGTTGTTATTACTACTACTATTACCAACCAACTTATCTAGTATGCTACTCAATGGGATACCATCTACATACTTGAATGCTATTAGCCTCTTCCCAAATGATAATGCCACAACCTCTGGGGTATTTATGCCCAGAGCCCTAACCCTCCTTACCCCTATATACTCATTCATCATCCTCTTCTCTGGCGATATATCGTAACGCCTTATCCCTGCAAGCCATACATTCAGTGCTATCCACTTTGCCATCTTCATGTTGGTGTAGTACTTGATGACTATACTCTCCTTCTTCTTAACCTCCCCTCCTACTTCCTGCTCTAGCGTACAGAGGCTTGTTGCTGCATGCTTATCACCTATGCTTGTGAACCTTGCAGTGTAACCATCTCTGAAGCCCAGAGACTCTGCTACCATATCAAGCCAAGAGTTGCCATCAGCAACTATACCCTCATTAACCTTGAGGAGTATGGAAGGGTTATCTAATGCTGGAGGTATGGTGTAAGCCTTAACCTCCTTCCTCCTGTTAAGTTTAGATACAGCCTCCTCCCTAAAGAAGTTAAGGGTCCTTCTTGCTGCATATGAGTGTACAAGCCATGCAAATGCACCCCTGAGCATCTCCTTCATCAATGCCTTATTGTTGCCTTTGCCTTTGCCTTTACTCCTATCCTTAAGTATGATATGATAATAGCATTTACCATCATCTACATGTACATTCCTCACCTCAACAATACCTTCTTGTTCAAGTTCCCTCAATGCCCTCATGAAGCCTCTCCTGCTAATCTCCATATTCCTTGATGCATGACTCCCTGTGTATGTCTTCACATAACTGTACAATGCATGGGGGTATATCTTTGCCCTCTTCTTGATCTTTGAGAATAGAAAGTACTCAAGTGGTATGGAAACCTCATCAGTAGCAATGAGAGGATTAAGCCCCAAAAGTGTACCATACTCCTCAACTATAACCCTCTTCTTGTATATAGTCTCAACATCATTAAGGTATGAACCATTGTACAATGGGAGATATGGGTGGAGGAGCCTACCTGCAACAAACTCTCCAAGCATTGCACGCTCAGCATCTCTAAGGAGTGCCTTACCATCAACTATAAGCAATGATGCATTAAGTTTAGCACCATCACGTACATAAACATACTTGATTATATCCTTGTAATCCTTCAGTACAAGAAGGATATCATAGTCGCTGTCTGGTCTAGCATAACCTGCTACCTTTGAGCCATATATGCAGTATGAGATTATCTCGCATCCATACTCCTCTGCTATAGCATTAACGATCCTTGATAACTCCTCACTCTCCTCCACGCTTATGGTTGCTAAGTTGATAGAATCATCCCTATCCATAGCATTATACTCATCATCACCCTTCTCCCTCCTGCCTCCCTTCCCCATCTCCATGGATACCATCCCTTATGCTACCCCTCCCACTCCTACTACTACTATTACCAACCCTTCTCCTACTACTGCTACTACTAGCACTAATAAACTCATATATCTTGTTCCTCAATCCATCATCTATACTGAATGATGCTATTGCCTCTATTGGTATCCTTGCAATATTCTCCTCAACACTCATCCTTACAGTTGGTAAACCCTTCTCTATCCAATCCTTCATGCACTTCTCTTCTAGCCTGTGATCACTCAACCCATCTTGGAACTTCCTTGCAACGAGCCTGATCAATGCTCTATCCTTCCTGAATGCTATCCTTGGTTCTACAACCCTGCTCATATCAGCATACACACTCTCGAATATGCTGTTTGAGACCTCATCAGATATAACGTTCATGTTTATGAATCTTGCAAGTAGTTCTATGTAGTGAAGGAACTCATGTGCAAGTATTGCATGTATGGTTCCTTTGAGCCCATATGCAACCAGTGGAGCAGTAACCTGTACTACTATTGATAACCTACTCTCACCATCAGAACAAGTATGATCATAGATGCTCCCATACATGCCTTTAACTACAGGTATGGTTCTAGCAAACATAAGTCCTAGACTGTACTGGGCATCTGCTACAACCATACTTGGCTCTATATAGTACTCTGGATACTCTATGCCAGATGCCCTCTCAACCCTTTCTATACCTTCAGTAACGTATCTGTAGCGTTCCATAACCCTAGCATAGACCTTCTCTGGTATCAATGCTCTAGACCTTGACTCCTCAAGTTTATGCAGTGGATCTAGCCTCATGTTTAAATTATCATCCCAGTATTATAAATATGTCAGGGTAACATCTTTTCAAGTAGATGGACATCTTACTCACCTGCCCTCCTGGCTTAGAAGATATAGTTGAGTTAGAGGCAAGAGAGAAGTTACCACATGCACATGTGAGCAAGAGGCATATGGGGATAAGGGGGCACGTACTCCTCCACCTTTGTGAGCATGATGAGTGTATAAACAAGGTACTCTCAATGCGCTCCATACATCATGTGATGAGGTATATAACATCCTTCAGCATAGATAGGAGCAAGGATGCCCTCAACACAATATACAGGAATGTTCTTGCTTTAGACTTTGGCAATGTGCTTGATGAGGGAGTTAGGTTCAGGGTTACAAGTGAGAGGCTTGGGAGGCATGAGTTCACATCCATAGATGTGCAGAGAGCTGCTGGCAAGGCAATAGTTGATAGGTTCTCAAGTAAGGTTGATCTCAAGCATTATGATGTAGAGGTTAGGGTTGATGTTGTAGGGGAGCAGTGCATAGTAGGCATAGCATTGACAAAGGAGTCACTACATAAGAGAGGGTATAGAGTATTTGATCATCCAGCAGCACTAAAGGCAAGTATAGCGTATGCTATGCTTAGGCTTGCAGAACCTAGAGCAGGGAATATACTTGTAGATCCAATGTGTGGTTCTGGCACAATACCCATAGAGGCAGCACTATCCATGTCAATGCTGAACCTAGAACTCTATGGGTTTGATGTAAATACCATTTACATAGATGGTGCAAAGGCAAATGCAGAGAGTGCAGGGGTTGGGAAGTGTATAAGGTTCATGTGCTATGATTGTAGGATACTTGATAGGCTGGTTACACCCGATAGGATAGTCACAAACCCTCCATATGGGATAAGGATGGAGCCTAGCATTGGGCTAAGGAGGCTCTACATGGAGTTTGCAAAAGCATCGTACAGGGCTATGGTTGATGGTGGTAGGATAGTTGTTATAACACTCAAGCATGGGATGATGAAGAGCATGCTCTCATCCTCTGGCTTCAATGTAAGCAAGAGTATCCCTGTTATGCATGGAGACCTATGGGCACATATAATAGTTGGAGAGAAGAGGTGAGTTTAAGCAGGGTAGGTAGAGTAAGAGCAAGTGAGAGCATGTTAGAAGGGAAGAGCAATGTAGGTAATGTAGGAAAGGGAAGGGGAGGTGAATGGTAAGAGGGGAAAAGGAAGATTTGACACTCTCCACGACTAAAGTCGGGAGATTCTCGGTTTGTTGCCCTGAAGGGCTCATCCTACCAAGTTCTGGGCTGTATCAAGGAGCCCCTGCTATGGACATATATATAGCCCATAGCCCGCTTTAATATGTTCATCCTCTCCTCTTCCCCCTTATTGGTTGGCGACTCGCCATATCTTAATATAAGTATTTAAATATAACATAATTCATCCCAAAGTTAGAACCATAGGCTTTCTTATCGAGAATTATGATTATGTAATGTAGATAGAGAGGAAGAAGGATTAAATTAGATTAAGCATGATGCTTGATTGGATAGATGGAGGGGTGAGCATGTTCCAGTACTTCACACCACAGCAGGCTAACAGAATTCTAGGAGAGGTTAGGAGGAGGTTCAACAACATAGTTGCTATAAGGGATGAGGTGCTTGAATTACAGGAGGAGTTACAGAGCATAGTTGATCATGATGCCTCTCTCCAAGTATATATAGAGAAGAAGCAGGAACTCAACTCTGCACTTACAAGGCTATACGCTGCAATTGAGGAGTTGGAGGCTATGGGTGTTGTGCTTAAGAGCATAGATGAAGGGTTGATAGACTTTCCAGCTAAGAGGTTTGGAGAAGATGTATGGCTCTGCTGGAAGTCTGGAGAGGATGAGGTTAAGTTCTGGCATGGTAAGGATGAAGGCTTCATGGGTAGGAAGCCTCTGCCAGTTAGTGATGAGTCTCTAGTATAATCTTGCCTCTAATCTTATTATATTATAAGATAGGATGCTCAACCATATACATGGTGTCTGCATGGCTTAGAGCGATAAGGGTAAGGTTCCTTCTAGCCTCCATAATATCTGTAAGTATTGGTCTAGCCATAGCATTATGGAAGCATGATGCTCTAGACCCTCTTCATGCACTTCTCACATACATTGGTGTGCTTAGCCTACATGCTAGCGTTGATCTCCTGAACGATTACTGGGACTACAGATCTGGTATAGATAAGGTTACTAGAAGGACCCCCTTCTCTGGAGGGACTGGTGTGCTACCAGAGCATATGCTCTCACCATCAAGTGTGTATAGAGCAGGGATAGCATTCCTTATAATAGGAGCAGTTATAGGTCTATACTTCGTTGCAGTTAGAGGTATTGCTATAGCTATAATACTTGCATTTGCCGTAGCAGCAGTGTACCTGTACTCAACTAGCATAGTAAGGATAGGCTTAGGGGAGTTCTTTGTTGCTTTAAAGGGTACTATGATAGTTGTAGGCACCTACTATGTGCAGGTAGGAGCATTGAGCATTGAGCCTGTTTATGCTGGAACCATATCTGGCATGCTATCCTCATTGGTACTCTTCATCAACTCATTCCCAGATTATGAGGCAGATAGGAGTGGTGGTAGAAGGACCCTTGTGATACTGCTTGGTCCTGCTAGAGCATCAAGGCTATTCATAGCATTCCCTAGTGCAGTGTACATTATGATTATAGCAGGTGTAGTATTGCAGATATTGCCATTATACACCCTTGCTACCCTTCTAGCATTACCCCTTGCACTTAGAGCATATAGGATACTTAAGGCAAGGTATGATGATGCTGAAGGGCTTATACCATGCATGAGCAGCACTGTAGCATTCTCAAGGATAGTTGGTATAGCAATTGTAGTAGGAGTTCTAGTTGAGTACCTATTATTCTAGTAGTTGTTCATTAGTGCTTACCTTAGCGACCTTGCAATATCTGCAAGCTCATCTATATTCAGGAACCTACTCTTGAATGAGTATATAACTCTCTCCTCCTCATCGTATAGGTTCAAGACGTTATAGTAGTACTTCTCCCATATATCATAATCAACATCTACCTCCTTGTATGCCACTACCTTACTACCATCTAAATTCATGGTTATAACATCCTCTCTATTAGCATTATCTACACCAATTGCATCCCAATCAATATCCTCATGCGAGAGTACCCTATAAGCGGTCATTACAAGTACTCCCTTTGCTATTGCCTCTTGCATTCCAGTAGCACTCACATCCTTGCTATTGCTATAGTATATCATTACATAGTTATTCATTATATGGATGGCACATCTATACTCGTAACCCTCTGGCATATATAAGGGTAGTTTAAGATTGAATTTTGCTAATGCATAGCCATGTCTTACCTCCTCCTCACTCATACATGAAGGGGAGTATGATCTAACAACAACCTTCCCCTGCATATTGTAAGGTTCTACAGTGTATGAGTACTTGCTTGCTATCCATGCTTGGAATACTAGTAATCTGGAGCCCTTCGATGGTATCACTGCAATATATGCATAATGGTAATCCTCTATAAGCCTATCATCCGCACTAACAGAGATTACCACCTTGCTATTAAGTTCGTTGATGAGTAGGATGAGGTTGTTGAATGGTGAAAAGAGTTCATGCTTATTACTGTCAAGGGCAATTATCTTGAACCTTGGATCCAGCTCCTTGTAATATACCCTTACTGTTACATAACCCTGATCTTCTGGAATGATATGGCTATAACCATCTATCATCATCGATCCAAATGGGTTTACCTTAAGATCATAATACCTCCCATCATACTCTATTATGCATGATATATAGCCATCCTTATCCATCACCTTGTAGAGCATCTCTATATGTGGTTTATTTGCTATAATGGCCTTTCCCTTGATCATGGTAGTTACAAGTTCATACGCCTCAGCCCCGGATATAGTAACACTACTATACTCATTGTACATACCTGTAGCATCTGCCCAATATCTAACATACATGATCTCATCTCTCAACGCCTTGGATATATTCATGAACTCATGCCCTACACTAAGAAGGCATGGTTCCCTACCATCCACTCTCTCAAGTAATGCTACACTAGCAGAGGCATCAACCTTGTATAGGTCTGTAAGAGTCATCTCACCACTCTTGTAAGTTATAATGATAAAGATGAGCACTGATGCAAGTATTATAGTAACAATGATCGTAGGATACACCATCGTTCCCATAGTTATTGGATATTGAGCCTTTATATAATAAATATCCCTATGCTAGAAAGTTAGAGGATGAGTAAAGGGACTATCCAAGGTTATGCAACAAGAGAAGGTACTGAGAGGTTCAGGTTAAGGCATGAAGGTAATACTACAGTTATAGGGCACTTCAAGAGGTTCAATGAGTATGCATTGAGTAGTATAGGGATTGGTACATATCTAGGCAAGGCTGATCAGGCAACTGATGCCCTTGTAGTGGATGCTGTGAAGAGATCTATTGCAAGTGGGGCAGTAAATGTTGTAGATACTGCAATAAACTATAGGTTCCAGAAGTCTGAGAGGGCAGTAGGGAGAGCCTTGAAGGAGCTTATAGAAGAAGGTATATGCAAGAGGGATGAGGTATTCATAAGCACAAAGAATGGCTATCTGACGCATGATGCTGATCTCAGCATGGACTTCTGGGAGTACATACATACAAATCTAATAAAGACTGGGGTTATAAGTGCTGATGATATATCATCTGGCTACAACTGCATCAAAGTATCATATCTTGAGGATCAGTTGAAGAGGAGCCTAAAGAATCTAGGGTTGGAGTGCATAGATCTGATCTACCTTCATAATGCTGCTGAGGAGCAACTGCCAGATGTTGGTAGGGATAGGTTTATGCAGATGCTAAAAGAAGCGTTTGAGTTCTACGAGGCAAGGAGGAGGGAAGGGCTCATCAGGTACTATGGGATGGCTACATGGGACTGCTTAAGGGTTGAGCCAGACAATCCTCTGTACATGAATATTAAGGATATAATTGATATTGCAGAGAATGTTGCTAGCAAAGATCATGGGTTCAAGTTCATACAGCTACCATTCAATATGGCAATGCATGAGGCAGCAACACTCAAGAACCAAGTTATAGATGGCAAGGTCTATACAGTTATGGAGGCTGCTACGCTGCTTGGCATAAACATATTCACAAGTGTGCCATTACTTCAGGGTAGGTTACTGCATAGGGATGTTATGAGTCTGGTAAAGGCAGAGACACCAGCACTTGCATGCTTACAGTTTGCAAGATCATCAAAAGCAATACCCTTGATAGGGCAGAAGAAAAGAGAGCATGTTGAGGAAAATCTAAGGATAGCAAAGATACCACCATTAGGCAATGATGAGTTCTCAAGCATAATAGCCTCTTTAACTGTTAGAGCAGCCTGAAATCTTCTTTTATTGTATTAAGCACAACATGTGTATTAGTTCTCTCAACGTATGGGAGGCTTAGAACATGCTTTGTGAAGTTACTCAACTCATCTATACTCTTGAACTTTGCAACTATTATGGCATCTGTTGTGCCTGTGGTATCGTAGACAGCACATACGTTTGGGATCTTTGCTATCTCCCTCTCCATCTCAAGCAATCTACCTTTAGACATTGTAACCTCCATGACTATTGTTATAGTATAGCCAAGTAACCTATGCTCCAGCATTGCTGAGTAACCCTTTATTATCCCTGCTCTCTCCATATCCTTAATATGCTTGAGTACTGTGCCAGTTGATACTTGCAAGGTATCTGCCAACTGTCTGTAGGATCTCCTTGCATCCCTGAGCAGTTCAGCAAGTAAGCGTTTATCGAACTCTTCAAGTTCCATAGTAATATTTAACCATACATGCACTAAACCTTTGCTGATGCTACTGATTTGTCATGCACATTTGAATGAATCTGGTCATTTGGAAGTGTTTCTATATCGCTATAGATAAATTATTAAGATAACTATCCATGTATACCTACAGAATACTATCTAAATTCAAATTATCGTTCAGTGCTGGATTATTGATAATAACAAATGAAATAGTATCTTGATGTGTATACAACTTATGCAACAAAGCAATGGATAGCATTAATAATAGCATTCTCAATAGCAGGTTAAGGTCATTACATAGGTACTGCTGGCAAGATCCTTGGAGTGCTGGTGGAGTTCTAGCCTTGATGCCCATGCTTAGAAAATAGAAATAAGAGTGCTTCATGTAAATCTGCTAGATGAGGGTATGTGTTACAGGAGCATCAGGCTTCATAGGTAGAGAGGTTGTTAAGCAACTTCACATGAAAGGCTATGATACAATAGCATTGGTAAGGGATAGGAGCAAGGCATCATATCTAGATAGATATGCAGATATCCATACTATAGATCTTGTAGATGCTGATGTTAGTGTATTGAATGATATAGTAAGCAACTCCCATGCTGTGATCCATCTAGCAGCAAAGGTTAGGTTCCATCCATACAATACCTTAAGAGCGATAATGGTTGATAGCACTGAGAGCATAGCAAGGATATGCAAAGAGTATGGTGTAAGGTTTGTTTATGTAAGCAGCATAGCAGCGTATGGTAATGGTCATGGGATGATCATGGATGAGGAGAGTATATGCAATCCTGATACTGGTTATGGAAGAGCAAAGTTGGAGGCTGAGGGAATAGTGATGAGTATGGTAAAGCAAGGGCTTGATGCAATAGTGCTTAGACCTGGGTATGTATATGGCTATAGCAATGGTCATGGCGATCCTATAGCAAGGATGCTAAGCACTGGCAGGGTATTCTGGATAGGTGATGCTACAAACTACACTGGCGTTGTACATGTACATGACTGTGCAAGGACATTAGTTGAATGCCTCTCATACAAGGGTAGTAATAGGGTATTCAATGTTGTTGATGATGAGCCTGTAAGATGGCTTGATTACCTAAACTATGCATGTTCTCTTCTAGGCATAGGAAGGCCAGTACTGCTCCCTTATGCTCCTCTCAACGCTCTATCACACCTCATAGGTAGTATTGCAAAGGTGCTCAACAAGGCTAGCGATATAAGCCCAGATCTCATGAGAGCAATACGGTACTCAGCAAGATACAGCAATATAAACTTGAAGCAGTGCATGAACTTCAGGTTTGTATACCCAACATACAGGGATGGTTTAAGGCAGGTTGCAGATGAGATTAATAAGGATACAAAGTATTAACATTAACATTAGAATGGGAATATTATAACTTAAAGTTTTTACGTTCTATCTGCTTGATATAGCATATGCTGGATATGCGGGTGCATATGTATACTATGCTCATCGTACTGCTCATAACCTCCATAAGCATACATGCAAATAAGATAGCCTTGGCAAGTAACACACAATCATCACATAGTATAAACCTTAACAGTGAGGATAGCAGGAATCATGATGGTTCTATACCATTACTTACATTCGATAGATCTGAGTATACACCATTCAATACCGTTGGTATAATACTTCAGGATAGATCTAGGGATGTTAACCCTAATGCAGTTGATACTGTTAGCGTGACTGTTAAGGGTAGGAGTTCAAGCATCGTTGTTAACCTAATTGAGACATCTAAGAGTAGCGGGGTGTTCATTGGAAGTATAAGGCTGAGTCCAAACCTATTGATATACAATGGTGATCTGGAGGTTAGACGTGATGATTGGATAGTTGCCTTGTACAATACTACTATAGCAACATCAGCAAGGATAGTCTACTATGAGGCAAAACTAACATTCGATAGACAGTACTATTACTCCACAGACAAGGCAGAGATAAGGCTTGAGGAGCCTGAAGCTAACAGAGACCCATATGTAAGGGATAGGGTAACTGTATTCCTTTGGTCTGATACATATACCTCAGGGGTAAGAATAACGCTTGTTGAGACAGATGTAAATACTGGGATATTCACTGCCATGGTTAATCTAGTCTCAAGCAAAGGTGAGGAGCAGCAGAATCAACAACAGCAGCAGCAACAACAGCAATCCATAAGGGTTACTGATAACGATAGGATAGTTGCAAGGTATCTGGATGATACACTCCCCTATCCTGTAAGGCTTGCAGCAGATGGTGTACTAACAGTTGAGATGAGGTATGTAACTGCAGAGGCTGTATTTGGTACTGGTATAGCAGCAAGGGATAGGATGCTGGTATCAAAGCCAGAGGTAATAACACAGTTTGGTGAGCAGATAAGAGTGTTATCATTTGGTAGCAAGTTGGCAGTTAAGGTTGAGTTGCTGAACAAGCAGCCGATAGCGCAGGAGTTTGTATGTATAGCACAGGTTAAGTACTCAGATGGCACTGTAGCATCTATGAGTATGATAGCATCTGAGTTGGAGAGCAGTACGCGTGCTATAGTAACGCTACCATGGACCCCTGACAGGCAGGATACATACAGGATAGAGGTCTTTGTGTTAGACAACATAAGCAAGCCAATGGCACTTGCCCCAATTCAGAGCATAGAGGTTGATGTTGTATGAGCAGATATAGATTAAGATGATCGCATATCCTTCTTCTTCCCATTATTATATCTCTTATTAAATTACCAAGCATCCTTCTCATGATATAATTGATGTTCATATCCATGCTAAAGTATAAAATTAATAGCGTCTATGCTATAGAATAGTGATGAGATATAAGGTCATAGTAGGCATAGTTGGATCAGCACTTCTTATAATATCTGTATTACTACTACTATCATTATCTACAAATAGTAAGGATGATCATGCATCTACTGTAGCAACAAGGCTAAGGATAGGTTTACAGGCAAATCTAACACATGCTCCAGCACTTATAGCGAAGAGTAGTGATGCGTTCAGCAAGGAGTTAGGCATGGATGTAGAGTATAGGATGTTCAAGGCAGGTCCAGATACCATGTTTGCACTACTCACAGGGCAGGTTGATGTTGCATATACTGGCCCAATACCTGCCATTCAAGCATACCTTGCAAGTAATGGTTCTGTTAGGGTAATAGCAGGAGCAACATCTGGGGGTGCAAAGTTCATAACCCGTGAGGGTATAGATACACTTGAAGATCTCAGAGGTAAGAGGTTTGGAACACCACAGTATGGTAATACACAAGATATAGCCTTGAGATCATACCTACTAGAGCATGGGCTTAGGTTAAAGGATGATGGTGGTGATATAACTATAATAAATGCAAAAAACCCCGAACTCCTACTCCTATTCAAGAAGGGCGAGATAGATGGACTATGGGTACCAGAGCCTTGGGCTAGTATAGCGGTAAACGAAGGAGGGAAGATCTTCCTCGATGAGAGGAGTATATGGCCAGATGGTAGGTTCGCAACTACAGTGCTTGTTGCTAGATCAGATCTGATAGATAGGAGCCCAGACCTTGTTCATAAAGTGCTTAATGCTCATATAAACATCATAAGATGGATAAACGAGCATAGGGATGAGGCAATGAATATTACTAGCAAGGAGATAAGGAGCATGACAGGAAAATCATTACCAGAGGATGTTGTAAAGAACGCATTCTCATCCCTAGAGTTCACATACGATCCAATGCAGGGATCAATAGAAGGTTACATAAGGAAGGGGAAGATGGTTGGGTTATTCCATTCAGACGCTACCTTTGATAGACTGTTCTACTACGATGGTTTGAATAGTATACTGGAGGAGGATAAAAGTACATTAAACTCATTCATGCTAGTTAAATAACAATATTCAAATTATACTTAATATAAAGATGGTAATCGAGAAGAGGTAAGAGTACCTTGGCCAAGTTAGAGGTAAGGAATGTCAGCAAAGTGTATAACCACTCAAATGGCATAGTTAAGACTATAGATGGTGTTAGCATAAGCGTTGAGGATGGTGAGTTTGTATGTTTAGTTGGCCCTTCAGGATGTGGCAAGAGTACACTGTTAAACATAATTGCAGGGCTTGAGAGCCCATCTGATGGAGAGATACTTCTAGATGGGAGATGTGTAAGTGATACTGGCCCAGATAGGATAATGATATTTCAGGAAGGAGCATTATTCCCATGGCTTACCATAATAGAGAATGTGGAGTTTGGGCTTAAGATGGCTGGGGTAGAGAAGGCAAGGAGGAGGGAACTTGCAATGCACTATCTTCAGTTGATGCAGTTGGATAAGTTTGCAGACTATTACGTGCACCAACTCTCTGGAGGTATGAAGCAGAGGGTAGCAATAGCAAGATCCCTTGTTATGGACCCTGAGGTTCTGCTCATGGATGAGCCATTCGCTGCCCTAGATGCCCAGACTAGGGATCTTCTGCTTGTTGAACTCCAACTGCTATGGCAGAAGACAAAGAAGACAATACTATTCGTTACACATAACATAGCAGAGTCTGTATGCCTTGCTGATAGAGTTATAGTATTAACTCATAGACCTGCTAGGGTTAAGAAGGAGGTTAGGATAGATTACAGGAGGCCAAGGCTTATAGAGGATGCTAACTTGAGCAGGTATGCTAGCGAGGTTATAGAGGCTCTTAAAGGAGAGGTTATAGCAGCCATGAAGGAGGAGTACAAGAGTGTAGATGGTATAGTAGATAAGTAGATAAGGTTAAATGGAATCCCCTTCCCTACTGTTATTATGTCTAGCAAGTATACATCATACTACCCATCTCTTACCCTTCCCATGCTACATCCTACACATACAAATCTTAACCCATCGATCTGCATGCAATGTAGGGGTAGCAAGTACCTCTGTGGTCTAGCGTACTGCCCAATAATTGTAGCAAGTGTAAAGACCATGCTTGAAAGGATAAATGTAGATAAGAGCATTGATGGTTATACACCACCATCCATATTCGTTGGTAGGTTAGGGTATCCAAAGGTCAGCATAGGACCAATGATGCCAGTTGTAGAGCATTATATTGATAGTGTAGGTATAGGTATCTACGATTGCCCAGAGCACTGGCATAACATTGCTCTTGATGATGTGCTTAGGTTCAGGCTAGCAATGGTTAGAGGCAAGGTTAAGGCTCATGTTGATGATGCCTCGCCAGCAAGATGCAATGGAATATCATCCATAGTACAGGAACTAGCAATGGCTAAGGTACCAATAGATGCTGAGATGCATCTCAAGCATAGACCTTCAGGGCTGAACCTGAGTGAGTACCTTCCTCCATCTGGACCATCTGCAGAGATGGAGAGGCTCAGGGTAGGGAGCATAAGGGTTGATGAAAGGATAGAGCATGCATACTACGATGATCTCAGCGCAAGTGAAGCAATACTACAACTCTACAGCAAGGGTGTTAGAATCTCAAGCATAATAAGAGCCTTGAGTGCTGGATGCCTAGGCTACAGGGGTAGGAGGAGGTTCGTGCCTACTAGATGGAGTATAACTGCTGTTGATGATACCATCTCCAAGGCACTGATAGAGCAGATCAGGTATGAGCCTAGCATAGATGAGTACATGGTATACTTTAGAGATGTTAGCATGAACAGGTTCGTATGCATACTTTTACCAGGTACATGGGAGTTCGAATGGATAGAGGCATGGTTCCCAAACACTACATGGAACGTTTATGGGAGTAGGTATGAGATGATAGGTGATCATGAGGGCTATATAGGGAGGAAGGGTTATGCTAGGGTTGGAGGATGCTACTACTCTGCCAGGCTTGCAGTTGCTGAGCATCTAGCATCTATTAGGAGGCAGGCTAGGGTCATCATGCTTAGAGAGATATACCCAGGGTTCAACATACCAGTTGGTGTATGGTTCGTTAGAGAGAATGTTAGGGCAATGCTCAAGGGCAATGTAGCAAGGTTCACAAGCATGGATGATGCTATTAAATATGCTATGAGCATGCTTAAGATACCATTAGAAGAATGGGCTAGGGAGAGCAGTATGCTGAGAGGGGCTCAGATGAGGCTATCTGATTATATGCAATGATAAGGTATGCTTATAGCATCATCAACTATCACTAAACAGATTTAATAGAGAGTAGGCTTATCGTAATCCAAAGGCATGAAGGAGACTCTAGAGGGAAAGGGTTTGGTGAAGGGCTATGTACCAATACTAATACTCCTTGCCTCACCTGTGCTCTACACCCTTGCAATAGCACCAGATACATTCCAGATGGGCTGGAATGAGGGTAGGGGAGGCTTCCTCTTTGCCCTAGCCTTCATTGTTGCAGAGATAGCAGGGTTAAGGTATGATATTGCAAGGAGGAGGCTATACCTAGCATCCATGCTTGCAGTTGCATGCATAGTATACTTTACACTTGTAGAGAATGGGTATAGGCAGATCATAATGGACTCTGCATCAAACTATGGTGTAAGGCTTAAGGATAGCTGGACATGGATGTGGGATTATATAGCATTAGGATTATTCATGGTTTCAGCACTAACCATAATATATGGTAGGAGATGGGTAAGGATAGCCCCTGCAAGCCCAATCTACCTGCTTGGTAGTGCAATAATACTATCCCTTGATGCCTTCTTCCCATACAATACTCTAGGTCCATTGCAGTTCATAGTACCTTATCTACTCCAGTTCGATGCTTGGATAATAAATACTCTAGATGTAGGGAGTGCTACAGCAAGGGGCAACATGCTCTTCCTGAACGGAAGCAAGGGCTCCATGGCACTTCAGGTCTTCTGGCCATCTGCAGGTGTGCATAGCATCATCATATACTCCCTTGTGATGCTTGCATTCCTGCTCAAGATGAACATACAGGCTAGAAGGAAGGGCATGTACTTTGCAATAGGTGTTGCTGGCACAGTCTTTGTTAACACCATGAGGATACTTGCATTATCAATATACGTGCTTACTGTTAGTGCTGATGTCAATGCATTCGAATCCTTCCATTCTGTAGCAGGGGAGATAATGTTCCTACCATGGCTTGCTGGCTACCTAACGCTTATAATGTATGTTGAGAGCAGGAGGGTTAAGAGAATGGGTAAGGATGCTAGTGAGGGAGTAAACAACAGTAATAGTAGTAGGTAGATGGATAGAAGATAACAGTCAATTAGGTAGAATGAATCAATAGCATAAGTTGAATCAGATGTGCATATAACAATGCCATCATCCATACATAGCGAGTATCTGCATGCATCATGATATATCACATAAACCTCTGTAGGGTCTCCTGACCCTTAACACTCATAAGATCAGATACCTTCACACCTAGACGCCTCACAGGCATCCTGCTCTCCTTCAACGCCTCCTCCAGCAGTACCCTTGCATATCTGAGCAGATCATCAATGCTGTTGGAGTAGTGCTTCAGTGTCCTTGCCTTGCTCCTCATGCTCAGATCCTCATAAACCAGTATTATGCCTACTGATCTGAAGAGCAGCCCTTGCTCAACCACACTCTTATGCACATCTATGCTTAAAGCATGTAGATCATCAAGCATATCCTCTATTGCATTAGCATCCCTCTTTAGGGTAGTTATCCTGCTTATCTGCTTTGCCATAGAACTTTCCTTAACCTGCTCCTCATCAATGCCCCTTGATGCATTGTACAGGTATACACCCATCTTCCTTCCAAACTCATTGATGAGTGTATCTATGCTTATCTTTGCAAGATCAGCAACTGTGTATATGCCCATGGAGTTGAGCCTAGCCTCTGTCTTCTTCCCAACCCATAGCAGTTTACCAACACCCATCTGGCTTATGAAGCCCTGCACCTCCT
Organism: Candidatus Nitrosocaldus islandicus; assembly: GCF_002906215.1. Classification (NCBI taxonomy): domain Archaea; kingdom Thermoproteati; phylum Nitrososphaerota; class Nitrososphaeria; order Candidatus Nitrosocaldales; family Candidatus Nitrosocaldaceae; genus Candidatus Nitrosocaldus; species Candidatus Nitrosocaldus islandicus. Next base: position 669,558 of record NZ_CP024014.1, read on the forward strand.
CTGGCCTAACAACTGTAAGTCCATCTGGCTTCCTATAGTCAGATGCCATCTTTGCTATCAACTTGTTCATCCCTATCCCTATGGAGCATGTTAAACCTATGTTAGCCCTTAGCTCATCCTTAAGCCTAGTTGCCAATGCAATGGCAGAGTCAAAGTCCCTACATCTTATGCTAACATCCATATACGCCTCATCTATACTTATCTGCTCAAATGCATCTGCATTTGCTCTAAGTATTGTCATTACCATATCTGATATGCTTGTGTAGTACTGCTCATCAACTGGAAGGAATACAGCATCCTGCCCCCTTAGAAGTCTCTTTGCTTGAACTATAGGCATACCTGCCTTAACACCATATGCCCTAGCCTTGTAGTTGCAAGTGCTCACAGCACCACTATCCCCTCCCCTAGCAGAGTATACGCATACAACAACAGGCTTATCCTTAAGGTCCTTCCTCCTCAACTCCTCGCACTGAGCATAAAAGTAGTCAAGATCAACATGCATTATTATCCTCTTACTACCCTTACCGCTATTATTATTGCTGATGTTACCAATACCCATACATTGAGTATAGCACAACCATCATATACATATTATTAAGGCTGTAGCATAATACAATAGGATGAACTACTGCAGCAAGGATGATGATGTTGTAACTGTAGATAGTGATGGTAAGATAACCATAAGGGTTGAGAGGATGGAGGTTGAGCATATATACCCTTGCATATTCAATGACAGGGTACTGCTATTCATAAAGGATGAGGATGGCATGCTCAACTGCTACGAGGTTGAGGATGAGTATCTTAAGAGCCAGATCATGGATAATCCTTCTCATAATTCCATAGTTAGGATACTTCAGCAGATTATTGACAATGAAAAGGTATAGATTGCATGCATATCAAACTATTTATACAGGTTCAATACCTTAAGAGGGTATGGCTGAGACGCAGAGCACACAAGCACAACGCAAGGCAGCAAACGAGATATTCATAGGCAAGAAGCCATTGATGACGTATGTGACAGCTACCCTAGTTCAGTTGGCAAATGAGCCAACAGTAACCATAAAGGCTAGGGGGCTCAGCATCGCAAGAGCAATAGATGTTGCACAGATAATCGTGAAGAGGATGAACTCTCTAGGCTACAAGATAAGCGATGTTAGGCTTGGATCTGAGCAGATGCAGAGCCAGAACGGTAAGGTAAGGAACGTATCCACTATAGAGATAGATATAAGCAGGAAGTAAGCTAGAGAAGCTGCCTGCTTCTATCCTTTTTTATGTTTATGTTATGGTTCATCTTCCTTACTTCCCTGTCTACCTGCTACTCTCAAGGTAGGTTATTATTATTGATTGAATGAGATACCTTTGCTGATTGTGATGATCCTACGCTTCATATACGTTGTTAAGTATGAGGAGTTAGACTCAAGAGTAAAGGATGATCTGCCATACATTGAGGAGATGGGCAAGTTCTTTGCTTGGTGGTTGAACAAGAACTTTGGGCTCCATTATGATGTTGGTGTTGATGTACTTGCTATAGAGAAGAGCCCATTGAGAAGGCTTAGGTTTGGGTTGAGCGATCTTATAATGCATCATAGGAGCAAAGGTAAGGATAACTATCACATCTACCTAGCATACTTTAGACCCTTGATCTCTGATTGTAGCGCTGGCTACTACACAGACAACTTTGGCTTAGTGCACTGGCTTGATTATTTGGGCTCAGGCTCTGACTCACCTGCCATGGATAGAAAGAGGTTCTTTGCTATAAACAACTGTGCCAAGGTATCTCATATCATCTTGCATGAGGTTGGTAGGAGGAAGGGTATAGCGAAGAGGTACAACGATGCCATACACGATATCTGGACAGAGCATGTATCTGGAGTAAGGGATTACGAGTACTATGATGAGAGGTATAGGAAGGTATCTAAGAAGGATGAGAGAGAGTATGCATTTGCAACCATGAGCATACCAGCACCATCATAATAGATTATGGTAGCAATCATCTAAATCTACTGTTATCCTCCCATTAGGTTGAGGCGTCTCATTATGCATACACTTGTTTAGGTTGGCTATAGCAACCACAAGCAGACAGGTATTCTGTACAGAGCAGAGGAGATTAGCAATACACAAATCTACTTGCAAATTAGGCTGGAGGTTCCTATGGTTGTGTATCATGTACTAGCATCTCAGAGATGCCTTACAGATAAGATAAATCATCCAAGGTGGATAGATAGGTTATGTATATCCAATGATCATATATATAATAACGATGACTACCATCACTACTACTGCTGCTATCACTATCATAACTCATCCATTTACTAATTTAAAATACCATCATTCTATCATTGTACCAATAATTAATTATATACCTAGCCTGTAATAATAGATATGCAGAGGATGGCCTTTGCAGATAAGAATGTTATGACACTGCTCATACTTGCTGCAATAGCAATCTTCTCTCTACCACTTGTACTCCCTCATATAACCCATGAATCAATGATATACCATATCTACCTACACATGATAGCGTTCATGGTATCCATATTCCTAGTTATAGTATCTGTACTAGCATACTACAGGGGAAGGAGTAGAAGGTTGCTCTTCATGATGCTTGCACTCTCTATGCTTACACTTGCAGAGTTTGTGAACTTCATTACGCTAACAGGGAATGTACCAGCGCTCTTGCTCCCAATAATAAATGTAGAGTTGGCACATCTACTCATCCTTGCCATGCTTGTACTCTTCATGACTGGGGTTATTAAGATGGGCTGAGTTGAGGTGTCATGGAATGAGCAATATAAGGAACACGATACTTGAATACATAAGCAAGAACCCTGGGATAAGGTATAGGGAACTACTTAGAATGCTAGGGTTAACAAACGGAGTGTTATCATACCATCTCTACAGGCTAGAATCTGAGCAGATGATAAGGATAGAGAGGGATGGAGGGATGACAAGGTACTATGCAAGTGATGTTAAGCAGGATGAGGCAAACATACTTGGCATGCTTAGGATACCAACCGCAAGGAGGATCATCTCATACATGCTTGAGAACGATGGTTCAGCAACGCTTGATGAGATTGCATTCATGCTTGGCAAGGCACAATCAACCATATTCTGGCATATGAAGAGGCTCATGGAGAAGGGCTTGGTTAATAAGCATGACTCCAAGTACATGCTGAGGAGCAAGCATCTAATAGCAGAGGTACTTGCAAGGTATAATGAGCAGTTGGTTGAGAGGGTTGCAGATAACTATGCTGATATGATGGAGGATCTAAACTTTTAATACTAAGGCTGAGATAGTTTTAGGGTGTCAAGTATCTGGCACATGCATGATGAGAGGATGATAGAGTATGTGCATAGCATACTACCAAAGAGCCCAAGCATACTTGCAAGCATAGAGGATGATGCTAGGCAGAGAGGTATACCAATAGTTGGTCCACTGATAGGTAGACTGCTCTTCCTCCTAATACTTGCAACAAGGGCTAAGAGGGTGCTTGAGATAGGCACTGCTGTAGGCTACTCTACCATATGGCTTGGGCTTGCAGCAAAGAAGGTTAAGGGTAGGGTAACAAGCATAGAGATAGATCATACAAGGGCAGATGAGGCTAGAGCAAACATACATACTGCTAACCTAGATGATACTGTAGAGGTTATAACTGGTGATGCTCTAGATGTTATACCAAGACTCAAGGGGAGGTTCAACCTTATCTTCATAGATGATAGCAAGGATAACTACCCTAGGTACTTTGAGCTATGCTATCCAAGGCTAAGCAAGAATGGGTTGCTAGTAGCAGATAATGCGTTATGGCATGGGGAGGTATTGAAGGATAGCAAGGAGGGCAAAGCAGTAGCAAGGTTCAACTCAATGCTCATCAGTAACATGGATGCCTTGGTGCTCCCTGTACGTGATGGGTTGGCTATAGGTATCAAGGGGTACAGGTAGTAGCAGTCTATCAGGTATTAACAGTCTATAATGCTATATGATGCTATTACTTATGCTACTACTACTGCCATTACTGCCATTGCTGCTGCTAGCCAAGGAGGTTACGTACAACATCCCTCCTCACAAGTTCGAACTTTGCAGAGGTCTCTATCATCCTCATAGCCTTATCAAACGCATCCTCAGTAGGAAGGTCTGCAACCTGCATGTATATGTTCTCAGCCTCCTTCCTCCAGTACTGGTAGAAGTCCTTTGGATCCTTACCTGCACTGGAGATTATGGAGTCGAATAACTCCTTCATCTTGATAAGATGCTCGCTCCTCAACCCCTTTGAGCCTAGCATAAAATAATATCCATCAGACCAGTTTATAAGTTCTCATTAACCAGCGATGATGCTATAAAGCCTATACCTATATACACAAGCATGGCATAGAGTGCTAGGTAAAGCAATCTGTAGAATATCTTTGTACTACCATGTTCAGGCTTGAAGATCTTATCCATGCCTCTTCTTGTCATGTACGCTGTTCCAGCAAGCCATGCATAATCCATCCATATATGGGCTATGAACATAATTAGTATACCTTGCATTGATGCTATATTATATGCATCCATTACAATCTTCATACCAACTGTAAGCCACCATGCTATGAAGAATGGGTTCAAGGCTGAGAATGCAATACCAGCAAGGAATGAGCCGTATGGTGTTGCAGATACCCTTGATATGTAACCATACACCTTCTTCTTACTGCTACTGCTGCTATGCTTACTAGCATCATCTTTAGCAGTGTTTATGAGAGTGTATAACTGCATGGTGGCAAAAGTTATTAGTGCTACACCTCCCACAATACCTATTAGCCATCCAAGCTTATCCATGTACTCTATGCTTAACATGCCTAACGCTATTGCTATGATGAGGGGGAGTTCTACAACTGCATGACCACTAGCACATAGCAACCCTGATACATGTCCATACCTCTTTGCATAGTGCATGTTTACGATGAAGAGTGGTCCTGGGGTTAGCACTCCAGATGATGATACTGCTATAACCATGAGTATGAATGTATGGTCAATCTGCATCATCCTACCCTATCACCTTCAACAACAACGGTAGCAGTAGTAGTATAGTAGTAGTAACAACTGACGGATACATAGATGTATGGGTAACAACTAGTATAAGAGCGTATATGATGGATTCTACAATGAATGAGTATTGAGGAAGGCATGGATGTGCTGATAGATAGATAAAGAAAGAAGGATATAAGGATGGATTAAAGTAAGGAAGAGATGAGGCATGCAGAGGAAGGTACTACTTGATATGGATCCAGGGGTTGATGATGCTATAGCACTCATACTAGCATTGAACAACACGGTTCTTGAGATAGTAGCATTGAGCACTGTATCTGGCAATGTTAGTGCTAGGATGGGAGCAGTAAATGCTATGAAGATATGCAATGCCCTAGGCAAGGATGTAAGGATCATACAAGGTCTGAGCAGGAAGGGTTACAGGAGGTCTAGGCATGCTGTGGATGTGCATGGTAAGGATGGGCTTGGGGATTCTATGTTAGATGTAGGAGGAGGAGGAAGAGGAAGAGCAGTTAGGTTGATCAAGTATGATGACCCAATAAAGGAACTTGCAAGCATACTTGCATCCTACAGTAGGAGGGAGGTTACACTTCTATGCACTGCACCACTAACAAACATCGCAGCATTGCTAGAGTATGATGTGAAGAGATACATAGATAAGGTATTCATCATGGGTGGAGCCTATAACCTTGCTAATGTTGAGGGCAATGTAACAAGGTATGCAGAGTTCAACTTCTACACAGATGCTGTAGCAGCGGATAAGGTTATGGGCTCTGATCTTAGCATAGTTGCCTGTGGGCTTGAGTTAACATCACGCAGGGATTGTGTAGTTGATGATCTAATGCTTGAGAGGATAAACTCCATAGGGAGCAGTGCTTCTACCCTTGCAGCAAGGATACTCAAGAACCCTGTGTCAAAGCACTCATACTTTAACCTCCACGATGTATTTGCTCTTGTAGCACTAGTAGAACCTGAGATCTTCAGAATGAAGAGGGCAAGGGTTAGGGTAGAGACTATTGGGAAGAGGAAGGGTATGTGTATAACAGAGTATAGAGATGATGGGAATGTCAGCATATGCTATGATGTTGACGCAAAGAGGCTAGTAGAGTTCATAATAGATGGTCTTGCTGTTGAACAGTAGCAGTAGTAGTAGAAGTAGTAGAGGTAGCAGTAGTAGTGTAATCATTGTTGCTCTACATAACCTTTATGCCAGTTAAGAACCTCTCAACCCTCTCATCCCTCATGTACCTTAGCAACTCATCATAGTATGGACTTGCCCTTGTCTCCTCCCTAGAGACCTTGATTGCAGCTGCAAGGTTTGCCATGAATAGTGCCTCTAACTCACCATAACCCTTGAGCAGTAATGCTGTGAATGCACCAAGGAAGGCATCTCCAGCACCAACACTGCTTACAGCATACAACCCTATGGAGTTCAAGTCTATGCTTGGTATCTGCACAACCTTATCACCCCAATGGAATAGACAGCCCTTAGAGCCCCTGGTTAGTATCATCCTCTTACTCAACCCTGCAAGTGCCTTGAACCCCTGCATTACATCATCTGTATTAGATAGCAACAAGCATTCAGACTCGTTCATGACAAGGTAGTCTACCTTGCTTATACCATCCCTAAGCATATCAAGACCAAACCTAGTGAGGAGTGCTGGAGCCCATACAATCCTCTTCTTGCCATCCCCTTCTCTAGCATGCTCTATAAGGCTTAAAGCAAACTCCAATGGAGGATCTATAACAACTACTGCACTTGCCTCATCTACTGCCTTTAGCATATTCTCATCCATCATCTCTGGCTTGAGCATATCGTTCACAGCCTTGTAGGTTAGTATCATATTCTCTCCCTTGCCATTAACAAGTATGTATGCTTGTCCTGAAGGGTGGTTAAACCTCTTTATGTATGATGTGTCTACACCCTCATCCTCAAGTATCCTTACCTGCTCCTCTCCTATCCTATCATCCCCTAGCGCACCTATAAGCCCAACACTCTTCTTGCCAAGTATCCTTGCAGATGCAACTGCAGTATTTGCACCCTTGCCCCCTGGCACACTTATAACCTTCCTTGCTTTAACCTCCTCACCAGCATTTGGGAAGTCATCAACGAATACAGTTGTATCCCAGTTTATTGCTCCTGCAACAAGTTCTATAACCATGATCCACCTATTCCATTTAATGCTTCTTGTCTTTATATACAATGCTGTTAATGAGTATATGCATGATCATCTGATGTAAGTTAGTATGAGAAATTACACAATCATTTATTTTATGATTACAACTGATAGTTATGCAGAGTAAGGAGGATAGGGATAAGAGCAAGAGGTTTAGCACTAACAGTGAGCATAACAACAGCAATAATAATAATAATAACAGTAGTAGCAGCAGTAACAGCAGTAGTAATGCTTTACATATGGCAGAGACTGAGTTGAGGCATGTATTTAGAGACTTCCTCAACATGGAGCCAACATCCATGCTCATAAGAGGGCTCCCTGGTACAGGGAAGACCACTCTAGCACTTGAGTTGATGCAACTCATGCATGATAGGTACAAGTGCTTCTACATCTCAACCAGGGTATCTCTTGCAAGGCTACAGCGTTACTTCCCCTGGATCATAGGCTACCTGAAGGATGAGTCAGTACTCTCATACGATAAGATAGAGAAGGACTCTGTAATAGACCTTAGGCTTGGTAGTGCTACGGGTACTGTAGAGTTGGTTATAGATACACTGATCAACAATAAGAGAGCCTTTGTAGTTCTTGATAGTTGGGATGCACTAGCAAAGGAGATCAAGCATGAGGATAGGATGAAGATGGAGAAGACTATGATAACAGTTGCAGATACAAACGATGGCTTCTTGCTATTTGTTAGTGAGGAGCCAGAGATGAACACACTATCATACCTAGTTGATGGGATAGTAACATTGAGCGTTAGAGATTATGATGATGGTGTAAGCATAAGATCAATGCATATAGATAAGATGAGAGGAGTTGCACTCTACTACAACAACTATGCATATACACTGCTAGACTCTAGGTTCATATTGGTTCCTATGCAGAATAACTGTACATACTGTATGTGCAAAGAGTATAAGCATCATGTTGGTGCTGATGATGATAGTGATAATTATGGTGGTAAGAGCAGTAAGTTATTCAATGTATTGGAGGCTAGAGATGGCTTCGTATCAACAGGGAGCAGTGATATGGATTATATGCTCCATGGAGGGCTGAGATATGGTAGCACACTACTCCTAGAGGTTGATCCTGGATTTGATATAACATTCTTGAATGCTATACTAACATGCATGATAATGAACTCCTTGATGAACAATGGTAGAGTCATGCTAGATATGGTAGATGCCTCGTTAAGTAGTATGATGAGCATAATACTTCATTTCTGTACAGATAAGGTTAACAATCTAACGATATTCTCCTCAAGTAAGATAGATGTAACAAGGATGTATAGGCAATGGTTGAATAGCAAGAGTAGGAGTACTAAGATCAATAGCAATATACACAATTCCCTACCCTCTATAGTTAATGTTAATGAGTCGAACTACATGAACCTCATGCTAGAGAAGTATGAGGAGTTTAAGAGGTTAGATTACATAGGGGAGAGGGGTAGTAGAGGTAGTAGTAGTGATGGTAAAGGTGATGCTACTCTTGATGATATTTGTAGTAATGCTATACTCCTAATCCTAGATCACATGCATACTAACAGTAGTAGGATGTACGAGGGTATGCTACTAACCCATACCAAGGATAATGGTGATGTAACGGTTATAGTTGAGAGGATGGGATCAAACAACATACCATATGTTAAGAGCATATCTGATATGCATCTAAGGCTATGGAGCAAGAATGGCGTGCATCTAATGCATGCAGTAAAGCCTAGCCTAGGCACGTATACGTTACTCTTGGATACTGAGAGAGGGTATCCTTCATACTTGCTGTTAAGGATGGTGTAACTACATGATGGAAGATGTTGGGAATACCAAATATGGTATGAGCGTAGAAGACGAAAGAAGAAGGGTAGAGGATGGGAAGGATGATGATGGGTTGGGAAGGGGAGCGAAGGTAAGCACCAATAGAGGTAGGTACATTGGTGATGGTGAAGATGTTGAGAAGAGGATAAATGCTATAGTTATAAAGCATCTTAGCAACGTGCTTGGAGATAATACAGTAAGGGTCATAAACTTCTATCTTGATAGGATGGGTGTTGATATACACAATCTATGCAGCAATCCAAAGAAGGTAGAGGATGGACTCTTCTTACTCTTCAAGGACAGTGCAAGGATGCTCATATCTGAGATAATAAGTATACTGTATTCTGAGTTTAATGTGCGTAGCAATAATGATACAAGACAGCAGTCCTTGGAGGATGCTATAAAGTTGGTTAAGGAGAGTATAGTGAACAGGTAAATAGTTAAGCATCATCATACTCCTCTTCCACCCTCTTATTCTTCTTTCACACATCGTACTCTTTACTACTTGCACTAATCCATCAATTAACTACCATTTACTTCTTCTTTTTCCCTACCCTCCCTCTCCTCTCTTCCCACCATTACTCCACTCCCTTTCCTTCCATGCTCTTAGCATACAGGTATAAAGGAATGGTAGGAGTAGTGTAGCCTCTCCATACACAGTAACTTGCTTTGCATCCTGCTTAACCTTGCCCCATGATATTGCTTCTCTTACTAGAGCACCGCTCAAGCTTCCATCGTACTCAACAGCAGTTGTTATGTACACAGCATAATCAAGTCCTCCCCTGAACTGGTTCCACCATAGAGTATGGTGCTTTGCTATCCCTCCTCCAAGCATCAATGCACCTGTACGCTCTGCCCTAAACGCTACCTCAGCAAGCATATCAGCATCCTTGAAGAGGTTTAGCCTAAAGTCTCTATGCCTCTGAGCAAATAGCCATAACTGGGTACCAACTGCACCATCCATTATCCCAGGTACAAATACAGGTATGCTGTTCCTTGCAGCCCAATACAGGAAGGATGACTCATCAAGCCTCATACCTATTGCCTTGCATATCTCGCTACTTGAGCACTCCCTTGTACCATCAGCATAAACCTCCTCCAGCACTGCTTGAACCTTCCTCTCTATCAATGGACCATAGTTTGCCAATGGGATAAGCAGATTCCCTAGCCTATGTATCTTCTCATCAGCAAGCATTGCATCATCAATGCCAAAGTCCCCAGCATAGTAATCTGCACTACTCCTTGCTATATCATGGTCTAGGGCACCACATGTTGTTATAACAGCATCAAACATCTTCTCCTTAAGCATATCCCTTACAACACCTCTAAGCCCAGTTGCTATTGGTGCACCTACAAACGATATGAACCTGAAGCACTTATCATCCTTAAGCATATCCTCAAGTATCCTTGCTGCTATTGCAAGGTTCCTTGCCATGAACCCTCCAGCATCAAACATCTGTGCGATTATAGAGCATGCATCTGAGCCATCATCTATGCTTAAATCCCTAACCTTCTTCTCAAGCATGCATGGGTTGTTGTAACCACCATATATAAAGGGTTTAGGCTACTCCTGCGATGGGGAGTGAATCAATGCTCTGGTTTGAGGCTAAGGGATGATATGATATACAGATTATTCTAAGCATATGTTCAATGCTAGAAGGTAACTCTGGTAGCATTCCTTGCACAGCAAGCAGTAGAGGATGTATTGATGCATCATTTGCCCTTATGATTAGGCAGGGAAGGAATAAGGGAGAAGCCATACTAATGAACTATATTATATGATGAAGAGTGTATTCTTACTTCAAAGCAGAGTATGCATGCTCAACAGATACTATACAGTTAGATGCCTATGCTGCAAATGCTCTGCTATGGTTCTAGATATGCTGGAGTATGAGAGCTAAAGTTGCTATTATATACTCCATGCTAGAGAATAAGACTAGATACTGTAGATATGCTAGTAGATGTACCAGTAAGTAGGTATATTGGTTGGATAAGGGCTGTATGATTATAGTGATGAGAATGATGAACAAGATAAATAAATAATAGAGAGGGTACTATCACCGTACTTACTTCAACCTAAAGTATGCACGTATGCTAGAGTAGCCATCCTGAAACTCTATGGTTACCTTCCAGCATGTATCCTTTTGGGTTGGTGTCTTCCAGTTGTATATGAACTGTCCTTCAGTCCAGTCATAGCGTAACGATGTCCCTCCAGTTGCTGTCAACTCTATCTCATCTGTTGGTGAGCCATCCAGTGTACTACAGTCTATCTTCTGAGCCTTAAGTTGCTTAACTATACTTGGATCTGTTAATTCTTCCCCACTAATGGTCTTGAATACCTCGAACTTCAATGGCACTGTTGAACCATTCTTAACAACGTTAACTAGAGGAGGATTATCTACTGGTGGCTTGAATCCTACTATGGTCCATGCTTTTATGGTGTAAGTTATGGAAGTAGATTTAGTATTACCTGCATTATCCTTTGCAGTTGCTGTTATTGTATGGGTTCCAACTGATGTTGGGAGTGGTGATGGCGATATGGTACAAGACTCAACACCAGAGAGGTTATCTGTAGCATTGCATGTTACTTCTGGTAGTGGATCTCCAAAGTCAAACTGCTGTCCATCGCTTATGCCTCCTATCGAAACAGTTGGTGGAGTAGCATCATAATCGAATGTGTAACTACCAAAGCCTACATTACCAGCGTTGTCTGTGCATGAACCTGTTACTGTTATGTCTTCACCATCTGGTCCACTATAGGTTACTGGGGAATCGCATGCAGCAATTCCAGATGTAGCATCTTCGCCAGTGAATGTTATTGTTAATGGATGATTATACCATCCATTGTGATCTGGCCCTCTATCTGGTGTAGCAGTAACTGTTGGAGCAGTAGCATCCCTCTTTATTGTAACTGATTTTGAACTGCTCAAGCCAGCACCATTGGTTGCTGTGCATGTCAATGTTACTCCAGTAGTATCATAGTTTATTGTTGTTGGATCACATCCACTAGTAGATGCTATCCCAGATTCAGGATCACTAACATTCCAACTTACAGTAACATTGCTAGTATACCAACCATTGTTGCCTAGAGTACCTGATATGTTAGGAGTTATTTCTGGTGGAGTAGTGTCTGTTGCGGTAACTATTAGTGTGAATTGGGCATTAGCAAAGTTCCATTGACTTCCTGGCTTTCCCCCACTCATACTGAAGTTGCCCGTAGTGAAGTTGTATGTGCCTGCGCTACTTGCAGTGAATGTTGCAGTTTGTAAACCCTCTATGACAGGAGTATCTGGACTATCACATCCCACAAACGTTAATGTAGTAGGCGATACACTCACTCCAGCAGGTGGAGAGATAGTTAAGTAAGCAGGATTACTACCTGTAGCATTACAACCAGGAGCATCACCACTTCCTGTAGTCGGTCGTATGTAGAATCCAACACTTACTGGTGTACCAACTGTAGTAGTTACTGTCTCAAGATCTGGATCAATAGTGGTATCTATATTATTTACTACATTATCTGCAAATGTCATACCTGCTGTAGTAACCATGCCAGTAACCAACAGCGCAGCTAGTAGAACACTCCTCTCTCTTCCATTCCAATTGTGCATCATATAATAGAGAGAAGAAGGAATCTTATAAATATGCAAGTAACTTCTATTATATAATACATATTCTATAACATAAATTATATAGTATCTGTTACATGTTTCAATACATCTCATAGCAGAGCAAAATACTTAAATACATACTCCCTAAACAATACCTATGAATGGTAAAACCATAGCACTGTTAACCATATTGGTTGTATTAACGGCAATGGTAGCCACTGTAGTTACCATACCAGCTATAGCAGACAAGGATAGAGGCAATGCTAAGGATGGTAGTAGCAGTAGTAAGGTTGAGATCGAGGCTCATGTAGGAAGTGAGTCAGCACATGTGCATGTTAAGATCGGGTTTATAACAAATGCAAAGGATAGGGATGCTATAGCAAGGGAACTGAATGAGAGGATAAGGCTTGATAAAGATACTATTGCAGGCATACTCAAGACCGAGCATGAGGAGCATGAGGAAGTGGATAGGGAGGAGAGGCTAGATGTTAAGGCAAAGGTTACACCTGCAGATACATTCGTTAAGTTCAAGTATGAGTTTGTAATAGATGCAACTGAGAGGAGTGCCATAGTAGATGGTATAGCATCTAAACTAAGTTCATTACGCATAGATCCAAACACCATCAGGGTAGAGGATATAAAGGATAGGGCTGAAGAGGCAATGAAGGATGCAGAGGCTAAGGGCAAGAAGGATGTTGCTGATGCACTAGAGAAGGTTATGAAGACACATGGGAGATCCTTCATGCTTAGCATAATTAGGATAGCATTGACATCTGATGTAGAGCAGGTATCTGGGTTTGGTGTTGCGAATATAACTGCTATTAAGCATGGTGATGGGGATAAGGGAAGGCTCGTACTTAGAACAAACATAAACCTGCTCATAGAGTCTGAGGTTAGTAGCCTTACAGCATGCTTGGATGATGGTACATCAACAGTAGCAATAGGTAGTATGCGTACAGATGTGAACAATGGTATCACTGTTGCTCACCTCAAGGGTAGCATAAACCTTGAGAGGATCACATTGCCAGGCATAACGGTTAAGGTTGTTGAGGGTAATGATTGTAGGGCTACTGCACTGCTATCTGGCAGCATATAATTTCTTATGATTATTTTATTTTATTTTTTAGGTGTAGTTGGTGCTCCGGGCGGGATTATCACATGCAAGTATGCATGATTTGAACCCGCGATCAGCGGCTCGAGAGGCCGCTATGCTTAACCGGGCTACACCACCGGAGCACCACAATCCATTATAGAAGTGTGCAATTTAAAACTATCCTAAGGATGGTAAGAAAATCCTTTATGCAAGATGGCACAGTCACCTGTATGCTAGAGCAGATAGTGAATATGTATAAGCAGTACCCCCTTGCACTTACAGGATGTAGGGCTAGATCCAAGGATCTAGCATACGATGTATGCGAGTACAACATACTACTGCTTGAGGATACAAGCATCAGCAGTAATGCTCTCCAACATTACGATAATCCATATGCAAATTATGAGGGTAATGCTATAAACAAGAGATTGGATAGGCAAGCTGGCAGTGGTAGCAGCATTAATAGTAGTAGCAGTAGCAGTAGGAGTAGTAATAGTAAGAGCGATGAGTACATCTACATGGATGATGGTAGCATAGCAAGGATGCACAGGATAAGCAGTAGGAGTAGCAAAACAGTTGAGAGGGTTATGCTCCTAGATGGGATGGTTATACTTAACGATGTTAACAGTAGGCTATCAATGCTTGAGGCTAATATAGCAAGCATAGCAAGGAGGGTGAAGATCTCACGTGCAAGATCACTCATGGTTGATGCATTCTTCTATGCAAGCAATGCTATGCATGTTAGCGATGCACTTGAAGCATCATTCTGGCTTAGATCTGCTGCATGCTCATACATGGAGGCTCACATACTCTCCAATGGTAGCATACCTATGCCTTCACACATCCTTGCTCAGATGAGGATGCTTAGCGATATCAATACCAGTACCATCACAGAGTGCCTAGGACTTGAGCATGCAAACAGATCATCTGTTGCTAGGGCAATGAGAGCATTGATGCATATACTTGCTGCATCTAACTACAGCAGTAGGTTGGCTATGGCTGTTGTAAGGAAGAAGGTGGAGTACCTCTCAAGCATGGGTATGTATACAGATGCTTATGCATACATATGCTACATATGCAGAGAGTTCGTTAAGAGTAAAGGCATAAGCATTGGTTACCTTGGAAGGATTCCTGAATATGATATGCTCAGCATTGCAATGAACTTAAGCAGTGACCATCTACACACATCAAGGCTTGCAGATAAACTTGTAGCACTATGCAAGGCAAGGCTCAATGCTTATTAACGTGCTGCTCTATCTATCTAGCATACATGAACATACTGAGTGTAAGGCTAGAGGCTCCTCCAAATACAAATATGATAGTAGGGCAGGCGCACTTCATAAAGACTGTAGAGGATATGTATGAGATGCTAGTAAGCAGCAGCCCAACAATAAGGTTTGGCATAGCGTTTTGTGAAGCAAGTGGCAAAGCATTGATAAGGTACGATGGGAACGATGATATGCTGGTAAGGAAGGCTATAGAGTTTGCTAGCATGATATCTGCTGGTCATGTGTTTGTGCTTCTTATAAGCAATGCATACCCAATAAACATACTTAACAGGGTTAAGATGATGGATGAGGTTGCATGTATATACTGTGCTACAGCAAACCCTGTAGAACTCATAATTGTAGAGACTGAGCAGGGTAGAGGAGTGCTTGGTGTTGTTGATGGTGTTAAGAGCAAGGGTGTTGAGAGTGATGAGGATAGAAGAGAGAGGCATGAACTACTGCGTAGGCTAGGTTACAAGAGATGAGCAGATTAGATGCTCTTATTTATATATAAAAAAATTAGGGTTGCTATTTATCTTGCATTGACACTCTTCACAGTAAATGGAGCAACATTCATGTTCAAGAACTCCTCTATCCTGAACTTTATATCGCTAGGGCTAAGATCCTCCATGCCTGGTGAGCCAACATCGAATGTTATCCTGTTTGCTGTAACATTTATGTTTGTAACTGTTAGATCTGCATACTGGTGCTGTATCTCCTCTACGTACGCTCTTGCCTGATCTACAGACGCAACGTTGGACACATCTAGTTCTATTGTTACTATCTTCTTTAATGCTGCTGCTGTTGTTGTGCTAGCAGCTGCCCTTGCTGCCTCTAGCGTTACAGTGACTGCTCCACCTATATTGATCCTATTTACAGCAAATGGAGCAACATTCATGTTCAAGAACTCCTCTATCCTGAACTTTATATCGCTAGGGCTAAGATCCTCCATGCCTGGTGAGCCAACATCGAATGTTATCCTGTTTGCTGTAACATTTATGTTTGTAACTGTTAGATCTGCATACTGGTGCTGTATCTCCTCTACGTACGCTCTTGCCTGATCTATGGATGTAACATTTGATACATCCAGCTCTACTCTCATTGCCTTAATAGTTGCTGCCATCACAATTCAATCAGTCTGAAATTATATAAACTTTTTAGTACAGAATCATTCCTGAACCTCAAGACCCCAAAGCTTGATCAACTGCTTATCAAACTCTTGCATCTGTGCATCTGAGAGAGGATCTCCGCAGTTCTTATGGTACGCTACACTTCTTAACCCATCCAACTTGAACTCTACCTCGTAGAAGTGAACCTTAGGGCATCTACACATACTTGATGAATGGAGAGCAAGATAATATAAAGTCTTTCCGCCAACCAGTATGGCCAATCCTACCTAACTACTAATTATTTATTAAACCAAAACTCTTGCATAGCAAGAGTTTCTAGCATTGTAGCATGTTATGGTCTCTTATCACATATAGTTGAAGGTTTATAAGCAAATGGTGTATGATAAATAGTAATGAAGAGAGTAACCACATATGTAACATCTCTGCTGTTAGCAGCAGTACTCTCAATCTCAAGCATTGTAACTGCTCATGCACAGACAACATGGTACCCTGGTAAGGGAGCAGAGCTTGGTACATACTTTGTGTACACTATAAGAGATTTGGAGTATGAGAGCGGTAGAGAGTTGGAGGTTGCAATATGGTTAGGTTCAAGGGATGACCAAGGCAACTGGATAGCAGATGTTAGTATTAACGATGCTGGTGCTGTAAGCAATGGAAAGATGGTTCTATCGAGCATAAACATGCAGCCACAGAGTGCAGAGCCTTCAGTTAGCAAGTACAGAGCGATAATACAGAGAACTCTTGCATGGCTTGGTGACTTTGCAAACAGTAGTGATCCAAAACCACTCGCACCATCAGCTTGGGGAAGGTTAGCAATAACTGGAGGAGTGCCAGTTGGTGTTGGTGCTCCTGTTGCTCTACAGGTTACAAATGAGCAGGTAACTGCAGCAAACACAACATGGAACACTACCATAGTAGGCTTCAGATATGCTAAGGATAGTAAGATATGGGTTGCAGAGAACTTTCCTCTACCTATAAAGGCTGAGGTATATGCATTCAGGACAGAGGAGCCAATACCATTACAGTACTCATTTGAGTTGAAGAGGTTTGGGAGGAGTGATAAGCCAATAGAGTTAACACCTGGAGTTGTTGAGATACCAAAGCCACCACTGGAGAAGTTTGGTAGCACTGGTAATGTATACGTGCTGCTCTACTGGGGTCCTCAGACCATAATGCCTGGGCAGGATGTGCAGATAGCAGCACAACTCTACGATGCAGGGAAGAGGCCATTGAAGGAGACAGAACGATATACAATAGAGATATTCGATGGGGATAAGAGTATATTAAAGCAGGAGTTGAGCAACAACCTCCAGCCTGTAACTGTTAGGTTTGAGAGTGAAGGAGTAAAGAAGGTTGTGGTTAGTTATATTGTGCCATTCAGGACAGGAGAGGGGGAGACCCACCTTATAGACAGGACTGAGTTCAACATAGTTGTTGTGCCAGAGTTCCCTGTAGCAATAATGGCTATAGTAGCATCAATAATGGCTGTGATGATAGCAGTAACAAGGGGTAGGCTAGGCTCTATACTGAATAGACAGTTCTGATATCTTTCTCCTTCTTCTCTCTCCAATCTTCCTATTTATTGTATTAAAAGTTAATACAGCACATCACCTCTATACTGTGTGTATGTACCATTCAAGTAGGGAGAGTGTAGATGAGTACAAGGTTACATGCATAGAGTTCATACGGGATATAAGCAATGATTACAAGGACTGGGTTAAGAGATACAACTTGGATGAGGAGGAGAGTGCATGGAGGCTTGAGATGATAGATAATGTTGTAAAGGTAAGTAGTGCGTGGATAGCAAGGTATGGTGATACAATAAGGAAGATAGATGTTATCAAGGATGATGGGATAAACAAGATGGCAGAGTTCACAGCAGGCTATCCATTCTACCTTCAAGTTTACGTTGATGGTCAGTTGAGGTATGCTGAGCATAAGGCAGGGATGATAGAGTTGGAGGTTAAGGCAAGGGCAAGGGAAGAGGGTAGAAGTGTAGGAATAACCATGTACAACAGGAGGATGAATGAGATATTCCAACTGCTAACAGCAACTGAGGTTAGTGATGCGGTAAGTGTATTAGGCTATGATGATAGGTTGATGAATGCTATAGATGCTAAAGTTATACTTGATGCAAGTAAGTGCAAGGAATCAGATCTCATATCTATAACAGTGGTTGTAGGAGAGTATGATGAGAGGGATGGTTTGGAGTTGGATAAGAGAGGGTTTACAACTCTTATAAGGATTATATGAAGTTATGTGTAGTTTATGCTTGAATGCCTGCTGGATGTATGAGTAGATTATTGTAGTGTTGATGCATGTATGTTAGATGGTAGATGTATGGATAGATAGATGTGATATAGATGGATAAACATATCTAATATGTGCAGGATACAGCAATCATCGTCTACATTAAGCATTATGGCTTGTAGATGTATACCTTGTATAGCTCACCACTATCCTCATCTGTGTAACCCCACTTACTTATATCAAGGTTCAACTGCTTGAACCTGCTCTGCATGTTTGGATGCAACACATCGTATACATTATGGCTTATAACTATAGAGTTGCTCTCTGCCAATGCATGTATCTTTGCAGCCATGCTTATCCCATACCCAACCACATCTACATCCATGCTCTTATCACTCCCATACTGGATAACTGAGTGCTCCCCAACATCCATGCTAACCTTCATAGCAAGTTCAGGATAATCGTACTGGAGGAGTACAGGGTTTATCCCTTGCCTTAGCACCTCTATCATTGCTACTGCACAGTTCACAGCATCATCTGCAGCAAGAAGTAGGTTATGCATTGCAGGGAAGTATGCTATAACAGCATCCCCAACATACTTGAGCACTAAACCATCGAAGTTCAATGCTATGAGCGACATCTCTTGAGTGTATGCCTGTATTATTGTTGCTAGCCTCTCTACAGGGAGCATCCTGCTCAGCCTTGTAGAGCCTACCATATCAGCGTAGAGCACAACAAGTTTTACCTTGGAGTTGAGGTGTCGCTTTAGGAACTCCTCTGATGATCTTGTCAATGCCTTGAAGTGCATACCTCTCTTCAATGCCTTCCACATCCTTGCCTGCACCTCTGCTATGTATGTCTGGGTATCAACTACTCTAGTTGATGAGAGTTCTCCCATTATGATGTTTATTATATCCTCTGTTACCATCCTCCCATCTCCCCCTCTAGCCCTCTCACCACCATTGGTATTGTCCCTGTTCTCCTCAACACCGTTGCTACCAACATTCATTATCCAATAGTTGGAAAGTAAATCTTTTATATAATATGTTATAATACATACAGGTTAATATTACTAAGAGATGGTATAGATAACCTTAACTACTTAAATCTCACCTGTAGTTACTATCATACTATATATAGTTCCCTTGTGAGTTGTACAACCTTCTCCGCTATTATGCTTGCTGCTAATGCCTGTGCCTCCCTTGTTTGTGCACCTATGTGAGGAGTGCATATTACATTTGGAAGCCTTATGAGTTCCATGTTGGTTGGAGGTTCAATCTCATAAACATCAAGCGCTGCACCTGCTATCCTCCCTTCCTTCAATGCATTAAGTAACGCTTCTTCATCTATAACAGCTCCCCTAGCAGTGTTTATTATGTATGCTGAACTCTTCATCATTGCTAGCCTAGAGGCATCTATCATATGCCTAGTAGAATCATTCAATGGTACATGCAGTGTAACAAAGTCTGAACTCTTCAGCAATGTATCAAGATCTGTAGTAACTATGCCTAGTTCCCTAACCAGCATCGGATCTATCTTAACAACATCATAAGCAATTATGTTCATGCCTAATGCTCTTGCAAGTCTAGCAACCCTCGTACCTATCTTCCCCATGCCTATTATACCTAGGTACTTACCCCTCAACTCTATTCCCATCAACTCGCTCTTTATCCACCTACCCTGCTTCATGGCAGTGTCTGCTCTTACTATACCCCTTGCTAGGCATATCATCAGCCCTATCACAAGTTCAGCAACAGCACTCATTGCTGCCTCCTCAGCATTCACAACCTTGATGCCCTTGCTCTTAGCATACTCAACATCTATGTTATCTAGCCCCACACCAACCCTTGCTATTATCTTGAGGTTCTGAGCAGCATCTATCACATCCTTCCTAACCTTTGTTCTACTCCTCACAACCAAGATGTTGTAATCCTTTATGGTGGCTAGTAACTCCTCATGCTTGATATCAGGCTTGTAATCTACTTGGAGTCCGTTCCTTCTCATAACCTCTATACCATTGCTGTCCATTACATCAGATACAAGAATCCTTGGTACCTTCTGCATATGCCTACTATCTTCTATGGTTAAATTAACTTATCTCTTACCCATATACGGTTAAATAATTCCTCTATCAATAGTATGCTATGACAAACTACATAATGAGGATAGCAAACAACGAAGAGTTTGAGACAAGTATATTCAGTAGGAGGGCATACTATACTGCAATGAGGAGGAGATGGGAGAAGGGGATGAAGATACTCCTAGCAAAGAAGATAGAAGGGAAGGGAGATGCGTTCATAGGTTATGCTGTGGTTGATAAGGCGTTGAGTATAGATGAGTTGAGTATGGAGGAGAGGGATATGTGTAGGAGGAATGGATGGAATACAAAGATAGTCTTTAGTAGATTGGTTAGGTTACAACCCCCAATACCCATCAAGTATACACCTGTGGGCAGATGGCCTCAAAAGGGTGCACTGCTGCATGGTGCACCTATAGGTGATGATGATCTTAATTCTGTTATAGAGTTGGCAAGCATGAAGATAAACTACTAGCATAAAAGTATAACCGTAAACTACCCCTCTTTAACCTTTTACCCTCCTACCATATAGAACCAAGACCATGATCGATGAGCAG
This sequence comes from Candidatus Nitrosocaldus islandicus, assembly GCF_002906215.1. Classification (NCBI taxonomy): domain Archaea; kingdom Thermoproteati; phylum Nitrososphaerota; class Nitrososphaeria; order Candidatus Nitrosocaldales; family Candidatus Nitrosocaldaceae; genus Candidatus Nitrosocaldus; species Candidatus Nitrosocaldus islandicus. Next base: position 690,552 of record NZ_CP024014.1, read on the forward strand.
AGTAGAAGTAATGTACCAACTATACCTTCTGGTATAACATTGAAGGATACCCAAAACGCCTGCAAGAACTCTCCAGTATGCAGTACAACACCTCCTGCATCACGAGTACCATTAGTAAGGTCGCAGAAGACCGTATATTCACCCATGGTGTTGGTATCTGCTGGAGGATATGAGGTAAAGTCATCTGGGAACCTTAGTATAGTATAATCATCACTAACACCATTACCATCTATATCACCCTTGATGAACTCTCTGCTCTTAAAGTATGTTCGCTCATCTGGAATCTTCACTATTATTATACCATCGACAGTGTTAGTACCATGTGCAGGCTCGCTGAAACATACTATATCTATGCTGCCACCAGGATGTATACTCTCAGGCATGATCAGCCCTTGTCTGAATCTTACACTACCATCTGTGTAGATTGATTGCCAGAACTCTGCTGTTATACTGCTATATGCTCCCTCCTCATCCCTATCACTCCCACTCCACATATTACAGAGTACTGTGAAGTCTTGTGTGTAGTTAGCATTGAAGTCATCTGGGAAGATGAGTGTAGCACTATTATCCTCTACACCATTATAGTTGGAGTCTCCAGGGGTGAAGGTTAGTGTTCTAGAGTAAGGTCTATCAGCAATTATTGTTATATCACCATTTACGCCAGAAGGATGTACAGGCTCGCTGAAGCATGTTATACTGTAAGACCCATTGATCTCTGTTATGCTTATACCCTGCTCGAAGACTTTCTGCGCGTACGTATAGCCTATGGATGGTAATAGTAAAGCATACACCATCACCATATATGTTAAAGTTTTCATACAAGTAGAGAGGTTGTTCTTCTATAAAAATATTCTTTATGCTCTTCTGTAATAAAAATTATATAATAATGGTTATATAATATCTCTTACATGGATTAACCATATCAGATGTACTGACTATAATCATAAGACAAGATAACTACTAATCAGTAGTAAGGTATGTATGCAAAAGAGGAGCAGGGATGCAAGACTTCCATAATTCTAGTAATAATACGTAGTAGCAATATCTTATTAGTGCTTATATATTTACTTCTGATAGGGGAGGGGATGTAATGCATAAACCCTCTTAGGTTTATTCTACAGATTATAACTAAAAATGATGCATCCACGTTAAGTGAAGAACCATTACTATGTTGAGGTTGAATTTGTACCACCCAATGGTGTGCATTGCTCATCTATATTCTACAATGAGCAATGTTGAGGCTAGATATAGGAGGGAAGAAGAGGAAAAGGGAAAATGGAGTATAAACCTGTAGGGTAAGCATTGATGCATTCAACCTTATCTGCTGGGCATAGGTTCTCTACAGTAACTGAACCTCTTCAAGCATATACTATGGGCATGATAAAGAGATTAGGTGCAGTATAGAGAGCATATCATTGAAGCATATGTCAACTGATGAGGCATACATCTACTATATATTGCAGAAGGTAAATGGGTATCCTTTACTTGTCTCCATACATACCATTCCTGCAAAGTATGATTCAAGCATAGCCAGACAGATATTCTATGTATATGAAGAGGATAGAGTGTACATAGCATATGAGTCAGAGCCAAGAATATTTGGTTCATTCTTTTACCATGTACTAATCAACTTACAGTACATCCTTGTCATAACCATCACAGTATGTATCATTGCTCTCCTACTTGCTTCCAGAGGTCATGCATAAAAGGAGTACAGTTATCAACAATAAAACAATGCTGATGATCAATAGGTTATTAAATGGTCTTATCATGATGCTCAGGTATGTATAGGGTAGATAGAGACTCTCTAGGTGAGGTTAAGGTGCCAAATGATGCATACTATGGCCCATTCACCGTTAGAGCATTGGAGCATTACAACGCAACTGCTCAGAGGATGCATGTAAACATGGTCAAGGCTTATGTTATGATAAAGAGGAGTGCAGCACTAGCAAATATGCAGTTAGGAGCGCTAGATAAGGAGAGAGGAGAAGCAATAGTAAGAGCATGTGACGCAATACTTGCTGGAGAGTTGCTAGATCAGTTCCCAATAGATGCTCTAAACTCTGGTGCTGGTACAGCATTCAACATGAATGTGAATGAGGTTATAGCAAACAAGGCATTGGAGTTGTTGGGGAGGAGCAAGGGTGACTACTCTTACCTTCATCCAAACGATCATGTGAATATGTCACAGTCAAGTAATGATACATTTCCTACAGCATTGCACCTTGCAATACTCATGAGTAGCAAGGATCTTGTAGCAGCACTAGATAGGCTAATCTCATCATTGCATAGGAAGGGCGAGGAGTTCAAGCATATACTAAAGATAGGTAGAACACACCTCATGGATGCACTCCCAGTTACCCTAGGCTCAGAGTTCCATGCATATGCTCATGCGATAGAGGATGCTAGAAGGTATCTCCTTGATGCTCTTGATGAGTTGAAGTATATAGCGTTAGGAGGAACTGCTGTAGGTACAGGAGCAAATGCACCCAAAGGCTATAGGGAACTTGCCATAAGATACCTTGCTGAGATATCTAGCATAGATCTTAAACCTGCTAGGGATATGCAGTATGCACTGCAGAGTAGGCTTGGTGTAGCGTATGTATCCTCATGCCTAAGGAACCTAGCGTTAGAGTTGATAAGGGTAGCGAATGATATAAGGCTGATGGCCTCTGGCCCCCTTGCTGGGCTTGGTGAACTAACCATACCTGCTGTTCATGCTGGCTCAAGCATAATGCCTGGAAAGGTCAACCCTTCACTTGCTGAATGCCTTGACATGATCTGCTTCAATGTTGTTGGGAATGATCTAAGCACTGCACTAGCAGTTCAAGCAGGACAGCTAGAACTTAACGTTATGCTCCCTGTTATGGCAAGATGCGTGCTAGACTCAATGGATATGCTATCAAGGTTCATTCCAGTCTTTGTTGAGCATATGCTTGATGGGTTGAAGGCAGATGAGCAAAGGTTGAAGACCAACGTTGAGAATAACCCAATAATGGTAACACTACTCTCACCATACATAGGCTATATCAAGGCTGCAGAACTATACAAGGAGGCATTGAAGGAAGGGGTAAGCATAAAGCATCTAGTTGTAAGGAAAGGGTTGATGGATGAGAAGAGGGTTGATGAGATAATAAGGGATGCTGTAGGCTAGGAGTTTCTTATTATTATTTATGTGATAGGTGCTAATGTTATGGTCAAGGTCTGGCTTGAGGTGTATGGTTGCTCATCCAGCCTATCTGATGGAGAGATTATAGCAGGTATAATAGCAGGCAAGGGGTACGAACTTGCAAGCAACTTTGATGAGGCAGATGCAAGCATAATAGTAACATGTGTTGTGAAGGATGCAACAGCAAATAGGATGGTTGAGAGGATAAAGCGATTATCAAGCAAACCATTGGTTGTTGCTGGATGCATGGCAAAGGCAGAGCCAAATAGGATAAGGAGGTTCAGCCCTAGAGCAAGCATAGTTGGACCAAATGCTATAGATAGGGTTGATACTGCATTAGCATCTGCACTTGATGGTAAAGGAATCATCTTGCTTGATGGCTCAGTGCAGAAGGTAGGATTGCCAAAGATTAGAGTGAACCCAGTGATAAGTATGGTGCAGATAGGCTCTGGATGCTTGAGTGAGTGCACATTCTGCGAGACAAGGATAGCAAAGGGTAGGCTCACAAGTTACAGGATAGGCGATATAGTAAGGCAGGTTAGGGAGGATGTAGAGCAAGGGTGTAGAGAGGTATGGTTAACCTCAACAGATAATGGTGCATATGGTAGGGATATAGGAACAAACCTTGCTGAGCTTATAAAGGCTGTATGCTCAATAGATGCTGAGTTCATGATAAGAGTAGGGATGATGAACCCTCAATACCTACCCTCAATGCTTGATGATCTCATAGAGGCATATAGGGATGATAAGGTATTCAAGTTCATCCACATCCCTGTGCAGAGCGGGAGTGATAGAGTGCTTAGACTTATGCGTAGGGGGCATAGGGCATCAACATTCATAGATATGGTGAAGAGGTTCAGGAGGGAGTTGAAACTATGCACTATAGCAACAGATATTATAGTAGGCTTCCCTAGCGAGAGTGAGGAGGACTTTAATGCTAGCATAGATCTCTTGCTAGAGGTTGAGCCAGATGTTGTTAATGTATCAAAGTACAGTGCTAGACCAGGGACAGAGGCAAGCAGGATGGAGCAACTTAGCAAACAGGTTATAAATGAGAGGAGTAGGGTGATGCATGATGTTGTTAGCAGGGTATGCTACTCAAGGAACCTAGCATGGAAGGGCTGGGAGGGTGCAGTATTGGTGGATGAGTTGACTGATACTGGAGGAGTACAGGGTAGAAACTTTGCTTACAAACCAATCTATCTAATTAAGAAGGGGATAGTAGATAATAATTATGATAGTTACAGCAAGGGGCATAATTCTTTCAATAACGATGGTGTGAATAATGCAATGAGATTGCTAGGATCATGGGTAAGGGTTAGGATAGATAGGGTTACAACACACTCTCTCCTAGGGAGCATCATAGACTAAATGATTAGATCAAATTTTTTAGACCTGTCATTGATTTATGGAGAAGCAAAATATTCTTAACGCACCTTCCCTATCTATGCAAGCATGGAGCTTCCTTTACCTGCAATGATAATAGGCATAGGTGGTGCTGGCACAAAGATTGCAATGATGATGAGGGATGTATCTGCTCTAGATACCCTGCTGATAAGCAGTAGTGCAAATGACCTTGCTATAACTAGCATGAGTATGGATAAGAGGAGAAAGGTTAGCAAGTATGATGATGGAGGTGGAGCAGCAAGCCTATCAGATGGAGCCAAAGAGCCAAGGATGGAGAGGATGCTGATAGAGACGGGAATGCTTAATCCCTCACCATATACGATAAGGGGATCACTCCTAGCATATAAGAATAGAATACGTGAGAGGTTGATGGGTTACAATACATTCATCATGGTAGCAAACCTTGCTGGTAGGAACGGTGTAGCGGTTGCACCATTGCTTGCTGATATGATCAAGGCTGATCATGATGACGATGATGCTACTGCTAGTAGCAGCAATGATAATAACAGCAAGAAGAAGAAAAAGAAGGCTAGGCTCATCTCCTTTGTTATAATGCCATTCAGTTTCGAGCATGATAAACTCTTCAAGGCAGGGATTGCACTAAAGAAGTTATCTGAGAGGAGTGACTGTACTATAGTTATAGATAACGACTCCTTCCTAGAAAATAACCAAGATCTAAGCATAGATGAGTGCTACAGGATAGCCAATGGGATGCTGTTAGAGGTCTTCAACATAATCATGATGAATAGCGAGGTTGATGGTCTCAACATACTATCTGCAGGGATTGATAGTAGGGTAGATGTGGCAGTGAAGAATGCTGTAAGCATGCTCTATAGTAACACAAAGCCAGACAAGGTTAGGAGTGCATTACTCTACATATTCGATGGAAGTACTGAAGGGATAAGCATAGGTCTTATAGATGCTCTAGCAAAGAGCATAAGCAGTATACTAGTAGGAAGGCATGGTGAGTATGCTGTGGTTAGGGTATCTACCAAGGGAAGGTCAAGGATGATGCATGTTGATGGTGAGAACGATGATGATTATGAAGGAATAGACAATGATAATAATGAGCATAGCAGTATAGGTAGCAGTAGCATTAGTAATAGTAATAGTAGTAGTAATGCAAGTGGAACTAAGGTTGGGGCAGATGATAGCAAGGAGAGCGATGAGGGAGTACATTCTACAATACTACTCTCTAAGGTTACTGGTTTGAGCAAGCTAGACTCATACGACCCATTGAGTATACTACCAAGGGAATGCTTGCTTGACTGGGAGTACGATGAGTCTGAGATGAGGCTGAATATAGATAGTCTAGTAGCGTTACCAAATCTAGAATAATATAGTTAGTTACTCAACCATTTTCTCTTTATTGCTTATGTAAGTAGCTTGAACATATCTGCAACTGTAACTATGCCTACAATATTACCCTTCTCACCAACAAGCACACACTTTGAGAACCTGATTAGTGGTATTATAGCCTTTGCTGGGGTTGAGGCATCAACTATTGGTGGTGCTGGCTCCATGATCTCTCCTACCCTACATTCATGTAGGCTCTTGCTCCTCTTGCTCCTACCCTTCTTGCTTGCAGGGGTAGATGCCTTGCTTGGTTCTGTACCTGCACTTCTCACCATACCACCATCATTACCATTATCAACATCACCATCATTCTTAACCATCATATACTTCACTATCCCTTCTTCACTTATCATACCTACTGGCTTTGAATCAGCAAATACAGGGAGTTGGCTAAATGAGTGCTTACGCATCAACTCTATAGCATCCTGTAGTGTATCATCAACAGAGACGCTTATTATCTCCTTGCTACATATCTCAACTATCTTTGGTGATGATCTATCCTCTAGGGAGTTGAGTATCTCGAATATCCTCTTTGCTGTATCATAACTTGGCTTGCACCTTCCAGACTCTATCTGGTTTATCATGGATGTGCTTACTCCAGCAAGCATGGCAAGCCTCCTCTGTGTAAGCCCAAGCCTTATCCTTGCCTGCTTTATGTACTCTAACCTAGGTAGCATACAGTATCATTGAATCATACAAGGGTATAATTATAGTTTACCTAATACTCATAGTATAATATGTATGTAATGCATATTCAATGCATTGAATAGCCTGAATTGAATGCAAAATACATATTATAATCATCAAATGCTTGATTATGCATGGTTAAGGAGTATAGGAAGCGTTATATAATAGACTCGCTAGCATCCATAGTATTCTGGGTACCAATATACATAGTGTTTAACCTCTTCGTGCTTAGACTTGAGTTATGGCAGGTACTTGCTCTAGCATCATTCTCTGCTGTAGTTAACTTTGCATTTGGAGGCTTGTTTGGAAGGTTCCTAGATGCATGGAGAAGGTTACTTAAGGTACATGGAGGGTAACAGTATAGGCAGTGTACAATTATACACGTATGTTGATGATAAGGGCGGTAATTATGTTTGATGATGATAATAATAATGGTGCTTGCTGCTTGCTGATTGGTTGCTTAGCATCATACATAACATGTAGCAATAAGCAACAAAACTACTAAAATTAATATTATGTGTAGAGGCTGATAAGCCAGTAATGGGCAAGTCAGACTCTGTAAGACTCTACAGGTTAAAGCGTATGCTTAATGAGTTGTCACAGAAGAAGGGTAGAGGGACTGAACTCATCTCCCTCTATATACCCCAAGGCAAGCCTATACATGAGGTTATAGCAACGCTCAGAGAAGAGTATGGTACTGCCTCAAACATAAAGTCAGACTCTACAAGGAACCATGTGCTTGATGCATTAACAAAGACCATGCAGAGGCTCAAACTTTATACAAAGACACCAGAGAATGGGCTAGTTATATTCTGTGGAGCATTGCCTACAAATGGTCTAGGTAGCGAGGTTGTCAAGATATTTGAGATAGAACCTCCAAAGCCATTGAACATCTTCCTCTACAGGTGTGATGATCACTTCCATACAGAGATACTGAAGGATATGCTCAAGGAGGAGAAGGTGATAGGCATAATAGCAATAGATAGCAGTGAAGCAGGAATAGGTGTACTTGAAGGTAACAAGGTTGAGGTTGTGGATCATATAACCTCTGGTGTTGGAGGCAAGCATAGGGCAGGAGGGCAGTCAGCAAGGAGGTATGAGAGGTTAAGGGAGATGGAGTTAAACGATTACTTCAACAGGGTTGCTGAGCATGCAAAGTCACTCCTTATAGATACTTATAATGTCGTTGGCTTGATAGTTGCTGGCCCAGGACCAACCAAGGATGACTTCCTTAAGAATGGTTATCTAGACTATAGGTTGCAGAAGAACGTTCTTGCGGTACTTGACATCTCATACGCTGGTAGGGAAGGGGTTAGAGAAGCGCTTGAGAAGGCTCAAGATATACTGCAGGAGTACAGGCTGATGGAGGAGAAGAGACTTGTTAGGAGGCTATTTGAGGAGATAAACTCAAGCAAAGGCTTGGCAGTGTATGGTATGCAGGATGTGATAAATGCACTCAAGAGTGGTGTTGCAGATATAGTGCTTGTGAATGATAACATAAACAGGGTTAGGGTAGAGGTTGTATGCAAGAGGTGTAATGCAAGGGTGGAGAGGATAGTGAGTATAGATAAGGCCATACAGGTTAAGCAGGAGATGATAAGCAGTGCATGCAGCAAGTGCTCAAGCATAGACTATGATGTGTATGAGCAGGATCTTATAGAGTACATGGATGAACTTGCAATGAACACAGGAGCAAGGGTTGAGGTAATCTCATCAAGTACTGAGGATGGTAAGATGCTTGAGAGCCTAGGTCAGATAGCAGCAATACTCAGGTATAGGATAAATTAATAATTGAAATTCATACATAATGTATGCTCTCTACTTTATTCAGAAACTCATCATACTGCAAGGGATTAATCTGTTATGAGTTCTACATCCATGGTATTTGTGTTGTTGAGTAAATGTTGTCTTATCCTCTCTGCTACAGATCTTAACTCATCCATGGTTGCTGTTCTTCTGCTTGGCCACCTGCCCCTCTCCTCATCTATGAACCTAGGAACTATGTGTACATGCACATGAGGCACAACCTGATGGGCAACCTTGCCGTTGTTCTGTGCAATAGAGAAGCCTTGTGCATTAAGAGCACTAACTACAGCCTTTGCTACCCTGTGTACTAAAGCAAATAGCATGCCAACATCCCTACTCTCCATATCCAGTATGGTTGTATGATGCCTCTTTGGTATAACAAGTGTATGCCCATTGCTTATAGGATACTTGTCCATGAAGACCATCATAGCATCATCCTCATACACAACAGCAGCATCCCTCTTCCCCTCCACTATTAAACAGAATATGCACTCATCACCCTCCTTCACGCTACTACGGCTTGCATCATCCATGGCTTTGATTATCTTCCCTGTATTATTTTATATCCTTATCTTTAGATTGGAAGGAAAATGAAGAATTGAGATGATTGAACCTGTATTATACAGATGGGTTTGTAACTGCACCCTCTGCAGCTGATCTCACAAGCATTGCATATTTTGCAAACACACCATGCATGTATACTTGCTTTGGTTCCCTAGCCTTCCATCTGCCCCTCCTTGCCTCCAACTCCTCCATGCTCAACTCAACATCAAGCCTCCCTTGCTTTACATCTATGCTTATCTCATCCCCGTCTTTGATCAGTGCAATTGGTCCACCAACTGCAGCCTCTGGTGCAACATGCCCAATCATAAGCCCCCTTGTTGCCCCTGAGAACCTTCCATCTGTTATGAGTGCAACATGCTCCCCAAGCCCCTGCCCAACTATTGCTGCTGTTACAGCAAGCATCTCCCTCATCCCTGGACCTCCCTTTGGTCCTTCATACCTTATGACTACAGCATCACCTTCAACTATCTTGCCCTTGCTTATCTCTTCAAATGCCTCCTCCTCGCTATCGAATACCCTTGCCCTGCCCCTGAACCTCTCAACCTTTGTGCCAGAAACCTTAACGACTGCACCATCTGGTGCAAGTGTGCCCCTGAGTATCTTTATAGAGCCTTCTCTATGTATTGCATCCTCAACCCTTCTAACCACCCTCCCATCTGGATCTGGTATTGCTATAGCATCTATATTCTCCTTCAAACTCTTACCTGTAACTGTTAATGCATCTCCATTAAGCATCCCATGCTTGAGCAACTCCCTCATTATAACAGGTATTCCACCAACTTTGTCAAGTTCGTACATGACATAGGAGCCACCTGGGCGCATATCAGCAATGTGAGGAGTCCTAGACCTTATCCTCTCAAAGTCATCATATGTTAGTCTTACCCCTGCTTCCCTTGCTATTGCTAGTAGGTGTAGCACAGCATTGGTTGAGCCTCCTATTGCATTAAGTACTGTTATAGCATTCTCAAATGCCTCAAATGTTAGTATATCCCTAGCCTTTATCCCAACCTCTAGCAAGTGCATGACTGCCTTGCCTGTGTTGTACACAACATCAGCCCTCCTCTGATCCTCAGCACTTGGGCTTGCACTCCCTGGCAGTGCTATACCTAATGCCTCGCTTAGACTTGCCATGGTGTTTGCTGTATACATGCCAGCACATGAGCCAGCAGAAGGGCATGCATGGTTCTCAATCTCTATGAGTTCCTGAAGTGTTATGGCACCCTTTGCATATGAGCCTACAGCCTCGAAGACATCCTGTATGGTTAGATACTTGCCTTTGTACTGCCCTGGGACCATAGTTCCTCCATACACGAAGATGGATGGTATGTTTAGCCTTGCCATTGCCATAATGCTCCCTGGAAGGCTCTTATCGCATCCTGCTATGCATACTAGAGCATCGTACTGATGTGCATGCACCATCAACTCTATTGAATCTGCTATAACCTCCCTGCTTATAAGAGAGGCCTTCATCCCTTCATGCCCCATAGATATACCATCACTTACTGCTATTGTAGCAAAGATCCTTGCTGTACCATCGGCATCCCTAACTCCAGCCTTTGCATACTCTGCCAACCTGCCAAGGTGTATGTTGCATGGTGTAGCCTCATTCCCACTATGAGATATACCAACGAATGGCTTTGCTATCTCCTCATCACTTAAACCCATGGCCTTGTACATTGCCCTATGCGGAGCCCTCTCTGGACCTTCTACAGTCTTCCTACTCCTGAGCATAAGTGCAGTATAAGCATTAAGTATAAAAATGTACACCTGCTTGATCTTACATCATCTTCAATTAACATGCTACATATGTGTGGCTTATGCACTACTATCTACCTACCTCTACTCTCTATTGAAGAAACTGAGGATTGAGAAGAGAATGCTGTTTAAAGTATGCTCATAAGATACCTCTTTGTATTGCATTCATGGTTGCTTGAGATCAATGCATATATATCATCTATCCCATCAAGGTCTAACATAAGCCTGTTGCTAAGGAGTATCTTAACCTTTACATTGCTTGAAAGAGCCTCATACAAATGCAGTTTGTAACTATCCTCATCATAATGAGTCTTTATAACATCTGGAGGCCTTCTTAGAAGTACATTTGTACCATCTAACCTGCTGGATGGTGTTATAACAACACACCTTGCATGCTTTAGCATTGAAGTATAGAGCATCAGTACATCAAATGCACTTATGAGTGGGATGTCATGTGGTAGCACAACACTTGCATCGTACCTGCTTGCTATATTATCAGCAAGGGCAACTGCACTGTTCACACCCTGCTCATATTCATCCTCAACAAGCACTGTGTTAAACTCTCCAGCAATACCCTTGATTGTTGGATCACTGCTAACAATTATTACAGAGTCTATGTAGGGAGAAGAGCATAGGCATCCAAGCATGTCTCTTAGCATTGCAATTGATAGGTTTATACGCTCATCCATACTCAAGAAGGTAGCAAGCCTGCTCTTCCCCTTTGCAAGGCTCTTGACTGGTATTATTGCACATAGCCTCAACACTAGCAAGTAAGATGGTTATGAGGAAATAACTGTTTGGTTATTTATTCAGGGATGTAGATAGATAGATAGATAGATATGCATGTATATGCATATGCAGGTATAAGCAGATAGGCTAGAGTTTTAGTAGGTATCTTGCAAGTCTAACCTCATCCTCCTCATCATCCATCAGTATATCTGTTGCATACACATCCATATCCTTAGCCTTTATCTCATCCATCAACGCTATATCACTCTCATGTATAACTAGAGTTGATGCAACATCCCTATACATCTCTGCAATTGATACAGGACTTACATCGTAGCCTAATGCCTTCATGTACTTTGCTGCTGGTCCACTTACTGGTCTTGAGCCTATTATAGGGCTTACAGCAACGCATACATCCCTCCTCCTCCTTACTGCATCCCCAAGCTCCCTTATTGCAAGTATAGGAAGGATGCTACTCACAGGGTTTGCAGGCGCAACTATTATCCTATCAGCCTCCTCTATCGCATGCAGTGCATTGCTGCATGCTCTAACATGCTCTATACCCTTGTACACTATACCATGAACATCAAGCATCCCTTTATTCTTGACCCAGAACTCCTGAAGGTGTATATCCCCAGCATTGGTGATTATCCTAGTCTCAACATGATCATCACTTGCAGGTATGACCATTGCATCTATACCTAGTCTTGAGCATAGATAACCTGTTATCTCACACAGCCTCTTCCCTTCTCTCAACATCATGCTCCTTATGATGTGTATTGCTAGATCCTTATCACCAAGCATGAACCACTGCTCCCCTTCAAGCTTAGCAAGTTGAGCAAGGCAGTTGAATGTATCGTTGCTTACCCCCCATCCCTTCTCCCTATCAAGTAACCCTGCAAGGCCATACACTATGGTATCAAGATCAGGGCATATGTAGAGTCCATGCATCCATATGTTATCACCAACATTGCATACTATGCTGAGATGCATATCCTGCTTGCTGTTATTGCTATTCTTGCTATTATTATCAACTCTACTACTGGTATCAGCAGTATTGCTATTGCTCTTCAACCTGTATAATGCCCTAGCAAGTTTTACAGAACCAGTACCACCAGCCAGCACTACTATTTTATCCATACCTCTGCATCTAACATCCTATATAATTCCGTATCCCTACTCAGAATGTTGGTAAATAATGCTTATCTCTACTAAAATCTTTAACGATAAAGGTAGCATGGTTATAAAGATGTTTGCTTTGTTGAGCATTGTTGATGAACCATAGTGGACTTGTTGAATTAACAGCCTAGAGAGTTTACACAGGTTCATAAACCCTATAGCAGGACAGGTTGGGGCAGGAGTTAGGTTCCAAGAGAAGGAGGGTGCAAAGGCAGTAACAGTAATCAGTGGGAGAGACCCGTTTTAGGGAGGGCTATCTTAAAGAGAAGATGCTATTAGTTAACCATTGATGGTAAAAGGTTAGGAGAGAGTCTAAGCCTAATAAATGCAAGTATAGATGTGTTATGGTGGTAGAGCCATTCATGGGTAGTAATGTTGAATGCCAATGTGTTCCGAGTAAGATTAAAAGCGTATCATCTGGAAACTTCCCTCTCATGATGCTTCTAGCATTTGTTGGCATAATGGATGTAATAGCAGGCTTTGGAGGGCAAACAGGAAGTAATGGCAGAAGTAGTAATTTATTATTCTGTAATTAATTAATCAGTAATTAATAATAAATCTCTCCTTTATACTCCAATATAATATTAAAAAAGAGAAAACATTGTATAAAATATACTTGACTTGTAACAAATAAATGAGATTAAAAAAGTTTATAAAAAGAAGCTTACTATTAAGCTTCAATGAATAAACGTAAGATATTAGCATTATCACTGCTATCGATGCTAGCAATATCTGTTATGCCTTCAGCACTAGCATTTCAGATAAGGGAAGCACAGGTATTCACTCCACAGAACGAGGTTGGTGTTGAGTTCCTATCAGTTAGGGTAAGCACGATAGAGCATCCTCAGGGAGGTAAGTTGAAGGATATGCTTAGTGGGGTTAATGAGAGGATAATATTCAGGGCAAATGACAGCACTCCAGGGATAGAGGTTCTTAAGGAGAAGATAAACAAGGGCTTACTAGAGGCAGGTTCACCAGCAAGAGTTAAAGAGGTAAAGGAGGTTATATACAACGTTGCCTTGCAGGATGATGGTATGAAGGTTACAATGCAGCAGAGCCTCACACTCAAACTACTCCTCACTGGTATAGTCATACAGGAGGCAGTGTATGAACAACCAGCAATAATAGATCTCAACTGGAGGGGCTTCAAGGTAAATGAACAAGTGCCTATAACACTGAATGCTGATGGTACTACAGTTAATATGGATATAAATACTATGAGAGGCTATCTAGAGGTTAAATATCCTGAGGTTGTAAGCCTACTCAGCAGGGATAGCAAGTTCTCAGAGATGCTTAATGATCCATTGATCAACTATGAGAGGATAAGGGAACTGCCTATAACCCAATGGCATAAGTTGATAAATGCACTGCAGAGCATGGCAGAGGCAGAGAAGTGGGGTGTTAAAGAGCCAGCACCTGCAGTAACTGTTGTAAGTGCAGGGGAGGGTAGCTTAAGAGAGGGGCAGCACCCACCAAGGGTACTATCTGCTCAAGCAACTATAGATGGGAGTACTTACTACATGACTATACAGGATCCTCCAATAAGTGCAACACTAGACATATACTACTGGGCTGAGCCTATAAGGGATGAGCATGGGGATGCTGCTAGGGTGTATCTTACTGAGCCACAAGGTCAGTTACAGCAGTCATCAACAGGGAACTTCCCTCTAATGGTGCTTCTAGCATTTGCTGGCATGATGGGTGCAATAGCAGGCTTTGTGATATGGAGGGCAAACAGGAAGTAGAGTAGTATAACATATTTTTTAATTTTGGTTATCAACTGCTAGCATGGCATATGTTGGATGGTGGTGCATGCTGGCCGTAACCCTCCTTCTGTTCTAGGCAGGATTCGGCTGAGCAGCCTACCTGGATCTCTGGCAGGACTCATCGATCCCGTTTGGCCTTGCTCCATGCGGGTTGGTTGTTTCACTCCTACCCTAGGAACATCAGCCTTCTAGGCATCATCTTACCTAGGCTGGATACCATTTCTGTACCATTGCCAGCCATCTCTGGCTACCCATCGCTGGGTCGCACCCCTGCCTGGAGGGAGGAGTTTCCTCCTTTAACAGGTGACCTGCCCACCAGCTTGCACCACCAATAATATTACTGCAATCCCATATATACAGATAGAGGAAGGGAGGTATGAGGATAGCAAGATGGGAGCAGATCAGAAGGATGATAGATAGTAGTGATGGGGTAGATATAGTTGTAGAGGTTATAGATGCTAGGGAGCCAGAGTACACAAGGAGCAGGATGCTGGAGGAGTATGTGCTCAAGAATGGCAAAGCCTTAATCATAGCATTAAACAAGTCAGATCTGGTACCAGAGTATGTTGCTAGAGGATGGGCTAGCAGGTTATCATCTGAAGGGTTGAGATGCGTATGTACATCAAGCAAGAGTCTAGATGGTATAGATACTCTAAAGAGGTTGATGCTTAAATATGCAAGGAGAGGAGGTGCAGAATATCATAAAGGGATGGTCTATACTAGAACCATGATACAGATACCAAGGAGGATAGCAAAGGAGAGGGGTAGGATAAGCATAGCCATGGTTGTAGGGTATCCAAAGACTGGCAAATCATCCATAGTAAATGCGTTAAGGAGAAGGTATGGTGCAAGTACAAGCCCAGTACCAGGGAGCCCAGGATATACAAGGGGCATGCAGATCTTCAAGATAGCAAGTTATCTCTACATGTACGATACCCCTGGGATGCTACCCATAGACCTTGAGCATGTGGACCCTGTTGCATATGCTGTTAGATGTAGTGCACCAGAGGAGTTGAGAGATCCAGTTGAGCCAGCATTAAGGCTAATAGAGAGGATCCTTGCAAATAACCCAGATGCTATAAGGGATGCTTACGGTTTAAGCATAACAGACCCATACAAGGTGTTGGAGCATATAGCAAGGAAGAGAGGATGGTTCTACAAGAGCGATAAAGAGCCCTTAGTTGAAGAAGCAGCAAGGGCAGTTATAAGGGATTACCATGAAGCAAGGTTGAACTTCTACATACCCCCACCGCCATAACCTTACATACCAATCAAGTCTATCCTATCCAATACTTCTGTAAGAGAGTACTCATGCTCTATCCTAACAACATCTTCTATGCTCCCAGCCCTGCTATACTCCTCAAGGAGTTCATGGTTGAGCGTTATGAACGTGCTACCCCACTTGAACTTTGCTAACAGTTCATATGCTAGATGCTGGTATCCAAGGATGTAGCATGCTGCTGCTAGAGCCTCTACACTGCTTAACTTTGCTACCTTTGCATAGTTGATAGGGTTTGCAGCAAGTAGGAGAGGCAGCCTCCTCCTCTTTAATACCTTAATCCTTGCAAATACCCTACGAGCATTCACCCATGAGCAGTCAATAAGGGTTATCGATGTGCACTCATCCCCATCGCTGTTAAGCAATGGTATGTTTGAGTATGGATCTAGCAGTATGGTTCTGTATGGTACCCTGTTTACCCTCTTGACCATATTGAACCTTAGAAGTTTGTTTGCACTACACTTGCTAGGATCATCATCACTTAGCATATAAACGAGTAGAGATGGCTCATGCTTATGCATATTGGATGCAGCAGCACCTCTCATACCTACAGTTTCTACATCTACTCCTCCCATGTAGCCTTGCACTTGTACAATCATCCCTAGAGCAGTTACACTCCATACATCTAACAACAGTAACTGCCATTACCACTCTTCCTCACATCAATAATTTAATCATTTTGACCATTGTATAAGATTAATTAATTGAGTATCGCCACGCATGGTTATTGCGCTCCAGGATAGTTGCGTTGGGCTATTGGGAGTGGCGGGCTCACAGCTCGCCTTGCGGCTTGCTGCCTACACCCCCACCCCATCAACGCCATCTTCTATGGCCGCCCTTCCCTAAACGGTGGTGGCCTCTTCTCGGGAGGGGCTTCCCCCTTAGATGCTTTCAGGGGTTATCCCCGATGGCTTAGCTGCCCTGCCTGCCTCCTCAGACAGCAGGTACACCAGAGGCCACGCCGCCCTGTTCCTCTCGTACTAAGGGCGACTTCCCCTCAGGCCACCGCGCACCCATCAGGTAGAGACCGACCTGTCTCACGACGGTCTAAACCCAGCTCACGTTCCCCTTTGATAGGCGAGCAGCCTCACCCTTGGCCCCTGCTGCAGGGCCAGGATGGGAAGAGCCGACATCGAGGTACCAAACCGCGGGGTCGATGGGAGCTCTCGCCCGCGACAAGCCTGTTATCCCTGGGGTAACTTTTCTGTCACCACCCGCCCCCAATAGTGGGGACTGGATGGATCGTTAGGCCCGGGTTTCCCCTCTGGATCCCCTGCGTTTAGGGATCCAGTCAGGCTGGCTTTTGGCCTTACCCTCACCAGCGGAGTTCTGACCCGCCTGAGCCAACCTTTGGGCCCCCTCGATACCTTTTCAAGGGGGTGCCGCCCCAGCCGAACTGCCCACCTGCCGTTGTCCCCTTGGCAGGGTTAGCGATACAGTCGCAGATGGCTGGTGTTACACTTGCGCCTCCAGTGCCCCCGGAGAGGCACCTTCGAAGGCTCCCAGCTACACTCTGCATCCGCAACCGTACCGCAGCAACAGGCTGCAGTAAAGCTCCACAGGGTCTTCTCTCCCTGATGGGCGTCCGTGGACTGTTCGTCCACGTTACGTGGGTTCACCGGGTTGGAGGCGGGGACAGCGGGGCCCTCGTTGATCCATTCATGCACGTCGGAACTTACCCGACAAGGCATTTGGCTACCTTAAGAGAGTCAGAGTTACTCCCGGCGTTTAGCGGCCCTTGGCCCGGTTGGACCCAGGTTTTAGGTACCGCCACTGGCCAGGATTCAGCAGCCGTACTCACCCTTTCGGGCTTGCGGCCACCTATGTTTTTATTAAACAGTCAGGACCCCCTTGTCACTGCGACCTGCGGTCCCTGCTCCTCGCAAAGACCGCAGGCACCCCTTATCCCGAGGTTACGGGGCTAATTTGCCGAGTTCCCTCGCCTCCGGTATACCCGATACGCCTTAGTCTTCTCAACTAGGGCACCTGTGTCGGTTCTCGGTACGGGCTTGATGGTATCTCCCCATACCTGCTTTCATGGTCTCCAGGAGTCAAGCAGACCCTGCTAACGCAGGGCTATTCCTCCCTCGCCTAGGTTCTCCTCATTACGAGACTCCCCTAGACTTGGAGAGTTAAACAGGGCGAGAGCCCTGCCTGCCCTATCCTGAAGCTACAGGTATGGGTGCAAACGATACCATCAAGGCACTGGAATATTAACCAGTTTCCCATTCGAGCAGCTCCGTTGGGACTGCCCTTAGGACCGGCTAACTCCCGGCTGACGACGCATTGCCGGGAAACCCTTGCCCTTGCGGCGACCGGGATTCCCACCCGGCTATGCTGTTACTACCGCCAGGATCTACACTAGAGCCCGGTCCAGTGGACCTCACGGCCCACCTTCTGCCCAGGCCCTACGCCCACCTACCGCACTCCCTTACGGGAGGCCTAGGGTATCGGTGGCTGGCTTGAGCCCCGTCCATTTTCGGGGCCCTCGGGCTCGGCAGGTGAGCTGTTACGCACTCTTTAAAGGATGGCTGCTTCTAAGCCTACCTTCCTGCTGTCTCTGCCCGAGGACGCCCTTTGGTTTGACACTTAGCCAGCACTTGGGGACCTTAACCCTAGTCTGGGTTGCTCCCCTCTCGGTTGTGGGGCTTACCCCACACAAACCCGCCTCCAGGCTTCTACGGTGCTGATGCCTTCGGAGTTCGAAAGGATGGTGAGCCCTTTCGGGCCCTTGCCATCCCATCGGTGCTCTACAGCATCAGCAACCTCCACCCAGGGAGGACTGAGATCCGCTTCGGTGGGAACTAGCTATCACCGAGCTAGATTGGTTTTTGGCCCCTAGTCCCAGGTCAGAGGAGCGATTTGCACGTCAGCACCCCTGCGGGCCTCCACCGGGCTTTCGCCCGGCTTCGCCCTGCCCAGGACTAGATCGCTCGGTTTCTAGCCTTACCCCCATGACTAGAGGCCCTTTCAGACCCTCCCCCTTGCTTGCGCTGCGGGGATTCGGTTTCCCTTCGCCTCCGCCTAAAGGCTTAAGCTCGCCATGAGGGTAAACTCCCTGGCCCGTGTTTCTAGACGGAACGCACTACCCTGTACCCTTGCGGGTACTTTCAGGCAGTGCACGTCTGTAACCATCTGGTTTCAGGCTCTTTTCACCCCCCTCTCGGGGTGCTTTTCAGCTTTCCCTCACGGTACTAGTGCGCTATCGGTCTGGGGAGGTATTTAGCCTTGGAGGCTACTTTCCCCCATCTTCGCTAGCCACTGCCAAGGCCAGCTACTCTCGCTGGTAACGTATACCCAAGCATGTTAGCCTACGGGGGTATCACCCTCTACGCCAGCCCATTCCAGGGCACTTCGGCTAGATGCTCAGGTATACTCCCACTGAAGGGGGTTACCAGCAACCCCACATCCCTGCTACATTACTGTAGCAGGTTCGGTTTGGGCTATTCCCCTTTCGCTCTCTGCTACTCAGGGAATCTCGGTTGATTTCTCCTCCTCACCCTACTCAGATGCTTCCTTTCGGGTGGTTCACCCTCCCCTGCTTAAGCAAGGGAGTGCCCTTACGGGCAGGATTCCCATTCGGGGATCGCCGGATCAACGGTTGCATGCACCTACCCGGCGCTTATCGCAGCTTGCCACGCCCTTCATCGTCCCCCCAGCCTAGCCATCCACCAGATGGCGTCCTTGCAACTATCCTGAAACATACGCAACCATGCATGGCGATCATCGTGGATAGATATCATCATGCCCACTACGCCCTTCACCCTGTACTCGCATACAGGGTTGCATCATTTAACTTACATGGGTTATGTATCCTTTCTACATGGGTTATGTATGCATTATGTATGTATGGTTTGCTAAGGAGGTGATCCGGCCGCAGGTTCCCCTACGGCCACCTTGTTACGACTTCTCCCCCCTCAGCGAGCTTGCGTTCGATGATACCAAGAGGCACCATCTCACGCAAGCCCACCTCGGGTGAAGCGACGGGCGGTGTGTGCAAGGAGCAGGGACGTATTCACCGCGCGATGGTGACACGCGATTACTAGGGATTCCAGATTCATGAGGGCGGGTTGCAGCCCTCAATCATAACTGGGGTAGGGTTTGGGGATTGCCTCCCCCTTTCGGGGTCGGAACCCATTGTCCCTACCATTGCAGCCCGCGTGTGGCCCAGGGGTTTCGGGGCATACTGACCTGCCGTAGCCCCCTCCTTCCTCCGCCTTATCGGCGGCAGTCCATCCAGTTAGCCCCACCGCTCCAAAGAGTGATGGTAGCAACTGGATGCGAGGGTCTCGCTCGTTACCTGACTTAACAGGACACCTCACGGCACGAGCTGGCGACGGCCATGCACCTCCTCTCAGCTTGTCTGGTAAAGTCTTTAGCTTGACCTTCATCCTGCTGTCACCCCTGGTAAGGTTCCCGGCGTTGACTCCAATTAAACCGCAGGCTTCACCCCTTGTGGTGCTCCCCCGCCAATTCCTTTAAGTTTCAGCCTTGCGGCCGTACTCCCCAGGCGGTAGGCTTAACGGCTTCCCTGCGGCACTGGGCTGCCACTGAGGCAGCCCAACACCGAGCCTACATCGTTTACGGCTGGGACTACCCGGGTATCTAATCCGGTTCGCTCCCCCAGCTTTCATCCCTCACCGTCGGGCACGTTCTAGCGAGGCGCCTTCGCCACTGGTGGTCCTCCCGGGATCAGTGGATTTTACCCCTACCCCGGGAATACCCCTCGCCTCTCCCGTCCCCTAGCCCAGCAGTATCCCCCGCAGCCCAACGGTTGAGCCGTTGGATTTAACGGAGGACTTACTGGGCCGGCTACGGATGCTTTAGGCCCAATAATCGTCCCGACCACTCGGGGTGCTGGTATTACCGCGGCGGCTGACACCAAACTTGCCCACCCCTTATTCGCCAGCCTGTTTACAGCTGGCAAAAGGTTCCCTCAGCGGGAACCACTCGGACTGACCCCGTCGGGCTTTCGCCCATTGCGGAGGTTTCGCGCCTGCTGCGCCCCATAGGACCTGGGCCCTTGTCTCAGTGCCCATCTCCGGGCTCCTCCTCTCAGAGCCCGCACCGGTTATAGGCTTGGTGGGCCATTACCCCACCAACAACCTGATCGGCCGCAGTCCCATCCTGGGGCCATGTAGATTTCAGCCATAGCCCATTCCAGGAGCCATGGCCCATCGGGGTTTAGCCTCAGTTTCCCGAGGTTATCCCCGTCCCCAGGGTAGGTTGACTACGTGTTACTGAGCCGTGCGCCACCCCTTGCGGAGTTGACTCGCATGGCTTAGTCCCAATCCGATAGCAGTCGGGTCCGGCAGGATCAACCGGAGTCGGCCTGAAGAGTACAGGCCATGTATCATACATACTTACATACATAACCCAATACTGCATGGATACATAACCCATGTCAGATCCAACTAGGTTGGATCCCCATATTGTTAGCGTAATTGGAGATCTGTAGGTCATTGGATGGAGTACCCTCCATACCTCCTACAGATGCCGCTCTACGCCATTACCTATATCCTAACCAAAAGATATAAACGTTTAGTTTCATGCTCATCTATGCCTTTGCTTCTAGCTTGCTTCTTGCTTGCTGACTGGCCTCGTTTGGTTATGGTAGTTTAGGTATGCTCATGAGTATCAGCAGTGTAGGTACAACAGTGCATATTATCAGTATCGCTATAACAAGCCAGACAGCATAGGGTTTATGTGCATGCTCATGCTCCTCATGCTCATGCTCTTCCCTTCCTTTACCATGCTCTGTATGGGTCATTTACAATGGTCTTCTACCTCCTAATATATTAGTTAAACTGCATACATTCCAGATAGAACAAGAGTTATTAATTGTACAATCATAGTAGAGGTGTGCAGGAGCAGCAAGCAGATGAGTTGATGAGCAAGTACATAAAGCATTATGAGGCTAAGACTGGTAGATCAAGGCAACTCTTCATGCATGCATCATCCCTGCTCCCATCTGGCACTAGCCACAATATAAGGTACTTTGAGCCCTATCCTTTCTTTGCTAGGATGGCATCTGGCAAGTACATATATGATGTTGATGGCAATGCTTACACAGACTACTGGATGGGGCACTGGAGCCTCATACTTGGGCATGCACCAAAGGTTGTTGTTGATGTATTGAGGGAGAGGGTTGTAGAGGGTACCATATTTGGTACTGTTAATGAGCATGCACTAAGGCTTGCAGAGATCATAAACAGGCTCATGCCAAGGGCAGAGATGCTAAGATTCGTAAGTACAGGATCTGAGGCAACAATGTATGCTGTTAGGCTAGCAAGGGCATATACAGGAAAGAGGATAGTAGCAAAGATAGAGGGAGGATGGCATGGCTTTAATACAGATCTGATGCACTCTGTTAACTACCCATTCGATGAGCCTGAGGGTAAAGGAATGCTTGAGGAGGAGATGAGGTATTTAGTTGCACTCCCATTCAACGATGTAGAGTCATCAATAAGCATACTAAACAAGGTTAAGGATGATCTAGCCTGTATAATAGTTGAACCATTGCTTGGAGGGGCAGGATGCATCCCTGCTGATAAGGAGTATCTTCATGTACTTCAAGAGTATGCAAGGAAGAGTAGTGCACTATTCATCTTGGATGAGATAGTAACAGGGTTCAGGCTATCACTGCATGGGGCACAACAGATCTACTCCCTAGAGCCAGATCTATTCACCCTTGGCAAGATAGCAGGGGGAGGGCTTCCTATA
Source organism: Candidatus Nitrosocaldus islandicus (assembly GCF_002906215.1). Classification (NCBI taxonomy): domain Archaea; kingdom Thermoproteati; phylum Nitrososphaerota; class Nitrososphaeria; order Candidatus Nitrosocaldales; family Candidatus Nitrosocaldaceae; genus Candidatus Nitrosocaldus; species Candidatus Nitrosocaldus islandicus. The sequence continues at coordinate 712,972 of NZ_CP024014.1, forward strand.
GGAGTTGTATGTGGACTCAAGGAGGTTATGAACCTTGCAGATGTTAGAGGTAAGGGGAAGTGGGATAGGGTAAGTATTGGAGGAGGCACGTATTCAGAGAACCCATTGAGCATGTCTGCAGGTGCTGCTGTACTTGAGTATCTAGCAAGTAATAGAGATATCTATGAGAGGCTGGAGATGCTTGGGGATGAGGTTAGAAGGGGTATAGATAGGGTAATGGTAGATCATGGTATAAGGGTTAAGAGCACTGGTATGGGCTCACTCTTCCTAACACACTTCCTTAAGGATGGGGTTGAGGATGTTAGGAGTGCAAGGGATGCTGTTCAATGTGATCTTAGAATGCAGAGGCTCTACCACTTTGCACTCTTGAGCATGTATGATATCTTCTTCCTACCAAACAAACTTGGGGCAATAAGTATTGAGCATGATAGCATAGATATAAGGAGGCTTGTGGATGCAAGTGAGAGGATAGCAAGTGATATGGCAAGTATGTAGCATAAATCAATGTTAAATGATGGGTGTGGTATGGATAGATGGATAGATGGATGTGGATGATGGATTTATTGATTGGCGATCTATTGATCGATGTTGAGAGATGATGGATGGGTGAGTGGATGGACAGATGGTTAGATGATCATTAATTAAGAGAAGTAAGGGATATGGAGAGGGTAGGAAGGGAAAGGGAGACATGGGGCTCTTACACAGGATTCATACTAACTACCATAGGCTCTGCAGTTGGTATAGGTAGCATATGGCGCTTCCCCTACATGGTAAGTACAAATGGAGGAGCATCCTTCCTGCTAGTATACATAATAGTGCTCTTCACATTTGGTCTAGCATTCATGGTACTTGAGTTTGCACTAGGCATGCGTTACAGAACATCCATAGTCTCAGCACTATCCATGATAAGGCATAGGTTCAGGTTCATAGGCTTATTCATGATAGGTGTTACAGTTGCAGTACTAAGTTACTACATGGTTGTGCTTGGATGGATACTTGCATACCTTGTAATGAGTATCCTCAACAGATATCAAGGGTTTGAGGAGTTCATAGATACATGGTACCCTTTAGCATCTTATCTAGCAGTAGTTGCTATCAACTATACCATAGTTAGGAGTGGGTTGAGGGCTGGTGTTGAGAGGTTCAACAAGTATGGTGTGATAATGCTCTTTGCAATGCTCATACCTCTAGCACTCATAGGCTTAAGCATGGATGGGGATGGTCTAGGGCTAAAGTACTACACTGAGCCAGAGAGCAATAGACTGTTAGATCCTCACGTATGGTCATCTGCCATAGGACAAGCATTCTTCTCCCTCTCTATAGGGCTTGGTGTGCTTGTAACATATGCAAGTTATGTTAGGGAGCAGAAGCAAGGTGTAGTTGTAACATCCCTAATCATAGTATGCTCTGTACTTGTAGTAGCATTCCTCTCTGGTCTAATGGTATTCACAATGGTCTTTGCAAATGGGCTTGATGATGTTCAGGGCACAGCACTTGTATTCATAGCAATGCCTAAGATAATAGCAGGGATGGAGTATGGCTACCTGCTGGGCATAATGTTCTTCCTCCTCTTATTCATAGCAGGGATAACCTCATCCATATCCATGCTACAAATCCCTGTATCTGCACTTGAGGATACCTTCAAGTTCAGTAAGGCTAGAGCAACAATGGTCATAACAATGCTCTCCCTAGCATTGGGTATACCATCAGCGTTGAGTTACAGTCCAGTGCATCTAAGCATCTCTAGCATGCCAGCGCTTGATGTATTTGATTGGATCTTTGGTACTATAGCATTAGCAGTATCTGCTACACTCATGGCAGTAGCAGTAGCATGGTTCATGAACAGGGATGAGATAATGGAGCAGGTTAACATGAATTCAAGGATAAGGATACCCTCAAGGATGCTTGATCTTGTAAGGATACTCTTACCTGCTATGATAATAGCAACACTACTGAAGATACTTGTATTCTCTTGATTTACAAATCAAATCAAATAAAAACAAAATAAATATGTGTTGGAGTGAAATACATGTGTTATAATGCATCCTCTACGCTGCCCTTTGCAGTGAACTTTACACTATGCAATAATGTCCTAGCCTCCCAGAGGAGTATCCTGCCCTTGAGCCCATCATCACTGCCTAGGATACCCCATGCTATAACCTTGCCATTCCTGTTCAGTCCTTGGTCTATAACTGCATTAACGAATATCCTACCATCATCGCTTATCCTTGCATTCCCTGCCTCTATCATATACGTGCTATCTCCTATGGTTATTGAACCTCCTTGCACTATGTAATGGCTCCTCATCCAAGCATTCATCTGCTGCTGTATCTGCACCATATTTTGTGCCATACCACCCATACCACCCATACCCATACCACCCATTCCTTGGCCCATACCCATCTGCATCTGCATCTGTGCCATCATCTGCATCATCATTGGCATACCAAACATCATAGTTGGATCCATCATCATACTTGCTCTAGCCATCATCATAGTACCTCTACTCAGGATAAGTTCCATGCTAACAGTATTGCCTTGAGCATCCCTTCCTGTAATAGTGAGGATCTTTATATCCTCCCTTAACTCTGGTATCTGGAATGGTGTAGGAGTAGTAGGTGTGGTAGGAGTCTGCTGGGCATAAGAGTTGGGTATAGCAATTATAGTTGCTGACAAGAGTACCATTATTATGCTTGCTATTGCTATGATCCTCATTGAGCTTTAGGGGATAACTTAGCATATATAGTTTGTGGAAGAATACCTTAATTAACCAATACCATCTCATCTAACAACGAGTACTGGACATCTAGCGTATGTGACAACACCCTGAGCAACACTACCTAGTAGTGCTCTAATGAACCTAGATCTACCCCTTGTACCTATAACTATCAGATCAACACCCTCCTCCTCTGCATACTCAACTATAGCCTCTACTATAGATGTATGGCTATGGATAACCTTCCTACTTATATTTATACCCTTGCTCTCATCCCAACTCGATATTGTGTTGAACCAATCATCCACCTCCCTTGTTATCTTCATGTAGTACTCATCCAGTGAGCCTAGATGGTGGGGGAATTGAGGAATGCTTACAACGTGAAGTAGTATGATAGATGCATCGCTACCTATCCTCTTAATCATATCTATAGCATATCTGGCAGCCTTGAATGACTGCTCCGAGCCATCTATTGCCACAAGTATCTTCCTCATACAGTGAATTACTAACTAATAACATATAGTCTTATTCATCATAAGAGCCTTTATGTTCTCTTTACAGTAGCAATAAAAAATGGAGAGGGGTTCACTTTCTCAATCCTTCCCATCAACTATATGTTAACCTTGCTGATTATTCCAAGGTCCTTCATATACTTGCTTATATCATGAACCCTACCCATCTCAACCCTGCCCTCGGTTATTACCTCTGGCGCAAGTAACCTGTTCTTCGTTACGAACCTTACAATATCCCTGCTTGTTATCATTCCAACCATCTCACCTTCATGTACAACTGGTAGATGATTTATACCTCTCTCAACCATGATATTCAGTGCATTCTCAAGCGAGGTTGTGCTTTCTACAGTTACCACTGGCGAACTCATTACCGTATATAGCCTAGCATTCAACGCATTCTCATTCCATGTTATTACCCTTATAGCATCCTTCTCAGTGAATATACCTACAGGCTCATCGTTGCTGTTTATAACTACAACACTACTTATCCATGATGATGTCATTAGCATCATCGCATCCTTTACACTTGCATGCATGTTTATCTTCTTCACATTCTTACTCATTACATCCTTAACAGATATGGATGCAATTGACATCACACACCCCTCTCCATGTAGGGTGGTATGGTAACTGTTGCTTCTGTATCTATTATTATAGTAACAACAGGTAAGTAGGTCATATGTTAACCCCTCCTACTTCCCATAGAGACAGATGATAACAGCGCTGCTATCACTGGAGCAGCATTCAAATCCCATTGCGTATACATCATACCCTCATTCATACCATACCACCCTACGCTATATTATTAGCGTTTCATGTATTTAAATTTTAGTTCGATTCTTATTATTGATAACCAATAATATAGTTGGAATGATAGATCATTTTCTATAATTGCAATAAGAGTCACAATCATAAATGATATTTACATGATTATATGAGATGGATGATAGGTTCATTTAGAATTTAAGTAGCAAAGATCTTCATGTAAATCATCCATATTAATGGTAACATGATTATATACTGGATAGGTTTATCTTCTAGAATTATTATATAACTCCCATTATATCTCTTATATTACATGCGTTATTAAATATTTCATATCAGATAATACTCCAATGCAGAAGATTGCGTATATTGTAATGGCAATAGCAGTAGTAGGAGCAATAACATCACAGAACATAAATAAGGCCTATGCAGCAACCCTAGTTCCTTTACCTCCAGGGGTTAGTGTAGATGGTATAGCTGCATTAAACACACCATACTCACTTGGTTCTCAGGGCGATATCTATGTATGTATTGTATCAACAACAAGGCAGATAACTGATATCAAGCTTATAGATCCTGATAATACATTCTATAACTACATTGGCTCACCATCGCTACCTATAACCTTACCATCTGCAGGCAATAACTGTCTATACTTACAGGCAGGTGACTTTGGTTTAGCCTCAGGATTCAACAAAGTAGGAGATTGGGCAGTAGTGGTAGATACACAACCTGGCAAGACATTCATCTATGAGTTCGGCGTAACATTCATGGTTGTTCCTGAGAGCATATTAGGTGCTATAACAGCAGTTACTGCACCACTAGCAGCACTGACAGGTTATAGGATACTGAGACAGAAGAGGTTCTAAGCACTAGTAAATAATATAACAAGAAATAAACAATTTTTATTTATTTATTTATCACTTCATTATTCATTTCTTTGCTAGTTCTTCTAACTCTCTGAACCTTGCCATTGCAGCAAGTATCTCATCCCTCTTCTCCCTCTCCCTATACATTGCTCTAGCAAGGTCAGTTACTGTAAGCATCCCTACAACTCTATCATTCTCTACAACTGGCAATCTTCTTATTCCATTCTCGTACATTATCCTTACTGCAGCAGCAACTGTAGCCTCTGGCCCAACGCTTATCAATGGAGTAGACATTATATCCCCAACCTTTGTTGCACTTGGACTCCTTCCCTCAGCAACAACCCTCCTTACTATATCTCTCTCTGTTACTATACCTACTGGCTTCCCATCATCCACAACAACAAGGCTCCCTCTTGCCCTCTCCCTCATAACATTTGCTGCATAGAATACATTAAGCCCCTTCTCAACAACATCCACAGGGCCTTCGCTCATTATCTCAGTTACCCTCTTCATCAACATGCTCATGATATAATTTACTAGCAAGAAGGTTATAACACTTTGGTTAATTCCCATATATGGTAAGGACTGGTTATAGATTATTAGCCAAAGATCATTATAATATTTATTAACCTTATTCATTCTATAGATTGTATTGACAAGTTCAGATATCCCTATGCCAGTTAGGAGTGAAGCAATAGCAAACATAAAGGCTAGAGTGATGCGTACAGTAAGGTTGGGACCTCAGATAGAGGCACCATTCAAGTTGTCAGAGCGCTTCCTAAGGAGGCATATAAATGAGAGGCTAAGGATGGCTGTGCTAATAGCAGATATAGCAGAGTCAACTAGGCTGAGCCTTGAACTCCCAAGCAAGATCCTTGCAACTATAATACAGGTATTCTCGCAGGAGATGGCCCTACTGGTTATAGGTCATGGAGGATATGTACTCAAGTATGTAGGGGATGCTGTACTCTCATTCTTCCCTGCTGAGTATAATCCAACAGCAGCATGCACTACAGCAGTGAAGTGTGCAGTAAGCATGATGAGCATAGTTAATGATGCTTTAAACCCAGCACTAACAGAGATGGGTTATCCAAGCATATACACTAAGATAGGTATAGACTTTGGACAGAACCTCATCATGATATATGGGAAGAGTAATGAGGAGTCTTATGTTGATATAATTGGTCCTGCTGTAAGCATGGCATCAAAGATAACATCTATTGCAGGAGCAAGGCAGTTGATAGTTGGGCAGGATGCTTATGCTATGCTTGAGCAGGATATGCAGAGTAGGTTTGTGGAGTTCAGTGTTAACACGTACAGATGGGGCTTCATAGATCCTGTAACTAGAGACCCATACAAGTTATACCTATACTCTCCTTATTAGGAGTTCATCACGCATCCCTTCTCTCCCTTTCCTCTTACTACTCCTTCCCTCCCTCTTCCCTTTAACCATCTCCATTAAGCATGGAGTATATCTTCATGCTTATCCTCTCCACCAACAATATCAGTATAGCATAGTGTACTGCAATGGAGGCAAGTGCTGCTAGCATAACATCATTGCTTATATGGTATATGGTTAAGAGTATAGCTACTGTAGGTAGTGAAAGTACTAGAGCAACAACAGTACCTCCTATCATGATATTTGTTACCATAACAACCCTCTCCTCATCCTTTACATCATAATACCTCCTCAACCTGTATCCCTTCTTCTCATATCTCATGAGTATTGTACATCTAACCTTCCTTATAAACCAAGTATACGTTTTTTAATATTAAGAATATAGTAATTCATTATTTTTATAGTCAACATCACACACTACACCTTATTATAATATATAAAACATAAATAGATAATTTTTATACTCCTTGTACATATTATCCAGTATGGTAGTGGAAGCAAGATTAGATAGCATAGTTGATCAGTTCAGCGATTTCATACTCTCACTCAAGATGCTCTTCCCCCACACAGATCTAAGGTTTGTGCTTGATGTGATGATACATGGCTTGCTCCATCCAGACCATAGACCAAAGTTGAGTGTTGAGATCTTCTACAAGCATGGTGTTGATCTTAAGAGTAAGGCAGATACCCTCTATAGGCTAACAGGATATATACCAACTATATATGCATCTGAAGGCAGGCTTGTGGTAGAGCCCATGCTTGCTCTTGATGATGTTTATGCATTAGCAAAGGATGATGATATAGAGAGTCTTGCTGGTAACGTTGTATGCTGCTTAGATACGCTCTTGAGTAGAAGAAAGCTTCTCTATACCTAATCTTATTTTTATAATTTATAAGTATTGATTGTAGATTTATATATTATAATTTATTAACTAGCTTTATGGGTAGATTTGGTAAACTGGATGAGATAGATAGGAAGATAATGAGCATAATATACAAGAATCCACAGATAACACAGATGAAACTTGCAGAGAGGGTTGGGCTCACACAAGCAGCAATATCTACAAGGCTTAGCAGGCTGAGAGAGATGGGGATTATAAGCAAAGGCTGTATGATAATCAACCCATCAAACCTTGGGCTAGAGTTGATGAGCGTAGATGCTTATACTGAGCATGCGGATGTTGTTGTTGAGAAGTTCAAGCATTGTCCATGTGTTGTAAGCATCTTTGGTTTTACAGATGAGAGCAACAGGGTTGAGATGATCATGGTTGGAGAGGATAAGCAGTTGGAGTACTGCATCACCAAGCATATAAGGAGGGCTTCCAATATTACAAGCATAGTTGCTAGGAGGATAACCAACCTGCAGAAGAGCATAGGCATCATAACACATGAAACAGCCATGGATGATTATGGAGAAGAAGATGAGAAGATGAGAAGGAGTAAGCAGTATGATCTTCCATGTAGCGATGCACCATGCAATAGATGTGAATACTACATAGATAATGGAGGAGCATGCTATGGTTGCCCATTCACAGCATTCTACAGAGGTAAGTTCTGGAAGGATGGGGACGAATGAATGAATAAGTAGATACTATTTTGTAGCTTTTTCTAACTGCGTTTATATTATAGAATCTATAACATTTAAAATCAAGCCAGAGCGTATGACCATTATTATTATGTTTACTCAGATCTGCTGATTCATTATCCTGATACAACTATACCACTGCTACAACCAACTACTACTACCAGTAAGCACTTCTCTTCATATCCTTGTTGAGTATAACATCAACCTTCAGTGTATTCATTGTGAATATTATGTTTATAGCCTTTATATTACTCTTGTAGAGATAGTACCTCTTCCCATTATCTATAACAGAGCCATCAACCTTTATGAGCCCATCCTTCTCAAGCATATGCAACTTCCTGTATACAGTGCTTGCAGGTATACCATGCTCCTTGCTTATCTGCAATGCTGATTTGGGCTCATCTATTGTAGATGTTAGTATAAGCCTATTGTACTTATCTGCCAATGCGTTAAGTATCTTATCCACAACCTGTCGCCTCTCATCTATAGCATATCTCTCCTCCTGCATCTTCCCATTATTTGCACCATCCATAATAAAAATCTGTCCTTACATGACTGTTATCAACTATAAGAAGCATAGATAAGCTGGGATAGTTAATAATAATATTCTAACATGAATTATAAGAGTTAAAGTTTAGCCACTCTAATATATTGCATTTATTGTAATGATGTTATGAGCAGGCTGGATTCAGTAGGGAGAGCCTGTAGATGGAGGGGATAGGATATGGAGGAGGCAATAAACCTATTTGGAAGCATAGTATACACAGCACTATCAGCATTCATAGCCATAATCTCAGTATATATAGGACTCAATGCATTCACAAAACTTACAAGGAATATAGATGAGGTTGCTGAACTCAAGAAGGGGAATGTTGCAGTTGGTGTTACGCTTGCAGCAGTTGCAGTGATCATAGGACTTGTTACACTTAAGGCAATACCCATAATAACTACAGAGTTCCTATCTGGAAGGATAGCAAGTGCTGTAGTACTAGCAGTTATACAACTAGGAACTAACATACTCATAGCAGTCTTCACACAGTTTGTAATAATAGGTATATTCAACGAACTGACTAGAAGGAAGGGTCTGAACCAGTTCGAGGAGTTAAAGAATGGTAACATAGCGATAGGAGTAGGTCTTGCTGGTATAATACTCATGGTTGGGATAATACTACAGAATGCTAGCGAGATGGTTACAGATGCTGTAACTTCAATGCTAAGGGCTATTATAGACTGATCGATCTCAGATAGAGGGTATATACAACAGTGCTACGTTATTATATTTAGTGAAGAAGCAGAAAGATGAGTAGAGTATATACTGCTATTATAGTTGTAAGGCTACATAAAAGAGTTTAACTGATATTAGGCTATAAACTATCCTACATACCAACTCTTTATTCTTTACACATGTAAGGGATTGATTTATCTTTACATGCTTATTATTTATTTACATGCTATATCTAAAGCTAGCAACTATCAAGGTTTAAACTACGTATGTCTTGCTGGTTATGTATGAATGAACTCAACATAAATGCTGATGAATTGATAAGGGCAAGTATATCGCTCTTCATAGTCATGGATCCTATAGGGCTAGTGCCATTGATAGCATCGTTAACCTCTAATCTAAGCAGAGAGCAGAGTAGAAGGGTAATTAGAAGCACCATATATACAGCATCTGGTCTATTACTTGCTTTTGCTATAGCGGGGCACTACATCCTAGATGTATTCGGTATATCACTAGCAAGCTTCAGTATAGCGGGAGGATTGCTACTACTCCTCCTCTCATTCGAGTTACTGCTAAAGGGCTGGGAGTTGAAGGGTAACGATATAAGTATTGGAGCAGTGCCTCTAGCCTTCCCATTGCTAGTTGGGCCTGGAGCAATAACCACTACTATAATCTCGCTTGAGAGGTATGGTATGCCTGTAACCATGCTTTCAGTAGTAATAGCGTTAGCTTTAACCATGCTAACATTCTCATTCATGGATAGGATAAATAGACTGCTTGGTAACCTAGGCTCTCTTATAGTATCTAGAGTTATGGCTATACTGATAGCAGGGATAGCCATAGAGTTCATCCTCTCTGGCATAGACGAGTTTATTTTAAGAGAATAGTGTATAGATAGAGAGCATCATCACAAGTTAACTATATATAAATAATGAAGTGATATTGTAATTTATCGCTATAGCCAACAAATTCTATAATACAGTTCCAGGTCAAGCCTGACCTCTGTGTTGAAGACTATATAGATCTGAAGAAGCTGTATAATGCTATCTCTGCTTTCTTTAAACCTTCACCTTTGCAGAATAAAGATTCTATCTATACAATCCATTCTCCCTCTCTACACCATTCTCTAGCTACTTGCCCATAGTCTAAGCCAAAGATTCTTAACACACCTACATCCTCTTTCTTGTGGCTCAAGTATTGAATCTGTTTTAGGAGCTTCTAATGTTAGTATGTGTTTGCAAAGTTATCTTCTTTTGTATCACATCCCTAGTCATCCTTATAGGATGATCCGATTCATTTGAATGAAATTAAGATGAGTACAGTATAAACACGCTAACAAAAGAATTCAAGATGAGGAACGTTATCTTGATAAATCTCGTCTCGAAGAGTTCTTTCTTGAGCGTCATGTAGCAAGAGTATTCAGCATAATATATTAAAATAGAATTCAATGGAAGTTTCTCCTAATATAGTCATCATTATTATGCATAGTTATCATTTCTCTTCCAAGTTCTATACAACTCTTCCTAGCCTTATCTGTTATAAGATCTGCTATCTCTTTCTTCACAGAGCTTATTATAAGTATCTTCCTCATTGGTTCCCTTCCATATTTATTCCTCACAATGTCCACCTTCTTTAATAGCTTATCAACCTTCTCAACACTATCAGCATAACTTCACCAACTATCAATGGCTCGTCACAGAAGAGGTCTATCTCATCATCTAATATAATAGAGGTTATAGCCTTATCTGGACTCTCCACTCTTTTGCATGTTCTTTGTCATTATGCCTCTTACAAGCTCTTCTAGAGTTACACCAGCAAATCGACCAACTTGGTCAAATCCATAGTAAAAGTGCTCCTTCTAGACCATTAAACCTCTCTTCTAACGTGCTTACCTTATCTTTAAGCTCACCAACACACTCCTTCAATATACAGTATTATTACGTAGAAGGGGGTATATAAATAGAGGATTTGTTATATTCTATAGGATTACTTCTTATCATACCATACCTAGTCTTTATCTTTGCTATATCCTCTTCTATCCTACCAAGCCTCTCATCCAACACGCTCCTTATATCCTTCCTGATGATCTGTATCTCATTTATTATGCCTGTCTTTGCATCATCCAACTTATGCATTACCTCATCAAGTTTCTCCAGTGTCTGATCCTACTTAGCAAGCATCGCATTGAAGTACAATGCTCCAGTACTGAATCCTTTGGTCATCTCTTCCTCTAGAGAACCAGTTATTATCTTGAAGGTCTTGAACTCTTCCGTTGGCTCTTCATATGTAACTTGCATATCCTCAACGTATATAGGCTCCTTCCTTATCATTACCTCTTCTAGAAATTTGCTTATCTTCTCATCTTCTCCCTCAGCAACTATCTATATCCTATCATCATCGAGATTCTTAACAAAGCCTTTGACCCTATACTTCATGGCAATATGTTTAACATTATATCTATAACCAACACCCTGTACCATACCTTCTACAAATACCTTAGCCCTCTTCATTATATATAAAGAAGAATATCTTATTAATAAACAAAACCTTAGATAATAAGGGGATTGTCAAGATAACATTTTATGCAGTTTCTTCTAATTAACCTCACGAATAGATTAAACTATATTATTAGAAGTCTCATATATTCAAGAGGAATAAGGTACTTTAGAGGATACGGTTCTTGCTGATGCACATATACACTATTCTGGCTTATCATTAAGAGCATATTAGAGGAGCATGAGAAGAAGTATATTGGATGATTGCAGTAGATAAGCAAGACAAAGCTTAATGGTGATCACGTCTATGTATTATGCTAGAGATGTCGATGCAAAAGATATACTTGCTTTAACGGTATCATACACTAAGCTCATTAGACGCAGAGATATTCAAGCAGATACTCAAGTACTCTGAGGATAAACCATTAATACTGGTAGATAAGGCATGGTATGTATTAGTAGATGCATTAATGCTAGGCTTAGAGTGAGCATTGCTAGAGGTAGAGGAATAGCATATATAGAGTCATGAATGGTTTTGCAAGGTTGAAGGAAGAGTAGGCTTCTTAGCATTCTACATATAACAATAACTTTCTACTAAGATCATCCATCATTTATAACAGATCTAACACTAGTATTCATAGATATACAATCTGGAGATCAAGTTAAAAGGATTATCATGATGATTGATTAATAAATAGTTCATCTTTAGGAGTAATCTTGCTAGTATATACTATTGTTAATTATCTGCCTAGTTTTGGAATGCCTAAACCTATTTTATTACTAATAGTAGATATGTTAGCACAATCATCTCCTTCTTTCTTTAGAAGAATACCCAACCTCTTATATCTATTTAGCAATTCAATGATACCATATTATCTTGACAATCCCCGGTAGAGAACTAGAAGCTTTTATAAAATGTATCAAGGTTATAGTTACTGAATTACTCTTTCATCTCACGCTCTTCTATTGTTATATCTCCTTCAATCATCTTCATCTGCACTGCAACCAATACATGCTCTGGATCATAACCCATCCTCTTAAGCATTGCCTCTGCTCTCTTGCTTATCTTAACATGTATGTTATGGCCTCCTATCCTCCCAAATGCTATACCTTGAAACCTTATCTTAGCCCCATCAAGTGTAAAGTAGCCATTCAACCTACTTGTTACATCACTTGCATCTACACCTGTAACATAAACCTTAAGACCATCATATCTATCATACTTCTCTCTATCATCTGTTATTCTCTCATCTCTTCTCTTATTACTGATATTAACACTATTATCGTTATCATAGGCAACATTCATTCAAGCTCAACCTCCTTATTTATCAGTTCGCTTATAGCGAAGAGTTTATGATCATCATCTATCTTGAAATCCCTTACTTGTAACTTCACATTACCATCTATACACTCATGCTCTATTGTAGAAGAGCCATTATTATTCACCTTCACCAATGCCCATTCCGATCTCAACTTACATGTTAAGAGGAACCATGACTCCTCATCACTTATACTTGGCATCCCTATCTCTGATGATATATCTAGTATGCCAAGCCTCTTCTCCTCAGCGAATAATCTCTTGCACTTTACACATCTCCACACATCTATTGCCCCAATTATCCTGTTCCTATGCTTTATGTTAACCACACCATAGTATACATTGCTATGCATACATTGAGCATTCATAATAATCACCTCCTTGCATCATCATACACCTTCTCAAGTATGCTTGCTATACCATCTATCCTCTCATTCCTCTTAACCTCTCTATTCATCCTCAAGCATAGCATCCTGTACATGTTTGTTACTGCAAATCTAGGGTTGAGTGCCTCATACCTCCCATTGATCTCTATACATGCCCCATCCCTCAAAAGGTTGGATAGTGCATCATTAACCTTGCTAATATCAATCTTCAACTCATCTGCAATCTCCCTAGCATTAAGCATACCCTTCCTTATGAGCAGCATGTATACCTTGATCACATCCATGCTAACCATCAACTCCCTAGCCATATCATTCTCTACCTGCTCCATAGATACCATATCTATTCATCCATCCTCCAACTATACATACATCTAACCATAAATGCTTACATGGTTTGGATTATAAAGGTTAACCTGAGAAAGAGCAAATGAATAAAGCAGGAGTATGCAGAGTATATGCATGCGCATACTAACATGCATGAGTGGGGGTTCTGGCGCAATATACGGGATAAGGCTGCTTGAGACATTGAAGGCTCTTAACGTTGAGACCCATCTTATAATCAGCAGATGGGCTGAGGAGTGCATAAGGCTTGAGACAGATCTCAGTGTTGAGAAGGTTAAGGCTCTAGCAGATTACACATACAGCAATGAGGATCTAGCAGCAAGGCCATCGAGTGGATCATTCAAGCTTGATGGTACTGTAATCATACCATGCAGCATGAAGACTCTAGCAAGTATAGCCCTAGGCTTGGATGATACGCTTATAACAAGGGCAGCCATGGTAGCAATGAAGGAGTCTAGAAGGTTAGTGCTAGTACCTAGAGAGACTCCTCTTACAGCAGTGCATATTGAGCATATGCTCAAACTTGCTAGGCTAGGAGTAATAATACTCCCTGCCATGCCTGGATTCTACCATAGACCAAAGAGCATAGATGATTTGATAAACCATATAGTTGGGAAGGTACTTGACCAGTTTGGGATAGAGCATAACCTGTTCAAGAGATGGGAGGGCAGGTAGATAGGTAGATTGATGATTAATTAAGATGATGTAATATTGATTATATTGGATGAGATTATTGAGTAGAATTATTATCGTCTTGCTTTACTATCATTATCATTTATTCTTTGGCAAGTCTCTTTGCTATCTTGAATGCAAACCCCATGGCTATAAAGTATACCACTATACTAACTATAACTGCTGTAAGCGTGTTGCTAGTAATCCTCCATGTTACAACAAACGATGCTACAGCAGGTATACCCATCACCAATGCAACTATGGTACCCTTTGCATATATCCCGAACCTTGAAACCTTGCTCATATAGGCTGATTATGGAGAGGGGAATATATAACATGCTAGATGATGGTGGATGAGTTGGAACTATTGATTCTATCAGCAAGGTTGGATCAAGAGCATATCTTATACCTTATAAATCGTCTATGCTAATATGGATAATTATTATAAATTATGGATGAACGATCAAAATAACAGTATACTAAGTTATGGCTGTTATTATAATTATAATAACAATAATATCTATACCAGTTGTATATGGCGAGGAGAAGATAGTACTTAACGGGCTAGCGATCAATCATTCGATCTAGTTCCCTAGGCCTATAGAATGGTATATCATCAAATCTCAAGATCAGGATTGGGTACAGTAACATGGGTTAACAACGATACGATACAACACTTACAAAGGTGTTAGTAGGCATGAAGGTGTTACTGACAGATTAGGTTCCAGATGGGATATTCAATAGCGGTTTGATAGGTAGAGGAGAGTTGGTATACAAGTTTGAGAAGACTTGATTTGCATATTTTACATCCATGGATGATCTGGTTGTGGTTATTGAGCAACCAATCTCCGATAATCCGCATGGTGCTAATGGCAACAAGGTTACCTTCCCTACTACTATAATGACTGTAACATACGATAGGAGGTAACATGTTGGTATATGGGAACCATCTGTTATAACTAGAGAGTATAATGTTCATAAACTACTTTATAAGCGGTACTGTAAAGCAGCATCTCCTCAACTACTATTTCTCCTCTACCAGAATAGAAGAGATATACAGATCCCTTGACTACTCTGAGAGGGTAGCGATATCAAATACTATGAATCTGGATCAATAATTATAAGGTTTGAAGAGATAGGAGGCAATCCTGATAACAATGTTGAGTTTAGCATAGTCTATGGCAGGTATACGTAGTGATATATAGGGCTCATCTCATCAGCAAAGATATGCCATGATTATAATGCTATAACATATATGCTGGTATGACTGGTTAGTTGTTGATGCAAGGATTGATGTTCTCATATAAGCCTATATCAAGTAAAAGATTTTTATATATAATAAGGTAAGCTCAATACATGCGTAGATTATCAAGGTATAGGCCTCCAGCATACGATAAGAATGCTGGGTTCATAATAGTACTGCTAGCATTGCTCTTCTTTGGTGCTATGTATGCAATACTTACTAGGATAGATAATGGATATGCTGGGTTCATAATGCTCATAGCAGCATCTGGATTCATAGTATACTGGACCATACACCTTAGGAGGATATTCAAGGTGGAGGAGGTTAAACCTGTCATGCATAAGATGGAGCAGCATAAGGATTGGGTGTACGATCTCATCAAGGGAGAGAGTGAGATAATATTCGTTGCCGAGGTTCCAGGGCCTGAGGAGGAGGTTAATGCTAGGCTTGTTAATGGTATACTCTACATAAATGGAGGGCAGAACTTCACCAAATCTATACCGTTGGATGTGAGCGAGGATATGGGAATAGCTGAGTTCAGGTACAGGAATGGTATACTAACTCTTAAGATAAAGAAGTTGATGTGATCGATTTATTGATCAACGGTGACTGCTAGTTAGAGTTCAGGTATATAATGATGGTTTTATTTACCCTATAGAGATAGAAGGAACAACGCTAACACCATTGCTATAAACTCTTTGCCATCTCAAGCTTCTCTGGCAGATAGTCATCAGTTATCTTAGTCAAGCCATACTTTGCAAATGCCTCCAACTCGCTCTTCCTCCTCATCTTAAGGAAGAGTTCTAGTTCACTCCTCCATATATCAGACTGATATCTAGGATCTTGCTTGAGTTCATGACATCTCTTCACATCCTGCTCAGTCATAGGATCTGTTGGAAGTCTATACTTCTGGATATCACTAGCCCATACTCCTATCCACTTTGCATCTGGTACTGTGAGTTCTCTAAGGTGTGCTGCATTTGCTGAACCAGACTTTATCACCATTGCTATATGCTCTCCATACACATCCCCATCTGTAAGGATGTATACAGGGAGGTTGAGCTCTCTGTTGAGCCTCATAAGCAAGTACCTTGTTGATCTTGGTGCTTGGCCAGCAGTATCAACTATTATTGCCTTGAACCTCTTATGCACATTCTCCTCTACAAACCTTGTAAATATACCTCCCTTCTCTACAGCAAGGACCATCTCTGCACTAGTATCTATAAACTCTGCACTGCTTAAACTTGGGCCTATAAGGTAACCATCTGGATGGTCTGATAGGTTGAGCCTCTTCCCCTCATACCCTGGCACTGTATACTCTATCGTTAGATCTCCAAATATACTGCTCCTCTCCTCAGGGTATATGTTGAAGTCTTCTCTTGCAAGTGAGAGTACTGCTTCAAGATCTGTTATTATGTGATCAGACTCTGCCTGATCCTCAAAGTCTATATTGAATGCTTGGGCAGAGTAGTACACATCCCTTAGAGTGCTAGTCTTTCCTTCATTAACCAACTTATCAACAAAGAATGCAAGCCAGATGAGTTGTGTGAAGGATCTTAGATGCCTTATATTCTTTGCAGATCTTACTATCTTTGCATCGCCTAGAACGTACTGCCTCAACCTCTTATCATACACTATGTTTGCTACAGATCTGCTTGGTATATACACCTCTGGGAATATACCATTGTCAAGATCGCTGTATATCTTCTTCCCCAACTCTACAAGCATGGTCTTAACCTTGTTCCTCTTCTCCCTCTGCGACTCTATATCTTTCCTCTTCATACCAGTACCAGTACCAGTGCTGAGCCTGCTACTGTTGCTGTTGCTACTGTTGCTGCTTATAGTACTAGCCTTCCTCTCCTCTGCTGCAACAGACCCCTTCTTAACATCACCTTTAACCTTATCTTTAACATCCATCTTACCTGCATCAACCCCTTCCCCCTCAACTCTCTTCATAGAGATCCTACTACTGTTATTGCTTACACCCTTGTAACTGTAACTCCCCATAACCTTTATAACATCAGTATCCTTCGATCCAACCCTCTCTCTATAAATCTGCTCCTTCTTCTTCCCCCTCCTCATCATCTTCCCACTACCTGTAATCCTATTGCTATTACTGCTAACCATCTTACTGCTACTACTACTGCTGCTACTGCTGTTGCGTTCCTTACTTATACTTCTGCTTCTACCCCTGACCCTACCTTTCTCTCTACTATATCTACCTCTACTCTTATCATAACCCTTGGCTTTATCCCTATCCTTAGCCTTGTATCCACTCTTTACCTCTCCCTTTCCCTTACCTTTCTTCTTTCCCTTTACCCTGACCATCTCCCTCTACCTCTACACCCCCTACACCACTCCTATCCCCACCATTCTCCATACTACCAATACCAATACCACTAACCTCTCCATCTACACCTCCATCACCAGCCTCTCCACTCATCCCTGCTCCTAATCCCATACTTGTAATCTCCTGCTCATACTGTTCACCTAGCCTCAAGAGTACTTTGTATTTAGGCATCCTTTCAGCCCTACTCAACTCTGTAACAAACCTTGCAAGTAATGGTATATACCTTGAGTACAAACCAAGCCTCTTCTTTGCCATTGCAATACTACCCTTCTTGCTAAGGTATATCGATAGCCTCCTTGCAAGGAACCTTATTGCGTTCTTCAACTCATACTCTATCTCTGGCCTATCTGCTATGTACTCCTTACCTACAGTCTTGTATGGTATCCTGGTTGAGCATATGTGAGTTACTATTGCTATTGGCATCTCATCCTCCTTAACCTTGTACCTTGCCCAATCTATCTCCTCTATAACCTTCCATGCGACGTCACTCCCCTCATCATAAAGCAAGGGTATCTTGTTTGCAAACCTGTAGAGCCTTATCCCCTTACCCTCTATACTCCCTCCATACGCTATCCCTACCTCAACTATGAATGGGAAGCCAGAGTATGCACTTGGAGGCCTCTGCACAACTGCTACAAACTCTGGCTTGAATATGCTCCTCATCCCTGCCTCTAGTGCCTCCTCTCCTATTGGAGAGAGGCATGT
Organism: Candidatus Nitrosocaldus islandicus; assembly: GCF_002906215.1. NCBI lineage: Archaea > Thermoproteati > Nitrososphaerota > Nitrososphaeria > Candidatus Nitrosocaldales > Candidatus Nitrosocaldaceae > Candidatus Nitrosocaldus > Candidatus Nitrosocaldus islandicus. The sequence goes on from NZ_CP024014.1 coordinate 731,551, forward strand.
TGCATCTGGAGGGAGGAAGCCATCGTATCTCTGCATTGCATCTGCAAGTCTAACTATCTCCTCATTGCTTAGCATGCCTATCCTCTTCCCTTCATCCATATCTGCAAATGCAAGGAACCTCTTGGCTGTGCTCAACCCTACCCTCTGGAAGTTCTTTACAAGGAAGGAGATGAGTGTATCACCCATTGCTATGGAGAGTAGATGGGATCTGAATGGTTCAAGATCGTTGATCTTAACACTCTTATACTCACCATCAAGCAGTGTTGTGTAGTGTATCTCATTTACAAGTGGATCTATCCTATCTATCCTAACCTTATCCATATCCTCAACGCTGATATTCAGCATGACTAGCAGTGATGCTGCAGTCTTCATGCTAGTAGATAGCCTATCCCAGCGCTCCCTTGCAGCATCAGCAATGCTTTTATCACTTGATCTTAACACATCCTTGATGAACCTATCCTTAACCTCATGCAATGCTATGGAGCCTATCTCGCTCTGTATAAGCCTCCTTAGGGTCTCAACATCTATACCTGCTGGGTGAGGCTTAACCTCAACTGGAGGGTTAGGCATCTTATCCATTATCCTCTTGAATGATATGCTACTCCCATTAGGCTCCTCAAGCACTATATCTGCATATGGAGTGATGAGTGCTGTCTGTGCTATGTAATCTCTGACCTTCTGTTGTGCTTTAGAATAGTCCCCAAGTAGGGTTATGCTTATCTCTAACCCCCTTCCAGCATCATCAACCTGAACACTGTTCCTCCTCAATATTATAGGCTTGTTCCTTTGTATATCAAGCATCATAACATACTCATATGCATACCCATCCCTTACAGTCCTTATCACGGCTGGTTTGTTGGTTGTTATCTGACCATAGAGTATAGCCATGGTTGCTCCTAAACCAAACATGCCTCTATTCTGCTTTAGTGTGAACTTCGTACCATAGAGCACCTTACCAAATGCTAGAGGTACATACTCTGGCTCTATTCCAGGTCCATTATCCTTGACCGTTACTGTGTAATGTTTGGGGTCTGGCATACCTTGAAGATCGCTCTGCTCACGTATAGATACACTTATCTCAGGCAGTATGCTTGAGGAGTCACATGCATCCAAAGAGTTCTCTACCAACTCCCTTACAGTCATGTATATTGCCCTTGTTGGGTTGCTGAATCCTGCTAGATCTCTATTCCTGTAGAAGAACTCAGATGGGCTTATCTCTGCAAATATGCTCATCCTTCATCATCACCACCACTACTACTACCAACATCACTCTTGCTAGTAGCATCAAGATAACCAACACCTTCTTCACCCTCCTCCCATAACTTGAGCCTCTCCATCTTTGCACGCCTTCTAGCCTTCTGGAGCATGTTGTATACTGTTGAGTGCATGCTACCATTTATCAGCATAGTAACAGCCTCACCTGCAAGCCTGACCTCTTCAGCCTTGCCTATGATAGCAACATAGTGCCCATATACTGAGATGTATGCTCCTGTCAACTCCTCTATCAACCTTCTAGCCTTCCCATTGGAGCCTATAATCCTGCCCTTGATCCTCTGCAATGCATTATGTGATCTACCAACATGATCCTTTAGATTTATAACGTTTATCATACACTCCTCATCGTTAAGTAGCCTCACTGCACGATCTGGTGAGAAGCCTCTTGCTATTGCTGTTACAAACTCTACAGCCTTGAATACCTTAATGTCTATAGCTTCAGCAGGAGTAGTAGAAGTAGAAACAGAAGTAGAAGTAGGAGAAGTAGCATCATCCTTGCTCACTATTGCTACACTTACATCATCATCACCATCTATGTAGAGTTTAACATTGCATCTCTTCTCAACCATCTCCTTCACCATACCATCCTTACCTATAAGCACACCAATTCTATCCCTTGGTACCTTCACTACTTGCCTGAACTCCATCATCCCTTATAATACTGAGTAGATAATTTATATCATGAACCTCTACACCCTGCTTGCTGAAGAACCTGTTAACATTCATTATATCCCTGAGAAGGAACTCTTGAGCATTTGGATGCTTAACATCAACAGCAGAACCAAAGTCGAATATCACAATCCTATCACCATGATGGAGGAAGATGTTGAACTCTGAGAGATCTGCATGAACAAGTCTAGCATCCCTGTATAGTTTGATGAGGTTATCTATAACCTGATCATAATGCTCCTTGCATACATTGCACTGATTAAGGGTTGGTGCTGGCATGCCATTGCTGCCTATGAACTCCATAAGGAGTACATTATCCTTAACGTATATGGGCTTTGGTACACTTACACCACTTGAGTATGCCCTGCTAAGGTTCTTGAACTCCTTCCTTGCCCAGAGCATGACTATGTTACGTATACCTCTCTTAACCCTCTTGAACCTAGGATCACCAACTATGTACTGTAGCCTATGTCTGAACTCTGCTGTAGCAACAAGATAGATCTTAACTGCTATACTGCTCCCATCCTCTGCAACCCCCCAGTATACTCTAGACTCCTTCCCACTTGCAACTACACCATTGAGATATGCAAGGTAGCCAGAGTTCATGATGCTGTAGAGTGTAAGCATGGTCTTGGTATCGAATACCTCCTCCCTTACCTTCACTAGAGACTCATCCTTCTCCCTGCTCCTCTGCTCCCTATCTATCCTAATAAGTTCCCTTAGCACTCTCTTATCTATCCTCTCCTCACTTCTATCATTATTATTATTATAATAATTCATGAAGATACACCTCGATGATGCATATGCTAGCATATACAATAACTACTAAACTAAAAATCCTGTGGGAGGTAACCATTTGCCTTGAGCCAGTCAACCTGTGCAAGGGTGTACCTCCATACCACATCTCCTCTCTCATCACTCTTGAACTCCCATGGTGCTACTAACACAACATCATTATCCCTAACCCATATCTTCCTCTTCAACTTGCCCCTTATCCTTGCTATCCTATTCTTGTTATCAACACACTTCACAAGTACATGGTCGCTCCCAAGCATCTTTATAACTCTGCCAAGTATCTCACCCTCTGCTGGTAACACCAACTCCTTAAGCTCAGCCTCACTAAGGACCTTTCTCTTACCCATGCGTATCATATATACAATAATCTATTTCTAGTTTTGGATTTTTGATATTAGATGGACAACTGTTAGGAAGGCAATCACAGTTAGTCAGTATGTATGCACGAACTTGAAGAGCATGAGGAATGGCACCCCATTTATATATCTTACGCTATGTGGTGATGCTAACCTCATCTCCAACGCCTTTGCTACTATCCTCTTACCAACGAGGTTTGCTATTGAGCATGATCTGAGCAGTGCTATAGCATCCTCTTCCCCTATACGCTCATGGAAGTAATCCTTGCTTATCTCAACCTCTAGGTTACCCTCCCTTATCCTGCTACCTATGAGTTCTGCATCGCATATATTTATCATCAGTGAACCTTGGTACTGTATGCTTCTAGAGTAGTACATATCTGCTAGACGAACTTGCCCTTTATAGGTGACCTCGCTCCACATGCTTCACATGTAAGGAATACAAGCCTCTTAACCTTCTCAACCCTTGTATCTGGTGAGTTGCATACAGGGCATACAACATACTCCTTGATGTACTTCTGGAGTAGTGAGTGGAAGATCGTTGACTCCCACTTGCCAACGAAGAACGCCTTCTCATTTACTATATTTGCTGACGTGCCTATCTCCTTTGCTAGGAAGAGTAGTAGCTTCTCTGGATCCCTGCGTAGTATCTTTGGATAGTCATCGAAGTTCCTCAAGATTGTTCTATTCCCAGACCATACTACATCTGGTTGTGGTATCTCAAGCCTGAATGCACCCTTCTCACTCCTTGCTGGTATCTTACTGTATAACCTTTGCAGGAGCATCTCATACCTTGAATCATCCATGCCTGAATATAGGATATGCCTAGTAATATACCTTCATGCATATATATACATGCATTACCATATTCTAATAGCACTGCTAACATCACCAGTTATCTCAACAGTGAACACTAGTTCTAGATGATCAACCTTTTACGCATCCTATTTAACATTTTATGTAGAAAGAAGAAACTCTAAATTAAAAACAGGATATAATAAAGAAAATATATCATCTACTACTGCTTGCTTAACCTTCCCCATTCTGCTAATGCACTTGCAGCCTTGACCCATGGCAGTATCTCATTGTAAACAGGGATTCCAGCCTTCTCTATCTCCTTGACCATCCTTGCTGTATATGGTCCTCCTATTGCACCAGCAAGTATAGGCTTCCTCCTCATCCTGTTAAGTTCTGCAAGAACCTGCACTATATTCTCATCCAGTGGATCATCTTGGAAGACGAACCAAGGCATTATTATATCTACGTTTGGATCCTCCATGAAGCGTTCTATTGCAAACTTGTAATCGCTAGATGTTGCTGAACCTGTAACATCCATTGGGTTGCCTATAACGAATGTTGGTGGATAGTGCTCCTTGAATGCTTTGAGCGTTGCATCTGTTATCTGAGCAACCTCTAACCCTAGCCTCTCAAAGTGATCAACTGCAGAGATCACAGGTCCTATCCCATTAGATACAAGTGCTACCCTGTTACCCTTTGCTGCTGGCTGCCATGCAAGTGCCTTCAACGTCCCTACAAGCTCCTGATAACTATCAACTAGTATAACACCAGCCTGCTTCAATGCTCCCTTGACTACCTCATAACTCCCTCCCATTGAGCCTGTATGGGATACTGCTTGCTTTGCACCCCTCTTGGTTCTACCACTCTTCCATATCACTATTGGCTTGCCCTTCTCCCTTATCACACGCCTTGCTGTGTTAACAAACTTCCTACCATCACCAAAGCCCTCAACGTAGAGTCCTATAACCTTTGTATTGGGATCATTCGCTAGGTACCATATCATATCAGCCTCATCCACATCAGCCCTATTGCCATAACTTATCATCTTACTCATACCAAATGACTCAGCACTCTCCATGAATGATATGCCTATTGTACCGCTCTGGGTGAGGAAGGATACAGGGCCCAATGGTGGTCTTATCATCCTTACATGACCTTGGAATGCAGCATCAAGCCTATTCTCTGCATTGAACATACCTATGCAGTTTGGCCCTATGACACGCATATCATACTTATCAGCAAGTTCCTTTATCTTGCGCTCAGCCTCTGCCCTCTCCCCTCCCAACTCCTTGCCTCCTCCAGAGATGATTAGGATGTTATGGATGCCAAGTTTTGCTGCCTGCTCCATTATCGCTGGTGTTTGAAGCACATCAACAACAACAACTACAAGGTCTACAGGCTTGCCTATATCCTCTAGAGACTTGTATGCTTTAATGCCCATGATCTGATCCCTAGTTGGGTTTATGGGGTATACCTCACCCTTGTACTCATGCATCGCTAGACTATCAAGTACTGAATACCCTACCTTGCCTGGAGTTGCTGATGCCCCTACAACTGCTATCGATTTGGGGTAGAAGAACTTCTCCATATGCCTTATGTTTGGCTCAGCATTTGAGATTGGATTATCCAATGGCTTCTCTCTAAGTATCATCTTTGCATCTAGAACAGCATAGTCATCTGGGTAAAGTACTATGGGGTTGAAGTCTATGCTATCGTAGTATGCTGCTATATCCATTCCAAGCCTTCCTATGTTGACTAGAGCCTCAGCAAGCATGTTCTTGTCTATTGGCTTTGAGCCTCTGAACCCTTCAAGCACCTTCTTGCCATTCAACTCCTCTATCATTGCTAGAGCATCCTCCTTGCTTATTGGGAGCATCCTGAAGGATACATCCCTAAACACTTCAGTGAATATCCCTCCAAGCCCAAGCATTATCACTGGTCCAAACTGCTCATCGTACTGCAACCCAACTATCATCTCCACTCCTTGAGGTACCATCTTCTCAAGGAGTATGCCTTTAACTTCGTACTTTGATGCCAGCCTTCCATACATATCGTTGAATGCATCCCTTACCTCTTGCTCACTCTTTATCCCAACCCTTACCCCTCCAACATCTGTCTTGTGCAGTATCTCTGGAGAGACAACCTTCATCACCAGAGGGAAGCCTATCCTTCTAGCCTCTTGCACAGCCTCATCTGCACTCCTTACTAACGCATATGCTGGAACCTTTATGCCATAAGATGTTAGTATCTGCTTAGCCTGCTCCTCAGTTACCACCTTATGCTTGTTTGCCATAGTCTCCTTGAGTACCTGCTCTACACTCATGCCCATCAATGCGTTCACTTGCCAGTATTTTTATATAAACTTATCATGCTCCTGAAGTTCCTGTAGAGTATATTTGCTGTATGCTCAAGCATCCCTGCTCTATGCCTTATGTCATGCATGAGCGCATCTATGCTTATACCTGCATCATGAACCTCCTGCCTATACTCCTCAACCCATTCCTCTACCATCTGCTCATCAACCTCCACATGGAACTGGATGCCTATAGCACTGCCAAGTATGAATGCCTGATTAGGGTAATGGTTAGAGTATGCAAGCCTCACAGCACTGCTTGCAAGATCATATGTATCGTTATGCCAATGAAAGACTAGGATGCTATCATCCAAGCCTCTGAATATGGATCTAAGACCATGCTCTGTTATGCTTACTGTATACCAGCCTATCTCCTTAATATGCCCTTTATAGACTCTAGCCCCTGCTACCTTGGCTAGTAGTTGAGAACCCAAACATATTCCAAGCATAGGTATGTTATGCCTCAAAGCATCCTGTATGAGCATCTCCTCCCTCCTCAGATATGCTAGATCATCGTATGCAGATGCTGGACCTCCAAGCACTACAAGTGCATCGTAACCCTCTAGGGTATCTGGGAGTTGCTCCTTAACTGCAATAACAGTATCTATCGAGAAGCCATCATGCTCAAACATATGCTTAAGGGTGCCTAAATGCTCACATACAGCATTCTGTACAGCAAGTACTCTAGGCATAAAGTCTTATTGTATGGGTGTAATATAACTCAATAATAGAGAAGAGTTGAGTGCAGCAACGATAGTTATCCATACACATATCATCTTATATAATCTGGTGCATAACCAAACGCATAAAGTACACCGTCCCTAGAACCTATGAATATCCTGTCATGGCATATGCATGGCGATGCATCTATAGCATCCATCGTAGGGAATACCCATAGTAGCATACCAGTATCAGCATCTATAGCATATACCCTAGAGTCTAGAGAGCATGCTATTAGTGTATCATTACCCTCTGCTATTGCTGGGGTTGACCATACCTTGTTGTTTGTCTTAACCCTCCACAGCATGCTCCCATCCCTTGCATCTAGGGCATAAACGTATGTATCAGAGGAGCCAAAGAATACCCTAGAGTTGGAGTACGCTGGTGATGAGAGTATTGGATGCTCTGATACCCTTCTACTCCATTCTATAGAGCCATCCATACTGATGCAGTAAACATGGCCAGAGTATGTTGAGATGAATACATGCTCACTTGCTATGCATGGTGATGATGACCTTACCTTACCATCAAGTGTGCTCTGCCATACAAGCATACCATCATCCAACGCTAGAGAGTATACGTTAGAGTCATCAGAGCCTATTATGATAATCCTCCTCTTGCTATCATATGCTGGGCTTGACCACACCTCCCCTCCAGTCTTGAACCTCCATGCTATTCTCCCAGTATATGCATCTACTGCATACACATAACCATCTAATGCCCCAAATATTACAAGGCTATCTGCATAGCATGGTGATGAGAATACATCTCCCTCTATACTCAACTCCCATAGCATGCTACCATCATCAGCATCTAATGCAAATACACTGTTTACATTGTTGTTTACATTGTTTTTATTACCATCATTCTCATCAAGCCATGTGCTGAATGTAGATGCTACGATGATACCTTTCTCCCATCCATCCTCAACCAGCACTGGGGTAGATACTATGGGGATGGAGCATCTATGCACCCATCTTATCCTGCCTGATAACTCTACACCATATATGCATCCAGCAAGTGTTGATGCATAGAGCATCCTTCCAGAGCATATACATGAAGCAACCATGGGCTCAAGTCTAAGCATCCATTGCAGTGATGGTCTCCTTGCTATACTATGCTTTACAGCACTTCTCCTCCTCTCATCACACTTGAACGATCCCCAGCAGTATTCGCCCACATACAACATTTAAATCCCAATACATTTAATATCTACCGTTGGAGAGGGTGGATGAGCAAGAGGTTAAGCAGATAAAGGATTTCATAGAGATGCTCAACTATGAGAGTACTAATGGTGCTGTTGTGTTGGTTGAGGGTAAGAGGGATAGCAATGCTCTGAAGGCACTTGGCTTCTCTGGCAAGATAACAGTACTCAACAGCCATAGAGGCCTTAGTAGAGTTGTAGATAACCTTGAGCATGCAAGCAAGGTTATACTACTTCTTGATATGGATAGCAAGGGCAGGTACCTCACACAGAGGCTACTATGCATGATAGCGAACAGGAAGAGTGTAGACCTCTTCTACAAGAGGAGGCTCATGGAGATAACTAGAGGGAGGATAAGGAGCATAGAGGAGTTGATGGCGTACAGGTATAGTATAGCGATGAGCAATCCTTTAGCAGATCTATCTGCCTAGTCTTAATGATCTAGCAGAGATCGGTTGATTTATGTTAATAGCCTTCGCCATTATTGTTTATATGCTAACAATGTTCAATGCATCCTAAGTTAGTTCCCTAGTATTTAGAAGTATTGGCTTGCTTACAAGAAGTAAAGATGGAGCATATGATAGCAAGGATAATTTTAAGTTCCTTGCTGATAATGCAAGGAACTTGCTATAAGGAGGAACTCTTATAGATAATAGATGACCTTAGTAGAAAGTTATTGTTATATGTAGAATGCTAAGAAGCCTACTCTTCCTTCAACCTTGCAAAACCATTCATGACTCTATATATGCTATTCCTCTACCTCTAGCAATGCTCACTCTAAGCCTAGCATTAATGCATCTACTAATACATACCATGCCTTATCTACAAGGATCAATGGTTTATTATCACTCAAAGTATCTGCTTAAGGAATAGTTCTGCATCCAATATACTTAGTCTCTTCTCAGGCTCCTTCAATATGCTCGTAATAGCAGTACCATTAATTGTCTAACAGCTTCATACGATAACCTTCATTAGATATGCTCTTAATGATAAGCCAGAATAGTGTATATATGCATCAGCAAGAACCGTATCCTCTAAAGTACCTTATTCCTCTTGAATATATGAGACTTCTAATAATATAGTTTAATCTATTCGTGAGGTTAATTAGAAGAAACTGCATAAAATGTTATCTAGACAATCTCGTTCTTCTTATTGTTACTGCTTAACTACAACCTCCTCCTTCCCCTTCAGTTCATTGAATATCTGCCATGCCTCATCAACGCTAGCGTTATCATGCACTATCGCCCTAACTGCCCTTATCATTGCTACTGGATGATCTGACTGCCATATGTTCCTGCCCATATCTACTCCTGCTGCACCATCCCTTACAGCATTGTATGTTAACTGTAGCGCATCACGCTCTGGTATCTTCTTCCCTCCTGCAATGACCAATGGTACAGGGCAACTATCAACCACCTTCTCAAAGTTCTCACAGTAGTATGTCTTGACAAGCCTTGCACCTAACTCCGCTGCTATCCTACATGCCAATGCTAGATACCTTGCATCCCTAGCCATCTCCCTCCCAACTGCTGTAACTGCTAGCACTGGTATGCCATAGCGCTCAGCCTCGTCAACAAGCCTTGCCAAGTTGACTAGCGTTCTATGCTCATGGTGCTCACCAACGAATATGGATAGTGCTAGGGCAGATGCATTGAGCCTTATAGCCTCTTCTATGCTAGTGGTTATATCCTCATCAGATAGATCCTCCTTGAGTATGCTTACCCCTCCAGATACCCTAAGCACTACAGGTACATCTGCCCTTGCATCTACACAGTTCCTTAACACCCCTCTAGTAAGCATTATAGAGTCAGCGTATGGTAGTAATGGCTCTATTGTGCGCCTAGGGTTCTCCAGCCTAGTTGTTGGTCCTTGGAAGTATCCATGATCAACAGCAAGCATGACGGTCTTACCATCGCTCTTGAATATCCTTGATAGCCTATTCCTCATACCCCAGTCCATGCTCATACCATAATGAGTAATGGATGATTATTTAACTCTGTTGCTTCACGGCACATACATATGTTTATTAGTTGGTTATTGAATTCTTATATCGTATAAGACCATAATGGCTAGTGGTGATGGCGATAATAAAGCAAGGTTAAAGGCACTCAACCTCTTCGCCAACTCCTCTCTTGGTGCATCTGCCCTCTTCATACCCATACTTGCAAACACACTTACAGGCTCATACATACTGGTTGGTATTATAGCAGCAGGGTATGGTATAACCCAAGCCTTATCCTATGCATACTTTGGTAGGCTTGCAGATAAGTGTGGTGCGATGGTCAAGTTTGTAAGGCTAGGCTTCCTTGCATCATCATTTGCATTCTTCGCCCATGTACTTGCATATGATGGCTTTACGCTTATGCTTGTAAGGCTTGCTGCTGGTGTTGCTACTGGCATGTATGCTGGGGCTATGCTTGCACTATCACATGATAAAGGCAATAATGGTAAACTTGCTGGTGTAGTATCATTTGGCTCACTTGGATGGCTTATGGGAACAATGGCATCTAGCATTGTACAGCAGTTAACAAGCAGTTACACACTAGCCTTCATACTTACTGGATCTATATTCCTTGCTGGGTTCATAACATCCCTTGGGCTGAAGGTTAGAGCAGATGCAAGCAAGGCTTATGTTGCTGGCTCATTATTGCAACTAGCAAGGAAGAATGGTAGAATATACACATCGTTCATGCTAAGGCATGTAGGTGCTGCAGCAACATGGAGCATATTCCCAATCTTCCTGAACCAAGAGTTGAGGCTTAATGGAGTAGAGCTTGGCAGTATATATGCGATTAACGCACTAGTCCAGTTCCTATTCATGAATACTGTTATGAAGAGGGTAAGGTCAGATGCAAATATGCATATGTTAATACAGGTAGGTGTACTGTTATCCTCTGTTGTGTTCCTAACATACTACTCATCAAGTACATACCTACACATCATACCAGCACAGATACTGCTAGGCATATCATGGAGCATGCTCTACCTAGGCTCTCTCTATATACTCCTTAGGAATAATGATGGGGAGAGGGCATCATCCACAGCACTGCTAGAATCTTACATGAGCATTTCCATAATAATAGGTTCCCTTATTGGCGGTATAGTAGCAGAGTTTGCTGGATTGAGGAGTGTAATGCTACTCTCATCCCTCCTCTGCTTTGCATCATTTGTGATTGCTGTAAATGATTGGAGGAGAGGCTCTATGAGAATTACGATGTTACAGAATATAAGACATAACCTCTCTAACAGATACGCTAGGATGTTGAGGCAGTTGACTTCATAACCATATCATACCATAATACCATATTGTACAGTATCATGCCATACTATACCATCATAATCAATCAATAAACGTACATGCATAGATCAATCTGTAACTATAACCTTCATGGCATCACTAGCCCTGTGAGCACACTCTATAGCATTTATAGCATCATCTAGCCTAAACCTATGCGTTATTATCCTTGCTATATCTATCCTCTTGCTTGCTATGAGGTTGAACGCCTCCCTAGTATCATAATCAGATGCAGCAAGGCTTGGCACCATCTTTATCTCATTGTTGAATATATGGTTGAGATCAAGTTGGATGATGGTGCCTTTTGATGGTACACCAAATAGCACAACCTTACCCCCTCTCCTAACCATCCTCAGCGCTGTATGCACAGCATCAACGTTGCCAGTTGCAACTATTGCTACATCAACACCCCTCTGCTCAGTTGCATCCCTTGCTATCTGCACTGGATCATCCCTCTTTACATTAACTGAGATATCTGCCCCAACCCTGCTAGCAAAATCAAGCCTAAAGTCATTAACATCAACAGCAATAACCTTACTTGCATTATTCAACCTTGCAAGCATTACATGCATGATACCAGCAGGTCCAACACCTAGCACAGCAACGCTATCTCCCTTTGCCATCGATGATGCATTTAAAGCCTTTATGCAACATGCTAAAGGTTCTATCATTGCTGCATCCTCAAATTTAACATGCTCTGGAAGCACTATAACCCCTCCCCTGCTTACATTCCACTCTGGCACAAGGAAGAGCTCAGCAAGTCCACAGGGTTCTATGTTACTCTTCTGATAATACTCGCACATGGTATAGTCTCCATGGTTGCAGTAGTAGCATGAGTAGCATGGCACATGGTGGTGCACAAATACTCTATCCCCAACCCTTATACCCTTAACCCTCTCCCCTACAGCAACAACCTCCCCAGCAGGCTCATGCCCAAGCCTCCTAGAGACAACACCGTATCTACCATAGACCTTCTCTATATCTGAGCCACAGAGCCCACATGCACGCATCCTAACCAGTATATCACCTTCTCCAAGATTGGGCATAGGAACATCCTTTATGCATACACCATCACTCTCTATGAGTACTGCTTTCATACTGCACCTTTAACAGGAAGGATATATAATAATATTTGATTTATTATATGCCTAGTATCTGCTTGAGCAGTGCTCTATAGTTGATCTGAACCTTCTTGCTCCCTGGTGCTGGCAACTCAAATATTATTGGTATGGGATTCTTTGCCCTTATCTCAGTTAGTTCTTTCCTTATCCCTGCTGCTATATCATCACTTACCAGTATGAGCCCAACCTCGTTGCTCTTACCTACAAGGGCATTTATCTTGCTTAGTGCATCCATGGGTGAGTCTACACTTATGCCTTCAACACCAGCCATCTGGAAGCTTGTAACGAATACCTTGCTACCTAAGGCTACTACACGCATACCATTATCTACCTTCTCTGTAGGTTATAGCAATTTTAATCTAACTACCCAATAGATAAATAAGACTCATCATCTATGCTTAGGTATAAAAGAATGAAGAAGGTTACATTACTATTGATTAATTGATGGTAAATGATAGTAACCAGTAGCAGTGTTATCACACGCATCCTCATTCGAATATCTTCTCTATCAACCACTTTGTGCGCATATGCTTTGCTATATCAGAGATGGTTACTATGCCTACCAACTTGCCATTCTCAACCACTGGAAGCCTCCTTATCTTGTTGTTGAACATCCTCTGCACTGCAGCCTCTATAGGTAGATCTGGCTCTGCAGTTATTATTGGAGCGCTCATAACATCCTGTATCTTGACCTTGCTGCTTGGTATATCCTTTGCACAGACCTTTCTTACCAGATCCCTCTCAGTAATTATCCCAATAACCTTGTCAGAGTCCATGACTACAACGCTTCCTATACCATGCTCAGCCATAAGCCTTGCTGCATCCTGAGCAGTCTTATCTGGGCTTATCGTTACCACATTCCTTATCATTATATCCTTCAGCAGTATATCCACATGTTAGCTCATGAATGATGGGTTTAAAAACGTGTCCTTTCAGTTGCAGTATTTTTATACAATGATGATAAATACTAAGGAAAGATGGTTATCATTAAGATGAAGGGAGGTGTGTATGGATAGACATGGATATACTTGCTAGTGTTATATTTGTAGTAACGCTTGTAGGGTTATGGGCTGCAGTATCTATACCAGTGTACATCTCAGCAAAGATACTTACTGCAGGGAGGGTGAGGCTTATCCATGCCATGGGAGCAACTGCCCTAGGTCCAATAGTGTATGCAGGTGTAGTGCTTGTATCTGTAATGTTGCTTGGAAGCATCCTTGGTGCACAAGCATCTATACCTGCTATGATACTTGCATTCATATCATGGTTATGGGTCTACAAGAGCATCTTCAAGACAGGTTGGATAAGGGCATTTGGCATAGCAGTACTAGCAGTGATCGTATTCATAGTACTTGCGTTCATATTCTCACTTGCTATGAGCATGATTCTGCCTATGGTAGGGGAGCATATGCCTATACCAGAGCCCAATCCATTGCCGTATCCACAGGTATAGATACAATAACATAAGCATTCTTGCTTGCTTGCTTACATGCTTGTTTGTATGCTTGCTTGCAAGCATGTAACTATTCATCATCTATCTACCTATAATAAATAATCAATCTATGGCTATTAGATCCTCAGTCCTCTCCTTAGCAATCTTGCTATGCCTTTTGCTTGATCTCCACTGCTCAACAGCACTTATATCTCCACCTACCCTCTTCTCCCTAACCTCCTCAATCTTCACTATAGACGGTACATTGACCCACTGTCCAACAAGTATAGCCTCACCAACGTTGAGTGATGGTAGATACTCTAGAAGTTCTTTGCTAAGAACCTCGCTAGCCTCATTTATGTACCTCTGATCATCTGGGTTTGTAAGCCTTAATATGGCTAGAGAACCCATCTGGCTTAGAACATCCTGATCAAGCCTCCTAGGCCTCTGCGAGACTATGATAAGGGATACACCAAACTTCCTACCCTCTCTTGCTATCTTGCTTGCTATGTACTTTGCATCCGTATCCTTATTGTTTGGCAGGAATACATGTGCCTCCTCTATTGCACATATCACTGGGGTATCGAACTTAACATTGGTGGAATCCATGCTACCACTACCACTATTACTGCTAATACTACTCCTTACCTCTACTCCTCTTCCACTCCTCAATCTCTCAGCCCTCTTCCTATCCTCCAGTATCTCTTCAAGGTAGTATGCTATAGCTATGTTTGCCTGCTTCTCTGTGAACTCTATCATGTTAAGTATGTTAACCTTGTTTGGTCTAAGCATATCCAATGGCCTACGCTGACTTGTATCAAGTAGTGAGCCTAGCCTCCTAACCGCTGAATCTATTATACCCTGTAGCCTATCACAAGCCTTTATGATCTGAACATTCTTCTTGCTACCCTTCTGCTCTTCCATATCCTTCAACGCATCTATGTTTGCCTTCAATGCTGCCCAAAAGTCAGTACTGCTCTTAACATCATCGGTTAATGCCTTGCCTAGCACTTCCCTCTGCACAGTAGCATACTCCCTCACCTCTAGCAGGTCAGCAAGCCTCTCAGCCTCATCTATGTATCTAGGGTTTATCTTTGCATCCATAACCTCCACATTACTCATCTCGATATCTGTATATTCACCATGGTAATCGAATATTATCATTGTACCATTCAACTCTGCTATCCTCTTTGCTATAAGTGCAAGTAGGTTTGATTTACCTCCTCCAGTAACAGATAGTATGGCTAGATGCCTACTAGCAAGTCTATCAAGGTTGACTGATACATCAACGCTAGCATTCCTAAGCAGGGAGCCTATCCTTATCCATGGCAGACCATAGAGGCTGAATACCTTGAGTTCATCCCTGCTTGCCTCAAACACCATACTCCCAGGTTCAGGAGGCAACGAAGGTAGTGTAACCTTGCCATTGATTAGTTCATCTGTATAACCTAGAACTCTAACCAGTGCTAGATAACTCTTATCCCTAACATTCCTCTCTGCTATAGCCTTGCCTTCATATGCTGCATGATAGTTAGTTACACCATCCATTATGCTACTCCTTATTGATGAGTGCTCAACCATGCCTAGTATCCTTCTACTATTTGCATCAACAACAACGTATTCACCAACGCTTATTGCTCTCTTTGCTATGAACGTAAACTTGTATGGGTATGCTTCACCAACTACAAAGCCTAGAGGTCCATCAACACTTGCATTGCCTGCATTACTCATTCAGAACATCCCTCCCCCCTTCCTCTATGCTTAACCCAAGCAGATCTGCAACTTTGAGCATATCATCGTTGCTTATCTTGCATCGTTCATGTGCTAGCCTAAGCACATAAGGGTAGCCTGAGATGCTCTCAGGGTAGAGCATGTTAAGCATATCCCTAACCTCCTGCTCACTCCTCTCTCCAGGCATCTCAACCTTAAGTATGGGCGTGCATTGCTTGAGCCTAGCATAGACTACAGTTATATCATCATTGCCTGCCTTCTGCACACTCAAGATATAGCCTGCATTGAGCGTTGCTCTACTGAAGTAATATATATCAGCAAGGTTGCCCTTGAGTATTGCATTGCTTGCAGAGGTCTTTGCTATGAATAGTACCTTGCTACTCTTCATCAACTCCTTTGCATACTCATAAACTGCAACGAACCTCCTATTCCTCCTATCATAGAACCTAGCAAGCAATGAGCCATCTATGAGTATGTAGTCTGCTTTGTCCATGCTCTCACTTGCAAGGTCATGCTCAACCCCTATACATTTGGCAAGCAACTCATTCCTTGGACTTATAAAACCCTTATCATCTATGCTTACTTCATTACCATCACCATCATCATAACCAACCTTCTCCTGTGCTTGTGGCAGGTTTGCTGCATCAACCTCCATCTTAGGCTTAGCAAGGAATGAACCATCACTAGTTATGGATACACCTGCTATAGCATAGAGGTAGAAGCCTTTGTACACTATGTAGTTGAAACTACTATCAACACCAGCAAGCATGCTTCTCTCTGGAGATGGCTCATACTCAACCCACCTTCTCCTTGCATTCTCAAGCAAATCCTTTGCATTCCTTACCTTGCTGATTATCTCCTCTCTCTTCATCAGTGCATGCTCATACACCTCAAACAGCATAAATATACTCTTGCTCCAAAGCATATAAGGGTTTGTTACCTTTACTCATAGATAGAAGGATAGTCTTTTTATAGTTGATAGTAGCAGAGTTAATATTGGCTAGAAAGGGTCTTGAACTGGTATTGGTGATGGTTATAGCAGTAGTAGTAGGATTGCTATTAGTCAGCTCTACTGCTGTTACCTCTTACCATGCATATGCTCAAGATCTAAGCATAGATGAGGATCTTACACTCATAACAAGCATAGAAGAGATTAGAGGTCATCTCATGCAGGCTTTGAATAACAAGAGTATAGGCAACAACGATATGGCCGTTGCTCATGCTGGGCATCCTGCAGCAGAGTATCTAGCAGAGATAGCACCAATTATAGAGAAGAAGAATCCTGAACTGATAAATGAGTTGAGGGATAAACTTGTAAAGCTTCCATCCAAGGTACCATCGATATCGTATGATGAGTTAAGGATAGAGATAGATGCTATAGATGCATTACTTGAAGATGCATCCAACCTTATTAGGGATGAGAATAAGGGCAGCGTACAGTTCTGGTTAGAAGTGACAAAGACTCTGCTAGAGCATGCTAAGGATGAGTATGAAGAGGGTGTTGAGGAGGAAGGTAAAGTAAGTAGTGCAGTAGAGTATGAGGATGCACAGGCATTCGTTGCTAGAGCAGAGCATGTATTTACAAGCAAGATAAAGGGTAACGTTGGTTCTGATATAGGCGTGGTGATAGAACGCTTCTTTAGCGATGTAAAGATGGCTATGGATGAGAAGCGCTCTGCAGATAGGATAAAGGAACTGGTAGATGGTGTGATACCAGTTATACCTGAGTTCCCTGTAAATCTTATGCTTGTGTTTGTTGGTGTTGTTGTATCAGCAATACTAGTTAGTAGAGTAATGCCTATGGGTAGTAAGATGAAGATATAACAAATTATTTGTGCATCTAATTAATAAATATTAGTCATAATTACCTAACTAACTATCAATCAATCATTATCATTATTATTCATAGCATCAACCATTTTCTTTATACTTATTATATCCCTTATGAAGATCTCCTTGAGCTTATTGTTGTAGATAACATATGCTGGATGGTATGTTGTAAAGAATAGCCTCCCATCACGCTTCACATATCTACTCATATGCTCTCTGAACGATCCCTTCAGCAGTGTATCATGTGCAGTTCTTCCAAGCAGGCAGATTATCTTTGGGTTTACAAGCATGATCTCCCTCATAAGATATGGCATGCATGAGTTTATCTCATCCTTCATAGGCCTTCTATTCATTGGTGGCCTACACTTCACGATGTTGGTTATGTACACACTAGCCCTATCTATACCTGCTCTAGCAAGTGCATTATCTAGCACTTTACCTGCAGAGCCTACGAACGGTCTTGCAAGTGTATCCTCAGTTCTGCCTGGAGCCTCGCCTATGAACATGATCTTTGAGTTATATGCTCCTTCTCCAGGCACAGCATTACTCCTATACTCTGCTAATCTACACCTTCTACAGGCTTTAACCTCCTCTACAACCTTGCTTATACTATCATTACTTGCATCGTACAGGCTATCCAATGCATCTATTTACACTGCAACACTCTTAACTGTTGCTATTGCTCTAACGTAAGGACCTCCATTACCCATTCTCAATGTCTGCATAGGATCACCCTTGCCGCAGTTGAGTATTGGTCTTATCTCATACTGCTTGCTACATGCATCTATTGAAGCAAAGAACTCTGGTGCATTGCCCATAACTATAACATCCCTGAGCATCCCTTCAGGACCCTCAACAACCTCCCCATCCTCTATCCTCCTTGCATACTGGCATGAGATGCTCCAATTATACCTGTACATATCTATTGATGGTACCTTCTGTCCATGTATGATGTAGCCATGCTTAATATCCTTGATCATCTCCTCAAGAGAGTAGTCTAGGGGCTTTATGTAGGTGCATGCCATCCTTATCAAAGGCATGAACTCATAACCTGTTGCCCTCATCCCAGCGTTTGGCTCAACGTTGAATATTGATGCTGTCTCCCTACTCTGCATATGCCCTACAAGCACACCCTCTCTTACCAGAACCTTCTCTCTTGCTTTAACACCCTCATCATCGTACATGTAATGACCAAGGCTACCCTCTATGGTTGGATCATCTGATACGTTGAGTAGGCTAGAGCCTATCCTCTTGCCAAGCATCCCTGCCCACCATGCACCTCCAGCCCATGCCATCTCATACCCTAGCACTCTATCAGCCTCTGATGGATGGCCTAGTATCTCATGTGTTAGCAGTGCAACGAAGTCTGGATCCATTATAAGTGTGGCCTTATCCTCTCTTGCAGGCTTTGCATTTAGGAGCATTATAGCATCAGATGCTATGCTAGATGCTTTTGCAATGATATCTGCACCCTCTAACAACTCAAGACCACCTCTCCCTCCATCTGTCCTTGATACTGTCTCATTCAGACTACCTTCATGTGCAGTTGCTGAGATGTTCATAACAGTATCCATGTACCTTTGGAGTATGTTAGAGCCATCACTACTCATGAACAGCTTCTCAACATAATCATACCCTGCTGATATGGAGGTCTTATGAAGTCTCTTCTCCTTATCATTACTTCTCATAGCATGATCTGCATCCCTTGCAAGTCTTACAAGTTCATCGAACCTCTCTCTAGTATCCTTCTTGAATCCAATGTTAACCTTATCTGTGTATGCCTTCACATCTGCAAGCTTAACCCTATCCTTATCCTTGAGCCTTGTGCTTGAACCCTTTGCAAGCTTGAATGCATTCTCTACACCCTCCTTAACCTCATCACTGCTTGATGGTTCAGCAACTGCATAGAAGCCCCATGCACCATCAACAAGCACCCTTATACCCATACCACGATCAGTGCTATATGCTACATGCTCTATCCTAGCATCCTCTAGGAGTAACCATCTACTCTCTCTATACTCATACCTTACATCTACATACTCTGCACCTACTGCAAGGGCATGTCTTATCGCTAGCGATGCTAGATCCTCATCTATGCTCATAGCATCACACATACATGCATCTTATTTATACCTCTTATCATCCCTTCTGTTGGTATAAGTAGATATACAGCGATTGTAGAGTAGTTGTATGCTACTGGTTCAGTTATCAGATGTACATGTGAGCAATGGGTTCAGGAGGGATATGCTTGAGCAAGCGATAGATGAGGTTAATAGCCTTGCTCCAGATGTGGTAGTTGTAACAGGGGATATAACAGATAATGGTATACTCCAAGAGTATGAGAGGGCTAGAGCATACGTAAACATGTTGAAATGTAAGAATATAATAATGCTTGCAGGGAACCATGATTATAGGAATACAGGTTATCTGCTATTCAAGAGGTTCTTTGCTCCAAAGCAGGTTTATGAGGATGATCAATGTATAATAGCAACGCTTAGCACTGCAAGACCAGATAGAGATGAGGGTGAGGTAGGCTACAGACAGAACCTCTGGCTATTCAACACACTAACAGATGCAAGCAAGGATGGGAAGGTTAAGATCATTGCTATGCATCATCACCTCATCCCTATACCAGATACTGGGAGCGATAGGATAATAGTGTTAGATGCTGGAGATGTGCTCCAGACTGCGTTGGAGGCTGGTGTTAACCTTGTACTCTGTGGACATAAACATAGGCCATGGATATGGCAACTTGGTAGCCTTATTATAGCCTATGCTGGTACAGTATCATCAGAGCGTATGAGAGGGTTCTTCAAGAACAGCTACAATATAATTGATGTGCATAGGGATAGGGTAGAGATAACGCTAAAGGTTGTAGGAGGGGAGAGCATGTCCCTCAAGGATATAGTAAAGGCTAGAGAGGTTGTGATGGAAGGCTAATGCAGTAAATGAATAATTATGAAGGATGTATGATTAGTGCAGTATAGTTACCAGTCAAGCACCACAGTTGCTATAATAAACACATGCATTTAGTTAGTAGGATTATTATTATTATCATCATCCTTCCTTATATATTGCTAGTTAGATGTATAGCCTTATAACCTTACCATCCATCTCCATCTCTCTCCAATCAATACCCTCATCATGCTTACTTGTGATCTCAACCCTCTTTGCTCTAACCAGATATGCAAGTTCATCCTTGAATTCCTTAACCATCCCCACACTCTCATCATCCAAGCCAGAGATGAATGCTACTTCAACCACATCCGTTGGATTATAACCTCTCTCCTTCCTCAACGCTTGCAGCCTCCTTGCAATATCCCTTATCATACCCTTTGCAATGAGCCTTCTATCCCTTGTTGTTGAGAGTATAACCATAACCACCCTATCCATCATCTTCTCATCCATCTTTAGTGTATATCCTTCCATAGGTTCAAGGTTGATATCAAGATCATCCCTTGTAACTTCTATAGCCTTATCCTCATACGTTATAGTGAACCTACCATTAGCACTCAACTCCCTTAGCAGTTCAACCTTATCCATGGTAGAGAACCTCTCAACAACCTTTGGTAGATCAGCCTTTGCCTTACCTGCTATACTCTTAAGCCTTAGGTTGATACTTGCCTTTACTGGCAGACCAGCATCTATCATCCTCAACACTCTCTCTACACCATCTTGAGCATCTACCGCAACCAGCCTGATACACTCCACATTCATCTGAACCCTCATTATATCCATCAACCTACTCAATGCATCAACATCACTACTACTAGCAAGGCATACATACGCATGGCTTAGAGGCCAACGCCTCTTAAGCATAGCCTTCATCCTAGCAGCATTTGCTAAAGATATAACCTCATTAAGCAATGAGAAAGACCTCTCAACCTCTTCATCTATCAACTCCTTGGAAGGTTTAACCCATCCTTCTAGAAGGATGCTCTCCTTACGCTTGAAGCATGCAAGGTAGAGATACTCTGTTATGAATGGGCATATTGGGTGCATGAGTATATCTATTGTTAGGAGTGTATGTGCAAGCGTAGAGTATATTGCAAGCCTCCTGCTTAACCCTTCAGCGCTATCATCCCATAATTCATACCTTGTGAATGGAACGTATGTCTGGCTTAGATCATCTATTATGAAGCTCTCTATTGCTCTAGCAGATTCATGGAACCTACATCGCTCATAGCCCTCTGTAACCTTCTCTATTAGTGCCTGTAGCCTTGATAGGAGCCATAGTTCACTTACCCTCAACAGGTTACTGCTTCTAGCCCATTCTAGTGTATGCTTATGCTGATCATATCCATCGTAACTTGCATTCTGCATAAAGTATATGTGCAAGTTATATAACGTGCTTAGAACCTGATACACCCTCCTCTTCATCTCATCAATGCTGAAGCTTAAAGCATCTATTGGACTTGCCTTCCAAATGAAGTAGAACCTAACCATATCAACAGGGTTGTTCTTGAGCAACTCTAATGCATCTATAACATTGCCTAAACTCTTACTCATCTTGTTACCATGCTCATCAACTATATGTCCTTGGAAGAGGAATGCCTTGAATGGCGATTCATCCTTGCCCTTCATTATAACATTCTCCATTAATAGTGTGTATGCCCAGCCTCTAGTCTGATCTATCCCTTCGGTAAGGAATGGTACTGGTATGAACCTCTCATACTCCTCATCACTCATGGATGCGTATGGTGCTGCACCACTGTTATGCCATGTATCAAGCACGAATGGCTCCCTGTATGCCTTTGAGTTGCACTTGCTGCATCTTACAACTACTCTATCTATCCATGGTCTATGGAGTTCAAAGAACTGCCCATCTGGTAACTCTAGAGCATTCTTTACTATCTCATCCCTGCTGAACAATGGTATCTTTGCTTTGCATGCTGGGTTTGAGCATACCCATATGGGTAATGGTGTACCCCATACCCTCTCCCTTGATATACACCATGGCTTCCTCTCGCCTATTATTGCAAGGAATCTATTCCTAGGCTCTTGATAGAAGTACTCAACACTCTCAGCAGCCTTTAATGCCTTATCTGCTATCCTATCTATGAGGTAGAAGTACTCCCTCCTTGCAATCCATACAAGTTTATGATGGGACCTCCAGCATGTTGGGTACTCATGCCTTATCTTACCTATCTTGATGAGCGAGCCTTTCTCCTTGAGGAGTTCTACAACCTTTGCATCTGCATCCCTAACAAATAAACCAGCAAAGATACCTGCCTCTTGAGTGAATACTGCAGCATCATCTATTGGGTTAAAGATTGGAAGCATCCTCTTACTTGCTACCTCAAAGTCCTCCTCACCGTTAGCTGGGGATAGATGCACTATACCAGAGCCAGTATCTGTAGCAACGAAATCCTCAGCAACAACCATATGCACTCTATCTGCTATAGCCTTGAGTCCAGGGATGAGATCTAGTAAGGGATGCTCATACCTCTTACCCTCCAACTCGTAACCCTTTACTACCCTCACTATTGAATAGGAATCTATGCCAAACTCATCCATGAGGCTAGCAAGTCTATCACTCCCAACTATCCATATCTCATCCTTACCATCGTAGCCATCATCATTATTATCATCATCCTTACTACCAACCCTTACATTCACATACGCATAATCTGCATCTGGGTTAACACCAACCATCTCATCTGTAACAACAGTGAATGGCATGGTTGTCCATACCACTATGTATGTATCCTTACCCTGCTCTTTACCATCAAGCATCCTAACCTTGTAGTATAGTGAGGGATCTTCAACCATCTCATACCCTTGTGATACTTCAGCATGGCTTAGAGATGTCTGGCAACTTGGGCAGTATGCTACTACCCTGTAACCTTCAGCAAGTATGCCCTGCTCCCATGCCCTCTTGAGATACCTCCACTCCCTCTCTATATACTCATCCTTGTATGTCCAGTATGCATGCTCATAGTCCATGCTCATACCAAGTAGCATATCAGCCTCTACCCACTTCCCATTGTACTTATGAACTAACCTCTTACACTCCTCAACTAGCCTCTCCATACCTATGCTCTTTAGGTTCTCAAGCTTGCTTCCTGTAAGCCCAAGTTCCTTCTCAGCCTGCAACTCAACTGGAAGACCTTGAGTATCCCAACCTGCCCTGAATACCACCTTGAAGCCCTTCATCGTGTTAAACCTATACCATAGATCCTTGATAACCCTGCCCCTAAGATGACCTAGGTGGGGCTCACCATTCATGGTTGGAGGACCTTCAACGAACCCTATAACCTCCCTATTAGCATCCTTTAGCATACCATCAATCATGCCTTTTAGGTTTATGCTTTTATAGTACTCCCTAACACTCATCTCCATCGACTTTGGCTCAAACCTCTTAAGTTCAAACATCATCAACACCAGAGATAGGTTACTGTGAGGTTATAAAAATTAATACTTGTATGTTGAAGTATATGCATGAGGGTTAGGATAGGGCATACACCAGATGCGGATGATGCATTCATGTTCTACGCAATAGCAGAGGGCAAGGTTACCATTGAAGGGGTTGAGGTTGAGCATGTTGTAGAGGATATAGAGAGGCTTAACAGGATGGCCTTGAGGAATGAGTTGGATGTTACTGCAATATCAGCACATGCATATGCATATACTAAAGGTTATGCCATACTTAGGAGTGGTGCAAGCTTTGGCCTATCCTATGGACCAATACTGGTTGCAAGGCATGCTATAAGTAGCATTGATGAGTTAGCATACATGAGGATAGCAGTGCCAGGCAAGTTGACCACAGCATACCTCCTGCTTGAGATGGCATTAAGAGATTACCTGCAGAAGGATATGGATGTTGCTGCTAAGATTGTGGAGATGAGGTTCGATGAGATAGAGGATGCTGTACTCTCAAGCAAGGTTGATGCTGGTTTGCTTATACATGAAGCACAGATAGCATACAGGCAAGGGCTACATAAGTTGCTTGATCTTGGAGAATGGTGGAGTAAAGTAAGCAATGGTCTGCCATTACCATTGGGTATAGATGTTGCTAGTCTCTCCCTTGGTGAGATCTCCTCTAAGATAAGCATCTTGCTCAAACAATCAATAGCATATGCATATGAGCATTTTGATGATGCAGTTGATTATGCTATGCGCTATTCAAGGGGCAAGGATAGAGGTACAATAGCAAGGTTCGTTAGGATGTATGTTAATGACCTTGCCATGGATATGGATGAGGTAGGCTACAATGCTTTGAAGAGACTCTACTCCCTAGCATCAAGCAGAGGTATCATAAACGAGCCTAAGATCATCCTAGTCTAATAATAGCAGCAGTAGTAGTAGATGAGAAGGACAGAGATTGTTAATAAACATCATCCATAATGTAGTTACAGATGAAGTATAGAATGTTATATCTATAACAATGAAGCAGATGCAACTGCAACGCATACAGCATTAAGCAGCCTAAATACAGTTATCAAATACAAGTGTAGAGATGATCTTATATATGACTCAGGTGAGTTGAAGAGGAAGGTGTTCAAACAACCCCTCTGCCATAATGCCTCTAGCCAATTACAGTAATTCATCAGAACCTATTACACCTTTGCAGACCATATACAACTCTTCCCATCCTTAATTAATCTTATTTAAAACAGTATACATGACCTATCCTTGGTCTGATGAGACCTTCTTGAGTTAGCAGGATGGGTACTGCTTATCTGCTTATAGGCCCATCCACATACTTTATAAGACCAGACTAGCATAGCATAGATCTCTATTTGTACAGCATCTACGCATGTATAAAAAAGGTTATTAGAGTATAAGTGGTTATTTGATACATGGATCTAAGGATACTAGTAATTGGGGCAGTGCTGATTGCGGTTGGTGTAGTAGTAGGTGTATTCTTTGGTAACGTAGTTAGATCTGGGCCATTGGAGGAGTTCAACACTGCTAGAGGGTTGGTACAGATTGGAACGCTTATTGCAGGTATAGGCACACTCATGGTTCTTGTAAGCTTTGGGTTGAAGAGGAGGAGAAGTCCCTATGGTCCTGGAAAGGGTAGAGCACTCTGATCTAATTATGAAGTACCATGGGTATAGATAATAAATAGGATAAAGGATTTAAGGTTCTTTGCTCTTAATCTACATATGAGTCTATTCGTGGCACAGAAGAGACTGGCAAAGAAGGATATGCATACCCTCTACGATGCTGCCTTCTCAAAACTAGAGAGATTATCTAATAAGGAACTCCTTGACCTCATGAAGGATGAGAATGCTAGTAGTGAGTTAAGGGAGAAGGCAAAGGATCTGCTCTGGAAGAGGTTAGACCCACAAGATAGGGATACTGTAGAGGTTTAACCCAACTGCTGAAGAGCATCAGTATAATGGTAGTACAGCAATGGTAGCATCAAGTTTGCTCCCAAGGGAATACTATCCACTCATCATCCCTGCATAGCTCAGCATAGTAATCTGGCTTGAATACACTTCTAGGCTTCATGTATAGCGTAACTGCTATGATAGTATCATTGCTCTTACCCCCCTTACCATTAAGAGCCTCAGTAACAGTCTTGATTGTGAGTCCTGTATCTGCTATATCATCAACAACAAGCATAATCCTTCCCTCCCTTCTACATCTATCTATCTTGTCCTGCATATCTTGAAGAGGTGTTATGAATGCTATGCTAACATCCTCATCCATCCTCATACCCTGATAATGTCTTGCCCTAATCAAATCAATATCATCTACTGAGAGCATCTTTGCTATAATCATAGCAGGAACTATACCTCCTCTAGCAACTGCCAGTATGCATCCTATGTTTACACCATCATCCCTTATCTTATCTGCTATGAGTGAGCATAACCTGTTCACCTCATCCCAGTCTATGTATCTCTTGAGTAATCTCATTTTAATCGCAACTCTTCAATATGCTATATATCTTCAATATGCTATATAGAAGGCTCAGATGTATCTTATCACGTTATGGAAGGTATCCCTAAGCGCTGGTACTCTACCTATCTCCCTAACCATACTTGCCAACTCCTCTATGCTCGTTGCATTACTTATGCCAGTAGCCTTGTATATCTCCTCAGCGAATGCAGTACCAACCAGATCGTTACCGCCATAGCACAACCCTACCTGAGCAAGTTTCTTACCCAATGCAAGCCAGTAGACTGAGATGTTGTTTATTGCATTGGCAAGCATAAGCCTAGATACTGCGATTATCCTTAGATCGTAGAGCGATGAGCACTGCTCCCTTACAAGACCCTTCTGGTGGAGTTCGGTATTCTCTGGACTGAACTTCAGTGGTATGAATGTTAAGAACCCATTGGTCCTCTTCTGCAGATCCCTTAGCCTGATGAGATGGTCTATGATATGCTCACTTCTCTCTACATGCCCATAGAGCATTGTACAATTGCTCTTTATCCCAAGCCTATGTGCTTCTTCAGCAACCTGCAACCATTCATCGCCAGAGCATTTGCCAACAACTATCTTATCCCTAACCTCCTTGTGGAATATCTCTGCTCCCCCTCCTGCTAGAGCATCAAGACCAGCATCCTTTAGCCTTGATAGCACTTCCTTTACACTGTTGCGTGTAACCCGTGCTATGAAGAATACCTCTGCTGGGGTTAGTGCTTTTACAGTAACACCTTTGAACCTTGACTTTATTGCTTTGATCATCTGCTCATAGTACTCAAGCCCAAGCCTTGGATGGAATCCTCCAACTATATGCAGTTCATTTGCACCCATCATCACACCCTCTCCTGCTCTCTTAACCATATCCTCCACGCTTAGAGTGTATGCATCATCATCACCATCCTTCCTGTAGAATGCACATAGAGGGCATGAGGCAGCGCATACATTGGTATAGTTTATGTAGTATGAGCAGGTAAATGTAACTGTATCACCCTTCAATCTACTCCTAACTATATCTGCAACCATCCCAAGGGTATGGATATCATCATACTCCATCAACTCAAGCCCATCGTTAAATGATAACTCCTCTCCATTGAGTGCACGCTCCAAAGCCCTACTAGCATACATGCTTATGCTCATCATAATAGCCTTGATGCTCTCCACTATAATAAGATAAGGTAGCATGGGTTAGTGCCTATCCTATGTCAAAGGATAAATACCATGATTTTGTGCTAGCGTATAGAGGTGTAGTATGTATGAGCAATACTCTATCACTTAAGAGTGATGTTGAGGATATACTAATCAAGGCGTTGGATAGCAAGAGGGATGAGCATCTTGACTATGATGAGTGTGTAAGGCTGATGAGATCAAGGGATGTTAACCTAATAGGCAAGGTAGCAAACATCCTCAAGGAGAGGCTCTATGGCAAGACTGTATCCTTCATAAACAACCTCATCCTTAACTACACAAATGTATGCATAACATACTGTAAGTTCTGTGCATTCTACAGACCTCCAAGGCATTCTGAGGGTTACACAGTAAGCATAGATGAGTGCATAAGGAGGGTTGGTATTGCAAAGGAACTCTTCAATATAAAGCAGGTTCTTATGCAGGGAGGGCATAACCCTGATCTTGGGATAGAATACTATGAGTCCATCTTTAAAGCAATAAAGGCAAGGTTCCCTGATGTTGCAATACATGCACTCTCCCCTTCAGAGTTGGATATGATAGCAAAGGTTGAGAGATCAAGCACTAAAGAAATACTCTCAAGGTTAAAGGATGCTGGTCTAGACTCTATACCTGGAGGGGGTGCAGAGATACTTGATGATGAGGTTAAGAGAGTGATAAGCCCATTGAAGATAAGGAGTGATGAGTGGTTAAGGATAATGGAAGAGGCACATATGCTAGGTATAAAGACATCAGCAACCATGATGTATGGTCATGTTGAGAGTATAGAGCATAGGGCAAGATCGTTGATGAGGATAATAGATTTGCAGAAGAGGACCCATGGGTTCATAGCATTCATACCATGGAACTTCGAGCCAAACAACACAGAGTTGAAGAGGGAAGGTCTTGTAAAGTACTCATCTGGAGGCATGGAGTTGCTAAAGATGATTTCAATATCAAGGATAATGCTTTACGGGCTTATAGATCATATACAGTCATCCTGGCTTACAAATGGAATAGGAATGGCTCAACTAGCACTTCACTATGGTGCAGATGACTTTGGAGGGACACTCCATGGAGAGGAGGTTGTATCTGCAACTGGGGCAAGAGCAACAACACTTACACAGGAGAGGATAGTCAATGCAATAATGCAGGTAGGTATGAGAGCGGTAGAGAGAGATAATATGTACAATATAGTTAGATACTTTGATTGATTGATTGATTGATTGATTGACTGATCGATCAATCGATTAACCAACAATTAGTTAGTAACCATCATCTAAAGTACTCACTCCACCTTCTATCTACAAGTGCCTTCGTTTGCTCATCAACTTCTGCAAGTTCAGGAGTGTAGTATGCCCCTTCCTCCTTCCACTTGCTTGTTGCATCTATCCCTATCTTTGAGCCTATGTTAGGGCTGCTTGCTGCAGGATCTAGCGTATCTGTGGGCATGTTATCCAGCACAAGTATATCTCTAGCAGGATTGCATCTTGCAGTTACAGCCCATATAACCTCATCCATGTTATGTACATCAACATCATCATCTACAACTATTATCATCTTCGTTAGTGCTAGTTGCCCTAGACCCCATAGTCCAAGCATCACCTTCTTTGCCTGAGCAGGGTACCTCTTCCTTATAGACACTATGGCCAAGCCTTGAAACCATCCTGCTGCTGGCATTGCAAAGTCCACAACCTCTGGATGGAACATCCTTATCAATGGGAGGAAGGCTCTCTCTATAACATAGCCTATGTAAGCATCCTCCAACACTGGCTTACCTACAACAGTTGTAAGGTATATTGGATCATCTCTACGCATAATACCTTTAAGGTTAAAGACTGGATATGGTTCCTGCTCACTGTAGTAGCCTACATGATCACCAAACGGACCCTCAAGCCTTAAATCGTTTGGATCAACATATCCTTCAAGCACTATCTCAGCCTCTGCTGGAACCTCAAGATCTATGCTATTGCACTTGACTAGCCTTAACCCCTTACTCCTTACTATACCAGCAAAGAGGTATTTATCAAGCCCTTCAGGTACTGGGGCTACTGCAGAGAATACTGTTGCTGGATCTGCGCCTATTATAACAGCAACCTCTATACCCTTCCCCTTCTCCTTGTTCATGAGGTAGTGCTGTGCTCCCCTCTTGTGTATCTGCCAGTGCATTATAGCATGCTTATCATCCAGTATCTGCATCCTGTACACTCCTAGGTTCCTAATACCAGTCTCTGGGTTCTTTGTTAATACTAGCCCAAATGTTATGAACCTTCCAGCATCCTTTGGCCAGCACTTCAATGCTGGTAATGATAGAAGTGATGCATAATCCTCGCCCTCATAAACCTCATTTACTGGACCCTTGCCAACGATCTTTGGTGCTGTATCTGCAATATCAGAGAGCTTGGGGAGCATCCTTATCTTCCCTAACAGACTTGAGGGCATCTCCATCCTTGCAAGAGATGTTATCTTCTCACCTATCTCCTCAAACTCCTCCATCTGTAATGCTAGCTTCATCCTCTCAATGCTACCAAATGCATTGCCTAGAACCCTCATGCTATAGTTATCAACATCCTCAAAGAGCAGTGCTGGTCCCCTTGCATACATCACCCTCCTCAGTATCTCAGCCATCTCAAGATCAACACTAACCTTTGTCTTAACCCTCTTCAGCATACCTGCAGCATCCAGAGCATCCATATACTCCCTTAGGTTCTCAAATGGCATTGCACTCTATTGCTCTATACTCCATCATTTATTTACTTGTTACTCTACCTAGTGCAGCATCTTCAACAGCCTTTATGCACGATGTTATATACACACTCAACCCATTCAGATGCTCTAACACCCTTGCTAGACTGTTGGTGTAGTTATGCACTGATAATAGGTACTCATCCTCATCAGTGTAATCCAACTCTATCTTACTCCACTCATCCTCCTCATCTTTATCATCCTGTCTTGGAAGCGATACAAGTTCTATCTTGCCGAATGGATTCCTATGCGCTATGAAGCCATTGAACTCCTTCAGAGCAACTATACTCCTAGCACTTATACTGCTCACTACTTTACTTGCTTGCACACCTCCTCTTATCCATGCATTGGTTAGCAGAGAGCATGCATACAACTCATCATCTATACTCTTATGCATCTCATCACGTATAACCATCCTTATCAGGTTTATATGCGCAATGAAGTTGCTAACCTGCTCCTCCCTTATTGCTATTGCAGCAATGTTCATACCCTTCCCCTTCATCCTTGTGAATCTTGATGGTCTTGTGGTGAAGTTGCCCCTAGTAACAACAGCCTGCTCTGCACTCATGAGTGAGAACCCATTGCTCATCATAGCCCTTATGAAGCTGTCAGTATCAGCAAGTATAGCCTCCCTGAAGAATAGTTCTAATGCTATTGTCATACTCCTTATCCGTATCTGCATCTATAGACTATCAATTGAAGTATAATACAACCCTTTCCATACCTCTCATATAGTTGGTAACCAGTTAGCATCTGTAAATATATTAAGTTAAAATATTCTAATGTAATAGGATTTCTATCGTAGTATTATCAAAATATTAGTAGTCAATTATCAAATACAAAAGGTTAATAATATGTTATAAGTAATAATTAGTATGTTGAGCTCGAGCGAGGATATGGAGGCTACAGCATTCGAGGAGTTCGAGGGTAAGTATCCAGAGGAGTTGAAGAACCAGATATATGATCTAGTATTGACTGCAATAGGAAGATACATAGAAGGTAACAACCTTAGGGATAGTGATTTCCCAAGGATTGCATCATCAGCACTCTACATACTAGCACTATCCCTAGCAAGGAAGGGTCCAATAGAGAGTATTGAGGAGGCTGAGAAGTATCTACTGGATCAACTACACAGCATACATACAAAGGGTCATGCTGCTATAGTGGAGATATACAGGAATGCTATGGAGAGGAGATGATTGATGGATATAAAATATAGCACTAGCAGTCTATGATGGTATGAGGAGAAGAATACATATCACACCTTGGACTCATTTTATTTGATGATCTAACAATCAACCCACTGATCTGGGAGTACCAATCCTGAGTTATCTACTGCAAAGGCCATGTTGTTGAGCGTTACCTGAAACCTCATCATGCCCCTACTGACTATAACCTCTATATCATCTACAGTATCAGGATCTATGCTAGGCTCTATCCTCTTTATAACTGCATGTATGCTCTCATGCGATATTATAGCCTCGATGTAGCGCTCTATCCCCTTGAACCCACTCATGCCATGCCTTGCATGCATCTCTGAGTTTATTATCAGCATAGTACTGCCTTCGTATGTGAAGTATGGAGGAGAGCCATCTATTGCACATGCAAATGCAACATCATCTATACACATATCCTCCATCATCAAATCCTCTTAATTAAAAATTTTAGTTTCTATTATCTATCTCTATCTCTCTGCCTATCTATAACCTCTCTTACATCACTGCTCCTTAACCCTCATAACCCTATTCCTTCCTAGCACTCTCCAGTACTCAACCTGTGCTCCCTGCTTAATCTTTGCCTTTGCATCCTCCTCTATAGAATCTGTCTCAAATACCTCGAAGGTCTCTAGATCCATGAGTTGGAGCATGTTATTATTTATCGATATTATCTGTCCATTCCTCTTCTCTATTATTGGTACATCTATATTTGCATCAACTGGAGATACTATGCTACGCTTCACACCATCGAATAGGCCTATGGCTACTACCCTAGCCTTCGCTGAGCCATGCTATCTGGGCAACCTTACACCATGCAAGGTTGCATACCAGGCTTGCTCTTCTCGTATGAGACTATCTTACAGGGTTCTCCATCTATTATTATGTATGAGCCTTCCTTCACACTACCTAGATCAACCGGCTTGCTCATACCATATTGCATATGCAGGAGTTATTTAATAATTTGCATATAGTATTGAGATAACCTATCTACTTACTTCAACTGCTCAAGTACTGATAGGCTCATGAGATGCTCAACATATATACCTCTCCTTATCACATCCAACCTTACCTTCTCACAGTACCTCTGCTCACTTATATGGCTCTCATCACTATCCAACTGCAAGAGCAGTATATTATCAGCATAAGGATATGCAAATTTGAGCATTCTCTCTGGGATGAGTTGCATCCTTGCAAGGTTTGCTGTCTTTATCCTCCACTGCTTTCGCTGAAATACACTCTCCAGATCCTTCACCTCAACCCTGCCATATCCACGCTTCAGAACATTGACAGATACAAAGTTAAGCCTTGATATCCTTGGTCTATCAAGTAGTTCAAGCCTATTTGAGAAGAGTATGGATATGCTTGATGGTATATATGTATAGATATCCTCAACCACCTCCTCCCTATCATTATAAGTTGCAATGAGGTAGTGGTTCACATACTCGGTGAGGTATGATCTAAACTCATTGGACATGGTTACAGTAGCAAAGTATAGATCGATTATGTTGGATGAGTCCCTCCAGTAGACCTTGAGCCTCTTGCTACCCTCATCATGCATGTAAGGTACGCAGACTATATCTATCAATACCTAACACTTTATGCGGATATAAAATATAAATAAGTTAAAAAGGTGATGTGGATAAAACACGTTTATATGCTGAGTATATAGATTATGGTAAAAGATAATATCATGAAGAGAGATGAGTAACTGATGGTATGGGCTTGG
Organism: Candidatus Nitrosocaldus islandicus; assembly: GCF_002906215.1. Taxonomy (NCBI): domain Archaea; kingdom Thermoproteati; phylum Nitrososphaerota; class Nitrososphaeria; order Candidatus Nitrosocaldales; family Candidatus Nitrosocaldaceae; genus Candidatus Nitrosocaldus; species Candidatus Nitrosocaldus islandicus. Next base: position 764,862 of record NZ_CP024014.1, read on the forward strand.
GTGAGGCTAGTAGTAATAATGATGATAGCAGTAGTAGTAATGATATGATGATGATGAAGAAGAAGGATGGAGGTGAAAGGAAGGAGGATGAAGTATGCAAGGTTGTGCTGATAAACAACATAACCAATGGGATAGGATTAGCATTATCATCAAGACTTACAAGCATGGGTTTCATAACTTATGCTCTTGGTATTGGTGAAGAATCAACAACCTCTAGCGTAAGGATGGTTGGTAAGTGCAAGGGTGGTGTTGATGGGGTAGAGGAGTGTATAAGCACTATATTAGAGGAGGTTGATAGTATAGATGCTTTAATAAACCTACCAGCATATGCCCAGTTGGGTACAATTGAGGATATCACTGTTGAGGAACTTGTAGAGCAGTTAAACGCAAATCTATTCCATACTGCAGGACTCATCAAGGCAGTTGTGCCAGTTATGAAAGAGCAGGGTAGAGGTGTGATAATCAACGTAACTTCCCTAGCAGGGATGATGGGGTTCCCTGCAATAACTGCATTTGCTAGCAGTATGTTTGCATTAGAAGGGTTAAGTGAGTGCCTTAGGTATGAACTAATGCAGTATGGGATAGATGTGGTGCTTGTAGAGCCTGGAGCAGTTAAGAGCGATAAGCATATTCTAAGGCTACCAAGGAGATGCTCAGATATGCTCAACAGCGTGCATAGAGGCTTGACCCATCTCATAGAGCATGGACTTAACGCTGATGAGGTTGCAGATACCATAATCAAGATAATAAACAACTGCTACAAAGGTGTAAGACCAAGGATGAGGTACATAGTTGGGGATCATGCATATGTTATGTTTGAGGCAAAGAGGAGGATGAGTGAGGATGAGTTCGAGGAACTTGTAATGAGGGATGTGGGCTTGGCTTAGCATGGAAGAGCGTAGAGAAGAGGCGTTATTATGCATTGTATGATTAGATGAGGGTAATGGAGAAGTATAATCACCAACTGTAGCATGTATTTAGCATCTATCTATGGCGACTCCAACGGGTTAGGCCTCTCAAGTAGTGTTGCTCTCACATCAATCACATTCCCATCCCTTATCACAGTTAGTGTGATCTGGTCACCAACTGACTTTGTTCTTTGCAGATAAACCAGTATATCGTTTATCTTCCTAACAGGGTTACCATCTATAGCTATTATAACATCTCCTCCAACCTTTATCCTTGAGCCATCGCTAAGTGTAACTATCCTGCTACCTCCCTTTATACCAGCCTTCTCTGCTGCACTGTTAGCAACAACATCTATAACAAGGAAGCCTCTAGCCTCCTTCAAGCCTAGGATCTCTGCAATCTCTGCATTCACATCCCTTCCTGATACTCCAAGCCATGGATGCCTATACTTACCCTCCTCTATCAGCACTGGGACTATCCTCTTAACCGTATTTGATGGTATTGCAAACCCTATGCCAGCGAACTCTCCAGTCCTTGATGCTATGGCTGTGTTAACACCTACAACCTCACCATACATGTTAAGCAATGGACCCCCAGAGTTACCTGGGTTTATTGCAGCATCTGTCTGTATAACATCTGGTATGTTGAACCCATTTGCTGTCTCAAGCATCCTACCCAACTGGCTCACTATGCCAGAGGTCATTGAGCCACTGAGCCCAAATGGGTTACCTATAGCTGCTACCTGCTCCCCAACCTCAAGCTTAGATGAGTCTCCTAATGGTAGTGGTCTTAACTTATCCCTGTTTACATCATCAACCTTGATAACAGCAATATCTGTGTATGGATCTACACCAACAACCCTCGCCCTATACTCAGTACCATCAAGGAACGTTACGTTCACCCTACTAGCATTCTCAACAACATGATAGTTTGTAACTATATGCCCTTGCACATCGTATATGAAGCCAGAGCCTATTCCCCTAGCACTACCCTTCTGTACAGATATCTGCACTACACTCTGCTCAGCGTACTTGAAGAGTTCTGTTAGTGTTAGTGTTCTACCTACATGCCTCTGCTCCTGCTCCTGTTCTTGTGAACTTTCCTGTACACCTCCTGGTTGTGCATTAACATGGTTACCTTCCTGTACTCCCTGTGGAGGGGATGATACTTGTGGTGGGTTGAAGAGATTGATGTTGTAGTTATAGTAGGCTAGTAACGATGCTACAACAACACCAACAACTATTATAGCGATGAGGGATACTCTCATCATTCTTATTGCTGTATGCTCTAATTAATGCTTTTACCTTTGCATCTATCATCAGATCTTAAATCCATCTGCCCTGTATATGCTGTGTGTATAGCTTCTACCCCTCCATACAACACCATGCCTGCTCTTCCTAATCCCTACAAGGAACCCAAGCGGTATGAGCAGTGAGCCTAGAGGTGATGCAAATGCATAGAGAGGGTTTATACCTAGCCCCTTGATTGAGTGAATGAGCGATGTTACTGCTATGGTTATGCATGTAGCCATGCTTGTAACTGCAAGACTTGTGCCTAGGTCTAGGTTTAGGCTTAACGGTTGGAGAAGAGAGTACGATGCTAGTAGGAATGGGTAGAGGAAGAGGAAGAATGTTATTAGGAATACGCCAAATGCTTTAGCCTTACTGACATGGTATATTGGTACTATCAGCCTTGATAGGCCATTTATTAGCGTATTTAGATCCCTAGCCCATACTGCAGAGAAGAGATCATCAGCAAGGAACATCCTCATCCTGAAGCCTTGCTTCTTAACCCTTGCTCCCAATGCACCATCCTCTATTATCTCATTCCTTACTCCTTTATGGGTACCTACAGCCTCATACACCTCACGCCTAATAATGTAGTAACTACCAAAGAAGTAACCTGTATCATGCTTGTTGCTGTTAACCCTCAATGGGGAGTATCTGCTGTGCAGGAATACAAGTAGCAATGGTAGAGTAGCCTTGGTCCATGTATCTATACACTCTAGCCTAGGTACAAGGGTTAGTGCATCTAGCCCATCCTTGAGGAGCCTCTTAACTGCTAGAGGGAGGAGCATCTCATCATGTACGCTATCTGCATCTGTGAAGAGCAGCAACTCTGCATCAGACCTTAGATATGCTTGGTAGCATGCCCAGTTCTTGCCTACCCATCCATCTGGCTTCTCACCAGCATGAATGAAGAGCACTCTACTATCTCTTCCAGCAAACTCCTCCATTATCCTTGCTGTACCATCTGTGCTTGAATCATCCACTGCTATTATCCTAAACCTACTGTACCTCTGCTTAAGCAGTGAATCAAGGCATCTTGCTATGAACCTCTCCTCATTTCTTGCTGGTACTATGATATCAACCCTAGGCTCTTCAATCACTGATCCATTACCATCGTAGAGCCTTGGTGCATACTTGTATGATCTTATTGTGTATGTTAGTAGATAGAGCCATGTTCCAAGAACACCAAGGATTATTGCAAGGAGGATAGCGTTGAATGCATCTGATGCTGTAACTACCATCATGCTACTAGCACCACCATTTAATCCATACTGCAACACAATAAATACATACATCTATAAACCATCTGTAATCTGTACTCCTAATATTAGAGCGGTGTATAGGCAATGAGTAGTTAACCTGCATTACTGCATGCATCATTGCTTATCCTCTCAAGCGCATCCCTTGTACCCTCCTCTATATGCCCCTTAACCATGGATGAGAACATTGAGAGCATACCCTTAAGCCTTATATCCCAGAGCACATCTATCCTTGTCTTGCCATTAAGATCTGTTAGCGTTACTATCTTATGCCCTACCATTGGCCCATCCAATATGTTGATATCTATCTTCTTCAACTCTGGCTCTATACTTACCTCTTCCCTGCATATGGAGTTCCTGAATGCTATTGTAACCTCCCTGGTTATCCTATTGCCCTCTCTGCTTATGTTGTTTATGCTCTTTGTACCATGCCAGTACTTGTGCTCATTATCTACATCACTAACTATCTTCCACACCCTCTCTATTGGAGCATCTACTACCCTGCTCACCTCAAGCCTTATACCCATGCCTTGAGTATTGTATGGGACCCTTTTTAATTTATCATGCCTATATCAAGTACCTTATACTTCCCATTGCTGTTCTTATCAACGAACTTGATGAACTCCCTTGCACACTTTGAGCAGAGTGGTATAGGCTCCTTTATCATCAGGCTATTCCAGAATACAGCATAGAAGCTCATGTAACCTCTATACGATTCACAGTCAACGCACCTTAGATCCTTAAGGTACCTAAGATCTATCCTCTTGCTGTTATGCATGATTTCATTATCCAGCACATTGCTATGAACGGTATTCTGTAAGATCCATTACATACAAATCATCATGATATATATGTAGATCCTTCAATGCCTTATCTGATGAGCATAAGTTACGATGAGTTCAAGAGGCTGGATATAAGGGTTGGTGTAGTGCTTAAGGCTGAGAGTATAGCAGGGAAGAGCAAGATAATGAAGGCCCTTGTAGATATTGGTGGTGAGAAGAGGGAGCTTATAGTTGGAGGGGCTGAGTACTACAAGCCAGAGGAGATGGTTGGTAGGAAGGTTGTAGTTCTAGCAAACCTTGAGCCAAAGAATATAGCAGGAGTAAGATCCCATGGGATGCTCCTTGCTGCTGATGTTGATGGTAAGCCATATTGGCTAACCGTTGATGGGGATGTACCTGCAGGAAGTAAGGTAAGATGATTATACCGTGGGATATATGAACAGATGAATGGGTTGATATATTAATAAATTGATGAGTTATTTATGGATGGATCGTACAGGGATTGAAGTAGAAAGAAGCAAGATCATCAAGATTGTTTCATCACCCTATCTCTATTTACAATCCTCAAGAACTCAAGCAATGCTGTATAATCCTTGTCTGCCAACTCTGTCTTGCTTGCTAATCTATAGCACTGTTCAAGCATGGATGCCATTGGTAGAGATATGTTAAGTGCTCTAGCAGCATCATTTATGGTCTTTACATCCTTAAGCATCATCTCTAGAGCAAAGGACTTCTCATACTCTCCCTTAACCATCCTTGGCCCTTTGCGCTCACTCATGCCAGTCTTGAAGTATGTTGAGTTGAGTATCTCAAGGAAGAGCATTGGATCAAGCCCTGAACGCTCAACTAGGAGTATCCCTTCAGATAGTGCTGCTGCTATCATTGCTATCTGAAGGTTTAATGCCAACTTCATTGTGTGTGCAGACCCATTGCCCCCTATGTAGAATATCCTTCCTGCAATCCTATTGAACACATCTATGAACCTCTCAAAATACCCCCTGCTCCCTCCAACCATCATCACAAGGTTACCCTGTTCAGCAAGTTGAGGTCCTCCCATTACAGGGGTATCAAGCATTATTATGCCATGCTCATTGAGCCTTGATGCTATAGCCTTTGATGCAAATGGGTTTATAGTGCTCACATCAGCAAGGGTTAGCCATTCATCACCACTACTACTACTACCACCACTACCATCAGAACCCTTCTTGGCCCCTTCCCTGTAATGTTTTGCATATACTACACCATTGCTTGCAAATAGCACATCCTCCAATGCATGCTCATCCTTAACAACTGTTATCAGCAAGTCTACCTGCTTTGCAACATCCATTGGTGTCTCTGCTACCATAGCACCATAACCCTTCAATGCCTCAGCCTTCCATCTACTCCTGTTGTAGACTGTAAGCATATAGCCAGATGCTAGAAGCCTCCTTGCTATTGCACTCCCCATCATCCCAGTACCTATAAGACCTATCCTTACATCCTTGCTCATCTCAGATTTATGAATGGATGGAATAATTTAATTTAATCCTTAAATGTTGTATGCTTTAGCGATGAGATCAATAGTTAACCCAACGTCCCTTCCAGAACCTTCCTCTATCTGCAATCTGCACGACTCACCAGTTGTGTAGACCCTCTTCTCACTAGCCTTTACAGCATCGAAGAGTTCTCTACCTATCTGCATTGAGAGAGCATAGTTATCCTTTATGAATGAGTATGACCCTCCAACACCACAGCACCCCTTCTCCAGTATGCTGAACCTTAATGATGGTATGCTCTTTAGAAGTGATATAAGATGCCTATCGTAACCCTGAACTATGGTATGGCAGTGCATATGTACAAGTATATCCTCATCAACTGGCTTGAACTCTACAAGCTCTGCTCTACTCTTAAGGTTGTAGAGTAACTCATGCACATCCTGCACATGCTCTGCAACTGCTCTACTCCTATGATCATCAAGCACGTTAAGATACTCCATCCTCAATGCTAGAGATGCACTTGGGGAGAATGTTACTATTGGTATACCTTTGGATGCGTATGGGTAGAGGCTAGAAGTGTTGAACTCAACGATCCTCCTTGCTTTATCTACAGCACCTTCAAGTATTGCTGGTAGGCCAGATGAGAGCTGCTCTGGGAACTCTACTCTGTAACCATTGATGTTTAGTATCCTTACAATCTTGAGCCCAAGCATGGGGTCTATGTACCTTATGTATGTATCTGCAAAGAATGCTACACTCTTATCTAGTGCTGGTTGCCTATACTCATGGAAGAGATCATCAAACATCTTGCTGCTGAACCTTGGTATCCTCTTCCTAGCATCTATACCTGCTAGATGCTCAAGTGCAATCCTGAATAACCTGCTGTTGATAAGCATGTTTGATAGCCATGAGTACCTACATGCAAGTTTAGCATACCTATCTATCTCAGCAAAGTATGCATAACCTTTAGGTAGCCCATTAATCTTTGCATATCTGGCCCTAGCCTCTGCCATTATCTTCCCAACATTTACATTCGATGGGCAGTCGATGAGGCACATCTTGCACTGTATACAGTACTTGTATATCAACTCCTCATACTCCTTGCTACCCATCAGAGCATCTTGCTCTTGCTTCTCAACTGTATGGGCAATGTTGAGTAACCATCTAAGTACGTTGTTCCTTCCCCTGCAGGATGCTACCTCATCTTGCAAACCTTTGTATACTGGACACATTCTTACCTTGTAGTTCAACTCTCTACACATTCCACATCCATGGCATAGACCAACCTCATCAACATATGCTAACTCATCCTCATACCCTGTTATCCTCCTTGCTATAGCACTACTCTTAGAACCCCATACAAGCATAGTATTATTATCATCATCTCTACTTACACCCTTGCTATAGCGTAGGTTCTTAACTAAAAGATCTCTATGGTTGGTAACCTTCTTCTCAGGATTCATTATATTCTTTGGGTCTAAGATCTGCTTTATCTTAACGAAGAGTGAGTATATCTCATCCCCATAGAGCATCCTTACAAACTCAGATCTTGCAAGACCATCCCCATGCTCTGCAGATATGCTTCCTTTCATCTTCTTTACTACGTTGAAGACCTCATATGCTAGAGCCTTCATCACCCTAAGACCATCATCGCTGCTTAGATCCAGAATGGGTCTAGTATGGAGGTTCCCATCACCAGCATGTCCATACAGTGTGTATTGTACACCATACATCCTATAGATCCTCCTGAGCGCATCAACAAGATCAGGGAGCTTATCAACCTGTACAACTGGATCCTCTATGAATGCTATAGGCTTGCTCTTACCTGCCCTAACCTTCATCGTGTACGCTAATGCTCTCTTCCTAACCTCCCATAACCTTGAGATCTCATCCTCATCGTATGAGCATGTTATATGCTTGAGACCCTTTGCATTGCTTGATATGCTTATCAGTTTATCCATCATGGATCTAACATCATCTATGCTATTGCCATCTAACTCAACGAATAGTATGCACTCATAATCTTTGTAGCCATAACCAAAGTTGCTATCTATACTCCTTGCAATATCAATTACTGTTCTATCTAGGAGTTCTACAGTTGCTGCCCTTAGCCTTGCCATTATATCCCTAACGTACAGTGCAGCATTGTATGTATCATCAAAGGCAAGTAATGCCAATGCCCTGAACCTTGGTATATCGATGATCCTTAGAGATGCTCTAACAACTATCCCAAGGGTACCTTCTGATCCAACGAATAACTTTGCAAGATCTACAGTATGTTCATTCAGCAGAACCCTATCGATCCTATAGCCTGAGGAGTTCTTGCTTACCTTAGGGAACCCCTCCCTTATCACACCCATCTTGGGGGCAAGTATGCTGTATAACTCCCTTGCCAACCTTGCCTCAACGCTATCATCATCATAGTTTAGATCAACCTTCCTAGCATGTATGATGCTACCATCTGCAAGTACAACATCAAGCTCCTCAACGTAATCTATCATGCTTCCATACTTGACAGTATGTGCACCAGATGCATTGTTTGCTATCATACCACCTATGGTACAGTAATCTGAACTTGAAGGGTCTACTGGTATGAACTTGCCATGCCTCTTCAACTCCCTATCGAGTACACCTTTGTACATCCCTGCTTCAACAGTAACATACCCATCCTCTAGATTTAGAGCAAGTAACCTGTTCATATGGGTAAGGTCTATTATTATGCCAGAGCCTATGGCTTGACCAGCAAGCCCACTGCCTCCTCCCCTTGCTGTAACTGGTATCCCATGCTTATATGCAACCTTCACAGTGCTCACAACATCCTGCACATCCCTAGCAATGACTATGCAGAGAGGAAGCATCTCATATGCACTTGCATCACTTGCATACATGTACCTATCAAGCATGCCAGTAAGTACCCTGCCCTTTATGCTTGCCCTTAACTCATCTACGAGTTGCTCATGCATACTACCATTCCCTCACGATGAGATTTATAGATTGATATATAAGGAAAGGCTTTAATGTAATTAGAAGGCTACAGGTAGGATGTTGATCATGGATATTGGTATAAGCATGATCGTTGGTATAAGCATGGGTCTAGTTGCAATGATGGATGTAGGTAGCATAATTATGCAGATGAACCCTCTCTTCCCATCTGGGGATGCACAGCAGCAGTGGTGGGTATACCTGCTATGGATAGTTCCGTTCTTCATCTTCCTCCTCTACGGGCAGAGGATACAGATGTGGATGGTTCTTAATGATGTTGCAAGGTCACTGAACAGGTTGAAGAGCATGCAGGATAAGGCTAGAGATGAGGCTATAGCGTATCTCAAGAGCGTTAACCCAAACCTTGCTAGTACTGAGAGGTTTGATATGATGATGGAGCATTTTGCAATAACCCCTGTAGACATGGACCCATATGGTATAGTTAGGAAGGTACAGCATATAATAAGGCTGAGGGATGATAGGATAAGGGCTCAGATCAGGATGCTCGCACCTCAAGCAGATGAGGTCACTGCAAGCAGGCTTGAGAACGTGCTAGAGGTTGCAACAGCACTGCATATGCTCTACAAGATAGTTAGACACTTCTACCTAATGGGCAAGAAGACAACTAGCATGTTCTTCCTTGTACAGTTGCAGATGCTCATGCCCCTTATAATGCAGTCAGCAGAGGCATTCAACAAAGCAATCCCTGCAATAAAGAATGGGCAGCCAATAGGGGATGGTATAGGCCCAATGGTAGTTGGGAGGCTCATGCTCAACAGGGCAAAGATACCAATAGCAAGGGATACGGTTATGAGTGAGTATGAGTACAATGGAAGGAGGCTTTACCTTGTCAAGGCTCAAGGCCCTGGGGGTACAGTTGGAGAGCCCCATACTGCTGTTGAGAGACTCATAAATGAGATGGGTGTGAAGGTTGATATGATAATAATGATAGATGCTGCACTCAAGCTTGAAGGGGAGAAGACAGGGGATGTTGCTGAGGGTGTTGGTGCTGCCATAGGAGGAATAGGGGTTGAGAAATACCAGATAGAGGAGGTTGCTACAAGGCATAGCATACCTCTCTACGCTGTTATAATAAAGCAGTCCATCATTGAGGCAATAACAGCGATGAGGAAGGAGATAGCAGAGGCTGTTGAGAGGGCAAGCAAGAGTGTGTTTAGGATGATAGATGAGCATAGCAATGAAGGAGATAATATTCTAATAATAGGAGTAGGGAATACACTAGGTGTAGGACAATGAGCCATGATATGAAGGATGAGAAGGATAAGGAGAAGAGGTCCATAGTCTACACTATAGAGGAGTGCCAACAATGCGGGGTTAAGAACAAGCGTATATTCAAGGTTGGAGATTATGTGTACAAGTTTGGTGGCTCCTGCTTAAGGTGCAAGGGTAGCACACTCATAACTATGATATACGCTGAGTATGTGAATGGTACATGAGCAGATAGATAAATAATCCAATCACACCGACAATTACTAACTAATTAACTAACCAAACCATCATCATACAATGGTCAAGCAGTTATTACCACTGTACCTTCCATTGTTGGCACTATAGTATGCTCAGCCTGTGCTACATACCTGTTGTTACCTTCAACAAGCACTGGATAGGCCCTTATAACCTTCTTCTTGAGGAGGAAGGATATCATCTCCCTAGCATGGTTCACATCCTCATCCTTGAGCCATCTCAATGCGAATGGCAATGTCTTGAACCTAGTCCAGAGCATATCTAGGAAGGTATCTGCCTCCTTGCTCTCTGTTCTCTTCCTACTCACTATTGAGTATATATTGCTTATATCCCCATTGTATACTAGGCCAGATCCATCCCCAGTAGTTACAAATGGCTCTATAGCATACACCTCGCCTTGCTGGAGGGAGAATGAGCCTATAGTCCATATGTTTGGTATAGACTTGCCAGCATGTATAGTGTACTTTGCTATTGAGTGCCCACTTAGGTTCTGTACTGGCTTAAGCCCATAAGACTTGATGGTACGCTCTATAACCCTGCCTATATCACCTGCCTTCACCCCTGCCCTTGCTACGCGTATTGCCTCTCTTAGAGCATGCTCAGCAGCCTCTACAAGGATGCTGTATGACGGGTTGTAGCATACAGTTACAGCAGTATCTGCTATTGAACCATTCACATGCACCCCTATGTCTATCTTGAGCACATCACCATCCCTAACCTCAATGCTATCGTTGGGCTCAGCAGTGTAGTGTGCAGCAACCTCGTTGAGGCTTACATTGCAAGGGAATGCTGGCTCCCCTCCCTTAGCCCTTATCATCTCTTCTGCCTCTTCACATATATCGAGGAGTGTCCTTCCAACATGGTAACGTTTCCTCATATGCTCCCTAACCTCTGCTGCTATCTTTCCTGCCTTGATATAATCCTCTATGCTTGCTAGCAACAGCAGCTCTATGCTATAGGGATAAATAAAAGTAAGGTTAAATGGATGGGAATAAGTTTTTAGATGCATCAATGGCTGTATGTAAGGTGGTAATGGCGGGGTCGTGGGCTAGCATGGTATTCACTACTTGCTTGCAGTAATGCAGGTAAGAACAGAGTGCTTCGAGCCTTGGGCGCTCGAGGTCGCCGGTTCAAATCCGGCCGACCCCACCATTCATGCGTTTCGTAGTCCACCATTATTATATGATATGAATAAGGAGAAGGATAGCGGGGCAAGAGTAGAGAAGGATAGGGATAACTACAAGGATAACTACAAGGATAAGGATAGGGATAAGGATAGGGATAAGGATAGGGATATCTACAACAGAGATTCTAGGCTAAGGTACTGGCTAGAGAGGGCAAAGGAGTATGAGGAAGTATACCAGTTCGCTAGATACATGCTCAGAGAGGAGAAGGCTTCTCTATGGGTTATAAGGTGCATAACCATACTACTCTCTATAAGGGAGTTCTTAGGCAAACCCTTTAGAGAGGCAAGTAGAGAAGATATAGAGCATTATATAGAGTACTGCAACAGAAAGAACTATAGTCCTTCTACACATAAGAAGATCAGGCAGGTACTCAAGTACTTCTACAAGGTAATGTATGGCAATAATGAGTACTATCCAGAGCAGGTATCATGGCTGAAGGCAAAGGTAAGTAAGGATAAGCAGAGGCAGAAGGAAGAACTAGACTATAACTCATTCCTTACTGAAGAAGAGGTTAAGAAGGTAATAGACGTAGCAGATACACTGCAGAAGAAAGCGCTTATAGCAGTAGCATATGAGACAGGTGCAAGACCTGAGGAGTTGTTGAATATGCGTATTAGAGATATAGCATTTGATCAATATGGCTGTACTGTAATACTAAGAGGCAAGACTGGAGAGAGGAGGGTTAGGCTCATAGTATATGCCCCATTGCTAAGAGAGTGGATTAACATACACCCATTCCGTAACGATAAGAGTTCATATCTATGGTTATCAGAGGCAACAAACCATAAGTTTAAGCCTATAGGGATAAGAGGAGCAGAGAAGTTATTCCAAGCAGTAATGAAGAGAGCAGGGATAGATAAGGACTCTAGGCTCTACGTGTTAAGGCATTCAAGAGCAACCCATTTAGCCTCCAAACTGACTGAAGCAGAAATGTGCAAGTTCTTTGGTTGGCAACTAGGCACTAAAGTAGTTAAGCGCTACATCCATTTAGCAGGGATAGATATAGACTCAAAACTACTCCAAATGCAAGGTCTTTCAGTAGATAAGAGAGAGGAGGAGTTGAAGGTTAAGCGTTGCATACGTTGCCAAGAGTTGCTATCTCCAAATCATGACTACTGCCCCAAATGCGGGTTAACTAGAGAGGTTGAGAGCATACTGCTTGCTGGTGAGGATAGGGATAGGGATAAAGAAAAAGAAAAGGTTAAGAGGTTGGAGGAGGAAGTGAATAGGCTTACCCTACTTGTTGAGGAGCTGTTGAAGAGGAGGTCTCTGCTTTAGCAGTGTTGGTACTAACAACAACAGCAGCAGTAGTAGTACTAATGCTATATGAGGACTTCAACTCCCCAACTATTTCTTTTATCCTTTTGACTTGATCCCTTATCATTAACAGAAGCTCAGTATCGCTCTTACTTGAGAGGTCTTCTACTTTTACTTCTTCTTCTACTACTGTTGTTCTGCTCATTCACTACATAATGGTAGGTATTGTTACTGCTACTCTTCTCCATACTCCATTATCCTATGAAGAACGAATGAGTGAATGGATAGGAGAAGGGGTTGAATGATGAAAGCCTGTTATGCTGATATCTGATGAAAGGTCTAAACGCTGACTGCCCCTTCTCCCTAGACTTTCTTTATCTTTCTAGCATGATATAAAGTTTGAGCATTGAGTGGGGAGGTTGGAGTAGGTAGCCTTATTCTCATGCTATTATTACCATACTACTACTATTGCTATAGCCTTCTTATGCTACCACTACCATTACTACTACTGCTACTGCTATTGCTATTACTACTGCTCCTTAACCCTTGGTTGCTTGAAGCCCTTCTCAACAAGTATCTTGTTCACTTCCCTTATAGCAAAGCAGAACCCTACATGCAAACAATCGTCCCTATCACAGTGCCTGCAGTACAAGAACTTCCCTTCTGGAACTACCTGAACCTCAACTATCCTATTAATGAAGTGGTCAGCAATATCTATCGTATCTCCATGTGTACCTATGAACTGCAGTGAGGGTGCATATCTTCTAAGAAGTTCATCCTCTTCAAGATTTTCAAGTATGTACTGTGAAGCCCAGGGCGTGAAAGGTATCAATGGCTTATTCTCTTCCTTCCAACGTTGGTACAGTCTATTATAGAGCTCCTCTGTTATAGTTAATGACTTCCAACCCTTAGCTGGCATATTGTTAGGTAATAGACCGTAACATTTAATTATATCGTCTTACGGTTTATAACCACAACAAACGGGGTGAATGCAATGCAGTCAGCACTACTTCCATATTATAATATGATGAAGATGACGGAGACAGAGAGTTCAGATCATGAGAGTGTTAAAGACAGAGTTGGAGTTGATTCATGCAAGCATAGACTGATCTATGACCCTGAAGCGGGGGAATGGATCTGCAGCAAGTGTGGAAGGGTCTTCTCGCTAGAGGAAGCAATAGAGGTAGAGGTAGAGAGGAGAAGGGAGGAGGTAGAATCAGGGGTAGTGGGAGAGGAGAGAGCAAGGACAAGAGCAGGGGCTGGAACAGAAGGGGCAGATACAGATAGAGCGAGAGCGGAGAGTGCAACAAGAGTAGAAGCAGAAGCAAGGGCAGGGACAGGAGCAGAGGTCATTACAGTTACAGCCACAAGACTACAAGACGTAGGCTTAGATCCTAGAGGGGAGACGAATTTTTGGCTCACTGGGCTAGGGACCTTAGAGAGCAGAAAGGAAGAGGAGGAGATACTGAAGAGCCATTTAGCAAATATCTTTTCTAAACTTAGCATTCCTTTCCATATCGCTCAAGAAATAGAGCGTGAGGTAAAGAGCATACTCAAACACCATAACAAGAACGACAGAGTAACCGCATATACTGTATATACAGTAGTAATGAAGGATATCTACAGATATGGACTCTATAGAAGGCTAAAGTTACAGTTACAAGCACAAACACAAACACAAACACAGTTACAGGCACAGGCTCAGGTTCAGGTACAGGTTCAGACACAGACTCAGACTCAGACACAACAGCCACTTGAAGAGTATGTTGCTACAGTAATAGCAATGAGATTCAATAAACAGATAGAACCTGTTTATTCCTTGCCCTTTGTTAAAGCTAATCCTATACATGCACACAAATGCATGAAGAAGTTTTATAATAAGGTGAGAGTATGATAAAGAAGATCTTACCTTCTTCTTTGAAGACATTGCCATTAGCGGTAAGAGGTATCTCAATATCAAATCCAATTGAAGTTGTAGAGTACAATAACGAATACTATACACTAAACAGAGACAGTATTGATACAACCGCTGAGATCGAGGTAAATATAATAGCAAGTGTAAAGACGATAGAAGAGGTCTATAATCTCCTACTTGCTAGAGTATTGAACGATAATCCTGACCCCTTTGCTATTACTTTACAAGCTATTGATAATCCTACTCTCCTTCAATATCTGAAGGAGATTAAGGCATTGAAGATAGAGGAGGCTGTAGAAATGATACCAAGAGCATACCTAGAGTATTTAGAGAAGAGGTTAAGGGAGCAGGAGAGGAAGAAACCTGTTATCATTGATATATCGCTTATCAATGGCATCGTTGAGGTAATCAAATACCTGAAGACGAAGGGTAAGTCAGAGCAAGAGATAGAACATATATTCTTCTCATTACTAGAGCCAGAAGAGGACGAGAGAGCCTATTACTACTGGAATGGTCATGACCTTCTTAAGGCTGTAAAGCTTCTAGTAGAAGAGGAGGAGAGGGAGAGGGAGAAACAGGAGATAGTAGTAGGTATAGACGGTGAAAGCATAGGGCAAAGCAGAGGCGATAGTAGTGATAGAGATAGAGTAGTAAAGCTGGTAGTAATTATAGAATTAAGCCAAGTTGATAAGTCAAGAATAGACAAGTTCATCGAGCGTATCAAAGAGGTTGCGAGAGAGTATGGTATTGAGATCCGTTATGAACTCCACTAACTGTAGCAGTATTAGTAGCAATAGTAGTAGCAATAGCAACAACAATAAGCGTAACAACTGCAGTCGAGTTAATGACTATATTTCTTTTCTTTTGCTCTTCCATAATGTAGGTAAGAAGAGTATCTCTTTACATGAGTTCTATATGTTATCAGGTATAGATTTAGCAACACTCTTTACTATTATAGCAAAATTAATCAAGCGTAATATGATAACGTATGAGCCTTCAACAAATATGCTTTCCCTTACTGAGGAAGGGATTCTTTGTATGATCAGCAGGCTATTTAGACTTGAGAGAAGAGAGAGTGTTAGTTTGATCTACTATACCTTCCTCTCTAGATTAAAGAAGGGGCAAAGAGAGATAGATATGAGACTTATCCCACTAAAATCAAATACGTTAAGGTTCGCTATTCAAGAATTGAAAAGGAAAGGTATAATCATAATTATAAAATATAAAAGGTACAGACTGACTGAGAAGTTAGAACCTCTCCTTTGTTTCCGTTAGTCTCCATTGTGATTATCCAGTAGCAGTTTTGATACCGATTTCTGCTACAAAAATTGTAGCAGTTTTGATACCGATTTCTGCTACAAAAATTGTAGCACTGATCCTAAGAGTCTTAGATATCTTGAACAGGCTTACAATGACAAGAGTAAGGGCATAATCCTCAGTCTTGAGATTGAGAGGGTTAGAGAGGAAGAGTCTTAGATATGACTATAGAGATAGCAAGAGAGAGTAAAGAAGCATTAATTGGTCAAAAAAGGGGTATTTTATGCCTAATTAAATACCTCATAATTGTACCTCAGTCCTAGTTTTATCTACTGATGATCCGCATATTCGTAGATGGTGCAAGCAAGGGCAAGTCACGATCTCACTATACTTCACTTGCAACGCACGTAATAGCAACTATTATATTGGTACCAATTTTGAGTCACGATCTCACTATACTACTTCTCTTACGTAGAGCGTATAATTATGAATAATCAAAAGAGTGCTATCACTGAACCCTTTAAGCATGTCTATGATTTTATAACACAAACAAAGCATTTGTGTTATGACTTATTGCATAGTCTTACTACGCTTCTCAAGGACGAATACATATTGCTTTATGAGAGGATACCAAAAGAACTCTTAAACCTTATCTTCTCTTTCTTTACCTAATAAAAGGGTACAAGATAAGATAGATTAATTAGGCAAAATGGGTATTTTATGCCCAATTAATTACACATTCATATTAGTCACGGTCTCGCTATAAAATGCGTAGAGAATATAGTAGCCATACTCATACTATAAGTTTATATATGACTAGTCAACATTTATAAATATCGTATACGACTAGAGCTTGACTGGTTCCCCTTTGAGTAGAGGAGGGAGAGTATATAAAAGGTGAAGCGTGAGAAGGGGAGGCGCCAGTGGGGGGTTTGAATCGAACTATAGTAGGATTGAAAGTCATTTTTATTGCTGTTATCTTGTTCATGCTTGCTTTGTTTGAATCGAACTATAGTAGGATTGAAAGAAAGCCTCTCTTACCCTTACCCTTATTGATTATTAAGTTTGAATCGAACTATAGTAGGATTGAAAGCATTATCTAAGAACTTGTTATTGCCTTTAAGGAACTTGGTTTGAATCGAACTATAGTAGGATTGAAAGAAATCAATTCAAGTAACCCAACACAACACAAAACAAGTTTGAATCGAACTATAGTAGGATTGAAAGTGAACTTTCTTAATGCTCTTGTCTCTATGTATGCCTTTAGTTTGAATCGAACTATAGTAGGATTGAAAGTCATTCTTTTTGAATTCTTGCATAAGATATTTACTAGTTTGAATCGAACTATAGTAGGATTGAAAGCTGTATACATGTCTAATAAGGCTTTATGTAGAAGTAGGTTTGAATCGAACTATAGTAGGATTGAAAGTAAGCCTCTTAAAAGTATCATAATCAAAATCAAAATCGTTTGAATCGAACTATAGTAGGATTGAAAGCTAATAATAGTTGACAGTCCCTATGAATCTTTAATTTGTTTGAATCGAACTATAGTAGGATTGAAAGTGATGTTATGCAAATCAAGCAATATCTCGATGTGTCGGTTTGAATCGAACTATAGTAGGATTGAAAGAGAATTCGAATTGGGGTATTGCCTTATGAGTGAATAGTTTGAATCGAACTATAGTAGGATTGAAAGAGCTCGTGTCAGGCATGCCATCTGCTCTCTTTGCTATCTCGTTTGAATCGAACTATAGTAGGATTGAAAGCGATGATACGTCATCATTCCAACGATTCTCTCTTATCATAGTTTGAATCGAACTATAGTAGGATTGAAAGGTGATAACTCATCCTTCTCTATCGATGCTGATGTGTGTTTGAATCGAACTATAGTAGGATTGAAAGTCCCATGCATGCATGCATATGCATGCATGTTCATCAACAGTTTGAATCGAACTATAGTAGGATTGAAAGGTGGTGGTGGTGATGTTGGTATCCTTGTGATGGCCTGACGTTTGAATCGAACTATAGTAGGATTGAAAGTGCTAGGAGCACTTCCAGAAGTAGGATATTCCTTCTCGTTTGAATCGAACTATAGTAGGATTGAAAGAGGAAAAATAGGAAAGAGAGAGATTTAGTCGTTGTCCTTGTTTGAATCGAACTATAGTAGGATTGAAAGAGGTCTGCCTTCTGCTTATGCTTCTTATTTATAAAGTGTTTGAATCGAACTATAGTAGGATTGAAAGACAGTTGCTACCGATCCAAATAAGGTAAAAGATAGAATAGTTTGAATCGAACTATAGTAGGATTGAAAGTTCAACACCATACCCATCCCATCCCATGCATGCATATGGTTTGAATCGAACTATAGTAGGATTGAAAGTTCTTATTTCTTATTTTTTGTTTTTGATATGGGATGAGTTTGAATCGAACTATAGTAGGATTGAAAGGATGTAACTCAAACTGATTTACTAGGTACAAACAAGGTTTGAATCGAACTATAGTAGGATTGAAAGACACTAATACCAACACTAATACTAACAGTAACAGTAAGTTTGAATCGAACTATAGTAGGATTGAAAGGTGAGAGTTAAGATAAGTGAGACCAAATCAATTCTAGAGTTTGAATCGAACTATAGTAGGATTGAAAGATGCCTTTACTCCACTTCTTGATGTGTATGACTTCATCGTTTGAATCGAACTATAGTAGGATTGAAAGTTAAGTAGAGAGATAAGGCATAATCTTAATAAATTAAGTTTGAATCGAACTATAGTAGGATTGAAAGCTTAACCATTCTCTAAATGCCATCTCTTTCTTAGTCGTTTGAATCGAACTATAGTAGGATTGAAAGAATAGAGAGGCGTATTTTACGCCTCTCCAAAAGAGGGTTTGAATCGAACTATAGTAGGATTGAAAGTGTTATAGGCGTTGCGCTCTTCCTCCTCCATTTCATACGTTTGAATCGAACTATAGTAGGATTGAAAGTTCGAACAAAATTTTATTTTATGTCGCCAAATAAAAGTTTGAATCGAACTATAGTAGGATTGAAAGATGTCCTAGCGTCAAATATGCGTAACGTAAAATAAAGTTTGAATCGAACTATAGTAGGATTGAAAGAGCGGATGCATGCCCCCGAATAATATGAATCCCTATTGTTTGAATCGAACTATAGTAGGATTGAAAGATACAATTTCCATGTTCCTGAAAAGGATCGATGCAAAGTTTGAATCGAACTATAGTAGGATTGAAAGTAGATGCCTCAGCCCCAGATGCAATCCTACCTATTCGTTTGAATCGAACTATAGTAGGATTGAAAGTTGCACAAGCAGAGGTAAATGAGGAGTGGTTAGGGATGTTTGAATCGAACTATAGTAGGATTGAAAGTGTCCATATTGGGACAAGGCAAAATTTAATATTTGCGTTTGAATCGAACTATAGTAGGATTGAAAGTGTATAGGATCGTGCCTCCTTAATTGCGTTCATAATATTGTTTGAATCGAACTATAGTAGGATTGAAAGCTCATTTGCAGGATCAATTCGCAAATTTCTAATGAAGTTTGAATCGAACTATAGTAGGATTGAAAGATCTCGTTCGCCTTTCATACTCCCTTTACGACTCAGGTTTGAATCGAACTATAGTAGGATTGAAAGTTCCTAAAAACCTCCCTTTTCAGGACTTCTATTATCGTTTGAATCGAACTATAGTAGGATTGAAAGTCGCTACAAATTTATGGTGTCTTTTTTGAAAACGATCGTTTGAATCGAACTATAGTAGGATTGAAAGTTCCCAACTTGATCGAATTAGGCGAACCTAATTGCTCGTTTGAATCGAACTATAGTAGGATTGAAAGCCTGTTGAACCTGCTACTGGTATCTATCTCAAAGCTGTTTGAATCGAACTATAGTAGGATTGAAAGATGCTATGAATGATGTTACTATACCTATCACTACCTTAGTTTGAATCGAACTATAGTAGGATTGAAAGAACACCATCCTCTTCTCTATCTTTCTATCTCGCTTCTGTTTGAATCGAACTATAGTAGGATTGAAAGATGTTTGTATTAGTTTTGTATTTATTTTTATTTTCTAATAGTTTGAATCGAACTATAGTAGGATTGAAAGTCAATTATAAAATTGCTTAAAAAGATTATAGCACATTGTTTGAATCGAACTATAGTAGGATTGAAAGTTGTTTGATGAACTCTTTGATCTCTGCAGGAAGTGAAGGTTTGAATCGAACTATAGTAGGATTGAAAGAGAAATTGCTGAATCAGTTGAAGAAGTGATTGTGGCGCGTTTGAATCGAACTATAGTAGGATTGAAAGTTAGAGCATAAGCCTAAACGATTAGAAGGGAAGTATGTTTGAATCGAACTATAGTAGGATTGAAAGATAGGAGATGAGGTAATAGTGCTAGAGGAGGGTGAACGTTTGAATCGAACTATAGTAGGATTGAAAGGCAGGTTCAACAATACAGTTGAAGGGTGCTCAATTGAGTTTGAATCGAACTATAGTAGGATTGAAAGTCTTTCATTACTTTCATACATTCTATTGCTAAACTCTGTTTGAATCGAACTATAGTAGGATTGAAAGGTTGAATAACTGTATATAATAGTCATCATCAACAAAATTGTTTGAATCGAACTATAGTAGGATTGAAAGATAGCATAACCATACCCCATTTTTCATACCACCCCTATGTTTGAATCGAACTATAGTAGGATTGAAAGTGCTCTACCTATGCCATAACGTGTTGCTACTCTCTGGTTTGAATCGAACTATAGTAGGATTGAAAGTTAGGGTATAGTTTGTATGCGCATCGCATGCAGTAATAGTTTGAATCGAACTATAGTAGGATTGAAAGTCAAATTCTACACTTGCACTTAGATCTCTAGCACATGGTTTGAATCGAACTATAGTAGGATTGAAAGGATTCCTCGATAAAATCGAAGAATTAGGCAAATCAAGGTTTGAATCGAACTATAGTAGGATTGAAAGTTTCGGTAACAGTTATACCGTAAATTGAACGAGCGAGTTTGAATCGAACTATAGTAGGATTGAAAGGTAGGTGGTGCTGTAGGTGAATATATTTCACCTTATGGTTTGAATCGAACTATAGTAGGATTGAAAGTTAAGAGGAGATAATACATGTTTTGGCTATGTAGAAGATTAGTTTGAATCGAACTATAGTAGGATTGAAAGTTAAGAGGAGATAATACATGTTTTGGCTATGTAGAAGATTAGTTTGAATCGAACTATAGTAGGATTGAAAGTGTTATACATCTTATCGCATTCCTTGCATCTTAGCATAGTTTGAATCGAACTATAGTAGGATTGAAAGTTAGGTAACCTAAACTTCAAATTGCATCTATAGCATTGTTTGAATCGAACTATAGTAGGATTGAAAGTCAAATTTCCAACATAACGTAATTTTAATATAATTGGTTTGAATCGAACTATAGTAGGATTGAAAGAGGTTTATCTGAGACCTAAGCCTGTCTGTGCCTTCCGTTTGAATCGAACTATAGTAGGATTGAAAGATTCTTCATATCAAGTTATTATCACACTACCGAAGTGTTTGAATCGAACTATAGTAGGATTGAAAGTAGCTCTTTATATACTAGATATGCGAAGTAGTATTAACAGTAGTGATAGCAATATGCTAGTGCTAATGCCAAACGAGCGTATACTTATGCAGAGAGACGCTTCTATAGTTATTAAGCACAAGTATGTTAGGGCCAAGGAGGAAGGAAAGGGCACATTCTATATCACTACTTATAGGCTAGTCTTTGAAGACCACAAGAAGGGCATAATTCTGCAGGTATACCCCTCCCAGAACGAGTTGCAAGCATACAGGGTAAACAAGAGCCTGTTAGGAGGAGAGAGGCTATTGTTAGACGTGCAGAGGGTCATAGAGGGTAAGATTCTCAATGTTCTTGCTGAAGTCTCTATGCCTAATGCTAGTGAGGCTGTTAAGGCTATCGAGGCTATGAGGAGTGATTCTGTTATAGTTGCTAGCAACAAGCATACTGCTAGTACTAACATAGTTACTGACTTGGAGGAAGAAGAGGAAGAGCCTTATGACGCCTTCCTCGAGACTAAGACCAAGTACGATACAGTTGAAGTACCCCTCTATGAAGGAGAGGAGATCAAGGGCTTCTGGCATGACGTAGACATATACTCGGTAGGTTATGATCATAATGGCAATATTGATCTTGTCTGGGATAGTGAGGAAGAGGGTAGGGGTAGCAAGGTCATTGTTACTACCCGTAATGCTTATTATGTTACCCCGTATGGCTGGCGAGATATTAGTAGTCTAAAGGAAGAGAACGAATCTTCTGCTGAGTATAAGGGCAATATTGCTTATGTCCATAATTACATTATAAGAGGTAAGCCTAGATATACTACTAGGCTTACCTTCAAATCTGAAGAGGAGGCTAAGGAGTTCGTAAAGTTATGGTGGGAACAGAAGAGAGCAAGACAGAAGGGGGATAATGAGAAACTTGTAAACTTTATCCAAATAAATATGGTGGAGAGGGAAGACCCTAAGATTATACCTGTACCACAGCGTAAGTCTTAGACAGTTGTTGATTATGCCTGTTTGTTAGCGTTATTGTTGTTATTGTTGTTAGTAGTATTCTTCTCAGCCAATGCAAAGAACGAACTCCAGTCTTCTGCATGCCCCTTATGCCTTTCATATATACTGTGTATGTCGTTTGTTGTAAGCAGTTTATCTGCTTCTGCCTTTAGATTATTGCTAAAGTCAGCATAAGGTATGAAGCCTTCTCTATCTAGCCTCTTTATTAGAGCATAGATCCTCTCAGGCTCTTTGCTGTATATCTTAGCAATACGCCTTGCAGTTGTACGGGCAAACTCGTCTATTATATGTGCTGATTTTACTGTATCTATACCCTTGCTCTCCCAGTATCTTTCAACTGCTGATCTTATTGCCTTTTGTAGAGTGCCACTAGTCTTACCCCTAATCTTAGGTACATTTGTTGTATCTACATTCGCTATAGTGTTTGCTAGTGCATACTTTGCTTCATACAGGTGTGGGGTAGTTGCCTCTAGCTGTCTAGGCAACTGCATGTACGAGGAAGCCTCAAACGCAGGATTGGGTATCTCTATACCGTATTCTCTAGCAACTATATCCCTATACATGTCTCTTCCATACACCAAATCTGCTAACTGATCTGCTGTTAGACTACTTACTCCTCCTTTCTCTCTCATTTGCTCTAAGCCTGTATAGAGCCTTGTTATTGCCTCAGCATTCTTGCCATATGCATTGATCTGCTCAGCCCATAGCCTACCATACTCAGCCTTTCTAGGTATGCTCTTAAAGCCTAAGTATGAGTTAACATAATCAGCAATATCCTCGTATTTGCCCTGCTTTGCTAGTTGATCTACCTTGTTAGCGAATGCTTGTGATTGACTTGCCTTAGCAGGATCATACTCAGTCTCCATAGTCAGTAGAGGTATCAAGCCTTCTGTAACATGACCTGTATAGTTACTTACTATCTCATTAGCAGTACCTAGCCCTGCTGTAGGTATCCTCCTTGCTATTGTCTTCTCTAACATGTAGAATGGCTCAGCAAGCCTACCAAAACCTGTAGTCCTTAGTGCTTCAGATATGCCTCTCATTGCACCTGCTCCTAGACCATGCATGAAGCCAGAACCAGCACCAGTTATTGCAGCTTTGGCATAGGTGAATGGACTTACCCCTGTCATACCAGCCTGCTGTAGCCCTGTAATAGCAGTGTATGCTCCTCTTACAGCACCCATTACTGCAGAGCCACCAAAGTATGCTCCAGCAAGAACAGCACCAGTAGCCATTGCAGACATTGAAGTAACCAAAGAACCAACTATAGGAGCAGTAATTGTAGGCATGAATATTGCCAAGAATGCTATTGCTACAGCTGCAAACCATTGCTGTAATGGACTAAAGTTTGTAGAGTGGATAAGAGCAAGACCTGCTGATACTGTTAAGCCTGATAACACAGGGGCAATCAATAACCCTACTAGCACGTTCTTTAGCCTATCCATTACATGCCTAAAGTATGGCACTAATGATAATGCTAAGATAAGGGGTAATGCAATAGCAAGTATACCAGTAAGCACTATCCTTACTGTACCTATGAGGAACATTAGAACCATAAGAAGAGCTGCTAGTACTGCTTTAAACACAGCCATGAACACGTCCCTGAATATGGTCTGCATAGCACTATTAGGATCTGTAAGGAACTGCAAGATATCGTCCCAGTCTATGTTTGGTGGTACAATACCTCCTATGTACTGCATTAACTCGCTTACCTTCTGCTGTGGGTTGTTAGGGTTATTAGGGTTGATAACATACTTTGCTAATCCTTCTATACCCCCTGCTAACAGATCCCATATGGCAGGGAATGTGAATATTACTACTATGAATAAAAGACCTCTAGCAAGGGTAGAGAATGCCTCACCCTTCCTATATACCTCAAACTCTTCCCCCATTAGGATTACTGCTGTATAGGTTAATGCTATAGCAATAATGAGGAATGCTACTCCTCTCAACTGTACATATAACTGGAAGTTCTCATTGCCTTGCTCGCCATTTTGAAATGTATACTCAAATTTGGGCATTTTAACTAGTGCGTCTAGAAACCAGTTACCTGCTTCTGGTATCAATATACCATTGACAAAGAGGACTAGGGCTATGGTAGCAATTATAGCTGCCATTGTTAGTACTCCAGCGTCAAGACCAAGTACCATGCTCTTTCATAGGATAAAGTTAGTGAGTAAGCAAGCAGTGCTTCCTTCATAGAATAAATAATAACAAGAGAATAAAAGAGAAGAGAAAAAGGAAGGAAGGTATTACACATTACACATATATCTGCTCTTCTAGCCTTGCTGAGAGGCTCTCTATTCTCTCTGCTAATGCTTGGACAGCACAGTTAAGGCAGTAGTAGTCTCCAGATATACAGCACTCAGCCCATTCTCCACACTCTCTGCACCTGATTGGATAGTAGTCCTTCCTCCTACTCCTCATTCATTATATATAGTGAATGAACGTACAAGACCTCAAAGACAGAGGCAAAGACAGAGACAAAGACAAAGACAAAGAAGATAACAGTATTCAGCATATCCCTATTCAGCATATCATTAACACTAACAGTCAGCATGTTAGTAGCATTCAGCATATCCCTATCCAACATATCCCTACCTCAGAGATAATAGAGAGTGAAGAGTACAAAGCACTCCTACCCATTATCAGTGAGGAAGAGTACAATGCCTTAAAGTCCTCGATAGAGAGGGAAGGGATAAGGTTACCCCTTGTGATCAACCCAAAGAAGGTACTTCTAGATGGGTACACAAGGCTGAGGATAGCAAAGGAGTTAGGAATAGAGAAAGTACCCATAGCAATGGTAGATACTGCAAGTGAGATAGAGGAGAAGGAGTTGATCCTTACCCTTAACGCTTACAGGAGGCACTTGAACACAGCACAGAAGGTAGAGATAGCACTAAAGCTATTAGAGTTGGAGAGGGAGAAGGCAAGGCTAAGGCAGTTAGCAGGGTTGAAGCAGTTCAGTGCTAAGAAGGTAGAGAGGGAGAAGGTAGAGAGGGAGGAGGAGAAAGAGAAGGAGAAAGAGAAGGATATCGCTAGTGTAACCGTTGTATGTTCTGGACATACAACGGTAAATGATACTAATAATAATAATAGTAGTAGTAGTGGTAATAGGAGCATACAGATAGTAGCCAAAAAGACTGGACTCTCAGATAAGACCCTATGGAAAGGTTTGAAGATAAAGGAGGCTATAGCTAAGAATAATGATAGGCATATAGCAGAGTTATGGTCTAAGGCATTGAGAGGAGGTACAAGCATAGCACATGTCTATAGTGAGTTGAGGAGGAAGGAGAATCTATCACTTCTATCTAGCAGCAGTAGTAGTAACGGTAGTAGTAGTCATAGTCATAGTAACAATAACAGCAAGAATAGCAATAGTAAGAGTAACAATAACAATACTAACAGTAATAGCAATACTAGCAATAACAACAACAATATCAGATACAATGTAATACTAGCAGATCCTCCATGGCAATATGAGTTTGGGCTAAGAGGGAATGCTGATCAGCACTACCCATGCTTAACACTGGAAGAGATAGCAGAGGTATTCAGAGAGCATGAGCATGAGTTTGCCTATCCATGCATACTCTTCCTATGGAGTACAGCACCAAAACTCAAGGAGGCATTAATGTTGATAGATATGCTCAACTTTGAGTATAAGACAAACATGGTATGGGTCAAGGATAGGATAGGCAATGGCTATTACGTGAGGAGTCAGCATGAACTATTGCTCATAGCAGTTAAGGGCAAGGACATGCCTATACCACTAGAGCATGATAGACCAAGTTCAGTTATAATTGCTGAGAGAGGAGAGCATAGCAGGAAGCCTGCTATAGTGTATGAGATAATAGAGAGAATGTACCCTAACTGCTCGTACATGGAGTTATTTGCTAGGCATAGAAGAGAGGGTTGGAAGAGTTATGGTCTTGAGTTGGATTGCAGTAGTAGTAGTGTTAATAGTAATAGTAGTAGTGATAGTAATGGTAGTAATAATGGTAATGGCAACAGTAGTAATAATAGCAATAACAATGGTAGTAATGGCAATAATAATAACATTAACCAATGATAGCGATTATTCATTCACTCGTTCATTCATTCACTCGTTCATTCATTATAGTATGTGAGGAACTTCATAAACGACCTTAACAGATACGACAAGAGTGATACTGCTCTTTCTCTAGTAAAGAATGTAGCAAGAAGATACTTTCTTACTGATAGAGTGTACAAGGTGAATAGAGGAGAGCATTTCTATGGCTATGTGCTAGAGAAGTTAGGCATAGACTATATACTATTGCTGGAGGAAGGTCTATTCAAGAGGATAGTAACACTACAACTGAAGATAAGGGATAGCAAGTACTACATGAAGGATATATGCATTGAGATAATGCATGAAGATATTAGTACTAATACTAATGCTAATGGCATTGCTGTTAGTACTGCTACTAGCAGTAGTAGTGCTGGCTATATATTCGATATAAAGGCTGATTACCTCATTTATGCTTGGGCAGATAATACTAACAATACTAACAATGCTAACAATAATGATAATGCTAACAATAATGATAATAATGATAACAACAGCGATACCCACAATAGCAATAACAATGCTGGTATAAGTATACTACCCCAAGTACTGCTCATAAACGTGAGTAAGTTGAAGAGGTTCTTTGATAGGAACAAGAGCAAGTACGATATAGTGCCAACGAAGGGCACAATATCAGGCAAGAAGTCATGGGTAACATACAACATGTTTATACCTCTTAAGGATTGCAGAGAGTGCTATGAGGTTATAAAAGTGAATGAGTAAAAGAAAGAGGAACAAAAGTAAAGGAAAAGAAAAGGAAAAAGAAAAGAAAGAAGAGGTTGGAGCTTATTCCAGCATTGCTACTGCTACAGTATCAGGCAATACTCTACCACACTTGTTGCAGTAAACCTCTCCTGCTATGCAACAGTACTCCCAGTTCTTGCTATCTCTGCAACAGCTTCCATAACGGCTATCTAGTTCTATTTGCTCCACTTGCATATCTCCTCATTATATAATGAAATGGAGTGGAGTTGTGAAAGGTGTGGTAGACTAGTAGGGGATAAGGATAGTGTTATCACACGTACAGGGAGAATGTTATGCTACTGGTGTGCTGATATTGAGAGGCATTACTGGAATGACGAGTACTATGATGACGATAGGAGGAGGTATAACAAGGATAAGGACGCTGGGGAGGATCGTTGGAGTTGGTGAATGAGTGAATGAATGAATGAATGAGTAAATAAGTAAGCGAATGAATGAACTAGTAAATGAATGAGTGAATGAACTAGTGAATTAATGAGCGAGTGAGCAAGTGTTAGCATTGCTCTTTATATAATGTGATTAGCAGACTGGCAATAAGCGATAATGAGCGTTACGTTGTAACATTGCACCCTTCAATTGCCTTAGATTATATCCTTGCTCTAATTGCTCAAGGCTACAGCATACATGCTTATGAGAATGCTACAAGGACAGCAATAGTGATAAGGGTAAAGAAGAAGGAGAAGCAGACAGTAAACATATCAAATAAGGCAAAGAGATTGCTAGAGATTTTTATGTATTCATATTAACTAATGAAGCTAATGAATAAGCAACAACGATAATAATGATAATACTATACTATACTAACACCAACTAAGCTACTTGCTTACTCCTCTCTCTTCCCTAATTCATTCCATTCATTACATTATCTTATGAGGGCTTATGGAGAGTATAAGCCCAAGCCTAACAGGTGCAGGAACTATAGAAGTAGAGGCAAAAGCAAAAGCAGAAGTGCAGGCAACAATAGTGGTTAAGGACATAGTCTACCCATTCCCTTATCCAGTTGGGATAGGCATACCATATCTGGTGAGTGAGCAGGGTGTCTTAAAGCAGATAAGGAGGAAGAAGGTAGTGATAAGGCACAATACTAATGGCTATGAGGCAGTAGCATTCGTAGGGAAGAACTTTGCTCTAGTACCAAATGAACTTGTAGAGGAAATGACAGAGAAGGCAGTTACAGCATATAACTTGTCAATGTTGAAGAAGAGCAAGGACAGATATGAGAACACACTAAGGATAGACCTTCTCAGTGATAGGCTAGCAGAGGTACAAGAAGGAGATATAGTGCAGTTTGGTGTCTCTATAAGGAATAGCATAGACGGTACTAGCTGTTTGGCAGTAGACCTATTCTCATACAGACTTACATGCAGGAATGGTGCAACTGTAAAGGATACAAACCTGTCATTTGCTGTTAAGCATATAGGCAACCCTCAAGAGATTGTTAAAGCATTCCATAGAGCATTAGCAGAAGTAATGGAGAGGTTCGATGACTTGTTAAAGTTGTATAGAAGAATGGCTAATACAGCACTAACAGAAGAGCATGCCAGAAGGCTATTGGCATTGAAGTTGCCAGAAATGTACTATGCCCACACAGGGATAAGGGTAAGGGACGATAAGGTGGAGGTAAGAGAAGGAACAACGCTATGGTATGCCTTCAATGGTATAACATACGTGCTTACACACAGGTCAAGAGCCTCGCCATTGGCTAGGAGTTACATGAGCCATAGACTGCACAGGGTAATGCAGGCTATAGTCTCAGCATAACTAACAACTAACAACTCTCCTTTTCTTTTTTCTTCCTTCCTTCCTTCTCTTTCTTCCTTCTTTATCTACTGATGTTCACGTTAACATGTAAGGAGTGCAGTAGTAACAGAATGGTACAGGATAACGAATCAGGCGAAATATTCTGTGCTAACTGTGGTTACGTGATATTAGAACGCTCAGAAGACTCTAGCAAGGAGTGGAGGGCATTCAGCAATGAAGAGTATGAAGCAAGGAGCAGAGCAGGCATGCCAACAAGGTTAGCAATGCATGATATGGGTCTTGCAACTGTTATAGGCTCTAAAGACATGGACTATGAGGGCAAGGCATTATCAACAGCAATGAAAGGCACTATAGGTAGGTTAAGGACATGGGATAGCAGGATTCAGGTACATGAACCAATGGAGAGGAATTTGAGGCAAGCAATGTCTGAGTTAGATAAGTGGAAGGATAAGCTTGCTCTTAACGAGAGCATAATAGAGAGGACTGCATACATATACAGGAAGGCTTTGGAGAAAGGGTTGGCTAGGGGTAGAAGTATATCCTCTCTAGTAGCAGGAACATTGTATACAGCATGCAGGCTTACTGAGACACCTAGAACCTTGAAGGATATAGCAAGTGCAACGAATCTTAAGAGGAAGGATATAGCAAGGAGTTATAGACTGCTAATAAGTGAACTTGATTTGCATATACCAGTTATAGATCCTATAAAGTGCATAAGCAGGATAGCAAGTAACCTCTCCTTCTCTAATGACATAAAGAGAGAGAAGGTGAAAAGGAAGGCTATAGAGATACTGAACAAGGCAAAGGAAGCAGGGCTAGTAACTGGTAAGGAACCAATGGGCTTGGCAGCTTCAGCACTCTACATAGCATGTATCATTAATGGTGAGAATATAACCCAGAAGGATATAGCAGAGGTAGCGGGAGTAACAGAGGTAACAGTAAGGAATAGGTATAAGAGTTTGAAACCAATAGTTGAGGGTAAGGATACTACAAATACTACTCCTATAACTACTACTACAACTACTCCTACTACGATTGTTGTAACTACTCCTACTACAGCCAATGTTAACACTGGTACCAATGCTAACGTTATCCCAAATGCTACCCCTCCTACTACCAATGCTACAACTGCTGTTATGTATACAACATAACTAGACTAAGCTAAGCTAAGCTGAACCTTTGCTGATTAACTAACTGACTGATTAACTCCTTACCTTCTTCTTTATTTCTCTACCCTTTAATTCTTCTCTTCCTTTAGAGGATTATCCTTCCCTTCTCCTTCTAATATCTATCCATATGTACAGCACTAATTTAATACATATTATAGTTAACAAATTATAGAAGTACTCTAATATTTTTATCTGATATAGGGTCACTATATCTTCTATAATGGGAATTATATAATAGATGCTACAAAAAATATAAAGACATTGTAATCAACAGCTTAGTATGGCAGAGAATGTAGGTATAGCAAGAGCAAAGAAGAAAATTGCTAGTGTATCTTCTTCTACTACTAGTGCTATTCTACTACTATTAGTAGTGGTATCTATGACTATAACAGATGGACTAAGGACGGTATATGCTCAAGCGATAATAAGTGCTGAGTGTAATGGTAATACAATAGAGAGGGGTAACTTTGATGGTGATCCAGAGGATGAGGTTAAGGTTGATGGTACAGTGTATAATAATGGTGAAGAGATAACACTTGATGGCAAGACATACACTGTAAGGATTGCCACCCCTAGTACTTATTATACACCATACAATGGCACATCTGGTAATGACTTCATAGTTGGTACTAGTAGCAATGATTACATATATGGCAAGGGAGGAGATGACTTCATAATTGGCTTTGGAGGCAATGATTGGCTTTATGGAGATAGGATAGATGGAACCAGTGATAATGATACACTGAAGGGAGGAGATGATATACTATGCGGTAATAATGGCAATGATATACTTTATGGAGATTATATACATGGAGGAAGTGGCAATGATACAATGACTGGAGGCAATGATAAACTAGATGGAGGAGATGGGGATTATGATGAGCTTTATGGAGATTTTATACATGGAGAAGAGGGTGGTGATAACATAACTGGAGGCAATGATAAACTAGATGGAGGAGATGGTGGTGATTTTATACTTGGAGATTTTATAGTGGGAGGAGATGGTGATAATACACTGACTGGAGGCAATGATACACTATATGGAGGAGAGGGTAATGATAGTACTTATGGAGATTTTATAGTGGGAGGAGACGGTGATAACATAACTGGAGGCAATGATACACTAGATGGAGGAAGTGGCAATGATATACTTTCTGGAGATTTTATAGTGGGAGGAGATGGTGACAATACAATGACTGGAGGCAATGATACACTATATGGAGGAGAGGGTTATGATGGGCTTTATGGAGATTGGATAGATGGACACTATGGTAATGATACAGCCTATGGTGGTAATGATGTAATAGATGTTAGGGATGATGTTGTGAATAATGACAGTATAGATGGTGACCTTATATCTGCTGAATCAACTACTCTAGGCGATCAGGATATATGTGCAAGTGATCCAGGAGATTTGGAAGATAACTGTGAATATGATGATATATCAACACTAGCAACATTAGAAGTAAGCTCCTCTACAATACAGGTTGGGCAACCAGTGGATATAACATTCAACTCTAGCGTTGATAACCCAGTCAAGATAACTAGCCTTACTGTAACAACTCCTAATGGCAGTATATGCACTTACAATGCATTACCAATAATAGTGTCAGAGAATGGAACATTCACAGCAACATATCCTGATGACTTTAGTGGTACTGATTGCGATACAAGTGCTATAGGAGAATACACAGTAGTAGCAAAAACTGAGGTTGGAGACCCAATAATAACTAACTTCACTGTACCATTCCAAGTAGTGCCTGAAGCAATAGCAGGTATAGCAAGTATAGTTGGTGCAGGGTTCTTATCGATGCTCTTGTATAGAAGGCTTAGAGTAAGTAAGAAGAGTGATAGGGTAACTGACAGTAGTAGTGAATAGCAGTATCTGCACCGTCATAAACAATTCCCTTTCTTCCTTCCTTCCTTTATATTATGAAGGAGGTGATCGCTAGAATGAGTAGTAGTAATAGTAATAATAATAATACAGCAATAGCAATAGCAGTAGCAAGGACAGCAAGTGCAAGAAGTAGAGTAGTAGCAGTAGTAGCAGTAACAGTACTGGCACTCGTTGGTATGGCAAAGGCAATGCTAGCAAGAAGTGGAGCTGGAGCAAGAACAAGGTTAGGAGTAGGAGTAGGGGCAGGAGTACTAGCGCCATTGATACTTGGCGAGGTAACTGAGGATGAGAGGGCAAGGTGGATGCGTATGTTGGTATCTCTAGGCTTGGCAGGGCTGATCATAGTCTTTAGCCCAGATATCATCAGCTTCATGACTGGCTTGAGTATACCAGCTAACCCTGTTGATAATGTGAACAACAACACTGGTAACCCACCACCAGATGGCTTAGAGGATAGCACAGGGTTGCCTATAAATACTGTAAGGGCAATGGCTAACCTATTCTTGATACTTAGGTTCTTAGGTGTAGCAGTTGCAGTGGCAGGTGGAGTATTCTCAGCGGTTAAGCTGTAAGTAAGAAGAAGGCTAACTCTCTAACTCTCTAACTAACTAAGAAAGAAGGAAATGACTGAACTAGACTGAATGAATAACCAATATTATTTTTTCATTCCTTTACTTTCTTGCTTTCTTCTTGATTTCTTTCCTTTAATCTATTCATTGTTTCCTTTCTCCTTCATTCATATTCATTCATAGAACCTTAACCCTCTCTATCTCAACCTTTACCTCTTCTCCCTTTATGATATCTATCTTGGTGTAGAGTACCAAATTATTATTGCCAGTAGGGAATGGATCACTGAAGTATGCTATTGCTATACCATTAACCCTTAGCCTATATACTGCTGGTGTATCTCCCTTGCTTATTATTGCTAGTGCTAGTGTTAGTTCTACTCTACCCTCTATCCTTTCTTCTATTGTAATTGCTTTAGGTAGTAGATAGGAAGCAGAGACAGGTGATAATGGTAATGGCTTATTCTCCTCTATAGCAAGAATGGGTATAGCCTCTTCAGGTATAGGGAAATGACCTAGTTTATACTCTACTACTATTATATCTTTAACAGCAATAACCTCAGCATAGTACTCATTCACTCCCTCTAATCTAGGCACATAATCATGTGGATATGTTGGCAGATCCTCAAAGTTGATTGTGCTTTGCCTTAGCCCTATCATTGCTATAGCAATTATAGCAGTAACTATAACAGCAACATGGAATAGAATCTTCTTCATTCACTTATATAATATGTTGTTAATTAACTTACTTATTCACTCACTCATTCATTCATAACCTTCTACTTTACCTTCTCCTCTTTCTACTCCTCCCCTTCCTCTCCTCTTTCTACCTCTATTGATAACTTCATACGCATTCCTATGTTATCCTTCTGAGCATTAACCATACTGGTTATAACACTAGCATTTGCTCTAGACTCTAGCATAATGCTATTGTTCATAAACTCTACATGCTGATCAGATAACCTCTCTACAGTTGTTTGATACATTAGCATAGCAGTATCATAGAGGTATTTGAGGCTAGCATTACTGCTATTATATACTAACGTTTCTACTGATAAGGCTATGGTATCATTCTCTTTTATAGCATTTTGGTATGCTAAGGCAAACAACATTGAGGCAAGTATGCAAGCAAACACTACTACTACTATTATTATTAGCCTCAACCCAACAGATAATGTGTATTAAGCAATTATAGTTATCCTAACATTTACCCTATCGTATGGCTTCGCTGTTATCTCCTCACCTATGCTTTGGATAAAGATTATGTTGTCATTTGTATCCCTTACACCTACTCCATTTGCTTTATACTCTTTCATTGTATTGTTCTTGAGGGTAGCCTCGAATGTTATACTGTTAGTGCTAGTATTAGTGCTAGTATTAGTACTAGCATTAACATTAGCATTAAAGGCTAGCGTAGATAATGGCAATACCTCGCTTCTAGATAATACATTGCTAGACTCAGATAACAGCACTATATCCCTTGCAATTGCATGCTCATTAGCATAGCCATTATATGCTAAAGCAGATAAGAGTAAAGAAGCACCATTATCAGTTATACCTTCAGCTGCCAACTGTATATACCAGATAAGGTATAGGCTCTGATATGCCTTTACAGTTATATCTACTGGCAAGGTAAAGAGGTCAGAGCCCTGTTGGCTCTTAACCACTAGCCTTGTTATATTCATGTCCTCTTCAGGTATAATCAGTAACCTTATAGCAATAGCAAAGGTCTTAACCTCAACAAGGCTATGGTACTCCCCTCCTACCTTATCTGTTATATCCTCTTCACCATTGTAAAGCACTACAGGTATATACTGCCTTATGGTATCATGCTTATTAGTTAGTAATGCTTGCAAGAGCAGGCTTTTAGCATAGTCTGTTGCCTCATTCTTCTTTACCATTATATCATTACCATATCTGATCACTACATAGTTGTTGAAGCCAATAGTAGTAGTACCAGTAGGAGTAGTGTTAGGGGTAGGAGTAAAGATAGTAGGGGTAGAGGTAAAGGTAGTAATAACAATATAACTTAACAGCAAGAGGAAGAATACCATAACAACAACAGTTATGTTTAGTACCAGCAGTACCAGCACTCTTCCTCACATTATATAATGATGATAAGCAAAAGTATAGTAAGAACAAGAAGGGCAAGAACAAGAACTACGGGAACAAGTACAGGAAGGACAGGTTCATGGCTAGGTTTCATACTGCAGGAGGTTACTGAGGATGAGAGGGCGAGGTGGCTACGTCTATTAGTGATATTGGGCATAGCAGGCTTCCTTTTGATCTTTGCTAGGGATATCATTAACTTCATGACAGGCATAAATATGCCTACAAGCATAAGCTGTGCAAGTGGTAGCAACGTGTTCATTACAGGTATAGGTCTTTTGCCATGTGATACTGTTAGGGCAATGGTAAACTTGTTCAACCTTGCTAGATTTGCTGGTGTAGCAGTAGCTGCAGGGGGAGGGGCATTTGCTATAGTAAAGCTGTAGGAAGAAGAGGTAGAAGAAGCAGAGTGAGTGAATAAGGTAGGAAGTAAGCAAGTAAGCAAGTGAGAGTATATGAAGCCTCTAGAGTTGATATGGTTTGAGAATGTATCCTCGTTCACTGAACCTGTACTAGGCTTAGGACCGATAAGGGCAAGTTTGAAACAGTTCCTCTATACCTTGATAGGCTTAGCATTGGCATTTGCATTAATGCAGTTATCATTGCTCCTGATACCATTAACATTCTTAATGATAGCATTAGCATATCTAAAGCCGTATGGTCAAGATCTGGAGACATTATTAATTGATATGGTAGGCTTCTTCTTCAGGAAGAAGAGTATAGGCGCAATAGAAGAGCAGGTACAGAAGAAGCAGAAGGAAGAGAAAAGGAAGGATAAGGATAAGGAGAGAGCAATAGTAGTAGAAGAAGATAGAACAGCAGAAGTAGTAACAGAATCGATACCAACTCCAACTACTGCTACTCCTACTCCTACCGCTACCGCTATAGCTACTATACCCTCAGCAGTAATAGAACCTATTACAATACCAGCTTCAACAATACCAACAACTACTAGCACTGAACAGAAGAACCTCTTGCATTACATAGTACCTTCAACCAAGGACTTTAGCTTAGAGATTACTGAGAAGGAGTATATAGTACAGACAGGGGAATCAACTATACATATAGAGCATGAGCAGAAAGATACCATTATGGTATTAGCAATAAGGAATGGTACAGTAACAGACATACTAGTCAATAGACAATAGACAGGTAATAGACAGGTTAGGTAAAGCAAGGTAAGGAAGGCAAGGCAATACCAGATACACTAACTAACTAACAACATTATTTATTATTTTTTCATTTCATGTCTTTGGGTTAGTTACTGCATTGCAGCCAGTATATCTGCACCCATATCATAACTTGCTTGCCCTACTATTATATTATGAGGGCATATGGGTATGCCTAATAGGAACTACAACTATGGCAGTAGCACCAATAGCGGTAGTGGTAGCAATAACAATAGTGGCAACAATGGTAGCAGTAGCAAAGTAGTAAAATTAGGGCAGTACATGATAAATAGAGAGAAGGCTATAGCAACACTAACAGCAACAAAGGCTTATGACTTCCTTAACCCTGCTGAGGACTTTATAGGCATAGTAGAGTGCAAAGGTAACATAAGGCATATAGAGAAGAGAGGGGATATGAAGCAGGACATAGAGGTTATAGACTGTAAAGTGATAGTAGGATATCAGAGTAGAGAGATAGAAGAGGAGACTAATGAAGGTCTCCTCATAAGGAGGAGAGAGGAGAAGTATGAGGATAAGGACTACTCTATAGTGCTGACAAAGGCAGTACTGCTAAGTAAGTTTAAGAAGTTGCAGGATGAGTTGAAGGATCTTACAGGTAAGAGGATAGTCATAATAGGGTTAGGCAAAGCAGAGGATAAGAACTACTATGACTACTATGTTGCTACTGAGGAGCAAGCAATGAAGGATAATGTATTACAGATAATGAACAGGGTATAGACTAACTAACTGACTGATTAACTAACTACACTACCCTACTCTACTCTACTACTATTGTTACTACCACTACTGCCATGACAACTGCACTAAACTAAACTAAACCAACCAACCCACTCCCTTTTTCTTTCTTTCCTTCCTTCTTTCTCTTTCTTTCTTCTTTCTCTTCCTTTATTCATTATTCATTCTTCCTCCCTCTTTCTTCTTTCTTCTTTCTTCCCTTTCTTTACCTTTATACGCATTGATCTAATAGATATGATAGTTAACAAATTATAGAAATATCTATTATTTTTATCTGATAGAGTGTTACTATATCTTCTATAATGGGAGTTATATAACAGATTGTATTGAAAGATATAAGAATATCTATGATCAGTAAGTTAGTATGGCTGAGAATGGAGGTATAACAAGAGCAGAGAAGAGAGTTACTAGTGCAACTGCTATTACTATTACTATTACTACTATTCTACTCTTAATGGTAGTATCTATGACTGTTACAGATGGTATAAGGACTGTATATGCTCAATCTGCTACTATTACTGCTGAATGTAATGGTCATACAATAGAGAGAGGTAACTTTGATGCTGATGGAGATGATGAGGTTAAGGTTGATGGTACAGTGTATAATGATGGAGATACAATAACACTTCCTAGCGGGACATATACTATAAGGATTGCTACCCCTAGTTGGCCTACTCCATACAATGGTACAGATGATAATGACTTCATAGTTGGTACTAGTGGAGATGATTACATATTTGGTAGGGGAGAAGATGACTTCATAGTTGGCTTTGGAGGTAATGATTACCTTTATGGAGATGTTGTAAAGGGTACAGATGGTGCTGATACACTGGAGGGAGGAGATGATATACTATGCGGTAATGATGGTGATGATTACCTTTATGGAGATGTTATAGGTGGAGGCAATGGTAATGATACAATGACTGGAGGCAATGATACACTATATGGAGGAAAGGGTAATGATAATCTTTTTGGAGATGGTATAGGTGGAGCATATGGTGATGATACACTAACTGGAGGTGATGATACGCTCTATGGAGGAGAGGGTGATGATTGGCTTGAGGGAGATGTTATAGGTGGAGGAGATGGTGACAATACAATGACTGGAGGCAATGATACACTATATGGAGGAAAGGGTAGTGATAGGCTTTATGGAGATGGTATATGGGGAGAAGATGGTGACAATACAATGACTGGAGGCAATGATACACTATATGGAGGAGAGGGTAGTGATAGGCTTTATGGAGATGGTATAGGTGGAGGAGTTGGTAATGATACACTAACTGGAGGTGATGATACACTAAAGGGAGGAGATGGTGATGATTACCTTTATGGAGATAGTATAGATGGAGGCCCTGGTGTTGATAAAATACAAGGAGGCAATGATACACTATATGGAGGAAAGGGTAATGATAAGCTTTTTGGAGATGGTATATGGGGAGATGCTGATAATGATACAGCCTATGGTGGTAATGATGTAATAGATGCTAGAGATAATGTTGAAGATAATGACAGTATAGATGGTGATTATATTATACTTGCTGAATCAACTACTGAAGGCAATCAGGATATATGTGCAAGTGATCCAGAAGATACTGAAGTTAACTGTGAGTATCATGATATATCAGGATTAGCAACATTAACAACAGACTCTGCTACAATACCGCTTGGAGGATCTGTACAAATAATATTCAACTCTAGTGTTGATAATCCAGTTAAGATAACTAACCTTAGAGTGATAACACCTACTGGCAATACATGCACTTACACTGGAACATTGCCAATAATAGTGCCATCAAACCCATTCACAGCAACATATCCTGATAACTTTATTGATATTGATACTGGCACTGATTGCGATACAAGTGCTGTAGGAGAATACACAGTAGTAGCAGAGACTGAGGTTGGAGACCCAATAACAACTAACTTCAATATATCATTCAATGTTGTACCAGAAGCAGTTGTAGGAGCAGTAGGCATGGTTGGTACAGGGTTCCTATCAATACTGTTGTATAGAAGGCTTAGAGGTAAGAGTAGGAAGGAGTAACTAAACTAAACTGAGTGAATAGCGGTATCTATACACTACACTATACTACACAACAAAACTCTTCTTTTCTTTCTTTCTTTCTTTCTTTACTTTTATACCTGTTGCTCCCTCTAGCTAGAACAAGCCCAGATTTACAGCAAACATAACAACTGAGGTTAGCCTAGACTATCCTTTTCCTTCCTTTCTTCCTTCTTCTTTTCTTCCCTTTCCTTCCTTCCTTTCTTCCTTACTCTTTATGAATAGATAACTCCTTACAAAAGCCATAACATGTATGCTAGCAAACAGTATAAGAGAGAGTGAATAACCTATAGCTATAGAACTAGAACCATACCCTCCATTACCACTATCACTAGTCATAGATTCGAATACCATTCCCATACCTATTATCATAAGAGACTCTATTATAGCAACCTTAATGAAGGCTAGTTCTATGCTACCGCTCCTCCTCACTATCATGTTAAGTTCATACTCTCTAACATACTCCCTATTCAGATATGTGTAGAAAGCGTCAAGCATGAAAGCAGATAGCCATATCAAGAATGCTATAAGCGTATCAATATGAAGGATAATGGTAATGATAACAGTTAGAGCAGATACCAGTATAGTAAGAAGGTTCCCCTTTATGTACACATTATATAATGAATGAAGAATCAAGAACCTGCTCTTAATAGTGCTAGTGCTGGTGTTCGTATTGTTGGTACTGGCGTTGGTGCTGGTACTGGTACTGGTGCTGGTATTAGTAGAGGTAGTGTTATACCTTCACTATTAGTCAAAGATCATTACATATATGAGATAAAGTCATTCAGCAACTTCTACATGCATAATGAGGATAGACAGCAACAGCTCATAGTACGCTTTCTGCAGTTCATAAACAGTAGTACAGTCTTATACCCATTGCAGATTATCCTGTATAAAGATATTCTTGAGTATGAGCAGAGGATATACCCAGTACTAAGAGTCTTTGTAGCAAGCAGAGAGGATTTAGAGCCTGTATTAATGAATACTGAGTACAAGTATAGGCAGGTTAACATTAATGAACTGCCATTCTTCTCCAGCATAAGAGGAGTAAGGGAGTATGCTACATATCTGAGACTCTTCATGTCTAATGCTGAAGGCGCTAGTACTGCTAAGAATGCTGAGAGTCTAGCAGAGGGTACTCTCCCTACTACCTCTACACCTACCTACACTACCTCTACCCCTATGACTATGCTCTATGCTAGAGTATATACATTAACAGGTTTACCCTCAACACTATACCCAGCATGGATATACCAGTTACTGCAGTACTGCCCTATAATCATGTTAAAGGTAACAAGGGTTGAGTATGCTACTGCTGTATCTTCAATACTAAGGTTGGCAGGAATGCTGAAGGCAACACAATCAAGGAAGTTAGAGTTAAAGATAATGAAGGCTGAGCAACTAAGGGAAGCCTTGATAAGGCAAGAAACAGCACTATTCAAGGTTGCTCTAAACGCTGTTGTACTGGCTAATGACTTGAAGGAACTTAACAATACAGGGAAGAGGTTCAAGCGCAATATGAAGGCTCAAATGGTAAAGTTCATTGCCTATCCATTCAAGCAACTAGCAATGCTACAGGGAGAAGGTAAGGAACTGTACATAGAACTAGGCTCTCTAGCCATTGCTTACCCATTCATAAGTTCAGATATGCTAGAGTTGGAAGGGGTAATGTTGGGTGAGAATATAATAACTAAAGCACCAGTCATTTGGGACTATAGGGTAAGGGACAACTACAACATATTGATACTGGCTACCTCAGGTGCAGGAAAGTCAGTTACAGCAAAGTTACTCTTAACAAGGCTGTTAGAGAGATACCCAAATGCTTACACATATGTTATCGATCCACAAGGCGAGTATGAAAGACTACAAAGGCTACTGGGAGCAGAGACGATAAGGCTGACTGAATATCAAGAACTGGGCTTAGATCCCTTCAACCTCTTTGATAAGACAGAGGTTGCTGACCTCATTGCTGACATAGCAGAAGTACCTGACACAGTAAGAAAGGAGTTAAGAGTAGTAGCACCAACATGCAGTAACATATTCGAGTTAATGAACAAGGTATCAGATAACACATTCATGTACATAAGAGACCTTCTACAGGAAGAATCTCCTCTCTCTATAGTCTTCAAAGGATCAAGCAGGTTAGCAGAGCGAAATATAATATCCTTAAAGGGTACTTATGCTGGAGAAGCAAAGGTAACCATGTTACTAGTGCTAGCACTAGCAAGGGCATGGAAGGAGATCAACTCATTACCTGTTGCAATACCTAAGATTCTGGTAATAGATGAAGGATGGATGCTATTCACAATGCCCTCAACAGCAAGATTTGTAAATTTAATTGCTAGAGTTGGTAGGAAGTTGAACGTAATATTCATGTTCATTACTCAGAGACCTGAAGATGTTATTGCCAATGAGTATGGTAGAGCCTTATTGGATAATGCTGATACAAAGATACTGCTAAGGAACAATGAACTGGCAACAGCAAGGATAGGCGAGGCATTACAGTTATCAAGAGAAGAGCAGAACATGCTTATCAACTTCATAAGGGGAGAAGCACTAATGCTAACTAGAGAGTACAGGTTAAGGGTACAGATCAAGCCTAGTGAGGAGGAGTTAAGGTTGTTCAGTACAAGCCCAGTATAGCAATAACTTACTATAACATTAGCAATAACATTAGCAATAACTTACTATAACAAAACGATAGCAATAGCAACTGCTAAACTAAATAACTACAACTCCTTTTCTTTCTTCTTTTTCTTCTTTTTCTTCCTTCTTTCTTTCTCTTCCTTTCTTCCTTCTTTTATTCTCTTACTTCCTTTTCTTTATCTATTGGTATGAGGAGGCAAGATATACTGTTGGTAATATTTGCTGGTACAATAGGCTATGTACTAGGTCTTCTGCTAGGCTTGCTAGGCATAGTACTGGCTTGCATGCTGGTATTTGCTATAGGCATGTATCTTGTTAGAAGAGAGTTAATGAGTAATGGTACAAGCATGGGCATGAACAATATCATGCTTATAAACAGACCAATGAGCAGATTAAGGTATAGGTGCCTATCATGCTATCATATCTACACTGGGAAGAGGGAATGCCCTAAGTGCGGATCAAAGGCAAAGCAGGCTGAGTTCTAATCAATAGCAATAG
This sequence comes from Candidatus Nitrosocaldus islandicus, assembly GCF_002906215.1. NCBI lineage: Archaea > Thermoproteati > Nitrososphaerota > Nitrososphaeria > Candidatus Nitrosocaldales > Candidatus Nitrosocaldaceae > Candidatus Nitrosocaldus > Candidatus Nitrosocaldus islandicus. The sequence continues at coordinate 806,739 of NZ_CP024014.1, forward strand.
TTCATAGTAATAGTAGTAATAGTAGTAGCAGCCTTCCCTTTCTTCTTTCCCCTCCCCTCTCTTCTTCTTTCTTTATTCTATGAATGAGAATGAAGGCAAAGGAGGAGACATTAATGGTGGAGAATATAGGTAACGGGTATAGAGTAACAAACTTCACAAAGGGTAGTGAGTACAAAGTAACCCTAGTGCCATTGAACTGTACATGCCCTTCATTTAAGTTTAGGAGACAGTGCAAGCATATCGATATGGTTAAGAGGATAGCAGAGAAGGAGCGTAAGGAGGAAGAGCAAAGGCACAAAGGTATTGCTGTGGAGAGGACTGAAGACCTCTTAGTCCTTGATTAACTCCTCCTTTCTTTATCTTTCCTTTATTTCTTTATTTAGTGAATGAGAGAAGGAAGGAGGAAGAGGTAATTATGATGGAGGTATAGCATAATTCTACAGTTAAGGAGGCAACCACTCTTAGTTACTGGTTATACAGAGGAGGAGAGCAAGCGTATAGATATTGAAGGTATTAGTGATGGGGAGTTCCAGTAAATGGTGAAGAGTAAGTAAGTAGGCTCTTTGCATTAACAAATAACGGAATGAGGCAGAAGGTTGTACCAGTATCGCTCATAGAGGATTATATATCACAAGGATGGGAGTTTGTAGCACTATTGCAGATAATAGGGTTATACTCACTGTCATAGTTTAATTTAAAAATGAATAAATAAATAAAGCTGATAGACAGTTTGGTTGTTATGTCAGCCTATCATAGAATATGTTGTAATCCTGATTGTTATTGTATAGCCTTGAATCTGTCCATACAGTATAAGCCTCTCTAGCACTAGTATTCACTATAGCGCTTGTTGCTATACCATGGTAATGACCTATGAATTGTTGTGTAGTACTGAATATATAAGTTACCTGATCTGTTACCCTAGCATAGTACCACTCTGAGATGTTTGTACATGAGCTAGTATCAGTACTCAAATGGCAATGGTAATGCCATAGCTTCCATGCTTTATTCTCAGTATTATCTCTCTTATCAAGTGCTGTTATATGTACTGTATTGGATTTTGTTGATACAGTTATAGCAGGTTCCCACTGATCTTTGCTGTTATTTGATACATTAAGCTCTCCAGATATATTACAGGATGAAGTGCTTACACAGTTTGTTATCTTCCTATACATTACATCTGTATCACTTGCTGATGTTGAAGTCTTTGAGACATAGACTAGATGGAGGTCCCAGTTGTTATCCACTGCCAATTGAGGGTTAGGGAATATAGGAGTAGAGGTTGTTGTGCCATTAATTGTATAACTTGATATGGAAGGTACATATATGAATTGGGCTATGTTATAAGGTGGGTTATTAAGTGAAGGAAACCATGTTGCTCCCCCATCGAATGATCTCCTCATCATTATATAGCCTGTTGTATTGATAACATCATTATATCTAGCCCATATAACATATATTATACCATTCTTACCTACCACTATATGGCAGAAGTTACGGAGAGGTGTTGGGTCTGATGAAGATGATGGCGGTGTATCAAGGATAACCTCTGAGCCAGCAGATGGCAATATCTTCTTGAACGTTATCCAGTTACTACGACCGATAGACTCTTGCCAACATACATATACATTGTTCCTATACTGACTGTTAGCATCCTTTATATCTGCTGCTATCCATGGCTTATCTACATTTCTATCCGTAGTATATTTAATTATATTAGGAGAACTACTCCACGTTGCTCCATTATCAGTTGATCTCCAGTAGAGTAGGTATGGAGTACTTGAAGAAGTTCCTGCTATACATGCTACAAAGAACTTACCATCTGTAGTGCTAGCAACTACTGGGTCATTGCTCCTATCAGTACCAGATGGTAGAGGCAGGAATCCTCTATCTGTCCATGAATTACCAGCATTTGTAGAATTGTATACTCTGCATTTGCTTATAGGATCATTATCATTAGGTGTAGGATCTGGTGTATTATCCATCAGTGCAGTAACAAGATAGTTGTTATTGTTAGCACTAACTGCTATATGGCTCTCCCTTTGTTGTTTATCCTCATTTGCATAACTTACAAGCACATCGTTGGAGAAGTCCCATGTTACATTTGCTGCAGTTACTACTACTATACTACTGCTACTAATAGCAGTAACTATAACTGCCATTATAATTAATGCTGTTATCACTCTCTTCTGCATTAATCATAGCAATTCTAGTCATATTTGATAAGATTATTTGTCAAAAAAAAAATGACAAAAAAGTTTAGATTTATATCTAGGTATAGAGAATATAGAAATGGGGATGATAGGCAGCATAAGCAATAAGAAGTATATACTCTTATATGCTGGAGCAATAGCAACGCTTGTTATATCAGCATCATTAATATTCAATGCTATAGCAGGACCAAAGTTAGAGTATGCTAGGCTAGAGATAAGCAGATACGATATGAATATTATATGGTCCAGTGATAGAAATGATCCAAGCAATATCATAAGATGTCCTTTACCTCAAGAAGAGGAGAAGAGGCTTGGATTCGTAACCCTAACATTGGATGATCTAAACAAGGTACCAAAGCTGAAGCAAGCAATAGACGATGTAGAAGCAAGCCTTGAAGATGCTATTAAGCGTGGATATCGTGAGTATTCAGCAATGGTAGATAGAGAGGGTAATGTGATAGAGAATAAGCCATGGCGATATTACTACTGGATAAAGGATGAGAATGGTTGCTATAATGATATGTGGCATACCTTAGGTTTGCTACAGGAGCAACCAGTAGTTGGTGGTACTGCAGTAGCTACACTTACAGAGGATGAGTATAAAGCAATAAAGTCCATGATATACAATGCTTATAGGACACAGTATACTCAAGAGGAGTTGAATAGGCTAGCAGAACTATACAAGGGCTTCCGTCCATCAGACCCTTCAGTAAATGCTACTCCTACAGATCTGTTAGAGAGCCAAATGGTAACTAAGGATTATGCAGATATGAGCAGTGCATATCTAGGCTTCTTCACTGCACTAATAAAGGTTGATGGTAAGTATTATGGTATAGCAATAAGTACCCTAAACAAGTAGAGAAGAGAAGGAGAGGGAGAATGGATGGATGGATGAAGGGAGGAAGAGTTTGGTTCTCTATCTATCTATCTATTTTTATTGGCTTATAATACTTGAAAGTAATACTTGAAAGATTAAGGAACTATATATTTATATTTATATTTACTCCAGTGGACTTGCGATTATATAATACTAGTGGTTATATAATGGTGTTGGAGGGTGAGTTGTTGAATGGCTAAACATATGATCACTCTAGTTGGGATAGTTATAGCCTCAGCATTACTGTTAGTCTATCTAACCTTGCAAGGTTATGAGAGCCAAGCAAGTAATAAACCTGAGGTAAGATATGTACAGATAGGGAAGTGGAAGTGCCCAGATACAGCATTAGTAACATTAACTGGTGAGCCTTTACCTCCAGTAAGGGTACCAACATACATACCAGAAGGTTATAGACCAGTAGACTGCTACTACTATCAAGGGACTGATCTGGAAATGTACTTCTTGCCTGAGGGTATAGATCCTACTGCTGTTGATGCTCCACGATATGCTATTCACTTTGGTGCTGTATGGCATGGTGCAGAGCATATGAAAGAGGCTAAGGAGAAGATTATAGATAGAGGTGTAGAGGTATTCTACGAGGAGAAGGCAAACTCACAGAGAGGTGATCTAATCCAGATATTTGAGATAAATGGTAACCTTGCAAGGGGTTGGGAGGCTGGCACAAAGAATAGCCTAGTGATATTGGATGGTAAGGTTATAAGCAGTGAACCATCATCCTATCCAGCAGTAGTATCAATGATAGATCAGAAGGAACTGGTATACTATAGTGTCGGTGGTTATGTACCAATGTCTGAGTTGAAGAAGATACTAGAGTCGTTAGAGAAACCCTAAATAATATTTTTCTATCTATTTATTTTTATTTGACTTATAATTTGAGAAGAGTGAACTACTATCATTATAATTACAATTTCTGTCTCTCTTTCTTCCTCCCTTCCTTTGTACTTGTAATTCTTTGCTTTATATTATGAATGGGACTACAGAAAGAGAAAGAACAGAAAGAGAAAGAACAGAAGAAGTGTTACCAGTTAGTATTCCAGCAACAGTATAACTTCTTAGAGACTGCAAAGACATTAGAGCCAGTAGTCCAAAGACTGCAAGACTTCCTCTTCCTCCTCATAGTAACAAGGGAGAACAAGATACCCCTAGTATGCCTAGATAGTAGCAGTAGTAGTAGTAGTGGTAGTGAGCAGTTATTCAACAGTGTAGCCCATGTTGCCATTATACCTACAAACATGCCTACAGATATGCATATGCACATATACGCCAGCATAAAGTTGAGGAGGCATTATGCAATACCCTTCACCACTATAGCAGAGCCATTCCCCTTGTACAGAGTAGAGGTAGAAGAACCCCTTATATTCGCATTCCATGCTAGGCAGAGGCAGGAGACCTCAAATATAGCCTCTTATCTAAGGAAGCATGACAGGTTGAGGACTTCCATATTCTATGCCTATGGTGAAGCAATGGTAAAGAAATTACAATCTGTGCATTATCATTGCTCCTTATTCATTGCCTCCAACAGCAGAATTACGCTACAGCAAGCATTTAGAGCATTACCACAGTTGCACTTTGCCTATACGCTGAAGAGCAACAGCAGGAAGAATAACAGATTCTATACTGAACTATTCAAGAAGCCAAAGAAGCCATTATTCTTTAACACATACTATCCTATACTATCAAGCACAGAGTTGGTATCGTTAATGCTACCAGATAGCATAACAGGCATAAGAGTACTTATAGACGGTATAAGACCATACACTACAGGCAGAATACTCTAAACTAACTAATCAAGTAGAATATACTAACTACTTTGGATAAGAAAATAATAATAATAAGAGTGATAGCAGAGGCTAATCTGCTATAGCATATTATTATATGGATAAGAATGAGTCATACTACTACCACTACCATATTACTGCTAACAGTAATAGTAGTAGCAGTAACAGCAGTACTAGCAATCTTTACAATACTGCAGGAAGAGGCATATGCTACCCATAACTACTGCAATACCCAACAAAACAGTACCTATACCTCATACTACTATAGGGAAGAGTGCTACTACTACGACTACAGAGAAAGGTTGATAAAGTATACGCTTAATGAGCAGAGCAAGGATTGGAGCTATGGTCAATCACAATCAATAACAAGTATAACAGAGACATGGTCTTACCATGCTAATGATATACTACAGAACCACTGCTATGAGTACTACTACTATACACAGTGGTATTATAGTGGTAGTGCTGGCAACTCTACAACGAACAAGAAGGACTGTGAGAGTTATGACTCTACTGGCAGAGAGATATACAGGGAGAAGGTCGATGAGTTCAAGACTGATGGCTGTGCTTCCTACTGCTATACTCATGAACGTAAAGATAACAGGAAGGACTACTATTACTACTATTACTCTAATACTGATTCATGGGATCAGCACTGCTATGAGATAGACAAGTATAATTACAGAAATACCAATACAGTTAGCGAGTATAAGTACTACCTATCTGAATGCGATAGGAAGAGTTCATGGGTTGAAGAGCATGAAGGTGAACCTATAACTGTTAATGCTATACTAACTAACGGTTATGAGCGTATAGAAGATTACTACTCAGGCAGTAGTGGTACTGATAGAAATACATGGGTCAAAAGTTGGTATGATACCCAAACAAAGAGGATATATACGTACATGTTAAGGGACTGGTACTATGCTTATTCTGGTTGCTGTTATGGTCAAGGTACCATAGAGTTCAACCCAACAAACTATACTGGCAAGTACCCATTCGATAGTTTATGTTATCCTTATGCTCTTGTAAAACAAAACTACCTGATAGAGAATGGAAAGCCTACTGGCAATAATGACGGTACATTTTACAGGGCAGATAAGTTCGAGTACAGGGTTAAGGGAATATACCTTCTAAGGAATGATCAAGAGGATCCATGCTATATCACTTCTGTTTCTTTCTCTAGCATGTCTCCTGCTTTAACACTAGAAGAATGCTATGAGTACTCCCCATATGGCTTCTGTAAGTGGGGTAAGATATCGATATCTGATAATGCTAGTTATGGCATACATACTATAGAGGCTACTGCTTACTATAGAGTACCTTCATACAGGTACTGGACTACATACGAATACTGCTCTAACTGGTCATGTAGTAATGAAGCTCCAAAGTCAGAGTACTGGTACACAGATATGAGTTACCCTATCACACTAGCAACAGCAGACGTTAAGCAATATAACCCACAGTTCATAGTATTGCCATATCTAGCAATAGCAGATCCTAGCGATTGGTCGTATGAGAAGCAAGTGGTAGTAGTTCTACACTATCTAGGCAACAAGGATCAAGACGGGAATATAAATGAAGGGCAGAGAGTCTTGATAAATGAACTAGAGGATAAGGAGCATGCATATGAAGTGCTGAAGGGCTATGGCCTCCCCAACGTTGATCCTTCTACAGTAAAGAAAGAACTAGTACTAGATATTAGGTTTAGAGCCTTGAGCAGTAATAACTGCTTAGATAGCACGTTTATAGCCCTTGACAGGGATAACGATAGTTATACAGACGAGTTACTCCTACTGCAAGAAGGTTATTATGCTATATCACTGCATTATAGAGGCACTAACATGCAAGATATTATGTTAGACTTGCAGAATAACCAGTTAGCAGACTCTACATTACAGCAGAGGTACTACACTAAAGCATTAACTATAGCAGGCTATGATACCCAACAAGATAAGGAGTTGTTTGCTCTAGAGTACGTATACCCAGCAAGGCAGTTCTATGCTACAGTAGTAGTAAAGAGTGTTAAACAATCAAGCACAGGAGGAGGGCTAGAGCCATTACCAGTATACAGGATAAAGATAACTGTACAAGACTATACAGGCTCATTGCCATTGCTAGGCTACCTATACGCTAAGTACCAGTACGATATACTGCATAGATATGGGGTTAATGACCAAACGCTAGCATACAAGCCACTATGCCTTGAGAATGCTCAAAGTACATATACTCAGGCAGTATATGAGCAGTTTAACACAGCACAAGGAGTAGCATGGGTAAGGCTTACCTCCTTACTCATAGGTGAGAAGGCTAAGCAAGCGTTACAAGTGCAAGATATACTAGAGATTCCATTACAATACGCATTACAAGCACCAACTCCCTACACAGTAAAGGTTGAGATACAACCTTATCCTTATGGCTATTCAAAAGAGAATACATACATGCTACCAGCATTCCAGCAGTACCAGCAATTCGTGTACTATGCCAACAATGGGTTCTACATATGGACTGATAAATATGCAAAGAGGTATGGTGAGAATCTAGTTATTATTATGCCTAGATACTTTAGGCTTAACGAACTTTATCTAGCATATGAAACACCAGAAGGCTGGGTATATGAGCAGATACCTGTAGAGCAATGTAGGCTAGGTTGCACTCTATCAGTAGGCAATGGTAGAGCAAACATAACAGCATATGACGAGTGGTTTGGTATAGCACTAGCCTCATTCCCTGCAGTGATGGTAGAGCAACCTACCAACGATCCTTACATAGGCTGGACTATGCTAGCAATTACAGTAGTGGTATCATTCTTCATAATTGCAATATTGAAGTGGTTAAGAAGAATGCAACAATAATAATAACAACACTATTAGAGTAAGGGAAGGGAAAAAGAAAGAAAGAAAGGGAGAAAAGAAAGAAAGAAAGGGAAGAGGAGAGGACAGTCAGTCTATACTCAGCCTTGCTCTTGTTAATGCTTCCTCTATCTCCATACTAGTACTGTTACCGCTACTAACACTACTACCATTACCATTACCATTACCATTACCAACATGACTATCACTATTACTGCTAGCAGTAATAGTAACGCTTTGCTCTATCTCCTTCTCTATCATTGCTTCGATAACATGTATCTTCTCTAATACCGCCCGCTTTATCAGTACCATACTCATAGTAGTACTATGCTTATATGGTGGAATGTACGTTAGGATATCCACATACGCCTTGAATGCCTCTTCTAGCAGTACCTTCCTTCTACTGTTATTGCTCTCTGCTACAGCAGAACTAAAGAGTGCATTTGCCTTATCTAGCGCCCTTGCTATACCTTCTATTGCCTCTAACCCCATATCATAGAATAAAGGAACAGGAATAGGAAGAAGACGAATTTTCTTTCCTTTTCTTTTCCTTTTCTATTTCTTTCCATATTATATTATAATATGGAATGAGTATGAGTATACAAGAGTTATGGGAGAAGAGGCAACTACTCTATAGGCTCTATGATATACAGGGTATAACAGCATGGAAGGCTAAGGACTTGCTAGTGCTTTATGAGCTATTTGAGGAGTATAACTTGCTAGACATACTGGATACTAGCAATAACAATAGCAATAATAACAATAACAATACAATAGTTGATACACTCCTGAAGATAAAGGATAGGCTCAACGAGGAGATAAGGGTGGCAAGCAAGGAGAAGGACTTCAAGGCTAAGGCAGTATTAACAAAGAAGCTGGATAAAGTGCTAACCCTAATTGCTCTTGTAGAGAGCAAGAATAGGGAAGGGCTAATGCGTATCATAAGCATGTATAGACTACTGAATAGGTATGAGGAGTTGAGGAATGCCCTCAAGGATATCGCTAATGCTAGTAATAGCAATAGCAACAGCGAAGATAGCATAGAGGCAATAACTGATAGAATAAGGGAAGAGTTGGAGAGGGAGATAATAGAGTTGAAGAAAAGGCTCAACAAGGAATAGCAATAGAACTGTAGGGAGTAGTAGCCAGCAATAGCCAGTAAAGTAAAGGGATAGGCAATGACTGTTACTGAAGGAGAAAGAGGGGATAGGACACGTTCAATAAGAAAGTTCCTATACTACACTCTCCTAACCATAGTCTATCTACTCAAGGGTATAGTGTTGATACTAACACTGCTGATAATGCTAGGGGAGAAAGGGTTGAAGAGGCTAAAGGTGTAGGTGTGGATAACAATAGTAGTAGTGGTAATAGCAGTACTAATAACAATAATAACAGCAATAATAACAACAATAGCCCTAGCAATAACAACAGCAATAGCAATAACACACGTATTGAGGAGGTTATCTTGGCTAACCCATATGCAGTCATTATAGGTTATGACGGTACTAGCAGGTTCTTTACCATAGAGGCAAAGGATAGAGTACATATCTTCATTACTGGGGAGACTGGTGCTGGTAAGAGTGAGTTGCTCAAGTTGTTAATGTACCAGAACATATTACGCAAGGAAGGCTTCATGCTCATAGATCCACATGGCTCTCTAGCAAGATCAGTATTAAGCATTCTAAAGACAAAGTTAACGGATGAGGAGTACAGCAACAGGGTCATATACATAAACCCAGAGGTAACTGACTACAAGATAAACCCATTAGAGATCAAGGATTACAAGAAGGCACATGTGGTGGTAATGTCATTCATATCAGCATTGAAGAACCTATACGATTATGCATGGGGAGATAGGCTTGAAACAATACTGAGGAATGCTATAAACCTTGTAGTAGAGTGTGATCCTCCCTGCATTCTAGGTAAGATTGCTAGGGTATTGGCAGATAACAAGTATAGGGATATGTTGATCAAAGGATCAGGGGATAAAGAGGTAGAGTACTACTGGAATAGCGTGTACCCAAACTATGCTAGAGAAGCGTTTACAGCAGTATATAACAAGCTGGATAAACTGTTATCCATTTCCTCAGTAAGGAAGACATTCAATGTCTTAGAGAGCAACTTAGACATAGAGGAGGCTATAGAATCAAACAAGATAATCATAGTTGATCTTGCCTCTGGCTTTACAGACGATATAACCAGATTCTTAGGCTCAATCTTTCTACACTTGGCATATATTACTGCTAGGAGGAGGATTGACCGTTATGATACTGCTAAGTTGCAGTCTATGCATAAGTACTATCTGTATATAGACGAGGCTCAACTCATTAGCACATTTGCTATAAGAGAGGTGTTGAACGCTCTAAGGAAGTTCAACATGCATGTAACCTTAGTTACTCAGTCCATAAATGCATTCGATAAGCAAGTGCAGAGAGAGTTACCAGCATTAGCAAGAACTGTTATATGCTTCAGATCAGATCCTGAAACAGCAGAGGTCTTTGCCCATTTATTTCAGGTCAAGCCAGAGCAGATATACACGCTACCATTGCATTACTTCTACTTCTACTCGCAAGGGGAAACAGCAGTTAGAGGGCTGGCAAAGAGCTATCCTCTAGGCTAATCCTCTAGGCTAACCCATTATTGTAACTAGAGAGTATATCTTGGACTACTACCTACTATCCTCTTTCCTTCTACTACATTATATTATGAGGGCATATATGGGTATGCCTACAGCAACAGCAACAGCAAATAAGGAAGGTAAGAATGGTAAGAATAACGGCAAGAGCAGTAAGGTAACCCTAGGCAAGTACATTATAAGCAAAGATAGGGCAATAGCAAAGGTAGCAACATATGACTTCCTTAACCCTACTGAGGACTTTCTTGGTATAATAGAGTGCAAAGGTAACATCAGGCATATAGAGAAGAAGGGAGATATGAAGCAGGATCTAGAGGTTATAGACTGCCATATAATAGTTGGAGCTCAAACAAGGGAGGTAGAGGAGGAGACAGAGCATGGCACTCTGGTAAGGAGAAGAGACGAGAGGTTTGAGGATCAGGACTTCTCATTAGTCTTGAATAAGGCAGTACTCCTGAGCAAGTTCAAGAAGTTACAGGACGAACTGAAGGACTTGACAGGTAAGCGTATAGTCATAGTAGGGTTAGGCAAAGTAGAGGACAAGAACTACTATGACTACTATGTTGCTACAGAGGAGAAGGCAAGGGAGGAAGGTGTGTTACAGGTACTGCAATAACAGTAGTAGGCAATAACAAAACCCAATACCTTTTTCTTTCTTTTTCTTCTCCTGAACGGAACAAGTTATATCTTTCTAACGTAGCAATATCCCAAATAGTCTATTAGCACTAACTTTATAAATATGAATCTTTAATTAGCAACGTTCAATGAGGGTGTAATAGGATGGCAATCAAAGTGCGGTTTCGACAAGCTACTGTTGAACCCGCAGTGATACCAACTCTACGTATTGATGTATATCTTATAAGTGATAGACCGATATACGTTATGGTACTTACAGCCGAGGCATCGATACAAACCTCGAATGGCTGGATTAGTTTAGGGGAAGCTCATTGTTATGATCACCCCTTATTCTTTACCATTAGTGGGCAAAGGGAGGCAATTGCTAGTACTAGGTTTTATTTGGAATTAGACCCATTTAGATTAGAGAGAATTGAACAGCTTAGGGGTAACGGAGATATCTACCTTAGGATCAAGGCTAATTATTGTACATTCGATCCTTCAGAATCTTTACACTTAGGAGTAAACCCTACTGTTAATCTAGAGTCTTTCTATATCGAGCAAGAACCTAATAGTGGGTTTAAGATACCCAAATCTGATTGGGTAGAGCAATTTCTGCCTAAACTTGGATATAAGAAGGTCAGACTTTTAGAGATTCCAATACTTGAAGCACCAACAGAGTTAAATGAACTAGTTATACATATAGATGAGGCATGGGAGCACTTCTCAATGGGCAATTATGAGGAAGTCTTAACAAGTTGCAGAAAGGGACTTGAGATTATAGAACGGTACCTGATTAATAATGGGTATAAGAAGACTATAGAAGTGAAGGGTGAACCAAAGACAGTTGCTGATTGGAAAGCCTTCTTAGGTAGTAGCGTTGGCGAAGATGTGGAAAAGATCTTTGATGGTCTAAAACACTTTACAAGCGTAGGTGCCCATGCAGGTAGGGTTATCTCTAGAGCAGAAGCAGAATATGCACTAATGTGCATGCATGGTATTAGTTCATATTTCCTTAAAATGATAAGGGTATCGGGTAGCACTCTTCCATCATAGTGTCTATCTACATTACAAGTATATGCTCTCTTCACTTATAGAGTAGGGATTTCATAATTATACAACATGGCAATAATTAATATTAAGCATGTTAGAAGGGTATATTTGAATGCCTATATGGTGGATTGCTGCTGGACCGCCAGAGAACTGGAAGGTTGCATTTGAGTCTGGGAGGATCTGGGGAGTAATAGATAAAAAGTTTACCCAATGGGATAAATTGTCTAAGGGTGACTATATCCTATTTTATGTAACTAAACCTGTTAGTGGCATAGTTGGTTATGGTGTTGTTAGAACAAAGTTTAAGCAAGATAAGCCACTCTGGCCGATGGAGGTAAGTGAAGGGAAAGTTATATGGCCATATAGGTTCGAGTTCGATATAGAATATTGCCTCCCTCAAGATAGATGGGAGATACATAAAGTCTCTTCCAATTATATGGCAGCTGTTGCAAGAGCAGGTTTTCAGCGAGTTAAGGAAGAAGAGGCCCAAGCCATTATAAGACAATTAACTTCAGGTATGAAATCCTGATCAGAAAGCCAGATCACTTCACTGCAAAATTAAAAGTTGTTAAGATAGGAAATAAGATTCACGACTCTCAATTACCTGATCTTTCAATCTACTATAGTTCGATTCAAATAAAGGCCTATTTTCACAGTATTAGAATATCTTTTTAGGAATATCTCTGCGCAATAAGTATCTCCCTTGTACCTCTAGCATAATACATAGACATACTCACCATTTAATTTGTCTTTCTCATCTATTACAATTGCTCTTCTTACTTATTCTAAGGCTCCTTCAATATGCTCTTAATAGCAGTACCACTCATTGCCTAACAGCTTCATATGATAACCTTCCATCTAGATATGCTCCTCAAGGATGAGTTAGAGGAGTAGTACATTAATGCTGCCACTATCTTATCCTCTAGATGCACCTTATTTCTCTTAAATATACCAGACTATTAACAATGTAGTTTAATCTACTCATGAGGTTAATTAGAATAACAAATAAAAGGATTGAAGAAGTGGAAACGTTATTTTAACAATTCATTACAACACAAGTATTATCTTTATTCTGGATGTTGTTTCCATGATCAACTGTATACCACCCTATTTAGCCCTAAGCTAAATAAATGGTTACTAATTCTAACTAACGAAGAAGTATTAATCTAGAGAGTCCCACCTACCTAAAATATGCTCTAAAACATACTCTACTATAGGTTTAAAATAACTCCTTCTTACCTCGTTAAGGTATTCGTTCCTATCAAGTATTACATACTGTGCTGCAGCCTCATCAAATCGTAAGGTTTTGCCCTTAAACTTGTCAAGCTCTTTCAACGCATATTCCAGTTCAATACCCCAAGTTTCACACTCCCACTTTAAATCTACTAACCTTATTAGGCCACGCCTATAGCTAGTCTCATCTCTCCCATGCGTCTCGAATATATGGAACAGGATATGCTTCTTTTCAATATCCTCTGGAAGCAATGGTCTTTTATCTTCGCCCAAATATCTGTTAATGAATTCTACAGCCTCAGGCGCTATTATGTAGTAAATATCCCTAGTCTCACCTCCTCTAGTTGTGGCATAGTCAGTAGCCTTAGCAGCTAAACCCATATCCTTCAATGTCTTCAATATCTCGTCACGTTTATTCCTTATACGCTGATCCCTTAGCAAACATGCATGAGAACCTTTTTTACCACAACTTGGTTCACCGCCATACCAAGACCAAATCTTGAGCCATTCTAAAAACCATGGACGTACGCTTTGATCTGTAAAGGTCTCCCTCCAGATAAATCGTATCAAGGGTTGTCTCTTGATAAGACTCTCTAACTCATTCTTCCTCTCTTGAATTATCTTTTTAATATGAGTTTTAGCTATCTCGCTTCCATAATTAGTAGTCCTAACCAGATCAAGTTTATACCATGTCCACTTCTCCACATAACCTACAGCCCAAAGAACCTCATAAGATTGGCAATGATCTTTACATTCACTTTCACGCATACCATTGCCGGGACTATGTACATTCTGGGCTATATAGATCCAACAGAGTTGGCGTATTAGATTACTATCCTTCAATAGCACACAATCGGCTAGAGGTTTGAATAAGAAGTATGTCTGCTTGCCAGATATAAGCTGTATTCCAAATAGCCCTGCTCCTTCTAGTGCATTCCTTACCTCATCCCAATAGGTTCCACCTATTACACTACTTATACGATTTATAGTCTCTTTGGAAGCACCACTCTTGCATAACTCTTGTAGAGCATACATACATTCGGGTATCGAGGTTATCTTAGCTAGGTATTCTCTAAATATGCGGGATCCTTCTATAAAGAGTATACTTCCTATATTATCAATAACCTCGTTCCAATCATCATCGCTAGTTGGGTAATAATTTATTTCTAGCCTGTTATCCTCCTCCCTTATTACACCCTCCTCAATCAACCTGTTTTTACATTCTTCAACTATTAACTCTCGATGAATGCTGCTAAACCCCTTAAGGGCTGGATAAGATCCGCCACTCCTCTCTATGTAACCCCCACAGGATATCAAGATGCTCAATAACCCAACCTCTACAGGGTTACCCCTTTTTGCAACATTTCTAATCTTATACTCTACTAATGAACGAGGGTTAAGCATTACTACCTCACTAATCATTTTTAATTACAAATATTTATATTTGTAGGGTAGCTGTAGTGGGGTTTCTACAGCAATTATCAAGTGATCTGATCTGATGTAAATAGTTAGACTGGTATATAACAGATTTGATGGAATCTGTTATAAGTATGTCTTACTCTTCTTTCTATCCATCATTTAACACTTTCTTGCTAGAGGAGTTCCTGTTTCTAATAGTTTGCTCTAGAGTTAATAGCCTTCTAGGCTTGCAAGGATATGCCATAAACCTGTTAATCCTGCTTTATTGCATAACTATGAAATGCGCAAAGTATGTACTGATATAGACAATACATGAGTATTTAGTAAATCAGCATGTCTATAATGCTAATTGTGTTAAGGAATGGCTAGATCCTCTAGTTATGCAACAAAACAATAGCAAGCAGTGTATAGTCTTTTTTGGTAGTTCTTTTATCGTTAATCTTAATTTTGTTTCCGAATTTTCTTATAAAATGAGGTTTTGTAGTATGTGTTATTACATTATCGGCAAGAATGTTTCTTTTTGTTGGTACGTATGTTTCTTGTTTTGTGTAGTTATAGCTCCACTTAGTATTGCTAGGGCATTTAGGGCTTTTTCTCCTATTTCTTCATCGAGCAGTTTGCTTGTCCAGAACCAGATTTCTTCTGGCATGATACTTTGTATATAACGTATGTGTTTTTGGATCTCTTCTGGTGTTTGGGCTTTGTTTATTAAGGCAGCTGCGAGGCCTATACGGTATGCGGTTTCGTAGGCTTCGTCGTCGTTTTCGTCTAAGAATATGTACAGGGTTTTGTTGTATTTTTTAGTTGGGTATTTTTGGGCTGTTTTTTCTAGCATATGTCGAATTACTATGATGCCTACGCCTTCTGCTTTGCCTATTACGAACACTGGTTTACGCTTTTCTTGTGGGGTGCGGGGGTATTTATAGTAGGCCTCTACGCTTAGTTTTTCGGGTTTGTCATAGCGCCATTTAATTACGTATCTGAATGGCATTATCTTTCACGTTTGGGTTTTATTTTTAGGCCTAGTTTAATATTTTGCTCTTCCGCTTTTATAGTGGTTTCCAGCAGCTGTTTTAATTCATTTATGCGTAGGTCTTCTGTTTTTAGTTTTATTGTACCCTCGAATTTTTGTAGTGACCATCTTGCTATGTCGTCGAGGATTTTGGCCGCAGGTGTCTCTAATCCTGCATCGTCGGCCTTAAATCTTACGTCTAATTTTAGGTTTGTATCATCTGTACTTGCTTTGGCTTCGACTATTGTGGATACTTTTTTACCTGCTTTTACTAAGCGGATTAAGTTTCGAAATTGTATTGCGATGTCTGATGTTCCTGTCATTTGGATTTCTGCTTCCGTAATTGTTTCTATGCTCTCACGTCTGATCCATTTTTCCAAGTCTTCAAGAAGCAGTTTAGGGCGCATTAGTTCAAACTCTTCCCATTCTTTAAAAATTTCCATTTCTGAACGGGTTAGTTCAGCTGTTGAGAGTGAAATAGGTCCAATACCTGTTAGTTTGCTACATTGACATGGCCAGGTTAGACATTTGGGACATAGATGCCCACGGGGATCAGTGTGATTGCGCCTTCCAGCCTCCTCCGGCAATAACAGAAACGTATCTGAGCTTATTCTGACATGGGTTGGAGGGTTCTCCGGTGCGTATACCTTGTTTTGTTGTATTAGAACCCACGTGCCTATTTCTACGCCTTTAATTACTGTTTGTTCGAAGAGGGATTGGGTTTCTGGAAGGATCACACCGGATATTTTGTGTATGTTTTCATATAGTTCACGGGTGGTTGTTTCCTGTGTTTGCTTTGGCCATGCTTCCGCTTTTATGTATTCTGGGTCGAGGGGTTCATTAGTTACTCTGTGGAGGTCCTTTGATAGTATTTGCCATAGGATCTCTTGTCCTGGCTTGGCTGTTCCGTAGCCACTTGGACGGAAGTATTTAGCTTCTATTCTTCCTCTTCTCGTGGCGTAAACGATATATGTGAATGAAGCTCGGACGGCTTCGTTTACTGCAATTTTGTATTGGGCAACTTTTTGCTCTAGATTTTTCTTTTTCTCATGAGGTATCCCGTATTTCTCTGGGTCTTTTGCTAGGTCTTTGGCTACTTCTAGCCTTGCGACTATGTCGCGGAGGTTTCCCCAAGAGCCTTCCCTTGCGATAAGTAGGAACGTGTTATTTCTATAGATGCGTGGATTGCCCCTTGAGTCGCGGTTTAGTATGAATTGAGCTATCTTGTCTGGAACTTCTTCTTCTCTTGCTATTGTGTAACCTAGGACGGGGTTTAGGATGGCAATTTTTAGGTCCGTGTTGTCGTTTACTTCGCTTGGGTCTTCTGGAAATATTTTTATAAAGAAGTGACCTTTTCCTTCTGTTGTGTAAAGTTCTTGGAGGGTTGTTTTAATAACTGTTATGATTGTTGAGTTCTGGACATTTTGGGATTCTTGGTCTATTATATGGTTTTCAGTTGCTTCTTTTTTAAAGACGTATCTGTTTCCAATCTGTTCTACGAACCAGAAAGTGTCTGCTATGGTTGGTAGGACACGGTCTCTGTAGTATTGGACATGTTCTTCTTTTGTTGGTGTAGCTAACACTGCGATTAGGTTTTCGGTGTCTATACCCTTTGCTTCTTCTTTAGCGCCTATTAGGCTGTAGAGGTATATGGTATTGCAGGCTCTGCGGAATAGTGGGGCTTTAAAGTAGCTTTTGTAGTCTTCGTCTTTCTGTTGTGCCTTGGCTTTTCTCCCACCTTCTGCATAGACATCAGACTTTATGGCGTTTTCGTATCTTTCTTCGTTCAGGCGTATGGTTAGCTCTTGGACTATTTCTGATGATGCCAAGTCCACGTGATAGGGATGTATGATGAAGGCGTCTTCTTCCCTGTCATTCCACATTTTGTGTATAACATGGGCTAGGAGACGGAGAGCTCCACGCGTTCTCTGGAATCCAGGTATTGTGGATAAGCGTTGATACAAGACGTCGATAAGTTCTGGGTGGAATGGATAGGTTTCAATTATGCGGTTTTTGTATTCTGCTGTACGATAGTGATTTGGAGCTTTTATCTGTTCATAGAGTTGTATGTAGGCTTTGGCTGTGGCTTCCGCGATTTTTGGGTTTATGAAGTCGAAGAGGCGTTTTTTGAGGATATAGGGGACATCTTCTGTTTTAACTGGCTCTATGGATTGCATTTTACGGTTAAGGATACTCATGGCTTCTGTCAGTTCTATGCGGACAGCATCCGCTGCGTCTCTGTAAACATCTCCTGCCACACTAATTATAAGGATGCATTTTTCTGCTTCGCTTACTGACAACGTTAACGTATGAATGAAATGTTTGACTTTACTTAGGAGTTCAGGTCGGTCTTTTACTAGATCCAGATATTTTGGTAATTCATCGATCAATATTAGGGTTGGTTGTTCTTTGAGGAGTTGAGTTAGGGTTTGGCGATCTGGTAAGCCTTCGGGCGTGTCAGATTCAAGGGCTAATTTTGTTTTACCTAGCTGGTGAAGGAAGTCTGCCCAGATGGTTAGGTAATAGTGTTCGCCTCTTTTAACACCTCTACCACCGTAGGCACTTCCATCTATAACTATTGTTCGGATATTTTTGGGTATTGATGTTGTCTCTAATATTTTTTTGATTTCTGGATTTGTTGGGTCTTTTACGGCATAATATATGGCTGCCATGGTGTGGGTTTTACCACCACCAAAACCTGCATCGAAGAGGAGTACCGGGTTTACGACCCTTGTCCCTGCTAGATGGCTGAGGACGTCTTGTAGGATTTGTTTCAGAGTGGTTGTTTGATGGGTTGCTTGGAAGAAGGATTCTGGGTTGTGGTATGGTGGTTTTGCTGTACCCTCAGCTATTGTGTAAAGGTCAAGGGCCAATTCAGCTTGGAGGTATTTGCCTTCTAAAATGTCTTGTTTTGGTTTACAGGCTTGTGTGTCCCAGATTGGGACTAGTTCATGTTTTAGCATGCTCATATCACACAAATATAAGAGTTACTATTTTAAAAGTGTTGTGCGTTAAGGTGTAGTAATCACAACATGATTGATAATGAATGATTATACAAACCTTTATATAGTAGCCTTAGTAAAGAGTAAGAATTGCGGTATGGTTGATGGTGAAGGACGGGAGCCGCTAATTAGCAAATGGTTTCCAATAACAGAAGTCAGTGCGGAAAGCGTTAGAGAGCGTAGTGCGAGTAGTGCGTTGCCTCCTCTGTATTTTTTGCATGTTTGGTTTGCGAGACGTCCTTTAGCAGCTAGTCGTGCTGCTATTTTGGGTAGTCTTTTGCCTACTTGTATTAAAAGAGAGGATTTTCTTAAGTTGTTGGGGATTCCTGCTCATGTTGACTTACAGAAGGTGTGGGATAAACTTGCTCAGGCCAAGGCTACGGGGGTTAAGCTTCAGGATAACCCACTTTTTTGGAAGAGGGCTTATGAGCATACTCCGTCTGAGCAAGAGGTGAGTAAGGTTTATGGTTTGTTTAAGGAATTTTGGGATGTTGACCGCCCTTTGGTTGTAGATCCCATGGCTGGTGGAGGTAGTATTCCTTTTGAGGCTATGCGTTTGGGTTTGCCTGTTGTTGCTGGCGACTTGAATCCCGTAGCGTTCATTTGTCTTAAGGGAACCTTGGAGTATCCTGCAAAGTTTGGAAAGAAACTGTTAGATGCTGTTGAAAGCTTCTGTAAAGAAGTACACGAAGCTGCTAGAGCAGAGCTTGAGGAGTTTTTCCCGAAACAGCAGGACGAGAATATTTACGCTTACCTATGGGCTAGAACCATTAGGTGTTCTAGCTGCGGTCTAGTAATTCCTTTGTCGCCGAACTGGTGGATAGTCAGGACTGGTAATGATGATGAAAGCGTGGCAGTTAAGCTTGTTATCCCTGAAAATGATAACGTTTGTAGTTTTGAAATTGTTTCCAGTCCTAAGAAGCATGGTTTAAATCCTAACAAGGGAACGGTTAAAGGCGGAAGTGCTGAGTGTCCCAGATGCTACATGGTTATTGATGACAAAGAAATTAAACGCATAGCACAAAGGGGGCAGATGGGGCACCAGCTATATTGTGTTTGTGTAAAAAACAAAGGCAAAAATAGAGCTAAATGGAATTTTAGAGCATCAACAAAACAAGAAAACGAGGCTGTTGAGAAAGCTGAAAAAAGATTGAAAGAAAAATTACCCAAATGGTTAGCTAAAGGATTTGTACCTACAGAAAATTTCCCGGAGACAGCGAATGATACACGACCCATTCAATATGGCATGCCTCGTTGGTGTGATTTGTTTAATCCCCGTCAACTGTTAACACATTTAACTTATTTAGAAAAGTTCCAGCAAGCTAAGGAAAGACTGTTTGCTGATGCTAAAGAGGATAATGAAAAATGGGAGTTCGCAGCTGCTGTTGTTACTTACGGGGCTATGGTCTTTGACACATGTGTTGATTACAATTGTTTAATCTCACTTTGGCATTCGACGAGAAATAAAGTTTCACATGCGATGAGTTTACAAGCTTTTCCGTTTAAGTGGAGTTATGCAGAATGGAACCAACTCGTTCCAAATGGCGGCTATGATTGGGCGCTATCTAAAGTTCTTGATGCGTTAAGAGAAATCGTGGAGTTGCTTCCAGAAAACCCGCCAAATCCCATGGTTTACTGTGGTACATCTACAAGACTTCAGTTTAAAGATAAAAGCGTTCCTTGTATTGTCGTTGACCCACCCTACGCTGAAAATGTTATGTATGCCGAAGTGAGCGATTTCTTCTACGTTTGGCTTAAACGCCTTCTAGGTGACGTTTTCCCTGATGTTTTCAAATTAACTCTTACTGAAAAGGATGAGGAGGTAGTAGCCAACCCAGCACGCTTTAAAGGTATGAGGAAGAGCGCCAAAAAACTCGCTCAAGAAGATTACCGGACAAAAATGGAGGCATGCTTCCGTGAAATGCACCGTGTCCTCCAAGACGATGGAATATTAACCGTTATGTTCACCCATCGCACAGCAGAAGCCTGGAGCAGTCTAGCAACAGCCTTAATGAACGCTGGTTTCACCTTCATAAGCAGTTGGCCAGTCCACACAGAGCCACCAGACAAATACGCAAAACGAGGAAAGGGCGTCCTAAAAGTTACAGTTCTCATCACATGCAGAAAACGCAAGGTAAACCAACCAGGCATTTGGGAAGACATAGGAGACGAACTACGCCAGGTTGCCAAGCAAAAAATTGAAGAATACAGTAAACTTGGAATAAGCGGGCCAGATCTAATAGTAAGCGTCTACGGCCCAGTCCTAGGCAGATTCGCCGATTATTACCCAGTCAAAACAGCCACAGGTAAAGAGATAGATCCACAGCAAGCCTTAGACCTTGTTATAGATGTACTAAGCGAAAAATTCCTTCAGGAGGCAGGTATCCAAAACGCAGACAAAGAAACAGCAGCTTACATAAACCTATTGGCAACCTTCCCAACAACGCAAACAGAATACGAAGAGGCACGCCTAGCCACAGTCTTTGGGGGTTTAACAACCCTAGATACATTAGATGTGAAAGGTTACGGTCTAATCGAAAAGAAAGGGAAAAACATCCGAATACTATCAGCGAGGGAACGCCAAGCCCGAGGCATAATAGATCCATATAATACAAAAACTCTAAAAACCATCATAGACAACGTCCACGCCGCCATTCTATTATACGAACAAGGAGGCCTAATCCAAACAAAACATCTACTCCAAGAGAAAAACTTGGATACAGCAGACTCACCATTTCTAGATGTTTTACAAGCCTACGCTCGCTATGCAGAAAACGCTACAGATGAAAAGTTCAACAAAGACGCAGCGCTCGCAAGAGCTCTACTCGCAGCCCTAGAGAAAACATTAGAATATGCACCAAAAAAGGGAGAACGTCTAGACCACTACTTCTGATAATCATGATAATCCATAATAGGTTCAATCCGTGGTACATCAACTCCCCGTACAAAACTTTTCCAAGCGGGTAAACGCCTATCCAAAGCCTCCAGTTGATCCAGCGATTTCTCCGCAGCATCCAAACTTCCCCTAATGTAACCTCCAAATGTTTCGCTTAAATGCTCACGGTTGCGAATCTTCTTGGGCAGCACGTCCTTCGGATTAATGTAGGCCGCTTGACTAACAATCTCATCCCAGTATTTAGGTAGAAACTCTTTTAGTCTAGGTCTAGTATCCACAACTAGCCTCAAAACCCTAAGTATGTGGTCAACACTGACATCTCGTGAACCGTTTAAATCCAAACTTGCCCTAAACACGCTGGCTCGTAGCAGATGCCTGGCTACAAGCTGAATAGCCCCCAAACGCATGGCCTCTGCGAAAGCCTCAAGCCTCTGTGGTAAATCCTTCTCCAACATGTCCTTAGCATTACTACGCCTATCCTCAATCATACTTCTGAAACGCTTAACGCAATCACAATCCAAACCGTCAGCAGCCCCCTTCAACCAAATCCATCAAACGTCCAAACAGCTCAACAACACGCTTAGCATCGTCTAAACGTTCAGGCCTACCATCAGGCTCAACAATGTAAACGTCCAGCAACCCATCTTCACCACCAACACCGTAAACGCTGAAAGGAACTTTTTCAGGCATGTCAGCGTAAAGCTCAAGTTCAGAGGCCAGCCACTGAACAAAAGGATGTCCTGGAACCAAAGCGTCAGGCCTACCGGGTGACAGAGACAGCCCGTTTTCAACAAAACTCCTAACTGTAACTGGGAGACGCTCCAAAGGTTCAACAAACAATAAATCGCCACGCTTAACCAAACGCATACCCAAAGCCTCACAACACAGGCGAACAAAACGCTCCAAAACCCTTGAAACTTCAACTTCGGTGAAGGTAGGATTCAGAGGAACATCCTCAGGAAATATACGTGCTAGCCTAACAGCCTCATCCTTGGAACGTTCAACCTGTTCAACCACTTCCATAATACGTTTCTCCAATTTATCACCCCTTAAGCCACCCTCAAAAGCTTCAACCAAACGTTGCTCAATGATACCACTTGCAGGGCCAACAATAACCCACCAAATATGATGTCGTTCAAACAGGACCTTATACATTTTAGCCTCATAAGTGTTGGGATACCAAACGTTAACCACGCGCACAACATCAGCAGTCTGTCCAATACGGTCAACACGCCCAATACGCTGTTCAACCTTGGCAGGATTCCAAGGCATATCCACATTAACAATAGCGCTAGCAGCCTGCAAGTTCAAACCTTCACTCGCAGCATCGCTACAAACCAAAACATCAACTTGCCTCTCCAAAGCCCTACTTACAACCTCTTTCTCGCACGTATACCAGCAACGCTTCTCAGAATCCCAAAGCTCACCTCGTCGACCAGTATAAGTTCCAACCTTCTCCGGGCCAAGCCACTGACTAATAAAATCCCTGATAATATCCACAGTATCCGTGAACTTCGAAAAAATAAGAATTTTCCTACCCTCATTGCGAAGTTTCTCAACTACGTTCCTGATGTTGCACAATTTAGGGTCGTCACTAGCACTAACGGCCCTACTATAGACTGAGAGACTACTTTCCAAACTCCTTAACTTATCTAATTCTTTCTCAACTAAGCCACGTGTCCGATTAACGATAGTCTTCATAACCTCCAAAAGCTCCTCCTCATCGATCTCTTCGCTGATCTCCTCAAGCATATCCATAATCAATTCATGGAGACGTTCTTCATCGCCCTCCAATAGAGCCTCCAAAGCTTCACGTCTACGCTTAACAGTATGATATGCAGAAGCAAAACTACTCACAAAACGCTGATGGTAAACAGCCCTAATCAAACCAAAACCTCTACGCTCATCATCTTTCAAATAACTCATATAAGCATTATAATAATTTGCCAAATAATCATCGAGCTCCTCCAACAAAGCAGTATGACTCTCATCCAATGAAACGTCAACATTTTCAATCTCCCTCTTAGGAAATCTATAACCCTCTTTCTTAAGCCACTCTCGGGTGTTCCTAACAATAAACCAAGAGGTGGGCATCAAACCTCGGAAAACCCTATCCAGACTATCCAGCATCTGAGCATCTAAACGCCTTAAAAATGCCTTAAAAGCTTCAGCATCTCCAGAATTAACAATCCGCAATAATAGTTCCTTGTCCTCAAAATCACCAAAAAACTTGGTGATAACAACCTCTCTATGCCTATCCTCAAGATAGGTCTTAGCAAACCATGAGATCAAATTAAATAGGTGGAGCCAATCATCATAACTACGTTCTGTAGGACTTCGATTCAATGCATGGTAATACCTCATAAAGGAATCTTCATGAACCCAAGGTCCACCTAATCCCAAAATTCGAAGCAGATCTAATATCTCCAACGGGTTCAACTGCAGAGGGGTAGCTGTCAAAAGAAAAACATGCGGGGTCAAGGATGACAAAGCCATAGCCAACTCGTAAAGCCTAGTAGGTCTAGGTGAAGCAAACTCAGACCTAGTGATCCTTGCTGCATGAGCCTCATCAATCAAAACTAGGTCGAAGCTCCTAGCCTTAAACAATTCAGGCTCAGATCCTCTACGTCCACGCACATAATGCCAAGAAGCTACAATCAGATCAGCAGCATCAAATGGATTACCATCAACCTGAAACTCTTTGCCGTCAGGAGCAACAAATACGTTTGGCTTTCCAGGCTTCAATAAATAAGCCGGGAGCCCAAACTTTCCACGAATCTCATCCCACCACTGCCTAGTAACATTCTTAGGAGCCAAAACCAAAACCCTGCGAACATAACCAGTAGTCCACAACAACTTAATACAGGCTCCTGCTTCAATAGTCTTGCCCAAGCCTACCTCATCAGCAAACAAAATACGAAATGGATAACGTTCCCTAGCTAAATTAACAGCCCGAACCTGGTGGGGGTAAAGCCTAACTGGACCAAGACCCATATGCGCCAAGCAACGAACCTTTGGCAAAATCCTTACAAAACGACACACAGGCAAAAATCTCTCAACTCTGGATCCCCTAATCGTCTGCTCCGGACTGGGATCAGATGGGGCTTTTGGTGCAAACTTAACAATAGCACGATAAACAGCCTCAGGTAAATTAAAAACCTCAAAATCAGGATGTTCACCATTCCAAATACGCTCAAAAGAACGCACAAGATCATCTACCCTTTCTTTATCACCATCTCGCCAAGAATAAAAAACAACAATGCGCTCGCCGTTCACCGTATAAGCCGGTTCAGTTTCGTTAGCACTACCTTCAGCTGCAATGATATTTCCTTCTCTATCCTTAAAGATCAATACTTTATAATGAAATATTCCAGTCTGCCCTAAATACAAATGACGGGGTAAAACAACTTTAACCTCCAATATTCCCTGCTTAAACATCCAAGCCAAAGCCTCCAGACGCCTCTTCACCAGGATGTCTTCGATTCTTTCCAAGTTCTCGGCAATGCGCCTGCCTATTTCATTCACAACATCTCTACCTGAAACCATATACAGCCTATACGCTTCCCAAAGCTCCATCGGAACATCATGGGCCCCCAAAACAAGCCGCATTCTGCCCCCATTATTTATCAGACCAGCAACACCACTAGCCGCATGAACCAAAGCCTCAACAGAAAAGTAACCAGTCGCACGATCATAAGCAACAGACTGCCTCAAAACAGGAATATAAAACTCCCTAGCAATCCTTTCGCCACGACCCTCAAAACTCAAACCAGTAATACCCGCGTTCCTCAACGACATAAATACTCTCTATAACTACTTTATATTCAAAATTTAAGTGTTATCTTATATTATATGTATAGCTTTGTTGCATAACTAAAAGAATATAGTTTCCTTAACACCATTAGCATTATAAACCGTTTAAATTTACGAAACATGCTCGTTTATTGTCTATATCACTACATACTTTACATAGTTATGCGGAAAAAGACCCCTTCGCCATAAAACTTTTTATATTCTTAACTATACTATCTGGTATGCCTCTTAAGAAGATAAGAGTAAAGAACTTCAAATGCTTAGAAGATATTGAGATGGAAGTTAGACCTTTAACTATTTTGATTGGACCTAGCGGTTCTGGTAAATCATCTATACTCCAAGCATTACTACTGCTTAAGAAGTTCGTAGTCCAAAGCAATTTATTAAATCTTGATATCCTTGGAAATTTTACAGACATAGATTATCTTAATTTGGGAAGGTATGAGGAACTAGTGTATAAACATGATACTGAGAAGAATATTGAGGTTGGTATAGATGTTGATGCTGATATACCAATATCCTATACAGTTGTATTTAGCAAATACAGATGCAAAGCCAGCCTAAGCTCTTCCCTATTAAAGGGGATGAATGTTGAATTCACACTTCCATACCCTTTAAATGTTACAGTTAATGGTGAGATAAGTTTGGATCGTAACTACAAGGTTATATGGAACGGTATCACACTACAGGCAGCAGAACAATTACCTCAAATAGAACAATTAAAAGATCTTAATCCACATCTAACCTACATTAGGGGCATATACTTCATAAGTAATAGGAACTACTTTAGATCATGGTCATATGGATATGGCGCATCTATAGATTACAATCAGCTTACATTAACAGATCTTCAACTAATAAACATACTTGCCCTCTATAGTGATATAGAGGAGAAGGTCGCTACATGGTGCAAGGCTATAACCGATACTGATATGGTAGTTAAAACATTGCCAGGCAACCTAATGAAGTTAGAAAGTAGATATAAAATAATAAGGGTTCCAATAGTGTTGGATGGTGCTGGCATTAATAGACTTGTCTATATATTCTCAATGCTTGCAAATAAGGAGACTAAACTACTATTGTTAGAGGAGCCAGAGGTAAATATGCATCCAAAGTTACTCTTTGAACTAGGACGACATCTACCTAAAATCTTAAAAGAAGAGAGTAAGCAAGTAATGATTACAACACATAGTGAGCATCTGCTATTGGGTGTACTTGTAAGTATAGCAGAAGGCTTATCTAGCAAGGATGATGTTGCAATATATTCAATGCAGAAGGAAGGGTTATCTGCTAAGGCAAAGATGTTAAAGATAAATGAGATAGGACAGATAGAGGGAGGCATAGAAGGGTTCTTTGAGGTAGATTGGGATATTACTACACAGTATATAAACGCTATTGTAAAAAGCAAAGTAGAAAAGCATAGTGAGTGAGTAGAGAGATAGTGTGCTATGGATCTTGTAGTTGATGAATTCATTATAAGTGTTTTTCTTTCGGCAGATGATAAAATGGCAGCCAATAAAATGATGGATACTTTTACCTTATTAGATATAATTATACGAAAATGTCATAAACTCATTTTTCATCCTCAGTATCTAAATCATCTACGAAAAAAGCTAGAGATCTTACAAGATAAGTATAAACGTAATCAGCTTGGTGTGCTTATAATTAATCCGTTACACATACTATTATTTCATGAGACAAAGGTTAATAGACGTGAAGGTGGCAATATACCCGAACTTAAGGAGATTAAAGATGAAGCTGATAGGCTTGTAGTTAAGAGTGCTCTAGCAATCGCTACTAATCCTAAATATATTATAACTACGGACTCAGATCTTTTAAACAAAAAGGATATGTTTAAGAGATATGGTATTGAAGTAATAACGCCTAACGAGGCATTGTCTATCCTTAGTTGATCTATAGGACAGTAAACCACTCTAATATAGGAGAATTGCAAAATAGTACCGTTGTAATAGCCTTGATATACTATACCATTACTGTTACCTTGTATTAACCTTTACATAAAGGAGTTAATACTCCAACCATTAGTGTTAGGCCTCCTCACCATATGTAAACTGTTATAGCCATATCTCGTCATACCTTACTGCCTTTACTACGCATGTACTAGCGTCTAAATACACTGACACCGTATCAACAGTGACTTTACTATTACTATTGCCTATCCTAGTTTCTAGCCTATACCTACGCTGAAGGAGCACGAACAGATACGTATCCACAAGTGAGTTTAGACAGGCTCGTAAGGTACTTCCCTCTTCTTGTAGATTATGGTAAGCCTCCTATCTACCTTTGCTTGCCTCAACGCCTCTCCAGTAACAAGGGCTTCTAGTAGTAGATCACCAGATCCTCATTCATTCCCTCTCTCCTCCTTTCTTTCTAGTTAATTAGCAACCATACCAGTATCTGCCTTTTAGCCACACTTATTACTCAACAACCCTCACCCCCACCCCCTCCTAAATCTAGATTAAAATGGGGTAGGGGTAGAGGATAAAGAGTATAGTAAGGGTATAGCATGACTTCCTTGCTAGTAGTTAACAACCATACCAGTAACCAGTATCTCCTTCTTCTTCCTCTACCTCCTTCGCTTATGGATAATAATGCTCTAGCATTACCTCTTGCCTCAGGTATCTCTTTATCCTCTCCTTATGCTTATCAAGGAAGGCAACAGTTAAGTTAAGCAGGCACTCATTGCATATAGGTTTGCCTCTATACCTTATCCCTTCACCCTTCCCCTTATCAAATGCAAAGTCTATCTCGCAGATTAGGCACTTCACAGTAGATAATGGTAGAGAAGAAGGGAAGGGAGAGAAGGGAAGGGAGATTTCTTTTCTCTTCCTTCATTAATTCTATCTACTTGTAACCTTAAACTCTGTAAGCTCTCCCTTTGCTGTAACAAGCCATATGTTACTCTTCCTTGCCTCTTCTACAGCAACTTGAGTAACCTGCATAGCATATATCACCTTTATTACCTTCTCCCTTATATATTGAGGATATCTTGAGCATAACGTTGCTATATCCTTATCTACACGCTCAATAACATTTGGGCTTGCCCTAGTCTTAACCTCTCCTATAATACAGTACTCTGTATCTACACCATATATGTCTATTTCAATATCTGGTAGTTCTAATCTAGATAGGCTTAATGTTAACCCTTTCCCCTTTAGTATATGCTCTATAACGTCTCTAGCCTCCTCCTCAAGTGTTAGAGAGGTTCTCTCCATGTATGTCTCTATGGATCTTAACCTCTTATCTATACGCTTAAACCCTTCCTGCATATCCCTCCTAAGATTCTCTATACTCTCCCATACCCTCTTGAACTCCTCATCATGCCTCCTAAAGCCTTCAATCATATCCTGTCTTAACCTATTAGTCTCTTCCCTTAAGGCATTGGTCTCTCTCCTTAGATCCCTTATCTCCTCCTCAACCTTTACTATTCTCTCTTCCAACTCCAAGAACCTCTTATTCATTTCCTCCTGCATAGTAGCAAACCTCTCATCTACCTTTGCAAACCTCTTATTCATATCAGCCTCTAACTCCAAGAACCTCTTGCTCATTTCCTCCTCAACCCTTGCTATCCTATCAAGTATCTCCTTGTAGCCTATTGCCCCTGCTACAGCATGCCTAAACTCCTTATCCTTTTCAAGCATGTCCAAAAGTTTCTTCTTCAGCTCCTCATTGCTTAGCATATGCTTAATAGTGCTGAAGTGGTATATAAAGGCATGAGTGATTGGTTTAATGGGTGAATTAGCGATAGACTAACAGCAATCTACAATCTTTCTCACCCTCTTCTCTCCTTTCCTCTTCTCTCTCCTCTTCTCTCCTCTTCTCTTACTCTCCTCCTATTCTCTTCCTTTCTATTACTCCTTCTCCTTCTCCTTTCTTCCTCCATTCTTCTTTCTACCTATGCTGTGGAACTAGTGGAACTAGCACCTATGCGCAACATAAAAAATCTCTCCTAACCTCTCTCTTCTCTTCTTTCTACTAACACTCTTTTCATTATCAAGATTTACACGCTTACTCATAGTTCCTTAGTTCCCTTCAGTAGAGTAGAGAAGAGAAAGGGTAGGATAGGAAAGGAGAGGGTAGGCTAAGGTAGCATAAGCAGGTAGTAGGTAGCAGGTAGGACTAAGGGCTAACAAATAACAGACAGGGGACTAAGTAGTAACTGTGTTATTTTCCAGAGACTTTTTCTGATCCCGCATGACCCTAGTTCCCCTAGTTCCACTAGCCCAATAACAAAACTGGTTAATAACTTTAGCCTATTTTGTTAATATTACATATAAATGTTTCTCTCTATAAAGAATAGCTTACGCTAGGACATGTTTAGCCCATGCCTGTAGTAGAAGAAGTAGAGGCAGGTAAGGGAGTAGTATCTACTCTTGCTCCAGTTCCATGCACTCCTTCTTCAACATGTTCAAGGAGTTCCTGCATTGCTACAAGTAATGGGTTAGACACATGGAGTATGAGGTCAGGCAATGTATGCAGTTCGCCTATCTTTACTTGCTTATTGTACAATGTTACTTGCTTATGTGTATAATCACAGTACCTGCACCTGTACCCTCCCTCTATATCCACGAATAGTTGCTGTACATGCTTGATAACAGGTTGTAGTTCAGATATCCTCCATACCCTCCTCTCCTTAATGTTGATAGTGTTATTGCCACTACCACTACCACTGCTGTTATTGTTACTGTTACTGTTACTGCTACTGCTACCATTACCACTATTGCCACTACCATTGCTATTGCTATTATCGCCAACAGCAGTAGAAGTATTGTCTGTGTTTACGCTATCTATAGCACTACTACTATTATTGCTAGTAATAGTGTTATTGCTACTACCACTATCATTGTTGTTGTTATCACTTTCAAATATCGAGAAGTCAGCGTCAGCCTTCCACTTTGCCCTGCAGATATAGGTTACCTTCTTAATCCTTGTGGTTGTGAAGCCCTTATCCTTAATGCGTTTGCTGAACTCTTGCTTGGTCATTATTGGTTCTTCCTGCTCTTGCTCTTCTTGTCTTTGCTCTTTACCCTTCAATTGTGCAAAGAACTTGAACCTCTCATACACTACTGAGAACTCTAGCATATCCCTATCGTTGTAAGTCATTACCAGATAGCGATCAATGAACTCCTGCAGTATATCCAGTTCGTATATCCACTCTGCAGTCTCCCTCTTCACTATATCAGGTATCTTTAACCTACCTTCCTGCATTACTGCCTGCAAACCTGCTATCATAAGGTTTAGGATACCTGACCTCTCCTCTAGCAGTATATCAGCATAGTTGGCTATACGCTTATCCTCTGGCACTATATAATCGAACTTGATCATTACCAGCCTCCTTAGCATTCCAAGTGTGAACTCAGTGATTATGGGCTTGTTGTTTGTAGCAATAACCAAGTGAAAATCTGGCACAACCTCTATAGGCATACTATAGAGAGGTCTAACAGATTTAGGCTCTAGCGAAGTAATTGCCTTCAAGTTTGCTGTATTCAGGTATATCTGCTTAGGCTCAAATACACATATTAAGTTCTTGTTGCATGCTGATATCAACTCAGGGTTCTTCCCTTCCTCCTCCCTAGCATTTATGAGGCTTATGTTTGAGTATCTAGCATAATCACCAAGCAGAGAGGTAATTACCTTAAGCAATGTACTCTTACCATTTGCCCCTGCACCATAGAATATGAAGCAGTACTCCTCCTTCCTCCTCTGCAGAAAGAGTCCCATGAGCCTGATAAGGAAGTTTGCCTTCTCAATATCTCCATTGCATATAGTGATAAGAAACTCTCTAAATCTATCGCATTTAGCATCTGGATCATAATTAACATTAAGCCTTCTAGTTGGATAGTTCCATTTTATCTGCTCTAATGGAATTGTCTTTACCTCATTATGCGCTATCTCTATAGCACAGTTCCTGCAAAGGATTACGTTCCCATGCAGATTATCTAGCATGTTATCAGTTATGTATAATCTGATGGAGAGTGTATCTATCAGTTCATTGATACTTGCCTTGCTCTTTATTACACGTAAGAAACAGTCCCTGTATCCTTCCAACTCTTTCCTTATAGCATCGTCATCTGCATACTTCTTCATCTCTTGCTCTATCTCCTCCTTCACGCTCATGCAGTATGAGTGCAGTCTATCCGCTAAACTGGATAGGGCATATTCAGCACTCCATACACCATCATGCCATTCTATCCAGTAACCTTCTCCATCCCTCTCATACACATACCTGTAATCGTTAACGAACAATGCCCTATCTACTTGCTGTCTATTCTCTTCCAGAAGGAAGTCTACAACGAACATGTACTCTTTTGTGCCTATCCTTCTAAGGTTATCCAGTATGCTACTCCTATCATTACCAAAGATATCATGGAGGATATGCACTGGTAAGCCCAACTCCTGCAACCCTGCATATCCCTTGATCCCCTTATCCTCTCTGCCCTTACTATAAGTCTCCTCCACCACTGCTAGCCTGCTCTTCACCTCCTCATCGTTGAAGAAGTGGCATGTATACCTGCATATTTTGAGTGCCTCCTCTAGCGCAATACCGCTCTTGCACATTAAGCCTGAGAGGTAGAACCATAGGTAGTCCCTCTGTCCTTTGTTATAGTATCCTGAAAGGGCATAGCATAACCTTACCAATCTTGCAAGCAGAGAGGTTATAGCCTTCAGCGTTTCGCCTTTAACAGTCCTTATCTTGTCAATGCTGTTAATAATGTGGTAGCCATTGCCTATATGCAGGAAGTACCTCCTCTCATAGTACAGTTTGATATCAAGAGGAGTACCTTCAGCAATGTTGATAGTGCTATTCTCTTTATCTTTATCTTTATCATCAGTGATAAAGTAGAAGTGCATACCTTCTCTAGGTGTAGTTTCCTTCATTGTATCAAGCCCTTCTTCCCTTAATGCATAATCTATGAGCCTTGCATACTCTGCACTATCGCAGTCTATGCCTATAATGTACTCCTCTCTATCCCTTAACTTGCCTAGCCTTATGGCAAAGGTATTACACTTGTAATCTTTAGCATAATGCTCAAGTTGCTCTAGAGTGCTATACTCCTCATATGAGTAATGCTTCTCTAATGAAAAGCCCCTGTAAGGTGTCTTGTTCCATTCTCCTTTCTCGTCATTCCAGTAGTGGTTAATGGGTATATGGTCTACTCCTAGGGCATGCTCTACCTCAATGACCTTCTTTGCTTCCTCCCATGTTGTCATTCTTTCTCTATATTATAATATGGAGAGGGAATTAGTGACAAGATAGAACGGCTTTAGAAATGGAATCCCTCTCCTCCTCCCAGACCCGCCCGCAAGGGCGGGTACAATGATACAGATACAGACAGCTATGTTCCACTCTCCTATCTCTACTTATCCTATCTCCGCCTAGACTATTCGTAGACGCATTAGCCTTCTTTCCTTTCCTTTCCTTTCCTTTTCTTCTTCTTCCTTTCCCTCCTCTTTTTCTTTCTCCTTCCCCTTCCTCCTTACTCTCCCCTCCCTTCTTCTCTCTTCTACCTCAACAACCAACCACTAACACCCAGCAGTATCAGTAGCAATAGTAGTAACAGCAGTAGCAGTAGCAGTACAGCAGTATCAGTAGCAATAGTAGTAACAGCAGCAGTAGTAGATATGAAGCAAACTTTATTTAGTCAGTGCTATAATATAGTATAGGCGGAAGGCAGGTAAAAAAAGTAAAGCCTATATCTTACCTTTTGCTTTTGTTAGGTAATGACTGCAAAAGAACATAGGAATGAGGTTACAAATCTGGCCGACCCCACCACCAATTCGGTTCATCGCTCCTCTACTACTATTATCATCTAATGGTAGAGGTAAAGAGTACTAGATTCAAAATCAATAAAGCAGCAATAGTAACAACAAAGAAGATAGTGAAGTATAACATTTGCACTAACACTAACTGCAAAGATCTCAAACAGAGAAGTTAGAATGGTGCTGACTTGCTTGGAAGGGTAAGAGTATATACACAGCTTCACTCCTATAAGGGCATCACTCTAGATCATAATGCGTATAACGATACCTCTATTTGTAAGCTTAATTGAGTGTGTACATGTATTGTTGATTGACTTCTCATTATCTATCTTACCTAATAAAGGATGAGAAGAATAGATATACAACGGTAGTTATGGGCGTAGAATTTATACTGAAGAAGCAGGAAGCTTATCTTAGCAGCCTTATTTCTTTTAATAATTACAGATAAATCTAGATATAATAGTGAAGATTTTGATCCATCTACCCATCGTTGATATGGCAATACCTTCAAATAATCATCTAGGATAAAGTATTGTTAGGACAATAGTTGTAGACTATTAAATAATTACTATATCAATATATTATTTCCTGATAAAATTTAGCTTTAGGCATGATGTTTATAAATCATGTTTGGCTTTTATGGCCTCATCTATGAGGTTATGTACAGTTAATCTAATACGCATGAGAGTGTTTGTAATAGTTACAGCCTCATCGGGTTCAAGCGTCTTCTTAGTCTCTTCTATCAGAGAATCTAATCTGTAAAGTGTGAGCTTGAGCGCTATTATAGTCTTCTTGAGTATACGTATCTTCTTCTCATTTATGTAAGTTCGCCTATCGCTTATGTAAGATTCTTCAGATTCTAACTTCTTCAACTCTCTTACAGCCTTCACTGATAACCTATCTTGTATTATAGCATCAACCATCTTCTCCTGTATAGAAGGGCTTAGATTGACCAGTTCCAATGCATGGCTTACACTCAACCTACCTTTGTTGATCTCCTGCTTTATACTATCTGGTAGTCTTAGCAATTGTATCCTATGGGATACATACTCCTCACTCTTTCCAATACGCTTTGCTAATTCAGTAACACCACCCCAGCCATATTCCATGACATACTTGCTGAATGCCTCAGCCTCCTCTAGCGGGTCTAATGTTTGTCTTTGAATATTCTCTACCAGCTGTATCTCGTACGCTTCTTTATCATTCAACTCCCTTATTATACATGGTATAGTTCTCCATCTCAACGATTTACATGCATGAAGCCTCCTATGCCCTGCTACCACCTCAAGCTCATGCTCAACCGGTCTGACTAGTATAGGCTGGAGTAGTCCATGCTGTTGTATACTAGAAGCTAGTTCCTTTATCTTATTCATCTCAAGTTCAGTATTATGCCTTATCGAATACCTCGATGTTCTTATAAGCCTTATCTCAACATTCTCTACTACGGAATCAGCTAGCCTATTCTCTAACTCTTTATACATCACTTTTACTACTAATCACTAATATAAGACCTTTTATTTTTTATAATATCTTAATGAACGTTAAGTTTCATATTAATTCGATGGTCTCAATATATTATTTTAAACACCAATTCTATGAGACTATGTTTCTAGTTATTATATCTATATTATTTAGCATGAAGATTTAGGCAGAATATTCATTACACAATCCACAGGTTATAAAAGGTTAATAAGATGAATGTGGAATGATACATGTCTATGAGGATACTCATAGCAGAGGATGAGATGGATACGGCGATTCAATACAAGATAGCATTAGAGGAGAGAAACCATGAGGTTATATTAGCTATGGATGGAGAAGTATGTCTCAGATTATATAAGGAAGGATTAAGGAGGCATGCATACTATAAGCAGAATGAAGAAAACAAGCCTACCAGTCACGAATGTGTAGACTCTATGTTTGATGTGGTTGTACTTGATTATAGAATGCCAAAAGAGAATGGTATGAATGTTGCAAAAGAGATATTAAGATTGAACCCCCACCAACGACTGATATTTGCATCAGCATATGTAAAAGAGACACTCTTTGATTCAATCAGGCAACTTAGGCATGTAGTAGAACTTATACAAAAGCCATTCGAGTTAGATATGCTTATCAATATTATTGAGGATGAAACATCATACAAGAAGCTCCAAGAGTTGAATGAATACCTTAAAGAGTTGAATGAGTTTGATCTTACACAGGAGCAGGTAAAGGATTTGCTGGAGAGTATAGAAAGGTTAAGGTGATTAGACAGCATCTATTATGAGAGATCATAGGATTATAAACATTTCGTGTTGTCTAATGGGAGTATTATTATAAATGTTGCACCACCACTATCATTGTTATATGCAGTTATCTCTCCCTTATGCGCATTAACTATAGCTCGGCTTATGAACAGACCTAATCCAACACCATACTGATTACCATCATGTATGCTCTTTGTAACGAACTTCTCAAATAGAACAGGAAGAAGATCTTGTGGTATACCTCCGCCAGTATCACTTATGCTTATCTCTATCCTCTCCTTGCTCCTTAATACTCTGCTCTCTATGCTTATCCCACCATGTTTTGTGAACTTTATTGCATTATCCAGTATGTTTGTTATAACCTGATTGATCCTTATCTTGTCAATATACACCTCCACATTCTCATCAAGCTTAACATTTAATGCTACCCCATCATTGATACTTGGCCTTAGAGTATTGATAACATCAATTATTATATCATTTATCCTTACCTTCTCCATATGCAATACAAGATTCCCACTCTCTATCCTGCTTACATCAAGTATCTCATTTGTGAGATGCTGTAACCTCTTTGCATGTCTAACTATCCCATCCCAAGCAGTCTCGGGATCTATCTTACCCTTCCTTGCTAGGCTTACAAATCCTAGGATTGGTTGAATCGGGGTTCTAAGTTCATGTGATGCTATGCTTATGAACTCATCCTTTAACCTATCCTTACGCTTCAATTCTGCATTAGCTAACTCCAACTCTCTAGTTCTTATCTCAACCAACTTTGAGAGCTTCATGTTGAGCATTATAACTATGGCTGCAAAGCCTCCCATAACACCTAATAAGCTGTAGATGAATACTAGAATATGTTCTGCTATATCTTTATTCTTCTCTTCTATTGATGAGTATAGCATGATTGATGCTATGATTGCTACTGCCATTATCGCTGCTAGTACTGTTGGTATTATAAGGTTCTTCCAGACATGCATTATTCTACTCCTCTCCTCTACCAATGGTAGTACTATTATTATGATAGATGCTATGCTAGCCCATATAATTGCTATCGTAACCCATACATAGTATATCGCTTCAGAGAATATATAATTGGAGAAGTATAATGGTAGAGGCCATGCAACGACCAAGGCTAGTGTTAATGCTACCGCATATCTATGGGTGAACTGTCTTGCCTTCTCCAAGAATATCTCATCTTTATCTTCAAGCAATGATCTTATCTTATCATCAACAATCTTTATCCTTCTTCTCAATACACTGAAATCAAACCTGTCTGGTCTTAGAACACTATAGATAAGTGATATAATAGCACTAACAGATAAAGATGCGATATTTCCAAACAAGAGAGGTATACTTTGTCCTGTAGAGTATACCGATATCTCCCCATACAATACATTTGCTGAATAGAGCCAGATTGATACACCACAAACAAGACCCAATATAGCACCCAACGTTACTGCTCTCTTGTTAGCTCGATTAGATAGTATGGATAAGGCTATAGGTACTACAGCAGAGCTTATCAGTATGCCCATTGAGAGATACATATATTGGAGGTTAGCTCCTAGTTGAATCAGTAGTGATGCTAATATTCCTATCCCTATGCCAAATGCTACTATTACTACCCTTGATACTCTTATCATTTCCTTTCCTGTTGCTGTCTTTTTGATATACGTTCTATAGATATCGTATGTCACTAGTGATGATACTGCTATAAGTTCAGCAGAACCAGCAGATGTTACAGCCATAAACAGCATAGTAAGGAGAAGTATTGCACCCACATCTCCCAGTATGTACGATGCTGCCATTGGTGCTGCTAACCCAGAACCTACATCAGTTTGGCTGAGTGTAACACCTATTGCAACAGCAGTTAGACCTAGTGTAGTTGCTAGAGTAAATGGGATAGCAAACCACGCTAGTCCTCCAAGCAAGAATCCCCTAGCTGCGGCCCTTGGTTCTGCTGCTATAGCCCTCTGCCAGTAAGCCTGATCAACGAATACTGTACCAAAATTCCCAACTATGTTTATTATACCAAATATGAGCGCACCAGTAGAAGCCATCGTTAGATATGAACCATTAGCGTTGCCTTCAACAGGTCTTAGTATTGACGCCGATGTTAATTTAGTGTACATCCCTGTTATACCACCTATCTCTGGGTTCACAAAGTAGATTACTGTAACGAATATCAATAAAACTATGAATATTAGCGCTGCATTAAGGTAATCTGCCAAGAATGTTGCCTTCAAACCTCCAAAGAACGTGTATATAATAATGCCAAATGGTATAAGCAGAGCTGCTATATGTATGTTAACACCAGTAAGAGCATATACAGCAGAAGCACCACCAAGCACTAGCATTACAGTTACTATTGTATTGGTCATAAATGCGAAGAAGAGGAATATCTTATGCGCATTATCCCCAAATCTAACATGTATAATCTCTGCAAATGTATGTGCTGTGGGAGCCTTTCTCTTCAGTTCTATGGCAAGTATTGCAAACAGGACTATCTGTATGCTTGCACCAGCAGCGTACCAGAATGGTCCACTTATACCGAATTGATATGCTACTGTTGAGGATTGGAGTAATGTTGCAGCCCATGTCCATGCAGATACTACAGATGCTGCTACCAGCCCACTCTTTATGTTCCTTCCTGCTGTAGCGAACCATTCAGATGTAATCTTTGTTCCCAACCATTTGAACTCTGCCTTAATAAGCAATGTTACTATGAGTGCCATTATAGAACCAAGTCCAATGAGTATAAAGTATCCTACACCTTCAGATAGTATTGAGACCATATCTTATTCTTCTACCATCCATCTATAAAGATTATTTTAAAATATTACATCTAATGATAACATAACATGTTACTGTATTATTAGATGGTACTCGCAACATCAGTTCATATCAATTAATTATTAATTTATACTATATGATAATTTATTTAGATCATTTTAGTATATTATAAATTAAATCCTAGTATTTTAAAAAAGAATTAAACCATCTTGTAATTCATTACTACATGGCAGGAACATGTTGCCCTAGCTACAGTACTGGAGATCCTTTACTGGACTTCTTCTACATACTCTTCAATGGAATATCTGAAGTACCATTGTTCAGCTCACCATTGAATGGAATACTGATATTGGCTGGTGTATTACTAGCATCGTGGAGAGCAGGTGTTATGATGGTTATAGCAGGATTGATAGGTGCAGGGATGGCATTGATGATGGGTGCACCATATGATCTAGTAACATTTGGGCTCTTTGGATACAACTCCATCCTTACTGGGATGGCTTTCTGGTCTGGTCCATTCGTTAAATCCAACCATGCAACATTCTGGATATCCATATTTGGTGCTGCATGGACAGCTGTATCATGGATGGCATTTGCACATGTTATGGGCGACTGGTTTGTACAAGGAGGTCAAGGCTGGGCTATACCAGGGTTCACATCATCCTTCATATTTACAACATGGGCTATAATGCTTGCAACAAAAAGGTTTGGGCATAATATATGGCCAGCTCTAGTTCAGAAAGAACCTATAGTTGCTGGGGTTGCTAGTGGTACAAGTGTAAGTCAATTGATGTCTGATAGTAGTAACCCTGAGCCTGAACACTCCTTTAAATGGACACCAAAGGAGTTCATGATAGCAGTTCTTAAAGGTGTTTCACAAGTAACGTTCGTAGAGAACTGGAAGACTGGCATATTCTGGGTAGTAGGGCTTACATTATCATTCGAGTTACTCTCTACTACATACACTACACCTGATGGCACATTGATTGTATCAAGGTTGTTTACAAATGCATATACAACGCAATGGGATCCCACATCCCCTCTCTACCTAGCAGGATTGATGGCACTCATAGGTTCTGCAATAGGTGCAGGGATGGCTATACTACAGAAGTTACCTACAAACGAGATAAGGATGGGGCTGCATGGATTCAATCAAGTACTTGTTATGATAGCATTGACTAGTTTTGTACCATTGACATGGCAGACCTTCCTATACGCTGTATTGGCAACTATAGCATGCTCATTTATGATGCCTGCATTCCAGAACCTGTTTGGAAGATGGGGTCTTCCTGCACTGACTGGACCCTTTGTATTCACAGCATGGATATTCCTACTTGCTCTTGCAGGATTCCAGTACATACCAGCAGGGATAGGATGGGCTAGGCCCTAGCAGATTGTAGATAACCAAACAAACCAGACAAATTTTTTGTAGACATCGACTGAATCTGTTAAGTCGACTTATATTAATTCTTACTAAAAATTCTAAAATATTTGCTGGATAATTATCTCATAGAGCTGATTAGTATGATGTTAGCACCTAGAGAAATAGAAAAGATGTTGATATGGACAGCTGCACAGATAGCAGCACAACGCAAGAGCAGAGGCTTGAAGTTGAACTATGTGGAGGCAGTTGCATACATTGCCAATTATGTTGTAGAAGGGGCAAGAGAGGGTAAGAGCGTAGCACAGTTGATGAAGGAGGCAAAGACCATCCTAAAGAAGAGTGATGTTATGGATGGAGTAGCAGATATGATACATACAGTGCAGGTAGAAGCAACATTCCCAGATGGCACAAAGTTGGTGACCGTACATGATCCAATACAGTAAGAGGTGGTTAGGAGTATGGTGAAACCAGGGGAATACATACTCTCTGCAGAGCCTGTTGTATGCAATAAGTATAGAAATACTGTTAAAGTAACTGTGAAGAATACAGGCGATAGACCTATACAAGTTGGTTCTCATACCCACTTCTTCGAAGTCAATAGAGCATTGGAGTTCCCAAGAGAGAAAGCATTTGGTTACAGACTTAACATACCTGCAGGCACAGCAGTCAGGTTTGAACCAGGAG
Source organism: Candidatus Nitrosocaldus islandicus (assembly GCF_002906215.1). Lineage (NCBI taxonomy): Archaea > Thermoproteati > Nitrososphaerota > Nitrososphaeria > Candidatus Nitrosocaldales > Candidatus Nitrosocaldaceae > Candidatus Nitrosocaldus > Candidatus Nitrosocaldus islandicus. The sequence continues at coordinate 847,044 of NZ_CP024014.1, forward strand.
ATACAAGGGAGGTGGAGTTGGTGGAGTTTGGAGGTAGGAAGGTGTTCTATGGTTGTGGTGGCTTAACAATGGGTAGCACAACATCTAGCGTAGTTAAGAGCATGGCTTTGGAGAAGGCTAGGATGAGAGGCTATAAAGGTGCATGAGGTGAGAGCATGGTTCTCAAGTTAACCAGAAAGCAATACACAGAGCTATATGGTCCTAGTAAGGGTGATAGGGTTAGGTTAGGTGATACCGATATAATAATAGAGGTTGAGAAGGATCTAATAACTCCAGGCGATGAGTGTGTATTTGGAGGAGGCAAGACATTGAGAGATGGTTTGGCACAGACACCAGGGGTTACAAACGCTCACGGTGCACTAGATCATGTGATAACCAATGCATTGATACTCGATCCCATTCTAGGCATAGTCAAGGCAGATATAGGCATGAAGGATGGGAAGATAGCAGGGATAGGGAAGGCTGGTAATCCATACATAATGGATGATGTAGATCCTAACATGGTTGTCTCTGCATGTACAGAGGCTACTGCAGGAGAGCATACAGTATGTACACCAGGTCATATAGATACGCATATACACTTCATATGCCCACAGCTCTACATAGAGGCTATAAGTGCTGGTACAACTACACTTATAGGAGGAGGCACTGGTCCTGCAGATGGTACGAATGCTACCACGTGTACTCCTGGAGTATTCAACATAAGCAGAATGCTTGAGGCTGTAGAGGACTTCCCAGTCAACTTTGGGTTCCTAGGCAAAGGTAATGACTCTCATCCCTCCCTTGCAACACAGTTGGAGCAGATAGATGCTGGTGCTATAGGAACAAAGATACATGAAGATTGGGGTACTACACCAGCAGTTATAGATGCATCTCTTAGAGCAGCGGATATGACAGATACTCAAGTAGCAATACATACAGATACCCTTAACGAGTGTGGTTACGTTGAAGATACCATAAACGCAATAGATGGTAGAACTATACACACATATCATACAGAGGGTGCTGGAGGGGGTCATGCCCCAGATATAATGAAGATAGCAGCAGAAGAGTTTGCATTACCATCGTCAACAAACCCAACTAGGCCATACACCGTAAACACTGTTGATGAGCATCTAGATATGCTGATGTTTTGCCATCATCTCAACCCTGCAGTGCCAGAGGATGTTGCATTTGCAGAGTCAAGGATAAGGGCTGAGACTATAGCAGCAGAGGATGTGCTCCATGATGAAGGAGTACTAAGTATGTACTCATCTGATAGCCAAGCTATGGGTAGGATAGGTGAGATAACGTTAAGGGCATGGCAGACCGCAGACAAGATGAAGAAGATGAGGGGTAAGTTGAAGGAAGATTCTGCAGAGAACGATAACTTTAGGGCAAAGAGGTACATAGCAAAGACAACTATAAACTGTGCAAGGACTCATGGAATAGCAGATTATGTAGGCTCATTAGAGCCAGGCAAGTACGCTGATATAGTGATGTATCCTATACCGTTCTTCCCAGCAAAGCCAAAGATGGTATTCAAGGGAGGGTTCATAGCATGGTCCATAATGGGCGATCCAAACGCATCTATACCAACACCTGAGCCTGTATTCTACAGACCCATGTTTGGTGCATTTGGTAGAGCCGTGAAGAACACAAGCTTCACATTCGTATCGAAGAGGGCAATGGAGTTGGGTGTGAAGAACAGGCTAGGATTGGAGAAGATAGTACTTCCAGTAAGGAACTGTAGGAACATAAGCAAGAAGGATATGGTTTGGAACTCTAGCACTCCAAAGATAGAGATAGATCCAGAGACGTATGAGGTAAAGATAGATGGTAAGATAGCAACAGTAGAGCCAGCCAAGGAGTTAGCGTTAGCACAGAGGTACTTCATAGCGTAATATCTGTAAGCAGCAGCTAGGTAATAAGATAAGGCGTATAATAGCCAAAATCTTTTTTTATTTTCAATTTCATCATTCCTATAAGATGACCAATACAAGCGTATGGCGTCCTATGGCACAGAATATAGAGTTCGATGCACTCGAGTCTAACGTTAATGCTGTTATAGCAGTTGCAGATACTGTAAGAACTACGCTTGGCCCAAAAGGGTTGGATAAACTGCTAATAGATCAAGCAATGAATAGACATGTATCTAATGATGGTGTAACCATACTACTATCGTTGAAGACTATACATCCAGTTGCAAGGATGGTCGTGGAGATTGCTGAGAGGCAAGAGCAGCTGGTTGGTGATGGTACTACTACAGCAGTGGTTATGGCAGCAGAGATGGTTAAAGAAGGGAAGAGGCTGATAAAGGAACTAGGAGTGCACCCAACCAAGGTTGTTGAAGGTATAGAGAGTGGTGTATACTATGCATGTGAGTTGTTAGAGAAGGCAGCAAAGAAAATATCAATTGATGATGTAGAGTTGGAGCATGTGGTTAATACATCATTAGCATCGAAGTTGGATGGTAAGAGACTTGCATCTATAGTAATATCTGCAATAAGAGCTGTAGGTAATAACGCATCCTATAATGGTTCATACGATTTTGATAAATCAATAAAGATCGTGAGAAGAATGAATATGGATGATAAAGTAATCTCTGGTCTGATACTTGAAAGGGGTAGATTGGATAAGGATATACCGTTGGAGGTAAAGAATGCAAGGATACTTATATGTAAACTTGATCTCAAGCCTGTGAAGGAGTCATGGCTAAAGGAGAATAGTAGATACGAAGATATCCTTACTATGGAGAAGGATAGGGTAACAAAAGCAAAAGAGATAGTAGATGCTATGCTAGCAACTGGGGCAAATGTTATACTCATAGCATCACCGGAAATAGATGATGTTGTAGAGAATTTATTAATAAGCAGAAGGGTATTCGCTGCCATAATCTCTACAGATGAGATAGAGCATGTAGCACGTTACACTAACGCAAAACCTGCAAGGTTCATGGATGATCTCAAACTCCCAGATATCCTTGGTTATGCAGATAGGGTCTATGAGGATGAGGATAACAACATAATATACATAGAGAATGGGAAGAACAAGAATATAGTCACAATAATAGTCTCTGGTACAACGAAAGAAACGTCGTTAGAGAGATGGAGAGCTGTTAGGGATGGGGTCAATGCTGCAGAAGCTGCACTTAACAAGGGTGTGGTTGTTGGTGGTGGTGCTGCAGAGTTACATGTAATAGATAAGATGAAGAGTTTGAAGTTGAAGGGTTTGGAGCAAGTTGGAATAGATGTTGTTGCAGCAGCGTTGGAGAGCATAATGAGGCAGATACTTACCAATGCTGGCTTCAATGGGCTAGAGAAGGTCATGACTGCAAAGGCATTGCAAGATACCTTTGGCATAGATATAAACACTGGCGAGCCAATAGATATGATGGAGATAGGTGTACTGGACCCCTTACTGGTAAAGACAACTGCTCTAAAGGCTGCTGGTGAGATAGCAAAAGCAGTACTGAGGATAGATAGAAACCTTGCTGCAGACGACCTTAGCCAACAAGCATTATCAGAGAGTAAGAGGTGAAAAAGAGTTGCTGATACGCCATTGTGTAGAAGAATCGAACGTTGATGAAGATATGCATGTTATAGATCCTAGTAAGATAAGGCATGTTACAATAGTTGCAGGTAAGATAGCAGCCATGTCAGGTTATATAGATCCTTTAACACATCTAAACCTAGATCATCCTTACCATAGAGTAACAACATGTATTATAGCTGAGAGGTTTGAGATAGGCGCAAGGGTGAAGTTCAGTAGCAATGGTCTATTATTTGCATTTGTTGATAGATCAGCATACAGACATTACGGCCACATCGATACTACACAAAGGATGCTCGATATGCATGATGCTGTTAAGAGATTAAAGGAAGCAAAGGTGAGCAAGAAGGTATGAGCACTAGCATACAGGTCAGTTCAATAATAGGCAATATAAAAAGGGATAGTACGTTAAGAGCAAGATATGAAGAGATGTCAAGACAAGGGTTATGTGAGGTCGTGAAGATAAACAGGATAGAGTCAGAAAGAGTGAGAATGCGTAAGGTAACAGATAAGGGTAGCGATGTGATTATAACATTACCTCAGGGCTTTAGATTAAGACACGGGGATGTGATTCATTTATCCAATGAGAGGATGGTAGTTGTAGAACTAGAGGAGGAGAACCTTGCAATGATAAGGATTATGGATGATACACCTATAGATCATGTTGTGGAGATTGCTGTTAGGATAGGACATACAATAGGAAACCTACATAGGCCTATAAAGGTTGAAGATAGAAGCATTTATTTCCCTATACAGACTGATACCGAGATAGAGATGCTAAAGAGACTGCTTAATACTATACTTACCCATGTTGTAATAGAGAAAACAAGGATGATCTTTGAACCAGAGGAAGGGATTGAGGTACATGAGCATTGATGTAGATGTAAGAGGGAATAATAATAGTAAAGCACACAGTCGTGCTGAGAGTAATAGTTATGATGATAATGTAATAGATGAAATAAGTATACAAGATATCAGTGTTATGCAGTTAGCCGATTCCTTCTTTCCAACTGGTATGTATACAACATCAAACGGGTTAGAGATGTTCTTTTATAATAAGAGGGTTAAGAGTGTAGAACATCTAAGGAATCTATTGACTGTATTCTTGAAGCAGCAGATAGGTCCTGCAGATTGTGTAGCATTAGGTAACGCTTACCAAGCTTCAAAGGAATCAGATCTAAATAGGTTAATTGAGATAGATAATACAATATTTGCTATGAGGCTGATAAAGGAGATAAGGGAGGCATCTGTAAGATCTGGTATACAACTAATAAGGTGTTTGAGTCAAATAATCAGCAACAAGAAGGCAAGTAATAATAACAATTATTCTATATTAGAGTTATACGATAATGCAATAAGATCGAAGAAAGCAAACGGTGTATATCCAGTAGCCTTAGCAATAGCATGCAACATATTTGATATATCAAAACCCAAAGCTGGACTCATACTGCTATACTCCTTTTCCATAAGCGTGATAGGTGCGGCATTGAGGCTAGGCATGTTAAATCACTTTCAAGGACAGATTATAGTAAATGAGCTTAAGCCATTGATGGTCTCGATTGTGAAGGAGAATATAGATAAGTCATTATCGAACATGTGGCAATTCGCACCAGAGATAGATGTTGTGCAGATGATGCATGAGAGACTCGCTACGAAAATGTTTATAACTTGAGAGCATAGATGTTACATATGAGTAGTAAGAGGATACCAAGGTTAGGGATAGGTGGACCAGTAGGTTCTGGTAAGACCATGCTTATAGAGAGAATAGTACCAATATTAGCAGCAAAGGGTTACAAGATTGGCATAATATCTAACGATGTTGTATCAAAGGAAGATGCTGAGAGAATGCGTAGACATCTGGCCAAGGAGATGGGTATAATGCCAGAGGAACTTGTGATAGGCGTAGCAACCGGAGGATGCCCGCATACTGCAATACGTGAGGACCCTTCCATGAACTTGGCCATAGTGGAGGAGTTGGAGAGTAAGTATCCATATCTCGATCTCATAATAATAGAGAGTGGAGGAGATAATATAACAACTACATTTAGTCCAGCACTTGCTGATTACTTCATCTACATAGTAGATGTCTCTGCTGGAGACAAGTATCCTAGGAAGAGAGGGTTAGGAATAGAGACGTGTGATCTACTTGTTATAAATAAGGTAGATCTTGCTCCATATGTTGGGGCAGATCTTAACGTTATGGAGAGGGATGCAAGGATTGTGAGAGGAGATAAGCCATTTGTGTTCATCAACTGTAAGTCTGGAGAGGGTATAGATAAAGTGGTAGAGCATATAGTGAGGGATGTGCTATTTGAGGCACAACCAAAGCCAATCAGTAGATAAGCAAATTAAATTCAATTTTATGAGAAATAAAAATAAATTAATTTATGTATGTCTATTACACAGGAGGTAATGTTATGAACAATGATGATGTAAAGTTAACTGATAGTAATGATAACGATGATAATGGTATGCATACTACTAACTATGCTGACGCTATAAATTATACGAATATAAAGTTCTACATTCCTGATGATATACCACCTGAAGTATCAGCATATGAAGCAAGGCTAGCACAGTTAGATGTGGGCAGGTCTGGTAAAACAGGTCTGCTTTACTTAATGCTCGAGAGTGATCCTATAGATGGTAGGACAGTGATAAAGGAAAAGTTCTCAAAGGTACCATTAGTTGTACTTAAAGCAATGTACCTTGAGGAGTCATTGCCATCTATGGCATATGTGTACATAATGTCTCCATCTGGAGGAATACTGCAGGGAGATAGGTACAGGATAGATATAATGTTAAAGAATAAAGCACTATTACACGTAACAACCCAAGGTGCAACTAGGATATACAGGATGAATAAGAACTATGCTACGCAGATGATTAACATTTATGTTGATAAAGATTGCTATATGGAGTATATACCTGATCAGATAATTCCTTACAGAGATTCACGTTTCTATCAGAAGGTTAACTTGAACGTCCATGAGCATGCTACTCTAGTTTACTCTGAGATAATAGTACCTGGAAGGGTTGCAAGGAATGAAGCATTCCAATATGATATATGTTATATGAAGACCATAGCAAGGAACCAGTATGGTAATATAAGGTTCATGGATAATGTAGTCTTAGAACCAAAGAAGAATAACCTCAAGACAATGGGTATACTAGGTGAGCATGATGTGGTTGGAAACATCTACATAATAACTAAAGCAGAGTATGTTAATACTATAAGTGAAGAGATAAACACTACTCTTAAGCACTTTACTAATGTAGTTGGAGGAGCAACTATACTACCCTATGACTCTGGTGTAATTGTTAGGCTGTTGGGTAGCATAGCAGATGATATACGGAGTTTTGTATATGAAGCGATTAGAATAGTTAGAAGAGTTGTTCTTAATGCTAGATTTAGTGGTATAAGGAAGGGCTAACTCCTCCTATCCTACAACGTTTCATCTATAATAGTATTTACTCTCTATCAGTTATAAACTCGATTACTTTTATAGTATGGCCAGTCTGTTCTGCATGTTCTTCTGCAACTTGGAGGGTATCAAATACTATATCACAATCATTACACCATATAGCCTTACTCTTCTTATACCTCTTAACACTCATACAATACGCCCTTTGTACATATTACAAGGAAGGAATATAATAATAATATTAAACATTCTTAGATATTACCTACTCAGGCAAAAATAACCTCTGTACCTCTGTAGGAAGTAGGGAGTCCTCAACATCAACATTACCTAACGCAAGATCTTTTGTAAGCTCTATACCAAACATCCTTACAAGATACCTTATAGGCTGAAGATAAAGGTCTATGACCCAGTTAGGATAAGCAGGTTTAGCATATCTATATGGTTTAAGCATCTCTAAAGTAAAGTACCATGCTAGTGCTTCTCTAAGATGTTCAGGGAGGCCATCATGCATCACTGCAAATACCATCTCATGCAAATAGTTACCAAAGTTGGCCTTATCCTTTCTTATAATTATCTCCCTTAACCTAGTATCTGTAAAGGATATATTATTTGTATCGCTGAATCTCATGATCTCACCATACTTCTTCCTCCTATGGCTTATACTCTGCACAGTCATGGCCCACTCACCTTCACATATAACTATGTTGAAATCTCTACACCTCTTGTTGAAGTAATTGAATATAGTCTCATCGGCTATCTTAACGAGCATGATTATATTATTTTTATCTTCTTCAGTGATATCACATAAGAATTCTATTCTTTCTTTGATATCGTCCATCGCTTATCTACTCTATATAGAAGAGCTATATTTTAACTAATCGGATTCATGAGAAGCAATATATAATCATGAGTGTTACAAAGCCTGTAACTATGATAGATGGCGTGCTTATAGGTGTCATAGTATTTGGACTATTGCATGGGGTTAATCCATCACATGGCTGGCTTGTAGCAGTACTCTATTCCATGCATAGTAGGCGACAATTGGTTAGTGGTTTTATAAGCTCGGGGATTATAGCAGGTGCCCATTTCCTATCATCGATAGTTGTTGTTTTGGCATACATATTGATCTCTCCATTAATAGAGATACCTCTTCAATACCTACAGTATGGTGTTGCTATAGCCTTAGGTGTTTTAGCATACTTATTTTGGAGGGAGAAGGGTGAGGACTTTATAGAGACTCAACATGGGCATCTCCATGATAATACGCAGTTGATAGAGCATGAGCATATGCACTGGCATAAAGACGTGGGTTATCACTCTCATATACATGTTCATCTAGCTAGAGCGGTTCCAAGCTTGAATGCAATAGCAGGCTTTGCATTGATACTAGGTTTTGCCCATGAGGAAGAGTTTGTTATACTTTCTTTGGCAGTAGGAGGAGTTGATCCACTACTGTTGATCGTTACCTATGCTACTGCTGTAGCCATAGCACTGATAGGAATAACTATACTTGCCGTGAAGGCATACACGTATGTCCAGCATAAGATCATTCCATATAGCAGGTATCTACCAAAGATAACAGCATTGGTACTAGCAGTTATGGCCTTAGGTTTTGCTCTAGGACTATTCTGATAAATAGTTATGATGAGAACTTAGGATTATTACTTCCATGTCAAGCATTAAGTTATACGTAAAGGATTATTCTTATCAGGTTTGTATAACATACCAACAGTCATAGTAACGATTGTTATATATAATACGCTAATTATATTATAAACGGTACTTTATTCCCTAATATTTATTTAAAGAAGTTTTAAATATAACGATGTTATAATACCGCTATATGCAAAAGCAGCAAGAGAATCTCACGCATACTGATGATGATAGTAGGAAGAGAGAAGAGTGGGGATTACCTGAAGAGGTGACAGCTGTTGAGGAGATGATCAGGCTCTACAGGGAGGGTAAGATAAGCGAGGATGAGTTTAGAAGGTTCAGATTACAGCATGGCATGTATGGATCAAGACTTAACAAGGACTACACAATGGTAAGGATAAAGATCCCTGCTGGGATACTCTACCCAGAGCAACTTACAAGATTAGCAAAGCTGAGTGAGGACTTCTCAATAGGAAGTGTACATGTTACAACTAGGCAGAATATACAGATGCATTGGGTATACCTTGATGATGCCCCTGCAGTTGAGAAGGGATTGGTAGAGGTTGGACTAACGAGTAGAGAGGCATGCGGGAATACTGTAAGGAATGTAACATGCTCCCCATTTGCAGGCATATGTAGTAATGAACCATTCGATGTTACGCCATATGCAAAGGCATTGGCAAGGTTCTTCTTACGCAACCCTATGTGCCAGAACCTTCCAAGGAAGTTCAAGTTTAACTTTGCATGCTGTGATGAGCATAGTTATGCAAGGATAGCAGATGTTGGGCTTGTACCTGTGGTTAGGGAAGAGGAGGTATCTGATGGTAATGCTACTGTTAAGAAGGTTAGAGGCTTCAGGGTCTACATAGGTGGAGGCTTAGGACCAGCATCATACCTTGCTGAACTTCTTGAAGATTTCACGCCAGAGGATATGCTATTACCAACATGCATGGCAGTTATAAGGCTATTCGATAGGCTTGGTGATAGAGAGAAGGTGCACAGGAATAGAATGCGCTATCTTGTCCATGACATGGGCTTTGAGAGGTTCAGGGAGTTGGTGTTGAAGGAGAGGAAGATAGTGCTTATGACAAGGTCTGTTCTAGCAAGGCTTTACATAAGAGAGGCTAAGGTTGATGCTCCAGATATAGAGGATACAAATCTTGTTGAGTTGAAACCATTCAATGCTCCAGATGGGTTCCATAGATGGGTTAGGAGCAATGTGATGGATCAGAAGCAGAAGGGTTACGCTATAGTATTCATACCATTACCTGCTGGGGATATTACAGCAAGGCAGTTGAGAGCATTGGCAAGTATATGCAGGGAGTTCTCCCATGAGGGCTGTGTTGTAACAACTCCATCCCAAGGATTTGCATTAAGGTGGGTTATGAAGAGCAGGTTGGTTGAACTCTACAATAGGCTATCAGAAGCAGGATTAGCAAACTATGGTGCACTGAGCATAGCATCGGTGGTTGGATGCACAAGCACAACCTCATGCAACCTAGCAATAACCAATGCCCATAGATTAGCAAAGGAGATAAGGAGCAGGTTGATAGAGTTAGGGCTTGACATGGATGATGCTTTAAGGGATGCAACTATAAAGATTAGCGGTTGCCCCAACTCCTGTGGTCAGCATATGATAGCAACGATTGGGTTCTTTGGTGCTGCTGTGAGGATGAATAATACGCTCACCCCAGCATACAACATGCTATTAGGAGGTAAGGTAGGCAAGGAGAGTGCTCTTGGAAGGATAGTTGCAAGGGTACCAGCAAAGCGAATCATAGATGTAATCCTAAGGCTCATAGATGTGTATAGAAAGGAGAGGCTTGATGGAGAGGGTTTCGCATCTTGGATAGATAGGGTGCTGGAAGGTAATGGTACTAACATAAAGAGCATTGATGATCTCAAACCTATAATAGAGGAGGCATCTAAACTCCCATCACCTGAGGAGGATCCAGAGAGTTACGTTGATTATGGTAGTGATTCTAGGTTCATAGTCAAGACCGCTAGGGGTGAGTGTGCTGCATGAAAGCAAGAAGGAGGTATCCAGTGCTTGTTGAGCCAGAAGAACTACTCAATATCTCAAGCAAGGATGTAGTGCTTATAGATGTACGCAAGGAGGAGGATTACATACAGGGGCATATACCAGATGCAGTATCACTACCATTGGCAAGGGTGCTAGAGAGTATGGACCCTAAGCAGTTACATGGACTGTTCAGGAGCATTGGGGTTGATGATGCCAGCAAGTATGCAATAGTTTATGATGATACGTTTGGTGCATTGGCAGCAAGGGTGGCATGGGCATTGGAGTACATAGGGCATGAGAGGGTATCTCTCCTCTCTATTACTTATGGAAGATGGGTATCGTTAGGCTATGAAGTTGAGAAGGGTAGAGGCAAGGGCAAGAGTATTGAGCAAGTATCTGTTGTTGATGATACAGGTATCAATGCGGATTATGATATACTTGCAACGTACGATTACATCCAAGCTATAATAGAAGGGATCAAGCAGTTACAGCAAGGTAAGGAGACCAACAGCAATAGTAGTAGCAGCAGCAAGAAGGGTGATGGTGAGGGTAAGGTACTTCTAGATGTAAGAGAGAGGCTTAACTATCTAGACCATCACATCCCGTATGCAATGAATATACCATGGAAGGCATTTGCTGGAGAGGATAGGATACTCAAGTCTGTTGATGAGATAAACTCACTCCTATCATACAGGAAGATAAGCAGGAATGATGAGGTTATAGTATACTGCGGTAGCGTTGGTACACTATCTGGCTTATCATACTATGCATTGAGGTTGGCAGGCTACACTAGGGTTAGGCTATATGCAAGATCGCTCAAGGAGTGGAGGTCTCTTAACTTACCAGTTGAAGGTTTCAAGAATGCTCATTACTGGGACCTATCTGCAGAGTAAAGATCAATAATTAATCAATAATCAATCTACTACTCTCCCATTCTATCTTATGTTAACAGCACCATTACTCTTATGTTTCTGCTGCACGAATACCTTAACGTTTATCCTATCACCATACCTTAAGCCTAGAGCATCCATTATCTTCACTGGGGCTATCACTTCCATTATGCTCTCATCGTGATGGGTTCTTTCAAGTACAAGCATAGCACCATCTATCTTATCATTTATCTTTGCAGTGTAGCACTTAACCCAGCCATAAGTTCTCTTACCATCACTGAACCCATCTATTGTTATAGCAGGGTACATAGCCAACTCCCTCTTGAGGTCTATGTATATCTTATCTAGCCTGATGTTTAAGGTTCCAGGGTATGGGTCGAAACCCAATCTCTCTAAGAACTGCCTCCTGTAACCTTCTAGGGACATGTAGTAGCCTCCCTCTCCCATACCTGCTACTGCTACCCCTATCAACTCTATAACCTTCGGTAATGGCTCAATTGCAGCCTTGAGTCTTATGAAGAGTTCTTGAACCTCCCTGTAGCCCTTCTCAGTAACCCTTACACAGAACCCCTGCCCACTCTTCCTCCTACTTATGTAACCCTTCTCTTCCAACTCAAGGAGATGCTTTGATGCTGCCTGCTGTGATCTTCCTATCTTTGCCCCCAACTCCCTTGTTGTTATAGTGACATAGTTATCCCTAGCACCTCTTAGCAGTAACTCTGCAATGGTTAGTATATGTTGCACCTTTATCTCGCTCATGTAAGCCTTAACTGGTTGAATGTTAGAGCCTTTATATTATATGCGTTCTTTATATCAGCCATCCTATGGCCTATGACGTACTCAACACCAGCCTTTGAACATGCATCTAGCAGCCTCTGAGTTATTATACCATCAAGCACTAGATATTTGATATCCTTCTCCTCCTGCAGCCTCTGTACAACCTCGCTCACTGGTACCCTGAACCTCTGCTGCATATCAGCATCCAGTGCTACAGCCTCTAACGTCTCATTTATGGAAGAGAATGCCTCCTTTATCTTGCTTGTTAGTGTTTCATCAAGTACAACCCCTTCCTCCTCTACAACAACCTCCCTACCACTCTCCTCTTTTGCGATCCTCTCCCTGTACCTTGTACCCCCAATACCTTCTCTTTCCCTCTCCCTCTCCCTTTCCCTCTCTCTATCCCTCTCCCTCATCTTGGCCTTTAACTCCTGTTGTGAAGGTACTGCATCCTTGAGCAACTCCTGTATCTCTAGAGGTGTTAGATCCTCAACCTCTCTACCTTGGGGAGCCCTAACAACCTTATCTATCCTTATAGTATTCTGTAGTTCTTTAAGGATAAGATCCGCTGCCCTATCACCATCTAGGAAGGCTACAACATAACTCTTCTCCTTGCTCAACCTTACAACAGCATCAGATATCTTTGCACCCTCTATCGCTATTGCATTATCATAGCCTGCTCTTAACAGGTTTATAACATCTGCCCTACCTTCAACAAGTATTATCCAGTCTGAATCAAATATACCAGCACCACATGCAAGATGCTCCTTGCCATATGTTGTTAACCTTGCTGGCTTTACAGCATCATATATATCCTTTAGCATCTCCTCAGACTCACTCATGGTCTTTGCAGCCCACTCCTGTACTATCTTCTTTGCCCTCTCAACTATAAGCTTCTTCTTCAACTCTCTAACATCCTCTATAACATCGAGGGTAAACTTTGCATTGAATGGTCCAACCTTATCTATGGTCTCCACTGCTGCTGCTATTAGTGCTGTAGTGCTTATATCAGCACTCATTGGTATGATCACTTCTCCACTGCTCTTGTTGCTCTTTACATCTAGCATAACCTCTATCCTTCCAACCTTCGATGTCCTCTGCAGCTCGTTCAGGTTCATCTCTGGGCCTAGTAACCCCTCTGTCTGCCCAAAGAGGGCTCCTATTATATCTGCCCTCTCTACTATCCCATCCACCTCGAACCTTATCTTTACATTGTATTTAACAACCCCTGAGTTAGGCAATATTTCTCTCCTCTCCTCTATTTAGTATAACAAGGAGCATACCAAATCCTTAGATATAAGTGTTCCATCTCTATGTTTATGGTAGAGGCAGAGGACTATTATGATGTTGCAATAATAGGCTCTGGCATAGTTGGGCTCTTCATATCCTACATGCTTGGTAGGATGCAAGGGGAGAGGAGGCTCAAGATCATCTGCATAGATAAGGAGCATTCAGTTGCACTACATGCAAGCAGCAGGAACTCTGGAGTTATACACTCTGGCATACATGCTAAGCCTGGAACCTTGAAGGCTAGGTTCTGTGTCAAAGGTAACAGGATGATGTATAGCATACTAGATGCATTGAGTATACCATACAGGAGGGATGGTATGCTCATACTATGCACTGACGATAACATGAATGCGTTGGAGGAGTTGCAGAGGAGAGGTTATGCCAATGGTGTTGATAAGATTAGATTTGTGTATGGGGATGAGGTAAGGAGTATAGAGAGGTATGCTAAGACAGATACAGGCCTGCTGGTAGAGAGTGCTGGCGTTACAGATCCATCAAGGCTTGCATATGCGCTTTATGAGTATTCAAGTACATCTGGCATAGAGTTCGCCTTCAACAGCACTGTAGTAGGTATAGATGAAATGCTTAATGGTTACAGGATAATAGTAAAGGATGGTAAGGGTTCAGAGTATAGTAAGAGTAAGAGTATAATTGCTAGGCTTGTTGTGAATAGTGCAGGAACTCATGCAGATGATATAGCATATCTTGTTGGGTTGAAGAGGTATAGGATCTATCCATGCATAGGGGAGTACTATCTTGTAAGGAGGAAGCCATACCTAGTTAACTCGCTTATATACCCAGCACCAACATTCGATTATAGAGGTATAGGGATACATCTAACAAAGAGGTTAGATGGTACAATAGCTATAGGGCCTAATGCAATATATGTGGATGAGAAGGATTATGATGATAGCAAGTTTAAGGATGTTGTGAATAAAGGTATCGATGAGTTCTACTCTAGAGCATCTGAGATGATCCATGGAATAAGCAAGGATGATCTTGAGTATGGTTACTATGGTATAAGGGCTAGGCTTGCTGGATATGGGAGCAATGAGGAGCCAGACTTTGTTATAGAGGAGTATCCAGATAACTTCATACACCTAATAGGTATAGAATCTCCAGGGTTCACAGCATCTCCTGCAATAGCAGACCATATAATAAGTATGATAAGGGACAGACTTCATATTTCATCTGAGTAATGTAATATTATGCTTTGTTGCATAACTCGATAACATAGTCATTCAATAACTTTATCAACGCTATAAACCATGTTAATTTACGGGATATAAAGATTCTTTATTCAGATACCTTAATGAGAGGAGTAACATATTCTATCATAAGTGCATGCTATAATATATTGAGGGATAGAGGTTAGTTGGTATTGCTAGATGAAGCATAAAGAATAGAGGTAGATAACTACTCTATAGCATAAGAAGATTACCCCATCCATAATTCTAATTGCTATCATCTGCTCTTTATCTTCTTAAAGGTAATACACCTGTAATAAGAAGGAATATGCTAGATTAATTGATGCTGAAAGTGATAGTATAACGTGTTAATGTGATTAAGTAGGTTCTTATCCTGACACTATCCCCTAAACAAAAACAAACATTTAAATAATAAATGATGGCGCATTTACCGATGGAGTTAGAGAAACTATACAAGAAGGGCAACGTAGCAAGGGCTGAAGATGGTTCTCTTCTTCTCGTCAATGATGACAAGGTAGCGTATTCTGTTAATGAGGTGGTTATAATGATATGGGATGTATGCAATGGCATATCATTCAAGGAGTTGGTTAATGTAATAGCAAGTAGTAGTGGAGAGGACACTGCTCAACTCAAGCCAGCATTGGAAGGTCTGATAAACGAGATGGTAGAAGCTAAACTCATAGAGATAAGGTAATCCATCCAATAGATAGGAGTGAGGATAGTAAGAGTAGTAATTATAGGGAGGACTCTGATGCTTAACTTTCTTTATGACATCATTTATACGCTTAACCCTTCTTCAACCCTATTATGAATCCTACACCAAACCCTCCAAGCAGGGGTATGTTTGTTAGTATTGGGGTTGCTGGAACTGCCAACTGCCCTGCTATACTACTCCCTATCTTACCAAACGCTTCCTCGAACTTTGCATAGTTTATTACTATATACCCATTGTACTCAAGGTAGAGTAGTGCTATGAAGAATACGCCCAGTATGAATAATGCTACCTTGGTTATCTTCTTTATTGCAAAGCCTATGAAGAAGCCTATTATCCCTCCTATGGCTATCTGAGATGTTAGTAATCCTCCTATTCCAAGTGGGTCCATGCTGATTATTGTATGGAGCTGCTTTATAATATTACAGTCAAGGCAGGGTGCTTATCTTGTAAAAAATATCATGGTTAATTGAATAGCCTTGATATCCTTGCCCCTACATTCACTACAGTGTAGAAGAGCGCTGATGCTACTATTGATGAGAGCAGTGCTGCTTGATAAGGCTGCATACCCATGGTAAGAGAGTGGTAATGCATATATCCTCTAACAACAGCATACACCATCTCTGCAACTGATAGCGTTGCTATCAACTTCCTTGCATCCATGAGCACCCTTCTCCACACTATATTAGAGTATTCATCCCTATACCTTCCTTTATTATCCTTGTAGTAGAGATATGCAAATAGCGGTATGTATATGCCATACTCTACAGCAACGCTCATAGTTGAGTTAATAGCAGCGCTACTATCCATTGCATAGTATGCCTCTGCAATAAGAGCACTTGCTATGAATGCGCATACTCCTGCTATAAAGATGTTCTTGTTGAGCATTATATAATCCCTATATCTATTTAAAATCTCAATTCCTAGGCTCATAAGATATAAATAGTTAAACCTATATTAAAGGTTTACATACTTCTAAGAAGATTAGCTTAATTTCTTCCATATAGTCCTATCCTTATGATCAACCAACTCTATCCCCTCTGCCCTAAGCATCTCCCTTATCTCATCTGCCTCCCTGTAACGCTTCTCTGCCCTCAACATGCTCCTCCTCTTCACCATCTCCTCTATCCTTGCCCTCTCCTCACTGCTAACCTCAGCCCTCTTGAGGCCTAGGATGAAGAGCATATCATTGAGCCTTGGCATAATCGTCTCAGCAACGCTAACATCAAGCATATCCTCCCCAGCATACCTATTAACTGCCTTTATGGATGTAAGGAGGGATGCTATTGCATTAGGTGTATCAAGATCATCATCCATCCTATCCATGAAGATCTTAAAGGATTCATCAACGATACCCTTCAACTCATCTACAACTGCCCTTCCCCCTTCCCCTTCTCTAGCAGGTATCTTCATGGCATGCTCCAACTCATACAACGCATTCTCCACATCCCTCCATACAGCAAGTGCCTGCTTGAGGAGCATCTCATCATACTCTAGGGGCTTCCTGTAGTGTGCTGATAGGCAGTATAACCTTATTGTATTTGCACCCCACCTGCTTAGTGCAGAGTGTATTGGCTCTATATTCTTGAGGGATTTTGCCATCTTCTCCCCCTTCACATTAACCATACCAACATGAACCCAGTGCTTCGAGAACTCTTTGCATGTTAATGACTCTGATTGAGCAATCTCATTCTCATGGTGTGGGAATATAAGATCCTCACCTCCCCCATGTATCTCAAAGGTCTCTCCAAGGTACTTCATACTCATGGCAGAGCACTCTATATGCCATCCCGGCCTACCTCTACCCCATGGGCTATCCCATGATGGCTCATCATCAACAAACTTCCATAGCGCAAAGTCTAGAGGGTCTAACTTCTCCTCATCAACCTCAACCCTTGCACCTGCCTTTAGTTCATCTATTTGCTTCTTTGATAACTTGCCGTAATCTTCATCCTTTGCTATATGGAAGTATACACCCTTGCTTGTTCTATAAGCATAGCCCTTATCCATCAACCCCTTTATGATTCTATGCATATCCTCTATATGCTCAGTTGCCCTTGGATAATGATCAGCCCTTAACACGTTAAGCCTATCGAAGTCCTTGAAGTACTGCTCTATGAAGTACTCAGCAAGCTCCAATGGCTTTATACCCTTCTCCCTTGCTGCCTTGATTATCTTATCATCAACATCGGTAAAGTTCTGAACGAACCTTACCTTGTAGCCTTTATACATAAGATACCTCCTTATAACATCAAAGACTATTATAGTTCTAGCATGGCCTATATGCGAGTAGTCATAAACAGTGACTCCACAGAGGTACATCCTTACCATCATACCATTGCTAGGCTTGATCTCCTCAACCTTTCCGCTTAGTGTATTATAAAGCCTCATCCATTCATCAATCCTCTTTGCTACTACTCTACCTTCTCCAACCTTGGCCTTATGAATACCTTCCCTCCCATGATGATTATTGGCCTCTCTATTAGGCTTGGGTCATTGCTCATCATCTCTATTATCTCCTCATCGGTGTAATTGCCATTGATTATATCCTTGTATGCCTTGCTCTTCCTCCTCACAAGTTCCCTTGCACTTACCCCTGCCTGGGCAATTATATCCCTTATCTCATCCTTGCTTAGTCTCTCCTTGAATATATCCCTCAACTCCAGCTCATGCTCCTTGCTGAGTATATCTATGCTCCTTCTACATGTTACGCACTTGCTGTAGTGATAAACCTTCACCTTATCCATGTATCTCCTGAATAGATACTCTCTTATCTACTTACTTCCACCAGAGCGCAAGTGCTCTATCCCAGCCATGTGAGACCTCATACCATATCACCTTGCACTTATCCTTATCCCTCTCACCAAGATCCATATACTCTGATTCTATGCCAGCACCATATGCAAGGCATGAGATATCATGGTACTGCTGCCTGTACGTTAGGTATAGACTGCTTGGATGCCTAGCCTCTATCTTACCTTCTCCTTCATGTACTGCAAGTATTTTGTAGAGCATGATGAGAAGATCTACATCACCATCCCCATCCTTAACAAGCATATAGAAGGCAAAGTCATCTACAAGTGATTCCTCTCTACTGCCTGTGTGGAGGTCTGCTATCCTTATAGCAGCATGTCCAATCTCATGGTATACTATGTACTTTATGAATACGTTGAAGGCTTTATCCTTGCTAGAGGCTATCCCATTGCTATACATACTATCAACCATATCGCTTACCTCATCAAGTGCCTCAACACATAGCACTATCTTGCTGACTTTGCGAGTGTAAACCTCATACTCTGTATATGCAGCATACCATACATCGCCACAACTTGACACCAGCATGGGTATATCGTATGGCAGTTTGAGCCTAGAGTTGAGTGATCCAACGATCTGGTCTATTGCATCTCTATACCTACTTCCAGCATCATACCTAACCTTAAAGTCTCCCTTATCCTCCCTGTAAGTGTACCCCTTCAGACCATCCTCAGCACTCTTCAACCTTTCCTTTAGAGCATCGTAATCAGCCTTCAACTCTTCAAGCGTTCTAAGCGTACGTTGATGCTCCTCTTTACTCCTGTTAAGCTCATCCTGAGTCTCAAGCAACTTTGTTCTAGTGCTCTTCAACTCATCCTTCGCATAGTTAAGGTCCCTCTTGCTCTTCTCCAACTCCTCCTCAGTAATACTCAACCTCTGTTTGGTACTGTTAAGTTCCTCATCAATGCTCTTGATCTTATTCATTGCAGAGTTCAGTTCCTCCCTACTCTTCTCAAGTTCAGACTCTTTATCTTTAAGGTTCTGTAGTGTATTATCAAGCTCCTGCTTGAGCATCTTATTATCCTGAACAATGCTATTAACCTCAGCCTTCAACTCATTACTCTCAGCATAGAGTACTATGCTAGCAATACCAGTTAGGGATGCTAGTGCAAACCCTATAACAGCAACTATAGCATGGCTATTCATAAAATGGTGTTAGTGTAGATAGTAATATGCTTAAATAAGTAATGTTGTGAACAAACGGGAGTAGAGTATATAGGCTAACTTGCCTTCATCCAGGGTTTGAGGAGCTCATTCCAAGCGTTGAGTGCAGATGAGTACTCATGGGAGCATCTATATGCCCTCTCACTAGGCAGATCATTGCTATCATACCTTAATGGATCACTCCCATATGCTAAGCATAAGATATCATAGTATCTCTGCACAAAGAGCATATGTGTATCCCAGTATCTGCTAGAGGTAGTAGTAGTAGAAGTAGCATACTTATCCTCCCTCATTGCATCGTACAGCCAGATTAGAGGATGTATATCATCTCCATCATTAAGCATCATAACAATGGCAAAGTTATCTGCAGCATACTCTTGCATACCAACTATAGGCAGTTTATACACATCTATGAGTGCATGTGCAACCTCATGGTAGAGTAGAAACTTCACTAGCATAGAGAAGTTCCCAACATCATCTGGATAGAGTCTCATGAAGCTGTTTATGCTGGAGTAGCAGAGTACTATCCTCTTTCTCATCTGCTCATAGTAGCCAGATGCGTTCTTACATCTATCATCCTCATCAACCACCACTTCAATATCATGAGGAAGTATGAACTTAGAGTTCAATGCATCAACGTATGCATCAAGTACCTTCGATCTACTTAATATCTTATGCTTATCATCAATATACATGATCTTGAAATCCCCTCTATCTTCAACCTCCTTACCCTCTAATCCCTCCTTCAATCTTTGTTCTAGAGAATAATCAAGTATATGATTCAATGCATTATTATTACTACTACTATTATTATTATTATTTTCATCTTTGCTATTTATGTTAACTAACTTGTATCTTACATCATTCAATACTTCATTAATCTCCTTTAACTCCATCATTTTAGAATCTATCTTCTCAACCTTCTTATCTATAGCATCATACCTATTCTTTAGGTAATCAAGTTCAGCACGTATATTATTAACACCCAATCTATCGGATTGGTTCATCTCTGTAGTAATGTTGTATGCTAGCAGTATATTTGTGATCCCTAGTGCTATCGCTACTGCTGCTAGCGCAAAGAGTATTGGCTTATTATGCTTCTCCTCCTTCATACTCATAAACATTATCATGTATATCCTTATACTAAATAGTAGTATGTGTCATCTATAACTTACACCTTAAATATGAGTACTCTGCATCATCCATGATGGAGAACATAATAGCAGTTTACTGCAATAGCAACACTACTAGTAAAGACATTAATTCTCAAGATATACCAAGGCATGTAAGGAATAGGCTTGATACAGCAAGTAACCTCTTCTCTAGACTTGCTAGGTCACATGCAGATGAGAGTGTAATAAGAATCATCTTCTTTGCAAGGAGCAAGGATGAGGCTGAACTTTATGCAAGGCTTTCTTCTCTTCCAGATGCTAGGGTTGAGGAGTGCATCAACATAGAGGATATGGTTGAGAAGGTCCTTGCTACAATAGGCTTCTATGAAAGGAGGAAGGATAAGGCTGGTAAGGAGATGCTTAACATAAGTACAAGTAAGAGGGTATACTTTGTACTCTCTAACTGGCAGTGGCAGTACATAGAGCCATTGCTTAGGCTGAAGGATCAGCAGTTTAGATTCTTCTTTGAGGGAGCACTTGATGAGAGGAGTGCAGAGGAGATAGAGGCTGATAGGAGGATGGAGAGTGTAGTCAAGTTAAAGGTAGAGAACTCAATAGTAGATAGGTTCATGGGCATACTTGCTAGCGATCTCAAGGGTTGAAGATGAGTAGGTAGGCAGGCAGAAGCAGAGCAAACCATCTATATGTTAAGTGAAAGTATTTTATACTCTACAGATTAATACGCCCCATGCTAGACCTTTACGCTGTTCTTAAACTTGTGGAGCAGGAGGTTGAAGAGATGAAGAGGAGGCAGCAGTATGTTATAGCAGCATACCAACAGCAGACAAGAGAGGAGTTAGCAAAGAGGCTTATTGAGGCTGGAGAGCATATACTTGCTGCAGCAGAGGCAAAGGTTAAAGAACTCAATGCAGTAGAGTATGGCAAGCCTTACATCATCTCTACAGATAGGCATGTACTCTACATAGCAGTGAAGAGGTTCAGTTATGAGCATCTTAGCGTAAGCATAGATCCAATAGTCTATCCCACGCCATTCAACCTTAGATTCATAATAGATGAGCCGTGCGTAGCATTGCATAGTATATCATCAAGCACAGGTATACTCTCACTCAACAAGAAGAGCATAATAAGAGGGGTTGATGCTGTAGAGCAGGTTGATAGCAGTGCTATAGATGAGATAGTTAGGCTATGGTTAAGGGATTACGATGATGAGTCAACTGCTGCTAGGATCATCAGAGGACTAGCATCGCTTAGGAGTATGAGTAGAGTGGTTGAGTATATACTAACCTCTGGCAGATATGTTAGGATGAGCACAATATACAGGTGTGATGATCATGACTTTGAGCCCATGCACAAGCATGAGACAATGGTGCCTAGTAGCTCTGTAAGGGATATAATAAGATACTACCTTAACGTATGAGCAGTAGTATAGATGGATAGATTGTATAATCTGCTATAAATTGAATTAACATGCTGATAGAAAGGTTATTTATGTAGTGTTAATAAGCAATGGTATGGTAGATTACATGCTGCTCTACCCTAGGACTGTAAGCCTAGTAAGGGGGCTAATACACCTTATCAGGAAGGATGAGGTCAAGGATGGTCCACTCTACCTTCTAGTTAGGAGGGATGCTAGAGATATAATGGAAGCGTTTCTAGCAGAGGGGTTCCATAAACTACTCTTCTGCGAGAATAGGAAGAGGATGCAGATAGGTCATGGGCTTACAAAGATGCTCAATAAGGGATGGGAGATGCATGTTAGGCTCATGCGTGTTAATGGCATAGAGGATGCTATAGCAGTTGGTGGAGAGGTTGAGATATCAAGGAGGTATATACAGCATATATTCAGTGCTAGAGGGGCAGTGCTGTATGAACTTGCAGATATGCTCAAGAGGAGTGGTATAGATTACAAGATATGGAATGCTAACCTTAACGAGTATGTTAGCAGGATAATAGATAACCATCAGATAAGGCTTAGAGGAATACCATTGCTTGTACCATGGGTACCTTCATGCTTCGTTGGTGGAGGATATGGACTCATACACCTGCTCAGGTTCCTTGGCATGATATAAGGTGATAAATAATAAGCACTTCTTAATTATTGATAGTTGATGTATGCAAGGTTGGTACACAGGAGCCTATCCCAGGCAGAGGTAGAGGTTTTATTCAACCTTCTCAGTGAAAGGTTTGAGGTTGTAGAGGAGATAATAAGGGATGATGAAGAAGAGGAGGTTGTTTTTGGCTGGGATGAGGGTTATGAGAGCATCAGTAATAGCAGTAGCATTAGTAAGGGAGGGAGGATAGATAGCATGCTGATGAGTATATTAAGCATAGATCTTCCAATACAGTATGATGCGAACTTTGTAAAGGATATTGGGTTTGAGAGATGGGAGGCGTTGAAGGAGGTGATCAAGAATATAAGGTGGAGGAGAGGCAAAGGGGTCTTTGCATTCAGGCTAAGGTTCTTGGGCTCACAAACTATAGTATTCAGCATAGTGTATAGAGGTAGTGGCAAGGTATTCAACAAGGCTATAGAAGGGATAGAGTATGTTGTTGATACAATTCAATTCAGATCCATCCCAGATGCTAAGGAGATATGGTTTGTATTCTCAAGGGAAGAGATGAGATGGAGGCCAAGGAGTGCTTACATTGATGGTAAAGAGTACAGGTATGTAGAGGGTAGATGGAATAATAATAATATAACATGAGCGTTTGTTGCTTAACATGGCGTTGCTTATTTATTGCAATGGTTATTCATTAGCACTCAGAAGCGAGTGCTCATTGAGAATATCACTCAACTCCCTATACTTCCTATCTATAAAGTCTACAGCCTCATCTAGCCTCTTGCTCTTACCATACCTGTACCTAACCAGCTCCCTATGCCTCCAGTAACTGTTGTTCTCATCTACTGCAAGTGTTGTGAAGTAATCTGGTCCCTTTAGGTGATCTGGGAGCTTTATGTTGTAAGGCAGGATATACTCAACTATGAACCACTCATCCCCATCAGGGTAATCGCACCCAGTCTGTAGATCGAAGAAGAGATGTAGGTGCTCATTCAAAGTAATCCCCTGCCCATCTATATTTGGATGCTTCACGCTTGACCTCTTGTAGTTGCGCTTCATAAGTTCTGGCTCAAAGTATGCACTAACTATAGCCCTCCTTAAGATCACATTCGCCTCGCTTAAATTCAACAAGAGTAACCCGTTATAGTATTTTATAACTTTTTAACTTAACCGCTCATTCTTATTATAATGCATGGAGGAGGAGATGTATACATCAACCCATTACATCACTATTATTATCATCATCTACTCTAATACTCCTCCTCTCCGTAACTATCATGTTAACTCTAACATCCATCCTACTATGAGGTATACTACTCAACACCTGAAAGTCGTATGCAAGTCCAATCCTTACAGCATCCCTATTCATGCTCAGATACCTATCATAGTAACCCTTCCCATAACCTATCCTGTGGCCATGTTCATCCCATACAAGCCCTGGTACAATAACAAGGTCTGGCTTAACCACCTTGCTAGGCAAGGGTTCAAGTATGCCGTATCTGCCTATGGTTAGATCAATCGCAGGGTCTAGAACCATGACAAATACCATAGTGTATCTATCCTCTATCCTTGGATAGGCAAGTATCTTACCCTCCTCAATAGCATATCTAGCAAGTGTAGAGGTATCAACCTCTGAGCCTATTGGGCTGTAGAGACCAACTATACTTGATGAGTTGAACTCATCAGTCTTTAGAACCTTCTCCTGTATTATACTACTTGCCCTGATCATCTCTTCCCTGCTAAGCGAGTCCCTTAGGCTCATCATATACCTCCTCAACTCCTGCTTCCTCATGCGTATGGTATCCTCCTCTTCCTCATCCATCTCTCTTACCATCCTCAAGTATGTTAATGGCAAAGAGTAAGTTAGGCTATCTATTATCTATCTATCAACCATCTCTACATAACATCTTCTATCTATCTGTATATCACTCTCACAATCTAACCATCAAGTTCAGCCAGATCTATACCCTCGTTAAGCGCTGCTGCAATAACAGTGTTCCTTAATAGCATAGCAACCGTCATGGGTCCAACACCTCCAGGCACTGGGGTTATGTATGATGCCTTCTCCATAACACCTTCATCTGCATCACCAACTAGCCTACCATTTACCCTGTCTATACCAACATCTATAACAACTGTACCATCCTTAACCATATCCTTGCTAAGTACAAACTTTGATCTATCACCTACTGCAGTAATCAGTATATCTGCCTCTCTACACCTCTCTTTCAGGTTAGTGGTCTTTGAGTGGCATACAGTAACTGTTGCATCCATGTGGAGGAGCATAATGCTTAGAGGCTTGCCTACTAGCACACCCCTATTGATTATAACAACATGCTTACCTGCTGGGTCTATCCTGTACTGCTTCATCAACTCAACTATTCCAGCAGGGGTGCATGGGAGGAGTTTTGCAACATCATATGCTAGTAAGCCTATGTTGAACGGTGTTAAGCAGTCAACATCCTTGCTTGGCTTTATCATGCTGGTGATGAGGAATTGGTTGATATGCTTTGGTAAAGGGAGTTGTACAAGTATGCCATGTACCCTCCTATCCTCATTCAGCATGGTTACCAGTTCTATGAGTTGGTTAGTGCTGTAATCCTCTGGTAGATGGTGGTTTATGGTCTTTATACCAACCTGCTCACATGCCCTATGCTTGTTCCTTACATATGTTGCTGATGCCTCATCATTCCCTACAAGTACTGTTGCAAGATAAGGTTCTACACCCTTCTCCTTCAGCCTCCCAACAGCCCTTCTAACATGTTCAGTTACCTTGCCTGCAACACTCTTACCATCAATCAGTACTGCTACCAAGCCAAAGATTACTCTTGGTTAAAGCAATTAAAATCTTCCTCCATGTATATATCATTCTTTATACCCAAGCCTATCCATCATCCTCTTTATGGATGCAAGTTCCCTTCTAAGCATGGATACATGCTCCTCAAGCATCTCTATCCTACTCTCAAGTAATGAGTAGAGTACAAACGCATCATCCCCTCCTTCTCCATCCTGCTTACTCATATTCATCGTTACATATATTAGAGGCTTTATTAAGCAATATGCAAAATGATAATCTAAAGATATACTTTCTATATACAAATTGCGTAATATAGATATAGGCTAGAGATGGGTTGAACGTTATGAGTGAGATTAACAAGCAGGAGAAGAGCAATGCTGTAATTGTGAGATGCGATAAGTGCAATGGTTGGTTGGCATCAACAAATCCTAGATTCATCGATGAGCATATAGCAAGTTGTTCAAGGTTCAAAGAGGGCAAGAAGGGTGTGAAAGGGATGGAGGCTGTGCAGGAGAGAGGTTATGATAAGTTAGTGATGTTGGAGCCAAGGATAGAGCATAACCAGATTGTAAGATGTATAGCAGAGATAGATGGTATGAGAACCAAGGTTATTGTATCACACATAAGGCGAGGTAAGTTCTTGGTCCTAAGCACTAGCGTATATGAGTATAGATATCTAGTAGGGAGGATAATAGATGCATCAGATATATGTGCAATAATACTATGATCTGAATCTGGTTATTTTAGTTTAGTATTATCCTTACCCTCCTACCCTCTATCCTTAACCTGCCTTCAGCAAATAACCTTACAGCTCTAGGATATATCTCATGCTCCTTCTCAAGTATCCTACTTGCTAGGCTCTCAACATCATCATCATCCCTAACCTCAACAGCCTCCTGCAGTATTATTGGTCCTGTATCAACCCCCTCATCTATGAAGTGTACAGTGCACCCAGTTATCTTTACACCATACTCCAATGCCTGCCTTTGAGCATTCAAGCCTGGGAATGCAGGGAGTAGGGAAGGGTGTATATTCATAACCCTCCACCTGTACAGTTGTACAAACTCTTTGCTCATTATCCTCATGAACCCTGCCAGGCATACAAGCCCGTTATCTGGTCTAACATCCCTCTCCTGAAGGCACTTAACTATCCTCTTATCATACTCCCAATCAGCACCCTTCTTACCATTATCATCTATAACTTGGGTATCAACGTTGTAATGCCTTGCAACATCAAGTGCCCTAACATTTGGTCTATTGCTTATAACTACCTTTGGTACTACACCCTTTATTGTACCATCCCTTATGCTCCTCAGTATTGCTTCCATGTTGCTCCCCCTACCAGATACAAGTATTGCAAGGTTTATGCTCATACAGTTGATGTTAATTGCTTTATATATAAGTGCATGGATGCTGCTATGCTGATGATGCATGGATATAGATGATGGGTAACAGATAACCTCATCATATGATAACTGTAAGAATAATACATAATGGTTCTTAATATTATAATATAGGTAAGGAGATCTATACTAAGATAATGGAGAGTAGGTGAGTGAGTATATGCTAGTATAGCTAGCATATTAGATGTATGGTAGGGTTGAGTTGAGTTGAGAGTAGTATGCTAGGCTGAGCATGACTCAAACCTTTATAAAGGCTTACAGAAGAGAGGTTTCAATTTGACTCCAGGGGTATAGCTGATTCCACTCTAAAAATACCATAACCATAACGATTAGGCAAAGTATAGGTGCAGTAGATTTACTATATTAGACAGGTGTTGCAGTGGATTAGATGAAAAGAGTATAGAGAGATTACATAATATGGCTCTAACATTCTCTTCCATCTTGTTGTTATGGTACATTAAATAAGGAGGGCGAGCAGTAGGCTATGCTCTGAATAGATCAACAATTCACCAAATCTTAATAAGGCATCTACTATCCCTTACTATGATGCTCATCTACTCAGACTCTGGCATGATAGTTGAGTATAAGGGAAGGAGGATTGCCCTAGACCCAAAGAACGATACAGGTGTAGACCTTGTATTTGTGTCACATGCACATACAGATCATATGCATAGATCATCAGATATAGGCAGGAGGGTTCTAGCATCAAGAGAGACGCTAAGGATAGCAGAGGCTAGAGGCTTTAGATACCCTAATGCTAGCAATGAGCCTGATCCAATGCTTGAGATGATAGACTCTGGTCATGTTCTAGGCTCTAGGGCACTCTTGATAGATGATAGGATACTCTACACTGGCGATATATGCACTAGGGATAGAGCATTCCTAAAAGGTGCAAGGTTGCCTAGATGCGATACCCTAATAATAGAATCAACATATGGGAGAAGGGGGTTTAGGTTCCCAAGTGTAGATGATGTTATACATAGGGTTAACATGCTCATAGCAGAGATGTACTCCAAGGGTATACCAGTAATACTCATGGGTTATCCATTTGGAAAGGCACAGATCATAACAAGTCTATTCAGGCACTGGAAGCCCCTCTACATACATGAGAGCGTAGCAAGGATGAACAGGGTGTACAGGGAACTTGGTATAGAGTTGGGTGATGATGATGCTATAGTGTATAGCATCGAGGGTGATGGCTATGGCAATAGCCTAAAGTATGGTCCATGGTTGATGGTTGCACCTAAGCAGAGCAACAACTCCCCATTCGTTAAGAGGATGAAGAAGCATCACAATGCTGTAACCATAGCATTTACAGGTTGGGCGCTAACCCATTGGCATTCAAGGTTCCATGACTACACCATCCCCCTGAGTGATCACTGCGACTTTTATGAACTTGTACAGGTTGTAAATGCATGTAAACCAAACAAGATCTATACCTTCCATGGATTTGCTGAGGAGTTTGCATCCCATCTTAGAGAGATGGGCTATGATGCAGAGGCTTTAGGTAGCAAGTGCAGCATACTTGACTACTTGTAGTAAGGGATTCAACGTAATGAATAATAGGGCTTCAACACTTGCATGGTATGTGTAATGATAAGGCATGCTGATGAGCTCTACACCTACAGGGATGAGGATGTTATAGGTATGCTTGATAATGTTGTTGGGGAGTGGGTTAGGAAGAGGTTCAGATCGTTAACCCCTCCACAAAGGTACTCTATACCAAGCATACTACAAGGGAACAACACCCTTGTTGCAAGCCCAACAGGCTCTGGCAAGACGCTCAGTGCATTCCTAAGCATAATAAGCGAGCTTGTAAGCCTTGCAAGGAGGGATATGCTTGAGGATAAAGTCTACTGTATATACGTAAGCCCACTACGCTCACTTAACAACGATATAGCAAAGAACCTTAGGGAGCCTCTGGAGGAGTTATCTGCAATAGATGCATCTGTAAGCAATATAAGGGTAGGGGTTAGGACTGGGGATACGCTACAGAGTGAGAGGGCAAGGATGCTCAGGAAGCCTCCCCACATCCTCATAACAACGCCAGAGAGCATAGCAATAGTGCTATGTGCACCAAAGTTCAGGGAGAGGCTCAAGGATGCGAGATGGGTTATAATAGATGAGATACATGAGTTATGCTCATCAAAGAGAGGTGTGCATCTAAGCCTTAGCCTTGAGAGGTTACAAGAGTTATGCACTAACAGGCTTGTAAGGATAGGGTTGAGTGCAACACTCCATCCATTGGAAGAGGTTGCTAGGTTCCTTGTTGGATATGAGGATGATGGAGAAGAGAGGGACTGTGTTATAGTTGATGCTAGGTTTGTGAAGCCCATGAGCATAATAACGATCTCTCCTGTAAGGGATATAGTACATGCAAAGGCAGATGAACTGAACAGGAGGATGTATGCTCTCATCAAGGATGTGATAAGGAGGAACAAGACCACGCTCATATTCACAAACACCAGATCTGGGGCAGAGAGGGTTGTATACCATCTCTCGAAGATGAATGTTGTTGATGCTGATGATGAGCTTGCTGCACACCACAGTTCACTCTCAAGGGAGATAAGGCTTGATGTTGAGGATAGGCTTAAGAATGGGAAGATGCGTGCAGTTGTTACAAGCACAAGCCTAGAACTAGGAATAGATATAGGGAGCATAGATGCTGTTGTGCAGATAGGCTCACCAAAGTCAATAGCAAGATGCATACAGAGGATAGGAAGATCAGGACACTCCCTAGAGTTGGAGTCAAAGGGCTACCTTATTGCAATGGATAATGATGATCTAGTAGAGGATGCTGTTATGTGCATGAATGCTATGCGTGGCAAGATAGATAGTGTGCATATACCAAGGAACTGCCTTGATGTTCTTGCACAGCATGTAGTAGGTTTGGCAATAGAGAGGAGATGGAGGGTTGATGATGCTTATAGGCTTGTGAGGAGGAGTTACTGCTACAGAGATCTCAGCATGGATAGTTTCAAGAGAGTGCTAAGGTACCTTGCTGGGATGTACAAGAGCCTTGAAGGGCACAAGGTGTATGGCAAGATATGGTACGATGAGGCTACTGGCGAGTTTGGGAAGAGGGGCTCTACAGCAAGGATGATCTATGCTACCAATATAGGCACTATACCAGATGAGGTTGCTGTCAAGGTCTATACAAGGGATGGGAAGTGGGTAGGGAGCATAGAGGAGGAGTTCCTTGAGCGCTTGAGCCCAGGGGATATATTCGTGCTTGGAGGCAAGACATACGAGTTCATATCAAGCAAAGGTTTAACAGCAGTAGTGAGGAGTGCTGAAGGGATGAGGCCAACCATACCTAGTTGGTTCAGCGAGATGCTACCATTGAGCTTTGACCTTGGGGAGGAGATAGGGAGGCTTAGAGGTGAGATATTCTCAATGCTGGAGGAGGGGATAAAGGCTGGAGAGATGGGTGAGGGTGGTAGTGGTAGTGGTGGTAGTAGTAATAAGGAGAAGAAGAGAAGGAAGGGTAAGGGTAGGGGTAGTAGTGCTAGGGATGTAGAGAGGTTGAAGGATAGGATAGCAAGGATGTTGATGGAGAGGCTATACACCGATGAGAATGCTTCACATGCAATAGTTGAGTACATGTATGCACAGTACAGGTTCCTAAGGGTGTTGGGTATAAAGGATGATCCAAGCGATAGGAACCTATTGGTAGAGCATTACATAGATGAGCAGGGTAAGCACAACCTGATATTCCACTGTGTATTTGGGAGGAGGGTTAATGATGCTCTTGCAAGAGCATATGCATACGTTGCTAGGGTTATGATGAGGAGGAATGTTGCTGTAACAGTTAGCGATAGTGCATTCATGCTAACCCTTGGGGAGTATGGTGAGAATGGTGAAGATATCATATCAATAGCAGAAAGGATAATAGCATCTGTCAACTCATCAAACATAAGATCCCTCCTACTCAATGCTATAAAGAGTACAGAGATGGTAAGGACAAGGTTCAGACACTGTGCAACAAGATCACTCATGGTACTTAGGAACTACAAGGGTTATGAGGTTACAGTTGCCAGGCAGCAGACCAATGCTGAGATACTGATGAGGTTATGTGAGAAGCTTGATGGCTTCCCTGTCCTAGAAGAGACTTACAGGGAGGTTATGGAGGATCTTATGGATGTTAATAGGGCAGCACAAGTGCTCAAGGATGTTGAGGAGGGTAGGAGGAGGTTCATAATCTTCAATGCTAGAGATGTGCCATCACCATTCAGCCACATGCTCATAGTCTCTGGCTATAGCGATGTTGTGCTCATGGAGGATAGGAAGGAGATGCTTGAAGCACTCCATGAGATGGTGATGAGGAGGATAAGTGCTTGCTAGTAGATAGATAGATAGGTAGAGAGCATTAGGTATGCATGTGTATTTATGCATCTATGCAGGTAATAAGCAGTGGATAAATAAAGAATATACTTAACATCTGCCTCATCATCTTCAGTATCTGCCCATGATAGAACTCATAGAGTTGGAGGAGGGTGTAAGCATAGCAAGCCCATATCCATGTATATACCTAGAGGAGCATGACACACTGTTATTTGCAGATACACATCTTGGATTAGAAGAGCATAGGGAGAGGTTAGGCATACACATACCATACCCTGTTACTGAGCATATAATAGACTGTATAGTAAGGCCAGTCAAGGAACTCTCGTGCAAGAAGGTAATAATACTAGGGGATGTGAAGCATGAGTTTGGTAGACCTAGTGCAGAGGAGTGGTACTCACTGAAGAAGCTTGTTAACATTCTACGCAGGAGTAACTGTGAGTTGGAGGTTGTTAGAGGTAACCATGACAACTACATAATCTACATCCTCAATGAGTTGAGTGTTAAACTTCATGATCCCCATCTACTACTTGAGTGTAGCAAGGGAAGTATACTGCTCATCCATGGCCATCTTGAGAGCAAGGTTATGTATGATAAGGATGTAAGGCTTGTGGTTATGGGGCATGAGCATCCATCGATAGCAATCAAGGATGAACTTGGCATAAAGCATAGGTTCAAGGCATTCCTGTATGGTAAGGATGTGATAAGCAAGGATGCTGTTGATGTTGATCATGCCTGTGTATCTGGTAGGAATAGCAGTATATCACCTAAAGGAAGTGTGATAGTACTCCCATCCCTATCTCCATTAGCCTATGGCAATCCATTGAATGAGAATGCTATGATAAAGAGTCCTATATTGAGGAGTATAGGGGTAGAGGGATTAACACCATATCTTATAGAGGTTGGTATGATGGTTAAAAGATTCCCTGAAGTGAGGTATCTCATGCCTGCTCTATAACATCAATTGTTCTATCCATTTGTATATCCATTTACTCGTATATCTCTTCACTCCATCCATCCATCTAATTATTATTACTACTACTGTCACTTGTTATATGAATCCCTGAAGTATGGGATGACCTTCCTCCCGAATAGTTCTATGTTCTTGTAGTACCCTTCTCCCCAGAACCTTATTATGAAGTGTTCAACCCCACTCTTTATGAACCTCTCTATACTTGGTATAACATCATCAGGCTTCCCTATGCCTATTGCTGATCTTGCAATGCTATCAGGGATCTGCTGTGCTGCTTCTCTCATCTTCTGCATCAGATCAGGCCTTGACATGGCATATTCTGTGAAGTATTGTCTAAAGTCAAAGTCCTTGGGCATATCCATGTTGTATACCTTGAGCAGTTCAGGCTTGTAGAGGCTAACCTTAACTGCACTCCTCAACTTGAGCCATGCCTCCTCAGGATCGTCTGTAAAGTATACATCGAAGTCTAGACAGCGTTCAACAACATCCTCTCTACCATAAGCCTTTGCCTTCTCTGCTATTATCCTTGAATGGTACTCATACAGCTCTGGTGTATATGCTATTGGTAGCCAGCCATCACCATACTTTGCTGTTATCTCCAGCGTTCTTTGTGCACCTGCTGCTATGAATATTGGGGGTCTAGGTTGCTGTATGCTCTTAGTCTGAAGGCATGCATTATTCAGCCTATAGAACTTCCCTTCAAAACTGACCCTCTCATCTGGAGAGGATCTGAAGAGTAGCTGTATAACTTGGAGTTGCTCCTCAAGTCTTGATACAGGCTTATCCCATTGTATGCCAAAGTCGTTTATGTTTTGTGCTTCACCAGCACCAATGCCTAGTATTGCTCTACCCTTTGATACCCTATCAAGCGTTACTGTCTGGAGTGCAACTGTTGAGGGGTGCCTTCTTATAGCATCTGTAACACATGTACCAAGCATTACGTTCTTTGTAACTTGGGATGCAGCAGCAAGCAGTATCCAAGCATCATTAACTATTGCCTTTGGCCACTGGGGAACATTTGTATGATCCATACTCCATACAGAGTCATAGTTAAGCCTATCTGCAAGCATGTATGCCATGAGTTGCTGATCCTCTCCAAGTCCTAGCCTAGCAACATTCAACCCATTCTGTATCCCAAACTTTATCCTACCATCTCTTGCCATGCAATTACTCATAGGCAGGTTACTAATAAACTAATTTGTAGTAGGATGGTGTTGTAGGCAATCACACCCTTCAGTATTAACATCTCTGCATCCTATATTAAATTAATGCCCTACTATGAACGAGATTAAAAAGAATATGTAGTTTATGCATTTATTGCATAACCTTTATCACAGCCCTACCCTTTATCCCTCCCTTCTCAAGCTTCTCAAATGCCTCATTAACCTCCTCAAGCTTGAACCTCTCAGAGATAACGTTGGCAACATCTATCACACCTTTACTTGCCAATGCTATTATCTCTGGCATATCTATCCTAGGCTTCCCTCCATAAGAGCCTATTATATGCACACCCTTCCTAACTAGGAAGTTTATCTCGAACCCTGCCTCATTACCCTTTGATGATAACCCTACAAGCACCGCCCTTCCTCCAGACCTTACAGATCTTATGGCAGCACTTATCGTATCCTTCATCCCTATAACCTCTATGGAGGCATCGACACCCCTTCCATCTGTTATATCCATTATTGCCTTAACAGGATCCTCCTTCTTTGAGTTTATAACATGCTTTGCACCAAGGCTCTTAGCATACTCCAACTTCTCATCCCTTATGTCTATTGCTATAACATCTGTGTTGAATACCTTGCTTGCTATCTGCACAACGTTGCTACCTACACCACCTATACCATACACAGCAACCTGCTCAGCAGGCTTCAGCGAGGCATTCCTACATGCTCCATATGCTGTCATTATTGCACATCCAAGTATAGAGGCATCATCTAGGTTCATGGTATCTGGTACCTTGAATACTGAGGTTGCTGGTATTACAGAGTACTCTGCATGTGCAGCCATAGAGTACATGTACACAGCGCTCCCATCCTTGGCTGTTAACCTGCTAGTGCCATCGTAGTAGACCCCCTTCAGCCTGTTGTAGTTGTAAAAGTTCTCACATAGATCCTCATTACCCCTTATGCATAACCTGCACTTCCCGCATGGGAGTATGAATGGTCCAACAACCCTATCCCCTCTCTGCACATTATCAACCCCATTACCAACACTCTCAACTATGCCAGATACTTCATGCCCTAGCACTGCTGGCAATGGGAATGGTATATGTCCTCTAAGCACATGTAGATCTGTATGGCAGAGTCCTACAGCATTCACCCTTATTAGAACTTCATTATCCTTTGGCTTTGGATCGTTCAACTCCTCTATCTTGAGTCCAGAGTCTATAGATCTTAGTACTGCTGCTCTCATGGCAGGGATTAATGTATATGCATACTTAAACTAATCTATCTGGATGAATGAGATGCTGTAGCATATAATGACAGAGAATAATATGAATTGCTATTATCTATCTATCTCCTCCTTTGCTGCCTACATCACTCCTCTTCTGCATTGGTACATACTCACAGCCTAGAGGTCCACAATATCTCCCAACGTATGTTGCTGCTGGCCTGTAGAGTACTGGCTTAGGCTGTGCTTCAGCAAACTTCTCCTCTATCACATGTGCACACCAGCCAGAGATCCTTGCTATTGCAAATATGCATGTGTATAGGTCTATTGGTATGCCCATGGAGTAGTATACAGATGCACTGTATAGATCAACATTAGCATATATCTCAACCCCCCTTCTTCTCCTCACCTCCTCCTTTGCAACCTGCTCCATCCTACTCGTTATGGAGTACCACTTGCTTCCTGTCCTTGCTGCTAGCCTTCTACTCATCTCCCTCAAGATCTTCGCTCTAGGATCATCTGTCTTGTATACAGCATGCCCAAGCCCCATTATCTTCTCTCCAGCATCCAATCTAGCATTAACCCAATCCTCAACCTTGCTCTCATCCCCTATCTCTAGAAGGTTCTTCATCACAGCAACGTTTGCACCACCATGAAGATCACCAGACAATGCTGCTATAGCAGCACATATACATGCATACATATGCGCCCTTGTTGATGCTACCTGTCTTGCAGCAAATGTTGATGCATTAAAGCTATGCTCAGCATGGAGTATAAGGCATACATCAAACATCCTTGAAATCTCTCTATCTGGCATGCTATCTAGAAGCATGTAGAGTGTATTTGCAGCATGGGATAGATCAGGATTGGGTTCAGGTATAGGCTTGCTACTCCTTATAGCATTCCATGTAGCAACTATGGTTGGTAGCTTTGCAATTAGGTTTATACTCCTCTCTAGGTTTGCTGGCTTGCTCTCATCCATAGGATCGTAATCAGCAAGCATTGATACAGATGAGATGAGCACATCCATTGGTCTAGCATTCTTTGATCTATGCAGCATAGCATCTATAACCTCTCTTGGTAATGCTCTTGCCCTCCTTAGACGCTCATCGAACTCATCCAGTTGCTCCTTGGTTGGTAGATCGCCATAGAGAAGGAGGTATGAGGTCTCCTCGAATGTGGAGTTCTTTGCAAGATCAAATATATCATAGCCTCTGTAGAGCAATCTACCATTCTCCCCATCTATAAGGCAGAGCTTGGTATCTGCAACCTCCACATTCCTTAGCCCTATGTTCTTTATGCTGAACACATACTTACTTTTGCTAGGGGATTATTAAAGTTAAGTCCATGCATCATGCTAGAAAGGTGTGGAGATGCTATGAAACGTTAATATAATTTATTAACGATAATAAAGATATGGTTTGGGTGTATGTTGTGATAGGATTGCTTATAATACTGGTTCTTGTTGTGCTACTCAAGGGAGAGAGGAGGCCTCTATATGGCAAGTATCATGCCACTGATACATTGACCATATGCTTATCATGTGGTAGCAGGTTTAGAGGCTCCAAATGCCCATACTGTGGGTTTGAGCATGCAGAGCATAAACTATAGGGGGAATACTACTGGATTATCAATTGTAGATGTATCCTTTACCATCGCTATACTATCCCTTATATACTTTGGAAGGGCAAAGTAGGCATGATGTGCTTCACCATCATAATGCTTGAGTGATCTGATATCTATACCCCTTGCTCTAAGCCTCTCTTCCACCTCTTCCTTGCTTATGAGTAGAGGATCATACATCTTGGATGCAAGTATGAAACCTGATAGGTTTGCATAACATGATATATAGGTTGCATATCCCCTAACAACAGGAAATACATGCCTTAATGTGTTATGTATTATAGCATAAGCCTTTGCAGATGGATGGAGTAATGTTGCCTGTGTTACAAATATGCCATCACTGCTCAGTATACCGTTGATGGTATTGAAGTACTCTAACGTGTAGAGCATCCTAGATGGGCTATCCTGTTGAGGATCTGTAAGATCCTGTATTATTACATCGAACTGCTTACCTGCTTTAGAGCATCTCTGCACATACTCCTTGGCATCCTCTATCAGTAGAAGAACCCTTGCATCATTGTATGAATCATTATGCATACTTGCTAGATACTCTTTGCTCAAGGAGATCATATCCTCATCTATATCAACCATGACCACACTCCTTACTGTATTATGCTTAAGAACCTCTCTAAGGCATGCTCCCTCTCCTCCTCCAAGTATAAGCACATCCTTAGGCTCTCTGTGCGTTACCATTGCAGGATGCACTATAGCCTCATGGTAGTAATGCTCATCTCTCTCAGATGACTGTATCAGACCATCTATGATAAGCATCTTGCCAAAGTTCATAGTATCAACTAGTTCTATATACTGCCACTTTGTACGCTTGGCAAGTATCCTCCTCTTTACCTTATGGCTAACCTTGAATCCAGGGTATGTCTCCTCTACTACCCATTGCTCATTTGATTCGCTCATACTCTATCGCCATTCCCCTCTCCATACTGTTTGTATAGACCTTCTTGGGTCTCAGCTTCAACTCTATGTACTTCAAAGCCTCGTATGGGTTGCTGTTAGTGCCACAGAGGAATATATCAACAGATGCAAATGAGTACTCTGGCCATGTATGTATTGCTAGATGCGACTCTTTCACAATAACCACGCCTGTTACACCATGAGGCTCATATCTATGGAAGATAGTTCTAACTACACTCATGTTACCTTTTCTTGCTGCCTCCTTCATAACCGCACGTAAGTACTCTACATCATTGAGTATACTAGCATCGCATCCATACATATCTGCAAATATGTTATATCCAAGTGCACCCAATCCCCCCTATTTACTCTCTCCTATGCTCTTTTTAGTATTTCTACTATGAGAATGCTAACATGCTACTTCAGTGAATGCTAATAATCAGTAAGGGTAAAGTATATCCATGCTAATTCCATATTCATATATCCTTTATAGATACACTTTTATCAACCCCCTTGGAAGTAATAACATGAGATATACACCACTTGTACTTATAACCATACTCATGCTATCCAGCATTACTAGTGTAATTGCTGATGGTAACAGCAATGCTGGCAGTGGTAGTGATGATGTGTATATCTCATATGTAGAGATCATACCTTCCAGTCTTATTGTTGGGGATACGTTCAAGATAAAGGCAGTTGTTGTTAACAACAGCAACGCAACTATAACATACAGAGGTCTCTGTGAATCACCAATATCTGCAGAGTTTGATGATCATGTTATAGTTGAGTATGTACCAGCATGCCTTGGTTTTACCATAAACGAACTCAAGCCTGGAGAGAGTGTAGAGGTTATAGGACCATCATCAGGTATAGTGTATAAGGCAGGATCTGCAGGGTTGACAAAGGCAGTAGTAACCTTCACCTATTATGTAGGTGATAGTGTTGAGAAAGTAACCAAGGAGTTCACATTTGATATAAATGATGGGAAGAACGTAGTGGTTGATGAGCAGTTCAAACTATCAATGAACCAAGGAGCAAGGATTACAGATGGTATAGATCTTGCTGTTAGGCTAGTTGATGTGCTTGAGGACTCAAGGTGTGCTGAAGGTGTGTACTGTGTACGTGCAGGTAGTGTAACGATCCTACTTGAGGTAGAAAGTATCTATGGCATAATGTACCTTGAGCTTGCAAAGGGAGATAGGGGTCCTGATACAGTGAGGATAATGAACTACACCATAAGGCTGCTTGATGTACAGCCCTATCCAAAGGTTAATGAGCATATAGAGAAGGATGAGTATACTGTAACACTGATAGCATCAAAGAGCATACCAATGGAGCATGCTGCAATCAAGGCATACAGCCATGATGGTGAGAAGATGATAGTTGTATGGAATGAGCATAGCAAGAGAGGGTTCATGATAAGCAACTCAAAGTTGTTAAGATTAAGCGTGGAGCAGAGTAAATGCATAGACATGAACTATGATAAGTGTTTCAATGCAATAGTAGTTATGGAAGATGGCAGTAAGGCTATTTCTGTTGCTATAGATTACAA
This sequence comes from Candidatus Nitrosocaldus islandicus, assembly GCF_002906215.1. NCBI lineage: Archaea > Thermoproteati > Nitrososphaerota > Nitrososphaeria > Candidatus Nitrosocaldales > Candidatus Nitrosocaldaceae > Candidatus Nitrosocaldus > Candidatus Nitrosocaldus islandicus. Next base: position 885,722 of record NZ_CP024014.1, read on the forward strand.
TGATAGCATGGAGATGCTGGTTGATGGGAAGATATTCATAATGAAGAGGATGCTAGTACTCTTCAACGATACTCACATAGAATATAGCAGGATTATGATAGGCAAGGGCGAAGGTGATGGTTATGGTAGTGATGATGGTGGTGTTGATGCAACGTTAGTAGTTACTCATATAGATGGATTTAATGAGTCCGTTACTGCAGTAAACCACTACAAGTATCCAGTGAGAGGGTATAGAGATGCTATGCTTAAGTTAGGCGATGGTGTAAGCAATGGCTGTACCATAACTCTTAAACTCATAGGATTCAAAGTAGATGCTGAGGGTATAGAGGAACCAAAAGCCGTATTCATAAGGGAGGTTATAGATAGGGATAGGTGCCTCATGCACGCAAGTAGACAAACATCACTACTACAATAAAAGACTTGATATATTGACAAGTTGATTGATCAATGGATTAATCACTTGTAATCTTCTTCCTTAACTCCTCATACACAGCTTTAACCTCATCTATCGCTGCCTCATCATCTAGAGTTGTTGTATCCCCAATCTGTGCATCATTAACTATAGCCTTTAGGAGTCTACGCATTATCTTACCACTCCTTGTCTTTGGCAACTTGCTCACAAAGTAGATCTGCTCTGGTCTTGCTATTGCACCAAGGCTACTCTCAACCTGCTTTATTATGGAATGCCTCAACTCACTATACTCTGCATAGCCTTGCTTTGGAACAACGAATGCAACTATACTCTCGCCCTTGATCTGATCTACCTTGCCTACAACTGCAGCCTCTGCAACTGCTGGATGTGCAACTATAGCACTCTCAACCTCCATAGTGCCAAGCCTATGGCCAGCAACCTTCAGTACCTCATCTGCCCTTCCTAGAAGCCAGAAGTAACCATCATCATCAACCATAGCATAGTCTGCAGGGTAGTATGCGTTTCTGAACCTTGACCAATAGGTCTGCTTGTAGCGCTCATCATCTCCCCATATAGTGAGCATAAGCCCTGGCCATGGTCTCTTAACTATAAGATACCCTTTCTTGCCTCTAACCTCATTACCATCATCATCAACAACAGCAGCATCTATCCCTGGTAATGGAAGGCTAGCAGATCCAGGCTTCATTGGCAGCACCTCTATACCTGCTGCATTTGCTATTAGCGCTGCTCCAGTCTCAGTCTGCCACCATGTATCTACTATTGGGAGCCTCTCCTCCCCTATAGCCCTATAGTACCATAGCCAGACCTCAGGGTTTATAGGCTCCCCCACAGTACCAAGCAGTCGTAAAGATGATAGATCGTGAACCTTTGCATATTCTATGTTGTAACGCATCAGCATCCTCAATGCTGTTGGCGTTGTGTAGAATATAGTTGCCCTAAACCTCTCTATCAGCTCGAACCATCTATGCACTGTTGGATAGTCTGGGGTACCTTCATACATGATTATCGTAGTTGCATTCATCATTGGTGCATACACTACATATGAGTGCCCTGTAACCCATCCTATATCTGCAGTACAAAAGTACACATCCTCATCCCTTATCCCAAATATCCATCTGAATGTTGCATTTGCATAGGTTAGGTAGCCTCCAGTTGAGTGCACTATACCCTTTGGCTTTCCTGTTGTGCCAGATGTATAGAGTATAAAGAGTGGTTCATTGCTCTCAACCCTCTCTGGCTCACAGTATCCATCATATCTATCAACCATATCATGCCAATCGATGTAGGATGCATCACTAATACTGCTATTGCTCTTACCATTGTTACCATAGATGCCAAGCCTGTTAAGCATTATAACATGCTCTACACTCTTGCATGCATTGAGCGCAGATGCAACATTCTCCATTAGGTTTATGACCTTACCTCTTCTATGGTATCCATCTGCAGTTATAACAAGCCTTGCATTTGAGTCATTTATCCTATCTGCTAGGGCACCAGCACTGAAGCCAGAGAAGACTACAGAGTGTATTGCACCAATCCTTACACATGCAAGCATTGCAATGGGGAGTTCAGGTACCATAGGCATGTATATAGCTACCCTATCACCTCTCTTCAGCCCTAGATCCTTCAATGCATTTGCTACCCTGTTAACCTCTCTATGCATCTCCCTGTATGTTATGCTCCTCCTCTCATCATCCTGCTCCCCTTGCCAGTGTATTGCAACCTTATCACCTTTGCTAGGTAAATGCCTATCAAGTGCATTGTATGATGCATTTATTAGCCCGTTTACGAACCACCTTGCAAATGGAGGCTTCCAATCAAGCACCGTATCCCATACCTTGAACCACTCTAGAAGGGTTGCCTGCTCAGCCCAGAAGCCCTCAGGATCTCTTGCTGCCCTATCCCTTAACTGCATAAGCAACCTACCATCGCTAGTCCCCTTTGTTATCTTGCTTGAACCTGCAAGCATGTAAAGATATTCCATCTGGTTATTAATAAAGATGAGACTTACTTGCTTTGCTGCTGTGGCTTGCTGTATAAAGTTTAATTAACGTTTGTATGAATAGTGTGTATGCGCACTGAGGTCTACAACGTAAATGATATACTTGATATTATGAGCAAGGATGGCGATTGGTGTTGCACGTTCTTGCAGAGTAGAAGCATGGATGCTGGAGTACTGCGCCTAAAGCCTGGAGAGGACGATCCACAATCTCCACATGTAAATGATGAGATATACTACATAATAAAGGGCGATGGGTTCATAACTATAGAGGGTAAGGATATACCTATAAAGGAAGGTAGTGTGATATTCGTACCAGCAAAGGCAAAGCATAAGTTCCATGGCAACACAAAGGAGTTGATAGCACTCTATATCTTTGCTGGGCGTGATGAGGATATAACCAATTAATGGATATTTTTATTGTATATGCATACACACCTTACCCTCATCCCTTCCTTCTCTCATTTACTGCTTTTAACAACAAGCACTGAGCATCTACACTTCCTGAGTACCTTCTCAGAGACACTTCCAAGTAACATCGATTCTATTCTGCCTAATCCTCTACTCCCTACAACAACCAGATCAGCATGAATCTTCTCAGCAAGCTCACATATCTTATCTCCAGCATCCCCATACAGTATCATTGACTCAACTAGCATATCCGTTGAACCTGCAAAGTACCTATCTATGAGTTGTTTATGGTACTCAGCAATCCTCTTCTCCTCACTTGCTATCCTAGCCATATTCATCTCTCCTTCACTTGCTACAAGAGGAACCTCTACTACTGTTAGAACAACCACATCAGCACCAACCATCTCTGCAATCTCTGCTGCCTTCTCAATAACATGTATTGCATTATCAGATGTATCAATTGCAACAACTATCCTCTTACTTCTTTTATCTCTCTTCTCCTCCATAACCCTTCTTCACTCCTTCCTTCCTTCATTCTCTCTTCCTCTTCCTCCTCCTATCAACAACATCAACAATAACATGCATTGTACCTCCTATTAATAATTCATACATTCTTTGGTACAAACCTCTTTGCTATTATAGTTGGTACTACTGCACTAAGTATGACTGCTATAACTGTTATGGAGAACTGCTCTTGTGTAAGGAACCCAAGATCCCTTCCTATGGTTGCTGTTATAGTACCAACTGTAAGCCCAGTACTAAGCAGTAGTGTTGAGAATGTTGGAGCCTCTGGCAACCATCTTCTGCATAGCATATAGCATCCAGCAAACTTTGATAATATCTTAACCAAGAGTAGCATCAGCACTATGAGTATGTTCTGTGTCACTGCATTAATAGATATAAGCATCCCTGCCCTTATGAAGAATGCTGGAGAGAGTAGTGTGAATGTTACTGTCTTCATCTTGGCAAGCACTCTATCATGCCTTTGCAGTGTATTAGCAAATATCAGGCCTAACATGAAGGCACCAAATACAGCATGCATCCCTGCCTCATCAGCAAAGAATGATACTAGCAGAAGCATTGCAAATATGAACCTCAACTCTACCTCAACAACCTTCTCCCCATACCTTGCTATCAACAGATTAGTTAACCTTGGCACTATTAATGCTAGGATAGCAAGTGTTAGCAGGAATGCTATAGTAGTTATATTGAATGCTGGCTCTATAAGGCTTATCCCAACTATAGTTAGGATATCGTTAACAAATGTTATGGCTACTATAGTCTTTGCAAATTGTGTGCGCATTATGCCATACTCAGTAAGTACAGCATATACAACTGCTATTGATGTTGTTGTTAATGCTAGGCTTGCTGCTAGCTTTGCATTCCAACTCCAATCTGTATAGAGTGTAAGGAATGATAACTCGCCTATCAATGGTGCTAGGAATGCTAGTGTGCCTATTACGCTACTTACCCTTGCCTTGCTCCTCAACAACCTGCTCTCAACCTCAACACCAGCAAGGAATGTAAGAGTTAAGCCACCAAACGTTGCAATGAAGTCAAGCCATCCCTCAATCTTTAAGAGGAGTACATTTGCAAGGATAATCCCTAGCGTAACCTCTATTATTGATGAGGATATCTTTGCCCTTGAACTTACAATACCAGACACAACTATGGCTGAGGCTACTAGAGCACTACTGTACAGATCTACCAATCTACATCATCCCCCAACATGCCTTTGCCACCATCATCACCTATACGGTAGGCATCATCAGCCACTGGGGGCGGTTCAGGCACTAATACTGGTATGCCTAGGCTGATGCCATAGCCTGTTTACTTACCTGCTTTGCTTCAGTATATTAAATGTTGCTCAACGCTTTAATACTTCTAAATAGCAATTGGAGAAAGATTAAGTAAGTTTAATTAATAATAGTTAGTGAACCTATACTTTATAGATATACTTCTACATTTAATTTAAGGTATGTAGAAGCAGATAGGAGTAATGCGTGCTTCAGGAAACAAAGCGTTAAGAGTGATACTCCTGCTTGGGCTTGTTAGCCTTGCTGCAGATATGGTCTATGAGGGTGCTAGGAGCATAATTGGACCTTATCTGCTCATCCTTGGGGCAAGTGCAACTCTGGTAGGGCTAGTTGCAGGGATAGGAGAGATAGCCTCGTATGGCTCAAGGATATTGTTTGGATATGCAGCAGATAAGAGTAGGAAACACTGGACTCTAATTATAACTGGCTATGCAATGATACTATCCCTTCCAGCACTAGCATTTGCTAACAGGCTTGATATTGCATCTACCCTTATAATACTTGAGAGGTTAGGCAAGGCTATACGTACACCTTCAAGGGATGTTATAATCGCTCATACAGCATCATCAATTGGGAGAGGCAAGGGCTTTGGTATACATGAGGCTATGGACCAGATAGGCGCAGTAATTGGCCCGTTGATTGTAGCAATTGTGATGAACTATAAAGGGTATAACGATGCATTCCTTTACCTCTTCATACCTGCAACTGCAACATTACCATTGCTTATGTATGCAAGGAGGCATGCTGTACTTTTAGATAGTGATGCTTATACCAGCATCCATGCTAGAGCATCTATAGGCTCTATACCAAGGTTACTCTGGCTCTACCTTGCATTTGTATCCATCAGTGTAGCAGGGTTTGCACACTTTCAGATCATATCATACCATATCAAGTTCACCTCAGCTATGGATGATGTTTACATACCTATCCTCTTTGCTCTTGCAATGGGTGTAGATGCACTTATAGCAATAATAGTAGGGCATATATTCGATAGAAAGGGGCTTCTTGTACTCATCCTTGTACCATTGACTACACTACCTATAGCACCATTGGCATTCTCAACAAACCCTACCTTTATAGTAGCAGGTGCTGTGCTCTGGGGTATTGTGATGGGTATGCAAGAGACGATAATGCGTGCATCTATAGCAACAATGGTTGATAGAGCAAGGCTTGCAACTGCATACGGTCTATTCAATGGAATTTATGGCATAGCATGGTTCTCTGGTAGTATAATGATGGGTATGCTCTACGAATCATCAGTTCTAGGCGTGATTACATTCTCAGTTACATTATCAATAGCATCAATGCTATTACTGTTGGTGATGCTAAAGGTGCTAGAAGCATCCAGTAATAGTTGATGATCTGATTATGTTGATAGTACAATGTAATGCTTTGTTGCATAACTACCTAGCAAGATATTTTTATTTAATATGCCTAGAGATTAGGCTATTATGAGTTGGTAAATATAATGAGTCATTAGTATGCTAATAGATCCTCTTCTCTTTTGATGTATTGCAATTGGCGTTATGCGTTAATGAAGATGAATAATGTAAGGGATAGAAGATGGAGTATATGATAGCAAATCAAAATATGATAGCAAATCAAACTTTAAGTTCCTTGCTTACTGATAGTACAAGAACCTGCTATAAGAGCAATAAGGAAGGAGGAACTCTATAGATGGATATGATAATCAGCATATGCTATACTAGATAAGCATAGGTGGAAGAATAAGGTGCAATATGGCTATAGATGGATTGCAGAACCTGTATTATCTTCCTTTAAAAGGCTATTTGGTGAACATGTTATAGCTAAGAAGTATATTCACATGGTTAAAGGTATCATTGTACAACATATTCCTTAACATACAGTAGATAAGCAAAGAAGGCAGTAGTTAAGGTAAGATAGGATATTGTTCTAATAATTAACCAAGTAGTTATGCAACAAAGTATCTTCTTACTAAAATAGTAAGGATGGGCATCTTTAGTAAGGCAGAACTCGATTACATAAAGAACCATAAGAAATATGAATTATATAATGTAGATTATGCATATGCGTTAAGACATAGAATTATTAAGAAAGTTAATGAATTTCAACAAATTTATAGGATCATAAAGGCTAATCCCTTATGAAGAGCCTCGGGCGGGATTTGAACCCGCGACCTAGCGCTTACGAGGCGCTCGCTCTAACCTGCTGAGCTACCGAGGCATTGGCTTATGTATTGTCTAATAGTTGATTGGTTACTACGCTAACCATATACGATGATAAATAAATTACACTTAAACGTTAGCATATGCATGGGTCTGAAGGTATCTATATCTGGTGTTAGAGGCTTATTCCCTGAAGATCTTACCCTAGAACATGTTATGAACTTCACAAGGGTATTCTCATCAATGCTAAGCGATAGATGTGCACTTGCAATGGATACAAGAATATCAAGCAAGAGTATAGCATCAGTAGCATCAGCAGTGCTGAGAGAGCATGGTATAGATGTTTATAACCTAGGAATAGCACCAACCCCAGTGCTAGTTAGAGAGTCAAATGCATCGAGGGTTGGAGCAGGCATTATGGTAACTGCATCCCATAACCCATTGGAGTGGAATGGTCTCAAGTTCGCTCTGAATGGGAGAGAAGTGCCTGCAGATCTGCTACTCAAGAGTAGCAATAGTAGTAAGAAGAGTAAGAGCATAAGCAGGATAGGTGTGGAGTATTGGTCATCATCAGAAGCATCATCCATCTATCTTGATGATCTGTTCAGATTTCTTGAGTTGGATGGTTACGATGCTGAAGGGGCTACAGTAGCAGTTGATACTGCACATGGTGCAGGTAGAGCATATATACTTGAGATACTCGCTAGACTCGGCTTTAGAGCAGTTGTGATGGATAGCATGGCAGTAGATCCAACTGGCTCAGACCTTGCACACCTATACACTGCCGTTAGCAATGGGTGCAGGTTGGGTATTGCATTAGATATGGATGGTGATAGAGCAGTTGTGCTAACAGGGCAGAGATACAAGCCAGATGATACCCTGCTCATATGCCTAGCAAAAGCAGTTGAGATGGGTTGTAGGAGCATAGCAGTAAGCATAGATACAAGCAATGCAGTAAGAGATCTTGCAAGAGCGATGAACTGTAAACTACTCTACAGCAAGGTTGGAGAAGCAAATGTGGTTGATACTATGCTGAAGAATGGATGTGGTGCTGGAGGAGAAGGGAGCAGCGCTGGGTTCATAATGGCTGGGTTCAACCTTTGCAGGGATGGACTTCTAGCATCAGCACTATCACTATCGATGCTTGATAGACTTGATGAGGTGATGGAGTACTCTAAGAGATACAGTGTAAGGAGGGGTAAGGTAGATGCTAAAGGAATTAAGCATGATAGGATAAGTGATCTACTCCTTAGCAGACATGATTACTCTGAATCCATAACCATGGATGGCATCAAACTTGTTCTGGATGAGAGTACATGGGTACTTGTAAGACCATCCAATACGGAGGATGTTGTAAGACTATCTGTAGAGTCAGACAGCACCGATAGATGCAATGAATTATACAGGATGTATGAGCAGATGATAAAGGATGCAGGATGAATGGTAATGTTGGGGTTGGGGAGAGAAGGGTAATAGAGATCATATCATCAAGCATAGGGAAGAGATGCTACGATGATGTTGAACTTGTAAGGGTTAACAACATCGAGGTTGCTCTAAAGTGTGATATGCTTGTTGAGGGTACAGATGTGCCTAGAGGGATGGAGCCATGGCAGATAGCAAGGAAGAGCATAGTTGCACCTGTAAGCGATATGGCTAGCAAGGGTGTGAGACCATTGTATGCTCTAACCTCCCTTGCGCTCCCAAAAGGGTTGGATGAGGGTTATGTGAGGAGTATTGCAAGGGGCTTCAGGAGGGCTGAGATGGAGTTCAACATCAAGATAGTTGGAGGGGATACCAATGAGGGGAAGGAACTCATAATAGACTGTTGCATGCTTGGTATGGTAGAGGAGGGTAGTAGATTTGTAAAGCGTTCAGGTGCATCCAATGGAGACCTGATCCTTGTATCTGGTCCATTTGGGTATACAAAGGCAGGACTCAAGATACTGCTAGAGGGTGCAAAGGCAGAGCCAACGTTCAGGGCAAGGGCTATAAGGAGTGTTCTAATGCCCAAACCAAGGCTAAGGTTTGGGCTCATGCTTGCTAGATATGCAACATCTACAATGGACTCAAGCGATGGTCTAGCATATACTCTGCATGAGATGAGCAATGCAAGTGGGAAGCGCTTCATCATAGAGCATAAGCCTATAGGCAGGGGTGTTGAGAGGTTTGCTAGGGACAACTCGTTGAGCATAGACGACCTTGTATTCTATGCTGGGGAGGAGTATGAGATAGTTGCTACTATTAGAAGGGAGCATCTGGATGAGGTTATGAGCATATCAAGGTTAACAGGGTGCAACGCAATGATCATAGGAAGAGTTCATGAGGGTACTGGGGTTTACATAAAGGATGAGTATGGGGAGAGAGAACTGAAGGGGTATGGTTGGGAGCATTTAGCATAATAATAACTTGATTGATCCATCTTATTACTAGCATTGTATACTTATCACATCTATCCTTCTCCTTATTTACTTACTTACCTATCTTCCTTCTTTTATCTTCATCTCACTTCTTCTTACTTGCAGAGACTATAGATATCACATCCCTATCCTTCAACTCATAATCTGCAGGGAGCCTTAACCCATCCCTCACATCTATAGCATAAAGCAATCCTTTAGCAAGATCAGTATGTATCTGCCTTGCAAGATCCTCAACTGTAGAACCTGCTGGGAGTAGATATACATCTGGCAGAACATTGCCATCCTTATCAGATAGCCTAGATGCATCAGCAACTGGATACACGGTATTCATCTTCAGCAACTTGAATACAGCAACATTTATCGCATGCTGCACACCTGTACGCATATACTCCCCAAGTACATCCCTCCTTATGAAGTTGAGCGCCCACTTCTGCCTCTCATTAAGCCCATCATGCTTTAGCACCTCAAACCTCTCATCTCCAGGTATGTATCTAATCAGCCCTTTACTCTCAGCCCTCCTCAATGTAAGTTCAGCCTCTGCACTCGCTGGTACAACAAGCATATCCTTGTACTCCTCCCTTATCCTCTTGAAGTTCTCAGCAGCAGTAGGAATATCTATCTTGTTTGCTACTATAAGGGTTGGTTTAGATATATCCCTTAATGACCATGCTAGCCTCTTACTATCCTCCATGGTGTAGTTGTCAAAGTCCTTGCCTTGAAGGTTGCTATCTATCAACGCTCTCTGCACATGATGCTCCTTCACACCCACACCAGCCATTACGTTTGCTATTGCTGCTGTTAACCTATCCTTGGCCCTTGAGATCTTATCCCTATTACCTTCTATCAGTTTGAGGTACCACATAACCAACTCCTCCTCTATATCTGCTATATCTGCCAATGGGTCTCCTGTACCTGGTTCTGTTATCCTGCCAGCAGCATCTATGCTTCCAGAGGCATCAACTATGTGAAGCAATGCATCTGACTGTGCAGCAACTGCAAGGAACTGATTCCCTAATCCCTTGCCCTGCCATGCACCCTTGATTAGTCCTGGCAGGTCTATCAACTCTATTGGTATGAACCTCCATCCATCCCTGCATATAGAGTTCCTTGGGTTATCGGTGACATTGAACTCCTTGTGCACACATAGGGTTATAGCATGTGATGTACCAAAGTTTGGCTGCTTGGTTGTAAATGGGTATGTTGAGACCTCCGCTTGTGATAGGGTAGCAGCGTTGAAGAATGTAGTCTTTCCAGTATTTGTCTTACCTATAAGGCCTATCCTTATTGGCACATCTCTACTTACTTGAATGGTTATTTAAGCTTCTCTATCGCACTCTTCAACTCACTTGCTCGCCATTCAAGCTCATCAACATCTTCCCTACTCATTACATCATCCCATCTCTCAAGTAATATGTTTAGTATCTCTGCGGCATTGTACGCTATACTCCAGTATGGGTGGTGTTCTGCTGTAGTATATGCAAGTTCTAGAACATCCCTAAGCCCTGACCTTGCCTTGCTTAGCATATCTGCTGTATCTGCATATACCTTCAGCACTCTATTCTCCTCATCCATACTAACCTGTATGTTTATGTTCAACCTTGCAGCGATACTCTTCAACTCATCCCTCAGCGCTTCCATACGTACAACCTCTTATGCTCCTGCATCATGCACCTATTGTACACAACCTTTATGCCATGCCTTCTAGCCTCTTCTACAGCCTCTCTGTTGTATATACCAAGTTGCAGCCATATTGCTTTAACACCCTTCTCTATAGCCTCCTTCACTATAGGAAGAACTTGATCAGAAGGCCTGAATACATCAACAAGATCTATTCTTACATCATCTGGCACATCCTTGAGGCTCTTGTACGCCTTCCTTCCAAGTATCTGATCTGCTGATGGGTTAACAGGGATTATGTTGTACCCATTCTCCATTAGGTATCTAGGCACGATATGTGCATCCTTGTTTGGATCCCTTGAGATGCCAACCACTGCAATATTCTTGAGTGAGAGTATGCTCTTTATCTCATCATCAGAGTAGTTATCCCTCTCCATATACCTTGGTTAATGGATGACCAAGTTAAATATATCTCTAGATGGTATGTATGTATGTATGTATGATGATAATTGAGAGCGAGAGGTCTAGGCTTAGGGATTTGTTAAGCATGCTTAGAGAGGGTAAAGGGGAAGGGGGTGAAGAGAAGGAAGGGAAGTATGTGTCTGGTGAGTATATCAGTAGGGCACTTGACATATCTAGAGAGGCTGTATGGAAGTACATATCAATGCTGAGGAGGAGGTATGGCTATAGAATAGATGCAAAGCCTAGAGTTGGGTATATGCTTGTTCACAGACCAGATAAACTCTATCCATGGGAGATAATGCTTGAGCTTGGGAGGTTTGATATGGTAAAGGAGATAATCTACTACGAGGAGGTAGAATCAACTCAGGATGTAGCGTTGAGGCTTGCTGAGCAGGGTAGAGACTCTATACTTGTTGTTGCAGAGAGGCAGAGCAGGGGTAGAGGTAGAGCCTCAAGGCGATGGATATCGCCAGATGGAGGTGTATGGTTCTCCTTAATCATAAAGCCAAGGATCAGTGTTAGGGATGTGACGCTATTCTCTCTTGCAACAGCACTTGCTGTATGCAATACCATCAATGGTAAATTTAACTTTGCTGCTAGGATAAAGTGGCCCAACGATGTTATAATCAACTACAAGAAGGTTGCAGGCATACTAATAGATATGAGCATAGAGCATGATGCTATCAACTATGCTGTTGTAGGGATAGGGGTAAACGCAAATGTGAGCATAGATAGCATAGAGCGTATGATTGGTTATGCTGATAAGAGTCATTACTATGGCTCCACATCCCTTATGCATGAACTTGGTAAGGCTGTGGATAGGGTAAGGTTACTTGCATCACTGCTGAGGGAACTTGAGCATATCTACTCCAGATTAGCATACAAGGATGAGATGCTTGCTGCTATAAGGGCAACTATAATGCTAGGTCCTGTACGTGTTATAGAAGGAGAGGGTAATGATGCCTTAACTATAGAGGGTGTAGCAATAGATGTGGATGATGATGGCTCACTACTAGTTAAGAGTGATGGGATGATAAAGAAGGTCACATCTGGCTATGTGCATGTGAGATATGTAGGATGATGATAGATCTATTACTGATGCTATATCTTTAATGGATAGACTAACTCACCTTGAGCTTGAGGCAGAGCCCATGAGTTCCCAGTTCTGGCCTGGCTTTCTGTTGTACTTGAACCTCTTAATATAATTTGATCTGTTCCTTACCTTTGGTGGAGGGCTTACCTTTGGTCTAGCCTGTAACTTTGGTGTCTGACTCTTAACCTTACCTGCCTTTGTTATCGATCCATGGGTTGGCATTTATCCAATCACCTACCTATATCTACTTCCATAACATATATTTAAAAATATTGATAGTTCTTCTGGATAGTGTTAGGATAAGAACCTACTTAGGATTACATTAACACGTTATACTATCATTTTCAGCATCAATTAATCTAGCATATTCCTTCTTATTACAGGTGTATTACCTTTAAGAAGATAATTGCACTATACTACTCCTAGTATATGAAGTGTATATAGATAGCAAGTAACTCCTTCTTGCTATCTACATCTCCTGCTAGATATACACATATATGTCTTAGCTTTGTTGCCTCATCTATAACAGCAATACACATTCTATCTATACTTATGCTCATCCATTAGCAAACTTTATGGTTGATGATACCTTATAGCAAGATCATTACATAGATTTGCTTATAGGCTCAATTGATATCAAATTAGAGCATAAGCAACCTTCTTCTTACTAAAGCAAGATGTATACTAGTACTGCTAGAACCTTCACACTACTTGTTATACGCTTAAAGCAACTAGATATCAACTCTACTACTCATAAAGGTGAATAGAGCAGATTTTAAAACATCTCTCATCCTTATCTGAACACTATCGATACTCAATTAACAAATATTATTCATCATAAGGCATAGTTTGTGAAATTTTTCTAATTGTTTATGTTACTTATACTGATGAGCCATATTATAATAAAAATATTAGACCAGAAGAGGTGGGGAGGGGATTCGAACCCCTGTATACCCGCTCTGCAGGCGGGCGCATAGCCGCTCTGCCACCCCACCACAGATTCCTATGGATACTTCAACAATGAACAATTTAAACCATGACCAGATTATAATTATTGATATGATATCATCAGCCAATAATAGTCAGCCTATCTTCAACATAGATTTAGATGCAAGCCTCACATCCTCAGCCTTAACGGTCTTCCTACCTGCATGTGCAGCAAGATCAACTGCATGCTTAGCAATAATGATTCCTACCTCCTCAAGGACCTTCCTCAACTCATCTGCAGCATCATCGCTAACCCTCTCTGCACCAGCCTTCTTTATTATCCTATACATTGGGGCAAGGCTTAACTCAACATCTTGCTCTGGCATCCCTAAGCATATCCCTAACGAAGTATTAAAATTTATTTATAGTAAGTATCTTATCCCATTAATGTAATGCTGATAGATGCACATGTGCACCTTACCGATGATGATTATACTGGTATTGAGGATACAATTGTGGGGATGCTCAGGCACCTTGGTATAAGTGCAGTATCAGTATCTATGGATCTTAATACTGGTGAGAGGAACCTTGAGTTAGCAGGGAAGTATAGCGATGTTATAATCCCATTCGTTGGATTGCATCCATGGTGTATAAACCTTGATAGGAAGGAAGAGAGGAGTGATGGAAAGGCTGATCACAACCTACTTGAAGATAATCTAGATAAGATATGTGTATTCATAGAGTCAAACATATCAAGGATCAAAGGTATAGGGGAGATAGGGCTTGATAGAGCAATAGTAAAGGATGGGGATGAGTTCAAGGCACAGATCAAGGTATTTGAGAGGATGCTCAGCATAGCAGAGAGGTATGGGAAGCCTGTATCTATACACTCAAGGAGGGCTGTTGATGATGTTATAGATACCTTGAGTTCATACAGGATAAAAGGTGTATTACTCCATTGGTTCTCTGGAAGCAAGAAGCAGCTTGCTATAGCAAACAGCAAAGGCTATTATGTATCCTATGGACCAGTGCTGGTTTACTCTAAGGAGAAGCAGGTGCTCTTAAGCAACACTGCAAGGGATCTAGTGCTTATAGAGACTGATGGACCAGTAAGATACGGTTCATGCTTCAACAACATGATGGCAGTACCATCATTCTTGATAAGCGTTGCATACGCTGTTGCTAACACACTTGGGATGGATTATGATTCCACCACATCTCTACTCTTTGAGAACTCTATGAGATATCTTAACATGCACTCTTTATAGTGCATTTATACTATTGTGATAAATGATCCTCTCTAAATATTTAGAAGCTACAAATTATATATTGCCTCTAGCTATATTGTTTATGAATATTATCATTAACTATGATTGGTAGGATGATAAGAGTAGTAGAAAATTAATATAGATAGAGGCGGTATATTACGTTATATACATGTTACATATTGGACTTAAAACCTTATAATCGCCCTTACTAAACTGTGTGTTGATGTATAAGGGTACTGCAATCATATTAGCAATTATACTACTATTTCAGAGTATAAGTTCATTACAGAATAGCTATTATGCTATGGCACAGGGTAGTTACCATTATGAACCATACTTCACTGCTACTGGCTCTAACTTTGTAAGCATACCTGATAAGCAAGAGCTAAGGTTAACAACAAACTTTACAGTATCAGCATGGTTCAAAACAACCATGAATAACAACTCACAGGTAGCAATAATAGTAAACAAGGGAGGGTTTGGTGCAGATGGTTCTAATGTTGTAGATATGAACTATGGTATATGGCTAACAGGATCTAACCAAGGTGTTATAGGCAAAGTACAAGCAGGGTTTGAGGATTCTAATGGTAGAGACTATTTTGTCATATCACCAAATACATACAATGATGGACAATGGCATTATGTAGTACTAACATATGATGGCTCTACACTAAGGCTATATGTAGATGGTTCATTAGTATCATCTCTAAGCACTAATGGGGCAGTACCAGATTACAACTGGAATACTCCATTAACAATAGGCAAGAATTCATTAGATAATAGCAGATACTTCACAGGCGATATAGATGAAGTTAGAGTATACAACAGAGCATTAAATGCTCAAGAGGTTAGTGATGCATATAGCAATGGTGTATTTGCTAGTGATGGGTCAATCTTTTACTTCAATAGTACATATCCTATTGATACATTTAATATTGCAGCAGTTGGAGACTTTGGCTGCACATCAAACACAGATGCAGTTATTAATGCTATAGCAAATGTTAATCCAGAACTAGTCTTAGGTTTAGGCGATTACTCATATACAACATCCCCTTCATGTTGGTATGATAAGATAGTAAGCATAGAGAGTAAGATGCATAATCCTACTACAATAGCAATGGGTAATCATGAAACACCTAATGGATCAAGCTATAATCTTAATCAAGAAGGGAGAGATGACCTTCTTAATAGATTTAATATAACAAAGACATATTATTCATTTGATTATGATAACGTGCACTTTCTTGTGTTGGATACAGAATCATCATTTGGAATAGGTTCTGCTCAATACAACTTTGCAAAGAAAGATCTTTACGATGCAAGTAACAATGCTATAATAGATTGGATAATAGTCTACTTCCACAAACCAATGTATACATCTCCAACAATACATCAAGCATTAAAATCTTTTAGGGATGTATATCAACCATTGTTTGATAAATATAATGTAGATTAGTATTACAGGCACATAACCATAATTATGAGAGATCAAAACCATTAAAGTATGATAGCGTAATAACATATAATGAGAGCACTACAGACTATCCAGATTATGAAGGGGAGATATATATAACTGTAGGAACTGGAGGAAAATCATTATATACATTTAATGGGAGAGCAAACTACATAGTAACACAGTTGATCACATATGGTTTCTTGAACATAGATGTTATTAACAATGGTAGTACTCTTGTTATCAAGTTTTATGATGTGAACAATTCTATCAGAGATTCATTTGAAATAAACAAGAGTAGAAAGTTACATTAACCTATTATGATAATATTAATTCAATATACATCATTATATATGATGTGTTATATTTCGTGATCATCTAAGTAGCAGTATTTTAGCCTATCTACTCACTACTTTGCATTCAACCCAATTCTAGTTGTAGCAAAGTACTTGATTAGAGAGATTAGCCCTCTTATGTACGCATCTGCTATATTGAGTGGATTCTGTGCAAGATACCATACACATGAGAAACTATCACACTCATTGCATCTATCTGTTATCTCCCATGCTCTATGCCTGTATATCTCATCTATGCTATGCTCAATGATGCTCATCCTATTCTCAGGACTATCAAACCTATAGCATGGTACTATAACGCTACCATCTGCCTGCACAAATATAACCTTCCATGTTGCACATGCATCATACATTGCTCTACCATACTCTATCATATCCTTGAGGTATCTGAATGGTGTTGCTATGAATGGGTCATCATGGCTCTTAGCATAATCCATTATAGCCTTTGCTACCCTGCTCTTACTCTCCCTATCTGGTGCAAGCCTATACTTGCTTGGGAAGACATCCTCAACGAATGAGAAGTTCACAGCATGTACATCCAACTCCTTCCTAACGAAGTCAAAGTACTCATGGGTTATGAACTCATCGCAGTTGTACTTGGTTATAACAGTATTTATTGCACGCTTTACATTGTACTTGCTCAGCAATCTAACATTCTCCATGACCCTCTTGTACATGCTTGGCGATACACCCCTTATCTTGCAGTATGCCTCTTCCTTAACAGAGTCTATGCTAGTGCATACAACACCATACGATGCAAGTTCTTTAAGGTCTAAAGTGTGTAGCATGGAGCCATTTGTTATGAGCGTGAACCCTAACCCTATAGAGTGAAGATGTCGTAGCAGTTCCATTATATCTCTTCTGGTTGTTGGTTCACCACCCTCAACTATACTCCATATAACGTGAGGAGCAACCTTACTCATCACATACTTCCACTGCTCTGTCTTTAGATCATTCTCTAGAGCATTTGTCATCTGAGCCTCCTTATCTGACGCACCAAATATGCACATAGGGCAGTAGAAGTTGCAGTAACTTGTTAATGCAAATGTTGCAACCAAAGGACTCTTCCTACCCTGCAACCTGTTCAACGAGTATGAGCCAAGCACCTTGAGTTCTCGTAGCATATCCTACTAACCAATTGATAATATATAAGTTTTAACGAATTACCTGAAATTATAATATGAGATAGATATTAAATATTTTCTTGACCATTTTATCATGATTTTCATATATAAAAACGGATTAATTTATGAATTATGTGAGACACTATTCATATCTCATCTAGCCACAACTCATCTCAGGTTAGAATAAATAGAATCTATAAGGTGTATGCAGGGCTATGTATTATTATTATGATGATGAGGAGGATGCATATGTTACATGTATATTGCAAGAACTCTCCCATGCTCATAAACCTTCTCAATCCTGTATCTTAGCAAGGGTTAGGATATTATAGAACAGGATATGGATAGTAGTGGTTGAGTAGAGATGCCTTCAACAGTAGTTGTTGGTGGGTTCTTTGGTGATGAGGGTAAAGGTAAGGTGATAGCCTATCTAGCCTTGAAGGATAAACCTAGCATAGCAGTTAGGGGAGGTGTTGGACCAAATGCTGGGCATACATTCACCATAGATGGTAGAACATACAAGGTTAGGATGCTCCCAAGTGCTGTAGCATACAGGGGATGTAGATTAATGATAGGAGCAGGTGTGCTTATAGACCCAGATGTTCTCTTGAATGAGGTGAGAGAGTTTGGTGTATTGGATAAGGTTGTTGTTGATCATCAAGCAGGGATAATAGAGAAGAGGCATAAAGAGATGGATAGAGCTGGGGAGCATTCAAGGATGATAGGTACTACAGGCTCTGGCAGTGGTCCAGCAAATGCAGATAGAGCATCAAGGATGCTTAGGTTGGCTAAAGATGTAGATAGCCTAGCAAGGCTTACTGGCGATGTATCTCAACTAGTTAATGATGCACTTGACAAGGGAGAGCATGTACTCATCGAAGGTACACAAGGTACATTCCTATCCCTATACCATGGCACATACCCATTCGTAACCTCAAAGGATGTAACAGCATCTGCTATATGCTCAGATGTTGGTATAGGTCCAAAAAGGGTTGATGATGTGCTTGTTGTATTCAAGGCTTATGTTACTAGGGTTGGCTCTGGCATGCTTGAGGGTGAATTGGATAGAGAAGAGGCAAGGAGGAGGGGATGGCTTGAAGTAGCAACTGTTACAGGTAGGGAGAGGAGGGCAGCACCATTCAACATGAGGTTAGCCAAGAGGGCTGTTATGCTTAACAGTGCAACTCAGATTGCAGTAACAAAGTTAGATGTACTCTTCCCTGATTGCAAACATGCTAGAGCATATGAGCAGTTAAGCAATGAAGCAAAGAGGTTCATAGAGAGCATAGAGGATGAGTTGAATCTCAAGGTTACACTAATAGGCACAGGTGAGGATGTATACGATATAATAGATAGAAGGAAGTGATGAGGTATAGCATTGATATGAACCCTTTTACTACTCTTACTCTTTTAATTTAACTTATTCCTCTTACTTTCATTGATAACCATAACCATACCGCTAGCAGATTATACATATGCAACCCATAACTCTCTACCAGTCATAGAGCCTATGGAGCATTACATAGCAGGAAGAAATATGATATCAATGGCATCATACTATACAATGGAGAACCATCTACCATCTTCTCTACTCCTTCATACTCTTTTGATGATCCATACGGCGAGTCTATCCCAATCTCAACCAGCACGTCAGATGTTTCAGCGTAAAATTCAATCCAACTGAACAAGGCTATTATACGATAACAGCAACAAGCCATTGTAGAGATGTTTAGATATATGCACTTATCAGAGCACAACGCTTGAGGTTGCAGTGTATGAAGAGAAGAGCGTTGCTAGATTATGTATTGTGGAAGGTGAATGTATAAGCATAGATCCTCCTTTGGTAATTGCAGTTATAGATGCTAGAGTTGTAGATGATAGCATTATGGTTGATACTAGTAAGAGATCATTGCTTATTAGGCTAATGGATGTAGGCTATAGTACTCATGCTATATTTGCATTACCATCCCATATCATAGATGTCCCATCTAGACTCTCTGTACTTGTTGATGGTAGTAATGTTATTGAGCATAAAGAGTATATAGCATCAACAACTGATGTTAGGATAGTTGAGATCGCTATAGATAGGGATGATGATGTTGATGGCTACAGTAACAATAATAACAATAGCAATGGTAACTCTGCGGTTGAGATAATAGGCACATATGTAATCCCAGCATTCCCAATTACTATTGTATTATGCAGTATCAATGATTCTACTGTTGGCTCTTAGCATGAACAAATCAATCAACTCAGTAGCGATTTGAAGCGTAAAGCATCATCATGCATGTTTATGTTGTTGAACATTATGAAGATCTCATCAGCAGATAGAGCATCTACAATATTCTTAAGCCTTACAAGTTCATCATCACTATATATGTGTGAGTAATCATATCTTATCGTATTACCTTTAATCGATAACTTGCCATGCATCCTAAGATATGCAATATTACCAACTAGTAATGGAATCCAAGTGAATGGATCTGTAACATGTACAACACCCCTATCAAGTATGCTAAGCAGTTTACCTCTATTCTCCTCAACCATCCATGATCTATTCCTCAACTCTATACCTATGCTTATACCATCTCTCCTTATGCTTGAGAGGAACGCTATAGCATTGTTAACATGCTCATCATTACACTCAAATGATGGAGGTAACTGTAGCAAGCATAGTCTTGCATTAACTGCCTTGCATACTGCTAGTGTTGCATCCCATAACATAAAGTTCTCTTCAGTAGGCTTGAGATGCCCATATCTTTCAAGATTGCTAGTTGGTCTCTGTGCACCTGCTCTCCTCCATGTTATACCTGCTGGATGGGTTATGCACTGGAATGCCTTTATGGAGAACCTTACTATGTTAGATGTGCTCTCAAACCATCTCCTTGCTGTCTTAATCCTAGGAAGTTTGTAGAACGTGCTATCAACCTCTATGGCATTGAATAACCTTGCATACTCCTGCCATGTAACCCTTCTACTACAGCAACCAACATATCTCATCATTTATATATCTTAACCCTCTCTATTTATAAATATGGGTAGAGTTGCTAGAACACATATAATTCTTGTAATTACTAGCGTATTGTTAATACTATATGTATTCGAATCTATAGAGGTTGACTCAAAGAACAAGGAGATAGCAGATCTTAACGATAGGGTTAAGGACATGAACTCATCCCTTGTTGAGCAGATAAAGATGATCAACAAACTTGTTGATGAGCGTATATCACATACATTGTTCAATGGTTCTGAGACAAGACAGTACATGTTCGATGGCTCATACATTGCTATAGATAATCAGGGTTATGATTATAGCGATATATACCCTGTAGACATTTTCACCGATAAAGACGGTAATATAATAATAGTTAGTGCTACAGACAAGATAGTCAAGTTCGATACCAATGGTAGAGAGATATTCTCAATTGGGATAGGTAGAGACATCGATATATTCTATCCATTCTCGTTTGGCTACTATTATAATTCAGATAATATTGTTACTGTTGATAGTAATGGTAACATCTACGTACTAATTTTAAACTATAATCTCCTTACTATATTCAGCAAGGATGGTGAATTGATGAAGACATGGACAAAACCAGTACATGCAAAGAATTGCTATGAAGATTACTATAATGAAGATTACTTTCCTCTAATTAATAATATGATAGCAGCATACAGCAATGGTGATGTTGTAGTTGTTGGTAATAATGAGATAAAGAGGTTCAGCAGCGATGGTAAGTTTATTGCTACATATGTAGATCCATGCAATAGTGAGATAGATATAATCGCAGATATTGCAATAGATGAAGATGATAATCTGTATGTACTAGGCGGACATGATAAAGTTGATAGAGTGTATAAGTTAGATGAGGATGGAAGGATAGTGACAAGTTGGATCATATACGATAGCCTATACCCAGATAACTATCCAGAAGAGATAAGAGCCCATAGAGGCTATGTATATGTACTTGATGTTAAGGGTATTATTCATGTATTTACAGATTCAGGTTTGCTTGTTAATAGGATAGATGATCATGTTGTTAGTAGTACTATAGACTTTATTATAGACTTTGCTGTTAGCGATGATGCTATCTACATAATAGAGAACAGTTCTAATGGTATACGTACAATAAAGGTACATAGGAGTAATGGCAATGGACTTGATTATGTATGGAATGTATACAAGTATAAACATATAGAGAGTGAAGCACACGATATAGCAGTAAGTAAGCATAACATATTCATAGCATTATATAGTAATGACGAGATCAAGATACACAAGTATAATAAAGATGATGGAGTTAAGGTTGGCGAATGGACAGCAGTTGCAAGCGAGGAGTATGGTCTTGAAGAATTGGGGAAGAGTGGTATTGCTTATGGAGATGGTAAGGTTGCACTCTTCCTGAAGGATAAGGTTAAGGTTTATGATGAGGATGGACATATGTTGGAAGAGTACTTCTTAGGCTCAACACTGGGCAGCTATGTGATGGATGTTGAGATAGATGATGAAGGTTACATCTATGTTGTACTTAACGATGGTATAGCCATAATGAAGGATGGTACTATTCTTAAGAGATTATGGATCACAACCAAGTGTACCATCTATGGTTATGTTATACCACATTACAAGCGTAATCCAGATGGTAGATGGAGTCTTGAGATAGAGTGGGAGGAGCCTGTACCTGCTGGTACTAACTGTAGCGATCCTGATAGTAGTGGACCATTAAAGCGTGGAGATATACAGTTCTATAGCATAGGAAACAGTGCACTTGCAGATGAGCAGTTGTATGTTATTGATGAGTATAATAGGAGGATACAGGTATTCAACAAGCATGACGGAAGGTTTGTAGGCAAACTAAACTTCATCAACCCCATGACCCCTAATCACTCAATCGATGCTATAGTGGATATGGATGTTGATGACAGGGGATACATCTACATAGCAACAACAACTAGCGTGATTGTTATGGATGTTGATGATGATGGTGGTGATGATGCAATAGATGGTAGTGGTAAGTTGGTTGCAGCATGGGGAAGAATATGTTATCCAGCAGATCAACAAGCATGCTCATATCCACTCTCTCTGTTATATAAAGATCCATATAAACCGATAAGTGGTATGGATGTAGATAAGGACGATGGCGATATATACATCCTATATAGCAGCAAGGTAGTTCTTAGGTTCAGACAGCCTATATGATGATCTCTTGCTCTATGGATGTAACCCTTTAATTACTCTTCCATATTTATGCTTCTGGTGAAGATACCCTACTACATGCAACTAGCAAGCATTAACGATCTTGCAAGGCTAGCATCTGCACTAGAGGTTGTATCGTTGCCTGTTTATGCGTTCAGGCTAGAGAATATGGATGTGTTAGCAGTAGGCATAAATGTAGGTCTAGCAAGGCCATTGTTCTGCTATGTTAATGCTGAATGCTCTGGAGAGTTCATTGCATACAGGATTTACATGGGTAATGAGGAGATCAATATGGTCAATGCAGCAAATAACCCAGCATACTCCTATGCTCCAATAATAAGGGTTGAGGAGATGCCAAAGAGGATGCTCAAGGGTAGGAGGGAGATGCATACAGAGAGTATAGTGATGAGTAACCTAGGCAGTTTAGCAAAGTTGGTACTCTATAGGTATATGAGAGAAGAGGTCTTGACACCACTATTCCTAATGAAGAGGCATTACATACATGGCAAAGGCAAGGATAAGGGCAAGGATGCTAAAGCAGATGGAATGATAGTAGTAGGCATGTTCATGAATAGCAATGAGGATGGTACCCCATACTTCTGCTATACAGTTCTGGATAAGATGCCAGAGGGTAACTTTGTAAGGTACTCTAGCCAGAGCGGGGAAGAGCCAGAGTTCACAAACGATATAGATGGGCATGGATACATATACATGAAGGTTATAAGGGTTAGGGATCAGCAGGTATGAACGGTAAGGTGAGGAGATGAGTCATAGCAAGTATAATAACAGTAATAATGCTAGGTACATGCCCAATCCTATACATGCATCAACCCCTACACCTACACCTACACCTACGCCCACATCCATATTCCTGAAGAGGCTTAGTGCATCTGTAGAGGAGCATGATGGTAGCAGGATAGTGCTTGCATTAGACCTATCCAATGATGTACGAGTTGAGAAGGTATGCTCAATAATAGATGCTCTAGCAGGATACATATGCAGTGTAAAGATGAACATGCACCTCCTTCTTCCTCTAAGCATGGATGATGTAAAGTATATAAATGATCGTGCCCACTCACATGGGCTACAGAGCATAGCAGATATCAAGTTGAACGATATCCCTAGCACTAACAAGGTTGCAATTGATAAGCTAGCAGAGTCTAACTTTGATGCTCTAACAATCAACCCGATAATTGGACTTGATGCATTGAAGGATGCTATACACAATGCACATAGTAGAGGTATGGGTGCTATAGCACTTGTGTATATGAGCCATAAGGGTGCTGAGAGTAGTTATGGTATGCGTATAAAGATAGTGCATGGGGAGCAAGAGCAGGAGGAGGATGAGCAACAGAAGCAACAACAGCAGGGAGGGGATGTGCAAATGCAACTACAGCAACACTCTCCTTCTCCATCCACAAGCATATACAGGGTATTCCTTGGATGGGCTCTAGCAGCAGGTGCAGATGGTATAGTTGTAGGCGCAACTAGACCAGAGATGATAAGGGAGTGTAGAGCATACATTGAAGATGCTCATATGCATGTTGCTATATTCTCACCTGGGAGCGGTGCTCAAGGAGGAGATCCATCAGCAGCGTTGAGCAATGGGGCAGATTACATAATAGTTGGTAGAAGCATACTTGGTGCTGATGATCCAGTAAGAGAGGCATCAAGACTTGCTAGGATATCCTCAATATCACGAGGATAATATGCCTCTAAGGAACTCATCAGCATCCCTGAGTATTATCTTTGAGTTGTTGTAGGTTAGGAGGTTTAGGGCATCATCAAACCTACCCCATCTGTAATCGTTATGCTCATACGATAGTTTAACCTCATCCTTGCTTGTCTTTGCAAGATAGAATACAACAACCTTGTGCACCAACCTCCCAGCCCTCCTATACATGTACTCAACCATCCTCCTGAACCCTTGGATGAACTCAACATCATCTATGCATGTCTCCTCCCTTATCTCCCTCTTCACAGTACTCAACTCATCCTCCCCCTGCTCTATATTACCTTTAGGGAAGTCCCAGTGCCCAGCATGGTAGTGCAGGATAAGGTATATAGGCTCTCTATCCTGTAGACGGAAGAGTACCGCTCCAGCAGATCTCTCTTCTAGCATATATAATGCTGTAATGATACTTTTTATATATTTTATATGTAATTATAGGTATGTGTTGGTTCATTGTATATTATTAATTAGATGCCTGCTAGTAGTATGCATACCTTCCTATCTACCTACCTATCTACCATAACTACCTTCAATCATCCTTATAATTTACTTCATCAACATCACTAGCATTACTGCTGTTACTATTACTACTAGTAGTATTCTTACTTGCCTTGGTTGTTGATGATGCTCTCTTCCTGTAGTACTCATACACAAGCGTTACTGCTATCAGTGTTACAGCAAACCCTAGGAGTAGGGATGAGACTAGACTGAATGGATTTGCTTCCCCCTTGATCATGAGTATCAACTGCTGTACTGGTATATAGAAGAGCCCAAGTACTACCAACCTTAATGCATCACTTATGGCCTTTATGCTACTCCTGAAGATATTGCTCAATAATCTGCCTCCAAGTATAACACCTATACCTATCCAGAGTAGGGGGAGCATGTTGATGAGGAATGCTGTTATTATATCCTTGTTCAAGATTATGTTCAATGCATCATGTCCCTCAAGCATGCCCTGCACGTTAACGTATCCTGTCTCTAGAGATGCTATAACTATTATTATACCTGCTACTATGGAGAATACCCTGACGAAGTTTGATGGCGTTGTGCTCTTTGTTATGCTAAGCAATGTTCTATCTACATCGAATGCCCTAACGAGGAATATCGCTCCAAGTATTATTGAGAGCATAGGTAATGCGTAGTCTGCAAGGTTGAGTACTATAGAGAGTCCCCCTGCAAGTAGGAGTGCACCAGGTATGCCTAGGAAGAACTTGGAGTATCTAGGATCATATATCAAGGACCTTAGGTATCTAGCAAGTAATGCGTATGAGTACTCTACACTCCTGCTATGCTTTATTACAACCCTCTGCACAGATATAACTGGCACTATACCCTGTATCACTGGGAGCACTGACTCATCATCTGAACCATCAGATACCATAACAACAGCATCAGCACTAAACCTCTTCAGCACACTATGCAACTGGCTCACTATCCTCTCATCAGCCTCAACACCTCTCCTATATGAGCCTGAGAGCAGGGCTATCTCACTCTTATAGCCCTTGCTTACCAACTCCTCATACACCTTGACAGCAGCAAATATAGCATTAGAGTCTGCATCCTCTGGATCCTCTATAGCAAGCCTTACACCAGCGTTTATGCACTCATCCCTGCCTACTACAGGTGTACCTATACCTGCCTTTGAGCCTATATCATCATCCCTATCTATGCAGAGTACAAGTATACTCTTATCCCTTCTTACCTCACCCCCTCTCTCTATACCTTCCCTCTCCCTACTACTTATCATCGGATGTAGATGGTAAAAGGAAAAGAGATATAACCATTATGGGTTTATAACATGAGAGATGAGGGTTGTAGATGATGCTAGTAATAAGAGTACTCCAAACTATGCTGGGAACATAATATACATACTCGCTGGACTCCCAGAGTTCCTCAGAAAGCCTATGATGAGGAATAGGCTTAATGAGTTCTTCACACTCCAAGAGGAGGATAAGGTAGAGATGATAAGGAATGTTGTAGATGCTCTTCCAAGCATGGAGATGGGTACTGTAGCAAGGCTCTTCAAGACCTGGCTTGAACTGCTCCACGAGTTCGGTGATGAGAGGAGGAATAGCATATTCAGCATATACGCTAGAGTCATGGTTAGCAATGCAAGCAAAGTAGCAAGGATAGACTTTGCCCCATTACTGCATGTGTTAAACTCCCTTGATGTGGATGTGAGGGGTGCAACGGTAGCAAGTATTAAGCGTGTACTTCAAGAGATGGATGAGGAGAGCAAGAGGACGCTGTTGAGTAGCATACCAGAGAACGTTCTAAGGGAAGTAGGCTTGCATTCTTGATCTTATCTTATCATTTGATCTTATTATCTAGGTTTATGCCTCTTCATCTCTCTGGTATATACAGTATTGCTGATAATACAAATCACTTCTTATCTGGAACCCTCTCCTCCTCCTTGCTTACATCCCTCATACCCTGCCCTATCTGCTCCAACCCAAAGAATATCCTCTCATACCTCTTAAGCATCTGCCTATGCTCTGGTATAGACATATCTAGCCTGAGATCGTTTATTACCATTATGCTATACCTAGTCCATTCATTCCAGCAGTTGTTGCAACTACCATAGCTCTTTGCCCTAGCATCCCTCTCTATGCTCTCATCTATCTCGCTACCACACTTTACACATCTTACCATATCATGGGTTGGTGCTTATGCTTATTATATATTGTTACCTTATGGATGAGTATCTTTACCTAGCCATAGAATTAACTAGCCATAATTATAAGATGGTAAGAGGATATATACAGATGCTTGAGATGCTTTCTTCATCATCTTCATCATCCTCATCATCATAATTACCTTCTTCTTCTCTCTTCTTTCCTCACCATCTATATACATCCTTTCCCTCATTCAATACCAACAAGGCAAAACCGTTATTAGTTTCTTCACCGAGTATAGTATATGCGTGTTAAATGCCCCAAGTGTGGCTCAATAGCTGTGTTGGAGGATAACTTCTCTCGTGTAAAGTGTGATAAGTGTATGCTAGATGTGACCTATGGGGAGTATGTTAGGATACTAGCCTACACTGATCCAAGGTACAGGGATGTGCTGAACGATTACAAGTTATGAGATAATTGTAAAGTTAATGAGCAAGAAGAGGATAGATTAGAGTAGGTAGGTAGATAGATGGGCTGAAGGCTAGATGGAGCATAGGAGTTGAAGAGGAGTGGTTGAGGAAGCAGACATGTTTATGATCATCTATGCTCTTGGGATGTTACTTGGCATAGCCTTAGGCTTGCTCACGTACAAAGGTTATACCATAACCAAGAGCCCTACCATGCTAAGATTATCTATAGCGTTCATCTCAATAGGCTTGGGCTTCATGATGAGTATAGCAGAACTATACATAGATGCATATAGCATGGTATCAACAACCTTAAGCACTATAGGTTATGCATTCATTGCACTAGCATACAGTGTACAGAAGGGGTTCAAGTACATGGTACCACTGCTAATCCTTCTTACATTCTCCATATACCCATTCTTCACAATCCCTGGTAACTCATTAGAGTATGTTACAAAGGCAATAGCATTCATGCTTATAGTGTATGGCTCAACACAGTGCATGATGCTCTCTCTAGCAAGTAGGAAGGCTACATCCATGATTATAGCAGCAGGGATAACACTTCTAGCAGTAGCAGAGTTCATAAGCTGGTATGGTATGATATTCTATAGTGCATACTATACCTATCTAGCAGGTCTCATCAAGATATCTGGAATCTCTTCCATACTTCTCACGGTATATACGCTAACTAGGAGGATAGTGAGGATAGTAGGATATAATAATAATGGTGATGGGGATAATAATTAATAAAAATATAGCGATAGTTAGTACTCCTCCTCTACCTCTTCCTCATAGTCGTAATCTTCCTCCTCAAAATCCTCCTCAAAATCCTCCTCAAAATCCTCATCGAACTCCTCTTCTTCCATCTCCTCTTCTTCTAGCATGACTCTTTACCAGCAAGCAATCTATTAATAAGTATTTTGGTTTAGATATAAGATGCTTCCATTGCTACTACAATGCAATGAACAGGGTATAGCAAGGGCTGCTACAATAGTGAGAGAAGGAGGGGTTATAGCCTATCCTACAGATACAGTGTATGGATTGGGCTGTGATCCATACAATGAGGATGCTGTTGAGAGGGTCTTCAGGATAAAGGGGAGGGAAGAAGGTAAGGCAGTACCATTATTATGTGCAAGTGTTAAGGATGCTATGAGGATAGCATACATGGATGAGAGAGCCTTGGTACTTGCAAGGCACTTCTGGCCTGGAGCATTGACCATACTCGCTAGACTCAAGGATGCTAAGATATCTAGCAGGATAGTAAAGGATGGAAAGGTAGGGGTTAGGGTACCAAATCATGAGCATGCATTGAGGCTAATAAGCCTATGCAATGGTGTGCTTGTAGGTACTAGCGCAAACCCATCTGGTATGAGTCCAGCAGTAAACGCAATGCAGGTCATGGCTATGCTTAATGGGTTGGACGCTATACTTGACTGTGGAGAAGCAAATATTGGCAAGGCATCGACAGTATATGATGTAGAGAAGGGTATGATTATAAGGGAAGGGGCTATAGCAAGGGAGGAGTTGGAGAGGTGTCTCATGGAGTACAGATGAGAGATATGTTAGCATGAGTAAATTTTATGGTATGAATAGTAGTAGGAGGAGGGGTAGGAGGGGAGAAGGAGAAGAAAAAGGTAAAGAGGAAGAGGAGAAGAAGGAGGGAGGAGAGTGAGAGGGGAGAGATATTGAAGAGATCTGACTTTAACATGCTACTAACAACTTACAGGCATGCAGAGAGGGATGCTAGGGATGAGATGGTAACGCTCATGCATGAACTCTTCAAGGATGAAGGAGAGGCTAAGGTTGGGCTTGTAGATGTATGGTATACAGGGATCTCAGGCTTGCTTGCATGCAGATCCAGCATAGATCCATTCAAGGTTGTTAGATCGCTTAGGAGCATTGCTATGGATGAGCCATGGAGGATAAGGTATATACTAAGACTCATCCCTATTGAGAAGGTAGTGAATACAAGTGTAGAGGAGATAAGCGATGCTTGCAGTGAGTTAGCATCATTGAAGATAGGCAAGGATGAGAGCTTTAGGATAACGGTTGAGAAGAGGATGATGCATAGCCTTCATAGTATGGAGATTATAAAGGCAGTAGCATCAAGGATAGATAGGCGTGTAGATCTCACCAACTATGATTGGCTAGTGCTCATAGAGGTTGTAGGTAAGGTTACAGGGGTAGCAGTGCTCAAGTATGATGATGTATTCAGTAGCATAAAGGTTAAACGCTCGTTAGCAGACTCATCTGTGTAGAAGGTTTGCCCTCTCTGCAAGTATGCTAACGAGTTTATTGCTACTTATACATGAGGTTAGTTCCTGCTCACTTATCCCATGTATACTTGCTAGATGCTCATATACAGTACTCTTCTTCTCCTCCTTCTCCTCCTTCTCTTTCTCTTCCCCTTCTCCTCTTAGTCCAACCTCAACCTCATCGTCATACACCCTCTTCACCCCATCCACTGCCTTCAGCCTATCCTTGAATGATATGAGGAGGTTATAGTAGTAACTACTACTGTCATCATTCTTCTCCTCCTTCCACTCCTCTCCCTTCCTTCTTCCATCATCTTCTCCACCCACATCATCTTCCTTCATGCTCCTACTATCATAAGCATCCTCTTCACGTACTACTGCTACAAGTAGTGCCTTTCCGCTCTCCTTCTTCAACCCAACCCTCTCTATAGCATCTGATATCTGCCTTGTACATGCTAACCTCAGTATCATATCAACCTCAACCCTCTTTGCTAGCATGCATGACCTTCTCTCAGCCTCAAGTGATTGAGCAAGAACCTCTAGGAGATGATCTCTGCCAGCAATGCTATCTGCATCTACAACCTGTACAATGATACCATTCTCTTTCTCTTCAGTAGCAAGAGCCCTAAGCCTTCTAACAAACTCCTCTGGCTCTTCAAGCGAGAGATCTACAGTAATGTAGATGAGCATTACATGATAAACATATTCATCGTTGATCAACCTTAATATCATACTATAAGCAACCACCATGTACAACTGTTAGGATGCTAACCTGATCCCCATCCTTTATAACCGCATCAAACCCTCCAAGGAGTGAGGCTTCCTTCCCATTTATAACAACGAGCAGGTTGCTTGGAGCAAGTAAGCCATTTGCATCTCTATTCATACTCATGGATGCCAAGAGTGCAAGCAAGTCTTTTAGAGTGATCACCTCGCCCTCTGCATCAAGATCAATAACATCTCTTCCTAGCAATCTCTTAACACCTCCAAGTAATCTTACCTTAATCTTAACCATACCGTCATCTTCTTCTTATATCTATCATGCTGTATCATCAGCAACAGTATTAGCCTTCTCTACACCCTCGTTCTCTATATTACTACTATTACTACCATCACCAACCTCATCCTCCTTATCCTTCTCATCCATTGTAGTTGTCTGAGCAGAAGCCTTCCTCATTATATGCCTTGTTATATAACCTGCAACTTCGTTCCTCAACTCCTTAGATCTAAAGATTGCTATCTTATCAAGCAACTCCTTGTTGCTCTCAAAGTCAGTGCTGAACATACCATCATACCTCTCGAGCAACTGCATGGCTATCCTCCTTATCCTATTCATATGGGTAAAGACTCGTAACGATAGTCTATTTATCTCTTTATAATGAACTAGGTATGTGGTTGTGAAGAGGCAGGATTTGAAAAAGTTATAAATAAAGAGCATGCAAATCTGCATTGCCATCTGCGGTGGTCGTCTAGCATGGTCTAGGACAGCAGCCTGCCACGCTGCTGACCCGGGTTCAAATCCCGGCCACCGCATACTTATATATTGGATCGAAGGTGTACAGCAAAAAGGCTAGAAGGAGAGAGGATAATGGATTAAGGGGTAATAGCGGTACTGCTGATACCACTGCTGATATCACTGCTGTTAGTACTATCGATACTATTGCTACTGTTACACCTGTTGATATAGCAGAAGCAGTAGAAGATATCTATGGATATCATAGACGCCTAACCTACCATTTAAGTAGGATAGAGCGAGAGGTAAGCAACAACACTGATGAGGAGACTGTTAGGGGCTTTATTAACGCACTATTCATACATGGTATAAAGATAGGTAGAGTTGTAACATATGCCCAGTTCTCCTACGAAGTACTCAAGATCATGAAGAGGCTTGGGATAGAGAAGAGGCTAGAGGATCTTGCTAAAGGAGATATGACAGGATAGCCTTTGCAGTAATAAACAACAGAGGTTGGAGCAATGCAACTATAGCAGTAGCATTGAGGGTTCTTAAGAGGCTAGTGCACTATGCAAAGCATAGGGAGGTTGCAGAGGGTGAAGGTAGTTACTGCAAGGAGGCAGCGCACATAAAGCCAGATCGCTACAATAGGAAGGCTATGAGGGAAGAGACTGTAAGGGCTACAGACCTCCTCAGCAAGGAGGAGTTCCTTAAACTTGTTGATGCGGTAGCAAGAGTGAGCAGGTATCCAGCAAGGGATAGAGCGCTATTATATGTAATGTATGAGTTTGCCTCAAGACCATCTGAGCTCTTGAATATGCGTATAGGTGATATAGTATTCCATGAGGGGTATGTTGAGATTACCACGAAGGGTAAGACCGGTAAAGACACTCACACTTGTGCTCTCATACAGTGCATTAAGGGATTGGTATGAGCAGCATCCTGCAAAGGATGATCCATCTGCATATCTCTGGTACTCAAGACCAAAGGGCAGGATATCCTACCAAGGTTAAGGAGGTTCATAAAGGACCTTGCAAGGGAGGGAGGCAGGTATAAGGAAGAGGGTATGGTTGTATCTGATAAGGCATACAGCATTAACGCATGTAGAGAAGGAGTATGGCTCATCTATAAGTGATATATGGGAATTGGAGGAAATGTTCTCCTATAAGGAATAGATACATACATCTAGCAAGTTCAGATCAGAGGGAAGCAGTACTAAGGAGGTATGGACTTATAAGGGATGATAGCAATATAGCATATAGATAAGTGATATACTAGTTATGTAACAAAGCAGTGGTTGTCTTATTTCTTATAATTAATATTATGGATAATGAGATATCAACTATATCTACAGGATGATTCATTTACTTACCAAAAATAAATAGAAGGTGAACCTAGAGTCTATAACCAAGTTGATCTCCACTCTCTGCTACACCATCAACGTTAGGACTATCCTGATGCCATATCTGGTCATCTGGTGATGATGCCTGTAAGCCTGAGGATGAGCCATACAGTATATTGACAGCTCCAGCATCTAATACACTACCTACACTCTCAAATGGTACACCTACTGCTAAATCATCTTTACCATCGTTGTTGAAGTCGCCTGCAGCTAGTGACCAACCAAATGAATCATTGGTCTCTGCTACATCTTTTACACTAGAAGTATCTTGGCTCCATGTCTGATCTGCTGGTGATGATGCCTGTAAGCCTGAGGATGAGCCATACAATACCTGTACTATACCAGCTTCAAATATGGTGGGACTACCTATATCCTCAAATGGTACACCTACTGCTAAATCATCTTTACCATCGTTGTTGAAGTCGCCTGTAGCTAGTGACCAACCAAAGAAATCAGTGTCTTCTGCTACACCATCAACGTTAGGACTATCCTGATGCCATATCTGGTCATCTGGTGATGATGCCTGTAAGCCTGAGGATGAGCCATATAACACATTAATAATGCCAGCATCTGTTATACTACCTATATCCTCAAATGGTACACCTACTGCTAAATCATCTTTACCATCGTTGTTGAAGTCGCCTGTAGTTAGAGAATAGCCAAAGAGATCAAAATCTTCTGCTACATCTTTTACACTAGAAGTATCCTGATGCCATATCTGGTCATCTGGTGATGATGCCTGTAAGCCTGAGGATGAGCCATACAGTATATTGACAGCTCCAGCACCTGTTATAATACCTACACTCTCGGCTAGCACACCTACTGCTAAATCATCTTTACCATCGTTGTTGAAGTCGCCTGTAGCTAGAGAATAGCCAAAGTTATCTCCGATCTCTGCTACATCTTTTACACTAGAAGTATCCTGATGCCATATCTGGTCATCTGGTGATGATGCCTGTAAGCCTGAGGATGAGCCATACAGTATATTGACAGCTCCAGCATCTGTTATACTACCTATATCCTCAAATGGTACACCTACTGCTAAATCATCTTTACCATCTCCATTGAAGTCACCTGCAGCTAGTGACCAGCCAAAGTTATCTCCGATCTCTGCTACATCTTTTACACTAGAAGTATCCTGATGCCATATCTGGTCATCTGGTGATGATGCCTGTAAGCCTGAGGATGAGCCATACAGTATATTGACAGCTCCAGCATCTGTTATACTACCTACATTCTCGGCTGGCACACCTACTGCTAGATCTGTGTAGCTATCTCCATTGAAGTCACCTGCAGCTAGTGACCAGCCAAAGTAATCAAAATCTTCTGCTACATCTTTTACACTAGAAGTATCTTGGCTCCATGTCTGATCTGCTGGTGATGATGCCTGTAAGCCTGAGGATGAGCCATATAACACATTAATAATGCCAGCATCTGTTAATGTTCCGAACTCCTCAAATGGTACACCTATTGCAATATCTTCATAACCATCTCCATTGAAGTCTACTATTTGATCTGAACCTTGTGCATAGGCACTGTTACTGTTTCCTATTCCATAAAATGGTGTTGTTATAGATGCTAGTACAAATACCATACCTAGAAGTGTAGCGGATGTTACTGTCTCTCTTCTTTTCTTTGATCCACCTACTTTGTTGAAGTTGTTATTCACATCACTTCTCTTCATTAATATTATATAGCAGAGCTTCTATATAAGATAGTATGTGACTCATAGTATGTAACTCAGCAACCATAACTATACACATTCATTATGCCATACACTTCTATAATGCTAGTTGTATAGGAAGATTACTACTATTATTATGACCATAATAACCCTTACCTATACTAATACTACCAATACCACTAGTAATACTAGCATCCTCTTTGCCTTACATGCTAAACAAAGGTCAGAGAAGATATTAAGCATAGCCTCATCTAAGGAAGCATGATATAGCAAGAACTGTATATTCTATGCTTATGCTGATATGATAAGGCAGAAACTACTGCTAGCGCATTACCATACTACTTGTATTAGCCTGCATCGATAGCAAAGTAGCCTTGTTGACGGCATTGACAGCAAAGTACAACACTTCATTTACTTGAAGAGTAACAACAATAACGATTATCTATTGATGATAAGGGCAAGGAATGGGGATAGGTTAAGGTGCTAGCAATGCTCCAATATAATAGAGGATGCTGTCTTCCTATCTTCCTCCTCTTCTTCTTTCTCCTTCACTGACAATAACAAAAGTAATACTGATATCGTTAACGATATCGCTAGCGTAACCGTTGTACCCTCTGAAGGTACAACGGATTAGAGATCAAATGGCAATAGCAATAGTAGTAATAATAGTAGTAGCAATAACAGTAGTAATAGGAGCAACTAGAGACAAATATAAATATTAGTTACTTCTATATCGTTCTTAGCCTTTTGGACCTTGTTCAGATATGAAATCTATAAAGATTTGAACAGAAAACTATAAATCCCGCCGATCGCACCAAAGTCCTGTTAGACAAGTGATGGTTATGACTACTAGGCTAAGGTAATGATACATGCCATATTCTTATTTCTTCACACTCACAAAGAACTCCCCAAGCATCTTTACCACAAGTTTAGCCTCACGTATGTGTATGGCCTGTACCTTGATCAACTCCTCAACATCAACATCATAGAGTTTGGCAACCCTCTCTGTTAGGTATAACATGAACTCTATCTCCTCATCATCACTAAGCCCATCGTTCATATCTCCCATGTTGGCTAGTATGTAGTTCAGTATAGATGCAGCCTTGTCTATGTTCTTGTTGTTCTTGCCCCCCACATCTTTATTATTTGCTCTTAACTATTTATAGCATATGCTATGCCAGCCAACTAGCCAACCAACTAACTAACCTATTAATAAACAGATAACTAATACCACTGCAATCACTTAATTGTTGGATCATCCATGCTTATGTATCATCTTCATAACAACATCCTTCAGATGCTCTCTCAACCCAGGTTTGTTAGCATCTATAGCAGTGAACCTTACCCTTGCAACTGGCTTATTTATCCTTAGCCTCCTTGTTATATCTGCTGGTGTAGCAAGTATTATAGCATCACAATCAGCAGCATTAAGGGTATGCTCAAGTTCAAGCATCTGCTCCTTGCTGTAGCCTAGTGCTGGTACTACATTGCCTATCCATGGATACTTGTTGTAAGAATCCCTTATAGAACCTACAGCATAAGCCCTTGGATCTACTATACTACAGTTGAGCATCCTAGCAATGTATGAGCCTGCACCCTCACGCATCTCACCATGTGTTACACTCGGTGCATCCTCAACTATTACAACCCTCTTACCTCTCACTCTATCTGGAGCATCAATGTATGCTTCAGACCTTACAGGGAAGATGCGTGCATCTGGGTTTATAGCATTACACCTCTCAACTATACCCTTGACTGTAGATTCATCAACGAGGTTGATCTTATTTATGGCTATGGTATCTGCTCCTCTAAGGTTTGCTTCTCCAGGATGGTAGAGCATTTCATGCCCTGCCCTTGTAGCATCTGTAACAACTATTGTGTGCTCTGCCTTATAGAATGGCATATCGTTGTTCCCCCCATCCCATAATATGATATCACTATGCCTCTCAGCCTCCTCAAGCACCTTAGCATAATCAACACCAGCAAGCACCTCATACCCATGTTCTAGATGCACTATGTACTCTTCCTCCTCCTCTAGAGTAAGTTCGTACCTTGATAGATCATCCATGCTCTTAAAGTGCTGTACAGGGTAGAATCTACCATATGGCATTGGATGCCTAACTATCACTGGCTTCAACCCCTCCTCCTTTATAACATCTGCTACAAGCCTAGTTATGGTGCTCTTGCCAGCCCCTGTTCTCGTTGCAACTACAGCAATAACTGGCTTCCTTGCCTTAAGTTGGGTATCCCTTGGACCTAAGAGTGTGAATGATGCTCCAGCAGCAAGTACCCTTGATGCTATATGCATTACATGCTCATGGGATACATCGCTGTATGAGAAGAACACATCATCTATACTATGCTGCCTTATCAACTCTTCAAGCATATGCTCAGGGTAGATGGGTATACCTTGAGGGTATAGAGAGCCAGCAAGCTCTGGAGGATAAACTCTATCCTCTATATATGGTATCTGTGCTGCTGTAAATGCAATTACTCTGTATGCTGGATTATCCCTGAAGAAGACATTGAAGTTATGAAAGTCTCTTCCAGCAGCTCCCATAATTATTGCCTTTCTAGCCTTCATCTTACTCTCTACTCCCTTGCTTACTATTATAATATGCTTCGTTGCATAACTAGAGGATATATATTCATCCCTTAACGTTACCAGCACTATAATCATGCTGGATTTATGAGATACGCTTATCTATTGCCTATATCAGTACATACTTTGCGGATTTAATAGTTATGTAATAAAGCATAATTAAGCAAGACTCACACAATATAAGAAATGTATAGAACCTGTTGTAGTAAATAGCCTTATATACGCTTCTAGTGCTAGAGGATATTGTAGTCTTTTATGAGAAGGTTAATGCAATAAAGCCAGTTATAGAGAATATGTATAGAGCAAGTGTAAGAAGGTTAGTAGTAGTTACAGTCCATATAGATAAGGAGGCAGTAGATAAGGCTAAGGAGTTGGGTATAGAGTGTGTATATGGTGATATAATAAGTGATTGATAAAGGATAAGAATAAGAAGGAAGTATTGGATATGTTATTATCTACTACTGCAGTACCTATAACACATTCCTTCTAACCTTCTCCTCTTTATCAACATGTCTTGCCTTCAACCACTAACCTGTTATTCTTAGTATCACGATTCACCATTAATCCAATACTCCTTTAGCCCCAAATAATGTTTTACTTTATGCAGTATCCCAGATATGAAGTTAGACCATCACACATACAAAAAGTCTGTGTATTATACCTTTCAATATTTTAGGATGGATTGCCAATGTACAGAGGGCTAGTATCTTCATAGCGAAAGATTGTCCAGACCTTAATGAGTCAGCTAACTATACAACAAATTTGAAGGTATGTACTTTAACCCCTATCTCATGCGACTTCTTCCTTTTGCTCTTCCTCTTCTAATTCCTCTATCTTTTTAAGGACCTTCTGCTCCCCTGCAACATCACACATCCTCCATATCCTTCTGAACACTTCCTTCCTCTGCCTTGCCTTTTCCTTGTACTCTTTTATAGCCTCCTCCTTTAGTGTACCAAGAACTACATTTCCACTATCTACCCTCATGTAGTAGCTCTCCCCAACAAATGAGCCAACTGCAGGATCTATTTCACTAACAATATCTATTATGAATGTTGATAGCATACCTATATCCAATGCATAACCATCCTCGTGATCATAGCCCAAAAGCCTAAGGAGTAGATTCCCTCCTGTGAAGAACCCTGTGCCTATAACTGCAAATCCAGGGTTGTCATGCACTGGTTCAGCTAAACCCCGCTCATCGAATGTATAGATGGATGCTTTTCCATTACTGTCCACACTTGCTAGAATCATATTGAAGCTTATATTAAGACCCTCCTCACGTAATGCCCTGAACCTAGAGATAAGTGTTGATTCTATCCTATTTACAGCATCCTCAAACTGCTCATATGTTGGTGTTGTGTTATTCCACTCCTTACTGGCTAGATTCTTAAGGATATTCTCACATATCCTATAACTCTGCTTAATTATTGAGGCATCGCCAGCCCCTCCAGCAATAGCAAGTGGCACAGTATCTTCGCCAACAGTTAGATAGATTGGATAAACCTTCCTAGTCTCATAGCTTATAGGACCAACTGTTACCTTGGAGTCAGATGATACCACTACACCCTCCTTCTCATTAACTATCCATTTCAAAGCAAGGATTAAAGTCATACCAAATACTTGTTTTTAATTGGTAGAAGTTATTAAATGTTTAAGCTTCTTTATAAATCCAGATAGAGGTATTAACTTGACATCTGATAGATGTTCAGATAAGAACCTACTGCATAAGGGTTACATTACATTACAATATTATACCATCAAGAGGGGGCGCTTAACACTACCTTTTGTGTAGCAAGCTTTAATATGCCCAAGACCTTTCATTTTTGATACGCGTTTAGCAAGATAGAGAACTACGTTTACCTTTACTGTGACTTTTTGATAAAAATAGCACAATATTGCTATATTCTCATAACAATAACAGCCAATGTAATACCTAACATATAACCTGCAAATACTCTAAAGACTATAAAGAATCTTGCTTTATTAATAAATTTTTAGATCATTTAGTAACTTTTTCTCTTATCTGATCTAACAGCCCTATTTCATCCTTTAGTCTTTTAATAAACTCATCAAGAGATATTAATTCTCTATTCTTAATATCTAAAGTATAGAATTCAACTCTATCACCTAGGTGTACCTTTCTATTCTTTAGATCGTTTAGATGCAAGAAGAATCCTAAGTTATCCATAACCACATTAATCTTCTTTATCTTGATTGAAGAAACATTCTCGTACTTCTCAATAGTCTCATCTATCTTCTTCATAGCATTTACTCCTTCTCCAAATAATATTTCTACTTCATATACTTCATTACCTACCCGAATATCAGGGATAACACTATCAAGATTTTTTTCTACTAATATTTTATCTTTTATCTCTGAAATAGTTGTTAGCTTCTCACCCTTCTCTCTTAGTTTACGAACCAGATAGCTTACTAAGAATACCTTGATATAATAATGAAGGGGTGACTCTTTGACTTCTAACGAGCGATTTGTAACTATCTCAAATATTCCCTCTTCATCTTTAATCTTACTTAGTTTCTTCTCGAATGCATCCCTAGCATCATTAAATACAGTATCAAATTTAGCAGCTAGCTTATCAGCATCATCTAATGCATACCCCCATAGAAGGTTGGCAAGTCTTTCATTAAGGGGTTTTGCCTCCAAGACGATAAGTTTGAATCCATTGTTAAGCGCTTTTCTTATAGATTCTAGTTTCTTCTTATACTTGTTAAACATATCCCGATTAGATGTTCTGAATATAATGAATCCTATTCCAGTAAAGAATGCATCAAATCTACCTTTTAGTTCATTATCATCTATATTCTCCCACGGATATTTATTATCGCCTTCCTTATAATCAAGCTCTATTCTTATTATCGTATCTGAGGGATCCAGC
The DNA here is from genome assembly GCF_002906215.1 of Candidatus Nitrosocaldus islandicus. Lineage (NCBI taxonomy): Archaea > Thermoproteati > Nitrososphaerota > Nitrososphaeria > Candidatus Nitrosocaldales > Candidatus Nitrosocaldaceae > Candidatus Nitrosocaldus > Candidatus Nitrosocaldus islandicus. The sequence goes on from NZ_CP024014.1 coordinate 925,556, forward strand.
TGCTTCTCAACTTTATTCTTCCAGTATTCATCATACTTAGAGATAATTAGTGGATGCTTTAATTCCCTACCTTCTATCTCATGATAAATCCTATTATAGAGTTCCTCTAAGAAGCGGATATAACTATTATCGTTGCTATCTAGAAATAGTATTACCTTTTTATCCTTACTTCTAATCTTATGCCCACACCCATTCCCACCTTCAAAGATTAACTCGAAGATATCCGGCATTGTATCAGATGTACCATCGCCATTGCCAGGAGCTGCCCCGCCCTGTACTAACTTAGTTGTTTCAAGCTCTTCATGTTCTTGCATCTTAGTGAGGGAATCGATGTTCCTTTCAGGTATCTCCTTATCAAGTAGAATATCTGGCTTATCTCTAGTTGGAGGTTCTTCTGATATGGAGATAAGCTTAGGTATCTCCTTATCTAGTTGTCTTTGCTTAGAAGATATAGGCTCTTCTAACCTTATGATAGGTATAATAGATGCTTCTATCTTTCTATTCCCTTTATTGGCAGTACCGTTCTCAGTCTTCTCGTAGATCTTTTCAATTCTCTTTAAATCTTCTTTAAGTTGCTCGCTGATAGTTGAATCAAAATATTCTAAACGAAACCTAGGAAGAAGGATCGTTTTTTGCTTATTATAAATAGGAACTTTAACCTTTGGTAGTATAAGTCTTGGAATCTCTCTAATATTTATATCGAATGCAAATTGTATTGAAGGTTTAGGAGGATCTTCTATCTTAATAATAGGAACTTTAACCTTTGGTAGTATAAGTCTTGGGATTTCTTTAATATTCGTATCGAATGCAAATTGTATTGAAGGTTTAGGAGGATCTTCTATCTTAACTATTGGTATAGCTACTCTTTTCATAGGCCTGATGGTTCTTTCTTTTTCAGTTTCAGGAATTTCTCTGCTTGCTTCTACTTTACTATGTATTACAGGCGATACTACCTGCTCTGTTTTGTGAATAGTTTTGGTCTCTTCTTTCTTTTTATCGTCTCTTTTATCTTCACCTTTCTCCTCTTCAGCCATTACCTTCTTATATTCCTCTTTGTTTGTTGTTTGCTCTTCTTGCATGTGTCCACCCCTTAACTTTCATAGCTATCCAAGTTAAGATAAGAAATACCAGAATAGGTACCATGCTGATAGATTCTTACTAAACCTGTAAAAAGATACGGTGATATCTCGTCTAATCTATGAAATATTGTTAAGTTAGAGTCTTTTACTGTGATCCCTCTATACTCAATCCGCATAGATTGAGGAGACGTGTTACCAAGCATATTTCTAACCTTATTTTCATATTCATCTTTTAAATAGGGGAAAACTGTAAAATATTCTTTAAATATCTCTTCAAGCGGAGATGACCTACTTATGTGCTTCCATATGGCTATATTTAATTTACATATAGATCCTCCAAAAGATATACCGGGTTTACGAGAAATAAATTCATACTCAGGCCAACCCCATAGCGTATAATCGTTGTATATACTATATTCTTGAGTAATATCAGGATGCCAACTAAGTTGTGTCAAACCAAATTCTTCCTCTAAAAACTCAATTATCTGATCTATTTTAGGATATGCTTCTTTCATAAATCTGTAAGGTATCTGTCTTATAGACCACAAGAAGAATGTATAATAATTATAGTTGATCGAAATGCTCAATGCAGCATGGTAAAGGCCTTCAATCAGTTCTTTAAGTTTGTTAGGATCTCTTTTAAGTACTGTATAATCCACTTCAGGTTCATTTGGTTCAACTAGTCTCTGATTAGTAACTGCTCGTTCAGCAGACTCGTATATCTCGTTAACGAATCTAATAAATGATGTTTCCTCAACTTTGACTGGTATTTTTGTAATTTTACCTTCTAACTTTAGATATTGAATATCACTGATCTGTAAACCAAACAATCTCTTATAGAATCCGGCTAAGCTCTCTTTTTTATAAATCTCTTTCTCAGTTAAGTCGATACCCCCTAACAAAAGGGGCAGATCTTTCTCATCTACACTAGTTAGAGGAAGATCATTAAACTCGTTCTTCAGATTTTGGTAGAACTCTTTGATGACTAACGCATTATTACGCAAAGGTATAAGAAAATTGTTTATATAATTCTTCCATTCTTCTTTGTTTGTATAATCTATAAAATCTGCTACTTTATCATAGTTATACATCTTCCCTCCCCCTCCATATTAAAGTATTGCAATAAAATTCTTCTATTTGGTATTTCAAGTCTCTTCTTCATGAGGTATAAATATATGCTGAGTAACTATATATGTTTTGCTTGTTACACAATAGATGATGTCAAGATAAGAACTTACCTAAAGATCATATTTATTTTATTTGTAAGTAAGTATATTGCTTACCCTACCTATCTCATCTACAGTATGATAGATAGCATAGTAGCAATGGTTAAAGAGAAGAAGGTATTCAAGCGTAACAAGGTACCAGTAGATATCAAGGTTATAGCAGGTTTGATCTACCAGTCTGGTCTATCATATAGGAAGGTATCTATGCTTGGTAGATTCAGCCATGAATCTGTTAGACTATGGTACAATGCATTAAGGAAGGCATTACCTATACCTGACTGAGAAGAGGTATAGAAGAGCAGTAGCTGTAGATGAGACAAAGGTAAAGCTTGGTAACGAATTTGTATTTGTATGGGCTGCTAGGGATGTAGATAGCAAATAAAAGAAGTACTAGCAGTAAGATGCTCATTCACAAGGAGCAGTATAGATGCAGAGAGAGATTATACTTAAGAAGGTATTAGAGTACTGTACAGATAAGCCATTGATGTATACTTGTAGATAAAGGACCATGGTATAGATCAGCATTAGATTCATTAGGATTAGAGTACAGATATGTTACATTTGGTGAACGTAACAGCATTGAGAGATGGTTTCGGTATACTGAAGAGTAGGTTAAGGCAGTTCTATAATAGATTCCCATACAATGCAAGTATCAAGAGTATACAAGTATTCATGGAAGCATTCATGCTATTCTACAACTTTATAAGAGTGAAGTGGTTATCTTGACACCATCTAATCTACCATCAGATCTTTTTTTAAATACTTACTTGCTAACCTCTTCAACTACTATCCTAGTCTTTATGGGCAACTTGCTAGATGCTACCCTTAATGCCTCCTTTGCTTTCTCTACATGCTGCTCATTCACATAAACCTCGATTATCGTTTGACCATTATCAACCCTTGCTGCTAACCCAACTGGCTTACCAAAGGCTCTCCTCATCCCCTCCTGAAGCCTATCTGCACCTGCAGCTGCTATCATCTTATTCTCTCTAAGCACTATATGAGGATATACCTTGAGTACACTAAAGAAAGAACTCTCCCCTATGCTCTGAAGTATCTTGTTTGCTGCAACCCTAGCAGCCTCTAGAGCATTATGCCTTATCTGTGCCCTACCATCATCAGACACAAGCATAACCTTGTGGCTGTATTCTCCAGCAACGCCTCCAGTGAACTTTGCTATCTTTGGCTGAGGAACTCCTGCTATATACTCCCTCCTAGCATATGCCATGCCTACGGCAGCCCTGTAGTTCCTACCCTTCATAACCATACCTCTTACAACAGTGAATTTAATCCTATCGTTTAACTTTAAATTATGATCGTGTAAGTTAAAGCCCATGCGAAGGGAGAGAAAGGCGGTAGAGAATGGGGGAGGTGAAGAAGAGGGTAGAGAGATACTTGCCATGCTCAAGGATGATAAGGTTATTGTAGATGATCCAGATGCTATGGAAGAGTTGAGGAGGAAAGGCTATGGGGATAGAGATGAGAAAGATGGAAGATACTTCCTGTACATGTATGAGGCATTATACCTACTCTACACCAAGAGGATGATTGTAAGAAGAAGGGATGGGGATACTCTGAGTTTCCATGAACTGGTTAGCGAGGCACTCAAACATGATCCAAGTATATGGACGAAGTTCCTCATCTATAGAGATCTTAGAAGTAGAGGCTATGTTGCAAGGGAAGGCTTTGGGTTCGGCAATGATTTTAGGGTATATGAGAGAGGTGAGTATAGCATAAAGTCAGCAAGATACATCGTATTTGGGCTTAACGAGGGTAGGGAGGTTAAGATAGATGATCTCAGCAGGATGGTTGAGCAGATATGGAGTATGGGCAAAGAGCCTATAGTTGCTGTTATAGAGCGTAGAGGAGAGGTCATATACTACAGTGTTGAGAGGATGCGCTTTGCTGAGTTGAAGAAGGTCTCTATACAATCTCTGGATGAACTCAATAAATAGCAATCAATCAATAAATAAATAAAAATAAGGCACCATCAATTCTCATATACAAGAATCTACATATCAGTTTAAAAGCATGCTAGTGTAATCATTATCATGGCATCAGAGGAGAGAGAGGTTGGTTATAGTGCTCCCATAGTGCTATCTGTGATTGCTGGAGCACTGATACTTACAGGTGCATTACTACCCCTCGTATGGTACTATATGCCAGCAGGTATGGGTATGATGATGCAGGGTAGAGGGATGATGGGCATGTATTATGGATGGTCAGGACAGTGGCAATTGCAGTATCTAGGCATACCATATGCAAGCATAGTTGGGCTAGTATCTGGCTCCCTTGTGTTACTAGGCTCTATAATGCTTGGCAGTAAAGGGTATGGGTACAGGGAATGGAGTATACTTATACTTGCATCATCCATAGTAAGCCTATTGAGCATGGGAGGTTTCATAATAGGCTCTATACTTGGCATCATTGCTGGTGCTCTAGCATTATCCAGATCCTCTAGACTTATCTCTAATAAAATATAATTATTCTATTTTTAATCATGAGAATCCACATAATATTTTAATATCTACTAAGATAATATATAGATAGATGAAGGGGAGAGTTATTGAACTCGATGGTGATATAAGACTAGGTCTGAGCATACCATTGTTCATAGCATCAACACTCTCACTTGCAACAGGTACTCTAGTAGGTATGCTAGGCATATGGGGTGCAAGTGCATGGGGTAAACCAGTACCAGAATGGGAGAAGTTGGGGCATGCTCATACTGCATGGTGGAGTGTGTTGATAATGGTAGCAGCAATACTTATGCCTTATGCAAGCCTTAAGCCAACAGTGAAGAGGCTTATAACCATAGGCACATTCATAGGACCAGTACTCTGGATAGGCATGATTGCAAGTTACTATGAGGTAGGAGGACCTAAGATATGGCTCTTCACTGGTGAGGACATAGTACAGACATATTATGAGCTACCCATACTTGGTATTGGTGCATCTCTACTTGAAGTTCTAGGGTTCTCATCTCTAATGTTTGTAGGCTTGTCTGCTGCAGGGGTGAAGATACCATATCTATACAGTAAACCTGAGCAGTCAAGGTTCGATCTGATATCTGATGTTTATGTACCAAGGAAGATCTTCCTCATACCAACACTAACCATAGCTGCTGGAGTGCTAGTAGGCTTTGCACTTACTGGGATATTCAAGGTTACCAATACACCAATAGAACCCGCTGCGCTAGTTCAGTTGCATACACATCCTGCAATGATTGCTACAAGTGCTATGCTCATACTTCTTGCTATGAGTATACTCAATGTTAGTAGCAGGGTATTCAGATTGGCATACAGACTTATGTGCATCTCTCTCCCTGCAATACTTATTGGACTGCTCCTATTCAACCTGCTTGCATTACATAGCTTTGTATGGGTAATTCCAGCAGGTATATACTATGCACTATTACTCCTCTCAATCCCTGCAATATTCGTTGCTGGTAGGAGTAAGAGCAATGAAGAGTATAAGCATGGATCTGTTTCTGGAGAGTCTCCGTTACTACAACACATCACACTAGCATCATCAATAAGGCTCTCAGTGGTTATATGCCTATCCATACTTGCAATACTGGTTGGTACAGGAGCATATATAGCACTAGCATATGATACAACCCCTTATACTACAGTCACATACAAGCAGCCAGAAGGCTCCCCATATCCAGGGCCATACCCAGATGAGTATATAGGAACTGCTCCTGTAAAAGGTACGCCTAGAGGGTTGGAGAATGCCCACCTAAGTCCCGGGAGCTGGTTCCATGTAGCAGTAACATGGTTGCTCGTACTTGCCCTCTTTGGCAACAGGTTATTTGAGAACAGGATAGGATTACTTAACCTCCTCATATTCACAATACCTATGGCACCGCTCTTCAATACACTTGGTAGATACCTAGCATGGCTTGGGATACCAAATGGTATAGGCGCACTTTGGTTTGCAGGACATCCACTGAAGGGGTTCAACATAGTAGTGCTCTTCATAATAGGGTTGATATCACTTTATGCAATTAGTAAGACTAGAAGGGGTTGACTCTTTACCTTATTTATGGTTATAACCTCTCTCATTGTGTGTTTGCTAGAGTGGTGTTATCCTTACCCTATCAACCCTTATGCTAGGGGTTATGCATGGTGTAGCATGCCATTGAAGTACCTGCTTACTCTCCTTCCCTATGGCTGAGATATTAAACATGAGCCTCTTCAGGTTATCTATTATCCTTACCATCCTCCTTGCACCTATTATCTCACCATTGCTGACCTCGAATACCCCACTCCTAGCAGTGCATGAAAAGTCTCCCTGCTCTGGGTTGACTGGGTATGTGTACCATAACCTGCTTACTATAAGCCCTCTCTTTGTATCCTTGATCATCTCATCCCTATTGTAGTTGCCTTCCTTGACCACTATATTATGGAATGATGGGTATGGTAATGCTACTACTCCTCTCCCTACTGGATACCCTGCCCTTATGGCATTTCCAGTGCTCCTCATACCATCTTTTGATGAGTAGAATGTATCGTATATTATGCCCTTGAATACACCATCTTCTACTATATACTTGTTGTATGTCTCAACACCCTCATCATCGAATACCTTGCTACCTAGAGCATCCTCCCTTCTAGGCTCATCTGCAAGTGAGAACCTATCAATAGCAATCATATCGTTTATCCTACCATGGAAACAACTCCTCCCATCCTGATATGCTTTGGCATTGAAGTTGTATGCAAAGACAAAGGCTAGCAGTTCTCCAAGTGCATATGGCTCGAATATTATGCTGTACTCACCCTCCTCTGCTTTGCTTGCACCCTTTGAGTTCATAGCCATCTCTGCTGCCTCTCTGCCAACAGCATCTGCACTGAATGAGTTGAGCATCCTTGATGCTCTGAACCCAACACCACTAACCCTCTTCTCATACACACTGTTGGAGCCATCTTGCTCAAGATCAGCGTTTACATTACCAACCATGTATGTAGCCTTATCACTCAACTCTAGACCATTGCTGTTTGCAATGCATACATACTCCTTCACAATATGCAATGCTCCAGAGATTGATAGCATATCTGCCCTTGCAGATTCAAGCATGAGGTATGCAATGTTAACTGAATCATCAACGCTAAGAGCCTCTATTGCAGGATCGTAACCCTTCTCAAGTATGCCCTTTGGTATCGATCTTGCTGGTAAACCATTCCAGTTATCTTTAGCTTGCATCATGCTTGCAGAGGATATAGCATATCCTGCAATCTTCTCTATGCTCTGATCATCCATGAGTGATGTACTCACCCCTGATACGCTCTTATCTTTAACAACCCTCAGAGCAAGACCTCTATCCCTTAAGCCTTTAGCCTCTACTATGCGTGATCTTGCAAGCCTAACTGTTATTATCTCCTTATCAAGGATATACGCTTCAGCCTCACCAGCGCCCATCGCTAGAGCCTTACCAACTGCTCTCCTGCATATATCAAGCATCCTCTCTACTACAAGCATCTCCTCTTCCATCATGCTATAATGTATTATTTTTGTATTGTGCTTGTTGAGGCCTCCGCGGGGAATCGAACCCCGGCCCGGGGGTTACTGCTTGCACATTATGCTATGCATGCAAACCACAGCCCCCTATACTACCACTATACGACGGAGGCCAACATGAAGGTATCATGGATAGATAGAGCACCTTAAATAATTATTTCTACTATCAGTAACCTAGCCTTGAAGTCCCGTTAATAAGCCTCTTATACATATCATCTATTCTGTTGAGATGTTCACCAACTATACTCTTTACGCTACTCTCAATACTAACAGTATCTGCTGTAACCTCTACAACTACTGCCATAGGCTCTCCAACAGGTTTACCTATCCTGTTGTACATCCATACAACTACCTCATCCCTCTCTTCATCAAGCAAACTTTTATGCAGATCATCAGCAATCTCAAAGCAGAGTGCAGCATAGACCTTGCCTATGTGGCTTAACGGGTTCTTCCCAGCATAACTCTCAGACCCTGCTGGTCTCATGAGTGAGATGAGCCCATTTGCCCTGTTACCCCTCCCAACCTGACCAGAGTCTGAACTGTCTGCAGATGTACCAAGCACTGTAAGATAAAGCCCTTCCATACCCTTACCCTCTCTATCAAGTGTGTTGATCTCAACACTTAGATGCTTTATGTCAAAGCTATCTTTGATATGCTCATCTATAGCATGAAGCATATCCCTCTTCCTAGCAAAGTAGTATGATTCAGACTCAACATATGCATCTACAAACGCTATTGCAATAGTAAGTTCGATACTCTCATCATGTCTGAAACCCATTACCTTAACATCCTCCCCAGCCTCTGGAAACTCATGCTTGAATGGAGCAGAGTTTATGAAGAGTTCTGTCTCACGTACAACTTGCTCAAGTAGGGTTGATGGTGCATAGCCTACAAGTGCAGATGTATCGTTTGATGGTATTGATAAAGGTGAGGATGCTACTGCAAATAGAGATCTTAACTCTGCAGATGCTGAGCCTAGCACTGGCTCTATGCATACATGCTCATCCCTTACATGTCTAAGGTTCTCATTGAACCATCTCCTTGCTGTTCCTCTAACTATACCATCAATATCTAGGGAGTTGAATGTTGCCCTATCCCCTATGATGAGGTGCATGGGTCTCTTTACTATACCCCCTCCAAACCTGTTCTCTGTTTCTCCAGCAGCAAGCAATGCTTTATCTACATTGAAGTGCATCATCTGTCCATACTCTCTCATGTAGTGCTTAGCCAACTCTACACATATGCTATCAGCAACAAGATCACATATGGTATCTGGATGGCCTAAACCTTTCCTCTCAACCATCTCAAACCTTCTAGCCTGTGTTGGTATCCTATTACTCCTCTCAACCTCTACAATCACTACCTATCAGCCTTGTAGTACAGCATCACCCACATATATCAACCATCCCTAGCGTGAAGATGAAACAGGATATGCAAGAGCATAGCAAGAGGATTTTTTAGATAGTACCATAACTAGACATACTCACTAGCAAGCGAGACAGTAGTATAGTTAAGGAGTTACTGAAGAACTTGACAGGTAAGCGTTAGTGCTGGTAAAGAGGCAATAAAGTCAGGTAACAATAGTTAAACTGTTAAATAGGCTTCCATTTGATATGGAGGAGTTTGTAAGAACATCAGTAAAATTTGAAGATATTATGAATAATACAACTGCAACACAACTAAAGAACCTTACTAACTACAGATGAGATAAAGATGACATATACAGATTTTATGTTAAGAAGGTTATGGTATTATGTATCAGAAAAAGGATCAAAGACTTTAGTGAAGGGCATAAACTTGCATACTGTTCACTGTTGTATAGATTTGTTAGAGAGGCAAGTAAGTATGGTGTTGGTGTTATACTGGCATCACAGAGACCAAGCGACTTTAATAGCAAATGTTAGCACAAAGATATGCTGAGCTGGAAAAGGATGCATCATTCATGGCTAAACAGATGCGATGTAGTAAAGATATAACTGATCTGAGAGATAAATGGGAAGCATGATAAGATCAAGAGTAACAAATCACTACACTGTCGTATAACCCATTGGATAAAAGGTATTGAATAGTATAATTTGATCAATATAAAAACAATCGCCTCTCGTTTGAAGGAATGGAATTGTGTAAGATGGGATGTGATGGGAGTTATTTATGTTGTGTTGATCCTCTTCTAACCGCTAATCCATAAGTTCTATTCAGTATATCTACAACATCATATAAATCATCTATAATATACATTGCATTATCTTTAACCTTTAGGCTCTTTGGTTTATATGCTATGCTTACACCTGCTTGCTCTAACATACATACATCATTCTCGCTATCCCCAACTGCAACTGTATGCTCTCTACCTATACCAAATCTCTTTGCAATACTCTCAAGATGGAACCTCTTGCATACTGAGTTCATACATCTACAGCCTATCCTCTCCCAGCCTAGAGGCATGATCAACTCACCAGTAAGGATACCATTGCTATCATGGACAAGTTTATTTGCTATGCTAAAGTCCATGCTTAGCATGGATGCTATATGCTCAACTGCCACATCATAACTATCACTTATTATCCCTATAACATGGCCAGAGCCCTTTAAAGCCTCAACAGCCTCTTGAGCATTACTGCTCAAGGGTATACTTGCTAGTGCTTCTAGCACATCATCCTTGCTAATGCCCTTCCATAGCCTTGCTATTGCTCTACTCTTCTCATAACCATGCATGTTAGTACTGCTCATAATGCCTGTAACCTGCTCTCTAACATTACACCTATCTGCTAAAGCAAGTACAAGCCTACCATTGAGTAGTGTACCATCCATATCGAATGCTACTAATAGCCTAGCCTCCTCCCTACTTCCTTCCTGCATATCTCTTCTCTAAACCATCAACAACCATTGCTTTATCATTTACTCTTCCTACACAGACTCAAACTTTTAAGAGGGTACATGTGAATGTAGTGTGGTGATATCCTTGGCTAGCAGGAGGCAGCAGGAGAAGCAGGAGAAGGAGAGGGAGAACAAGGAGAAGATACTCAAGGCAGTATCCATACTCATGAGTGTAGCAGATAACACTATGACACCAAAGCAGGTTAGGCAGAGCATAAAGGATATAATTAACAATCTTAAGGATGAGAAGATTGATGCTGGGGTTAGAGCAGCAAATGCAATAAGCATGCTAGATGAACTTACACAATCACCTAATGTGCCTTCACACATGAGGGTGACTCTATGGCAAGTAGTATCTGTACTTGAGAGTATAAGGACATGATATTCATGTATATAATTAAAATTATTTGATTTATGCTCTCTCCATCATGAAATATATATATAGTGCTAAATCCCTACATGAAGGGGGAATATTTTTATTAATATGCTCTTCCTAATATAATAGGATAGAAATGGAGTATAGTCATGATGAGAGCGAGCATGAGATGGTTGAGATACAGGTTGAGGCTATAGACTTCAAGAGGGAGCATGATATACTTGTTAAGGTGATGAGGAGGATAGAGGCCATGGTTCATATGTATAACTCATTTGATATAGGTGACCCAGATAACTGTATGGGCTGGAACTTCTTCACCCTGTATGTTAGCAAGAGCCTTATAATCAGGCTTGTAAACCTTCTAGGCAATGAGTTCCTTAGCATAAAGGGGAAGAGTATGGAGCACAAGTTTGTGAACCTTCTTGCAAGGCACCTCAAGCAGGCAGGCTCAAACGCAAGAGTAGTACTGATGGCTGATTTCATGTCATCCAAGTATGGGCTATTCTGACTGAATATAGTATTGCAACGATGATAACAGTTACTTTTATCTATGATTGATTATGTCTTAGTGTTGTATTGAGGGTATCACTCCACTACGATAAGGGTACTATAGTGGTTGATGGTCTAGCGCATATACCATACACAGTGCTAGATCCAAAGATCAAGAAGTATAGAGCATTGGCAATGTACTACCACTCAATTGTTGAGTATCTTAATGCAAGCAAGATAGAGTATGAGGATCATGTTTTAGACTTGCTACCATTGCAGAGACTCAACTGCAACGTAACATTAAGAGACTATCAGAGTAGGGCATTGAGGCAATGGGAAGAAGCAGGGATGAGAGGATGCATAGTGCTCCCAACCGGCTCTGGAAAGACGATTATAGGTATAAAGGCTATAGAGCATGTTAACCTTGCATCCCTAGTAGTGGTGCCTACGCTAGATCTCATGGAGCAGTGGGTCTCTTCTCTTGCAGATGCATTCTCACTAAGCAAGGATGAGATAGGGATGGTAGGAGGGGGTAATGATAGGCTCAAGGCTATAACTGTTATAACATACGACTCTGCATATATAAGAGCAGGAGCAATAGGCAATAGATTTGCGCTAGTTGTGTTTGATGAGGCTCATCACCTCCCAGCACCAGGGTATAGGAGCATAGCAGAACTCATGGCAGCACCATACAGGCTTGGCTTAACAGCAACCATAGAGAGGGAAGATGGTCTACATCAAGATCTACCTCTACTGCTAGGTGCTGGTGTTGTATTCAGTGTAGATGCTAGGGAACTTGCAGAGAGGAGTTACCTTGCAAGGTTTGCAATAGAGAGGAGGTATGTTAGGCTCTCAGCAGATGAGATGGATGAGTATAGCAAGAACTATGAACTATACATGCAGGGTATGAGCACTCTAGGTATTGAGCCTGGGATGAATGGGTTCAAGAGGCTCATCATGCTATCAAACAGGAGCAAGGTAGCAAGAGATGCGCTTCTAGCAAGGAATAGGGCATTGAGTATAGCATTGAACAGCAGTGCAAAGATAGAGGAGGTTAGGGAGATACTTGCAGAGCATAATGGTGCAAAGATAATAGTATTTACACAACACAACGATCTAGCATACAGGATAGCAAGGGAGTTCTTGATACCATTGATAACACACAACACAAGCAAGGAAGAGAGGGTAGATATACTCAAGGGCTTCAGGGAAGGGGTGTATAGAGCAATAGTAACATCCAAGGTTCTGGATGAGGGTATAGATGTGCCAGATGCTGAGGTTGGGGTAATAGTTAGTGGGACAGGGAGCAGTAGAGAGTTTGTGCAGAGGCTTGGAAGGTTGCTTAGACCAAAGGGTAGCAAGAGTGCACTTCTCATAGAGATAGTATCTAGAGAGACTAGGGAGATGCTTATGAGTAGGAAGAGGAAGAGGTCTGTAAGGGCTGATATGAAATAAAGGTTAATCGATGGTTATGCTACCTACATCACTTGTAAGGGCAAGGGCTAGGAAGGGTAGGATAGTGCCAGTATTTGCTTCACAAGATGATGAAGGACTAGCATCCCTCATAATAGATGAGTTCATGAAGGCATATAGCAGTAGAGAGAGGAAAGGTATACTCATAGATAGGATAAGGGAGTTGGAGTACGGTAGCGATTACAGGCTTGTTAGAGGGTTCTACACCATACTTGAGAGGAGGTGTGTATTCAAGCGTATTGATACCCCTGTACATCCTATACTCCTGAGAAGGGAGGTATTCAAGGAGTCAAGTAGGAGAGGTTATGCACTAACAGATGGGGAGAGGAGGAGTATAATGGATGAGGTTGCATCAAGGCTTAAGATAGATAGGGCATTGGTTGAGGAGATGATGTGGAGCGACCTCGAGGAGAATCTTATCATGCAAGAGTTCAGGCCCATAAGCCCTGAAGAACTTGTTGGAGAGTACAATCTAGCACTCATTCAGGGCATGCTCCTGAACTGTACAAGGATGGAGTGTAGTGTATCTCAAGGTATTGAGTGGAAGGTTCTCTTGAGGGATGTGAAGAGGCTTGGGTTGATGTACATGCTTGATGAGCATAGAAGCATGGTTGATAAGCATAAGCATGAGCATCATCCCCCTTCAAGCATAGTATGCATGATAGATGGTCCAGCAAGTATATTCAAGTTGACTGATAGGTATGGGGTTGCAATGGCAAGGCTGTTACCAACACTCCTCAAGGCAGGGGAGTGGTGGTTTAGGGCATGGATAGTAAGGAAGGGTATGGGAGTAGGATCAAGAAGGGTCTATGAGTTAGAGTTCTCATCCAAGGATGCAAGGGAGATGGGTATTGCGTTGATGCCTAGTAGAATTGAAGGTTACACGGATGAGGAGAAGGAGTTGCCTAGCACAAGCAAGGTATATGATAGTAGTATAGAGGAGAGGTTTGCTACACTCTTCAACCAATATGGTACAGGGTGGAGGCTTGTAAGGGAGCCAGAGCCCATAGTAGTCTCAGGACAGGCATTCATACCAGATTTTGTGCTTGAGAAGTATGGAAAGAAGATCTACGTAGAGATAGTTGGATTCTGGACAAAGGATTACATAGAGAGGAAGGTTCAGAAGCTTATACAGATGAATAAGAGCAGAGGTATGGATAAGGATGGTGAGATGATACTCCTTGTAAACAAGGAGTTGGTATGCTCTGAGCCCATACATATGGAGCATCTCTCAAGATTTGCAAGGCTGGTAATGTATGATGGTAAGAAGATTCCTATGAAGCAGATCATAGCCCATCTTAAGAGTATAGAGGATGAGATAACAGCAGAGCATGTAAGCGATGATGCGCTTATGAATGATGTGAAGGAATACATCAAAGGCTTGAACCATGGTAGAATAATAAGCATAAAGAAGGTGGCTGAGAGGTTCAATATAACATACGATGCAGTCTTATCAATAATAACAAGCATTGTAGAGAGTGGAGAACTTCCCAACCATGAGATGGTTATGAATGAATTCTTGATAGCAAGAGATGTGCTGGAAGGTATAAAGAGGGATGTAGGGATACATGAGAGGCTGGTAGATGCATGTAAGGTAATGGAAGGGTATGGTGTGCCAGAGGAGTACTACACCTCGCTCTTATCAATCCTAGGCTACACTATAGTATGGAGGGATATAGACATAAACAATGCAGTTATTGTTAAGGTTTATGATGATAAGGATAAGGATAAAGATGATTCCTCTCTGTAAGAGTAAACAATGTTATTAACAGATCAAATAAAAATAGGTAACGTTGTAATGCAAGCATCAATCTGTATGTTCCTTATCCCACCTACTCTCTCCCCTACTTTCTTCCTCCTCTTCTTCCTTTCTCTTTCTGCATCTTCCTCCTATTCTCCTTCCCTGCTTCCTTTCTTACTATCTTACTTCCTTCTCCTTCCTCTACACTCATTTCTTTGCCTTTACCTTCCTACCTCTAACCTTACCCTTTCTACCCTTACCAGTAGCCTTGTTGATGCTCTTCTCTAGCCTTGATACCTGTTTGCTAAGATCCTTTATCTGCCTCTTCAGTGTATCTATCATACTACTCTCCTTCTCTATCTTCTTGATTGGTTTGAGCCTATCCTCTATCCTATTCAGCAACTTCTCATACCTTACAAGCATGCTTGCAACCTGCTGAATACCTTGCGTATGAGCAGGTTCTGTTGCTATGGCTGTGGTCGTAGTGGGCATCCCTTCTTCTTTAGCCTTTGGTTTCCTTCCCCTTCTTCTCCCTCTCCTTTTTCTTACCTCTACCGCCTCCTCTTCTCCTTCCTTTGCCATAACAACATCCCTTTCCTTAACCTCACCTTCTGCAACCCTCTCTATACCTGTTTCTGGTTTAGGCTTGGCTTCTTCTGTAGACATTGTTATTACTTACGTGAAGGTTATTAAAATTATTTATGCTTAAGTATAAATATAGATATCAAAACTAAATCCCATCATCCCATTCACTGGCTAAATTGATCAGCTATTATGATCGCAACTGCTCAAAAATAAATAAATAATAAAAGTAATGGTCATCTCTCTTGTTTGCATGCTACTCCATATCCATGCCGCCCATACCGCCCTTTCCACCAGCCCCTTTACCGCCCTTCTCCTCCTTTGGCTTGCTTGCTGCTATGATATCATCTATGCGTAGTATCATACTTGCTGCCTCTGCTGCAGATGCTATTATCTGCTCCTTAACTACCAATGGTTCGCATACGTTACTCTTGCTAAGATCCTCAACCTTGCCCTTCAGTACATTAACACCATACACTGGCTTGGTTGACTTCTCCTGCATGGCTCTCAACTGCACTTGTGTATCTATTGGGTCCATGCCAGCATTCTCTGCTAGCGTTAATGGTATAACCTCAAGTGCTTCAGCGAACCTCTCAACTGCTAGCTGCTCCCTTCCAGCGAGTGTGTTTGCCCACTCCCTCAGCCTCTGAGCAGCAAACGCCTCTGGTGCCCCTCCTCCAGTTAATATGTATGGCTGCTCAACAACATCCTTTACAACCATTATTGCATCATGTATGCTTCTATCAGCCTCATCAACAACCCTCTGTGATCCTCCCCTTATCAGTATAGTAACTGCTCTAGGATCCTTGCATCCTTCAATGAATACCCATTTATCAGTCTCAACCTTCCTCTCCTCAACAAGGTCAGCATAACCTAGATCTGATGGAGATAGCTCCTCAATGTTTGTAACAACCCTTGCACCAGTTGCCTTTGCTAACTTGTACATATCTGACTCCTTAACCCTCCTTACTGCTAGTACTCCAGCCTTTGCTAGATAGTGTTGAGCCATATCATCTATACCCTTCTGGCATATCACAACGTTTGCGCCTGTAGCAACTATCTTATCTACCATGCTCTTCAGCATCCTATTCTCCTCCTCAAGGAAGAGCTTCATCTGCTCTGGACTGTTTATCCTTATCTTGGCATCAAACTCTGTCTTCTCTATCTCTAATGGAGCATTGATGAGAGCGATCTTTGCCTTCTCTACCCTCTTTGGCATCCCTCCATGCACTACTTCCTTGTCAAGTACTATACCCCTTATCAGTTGTGTATCATGTAGAGACTCACCAGCCTTCTTCTCAACCTTTATGTTATCTATATCAACCTTGTACTTGCCATCCTTCTTCTCAGCAACTGTAAGTACTGCATCTATAACAAGATCAGCAAGGTACCCACTCTCCTCAGCAACAAGCTTTGATGCTAGGGTTGTTAGGGCTATCTTCCTTAGAGTTCTCTTATCCAAAGGTTCAACCTTTATGCTAACATCATCAAGTACCTGCAGTGCCTTCTCTAGTGCCATATTATACCCATCAACTATTATTGTAGGATGAACATCCTTGTTTATCAGTTCTTCAGCCTTCTCAAGTAATGCTCCAGCAAGAACAACTACAGATGTTGTACCATCACCAACCTCATTATCTGTAGCCTTTGATATCTCAACCATCATCTTTGCTGCTGGATGCTGAACATCCATCTCCTTCAGTATTGTAGCGCCATCATTTGTTATTGTAACATCGCCTAGGGTATCAACAAGCATCTTATCCATTCCCCTTGGCCCTAAACTGGTCTTCACAATCTCTGCTACCAACTTTGCTGCTGTTATGTTGTTCCTCTGTGCCTCTCTACCCTTGGTCTGCGCTGTACCCTCCTTTAGTATTAGGACTGGTATCTGACCTGCTTGCTGCATAGACAACTCAAATCACCAGCATCCACTATGCTTATGGGATATTTTATCCTTGCTAAAGAAGATTTATAATTACTAGGAAGTCTCTTCCTAGAAGATGGGTAGGAATAGGGGTCTACATCTACAGATAACTATCATTGGAGCATCTTCAACAATACTCTTCCTAATTCTATTGGTACCCTCATTAACAGGTTATGCATATGCTGAAGAGGTCAAGGCAGGTATATGGCTTGTCAATGTAGATAGGTTCGATACCTCTACTGGTTCTTATAATGTTGATTTTTATATATGGTTCAGGTGGGATGCAAGTGGTGAGAGCGAGAAGCCAATCAACTTTGAGTTTGCTAATGGTAGAGCAGTATCAATAGATATTATAAGGCAGAGTGATGGCTACTATGAGGCAAGGGTTAGAGGCACGTTCATTAAGAAGCTTGATTTCACAAACTATCCGTTTGATGAACATACTCTAACCATAGAGGTTGAGGATAAGGTTAAGAGTATAGATGATCTCATCTTTGTGGTAGATGATAAGGCTAGTGGAGTAGATGAGGGCTTGAGTATCCCTGGCTGGTATATGAAGTCATGGAGTATAGGTGTTGGTGAGCATAGATATCCAGATGCTACATACTCTAGACTTGTATTCTCATTCACCCTTGCCAGATACACACTATCAACTGTACTTAAGAGCATACTCCCCATAGCAGTCATCTCAACCATAGCGTTGTTAACTTTCTTCATAGCACCAAAGAACTTTGCGCAGAGGATAGGGATAGGGGTTACTACCCTACTTGCTGGTGTTGCTGCACACCTCAACCTAACAAGCCAGTTGCCTCAGATAGGCTATCTTACCTTTGCTGATAAGATAATGATAATAGCGTACAGCATATTCCTACATGGGCTTATAACAACAACTCTTGTGATAAGGGCACTGGATAAGGAGAAGGGCGAGTATGCCAACTACATCAACAGGAGGGCTCTAGAGTTGGTACCAGTAATGGTTGGTATATTAGCAACGTTACTCTTCCTAGGTTTGGATGTAACCATAGTATAGGAAAGGTAGGAGATGAGGATTATGATATGATGGTTAGATTAGAGGTCTAGCCCAAACGCCTCTGCAACACTCTTGAAGGACTCATAAGATCTTAGATACTCCATACCCTTCTCGGTTATCACATACCTTCTAGCATTATCATCAATCCTCTCCTCTATTAGCCCAGCCCTTACGAGTTGTTCTGCAACCTTTATGAACCTGTTGTATGGGATGTTTGCATGCCTTAACATGTACGTTATGTTAACACCATCCCTACCAAACGCCCTTGCTATATTGAGCACATCACCTATTATCTTGAAGGAGCTTCTATGCTGTTGCACCATCTCATACCTTAATACCATTACTTACTATAAATAATTTTGTGTTAGAAATTTTAACAATAGATGTAATATAACTATACTTCTGTTGATGTATATTGGTAAGTTGATTATGTGGTTGTTAGTAGTAGTTGTTATTGGTTAGGCGACTCATCTACAGCAAGGATCAGTTATACATCCTGTCTCAGCCTCAGTATGACATGGGCACTCACACCATTCCTTACCAACTACCTTATCGTATACCATCCTATGCTCAGTGCACTCTAGGCACACATTCATACAATCTATTCATATCCTTCCCTACAATAATAATCTTTCACATCAGGTTTAAGATATAATGAT
This sequence comes from Candidatus Nitrosocaldus islandicus, assembly GCF_002906215.1. Taxonomy (NCBI): domain Archaea; kingdom Thermoproteati; phylum Nitrososphaerota; class Nitrososphaeria; order Candidatus Nitrosocaldales; family Candidatus Nitrosocaldaceae; genus Candidatus Nitrosocaldus; species Candidatus Nitrosocaldus islandicus. The sequence continues at coordinate 944,532 of NZ_CP024014.1, forward strand.
CTTTATCCGCTTGAGATTTTAATCATAACTTAAAAAAGATTTAAATTCTAATAAACTATTATGGTTAGTATGAAAGGAAGGCAGATAGTGCTTACAGCAGATAGATCGCTGTTATCAAACTACAGGGATAACATGCTATTCGGCTTCGTAGCATGCATGCCAGTTGAGAAGATATCCAAGCAGTTATACTACAGGGTCTTCTGTCCTGCAGTACCAGCAGACAAGGTTAGTGGAGAGGCACTCTTTGCTCCATTGGGGCTTAGGAGGATAGAGTCAAGCCTTATGGATGGGTTTGGGAGGGAGAATGTGATAGTTGCACACTGCGACCATCTTGAGAAGGCTATAGGAGAAGAGACCAAGGTTGTAGGCATAAACGTCATGGACCCTCTAGGCATAGGACCTATAACAACATCGATCTCAGGAAAGCCATACACGCCATACACAAGGTACACGTTTGAGGAACTTATGAGCAGGATAATGAGGCTCAAATCCAAGTACAAGTTCAAGGTTGTTGTTGGTGGAGCAGGAGCATGGCAGCTCTACAGGAGGGAGGATAGGGAGAGGTTAGGTATAGATCATATAGTCTTTGGCGAGGCTGATAACCATTGTGTAGAGATGTTCCATGATATAATGGATGGTAATGCAAAGGAGTTCATGTCTGTTCTAACCAATAGGATAGGTGAGGTTCCATACATAAGGAATCCAACATGCAACAGCACTATAGAGGCGATGAGGGGGTGTGGGAGAGGCTGTGACTTCTGCGACCCAAATAGGAGGATGAAGAGGGACTTCCCTGTTGAGAGGCTTAAGGAGGAGGCAAGTATAAACCTTAAGCATCATACATGCATATGGCTACTCTCGGATGAGATAATGTTGTATGGTTGTGACAACAAGGATATGTACCCAAACAGGGATGCTATAGTAACGCTCTACAAGGAGTTGAAGTCCCTAGGCAACGTTGATTACATAGGGGCAGTGCATGTTACCCTATCATCAGTTGCTGCTGATCCAGAGTGTATAGCAAAGATAAGGGAGATAAACAACTTCAATGCTAGTAGATGGAATGGTATACAGCCTGGTATAGAGACTGGCTCAGTAGAGATGTTCAAGAAGCATATGCCTTTGAAGGCAAAGCCATTCTCTCCAGAGGAGTGGCCAGAGGTTGTTGAAGAAGGGATAAGGATACTAAATGAGAACTACATATTTGCAGCATGCACCCTTGTAATGGGCCTTCCAGGGGAGCAGGATGATGATGTTAAAGATACTATAGAGTTGGTGAAGAGATTGGATGGTTCTGCATTTGTTGTTGTACCATTGCTCTGGACAGATTACTTCAAGCCAGAGAACTCTCTAACAACTGACAAGTTCACAAAACTGCACTGGAAGTTGTACTACCTCTGCTGGAAGATAAGCACAAAGGCAATCTACAACTGGATATGGTATGCTACTGCCCACTTCCCACCACTTGTAAGGCAGATAGCAGGGCTTGTTGGTAAGTTTGGTGCAGCATATCAGTTGAGGTATGTTAGGGATAAGGCAAAGAGCATCATTGGAGAAGATCCTGACTTCGACAATATATGATATATTTTATATTGTTAGTATCATTATTTACCTCTACTATTCATCTTATTGATTCTCTAGATTTATGCTACGAAGAGTTAGGTTCAGTAGTAACCGAAGAAGGGTTGTAATAAAGAAAGGATAGAACAATAACAAACTGTGAACAGATATAGTTGCTTGGATGCAGTAACAGTAATAGTAGCAACGATAGATGAATGATGTAGGTAGGGTGGATAGTAGAAAGAACTATAGTTAGCAACTACACTACTAACTATAAACGCACTATCCATTATTCACTTTCTGGTCTAGCATAAAAGAAAGAAGATCTGTAATAGTGCTGTGTCGTAATATTATGTTTAAATATTTGAATTGATACTATCCTAAAAAAGAAAATAAGAGGATTATGCTTTATATATCAGTAATGATTCATTCGATTAATGAAGAAAGATGCAATTGTTACAACGACCATAATTATGGTTATAGCAAGTACATTGTTGGTAGGTGGAGGATTACAAGGTGCTAATGCTGAACCTGATGGCGAACCACCTTGTATTACATTTACATTTAATAAGAAGAAAGTAGGTGAAGATTGCGAGTCAAAAGCCACTGATCTACATCTATTCTTTATTGGTAATGGTACGCTACAATTTACAAGAGATGGAAAGAAGATAGGGGAGAGTAAGCCCAGTCCTCCTGGATCGAATGGATTCAATACACAATGGAAGGGTGGAGTTATTGATAAGTTTGAATGGACTAGAGATGGTGGTAAGATAGGCGATGGTAGGTTCGAATCTATACCGAGGGACGGTAAGAATAGACCTGCTAATGATCTTGAATTCTCTACTACAGGGCTGATTATTGGCTGTTTCTGGACAAAAGACGGTAAATTCTTAAGATATTGTGTACTACCAGAAAGACTAGCTAATGATTTTCATTTTGTAGTACCAGAATCTTCTATAGGTATTATAGCAATGATAGCAACACCTCTAGCAGTATTAGGTTACTGGAGAATGCGTAGAATTATACACTAAGACGAAGATACTATAACCATAATTACTTTTTTCATGAACTTCTAGCAAATGCAAATATGTGTATAGCAGCAAATATTGCAGATACAGCAATATACTCCCGTTAACATGAATAAGTGATAGCATTGTTATATAGCAGAGTCTAAAATGGCTACATCAACTCACTCTCAATTCCTAATGGTGCTTGTATCTGAATCTATCAAGCCTTATGAGTTCATGATACGAGCCGAATATGGATGTATCCTCAACCATATCCAATGGATCTGGATGATCTTCCCCTTCATGGAATATCCTTAACCTATTGTATAGAGTATCTCTCTGCACAGGTATCCTTCCTATGCTCCTTATCAACGCTCTCATCTCCCTAGGCTTTAACATCTGCCCATTCATTGAACCTGCTGCAGTAGATATGCTCTCATTCATTAGAGTGCCTCCCATATCATTTGCTCCAGCATTCAAGAGCATCCTACACATCTCTAACCCTTCCTTAACCCATGATACCTGTATGTTTGGTATGTAGTTGTTGAGCATTATCCTTGATACTGCATGCATCTTTATCACCTCATCTCTACTTGGTCCAGGCCTCAAACCCTTTACAACTCCATGCTTGTACATCGGTGCCTCCCTGTACACAAAGCTTAATGGTACAAACTCAGTAAAGCCTCCAGTCTCCCTCTGTATCTCTCTTATTATAGATAGATGCAATGCCTTATGGATTGAACTCTCAAGATGACCATACATTATGGTTGATGTTGATGGTATCCCTAGCCTATGTGCAGTCTTTATTATGCTTATCCAATCCCTAACCTTTATCCTACCAGGGGAGATGATATCCCTAACCTCCTGCACAAGTATCTCAGCAGCAGTACCTGGGATGCTTCCAAGCCCTGCATCCTTCAATGCCTTCAGATACTCCTCTATGCTCATCCCTGCCCTCAATGCACCATACATTACCTCCTCAGGCGAGAATGCATGTATGTGTATATCTGGTACAGCACGCTTAATAGCCCTACATATATCTATGTAGAGCATACCATCCATCCTTGGCATAAGCCCTGCCTGTATGCATACCTCAGTTGCACCAAACCTATATGCTTCTTCAACCCTCCTTACTATCTCCTCCATTGGTAGAAGGTAGCCCTCCTCCTCCCTAAAGTCCCTAGAGAATGCACAGAAACCACAGCGCTTTATGCATACATTTGTGAAGTTTATATTCCTATTCACAACATAACTTACATGATCACCAACCTTCTTCTTCCTTAGCATATCAGCAACCATAATAATTGCCTTCAACTCCTCCTCTCTACTACACTCAAGCAACTCATACGCTTCATCAACACTTACATCCTTGCCATCTATAGCATTGCTCAATATCCCTGCAATAACAGGATCTATATTATGGAGTGCTCTTTCTACAGCATTCATCATATCAATAGCCCCTCACCAACCCATGCTCATCCCTCATCCTATTTATAATCTCCATAACCCTGCTTGAGAGGTACTCCTCGCTTATATACTCAGGGTATACAGGGAACCTTGCCCTAAGCCTGAACCCATATGCTTCAGTAACATATCTAACATGATCTATGCTTGGCCATGGTGCCTCTGGGTTAACATGGTCTATAGTTACTGGGGAGATGCCTCCCCAGTCATTTATCCCAGCATTCAAGAACTCACCAAAATCAGGGTTAAGGTTTGGAGGAACCTGTATATTCATATAAGGCATGATAAGCCTTGCTAGGGCAACTACCCTTAGCATATACTCCCTTGATGGCTTTGTATGATCTGCCATAGGTGTATTTGGCTTTGGGTTGAAGTTCTGTATTATAATCTCTTGTATATGCTTGTACCTCTCATGCATCTCTCTTATTGCAATGAGTGATTCTACAACCTCATCCATACTCTCCCCTATGCCAAGCAATAGGCCTGTTGTGAATGCTACCCTTGCCTTCCCAGCGTTCTCCATAGTCTTGAGCCTAAGCAATGGATGCTTACTTGGAGCATGCTCATGAGCCATCCCTTTACCCATAAGCCTAGTACTAGCATTCTCAAGCATTAGACCTATACTTGCATTGTACTCCTTGAGCATCTTAACCTCATCAAGTGTAAGGTTACCAGCATTTGTGTGAGGTAGCAACCCAACCTTCTCAAGCACCAGCCTGCTCATATCTGCTATATACTCTATAGTACTTGCATAACCTCTTGCCCTAAACCATGATCTAGCCTCAGGGTAGAGCTGTTCTGGCCTCTCACCAGCCACCAAGAGCGCTTCTGTACATCCAACCCTCTTACCCTCTTCTGCTATAGCCAGTATATGCTCAGGTTTGAGTATTATAGAATCAGCATCTACGCTAGAGGGCTCCTTCCTGTATGTACAGTATGAGCAGTAATCCCTGCATAGGTAGGTTATAGGTATGAATACCTTCCTAGAGTATGTTACTATCCTCCCTTTTACTGAATCCCTTATCATAGATGCCTTAACCATCATAACAGTATCATGCTTGCTATCATCATCGTTATCATCATCGTTGTTATTGTAGTAACATACAAGCCTATAGGCATCATCTCTGCTTATACCCTTGCCTATTAGCATGGTTCATCTAGCGATGCATTCAATAATAACCTTTTCCAAACACAGTTATAGATAGATAGATGGTGGATAGATTGGGTGGATAGATGGTATGGGTTATGTATTTACCCCATCCGATGATGCTGTAAGGAGTAGCAATATAGCAAGGTTCATGGATGCTAATGGCATAAGAGATTATAAGGAGTTGATAGAGCGTGCATCCAAAGATATAGAGTGGTACTGGGATGCTGTAAGCAATGATCTAAACATAGAGTGGTTCAGAGAGTACTCAACAGATAAGATACTTGATGTATCAGATGGTATAGAATGGGCTAGATGGTTTGTAGATGGGAAGTGTAACATAGCATACAACTGCCTTGAGAAGCACATCAAGGATGGGAAGGGTAGCAAACCAGCAATAGTATGGGAGAATGAGCAGGGTTCAAGGAGGATAGTAACGTACAGTGAACTCTACAGCATGAGTTGTAGGATTGCAAATGCCTTGAATGCTATAGTAGAGAAGGGTGATGTTGTATGCATATACATGCCCATGGTGCCAGAGGCAATAGCCTCCATGCTTGCATGCTCAATGATTGGTGCAGTGCATTCTGTAGTCTTCTCTGGCTTCAGTGCTAGAGCACTTGCTGATAGGCTTAACGATGCTAGGGCAAAGGTGCTGATAACTGCAGATGGCTACTATAGGAGAGGCAAGCAGGTTGAGTTGAAGAAGAGTGCAGATGAGGCATTAAGGATGAATAGTACTGTGGAGAGGGTTATAGTACATGAGTACTCTAACATGCAGTTTGAGGAGAGCAAGAAGGATGTGATGATGAGCAGTATACTCAAGCATGAATCATCACATGCAGAGTGTGTTGAGATGGATGCTGAGGATAGGCTCTTCATCCTCTACACCTCAGGCACAACAGGAAGACCAAAGGGTACCGTTCATGTACATGGTGGCTTTATGGTATTTGCTGCACAGCAGGCAGCATACCTTGTAGATATGAAGGATAGCGATCTGCTCTTCTGGCCAGCAGATATAGGATGGATAACTGGGCAGACATGGAGTGTCTATGGCTCGCTCATACTCAACTGCACATCCCTCATATATGATGGAGCGCTAGACTATCCCTTACCAGATAGAGTGCTAAGGATGGTTGATGAGTACAATGTTACAATACTTGGCATGGCACCAACAGCATTGAGAGCAATCATGCGTGCTCTTGATGATGAGACCATCTCTAGATACAGGCTTGATACGCTTAGGATCATTGCATGTACTGGCGAGGTTATACATGAGGATGAGTGGTTCTGGTACTTCAAGAGGATAGGGAAGGCAAGGTGCCCAGTGATAAACCTCTCTGGGGGCACTGAGGTTGGTGGAGCAATACTCAGCGTGCTTCCAATAATGCCAATAAAGCCATGTACTGTTGGCTTGCAAGTTCCAGGGTTCGATGCTGATGTTGTTGATGATGAGTGTAGACCTGTTAGAGGGGGCAAGGGTTACCTTGTGATAAGGAAGCCATGGCCTGCCATGACTAGAGGTATACTCAACGATCCTGCAAGATACATAGAGGTTTACTGGTCAAGGTTCAAGGGTGTATGGTTCCATGGCGATTATGCTTCAATAGATGAGGATGGGTTATGGTATCTGCATGGTAGGGTTGATGATGTTATCAAGGTTGCTGGGCATAGATTCTCTAGCACTGATATAGAGGCTGTACTTGCAATGCATGAGGCTGTTGCAGAATCAGCAGTTATAGGCCTACCAGATGAGGTGAAGGGTGAGAGGATAGTTGCATATGTTGTGCTCAAGCCATCGTACAGGAAGATGCATGATCTGCTTAGGGATGAGTTGAGGAGGCATGTTGAGAATACCGTAGGGAAGATAGCAAGGCCTGATAGCATATACTTTGTAGATGACCTTCCCAAGACAAGGAGTGGGAAGGTTATGAGGAGGCTTGTAAGGGCAAAGGCTCTAGGCATGCAAGTAGGAGATGTGTCAAGTATAGAGAATATTGCATCTCTAGCAATGCTTGATAATCCTTATTAATATTAGATAAGATTCCAACATAGATAAGGATGTTATTACTGATGGAGATAATAGTTGGCAGGGAAGACTTTATTTGAGCCATATTATACTGCAGGGCATTGCCTGATAACACATGACAGGAATGGGATGTTGATGCACTAACTATAAGCGTAAATGGTGATGGTATAACCTACAACTTTGAACCATCGTTCTACACATTAACACTCTCTGATCCAGACGCTACAATCAACATGGTTATTCAATAACAGCATTTGAGACAAATGATTACACGGTAGATGATGTAAAGTTCCGATGTTCGATCCTTCTGGAGTAGAGGTTAGGACACAGACTGTAAGCATTACATATAGTACAACAGATACATACAGGGCTGATGATATGTTTGTACCTAGTGTTGTAGGATCATAGACTATTGGAGTTCAACGATGGAACTTTGCTGATCAAGAGTCTTGATGTTTGTTTCATGGTTGTTCCAGAGAGCATGTTAGGTGCACTAGGTATGGTTTGAGCAGGTATTAGCGTATTAGCCTTGAGATACATGCTGAGTAGGCAGAAACATAAATAATCATCATCTATTTTCTTCTTTGACCAAATCCTCTAATCTTGCCCTGTTACCATACCTGTTGAGATGCACTAACTGCTCCATGGGTATCCTCTCATACCTTGGAGGCTTCTCAGCAGGATAACCTATAGGGATTATGCCTATTGGTTTGACATGCCTTGGCAGTTCAAGGATTCTTGCTACCTCCTCATCCCTATATGCCCCAACAAAGCATGCTCCAAGCCCCAGATCCCTTGCAGTTAGCAGTATTAGGAGCGATGCGTATGCACCATCTATTATGCTGTAGAACCTCCTCCCTCTATCCCCATACCTTGATGCTGATCTCTCAGTATCTACACACGTTACTATAACTACTGGCGCTTCTGCTATAAACATCTGCTTGAGTGCTGCCTCTGCAAGGCTCCTCTTCACACCATCATCCTTAACAACAATGAACTCCCATGGTTGGAGATGGCCAGCGCTAGGTGCTCTAACAGCATTTGAAAGTATCTTAACCAACTTCTCATGCTCAACTTGCATATCCTTGAAACTCCTAACCATCCCACGCTTCCTCACAAGTTCAGAGAACTCCATAGCATAGCATTGCACTGCTTGCAGATAAGGTTTATATTATTAATATCGTATTCTTATCCTTAATATTTTCCGAAACACGTAAATATTCTTTACCATCTAATAGAAGGTGGTGATGGGTATGAGGATGATGGTAGCACTACCCATAGGCAAATGGTTCAGGGTAGGCTTGGGTCTACTTGCTGGTGGTATAGCATTACTGGTATACAATATACTAAATGTTAGATGGGAGCAGTACATAACCGTTACAGGACAGGTGGTGCCAGAGTTAGGCATGGTTCCAGTATTCAACCTTGCACTTGGGATACTAACAGTAGGGCTGATAGTTGCTGGCATAGTTATAGTGATGAGGGAGATGGTTAAGGGTAGTAAGGAGATAAGGCAGGCATAGAGCAGTAAGCAGGTAGACTCGAGCCTCTCTTATTTTTGTTATATTGCCAAAGGTTAATATTTTTATTCATAGTCCTACATTTATGAGCTGTGCAGATGAGCATGTGCAAGATCTTATACAGATAAAGCCTAGTATAGCAAGGCAGTTGAGGAATGCAAAGTATGGAGTGTACAATCATTCAACAGTAGAGCTCTGCCACTGGACAAAGAAGTCCTTCATGGATGAGGGTACATGCTACAAGCATAGATTCTATGGGATAGATACGCATAGGTGCATGGAGTTCTCTCCAGCAGGTATGTTCTGTGAGAACAGATGCATATACTGCTGGAGGCCTATGGAGTTCTATGAGCATATAGAGATGCCTAGGGATGCTGTAGATGAACCTCAAGCAATAATAGATAATCTCATGCGTGAGAGGTTCAGGCTCATGAGTGGGTACTTTGGGAATGCTGGTACAAACAAGGCAAAGCTGATTGAGGCGATGAGACCAACACACTATGCAATATCTCTCTCAGGGGAGCCAACGATGTACCCTAAACTGCCAGGGTTGATAAGGTATCTTAAGAGCCTAAAGGATACAAGGTCCATATTCCTTGTTACAAATGGGCAAGAGCCTGAGATGCTCTATAGGCTAGAGGAAGAAGATGCACTCCCAACACAGATCTACCTATCTACAAACGCCCCAAACAAGAGGCTCTACTACCTAATAAACAAACCAAGGTTGAGGGATGCATGGGAACGATGGCTTAAGAGTCTAGAGTTCATTGCATCAACCAATGCAAGGACAGTAGCAAGGATAACACTGATCAGAGGCTACAACTATGGGCTTGATATTGCTAGAGAGTTTGCTGAGATCTTAAGGATAGGGAACCCACACTTCATAGAGGTTAAATCTTATATGCATGTTGGTAACTCTATAAACAGGTTATCTGCTGATGAGATGCTTAGCATGGATGAGGTTCTTGCATTTACAGGAGTGCTAGAGTACCATCTGGATGATTATGCCATTTATGATTGGAGCGTACCATCAAGGGTTGTTGTACTCCAGAATATGAAGCGATATGTAGATCCAATAATCCATTGATCGTCTGGGACTCAAGTTGCAATGGCTAGATGAAGAGATTATTGGGAGTACTGTCTCTCCTTTAACCATATAGCAAATCGTTCAAGTGCTAGCCTCCTATGTGATACCCTGTTCTTCTCATCGCCCATCTCAGCATACGTTCTGCTACTGCAATTAGGTATGAATATAGGATCGTAACCCCAACCCTTGCCCCTTATACCATCTGCTATCATACCATCGACCTTGCCTATGAATATCACAGGCTCAACACCATCACTATAGCAATATGCAATAACTGAGATGAACGATGCCCTTCTATCATCTATGTTATGCATAAGCCTTATTATCCCTTCATTCCCTATCGTCTTGAATACATAGGATGAGTATGGTCCTGGGAAACCGTTCAGAGCATTTATGGCTAGTGCATCATCCTCAACAATAACACTTCTATGCAGTATCTCATAAGCGTTCTTAGCCTTTGCAGATGCTATATCCTCTATTGCCATCGATTGTATCTCTACTATAGAGAGTGGTGAATGTTCAACATCTATGCCATACTCCCCAAGTATAGCCTTGACCTCCCTGAACTTGTGTTGGTTTGATGTTACAAACGTTAACCTCTCCATCTCGCAATACCTACTTACTTACCTGCCCTACCGCCACTACTTGCTTTGCCTATCCTTGCCAACTCTGCAAGTAGTGCTGCTAACTGTATATCTGGATGTGCACCAACAACAAGCCTGTAATCATATTCAGCAAGTATCCTCAACAGTTCTGCACCCTTTGTATTTGCACCTGCATCCTTTATAGCACCCTTCATTATCTCCTCGCTTGCAAACTTTATGAAGTCTCTCTCAGATAAGCCGTGCACTTTGGTAAGTTCAAGCATCTTCAACCTTGCATCGTTGAAGTTCCCTTCTAATGCAAGTCTTATCACCTCACCAACTCTTGCCTTATAGGATATGCCAAGAGCAGATCTAACGCTAGCATCGTTAACAGTACCATGGCTTGCTGCTGCTTGTAGTATGTTTATAGCATGCCTTAGATCTCCAGATGTGAACTCATATATCATCTCCAATGCCTTATCCTCATACCTAACTCCTTCAAGTTTGCATATGTTTGCAAGGTGGTTTACAACATCATCCCTAGCAAGGCTCTTGAACCTGAAGATCACACATCTACTCTGTATAGGCCCTATTATCTGGGAGATGTAGTTGCAGATAAGGATGAACCTGCTCGTACTTGCACTATCCTCCATTATCCTCCTCAACGCTGTCTGTGCCTCAGGGGTCATCTCATCAGCCTCATCCAGTATAACTATCTTGAATGGTATGCTACCTATGCTAGTATATCTAGTGAACATCTTCACCTTCTCCCTAACCATGTTTATACCTCTCTCATCTGATGCATTAAGCTCAAGTGTGTAATCCCTCCAGTACTCTCCAAGCACCTCTCTAGCAATGCATAGTGCAACTGTTGTCTTTCCAACACCTGCTGGACCAGCAAAGAGCATATTTGGCATCCCAGCAGGGCTTGCAATTATCCTCTTTATACCCTCAACTATCTCTTTCTGGTTAACAACATCATCAAGCCTCTTTGGCCTATACTTCTCTACCCACATCAACTGCTCTATGCTCATACCCTGCTCTAGAGCAAGGATGAATAAAATGCTAACTCTATAGTTCATATACTTGGTATTAATTAGAGAAGGTATGTATAGGATGGATATAGGCACTATAGCAAGGATATATGCTATAGGCTACATGCTTGAGCCCATAAAGGTTAGGTTCAGAAAGGGTATAAAGATAAACATGCTCAACATGATGCTTGAGGCTAGCGAGGATGAGAGCAAGATGCTCCCAAGATGGCTTGCAAGGATACTTCATGCTAATGGTATTGCAGATGTTCAGGAGCAGGATATGGGTATAGAACTGCTTAGAGCATTGAGTAGGGAGAAGATAGCAGGGGAGCAGTTAACTGCTGTAAAGCATGACTTCTACATAGGCTTGAAGGAGTTCATATCAAGGCAGAACGTTGCAAACAGGGATAGGCTTATGGTATCCCTTCAAGATATAGTAACACTTAGGCTCAAGAAGATAATGGACTACTCAGGCAAGTTAAGGGTTACATCATCAAACATAACCCCTGAGATAGAGCAGAGGTTAAGTGTTGAAGAGAGAGCCTTATTTAGGGCATTGTATGATGCTGTTAGTATATTCAGAGGCTACATGCTAGATGGTAGTGAGGAGGTGAAGAGGTGAGGGGGTAGAAGGGAGGAGGATGATGATGCCATGAGTGACATGCTTAACGATAACACTGTAATAAGGAGCATATACGATGAGATAGTTGAGTTCATCAAGGGCTTCAGGGATGCAAACGGTGTATACAAGTACAGAGAGCAGATAGAGACGCTGAAGATAAAAGATTCAAAGTCAATAACCGTTGATCATAACGATCTTGCATTATACAATCAGGATGTAATAACTAGACTTGCTGAGGAGCCTAGTGCTGTGCTGAAGGAGTTCAGCAATGCAGTTTATGATGTACTTAAGGAGGTTGATGCAAAGTATGCTGATAGCATAAAGGATGAGATAATAGTTAGGATATCCAACTATCCATATCAGGTGAAGATGCGTGACATAGATGCAGATCTCATAGGCAGGTTGATAAGCACAGCTGGCATGGTTGTTAGAGCATCAGAGGTTAAACCATTCATCTCAAGATACTACTATAGATGTGTTAATGAGCATGATGGTTACATAAGCAGGATAGATTATCAGAGGTGGAAGAGAAAGGGTAGCAGTGGTAGTAATAGCAATAAGAAAGGTGAAGAAGGTGAAGACAGGGATGAGAGGAGAGGGGGAGCATTAACATGCAAGAAGTGTGGTGCGGAGATAAGTGTGGATATTGAGAAGAGCAAGTTCAGCAACATCCAGATGATAAGGCTTCAAGAGTTGCCAGAGGACCTTCCTCCAGGCCAACTCCCATATCACATAGATGTTATGCTAATTCATGATTTGGTTGATAATGCAAGGCCTGGGGATAGGATAATACTTACAGGCATAGTTGATGTTGAGAAGGATCTTGAGAGTAGTAGGATGGATGTACCATTGTTCAGGATAAGGATAGAAGGCAACAACATAGAGTTCTTAGCAAGTAGAGATGGTGTCAAGGATGCATCTGCTAGGAGTGATGGTAGGTTCATCATAAGCGATGATGATGAGAGGGAGATAAAGAGGATAGCATCTAGGCCAGATGTATACGATCTGCTCATCTCCTCCTTTGCCCCCCATATATATGGGCATGAGATAATAAAGGAGGCTATACTCCTCCAGATAGTAGGCTCTCCTCAGAGGGAGTTGGAGGATGCTACAAAGTTGAGGGGTGATATAAATATACTCCTTGTAGGTGACCCTGGTACAGCAAAGAGCGAGTTACTCAAGTATGCAGCAAGGATAGCCCCTAGAGGCTTGTACACCTCAGGAAGAGGTAGCACTGCTGCTGGCTTGACTGCTGCTGTTATTAGGGATAAGAGTGGGATGATGATGCTAGAGGCAGGGGCAGTGGTGCTTGGAGACCAAGGCCTAGTCTGTATAGATGAGTTGGATAAGATGAGGGCAGAGGATAGGAGTGCACTGCACGAGGTTATGGAGCAGCAGACATGCTCTGTAGCAAAGGGTGGTATAGTTGCTACACTCAATGCTAGAACAAGCATACTTGCAGCAGCAAACCCAATACTAGGCAAGTACGATCCATACAGGAATATAACAGAGAATGTTAACCTACCTATACCATTGCTCACAAGGTTCGACCTAATCTTTGCTATAAGGGATGAGCCAAGCAAGGAGGGGGATGCAAATCTAGCAAGGCATATACTTGGCATACATAGGCGTATAGGCTATGAGCATCTCCCACCAATACCCATAGATCTTCTACGCAAATACCTAGCATATGCAAAGAGGTTCAACCCCTTGCTTAGCAAGGAGGCTGAGGATAGAATATTTGAGTACTATATGCAGATGAGGGCAAATGCAAGCCCTGATGCAATAACTATAACTGCAAGGCAGTTGGAGGCACTCATAAGGCTTGCAACTGCACGAGCAAGGCTCATGCTAAGGAATACTGTTACTGTAGAGGATGCTGAGAGAGCCATATACATATTCAATGTTATGCTAAACAAGGTTGGTATAGATGTGAAGACAGGGAAGGTTGATCTAGGCGTATTGCATGGTATGCCATCTAGTGAGAGGAGTAAGATGCAACTCTTCCTTGATGTATTCAACGCATTATCTGGCAAGGATCAGAACCCTGTTGAGGAGCAAGCACTTGTAACAGAACTTGCAAAGACAGGCAAGTTCACAGAGGATGAGGCTAGAGAATGGATAAGGAAGGCAAATGCTCAAGGCATAATATATGAGGTTAGACAGGGCTTCTACAAGAGGGCTTGAGTCTAACCTCTTCTCTCTTGCTATCTATCTATAGTTGATGGTGGGGATGGATGAGCAATAAGGATGGTTCAGTTGGTAGCATGCTCATCAAAGACTTGCCCATAAGCAAGGAGTTCAAGGATCTTCTGAATAGTTTGGGCTACTCTACACTCTACCCACCACAGCAGGAGGCTATAGAGGCAGGGCTACTTGATGGCAAGAGCATGCTTATAGCAACACCAACAGCAAGTGGTAAGACACTGATAGCAATGATAGCAAGTGTTAGAGCATTGGAGCATGGTAGCAAGGTTGTGTATACTACTCCATTAAGGGCTCTTGCAAATGAGAAGTATGATGAGTTTAGATTGTTAGAGAGCCTTGCATTCAATGGTAGGAGCAGTAAGGTTAGGGTTATGATCTCAACTGGTGATTATGATTCTAGTGGAGAGGAGTTAGGCAGTGCAGATATAATAATAACTACAAATGAGAAGATGGACTCACTCTTCAGGCATAGGGCATCATGGATAAGCGATGTTGGACTCTTTGTGTTTGATGAGGTTCATATGCTTGCAGATAGGGAGAGGGGTGCAACACTTGAGATGATGCTTGCTAGAACATCTATGAGTAATGCACAGGTGCTTGCCCTTAGTGCTACTGTAAGCAATGCTGAGGAGATAGCATCATGGCTAAACTCTATCCTTATAAACACAGAGTGGAGGCCAACTAAGCTTGTTGAGGGTGTATACTCACATGGTTTAATACATTACAGCAATGGTACTACTACAAAGATAGCAACAAGTGCATATGGAGCCTCCATAGACCTTGCCATAGATGCCCTCAAGGATGAGGGTCAAGCATTGGTATTTGCTGAGAGTAGGAAGAAGGCAGTCTCTCTAGCATTGAAGGCAGCAGAGGCCATAAGGTCTATGATAGGAGATAGTGATAAGGCTAAGATAAAGCCATACATAGATGAGTTGATAGAGAAGGATGGTAACGAACTTGCAGAGAGGTTAGCAGAGGTTATGGGCAGGTGTGTAGCATTCCACCATGCTGGGTTGAGTCCTATAGCAAGGAGGATAGTTGAGGATGCGTTCAGGGATAGAGCGTTGAAGATACTGACTGCTACACCAACACTTGCTGCTGGGGTAAACCTTCCAGCAAGGAGGGTAATAATATCAAGCATAAGCAGGTATGATATGGAGTATGGTGCAAACATGAGCATAACTGTAAATGAGTACAAGCAGATGTGTGGTAGAGCAGGAAGGCCAAAGTACGATACACATGGAGAGGCTATAATAGTTGCAGGTTCACATGATGTTGATGAGTTGATAGAGCACTACATAAATGGGGAGCCAGAGCCGTTGAGATCAACGCTTGTAGATGAGAGGATGTTAAGGATGCATGTACTTGCATCTATAGCAATGAGTGATAGTATTAGCATTAAAGATCTGAACGATCTGTTTGCACATACACTGCTAGCAAGACAGTACAGTGCAAGGTACATAACCCCAAAGTTCGAATCAGCGTTGGAGTATCTTGTTGTTGAAGGGTTGGTTGAAGAGTTAGGTATTGGTAGGGATGGTAGGAAGAATGTGGATAGGGATAATGATAAGGATGAGGAGAATGGCAATGGTAGTAGAGTGTTAAGGGCAACAAGGTTTGGAAGAAGGGTTGCTATGCTTTACATAGATCCAGAGACTGCAGTACTCATAAGGGATGCTCTTACAAGGATAAAGAGGGTAAAGGATAAGGATCTAACATTAGCACTACTTCATCTCATAACTGAGTGCCCAGACTTCTATCCTAAGTTGCAGTTGAGGAGTAGTGATGTTGATGAGGTTAAGATGCTCATAGATGAGTATGGTGATAAGTTCATATATGAAGTGGATGAGCATAGCATCTCTAGAAGCCTTCTAGCACTATACGCATGGATAGAGGAGTATAGTGATAAGCATCTACTTAACCTTGGTGTTGAGCCTGGTGATATGTATAGAATGGTTGATAGTGCAGATTGGTTGCTCTACTCGATGTATGAGCTTGCTTTACTGCTAGGCAAGAAGCATCTTCTCTCTACAATAGAGAGGCTGAGGGCAAGGGTTGAGCATGGTGTCAAGGAGGAGTTGCTTGAACTCGTTAGGCTTGAAGGTATAGGAAGGGTTAGGGCAAGGGCACTCTACAATGCTGGCTTCCATGATCTGAAGAGTATAGCAGATGCTTCAGAGTCAAGGCTTGCATCTGTAAGGGGTATAGGCTACACACTAGCATCAAGGATAAGGGAGGAGGCATCAAGGTTATTGAGCAAGAAGTAGAGTTTTGTCATCTGCTTCTTCTATTAATTATGTGGTTAATTTAGCCATACTCTATTGTAGATGGTGTTATTGCTCATCTTAGTATAAACTTTCTTCCATATCTGCATTCATCTTATGCTTATACCTGTGGTTATTATTGTTAACTTTTATCAGATTGCTAATTTTTACCAGATACATATCTTCTTACTATGATGATAAAGCAGATACTACTAGCAACAGCTGTTCATCATATTAAAGATTAGGCTTAATAACTGTAATCAAACTAATATGAGTATGATTAACACTCATATACCACATATGTATATCATACAAGTCTATCCTTCCATCTGTTATAGAACTCTTGTTCAACACTCTTATCTCTCAACTCATCTGGAAGGAGTACTGGTATGCCTTTTATTATTGGATATAGTCTCTTGCATCTTGAACAGATTAGCACACCTTCCATTATCTCATCATTGCTCTCATCAAATACCCTCAACTGCAGATCACTCTTATCTATTGGGCATACAAGTATATCGAGGAGCCAACGTCTCATCAATGCTCAACCACTACCACTACTACTGTTACTACTACTATTAACAACATCATCCTGTTGAATATGTATGTATATCTGTGACCCAATTCTGCTTGATAGCAGTGCTGAATCAGCAACCTTCTCTATGAGCAAGGCATCATTAACGCTAACCTTTGGCTTATCTCTTCCCTCTATAGCATCTATGAAGTTGCGCATTGCTGATGATATAGGCTCTTCCCTCTCCTCCATCTTTATAACATAGTTACTACCGCTATCACCATCTACATCTATCTCCTGTCTTACAAGATCACATCTAACCATTCCATTCTCCATGGTTATTGTAATCCTCCTGAACCTCTTGATGTTATTGGAGGTTATACATGCTACTCTACCATCCCTAAATCCAAGTGTTATTGCTATAGCCTTCTCCATGCTACCAACTGCAAATACAGTATCTGGATATGCATTAAGCATATACAGTGCAGCATCTATATCATCTAGAGCAACATCGTAAAGTAGGCTAGAGTTGAACCTCTTACTCTTCATCATCCCGCTCTGTATCTCAAGCAAAAGTATGCGCCCATACCTCCTGCTATCTACAACCTCCCTAGTCTTATTAAGTAGAGGGTTGAACCTCTCTATGTATCCTGGAACCAACATTGCCTTACTCTTCTTAGCCATTGCAACTATCTCTCTGCACTCCCTGAATGAGCCTCCTACAGGTCTTACAAGGAATATGTTCTTGCATTGCTCTATCACACTTGCTATTATGCTAAGATGGGTGTCTGCTGGTGTTGCAATGACTAAACCATCAGGCTTCGATGCTATCATCTCTTCAAGCGAGGTGTAGTATGATATACCATACATAGATGCAAACTCTTTTGCCTTATTCACATCCATATCGTAAATACATGTAAGAGCATCAAACCTGCTTAGTGCTCTAGCATAATCAACCCCTCCTTCAGCCCCTACAACACATAACCTCAACGTTCTCACCAGACTGGTGTGAGCCAGTCCATGTATGCCTTGACTTCTGCCCTAACTGTCTTTGCATAGATCTCCCTTATACTCCTAGTCACTTTACCTTCCTTACCATCTCCTACTATGTGATCATCTATGCTTATAACAGGGGTTATCTCTGCTGCTGTGCCTGTAAGGAATACCTCATCTGCAACATACAACTCACTTCTAGGTATATTCCTCTCCTCCACAACATAACCCATATCCCTTGCTATCCTCATCGCTGTATCCCTAGTTATACCCTCTAGCACGCATGATGCTAGAGATGGTGTAACTATCCTACCATTCCTTACAAGGAATACATTCTCTCCAGGCGCCTCACTAACCATACCATTGCTATCAAGCAGTATAGCCTCATCGTATCCTCTCCTCCTACACTCCTGTGTTGCAAGTACAGAGTTGAGGTAGTTTGCCCCAGCCTTTGCCAATGGAGGGAGTGAGAGATCGTTTATCCTCCTCCATGAGGAGATGCATGCCCTTATCCCATTTGAGTTGAAGTACTGATCGAACTTGAATGCTACTATGGCTATGTGTGATGGTGAATCCTCCCTAACGTATAGATCTATGCCATGCAAGCCAACGAATGCTATAGGCCTTATATAGCAAGAGTCTCTAACATCGTTCTTCCTTAGCATCTGCACAACACCATCGATAACATCCTTCACAGAATGCCTTAACGGTATGGAGTGTATGCTTGCAGATCTGAAGAGCCTCTTTATATGATCCTCAAGCCTGAAGATGTAAAGGTTGTCCTTTGCTTTGTATGCCCTTATACCCTCTATCACGCTAGTGCCATAGTGGAGCGCATGGGTCATCAATGGAACCTTTGCATTCTCATACTCCACAATCTTACCATCAAGCCAAACGTATGCATACTCCTCCAGCCTCATTGCTCTAATGCAGAGAGCATGGATATAAAAGGGTATTGAAGAAGAGTTAGATGCTTGCTGTTCATGCTGGTGTAGTGTACTTATTACACCATCCAATTAGCATAGATCTATGCATGGGAGCGGTGGGATTTGAACCCACGACCTCCAGTGCCCGAGACTGGTGCCATTCCATGCTAGGCCACGCTCCCTCCTATCAGCATTTCTACAAGAGCACATAAACCTAAATAATCTTACATGATAAGATAAAGAGAGCAAGGGTGAAGAAGTTAGAGATTGTATTGAGTAGAGATTCTCTACACCATGTTGTTGAGCGTCTAGCCCTTATAGAGCATATCAAGAGTCTGCATGTTACGTCATCAGAACTTGTTAATCTGCACACAAAGGAGGAGGATGCTAGATCTCTAATATCCATAAAGATAGAATTTGTGGTTGAAGATGAGTATGTTGATGAAGTACTACAGTTACTCCTTGGCGATGATAAGATAACCTTTGGTAGGATATACGTACTTGCTGTTGATAGGGCATTTGAACTAGGCTATAGAGAAGGATATAGGTTCAGGTTAGCATTATCATCACTTATAAGGGCATCAAGGAAGGATGTATTCAATATCGTTACTGATTATGAGCATCTTGCAGAGTTGTTCCCATCATACTTTAAGAGTATAAGCATAAGGAGTAGTAGTGATAACATGACTGTAACTGAGGAGGAGATTACCATAGATAATCTATCTATAAAGCAGATAAGCAGGCATATAGTGTATCCTCCAGCAGTACATGAGGTTGAGATACTCTCTGGCTATCTAGAAGGGAGTAGGATAACTGAGACCTACACTGAGGCTAGTGAGGGTACACAGGTGATGGTTATTGCAGATATAAAGATAAAGGAACCATTGGCAAGGGTCTTCGGCTTCCATATAAGGCATAAGGTAGAGCAGCAGATAAAAGGAGTCATGAAGGAACTGGCAAGGTTTGTGGAGGACAGATTAGATGCAGTAGAATAATGGAAGAGGAGGGTTATGATTAAGAAAAGATGAGTAAAGATGATCTATTAATGATATTATTATAATAAAATAAAGGTGTTGTTATATACCTTGCTTATGCTCTACAATTATCCAGTAATTACTTTGTCCTATACTTCTCTAACTCCTTGTCTGGTATGGAGAGATAGATGTAACTACCATCGAAGTTGGTGACTAGTGTCTTGGGTATGTTGTACCTGCGTACCCTCCATGTACCCTCCATCAGCACCAACTCCTTATCAGTCTGTCCAACTATATGGCCTCTCAAATAACCATCGCTGGTGATTACTGGCTTATTCAGTATATTCTTGCTATCCAAGTTTATCATGGGTGCAGACATACGTCTCACCTTAGGTAATAATACAAGGAATTAAATTAAAAGTTTTGCGGAATTTCTTAATAGTAAGAGTCAGTTATCAACCATATGATTCATACCTTACATCGAATGTCTTATCAGCCCTCTTGTTCCTCTCCTTCTCCTCTATGAAGCCTAGAGGCTTGAGGTACTGGAGTACACCATCCACAGTGCCCTGCCATCCACACACATAGAACATGGTATTCTCTGGCGTTATCTTCTCTCCAACCAGTTCCTCAAGTGGTGATTTGCCTGTAGAAGGATCGTTCTTGAGGAATGTCTCTACCCTACCTTTGTGCCCTCCCCAACTCCTATTCAGGAACTCATCTGGCCTGCTTATACTTGCTCTGTATCTGAACCTCCACGAACTATCCTTCCCATCTATACTCTCCTCTTCCAACTGTGTTAGCAGTTCTTTATAACCAAGTTCTGTAACGTAACTTGCACCATGAAGCACAACTATCTCCCTCTTATCCCTAAGAGCCTTTAGGTGTAGAGTCATGCTTATGAATGGTGCTAACCCAGTGCCTCCTGCAATCATAACTATACGCCTCTCCTCCTTCCTTCCATCTGGCCATCTATCCACAAGCCCAAATGGCCCTGTAGGCTTTAGCCAGAGTATCTCATCCCCTTCCTTCCTCTCAAAGAGTTCTGTTGTGAACCTCCCAGGTACTGGCTTCCTAACCCACCTTATGTAGAGTTCGAAGTACTTCTTCTGCTCTGGAGGCGAGGCTATAGAGTATGCTCTCCTAACTATCTTACCTCCTTCGCTCTTCACTGGTAAGCCTAGAGTAACGAACTGTCCTGCTCTAAAGTCTGGCACTTGCCCCTCAACTGGCTTTATCCTGAATATCCCTAGATCCTCAGTGTATAGCCTTATGAATGATATCACACCTTTGTTATCTGTCACCAACTCCTTTCCACTAAACTTATGATGAAGGGTATTTAAATATATTGAACTATTCAAGAGAAAGAAAGATTAAGAAGGTACAGCAAAGTCTATCTGGATCGGGTAATGGAATAACTGATGATGGGGTAAGTAACGGGCCGGTTGCTGTACAATACTCTACAGCAGGCCACTCGTCTAGTCTGGTAGGATATTCCCGTGGCATGGGAAAGGTCGCGGGTTCAAATCCCGCCCGGTCCACCATATAAATTGATGGCAATAAGCATACACGATATAAAAATCAACTATGATCAAGCAATTATCACCTATATAGGTTGACTATTTACAATTCTTATACCTCTATCTCTTGTAATATTTATAAGATATAGATGTAGATTAGATGGTATGAAGGGTAAGAGGATCGTGCTTAGTGCAGATAGGACGTTGATGTCACACTATAGGGATAACATGCTCTTTGGCTTCATAGCAACATTCCCTGCAGAGAAGATACCACCGTTCATATACAAGAGCATCTTCTGCCCAAGTGTAGAGTTCAATAAGGCTACTGGAGAAGCAATGGTTGCACCCTTAGGCTTGAGGAGGGTTGAGGGAGGGTTACTGAAAGAATATGGAAGGGATGAGGTATTCATAGCGCATCCAGATCACATAGAGAAGGCTATAGGGGAAGGTACTGAGATTGTAGGGTTGAATGTAATGGATCCTAGAGGCATTGGACCTGTTCCATCAGCACTTACTCAGGGGAAGATGACCCCAATAAACAGGATCTCGTTCAGGAACCTATGCTACAGGTTGAAGAACCTTAGGGAGATGAAGGGCTACAGGTTCAAGGTTGTTGTTGGAGGCTCTGGTGCATGGCAGTTCTCATTCAGCAGCAAGGAGAGGGAGGATTATGGTATAGATCATGTTGTTATAGGGGAAGTGGATGATAAGATAGGAGATATATGCAAGGATATTGTTGAGGGAAGGGCAAGGGAGGTTATATTCACAAGGACAAACACTATAATGGATATACCATACATACCAGGACCTACAACCAATGGATGTATAGAGGCAATGAGGGGATGTGGGAGAGGCTGTGACTTCTGTGACCCAAACCTTAGGATGAAGAGGGACTTCCCTGTTGAGAGGCTTAAGGAAGAGGCAAGTATAAACCTTAGGTATGGGATAACTAGTATATGGCTTCAATCAGAAGAGATACTCCTTTACGGACTTGATAACAGTGAGATGAGACCAAACAGGGATGCTATAGTGCATCTCTTCAGCGAACTCAAGTCTCTCCCCAACGTTAACTACGTTGCTGCAATACATCTTACATTCTCATCAGCCATGGCTGATCCAGAATGCATAGCAAAGATAAGGGAGATAAACAACTTCAACGCTAGTAGGTGGACTGGTGTGCAGATAGGGCTAGAGACTGCATCCCCAGCACTAATAAGGAGGCATATGCCATACAAGGTAAAGCCATTCACGCCAGAGGAGTGGCCATGGCTAGTTAGGGAAGGGATAAAGTTGCTCAATGAGAACTACTTCTTCGTTGCAAACACACTCATAATTGGTCTTCCAGGGGAGCAGGATGATGATGTTAAAGAGACTATAGAATTGGTTAAGGAGTTGGATGGTATGGCAACTGTAGTTGCACCTATGTTCTATACAGATTACCATGATCCTAGTAGATCCCTTCAAGGAGAGAGGATGAGTAGAGCACAATGGGAACTCTACTTTAGATGTTGGCACCTCAACGCAAAGACAGTAGCAAGATGGATGGCTTATGGCACACTGCACTTCAGCCCAGTTGCAAGGATGGTAGCAAATGCATTTGGCAAGTTAGGTACATGGTATGTGCTGAGGCTCATAAGGGATGGAGCAAAGAAGTATGCTGGTGTATACCTGAACTAGACTGGTTGAATAGCACTATTCTTATCATTATCTAGCATACTTCAGCATTGCCCTAGCAAGTAGCCTTGCAACCCTTATAGGCTCTGGCACAGCACCTTGTAGTAGGAACTTGTTCAATGCTCGCTTTGCAACCCTAATATTCGTGCCAGCACACCTAATATACACATGATGCCCAGTCTTGAGTATAACCTTCTCCCTTGACCCTAGCCTCCTATACGCTTCTAACTTCATCTCAGCCTTCTCGCCTTGAAATGCACGCATTATATGCTCTTCCAACCCCTCAGACTCCTCAAATGTAACGCCTATTATAGGCAGGGATAGTGTTGAATATAATCTATCAAGATCTATTATGTTGTACATGCTTATCACAACTCCTCCAAGCATTATCACATTTATATCATTCCTATCAAGCGCCCTGTAAAGCCCTATAACAGCATCCGTTGCATCATCTCCCCTAACAGTTGTAGTAGAGTATGCTACCCCATCTATAACAAGATCGCTTCGCATAACAACCCCAGCAAGTACAGCATTAGTGCTATTCTTCCTAAAGCTCTCCGCTATTCCAAGTGCCCTTATTGCCCTCTTCTCAACATGGAGCCTCATGATTCATACACATGCTCATGCTCATCAACCTTACCCTTCATAACCCTTGAGTATACAAAGCCAGTAACTACCATGAACGTTATGGTTATTATGGACCAGAGTGCAAGCATCTGAAGATCCATCATGGTTACCTTACCTACTATATTATTAACCCTATCTATATTAATGATGAGTAAATAACTAAGATTATGGAGAGTAGTAAGAGAGAGAAGAGGAAGGTTGGACTGATAGGCTGTGGTGCAATAGGCTCTGAGATAGCAGTTGCAATAGACTCTAGCAGGGTAAATGCTGAGTTGGTTGCTGTTTATGATGCATGCAGGGAGAGAGCCTATACATTGGTAAGTAGGCTAAACAAGAGACCAATGATAGCAGATAGCATAGAGGCTTTACTTGCATCTGATACAGAACTCATAGTTGAGGCTGCTTCCCAGCAGGCAGTCAAGGATTATGCAAGGAGCATAGTTGAACATGGAAATGATATCATGCTCATGAGTGTTGGTGCACTCCTTGATGATACATTCTATGCTGAGTTGTGTTCATTACTTGAGAGGCATGGTAGAAGACTTTATCTACCAACTGGTGCAATAGCAGGGATAGATGCGATAAGGAGTGTTAAGCATATGCTCAAGGAGGTTACTCTAACAACTACAAAGCATCCAAGAGCATTGACTGGTGCACCATTCTTCAAGGAGCATAGGGTGAACTTGAAGGGGTTGAAGAAGGCAAGGGTTATATACAATGGCTATGCAAGGGAGGCTGTTAGACTCTTCCCTGCAAATGTTAACGTTGCTGCAATCCTTAGCATAGCAGGAATAGGGGCTGATAAGACCAAGGTTAAGATAGTTGCAGACCCTAGAGCAAGGAGGAACATACATGAGATACATGCTAAAGGTGAGTTTGGTGAACTCTACTTCAAGGTAAGCAACGTTCCAAGCCCTAGCAACCCAAAGACAAGTTATCTAGCAGTTCTATCTGCAATAGAGTGCTTGAGCAGAGCATGCAATGGTAGGGTAAGCATTGGTACATGATACAACCAAGATGGCAAATTTTGCTTTGATCTGCATATATAAATGCAATTGGTGCATCTATTGTATCCACTTAAATAGAAATGTGATGAGATGATCATGGAATGGATAGGGTTGAGGTTGATCTTAAGCAAGAGATAGCAAGGCTGAAGAGGGAGAGGGATGCTGTGATACTTGCACACAACTACCAACTGCCAGAGGTGCAGGATGTTGCTGACTTTATAGGCGACTCTCTAGCATTATCGCAGAAGGCAGCAAGTACTGATGCAAAGGTTATAGTGTTCTGTGGTGTGCACTTCATGGCTGAGACAGCATCAATAATATGCCCAGATAAGAGAGTGCTAATACCAGATCTTGAGGCTGGATGCTCTCTAGCCTCAACAATAACTGTTGAGCAGTTGAGAGCATGGAAGAAGGAGCATCCAGATGCAGTAACTGTATGCTACATAAATACAAGTGCAGATGTGAAGGCTGAGTGCGATTACTGCTGCACATCAAGCAATGCTGTTAAGGTTGTGAAGAGCATACCAGAGGATAAACCAGTGCTATTCCTCCCAGATATGTTCCTAGGCGCATATGTTGCAGAGGTTACGAAGAGGAAGAACATCTACATATGGCCTGGGGAGTGCCATGTCCATGCTGGGATAAGACCATCTCTAGTGCTTGAGATGCTAAAGACGTACAGGGATGCTGAGTTCCTCATCCATCCAGAGTGTGGGTGCACAACCTCTATGGTGTACTACTTTGGAAACGGTAATGGTAATGGTTGTGTAGTTAACGGTAATGGCAATGGTAATGGCATATCATGCAATGTGAAGTTCCTATCAACAGAAGGGATGATGAAGTATGCAAGACAGACTAGTGCAAAGAGGCTTATAGTTGCTACAGAGGTTGGCATACTATACAGGATGAGGAAGGAGAACCCTGATAAGGAGTTCATTCCCATAAGCAGTGATGCTGTATGCAAGTACATGAAGATGATAACGCTTGATAAGGTGTATAGATCGTTAAGGGATATGGTGTATGAGGTTAAGGTTCCAGAGGAGACAGCAAGGAGGGCAAGGAGAGCAATAGAGAGGATGCTTGCCATAAATTAGTTGATTTAAAATAAATATGTGGCTGTTAGATACTATTGTTATTTGTCGATTGTCTTCTAACTCTCTTAAATATATATAATGCCCCCAGTAAACTACCCACTAACGATATTAGTCCTATAGGTGTCTCTGGTATAACCATAGGTGAACAATGTACTGTTACGGTTTTCTCCTTTCCTCCTGTATCTTTATAGATTATTGCAGCATCTCCGGCCTTCTTACATGTAATTACAGCTAGAGTAACTCCAATCCCATTAGTCTGTTCTTTTACCTAAGAATCTCTGGGTCACTCGATTTCACACTACCAGGCTCAACATCTTTACCAAGTGACACCGGTTTAGTCTGTCCTACATTCAGGACAACGTCAGCAGCTGCATATACATAATTTGATGCAAGAAGTATTGCTACTGTTAAGATACCTAGTGCTACATAACCCATCTTGTATTTTACAGCCATATTCAGTTTAAACATAGGTATTATACAACTGCATATCCTTCTTTATCAAAAATGGATAGCATCTTACCTACAGGATTATTATAATATTTTCATTAAATACTCCTAGCGTTACATTACAATCTCAAGACTCATATCTATTGCCTTTGCTGAATGTGTTATCCTCCCTATTGAGATCATATCAACATCAAGCCTTGCATAACTCCTTATGTTATCCTCATTTATACCTCCAGATACCTCTATCATAACCTTATCCCTTAACCCTCTACCCTTCAACTCATCTACTATCTTTGCTACATCATCAACAGCAAGGTTATCAAGCATTATCATATCTGCTCCACTCTCAATAGCCTCAAGAGCCTCCTTAAGGGATCTAACCTCAACCTCTATTCTATACCTGCTACCATACATCTCCCTTGCAAGCCTTACAGCCTTGGCTACAGAGCCTACAAGTGCCAAATGGTTATCCTTTATGAGTACCATATCATACAAGCCTAGCCTATGCATGTAACCTCCTCCCAGAGCAACTGCCTTCTTATCTAGAAGCCTTAACCCTGGTGCAGTCTTCCTTGTAGAGGCTATCTTCACATTTGGATTAACGCTCTTTACAATCTCAACATACTTCCTTGTACATGTTGCTATCCCACTCATACGCATAAGCAGGTTTAGCACTGTACGCTCTACAGCAAGTACTGCTCTAGCATTACCATGGATATGCATTATTACAGTATCTGGCTCTACAACGTTACCATCCCTAACCATGGTCTCAGCATTGCAGTTTACAAGGTTGAAGAGTGCTACTGCCTCTTCTACCCCTGCTATCACTGCATGCTCCTTGCATACTATCTCTGCCTCTACTACCCTATCATCAACTATGATGCTTGTTACATCTCCAGTGCCTACATCCTCTTCTATGAATCCCCTTAGCTTTGTTAACAAGTTACTATCCATCTTCCCTCCCTTCATTTAGCATGTAGCCTATCACTTCATTATTAATTAAAAGTGATTAGATTCATAAATTTAAGTTAGTTAGTGATCTAGCCACCTAAGTTACCTTCATAGCATACTTGCCCTTCTGTGTTATATTGAGGAGCCTTGCTATCCTAGACTCTTCAGGGTTCACTATTAACACTAGACCATACCAATCAGCAGAGAGGTCTGCTGATTTGCATACAGGGCATACCTTACCTGTTGTTATTGCCTTGCACCTTCTACATGCATACTCCTTCATCACTGCTTCGCCTCCTCAACCTTTGCCCTCTGCTGCTCAGCCTTCTTAACATCCTCCCTTATCCACTCCTCAGCACCAAGGAATGGTTGCCTACACGTTACACCTATCTTGCCCATAGCACCTCCTTTTAGGCTAACAGCTGTTATCCTTGCCCTTACAGTTGAGCCTATCCTTAGAACTCTATTGCTCTTGCTTGCAACTATCATCCCTTGCTTAACATCAACGTTAAGGAAGTCATCTATTATCTGTGAGAGATGGAGCAATGCATCTGTAGGTCCTATCCTAACAAAGGCACCAAACTCTGTAACCTCTACAACCTCCCCTTCTACTATCTCCTGTATGTTTGGATAGAAGGTTAGCATGCTGAACCTTGTCTTATGATAGGTTGAACCATCCCCATGTACTACCTTGCCTACAGGGTTAACATCAGCATCAATAATCATTATAACATAGCCAAGTTCAGTGCTTATCATACTCTCATACTTCTCCTTGAGTATGGTTAGGGCAGCATCCTTTAGGTTTGTGTTGAACCTATGAGGTGGTATCCTAACAACATCTACCATCTCCACAATAGCAAACATTCCATATACTATCTCTAGCATACCCTTATGAACCTTTTGATAATGATAGATAGAGAGTTCTTCCTAGAAAGACTGGAATAATTTAAATAGCATAAAAGGATAGAGGGCTCATGGTAACTGTAGATGAGGTCATGAATGCTTTAAGGAGCATAAAGGATCCTGAACTGAACAGGGATATAGTCTCCATGGGCATGATAAAGGATCTGAGCATAGATGGAAGCAAGGTTACATTCACGCTAGAACTTACAACCCCAGCATGTCCATACAATAGCGAGATAGAGCAGGAGGTTAGGGAGAAGGTTAAAGCGTTAGGTGTTGAGCCTATTATAAAGGTGACTGCTAGAGTGATGGAGGGAAGGGCTGTTAATGCAAGTGAGATACTTGCTGGTGTAAAGAATGTTATAGCAGTAGCAAGTGGGAAGGGAGGTGTAGGCAAGAGTACTGTTGCTGTAAACCTAGCATATGCACTAGCAAGCACAGGTGCAAGGGTTGGGCTCCTTGATGCTGATATATATGGACCTAGCGTTCCTCTCATGCTTGGGCTTTCACCAGGGTTGATGGTTAACAGTGAGAATAGGATAGTGCCGCAAGAGGTTCATGGTATAAAGGTTATGTCCATGGGGTTGGTAACTACTAGAGGAGAGGAGAACGTTGGTATATGGAGAGGGCCAATAATCTCTGGCATAATAAAACAGTTCTTAACAGATGTTGACTGGGGAGAACTTGATTACCTCATAGTCGATCTCCCTCCTGGCACTGGTGATGCACCTTTAACGCTTGCTCAAACGATACCTATAACTGGTGTTGTGATAGTAACAACCCCTCAGGATGTTGCAATGAACATAGCAAGAAAGTCAGCACTCATGTTCAAGAAGCTTAACATCCCTATAATAGGAGTTGTAGAGAATATGAGTTACTTCATATGCCCTCACTGCAGCAAGGAGAGCAGGGTCTTTGGTTATTCTAGCGAGGAGAAGATAGAGGAGAGGTTTGGTGCACCACTGCTTGGAGAGATACCACTTCACACATCCATCATGGAAGGGAGTGAGACTGGCAAGCCAATAATGCTTCTAGAGCCAGAGTCACCATATGCTAGAGCAGTTGAGATGATTGCTAGAAGGGTTGCTGGAAGGGTTAGCATCATAGCAGCAGAGATGCAGGATGCAAGTGTCATTCAGCAGTGATGAACTCAGCATATTGAAGAGGCCTCTAGGCCTACTCATAGAGGATAGCAGGGTTAGCAGGGATATTCTAGAGCATCTTCTCAAGGATGCTAGGCTGGTTATAAGCGTGGGGGATGCAACTACAGAGAGGCTCATTGCTTTAGGGTTTGTACCAGATATCCAGATAGTAGATGGGAGGGAGAGGAGAGGCTCAAGGGCAGAGATCAAGCATATGCATAAGAGCGAGGTTAGATGCAGAAACCCTGCTGGAACAGTAAGCAAGGATGCAATAGATGCTATAAGGAAGGCATTAACACTTGACAAGCCTGTAAGGGTGTATGTAGATGGAGAGGAGGATCTTCTAGGCCTTGTTGTGCTAAAGCTTGCACCAGATGGCTCAACCATCCTCTATGGCCAGCCATTGGAGGGGATTGTACTGCTAAGGGTTGATGAGGAGATTAAGAGCAGGCTCAAGCATCTTTTAAGCAAACTACCTATATAATGGATATGCAAAGTATTGGTGGGGATGATGAGGCGGTGGCTGTATGATCTGTGATTGTATAGTAGCAGGAAGGCTGACCCCTAACACACTAATAGGTATGCGAATAGAAGATAGGATATTGGTATGAATAGAGTATGCTGATTATAGCTAGAGATGCCTATGCATCATAGCAGTTATTGCAATCCTCTTCTATGTAGTTGGAGATTGGAGCAAAGTGACTGCTTCTTGGTACTACTGGAATATACAAGATAGTTTATGGCAAGGCCTATGGCTACCACTACGATGGTAGAAGGTTAGAAGAGCTCATAAGGATGATAGAGGGCAAGGAGTAAAGGATGGAGGATATAATGATGAAGGTAGATCTGATAGTCTTGGAAGGATAAACAAGATAGAACCTATACTCTACTGACTGTGGGTAGAGAATAGGAGGTGATGGTAAGGCATACGGGAAGAGTTCGAGGGTAGAGGTAGATACACTAGTAGAGAAGATAAAGGTGTAGATTGAAAACCAGCGTGGGAACTGCTAATGCATCAATAACATACTAGTTATACTCTTCTTCCCTAAAGGTTAAAAGGCTTATAAGATTTGGTAATGCTAGAGGAGAGCTTTGATGATGGGCTAATCCTGATAGTTTATATAACCTCCCTCTATCCTTTAACTCAAAATGAATCTAGATTCTATGCTATCGATAGGGGCATCAGTAGCATCACTAGGCATAGCAGGAGCAATGGCAGTATGGGTTAGCAAGCAGAGCACTGGTAGCAAGAGCATGATGGAGATAAGCTCTGCTGTTAGGGCAGGAGCATCAGCATTCTTGAGGCGTGAGTTCATAACGATAATGCCTATAGCAATAGGTTTAGCAATAGCAATATCCTTTGCATCTGGAATCTCAAACGGTATAGCATTTGCTGTTGGTGCTGCACTATCAGCAATAGCAGGGCTTATAGCGATGAAGATAACCGTCAAGGCTGCTGTTAGGACTGCTCAAGCAACAACCAAGGGCTTAGGCTATACGCTTGTAACAGCATTCAGAGGGGGAGCAACAGTAGGCCTTGCAATACCTGCAATGGCATTGATAGGTGTAACACTGCTCTACATAATCTATGGGGAGCCAATAATGATAGCAGGAGTAGGGATAGGGGCAAGTCTCATAGCACTGTTCATAAGAGCAGGAGGAGGTATATTCACAAAGGCTGCAGATCTAGGTGCAGATCTAGTAGGCAAGATAGAGGCTGGGATACCTGAGGATGATCCAAGGAACCCTGCTACTATAGCAGATAACGTTGGGGATAACGTTGGTGATGCTGCAGGCATGGGCTCAGATGTCTATGAATCATACATAGTTACTCTCTTGGCTGCAATGCTCCTAGGTGCACTTGTAGCAATAGATCCATCAACAGGGTTGGATCAGTACATGCTTGTAGTGTATCCAATAGTTATAGGTGCATCTGGGCTAATAGCATCAATCATAGGTGCACTTACAGTAACACCTAGAAGGATTGATGATCCAATGAAGCCGTTGAGTGCAGCATTCATGGTAAGTGCAGGGATAGCAATAGTGCTAAACCTAATCTTCACACAGTTGCTCATGGGCTCTAGCATGTTAGCAATGACTCTCTTTGCTACCAGTGTTGTTGGTGTAGTGCTTGTACCAATAATACAGAGGATAACAGATTACTACACAAACTACAAGTATAAACCTGTTAAGGATATAGGAGAGTCAACCAAGTGGGGCTATGCAGCAAACATGCTTGCTGGCATAATCTCTGGCTTGAGGTCTACGATGCCATTCATGATTGCCATAGTTGTTACCCTAGCCATATCCTACTCAATAACCTATGCTGTAACAGAAGATCCATTGATGGGCATATATGGTACTGCTATAGCAGCCATGGCAATGCTCAGTCTTGCTGGGATAGTGCTCAGCATAGACTCGTTTGGGCCTATAAGCGATAATGCTGGAGGTATAGTTGAGATGACTGGCATGGGTGATGAGAATAGGAAGATAACGGATCAGATAGATGCAATAGGGAATACAACAAAGGCAGTAACCAAAGGATTTGCTATAGCAAGTGCTGGTCTAGCAGCACTAGCAATGATCCAGGCATTCCAGCATGAGGCAGCAAACATATTCATTGATAAGGTTCTTGATTACAGTCTAGCAAATCCTAACGTGATAATAGGCTTGCTAGTTGGAGGGTTGTTACCATTCTTCATATCAAGCCAGTTGATTGCAGGAGTGAATAGAGCAGCGATGAGGCTCGTTGATGAGGTTAGGAGCCAGTTCAAGAACAACCCAGGCATACTAGAAGGGAAGACAAAGCCAGATTATGCTAGATGCATAGATATTGCTACAGCAGCAAGCATAAAGCAGTTGTTCCAGCCTGCAATTATAACTGTAGCATCACCTATAGTGCTTGGTGTACTGCTAGGTCCAAGCGCAGTTGCTGGCATACTCATGGGCGCTGTTGTTAGTGGGATATTCCTTGCATATCATATGGCTAACAGTGGGGGTGCATGGGATAATGCAAAGAAGTACATAGAGATAATAGGGAAGAAGCATACACCTGAGCATGAGGTTGCTGTTGTTGGCGACCTTATAGGGGATCCTTACAAGGATACCGCAGGTCCTGCTCTAAATACTGTTATAAAACTGCTGAACACTGTAGCAATAGTCTTCGTGCCTATATTCGTTGGCGTAGTTGGTATCTAACCTGATATAAGCAACCTCAATTCTTTAACACCTTTACCCTCATCTATGATGAAGGCTCTGATCTCATCACCTGCAAGTATTATCCATGGAACAGGGTTGATCTGCATATACTTGATGTCCTTGCCAGATGGATATGCATTAGAGAATGGGTGTGTATGAAATATCCCAACCAATTCTAGATTACTACTACTCATAATCTCATAAGCATTGATTAGATCCTCATCCCTTATGCTGAAGCTCATGCTTGACATATCTGCATTATCAACCTCTATAACCAGCCTTACCCTGTATGTATTTGATGAACCATCAACCTCCACACTACCAGCCAGCAAGGCACATGCTTCATAAGGGTAAGCCTTCTCCGCTAACCCCCTTAGCACCTCTAACTGCTTGAATTCTATAACAACGCTATCCAACATACATACTCCATGATGGAGGAATATAAGCATAAATAATAATAATAATAAGAGGCAAGGTAAAGGGGATTAGGTTAAGGTAAGTAACATACATGATTTATAGTAGTTATGCATAGATTACTTATGGTTATGAAGATGAGAAATAGGGGTATCATGTTGGTAACAGTTGTTGCTATAGGAGTTGTAGTAACCTCACTTGCAACAATTGGTTTAGGCTTTGATGTTGGAGAGAGTAGTAGTAGGAGGATAATAGCAATAGAGCAGCGATGGGATGGTAGCATAACAGCAAGGTATGTGAGGGTTAGTGACTTGAAGCCGAACTCTTCCATGCTATTCCTTGACCCCTTCAACAAGACCATGCAGGAGTTCTACAAAGGTTCAAACCCAAACCCAGTATCGCTTATAAGATTACTTGAGAAAGCTGATGCTTATGAATACTATAGGCTTATAAGATTGCCTGAGATGTATGGAGGGGATGCTAATGATATCTCCTCCTATAGGGCATACAGCATTGTTGGAATAAATATGCTACAGAAATGTCTAGTAGGATACAGGAGTGAGCGACAATGGATAGAGGATCCATGCTCTGGTGATGTATACAGGGTATGGGATGGTATAGTAATCTATGGCTATTCTATGTCAGGGAATATTACAGGTTCTCCAAATGCATTGGCAAGACTTAGGCTTGGGGTTGATTCAGATGGTTATATAGTTGCGTTCAAAGGGGATGATAGTGTTAGAGGTGATGGTATACCAGGCCATGGTAGGATAATTCTAGGTAAGGATGTGATGGATAGCAGTAGAGCAATGCTTAATGCTGTGAGCAAGCATCTTGGAATTAATCTTCCAATGATAGATGGCTACATACCAACACGTGTAGATGTATGGCATAGGTGGATGGATAATATCAACAGCAATATGCAGGATAAGCAGTATATAGATTACATTAACGTATCTTATGTTGGGATCAATAGTACTGGTATCTCTAGATATACATTGAGCATATTCGATCTTACGAAGCATCCTATTCTGAGGTTAGAGCAGAGGCAAGAGAGTTCAGCACTAACTATCCTGAATCTCCTTGGTTACAACTCAGAGTCTGATAGCTGCAGATATGAGAAGAGCACAGGGAGTACTGATGGTAAGTATTACATCCTCATTAGCAGATGGTATCTTACAGGATCTACAGGAGAACTATCATGCTCTATACTGGAGCATACAATGTCTGTATGGATATCAGATGATGCTGATGGAGTAGGAGGGTATCTCATAATTGTGGTTGGTTACATGTTAAGCAGTGAGGAGATGCTTGCTACTGTAAAGGCTCTAGATATTAAGGAAATAGATAGTAGTTAATGTGTATATCATCTCTACCTACTATGCTCATGTACTACCTGTCTCACCAGTCTCCTTCTCAACAACTATTAACTTACCTTGCATGTATGCATGGAGGGTACAGAAGTAGTCATACTCTCCTGCTTCTAGAGTAGAAGTATCTAGTGACCATGTAGAGTTCACGTTTATAACAGGAGAGTTGAAGAACTTAGCAAAGTTTGGATCATCAAAGCCCTTACCACTTGCTACTGTATGAACAGCAGTATCCGTATTCTTCCATACTACAACTGTGCCTCTCTCAACGCTAACCTCATCTGGATCGAAGTCTGGATTACCCTGTATCGATGAGTCAAGGAGTATGGTTATCTCTACCACTGGTCCTGTTGGCGCTGGTTCTTGTTTGGGCTGTTCAACCTGAGTTTCAGATCCACCTCCAGCCTCTGCCCCAGGTCTAGCCTGCTCTCCTTGCTCTTCAATCGCCTGAGTTGGCTGCTGTATAATGCTGAATATGGAGAATGTTATGAAGCCCATCAGAGAACCACCTATGAATATCGCTGCTATAGCCTTGATATGCCTACTCCCTTTATGCACAGCATAGGCTATTGCTGTTGCTGGCACAAATATGAGTAAGAGTGTGCCTATAAGTATAGGTAGAGTGCTTACAGTTGATAATCCAGCAAGTAACCCTCCCAATGCTGCAAGTATCCCTGCTATGAATATTGTTGCTGCCTTTGCCTCCTTGCTTCTAGGCAGTCCATCCTTGAGTATTCCAGCAGCAAGTAGTATCATCCCAAATACCATGGCTATAGCACTTATAGCATGCATCCCCTCAACGAAAGTTCTTGCTATCCCTGCTAATGAGAGTATAACGCCTAGCATCCCAATCACTGCAAGTCCTAAACCTGGAACCATTAACTCCCAGTCACTCAACTGATAGGCATTCTACAATGCTTAAATAATAACCTTTGCTCACGATTAATATGAGTGTGGAGAAGGTTGAAGTTCTGCTCAAGGATAAGAATCTAGCATTCTTTGCTACTATAAGCAAAGATGGCTCACCTCATGTAGTGCCGGTATGGGTTGACTTTAAGGATGGCTACATAATAGTAAACACAACAACATCAAGAGCAAAGTACAAGAACGTAAAGAGAGATCCTAGGGTAACCATATCCATAGTTGATAGGAACGATCCTTACAACGCTGCCATGATAAAGGGTAGAGTGGTTGAAGAGGTTAAAGGAGAGGAGGCTGAAGAGCATATAGATGCTATGGCAAAGAAGTACCTAGGTCTAGATAGATTCCCATTCAGGGTTGATGGTGAAGAGAGGGTAATGCTCAAGATAATGCCAGAGAAGGTTGTGCTCATACCATAACAGTAATAACAGTCAGTATTCAGATTAGGCTGAATATATGTGGAGCCTCGGGCGGGATTTGAACCCGCGACCTAGTGCTTACAAGGCACTCGCTCTGACCAGGCTGAGCTACCGAGGCTATAGATTACCTAGGCTAGTCCATTCAACAGCAATACTTGCATAATAACCCCTTTATCTAGGTTTAAATCATCCCTGCTATAGATGATGGTATGCCAGTGTACAAGGTTAATGTGCTGATAGAGAACAAGCCATACATAAGCGATCCTGAAGGGGATACGATACTCAAGGATCTAGTGCTCAAAGGAGGCTACCAGCAGGTTAGGTCTATAAGGGTTGCAAAGATGCTCAAGGTTGAGGTTGAGGCTAAAAGTGTTGAGGATGCAAGAGAGATGGTAAGGAGGATGTGCGATGAGTTGAGGCTCTACAACCCCATGCTAAGCATATGCAGGGTAGAGTAGAGTAGAATAGAGTAGAGCAGAGTAGATTGAGGATAAGCAATGTATACAAATTACTAACTAAATGCTCATCCCATATCTCATAATTCAATTTATCAACGTATAATAATAGGTTGCATATAGCATAACATGTGCCTATAAGGATAGGGATAATTGTATTCCCTGGGAGTAACTGTGACAGGGATATATACCATGTCCTCAAGAATATAATGCATGTTGATGCTGAGTTCATATGGCATAAGAGAGAGGATCTGAACTCCCATCATTATGATGCTATAGTTATACCTGGTGGCTTTGCATATGCTGATAGGCTCAGGGCAGGGGTTATAGCAGCATTCAGCCCTGTTATGCAGGCAGTGAAGAGGTTAGCAAGGGATGGGCTGCCAGTACTTGGCATATGCAATGGGTTCCAGATACTAGTTGAGTCAGGTCTGCTCCCTGGTGCATTCATGCGCAATGACTCATTAACGTTCACATGTAGATGGACTAGGCTCAGGCTTGATGTAGATGGTAGTAGAACCCCGTTTACACTACTCCTTGAGAGGGGTATGAGACTCAACATACCTGTAGCAAATCAGGAAGGCAAGTACTACGTTGATGAGGATACGTTAAGGGAGATGGAGAGGAATGAGCAGATAGTCTTCAGGTATGAGGATAATCCTAATGGCTCACTCCATGATATTGGAGGGGTATGCAATGTAGAAGGTAATGTGCTTGGGATGATGCCACACCCAGAGAGGGCATGCGAGATCATGCTTACGCCACAATACATGCATAACTCTACCCTCTTACATGGTTATGGAGATGGTATAGTTATATTCAGATCACTAATATCGTACCTGTATGGCAAAGGTGAGCATCCATGAGCCTTACAGATGAGGAGATAAAGTACTTGAAGGATGCTCTAGCAAGGGAGCCCAATAGCGTTGAGTTGAGCATGGTATCTGCTGAGTGGTCAGAGCACTGCTCATACAAATCATCAAAACCATATCTAAAGATGTTCAGCACTGAAGGTAGATACGTGCTTATAGGTCCTGGGTATGATGCTGGAGTGCTAGATATAGGTGATGGGATGCTTCTTACACTGCATATAGAGAGCCATAACCATCCATCTGCTGTTGAGCCCTATGGTGGTGCAGCAACAGGAATAGGGGGAGTGATAAGGGATATACTCAGCATGGGTAGTAGACCAATAGCATTGCTTAATGCATTAAGGTTTGGGGATATAAGGTATGATAACCATGCAAGGTGGCTCTTCAGGAATGTTGTTAGAGGGATAGCAGATTATGGGAACTGTATAGGAGTTCCTACAGTTGCTGGGGAGGTAGAGTTTGATGATTCATTTACCAGCTATTGCCTTGTTGATGTTGCATGCATAGGGATAGCAAGGAAGGATAGGCTTGTTATGCTTAAGGGCGATGCTGATGATCTTGTTATCATTGCTGGTAATAGGACTGGTAGAGATGGTATACATGGGGCATCATTTGCATCAAGGGCATTTGAGGGGGAGGAAGAGGATAGATCTGCTGTACAGATACCAGATCCGTTCATGGGTAAACTCCTCATAGATGCTACAATGGAGTGTGTAGAGAAGGGATGTGTAAAGGCTATAAAGGATCTTGGAGGAGGAGGGCTTGCATGCTGCTTATCAGAGACTGCTGATAGATTGGGCAAAGGCATGCTTGTTACGCTTGATGCCCTCCATCTTAGAGAGGATATGAGCGCTGAGGAAATAATGATATCAGAGTCTCAGGAGAGGATGCTGTACATAGTTGAACCATCAAGGCTTGAGGAGTTCAAGGCTGTTATGGCTAAGTATGAGATACCATACTCAATACTTGGAAGGTTGACTGATGATGGCTACCTCAGCATATACCATGATGGAAAGCAGGTTGCAAGGATAAAGGCTAGCATAGTTGCAAAGGCACCTATTGCAAGGCGTAATGCAAAGAAACCACCATACATAGAGCAGATAGCAAGGAACTCTAGGAAGCCAGAGGTACCAGAGCAGAATGATATAGCAGAGATACTCCTTGAACTACTTGCTGATCCAAGCATAGCAAGCAAGGAGTGGGTATACAGGCAGTATGACCATGAGGTTGGGTTAAGGACCGTTGTGAAGCCTGGTTATGCTGATGCTGCAGTGCTGAGGGTAGGGCTTCCAGTATATGATAGAGATGATGGTGCCATGGAGGATGGTGTCAAGTATATAGCAGTCAAGGTTGATGGCAACTCCAAGCACTGCTACATAGATCCATACAATGGTAGTATGGGTTGCTTCTCTGAAGCATGTAGGAATGTTGCATGTGTTGGTGCAGAGCCCATAGCAATGGTTGACCATCTCCAGTTTGGTAGTCCTGAGGATGAGCATGTATTCTGGACGTTTGTAGAGTCTGTTAGAGGGTTAGCAGATTATGGTAGGTATATGGGGATACCATGCGTTGGTGGCAAGGTGAGTTTCTACAATGAGACAAGGCAAGGAGCAATAAAGCCAACTCCTCTAGTATGTATTGTAGGGCTTGTAGAGGATGGCTATGGAAGAAGGATTATGAATGGTCATGCTGGAGAGGGTGATCTGCTCATGATCATAGGCTTGACCAAGGAGGAGATGGGTGGTTCAGAGTACTATGAGTATATACACTCCATCCTAAGTGCTGATGTACCAAGGGTTGATCTAGAGTATGATAAGCATGCTAGAGATGCTCTACTTGCACTTGTAAGGGCAGGGCTTGTTACATCTGCGCATGACTGCTCCAAGGGGGGTTTAGCAGTTGCTATAGCAGAGATGTGTATAGCCTCTGGTATTGGGGCAAGGGTAGACTTGAGTAATGTGCCTCATACCTGCACAAGGCTTGACGATCTACTCTTCTCAGAGTCTCACTCTAGATTCCTTGTATCATTAAGAAGGGATGATCTGGATGCTGTTAATAGAGTGCTTGCTGATTACCCTGTGCATAGAGGTGTGATAGGAGCATTCAATTCAGACTCACTCTTACTTGAGTACAAGGGAAGTAGCATAAGCATAAGCATGGATAGCATGCTAGATTCATACTCTAGCATAGCAAGGTTGATGGGTCATGGAGGCTAGGGAGAACTGTGGTGTTGTTGCAGCATACTCCCTTGCTGGGAGGAATGTAGTACCTATAGTAATAGAATGCCTAAGGGCACTGCAGCATAGGGGGCAGGAGTCATGGGGTATTGCAGTGCCTAGGATGAAGCCATACAAGAGGTATGGGCTTGTATCAAAGGCAACATCATCATTCAGCAAGGTAATAGCAAGGTATGCATCAAACGCCGCTATAGGGCATGTTAGGTACTCAACAATAGGTAAGAGCAATCTAAGTAATGCTCAGCCCTTGAAGGTTAGGGATCTATGTATTGCACATAACGGTACCATCTCCAACTTTGAGGAACTTGCAAGCATGACAGGGCTATGCTCATTCACACCTCAGAATATGAGTGATACCCTTGTAGCAGCAAGGAGGCTTGTTGATCTCCTCAATGGTAAGAAGAAGGATATGCCCTCAGCCCTAGACATACTTAGGAGGGAGATAGTAGGTTCATTTGCATTCACCTTCATCACAAACGATGGCAAGGTATATGCTGCTAGAGATCCTAAAGGCTTCAGACCACTCGTGCTAGGCTATCATAAGGATAGCAGTACATACATAGTTGCATCAGAGTCTTGTGCGTTGGATGCTGTTAATGCTGAACTCATAAGGGATGTTGAGCCTGGTGAACTAATAACACTTGATGACTCTGGCCTTAACGGTGAGATGTTTGCTGTTGAGAGGCCGCATGCACACTGTGCATTTGAGTACACATACTTTGCCCATCCATCAAGCATAATGGAGGGTATAAGCATATACTTAGCAAGGAAGAGGATAGGCAAGGTACTTGCAAGGAAGTATAGATTGGAAGCTGATGTGGTGATACCTGTACCAGACTCTGCAAGACCTGCTGCACTTGGATATGCTGAGGAGATGGGCATACCATTTGAGGAGGGGTTGATGAAGGATCGCTACAGCAGGAAGGGTCCTATAAGGAGTTTCATAGAGCCTTACCAGCATGATAGGATGGAGATTGTTAGGAGGATAATACCAATAAGGAGTGTTATAGAGGGCAAGGATGTAATAGTTATAGATGATAGCATAGTTAGAGGCACTAGTTCAATCTCAATAGTCAATGCCCTAAGGGGTGCAGGAGCAAGGAGCATCAAGATGCTTGTATGCTATCCCCCAATAAGGTTCCCATGCTATGCTGGGATAGACTTCCCATCACAGGAGGAGTTGATAGCATATACAGTCAACAATGGGAAGGAGTGTGGTGAAGATGAACTTAGCATGATGGTAGCAAAGGCCATAGGTGTAGATTTTGTTGGCTACAACGATATGGATAGGCTAGCAGATGCAATAGGACTTCCAAAGGAGGAGTTATGCTTCACATGCCATACAGGTAACTACGAGAACCTCAAGATAAAACCATTGTTCAGGAGTAGGCAGCAACTTAAAGGTAGTGAGTGAATTATGTGTAGACTTGATAACAACAATATGGATGGGAAGGTATGAATGAATGAATATGCCTATTGATTTAATTTTATAAATTAGTTGTATGCATCATTGCTGATCTGCTATGCTATACAGTATGAAGAACCCTCTTAGTATAGGTATAGTTGGAGGAGGCCAGTTGGGCAAGATGCTTGCAATGGAGGCTAAGAGGTTAAGCATGAGGGTAAATGTACTCGATCCCTCAGATGATTGCCCAGCATCAATGCTTGCTGATGAGTTGATAGTAGCAAGGTTCAACGATGCAGAAGCGATTGAGAGGTTAGCAAGTATGAGTGATGCTGTAACATACGAGATAGAGTTGGCAGATGCAGATATACTTGCTAGTCTAGAGAGGAAGGGGTACAAGGTTAGGCCTCCAGCACATGCTCTAAGGATAGTTCAGGATAAGTTCATGCAGAAGTATATGCTAAGCAAGAGCGGTATACCAGTTGCAGAGTCATTCTCAGTAAATAGCATAGATGATCTTCACTCCATAGCAAGGAGCATAGGGTATCCTGTGATGTTAAAGGTTAAGAGGGGAGGTTACGATGGTAGAGGGAACTTGCTGGTTAAAGGTTATGATGATGCTACCAACGATAGGATAGCAAGGTTCGTTGCTTCTAGGGGAGGATGGGACTCTGTATACGTTGAGAGGTTCATCCCTTTCATAAAGGAGGTATCAGTAATAGTTGCTAGGAGTAGCAAGGAAGAGGTTGTAGCATACCCTGTTGCTGAGAATGTACATGATGATGGTATACTAGATACAAGTATGGTGCCAGCAAGGATACCAGAGGAGTTGGCCTATAAGGCAAAGAGAGTAGCGATGGATGTTATACAGGCACTTGATGGCATTGGGGTGTTTGGTGTTGAGATGTTCGTTACAAAGAGCAATGGTAAGAGTAGTAATAACAGTAATAACATTAGCAATGGAGATGATGATAGCGATGGTGATGGATACTCCATACTGGTGAATGAAGTAGCGCCAAGGGTGCATAACACAGGCCATTATAGTATAGAGGCATGCAACGTATCCCAGTTTGAGCAGCATATAAGGGCAGTTCTAGATCTACCATTGATAGAGCCTAGGATGGTATGCAAGGCAGCAGTTATGATCAACATACTTGGGGATGATGGTATAAATGGTTACTATGCTATAGATGGTATAGAGAGGATTATGTGCATGGATGCAAGGATCCATATATATGGGAAGAGGAGCAACAAGGGGAGGAGAAAGTTGGGGCATATAACCCTACTTGGTGATGATCTTGATGATCTATTGAAGAGTGCCATGCAGATCAGGTCAGCCTTAAGGCTTGTAAGTGTATGAATGTATATGTTGGTTGGTGATGTTAGCAATGATGATGGGTGATGTTAGCAGTATAAGCAGAAAGAATGCAAGGGTTGCAGTTATAATGGGCAGTGATTCAGACCTTGAGGTTATGAAGGATGCCTGTGCCTTCTTGGATGAACTTAACGTTGCTTATGAGGTTAGCATAGTCTCTGCCCATAGAACACCAGAGCGTATGTATGATTATGCAAAGAGCGCTAGAGAGAGAGGTATAGAGGTTATAATAGCTGCTGCTGGAGGAGCAGCCCATCTACCTGGTATGGTTGCATCTTTAACAACACTACCAGTTATAGGCGTGCCTATAAAGTCTGCTACCCTTAACGGGCTAGACTCACTACTCTCTATAGTGCAGATGCCCCCAGGTGTGCCAGTTGCAACAGTAGCCATAAATGGTGCAAGGAATGCTGCCATTCTAGCATGCGAGATATTAGCAATCAAGGATCAGGATGTAGCGATGAGGTTAGAGAGATACAAGAGTGAGATGAGGGATAAGGTACTTGATGCAGCAACAAGGCTAGAGGGTATGGGTTACAAGGCATATCTTGAACAGAAGGGATCTACACAGCATTGAGCATCCTATAAGCAGTAGTGCTTATGATGCCTGGTTATATACTGATCTTGGAGAGATAATATATGGGATTAGTATCAGCAAGTGTTGAGGTTGATGTAGGCAAGACTGCATTCAAGTTCATAGCAGATCCAAAGAATATAAAAGTTGTATATCCAGAGAGTCTAAAGTTTAAGGTTGATGAGGTTCCAGAACAGATATCAGATGGCATTAGGATAAGGATGAGTGCTAGGCTTCTAGGTCAGAGGTTAGAATGGTACTCCATAATAAGAGATTTATAGGGAGGATGTGGGCCTCAGATGAGGCTGTAGACTCTCCATTCTTGAAGGCATACACATACTGTAAGAGATAACTAACAAGGATATGCATAACTCAGGTAAGAGATGTATAATAGATTACTCACGCATAACTACCTTCTTGGTTATTATAGATGATATCCATCTTACCTTAACTACTACCTTCTTTGCTTATCTACTGCATGTTAAGTAGGTTGTATAATAATGATACTTTTAGTGTTCATACAAAACTCCTTAACCTTTAATATACTCTAGCCATAACATGCTTACTGAATATCCTTTTAAGAGAAGAGAATACAGATTCTGCTACTAGCCATACTGCTGTACTCTACTCTTTCATCTCCTAGTCATGTTGTTCTAATACAGCATATGCTAGATGATCATCCCCATCTATAACTGAGTTCCTCCTTCTTTATTGCCCTTATAGCAGGTTCTTGCACT
Organism: Candidatus Nitrosocaldus islandicus; assembly: GCF_002906215.1. Taxonomy (NCBI): domain Archaea; kingdom Thermoproteati; phylum Nitrososphaerota; class Nitrososphaeria; order Candidatus Nitrosocaldales; family Candidatus Nitrosocaldaceae; genus Candidatus Nitrosocaldus; species Candidatus Nitrosocaldus islandicus. The sequence goes on from NZ_CP024014.1 coordinate 987,807, forward strand.
ATCAGCAATCAAGGAACTTAAAGTTTGATTTGCTATCATATGCTCATCTACTATCTCTTACGTTATTCATCTTCCTTAACTCATAACGCCAATTAGGTAATGTATCAAAAAGAGGATCTCTTAGCATAACTAAAGATTCATCATAGACCAATTCATAATAGCCTAATCTCTAGCATATTAAATAAAAAGATCTTGCTAGGTAGTTATACAACAAAGCAATTATCATCATAACGCAATTATCAACACTCTATTATCATCAAACCTCTAGTACTCTCATCCATTAACATCTTAACCATCTCCCTTGGCATATCTATTGCAGATGCATTACTCATTATGGCAAGGGTCCTTGGGCATACATACCTGCTCTTCCTTATAACAATAGAGCGATCATCCTCAAGTGTAAGCATCCTGCATCCTTTAGCGGTGAACCTCCATTCCATGCCCCTAACGAGTATGGTGAACCTTACCTCTCTACCATCATCCCTTATAATATCACCTATCAGAGCGTTAAGGTCTCTACATGCCTTATCTGCCTTAACCCCAACTATACAATCTCCTCTAGTTGTAAGATGCTCATCCCTTGTAACCTCTATGGTGCTTCTATGCAGTGCTCTAACATTCCTATGCCCATGGAACGTTATGGTTACCTCATGCACCACATCAATCCCTTCTGCGTAAGAAACTTTTAAATGCTGGCATATCTGCAAGATCAATGTGTTACCAGCAGCAGCAGGATATGATAGAGCGATAACAGTATTCTCCCCAGATGGTAGACTATACCAGGTTGAGTACGCTATAGAGACTGTAAGGAGAGGTACTCTAGCGATAGGGATAAAGAGCAAGGATGGTGTAGTGCTTGCAGCAGAGGAGAGGGCAAAGAAGTTACAGGTTCATACTATGACGCAGAAGATATTCCAGGTTGATGAGCATATCGGTGTTGCAGCGGCAGGCTACATCCCAGATGCAAGGATCCAAGTTGATCATGCTAGGGTTATGGCACAGAGTAACAGGCTTGTGTATGACGAAGCAGCAGATGTTGAGACCATAGCAAAGAACATTGCTGACCTTGCACAGCAGTTCACACAGTATGCTGGTGTTAGGCCATATGGAGTATCATTGATAATAGGAGGGGTTGATAGGAATGGAGGTAGCATATTCGTTACAGATCCAAGTGGTACATACCTAGCATACAATGCAATTGCTATAGGTGCTGGTTCAGATCAGGTTAATGATCTGCTAGAGAAGGTGTATAGAGAGGATATGAGTCTAGATGATGCATGTGTTCTAGCCATACAGGCAATATACCATGTCAGCGAGGATAAGAGTGGTACCAAGCATATAAAGATGGCTGTCATAGATAACAAGAGTAGGAAGATGCGCAGGTTAACAGAAGAGGAGGTTGCAAAGTACGCAGAGATTGCAAGGAGTCGTGGTCCAGTAACGCAATAATTTTATCTAAATAATAATATAGAATGGCAAATTGCAAGGTGAATAAATAAATAAAGAAAGAATGAAGGAAGGAAGCAAAGTAGTAGCAGTAGTAGTAGCGATCAGATTAGAGGAGTAAATGAGTAATGTATGCTATTGAAGCGAGAGGTTAGATACTCAACATCCTTCTTGATTTTATTTATCACATTCTCTTGCTTCGATCTATCTTCAAGCACATGATATATGCTTGATATCATCTCCGCTATGCTCTTCATCTCATCCTCCTTCATCCCTCGTCTTGTAACCTCACATGTACCTAGCCTGAGCATGCTATCAACAATTATATTTACATCCTCAAGGATCCTAACCAATCTATCTCTATGCTCATGCTTAAGGTTAAGGAGCACTTGGTGTGTCTCTGTGTACTGACCATCTCTAGCCCTCCTCCTAACCTCAACACCATACTCATCTAGAGCCTTTGCCAATGCTTTAGCATTCCTAACAACCTGCATAGCATAATCTCTACCAAATGCAAGCATCTCCTCTAGAGCAAGGGCAAGTGCTGCTATCCTGTTGAAGTGTGGATTATCTATAACCTTTAGTTGTATGTTATCTCCCAACCCATAACCATCATCCCTATCTGCAAGTATCAACCCTCCTTGAGGTCCTGGAAGCGATTTATGCGTACTTCCCATCAATATGCTTGCACCCTCATCCAATGGATTTGGGAATGCATCCCCTGCTACAAGTCCAAGCAGATGAGATGCATCATATACAAGCATAGAGCCTACATCTCTACATGCCCTTGCTATACCCTCAAGGGGTGTATGGAATGTTATCACTGAAGGGGCTATGATAACAAGCCTAGGCTTCAACTCATGTATCCTTGCTATACATGCATCAACATCTATGCACATGTTTGCATGATCATATGGTATACTGTGCACCTTGAGCATAAACCTAGATGGCATATATTTATCCATGTATCCAGGATAGCCTCCAGCATCCATGCTGAGTACCATTATACTATCATAACTCCTGCTTAGATGCATGAGCACTGCTAAGGAGCATATATGCCCAGATATTGGTCTTACATCAGCGTACCTTGCGTCAAACAACTCCCTTGCAATGGAATCTGCATACTCTACTACCTGCTCTATGTACCTTGTACCCCTGTAGAAGTTTGCACTATCAGCAAACATCCTGAGGGAGTATCTGTGCATCAGATCGCTTGATAGTAGTACCCTAACAGCATGGCTTGTTACATTCTCTGATGCTATGAGGTTTATACACCTACTCCTATATCCTTCATGCTTGAGAACTAGGTCTAGTATACTGCTCTTGCTTCTCCTTCTGCTGCTACTACTACCACTGTTGCCATTACTACTATTATTATTATTGCTGCTATCACTATCAGCCATAACAATTACAGTCATTAATACGTAGATTTAAGTATAGCCTATGCTAAGTGTGGCAATACCAGACTCAAGCCTTGCTGATGAGAGTACTCTAAGGGAGAAGAGCATAAAGGCATCAAGGATTGCTAGAGTGTTAGCAATATTTGGCGTAGAGTTTGTGTTGATATACAGGGATACAAGTGCAGATTACAGCAAGGATGGTATGCTCTTGAAGCTCATCCTTGAGTTCATGGATACCCCTCAATACCTAAGGAAGAGGCTTTATGGAAGGATGAGGGAGTTGAGGTATGCTGGGCTCTTCCCCCCATTGAAGGCACCACACCATAAACCATACGTGAGGATGGATGAGGTTAAGGTTGATGATGTAAGGCAGGGTGTAGTAGTAAGGAGGATGAGGGATGGATACTATGTTGATGTTGGGCTTGATGAGCCTGTACTGCTCGAGCATGCAGATAAGGTTAAGGTAGGGGAGAGGGTCTCAGTGATATTCACATCCCCATATCCAGATTTAAGGTGTAGGATAGCAAGGGAGGGCGAGATAAAGGGTTATTGGGGTTATCATGTAAGGTATGCTGGTACTGCTAGTGATCTTCTGAAGGGTTTGAGTAGCAAGAAGAAGGGTGGAGAGAGCCTTGCTATAATCACATCCAAGTTAGGAAGACCTGTAAGGGAGATAGAGCATGATATTGCAATGGCAAGGGATATAATGCTCATCTTCGGCTCCCCGTACAAGGATGTGTATGAGATCGCTGGTAATGTAAGGATAGATATGCTTACATACAACTTCTTCCCCATGCAGAAGGTTGAGAGTGTTAGACTTGAAGAAGCAATACTTGGATGCCTTGCAGTTGTAAATTACATAAAATCTTAGTCTAGAACTAGCAGATACTCAAGTACTGTGAGTGAGAATAAGCCATTGATCCTTGTATGAGCATTGCTAGAGGTAATAGCAGAGTCATGAATGGTTTTGCAATGTTAAAGGAAGAGGAGGCTTAGCATTCTATAACAACTTCCCATTAAGATCATCCATACATAATCTATAACAGAGGAGTTCCTAACAATATTCATAGATATACAATCTGGAGAAGAGGATTATCATGACTTATTGATAAGCAAGCAAGTAGATGCACTTAGTATAGGAACTGTTTGTTAGTATATACTATTTGATTACTATGATCTTTTAACTGCTTAACCTATCTACTACTACAAGATGTTATGTTAGCAGTCTATTTATTAGCATAGATGATCTCTTTTTTAATTAGATTAGCAATTCAATGGTATCAGTATTATCTTGACAATCTAGTAATATAACCGTAAACTTATTATAGGAATTATCTATATCTATTTATATATAAGCATGAATTGGCTAAAGAAAAGGGGAGTCCTACCTCTACTGCTATCAGCAATAGTTATAATCATTAGCAGTATATCTGTCTATATTGTATTATCCTATTATCTGCCTCCAACAGATAACCATGTAGAAAATAATACAGGTCTTTTCAACGCTACCAATTCTTCTACCTCTACACCCTCTGCACTACATTCATTATCCCATCCTAATCTAACAATATCTGCTGTAAACGAGAGGGCTGGTACGGCTCTAACCATAACCCTACAAGATGCTCATATAATTGATATGATAAATAGATGGTTAGATTCAGGCGCACAAGTTACCGTTGTAGGGGTACAGCCAGTTGAGTTACCCGCAGACATAAAGATCTCAGCACCTCATCGGAATCCAGTACATCATGAACTTATAGGCATGATACTTAAACCGTTACTCAAACCTATGCTTGATAACCTTAGAGAAGAGGTTAGCAATAACAATACCTACAAGAGCAACAGATATGGAGAGGTTGTTATTACTATTAATTGGCATATCATGGGCGGCCATCAATATCCAGTATCCGCTGTTGTAGATCTAGAAAGAGAGAAGGATAAAGTGTATGAGATACATCAACAGATAACAAGGGTAATTGTTGATATAGATGAAAGAAGGGTCAAGGATATTATTATGGGAGAAGAGACTGTAATAAGACACGATATAAAACCTAACAAAATATACATGGAAAGCAATTCGTTTATGCCATACACTGTTATCATAAAACCTAGTACTATACTATACTGGCATAACTACTCTACTCTGTCTCACAACATAGTTGGTATATATAAGACATTGGATGGGTCTTCAATATTGATAGATAGCAAGGATATAGGTGGAGGAGAGATATGGCAGTACCTCTTCACCAAAGAGGGCGAGTTTGAATATCACTGCACATACCATAAGGATGAAGGGATGAGTGGTAAGGTTATAATTAGATAAATCCGGCAAGAAATCCTACGGTTTTTAACAGTAGGATGAATTTATTTGATACTCTTCACAATAAGGTCTGGAGATTCTAGGTTCTTCTAGACTTAACCTTTCATCATACTAGGTTCTGGATTGTCATATCAAACAAGCCTTGTTATGGACATATAGCATAGTCCACTTAGTTCTTTCTTACCTCCCTATCCTATTACTGTTTCATGAGCTACTCGTTCAAGAAAGATTAGTTAAATAACCATTAAACCAATCGAATAGTTAATTCGTCCAAGAACAGAACTAAAGTTCTAGACTTTTGTAGAAGTCTATGTAAATTTATGCTTTGTTATATAACTAGAGAATATAGCCGTCTTTTAGTTTCTAACATCATAAATCATGTTAGACCTAAGTGCGCTCTTTTACCTACAGATATATTGAGATTTCATAGTTAGCTACAGAGCATAAGCTTCTACAACTAGATATAGTTAGAGAGAAAGGAATCAGAGATCACGAATACAAATATGAATATAAAGATAAAACCGTAATATAGAATCTTTGTGGTAGGGATAACAGTGTTACAGTGTTGTGACACACCTTTGCTCTTAAGTGGAAGTCTAGAATGGTTATGAACTCTAGAACAATGAGACCTTTAGAGAGAAGCAAGAATCTCCAAACTTTCGTGGAAGTATCAATTCTATCAAGACTGGAATTAATCCCCCTTGACCTTAGGTTTATAATAGAGTATCAGATTAAGATGAGGAAGTATGGGCCATAGGAAGCATAGTGCGCCAAGGAGGGGTAGTCTAGCATACCTGCCTAGAGCAAGGGCAAAGAGTATAGAGTCTAGGATAAGGACATGGCCAGAGATAGATGCTAAAGAGCCTAGACTGTTGGGCTTTGCAGGGTTCAAGGCAGCAAACATCCATCTCATAAGCATAGATGATAGGGAGAGGACACCAAACTTTGGCAAGCCATTGATGAGTAGAGCAACAGTCATAGTTACTCCTCCCATGAGGGTTATAGGTATTAGAGCGTATGAGAAGAGTGTTTATGGTTTAAGATCACTCTTCGATATATATGCAGATGGGTTACCAAAAGAACTTGCAAGGAAGGTTAAGATCAAGCCTACGGAGCAGAGTTCCTTGAATGATATAAAGTTGGATGGTGTTCATGAGGTGAGGGCAATCGTTGCTGTAACCCCTAGGGCAGCAGGGTTAGAGCAGAAGAAGCCATTTGTATTTGAGGTTGGTGTTGGTGGTGGAAAGGATGTGAAGGCAAGGTTCGAGTACCTTAAGAACCTGCTAGGCAAGGATGTTAGGATAAATGAAGTATTCAAGACTGGTGAGTATGTTGATGTTAGTGCAATAACCAAGGGTAAAGGCTTTGAAGGACCTGTGACAAGGTGGGGCATAAAGAGGAAGCAGCACAAGTCAAGGAAGAGTGTTAGAGCAGTAGGTACACTGGGTCCAATAAGCCCTGCTACTGTAATGTACACAGTGCCGAGAGCAGGGCAGAGAGGCTTCCATCAGAGGCTTGAGTACAACAAGAGGATACTCATGATTGCAAGTGTAGATGAGCAGAATATAACGCCAAAGGGAGGCTTTATGCACTTTGGCATACTCAAGGGAGATTATATAGTGGTTAGAGGTTCTATTGCAGGTGCAATAAAGAGGCTTGTAAAGTTGAGGTATGCTATAAGACCAAAGGTTAAGAAGGTTGTTGAGCCTAAGATAGTGGAGGTTATAGCATGATGAGTGTAAGTGTATACTCTCTAGATGGTAGCAAGGTTGAGCAGGTAGAACTCCCAAGGGTATTCTTAACCCCGTACAGGATGGATCTCATACATAAAGCATTTGTTCACATCCAATCTAAACTGTTCCAACCACAGGGGAGGGATCCATTGGCAGGGATGAGGGTTAGTGCAGAGTCTAGGGGTACAGGACTTGGTATAGCAAGGATGGCAAGGGTGAAGGGTGAAGGTATGAGGAGGGCAGGTCAGGCTGGAGGGGTTGCTGGTGTTGTTAAGGGCAGGTTAACCCATCCACCAAGGGCAGAGAAGGTTATAGTTAAGAGGCTCAACAAGAAGGAGAAGCATCTAGCATTGTGTAGTGCAATAGCAGCAACAATGATGAGAGAGGTTGTAAAGGCTAGAGGGCATAGGATACCTGATGATATTGAACTACCATTGGTAGTCACAGATGATATAGAAGGTGTAAAGAAGAGTAAGGACCTTCTCAAGGTTCTTAATGCATTGAGGCTAACAGATGATCTTGAGAGGGCAAGGGCAAGTATAAAGAAGAGGAGCGGTAAGGCAAGGATGCGTGGAAGGAAGCAGTATATAGCAAAGAGTGCCCTTATAATAGTGAAGAATGCTGATAGTATAGCAAGGGCAGCATCTTCTATACCAGGCGTAGAGGTTGTACCAGTGAGTAGGCTAAGCATACTCCATCTTGCTCCTGGTGGTCATGCTGGAAGGCTCTGCATATGGAGTAAAGGTGCGCTAGAGAGTATAAGGGATATGAGCAACAATGCAATAGAGTTGATGAAGGAGGTAATGGCTAGATGAATGCTGAACAGGCAAGGAGTATAATAATCAGACCTTATATAACTGAGAAGATCTACACAAAGATGGATAAGGAGGATATACTAGCATTCATAGTACATGATAAGGCAGATAAGCAGAGTATAAAGGAGGCTATAAAGATACTCTACAATGTTGATGCTGTTGATGTTAACACAGCAAGGACGATATATGGAAAGAAGGCATATGTGAAGTTCAAGGCTGGAGCAGCAAGGGATCTAGCAACGAAGTTAGGACTAGTCTGATTATTATCATCATCAAATTAACCCAACCATCATTGATTAATCAATCAATTTTTATACATCATCACACTGCTTCAAGAAAGTTGAGTAAGTAGATAACACTATCTCATGACATAGTTAACACGTTAGATTTAATAGAGGCTAAATTGCATGGATGCAGATATGGTGAAGGAGTTCAGGTATAGGGGTAGAACCTTACAAGAGTTGCAGGAGATGAGTATGGAAGAGTTGATAAATATTCTACCCTCTAGGATTAGGAGAACCTTGAAGCGTGGGCTTGGAGAAGAGAGGCTTAAACTGTTGAGGGAGTTAAAGGCTGCAAAGGATAATCCTTCAGGCAAGCCTGTAAAGACACATCTGCGTGATATGCCTATACTCCCCAACATGGTTGGTCTCACCATACATATTGCTAATGGTAAGGAGTTTGTTCCTGTTGAGATCAAGCCAGAGATGATAGGTCATTACCTTGGTGAGTATGCAATAACAAACAAGCCTGTTAAGCATGGTACTCCAGGCATAGGTGCCTCAAGATCAAGCCTGTATGTACCATTGAAGTAGTATGGAGGTGTTATTATGCCAGAGTTCGATTACACATTCAAGAAGCAGTACGATAAGAGCAAGCATGTAAGGGCAAGCATAAGGGAGGTTGATATCTCACATAAGCATGCAATAGAGATATGCAATGCAATAAAGGGGATGAAGTTGGAGAAGGCGAAGGAGTACCTTGAGAAGGTTGTAGCAAAGGAGATACCTGTACCATTCAGGCATTACCATACAAAGGTTGGGCATAGGTCTGAGTTGAAGGGCAAGAATGCATTCCCTGCTGGGAGGTACCCTGTCAAAGCAGCAAGGGAGATACTACGCTTGCTTGCAAATTTAGAGGCAAATAGCGAGTATAAAGGGATGGACCTTGATAGGGTTACAATAATACATGCATGTGCATACCCTGGAGTTAAGATAAGGAAGTTCATGCCTAGAGCATTTGGAAGGGGTAGTGCAAGGTTCAATACCCTTACGCATGTTGAGTTGGTTGCTTCTGAGAAGTGATGGGTATGTCAAAGCAGGAGTACAGTTCAACAAAGGCCATAATGAAGAACTTCTTCAGGAACTCAGAGCTTGATGAGTTCTTGGAGAAGGAGCTTGCACATGCAGGTTATGGTGGTGCAGAGATACAGAAGACTCCATTGGGCACTAGGATAACGGTGTATGTAACAAGACCAGGGCTCATAATAGGCAGGAAGGGTTTTGGTATAAAGGAGTTAACGAGTAAGTTGGAGAAGGAGTTTGGGCTTGAGAACCCTCAGATCTCAGTACTTGAGATAGAGGTGCCAGAGCTCAACCCAAGGATAATAGCAAATAGGGTTGCACAGATGATAAGCAAGGGTACAGCATTCAGGAGGGCAGCGTTATGGGCACTGAATACAATAATGGATGCTGGTGCAATGGGTGCTGAAGTTGTTATCTCTGGCAAGTTGAGGAGTGAGAGGGCATCATTTGAGAAGTACACCGCTGGCATACTACCAAAGAGTGGAGAGCCAGCAGAGAGAGCAGTAAAGGAGGCAGTGGCACATGTACTCCTTAAGATGGGCCTTTATGGAATACATATAAAGATAGCATACAAGGATGCACTACCAGCAGAGTTTGAGTTAAGGGATAGTGGTGATGTAAGCAAGGTTGAAGTAGAACAAGATCTCAATGTGCAAGAGAAGAAGATGGTGGCGGAGGAGAAGGAGAGGGAGGGAGATGTGGAGTGAAAGGAGGAGGTGGTTGGTGAGATGGCAAGGTTGAAGTTAAAGGATCTCAAGGCTCTAAGTGATGATGATCTCAAGGCAAAGTTATCAGAGTTGAGGTCAGAGCTAGCAAAGATAATGGTGGATAGGGCAAAGGGTACAATAAAGAAGGAGAGTGGAAAGGTTAAGTACATGAGGCGTGATATAGCAAGGATCCTAACCATACTTGGCGAGAGGAGCAGGAGAGGAGCAGAGGGTAATGGTAAGGACAAGGGTAAAGGTAAGGGTAGTAGCAGTAGTAGTTGATGGAGAGGTTATGGTAGATGAGGCTAAGGGAGGATAACATATTTGCACACGAACTTATAGGCCTAGAGTTGGTAGTAGAGGAGAGTAGTGATCCAACACTCCAGGGATTGCATGGAAAGGTTGTATTTGAGAGCAAAAATATGCTCTATGTTAAGGTTGATGAAGCAGATAGATACAGGATAAAGGCTTTACCAAAGGCTATAGTAAGGTTAGTATTCACTCTCCCAGATGGGGTTAGATGTAAAGTTGAGGGCAAGGATTTAATTGGTAGACCAGAGGATAGGATTGAGAGGATAGAGAGGGTGATGATACATGGTAGAAGGTGATGCAAACACTAACATCAGTAGTAATAGTAGTAACAGCAAGGCTAGGAGTATAGGGTTAGAGGTTACTCTACCCTCTAGATCATGTAATGATCTCAAGTGCCCATTCCATGGGAGGTTAAGCATAAGGGGAAGGTTGCTAACTGGTATAGTTGTTAGCAAGAAGGCAAAGAAGATGGTGGTTATAGAGAGGTATTATCAGCAGTACATAAAGAAGTACAAGAGGTATGAGAGGAGGAGGAGCAAGATACATGCTTATCTGCCAGAGTGCATAGATGTTGAAGAAGGTGATGAAGTACTTATAGGTGAGTGTAGACCGTTAAGCAAGACAGTTGCATTTGCACTGTTGGAGGTGAGGAAGAAGAGGCATGGCAGGTAAGAGTAGAGCAGTATCAGCAAAGGGGGTTGAGGAGTTCAAGCCCCATATAACCAGAGCCATACCAGTGTATGCAAATCTAGTATGTGCTGATAACACTGGTGCAAAGATAGTGCAAGTAATCCAGGTAAATAAGTACAAGGGTAGGTTATCAAGGTACCCAGCAGCATCTGTAGGAGACCTTGTAACAGTCGTTGTTAAGAAAGGTCCTCCAGAGTTAAGGAAGCAGATATTTGGTGCAGTTATAGTACGCCAGAAGTACCCTATAAGGAGGCCCAATGGTCTTAGAATATGCTTTGAGGATAACGCAGCAATACTCATAACACCAGAGGGGGATGTGAAGGGTACAGATATAAAGGGTCCAGTCGCTGCAGAGGCTGCAGAGAGATGGCCAAGGATAGCAAACCTTGCATCCATGATAGTATAGTTGGTGGTGATATGCATGAAGAGATCACTTGCTAGGCTTAAGCAGATATACAGTGCTCCATTACATGTGAGGAGCAAACAGGTATGCTCTACCCTATCTGAGGAGTTGAGGAGGCAGTATGGAAGGAGGAGTGTGAGGGTAAGGAAGGGTGATACTGTGAGGGTGCTTAGAGGAGAGTACAAGGGTGTTGAGGGTAAGGTGCAGAGGGTGCATGTGAAGGATGGTAGGTTGGAGATTGAAGGTTTGCAGAGGGAGAAGGTGAGGGGCGATAAGGTACCTGTGCTTGTTCATGCTTCAAAGGTTATGGTTATAGCATTGGATATGGAGGATAAGATGAGGGAAGCAATACTAAGGAGGGGTAAAGACAAACAGTCTTGATATGGTGAGTATCATGGGCAAGAAGGCTGGTTCAAATAGATTGAAGAGGCAGATGATGCCAGCATTCTGGCAAGTGCCTAGGAAGGCTTATAGATTCGCTATAAGACCTATACCAGGACCCCATCCTATAGATAGATGTTACCCTCTAGGCGTACTGCTTAGAGATGTGCTCAAGGTTGTAAGTAACATGAGAGAGACTGAGAAGGTACTCCACAACGGCTATGTGTATGTTGATGGTGTGAAAAGATATGATGTTCACTTCCCTGTTGGATTGATGGATGTGGTTGAACTACAGCCACTGAAGAAGGTGTACAGGTTAGTTCCAAGGGATGGGTTAATACTCAAGCCCATAGAGATAGCAGAAGGAGAGAAGATGGAGAAGGAGAAGAACCTGAAGATATGCAAGGTTGTGCGCAAACATACTGTTAAAGGAGGCAGGATACAATACACTCTCCATGATGGAAGGAATATACTTGATGACCCTAAGTTGAATGGTATAACTATCAATGACTCCATACTCATAAAGGTTCCAGGACAAGAGGTTATTGATACTGTTAAGATGGAGAAGGGTGCATTAGCACTCATAACAGCAGGTGATAATGCTGGTACAACTGGGAGGATAGTTGAGGTTAAGGAAGGTACAATAACACTGCCAAAGAGGGTTGTTGTAGAGAGCGATTCAAAGAGGCTAGAGATACCAGCAGATATAGTCATTGCTATAGGTAGGGAGAGGCCATTGCTCAGCATATGATGAGATGGGAATAAATGGGGGTTAGGAGGTTGGTGAGCATATGAGCATCATGTTGGAGGAGAATGTGATGAGGAGGATAAGGATAGGCAAGGTGGTTATAAATGCTGCTGTAGGCAAGTCAGGAGAGCCTATAGAGAAGGCTAAGAAGATATTAGAGGAGTTGACTGGACATACACCAGCTGTAAGAACAGCAAAGAAGACCATAAGGGACTTTGGTATACACAAGGGCGAGCCTATAGCAGTTATAGTTACCCTAAGAAAGGATAAGGCTCTTCAAGTACTGAAGAGGCTACTTGCAGCAAAAGGTAATAGGATCAAGAGTTCATCGTTCGATGATTATGGTAATGTATCCTTTGGAATAAAGGAACATATAGATATACCTGGTGTAAAGTACAAGCCTGAGTTGGGTATAATAGGTATGGATGTATGCATTGCCCTTGAGCGCCCAGGTTATAGAGTTGCTAGGCGCAAGATAATGCCATCTAAGATAGGCAAGGAGCAGAGGATCAGCAAACAGGAAGCTATAGAGTTCTTCAAGGCTCTTGGTGTGGAGGTGGTTTGATGGCTAAGGTTAGAGACTTTGTACTGACTGGTAGGAAGGAGAGGAAGTATGGTAAGGGCTCTAGGTGGTGCAGGCGTTGTGGTCAGTACACAGCAATAATACAGAAGTATGATCTCTTACTCTGCAGACAGTGCTTCAGGGAAGTAGCCAAGAGGATAGGCTTCAAGAAGTATATGTGAGGTGATTGTTTATATGCCAGCGTTAAATGTAGTTGCAAACCTCTTCTCAACCATATACAACAATGAGATGAGGAGGAAGAGATCATGCATAGTTATGCCTACATCTAAGCTTGCGTTAGAGGTGTTGAGGGTTATGAAGGAGCATGGGTTCATAGGCGATTACCAGTACGTTGATGATGGTAGAGGAGGCAAGGCTGTTGTGCAACTACTCTCAAGGGTAAACAAGTGCAATGTTATAACACCTAGGTTCAGCGTCAAAAAGGATGGGTATGATGAATGGGATAGGCAGTATCTCCCCTCATATAGTAGAGGCATACTCATAGTATCAACACCTCTAGGTGTGATGTCACATCATGAAGCACAGAGCAAGGGTATTGGAGGTGTACTTATAGGATATGTCTATTAGCAAGGAGAGCGTCAAGGAGAGCATTGCTCTAGAGGCTGTAGTTGATGTGCCAGATGGTGTACAGGTAAGCATGAATGGTAGGACTCTTGAGGTGAAGGGACCTAAGGGCAAGGTAAGCAAAGATCTAAGCAAGATACATGTTGATATAAGAGTAGATGGTTCAAGCGTAAGGATAAGACCATTGCTAGCAAGGGGTAAGCCAAGGCGTAAGGATAAGGCTATTGTGAATACCATGCACTCCATAGTAAGGAATATGATTGAAGGTGTGCTTCATGGCTACACATACAAGTTGAAGATAGTACATGCGCACTTTCCCATCTCAGTGAAGGTCAAGGGTAAGCAAGTGCTTATAGAGAACTTCATAGGAGAGCGCTCTCCTAGAGTTGCTGAGATAGTTGGGGATTGTAAGGTTAGCGTAGAGGGCGAGGATGTTATAGTTAAAGGCATAAGCCTTGAGGATGTAGCACAGACAGCAGCAAACATAGAGAATGCTACAAGCATAAAAGGGAAGGATATAAGGGTATTCCTTGATGGTATATACATATATGCAAAAGAGAAAGGCATGTAGAGTAAAGAGATTGATAGATGTATAGGGCTCTTCTAATTCAAAGGTTATAATACGAGGGATAAACACTCATTCAGCCTTAGATTTTAGAGAAAAGATTAAATCGACTAACCAGCATTACCGCTTTGGTGCCGCCGTAGCTCAGCGTGGTAGAGCGGCTGGCTGTTAACCAGTCGGTCGTCGGTTCGAGTCCGACCGGCGGCGCCTAGACTATATTGATTTACTAGATTCTGGTTGGTCTTGGAGTCTATCGTGTACAGATTAATATAATAATCATTGGTAAATAGAGCCATACGTCCATAAATAGACCTATAGGAGTAACTATAATTGCGGTTCTTATGGCTACAGCTGGTATATTCTATTATAACCATCGGTGCTATAGGTTAACCCATGATAATAAGGTTCTTTCATAATTCGAATTATGAAATATTATTGTTCCCTATGTATCATGATTTTTATATAACGTTCACTTACTAAATATGTGGAGATATCGTATAGAACGCTAGTACTATTCATAGGGGCACTTGCAGCAGCAATAGTGGGTATATGGATTGGTTTATCACCAACAGGAGTTGTTCCTGTAACTATAACTGAGGATGTAGTCATCACACATACTCTTGACGATGGATCATGCATAGTTGATACTACAGATACAGTGTTATCTGCAAAGACTGTTAGGAATTGCAACCTCAAGGAGGGTACAAAGATAACAGTCAGTTACGAGAAGGGTTCTGCTGAAGCAAGGATGATTCCATAGTTCAGTTATCTTAATTCTTCCTTGACCCATCACCTACTTTATAGCATTCCTTCATAAGCCAGTCACAGAACTCCTTAACTCTAGCATCTATGCTCCTCCACACATGGAATGAGCCTGGAAGCACATCTATCCTCCCATCACTAAATAATATCTTAACCCCCTCATTATTATCATATGCCATTGCATCCCTTATCTCAACTACATCATCCCTAAATACCTCCCTAGCCTTGCTCTTTATAACATCTTTATGTATCCCAAGTTTAGTCCTGAACTTATCTATGACAACTGTAACGTTCTCCTTCCCATATGTATCGAATGCAAGAACCTTCTTTGTATCGAATAGGCTTACTACTAGCATTACACCATACCTTGAGCCTATAGCCTCGCTTATCCTACTCAACTCATTGTAAAGCTTAAGCACGTTCCTAATCTGCTTAAGCCTACTCCTCTCCTCATCTATTACCCTGTATAGATCATCCAGCATTGCTGTGAAGCTCATGGTGTATCATAACCACTCCTCCCATATAATGCTAGAAGCGTCTAAGATAACTTGCCTTGAGCCTATCTGGTCTTGCCTTGAGCTCATCTATCAATGCCATAGTCCTTGCTCTATCATCTGGGAGTACAGCCTTGATAGGATACGGGTTTGAGGCATGATTGGCTCTAAAGATTATCTTCTTGTCATCTATAGGCTCTATATGCTCTACAAGCATCTTTAGTTCATCCAAAATCTCGATATCACTCAAAGGCTCAAATGGCTCACCAAACTTGCTCATGAACTCATCCCTTACAACATCATCTAGAAGTAGTGTGAGTGCAGCAAGGTACTCTGGTGCAATTATACTTGAGACTCTAGCACTCTCTAGAGCATGCTCCTTACTATACCTTCTACCTCCTAAACCAAGTATGAGCATGCATGATAGTTGGATGCCAGCGCTCTTAGCCTTCAAGCATCCCTCCACTATACCCTTTGAGGTTGCACCCTTTGTAACCTTCCTAAGTACTGTATCTGAACCACTCTCTATGCCTATGTAGAGTAGTTTAAGCCCAGCATCCTTGAGTGCTACCAACTCCTCCCTGCTCTTCTGCAAGAGGTTCTTTGGCATAGCATAGCATGATACACGCTCTAGTTTTGGAAATGATCTGTATAGGTAATCTAATATACTAAGCATATACTCAGTCTTTATGTTTAGAGCATCACCATCTGCAAGGAATACCCTTCTAGTGTTTGGGTACTCTTGACTAGCATAATCTATCTCCGCTTTAATCTCATCCCATGAACGCTCTTCATACCTCTTACTTCTATACATGGAACAGAATGAGCATCTATTGTATGAGCATCCTATTGTAACCTGAAGTATCAGTGAGTCAGCCTCAGATGGGGGCCTATACAATGGCTCTATGTAAGTAAGCATACTCGTAGTATGGCTATGGGGTATTTTAATATTGATTATATTTCAAAATTCGAATTATGAAATATCGTTACGATCTAGGCTATCGTTACAAGATCATTAGTTTCCGTTAACCCTTGCTCTGTCGCATAACTATGAATGAAATACACAGATTATACGCTAGATACCGATAATATGTTATATGCTTAGTACTTACGGTACAAAGATGACTATATTAAGAGTTATGTAATAAAGCAGAATTAATTTATATAAGGGATGAATACGTAAATGCATCATTCGATTCAGCACATATCACGAATATTTATATATGTAAGGAAAGGGGCTACATATGGATAATGCATACGAATGAATCAACCGAACGAGTCAACCACAGAAACAAGAACAACCACAACAACAGTAAAAGAAGCCCTATGGAATGTATATTATTGCGTTAGCAATGAGTTTATTCTGGCGTAATGCTATCAATAAACTTGAATATTGTGGGTGAGAATGGAGTAGGGAGAAAGATGGTAGGATAATACGCATAGAGTAGTTTTGAATTTGCCTCTTCTCTCTACCCACTATTTATCTTAACATAATCTATGGGGTATGTATACCATAGCGTATGCATAATGACATGTTAAGCAAAAGATGGGCATCTTTTACTTTCAATTCATGGCTTATAACATACATACCCCTTTACAGAAGCATATCATAGCATATAAAAACCCATAGGGTATGTATATTATGAGGCTAGATACTGATTGATAAGAATCATTAGTTATGTTGGTTAAGAAGCCTTACAAACTCTGGTTCACAAGCTTTGCCTTCTCTTCCTCTGGCAGATCAAGCAGGAGCCTCTCATAGGTTCTCTCAAGATACTCTGGTATTATCCTTGTATCCCCAACAACTGGCATAAAGTTGGTATCTCCATTCCACCTAGGCACTATATGCATATGTAGATGATCTGCTATCCCAGCACCTGCAACCTTCCCTATATTCATGCCTATATTGAAGCCATCTGCCTTCAAGGCATCCTTTAGGATGGAGATACATAACCTTAGATAACTGAAGATCTCAGCATACTCTTCATCATTAACCTCTCTAGGATCTGCAACATGCCTGTATGGTGTTATCATAAGATGCCCATTGGTGTAAGGATATGCATTGAGTATGACGAATACATGCCTCCCTCTCATGAGGATGAGGTTCTTCCTATCCCTCCCTTCCCTTGGCTTTGTGCAGAATATGCATTGCTCATCTGATGGCCTCTCTATGTATGCTATCCTCCATGGTGCCCAGAGCCTCTCCACAGACCATATACCTAACTACTAATTATATATGTTGAGCGCCATTATCAGATTCATGCTTTACAAGATCAAGGATGCTGTAGATAGTGAGATGCAGAGCATAGTAGAGGATGCAAGGGAACTGATAAGGATACCTAGCAGGAACCCTCCTGGAGAGGAGAGGAGGTGTGCTGAGTATATACACTCAAGGCTCAAGGAGTTGGGGCTCAACTCCATACTACTTCATGAGCCATATGCTGATAGGCCTCAAGTTATAGCATATGCAAGGGATAGCAGGTTTGATGAGCTGAGGATAGTCCTGAATGGGCATATAGATACTGTACCAGAAGGTAGTATGGAGGGATGGAATGTAGACCCATTCTCTGGCATGATCAAGGATGGTAAGATATACGGTAGAGGGGCTGCAGATATGAAGTCTGCACTTGCAATAATGATGCATATCTGCAAGATTGTTGGTAGAAGAGATCTCCTGTTATGCTTTGCTATAGGGGAAGAGAGGGCAGAGCCTGGTACAAGTACCATACTGAAGCATGTTAGAAGACTAGGTATAGATAGGCTAAGGTATGGGATAGTCATGGAGCCTACATCTCTTAAGATAGCAACGTGTCAGATGGGTGCTCTTTGGCTCAACGTAAGGGTCAAGGGCAGATCAGCCCATGCATCAATACCTACTAATGGCATCAATGCTATAGTTAGAGCATGTAAGGCAATTGGTGCATTGGAAGCATATGCAAGGGATATAGCTAAGCGTAGTATAAGCAATAGCAGTAGTATGATAAGCAATGGCAGTAGAGCATGCATACCAAGATGCTCAGTTACAATGATAGCAGGAGGCGTGAAGGAGAATATCGTACCAGATGAATGCTCATTCACTATAGATAGAAGGGTAGCGCCATACGAGAGTGCTAATGATGTGATAAGCGAGATAAAGGCACTACTGGATGCATATGCAGAGGAGTATGAGATGAGCATGATAGCAGAGAGGAGCCCTGTATGTATAGATGAGTCATCGATCTTGGTTAAGGGTCTGAGCGATGCATTAGCAACTATAGGCATAACTGATCATCCAGTCTGCTGGTGCTTCCCTGGCTCTACAGATAATGAGCATGTAGTAAGGGAAGGTATAGAGAGCATAGTATGGGGTTCTGGAAGCATAGAGCAGGCACATGCTGCTGATGAGCATATAAGTATAGAGGAGTTGAGGTTGTCTACTTATGCACTTGCACTGTTACTATCAAAGCTAGGTTATCAAGAATAAATGAAGAGGATGGCTATAGTAATGGATCAAGCATATAAGGCTCTACATATAGATGGCAATAAGGAAAGAGAATGGATACAACTTTTTAAGATAGTGGATGCTAAGTTAAGCATCTTCAAGAGTCATTCATACTTGCTAAGATCAATATGATATACAAACATTGAATTGGCTATGGAGTACAGTACTATACTAATAAGTAGCAAGAAGAGAGGAGCAAGAGGATCAATTTAGCAATGAGGCTCGCATTGGCTAGACTAAAAGACAAGTTGGTAGCGCGATGAAGTATTATCCATCAAATGCTAACTAGCCTGTCTACTCTACAAGATCATATTTTTATACAAGCTCTATTATCTAGATTAGTTTGGGTAGGATGGATACTGAAGAGATAATGCATACAGCGTTGAGCCTAGCAGGTATGGATAGTATACCTGCAGATAGTGCAGTGCATGTTAAGGGCAAGGATATAAGGAAGGTTCTAATGTGTATAGATGTTGAGCAATCAACCATAATGCTTGCAAAGCATCTAGGCTATGATGCTATCATTGCACATCATCCAATAGGCAAGGCATACATAGACTTCTACAAGGTCCTTGATAGGCATGTTGAGTTCATGCTTAATGCTGGGATAGCAAGGGGTGTTGCTGAAGAGGCAGTGAAGGAGTTGAAGGAGAGGGTTATGCTTAGGGCACATACATCCATATACACACATGTAACATCATTTGCAGAGAAGGTTGGCATGCCATTGCTTAACATACACCTTCCATGCGATGAGTTGATGAGGAGAGCCATTCTGAAGAGCCTTGAGGCAGGTAGGGTTGAGAGGGTTAGGGATATAGCCTCTTCAGTTGAGCAGTTGGATGAGTTCAAGAAGGCAGATACAAGGGTTAAGGTTGTGCATGGTGATGAGGATACTCATGTGAAGAGGTATATGCTCGTTGTTGCTGCTGGTACAAATGGTGGGTATAGTGTTGCCAAGGCATACTTTGATCATGGTTATGATACAGTCATCTACCTTCACATAAGCCCTGAGGATCTTGCTAGAGTAAAGAGCAGTAACCTGAATGGTAACCTTGTTATACTTGGTCATCTTGCTGGAGACTCTCTAGGCATGAATATGCTTGCTGATGAACTTACAAGGAAGGGCTTGCAGGTTGATAAGTTGGGCATAATAGAATAAGAAGAAGAAAATAAGAATTATGAAGTAAGGAAGGGAATGGTATATATAATAGGATGGTATAGATTAGAGCGAGTCCTTAACAAGGATCTTCATAACCCTGCCCTTGACTATGGTCTTATCCTGCCAGTACTCCCTGCGACCTCTACTCTTCTTACTACTCTCATTCTTTACAAGGAAGATCACCTTGCAGTTTGTACATTCATATGCATGTGTCCTCTCCTTGTTCACTGCAAAGGGATTGCTTAGATCCCTTCTATACCATACCCTCTTCCTGCAGAAGAAGCAACTCACCATTCTAGCATAACTTCTAGATGTTAGAGATAAGGGCTTCTATCATGAGTATTTGCTGATAACGTTAACTACTCTTGACATTTCAGAATTCGAATTCTGAAATATTATTATAAGGGTATGCTTAGATGATGATATGCCAACTATTAGGTTAAAGCATGATCTTAGCGATGAGCAGTTCAAGGAGTTACAGAGGTACATGGATGAGATGCCAATAGAGTATATACTTGCAGGTTTAAGGTTCTCGTACAGGAGATGGCTTGCAAAGGAGCGTGGTATGCTTATGGTTGGTAGAAGGAGTAAGGTGAGGCAGGAGGTTGAGATGCTAACGCTAGAACAGGCAAGATGGAGGCTTGAGAACTGGAGTAGGATGATCAAGATATACAGAGAGAAGGGTTACAGTTACCCAACCATACATAGGATAAGGAAGGCACTCATGCGTATAGTTAACAGTTATAATAAAAATTAAGTAAATAACATCACATAGCTATCATATCCTTTGTACTGCTACTACTCTTACTACTACTGCTACCGCTGTTACTGCTACCATGGCTGCCAACCCTCCTTGTCTGTGTACGATTCATGCTAGTGCTAGTCAGCATATCCATATCTTCCCCCTTTATCTCTGGCAGAGAGAGTACATCCTGTGGTAGATCTGGTAGTTTTGCCTTTATGCTATCCTCAACTAGGCTTGTAGCCTCATCCAGTATGCTCTGAGCATCACTGCTAAGCATAGCGTTTATGGGTATGGTGCTATTTGATGCCTGTGCTGTATCAACCATTATGCTACTGAACATATCGTACATCTCCTGCATCTTCCCATCGAACTCAGGCATTATCCTGCTGAGATCATTCCCTATACCCTTCACCACAGCCATAGCAGGACTTAGGGTTACAACAACATCGCCTAGATCGCTTATTGTGCTTAACCTCAGGTTTATCTGCTCTAATGCAAGTCTGACATGGCTTACCATCCTACTCACCCTTCTAACCTGAGCAAGTTCGTTTGAGAGTATAGATGCATACTGCATATTCCTCTCCTGTATAGCCTGTGTTACCTTGCTGAATAGCATCCTATCCCTCTCAACCAACTTCTTGTGTATAGCATCAAGCCTTACTATCTGAGCCTGCATCATCCTCCTAGCATCCTCTATCCTTGGCTTCAGTGTAGTATTGCCATTACCATTACCCTTTATCTTACCTATACTACTACCACCATCATCATTATTATTATCATTCTGCCTAATCCACTTGAATACCACACTACCCTGCTACCATAGCACTTTTTTAATTCTGATGTTAACTCTAGTTAATCAGATAAGGTTCAACTCTTTGCCAACCATACTAAATACATCTACAACATGCTTCAGCATATGCTCATCGTGGAGTGCTGTAACACTAAGCCTTATCCTTGCTGAGCCCTTTGCAACTGTAGGGTACCTTACTGCTTGAGCAAATACACCATGCTCAAAGAGCATGTTTGCAAAGTCAATTGCAACCTTCTCATCCCCTATGAGTACAGGGATTATATGGGTTGAACCCTTCAGATTGAAGCCCTTCTCTGCTAGAGCATCCCTAAGGATCCTTGTATTTGCGATCAGCCTATCATGAACCCTTATCATCTTCCCCTCATGCTCAATGATACCATCTCTAACTATCTTCAGAGCCTTCAGTGCAGCCCTTGCAAAGAGTGCTGGTAGGGCAGAGGTGTAGATGAACGTTCTAGATCTGTTTATAAGATACTCTATCATATCATTGCTACCTGCAACGTATCCTCCAAAGCATCCTAAGGCTTTGCTCATACTACTGATTACAACATCAACATCATGCTCTGCACCCATATGCTCTGCTGTGCCTCTATGGTTCTTGCCATAGATGAAGTCACCATGTGCATCATCAACAACAAGCATTGCATCGTACTCTCTGCATAACCTGCCTATCTCATCAAGCCTAGCCATATCACCATCCATGCTAAATACACCCTCAGTTACTACAATCCTCCTTCTACTACTACAACCTCTTCTTGAATTGGTTGTTGTTGATGATGAAGATGATGAAGAAGGGGAGGATGGTGATGGAGATGAAGATGATGTAAGCAACTCTCTAAGGTTTGCTACATCGTTATGCTTGAATACCTTTATACTTGCCTTGCAAAGCCTACACGCATCTATTATGCTTGCATGGTTCAACTCATCGCTGTATATTATGCTATGCTCATCTGCTAGTGCTGCTATTGCAAGGCATGCCATATAACCTGTAGGATACACAAGTGCTCTATCCTTCACCTTATGCTTAGCAAGTTCATTCTCCAACTCAATAAGTGCAGGATCATTACCAGCAATAAGTCTAGAACTACATTGAGATATGCTACTCATCTTGCTTATAGCATGGTCTATAACCTCCTTGTTTGATGATAGGCCGAGGTAATCGTTTGAGCAGAGTAGTATAACCTCTCTTCCATCAACTATTGCCCTACTTGCATCTATTATCCTTACATCCCTAAGCCTCCTGTACAGGTTCTGCTCTGCAAGTTCTCGCAGTTCTTCCCTCAGTTCACTTGCATAGTTCATACTTGGAGGTTCAAACTTCTTATCATTGCTATATCCTGCTCAGCAGTGTTGCCATTAACTGTAAGGTAGCCATTTGTTATTATCCCGTTGGCTCCAGAGAGCAGTGCTTTACTCTGCTTATCTGCTAGATGCATCTCCCTACCCCCTGCAACCTTAAGTATACATCTAGGCATTATGAACCTGAATACTGCTATCGTTCTAAGTATATCATCAACTTGCACTGGATTCATGCCTTGCAATGGTGTACCTTCTCTAGCAACAAGGATGTTGATAGGAAACTCCTCTGGCTCAAGCATGCTTGCCTCAAATGCAAGTTCCAGCCTCTGCTCTACACTCTCCCCCATCCCTATTATACCTCCACAGCACAACTCTAACCCATGCTCCTTTGCCAACTTTGCTGTATTGAACCTATCAAGCCATGTATGTGTTGTGCATATCCTGCTGAAGAAACTCTTGCTACTCTCAAGGTTGTGGTTATACCTCTTAACCCCTAATGCTTTAAGCCTCTCAGCCCTCCTAGCATTAAGGAAGCCTAGAGAGCAGTTCACATCTATCCCAACCTTATCCCTTATTGCTTTAACGGCAGAGCATACATGCTCGAACTCATCACTGCTAGGCTCACGCCATGCGCATACTATGCAGAAGCTCCTTGCCCCAGAGCGCTTTGCTGCATCTGCTCTAGCAACCAACTCCTCCACGCTTAGCAATGGGTACTTGCTTATCCTTGCCTTATTCCATGCAGATTGTGCACAGAATGCACAGTTCTCTGAGCAGTTTCCAGACTTTGCATTTACAAGTGATTCAACATCAACCCTATCGCCATTGAACTCCCTCCTTATTGTGTTTGCTGCATCAAGTAGATACTCAAGGCTATCCTTGCTTGTATTTATTAACCTGAGAGCATCGCTCATGCTTATCCTCTTACCAGATAGTATATCGCTCATGCACCGCTGTATTAACTCTCTCTCAAGCATAGGAGAAGAGTTTGTGAACCACTAAATAAATCTTGGTTCACATTAAATGCTAGATTGAATGATTATGAACATCAACTAAGAGAAAGAAAGGAAGGAAGGGAGGGAGGAAGAAGATTCATACGTCATAGTTGGTTAGCCATGCTATCTGCTGTATACCTCTTCCTGTATATGTACAGGCTTATATGCAAGGAGTGATAGCAGCAAGTATAGGTAGTATATGCTCTGGTATAACATTGAAGGATATCAATAACTTCTGGTTCACTTTCTTGATACCATTACGCCATCCTCATAGAAGGCTAATCTCTATATCCAACTCCCATAACCCTAACTCATCTATTGCTATGGTTGGATTTGGTTCTAATGCAGACCAATTAGGTGCAGGGAAGTTTATTACTGCTGGAGCAGTTGTTATATCTATTGGCACTAGGCTATACTAGATCACAGTTCTGATCCAACTCAGTTCGTTAAGAGCAGCATTGTAAGTTTAGATAATGCTTATTGCGTTGCTTATGCTTGCTACCAACAGCATTCCTATTATATATACAACTATCTTCCTCATTGCTCATAGTATATATAAACTTTTTAGCCAAATTAAGAGAAAGTAACAAATCTTCTATAACATGAATCAGGTAATATTGCTGCGCTTTAATATCATCTACTGCTCATTCCTACTGCTATATCCCTTATCCTCTCATACCAGTTCTCTGCCTTTACTATACCACTTGCAACTAGCACACCTTTGGAGCCTAGCCTTATAGCAGTGTTAGCATCTCTACCATCAACTATACCTGCACCACATATAACCTTGCTCCTCAACCCTAGCCTACTTGCCCTCTCAACAGATCCAGTTATAACATAAGGCTTGCTCTTGCTTACAGCATTCCCTGTACCTATAAGCTCTGGTGGCTCTATAGCAATATAATCTGGCTCTACTTCTAATCCTGCTATAGCATCTATCTCATAAGGCTCCCTAACACATACAACTGCTAACATGTTGGATGAGTGAAGAGCATTAACTATATCCTTTATCTCTTCAAGCAAGAGTCTATGCTCGCTATGATTGACTATTGAACCTGCTATGTTGAATGATCTGAGCATCTTTGCTGCATTGTAGCCTGTTGTGCTTCCCTCTCCCTTTGCATCAACATGCTGAGCTATAACTGGTATGCTAACATGCTCTGCTACAAGTGCCAATGCAGGGTTTGGTGGGGCAACTGCTATACTATCAAGCAAATCCAACTCCCTTGCTACTCTTTCAGCCTCTAAAGCAAGCGCTAGGCATCTCTTACCACTAACCTCCATGTAGTTCTTGAAGTTAATGATCAGGATTGGTTCTTGCAACTTGCTCCTTCTCTTCCTCCCTTGCTGCTTTAGCCTTGAACCTCTCTCTAAGTTTCTTCATCCTTGCTTCATAACCCTTGTTGTACTCCAACTCCTCAGGTACAAGCGTAGCAGGGTGTATGAAGCCTTGAGCCCTCATCGCTAATGCCCTCTCAACAGCAATACTCCTTATGTAATCCCAGTCTGGAGTACCAAAGCCATCGAATGGCTCTGTTAGCACACCATCATGCATGCTGAATACTGCTGCACTAACTATTGGTATGGAGTAGTTAAGGCTTGCTGCTGTATTCAGTCTAACAGGCATCAATGGTAGATGATGGCTACCCCTAGTGTTACCAGCAACGAAGTGAGGGTTGCTGAATGCACTGCACGCCTCTTCAGTTGCAGGGAATGCCCTTTGAGTTCTAACTATTGCTATGGGATCATCCTTACCAACGTATGTTCCTGCTATGTTATGTAGCCTATCAGTACTAGCACTAACTATTGGTTCACCCTTCTTGCTGTATATGCTCTCAACAACATAGCGAGCAGGGTACATGAGCGCTGCTTCAAGCTCTGGCTTATCCTCCCATAGTCTTAGTTCTGCTACCTCCCCAGTTAGAACATCCATAACATTGAATACAACACCCTCAGCAAGGTCTGGGTTTATTATTATTCCTGTATTACTAAGGCTATCAACGAACATCTTGTAGAATGGAAGGTTGAATGCCCCTGGCTCAGTCTTATCAGCAGCAAAGACAACTAATGCCTCATTTGCCCTCTCTTCAAACTCCATCTCTGCTACCCCTGGACCCATACCTTTAACATTGCCAGAGAATGAGTCCTTGAGTAGATCCTGACCAGCACCATAGAGACCTTGAGCCTTTGCAACCTTTGTTCCCTCAATGAATGCATCCCATGCAAGTTGATGAACTCTAGCATTGCCTACACCATGTGTATGGCTCATAAGGATATGGATATCATCACCAATGAACCCAACGTAGCAGTCTATTAGCAGTTTACCCTTCTCAGCCATCACGAACTCCTCAACACGCTTGAGCAGTGCATTGCTAGGCCTTGTATGCCCCCCAACTCCTCCTATATCTGCCTTTATTGCAGATAGAGTTATCTTCATGCGCTAGAGTATACATGGCTAGGTTAAATATTTATCCAGATTAAATGCTAGGCAGGCTGGGTTAGGATTAGTAGATAATTATGGTGTGTATCAAGGCTAGATCAATCTTATCCTTGGCTCTAACTTACGCTCCTTTAAAGTGTAGAGGTTGTAGTACTTACCCTCTCTAGAGTCCCTGTAGTTCCAGATATCCCTTCTTAACCTCAACTCCTTGAAGGATCGTTTGAACTCCTCTGCCAATGCATCATACACCCACTTCCCTATAACTATCTGCCATGGCTTTGCAAGTTCTACTATCTTTGCAGTTATGCTCATAGTATAGCCGAGAAGATCAAGCGTACCTCCAAGCCTAACTATCTGGTTCTCTCCAAGGTCTATACCTATCTTTATCTTCAACTCTGGATAGCCATACTCCTTCAGCACTTGGTTTATTGCATACCTTGTTATGTTGAGCATTGCTCTTGCACAGTTAACTACCCTTGCACATGCCTCACCAGCATCCCTTCCAACTGGGAAGAATGCTATAACACAGTCACCAGCATATTTGAGTACATAGCCATGGTATGCTGCTATGATGTATGACATCTCCTGCATGAATATCTTGATAAGGTTTGCAAGTCTATCTGCAGGAAGGGACATACTCATGGCTGTTGAGTCAACTATATCAGCATATAGCACTATAACATCCAACTTCATGTTTATATGGCTAGCAAGGTACTTCTCCGATGGCGTTATTACGCTATCGAACCTTAACCCATCCTTGAGCATCTTCTTAACCCTTGCTTGGCTCTCTACTATGCTTGAGTATAGATCCTTCCTGCTCTTTCCATCATTCCCTACACCCTGTATTGGCTGCTTTATCATCTCATCAAATATAAGTTTGAGTGCATCCTCTGGGATGAATGTATTGGTATGGGTATCAAGATACCCTACCTCACCATCTATCGTCTTACGCTCATACCTCTTTGGATCTAACTTTATGATGAGTTCGAACTTATCCTCTCTATTGCTACCCCTCATCACCTTCTCCAGTGTAAACTCCAACCCTTCCTTCTCTTCTCCTCTTCTCCTTCTTCCCTCTACTCTATTGCTCTTAGATGGCATGTTACCACACTTGCTCTAGCACTTATCTCTCTTATATGCTACTTTAGTTAATTAATTAATTATATTGCTTTTACACGCTTTGCTATTGGAGGTCTAACCTTCCTGAATATCCTGAACCCACATATACACTTCAACTCTGGTAGGCTCTTCAACTCCTCAGATGTTGTTCTTGTACCACACCTTATACACTCATACACAACAATACCCTGTTGGTTTGAACCCTCTACCCTTTCCATCTAGGCTTATTGTTGGATGAGATCAATTTAATCGTTATCAACACATTAGCCTAAAATAAATAAAAACAATTAGAAGATCTTACTGCAAGAGAACCTCTATTATAACCTCATCAGGTATCTTGAGCCTCATCAGCTGCTTCATTGCCCTATCATCAGCTGCTAGATCTATTATCCTCCTATGTATCCTCATCTCCCACTTGTCGAATGTATGAGTACCTTGCCCACTTGGTGCCTTCCTTGTAACTACATTGAGCCTCTTTGTAGGCAATGGCACAGGACCCTTTACCTTCACACCAGTCTTCTCCCCTATAGCCTTGATCTCAGAGCACATCTGCTCCAACTTTGCTAGATCTGTACTAGCCAGCTTTATCCTAGCCTGTTGAACCATCTGTGATCACTTTATAATTAAGCCTTGGCTGCTACCTTCTCTAGAGTGTACTTCTCTGTTATCTCCTCAACTATCCCTGCTGCTATAGTAGTACCCATATCACGTAGAGCAAACCTTCCAAGCTCAGGGAACTCCTTAAACGACTCTATACATAGTGGTCTAACAGGTCTTATCTTGACTATTGCTGAATCTCCACTCTTCAGGAACTTTGGATTTTGCTCAACAACATTACCTGTTCTAGGATCTATCTTTGATATGAACTCAACGAGTGTTGCTGCTACCTGTGCTGTATGAGCATGGAGTACTGGCGTGTATCCTGGAGCAATTGCTGTTGGATGATATATGATTATAACTCTAGCCTTGAACTCCCTTGCAACTGTTGGAGGATTATCTACTGGACCTACAACATCCCCTCTCTTTATCTGCTTCTTATCTACTCCTCTTAGGTTGAAGCCTATATTATCCCCAGCTATAGCTTCCTGCATAGGTGTGTGGTGTGTCTCTATGCTCCTTACCTCACCTACTGCACCTTCAGGCATGACTATAACCTTGTCACCAACCTTCATCCTTCCAGTCTCTATCCTACCTACTGGAACTGTACCAACACCAGTTATGGAGTATACATCCTGTATTGGTAACCTTAATGGCTTGTTCACTGGCTTCTCTGGCTCAACGAACTCATCTAAAGCCTGTAATAGTGTTGGACCATCGTACCAAGGCATCTTATCTGACTTCTTAACAACGTTATCACCAGTCCAGCCAGATGTTGGTACAAACCTAACCTTTGCTACATTGTAGCCTATACTCTTGAGCAGGTTTGTAACCATAGCCTTGACCTCCTCATACCTCTCCTTGCTGTAGTTCACAGAAGAGTCATCCATCTTGTTTATACATACTGCAAGCTGTCCTACTCCAAGGGTTCTTAACAGGAAGGCATGCTCCCTTGCCTGCCCACCAGGCTCAACTGCAACCTCAGTCTCACCCTTCTTTGCTGATACTACAAGTATGGCACAGTCAGCCTCTGATGCACCTGTTATCATATTCTTCACAAAGTCCCTATGCCCTGGAGCATCTATGAGGGTGTAGAAGTACTTGTTGGTCTCGAACTTCTGGAATGCAAGATCTATGGTAATACCTCTCTCCCTTTCATCCTTCAGCCTATCAAGTACCCAAGCGAACTTGAATGTATCTCCCTTGCCAGTCTTCTCAGACTCCTTTGCATACTCCTCTATCGTCCTCTGATCTATCAATCCTAGGTCATATAGCAACCTACCTACCAGCGTTGATTTGCCATGGTCAACATGCCCTGTAACTATTAGATTCAGATGTGGCTTCTTGCTACTACTCATACAGGTTAAGTGTAGCAAGGGCTTTATTTGTATTTCTATTGCTACTTTATGCTAGCACCATACAAGCATTCCATGCTGTAAACTTAATAAGTGACTGCCTTGGTCTCCTCTACCATGCATAAGAGAGTTGTATTCTTCGATGAAGGTAAGGGATTAGGGAAGAGACTGCTAGGAGGCAAAGGGGCAGGGCTTGCTGAGATGACTGCTCTAGGTTTGCCTATACCTCCAGGGTTCACGATAACTACTGAGGTATGCAAGGCATTCTATGCAAATGGTAGAGAACTTCCAGAAGAGTTGATGGATGAGGTTAGGCAAGCAATGAATAGGCTAGAGCAGTTAACAGGGAAGGGTTTTGGTAGCACAAACAATCCATTGCTTGTATCTGTACGCTCAGGAGCAGCCATATCAATGCCAGGGATGATGGATACAATACTCAACCTAGGATTAAATGATGATACTGCTAGAGCATTGATAGCAAAGACAAGGAATGAGAGGTTTGTATGGGATGCATATAGAAGGTTTGTACAGATGTTCGGCAAGATAGTGCTGGGGATAAACGATGTTCTCTTCTCAAATGCTTTGGAGGAGATGAAGAAGAGCAAAGGTGTAAAGCATGATAATGAGTTGGATGCTGAATCCCTTAGGCAGTTGACTGAGGAGTTCAAAACTATATGCATGAAGCATGGCAAAGAGTTTCCTAGCGACCCCTACAAGCAGTTGGAACTTGCAATAAAGGCTGTATTCAATAGTTGGATGAGTGAGAGGGCAGTAGAGTATAGGAAGTACTACAAGATAACCCCAGATATCGCTGATGGTACTGCTGTAAACGTTGTTGCAATGGTCTTTGGTAATATGGATGAGAGGAGTGCTACTGGAGTAGTATTCACAAGGAACCCAGAGAATGGGGAGAAGAGGCTCTATGGTGACTTCCTTGTAAATGCACAGGGAGAGGATGTTGTGGCAGGGATAAGGACCCCAGAGCCCATAGAGAATCTAGCAAGGATTATGCCTGATGTGTATAAACAGTTGGTTGAGATATGCGATAAACTTGAGAGGCACTATAGAGAACCTCAGGATGTTGAGTTTACTATAGAGAGTGGGAGGCTGTACATACTCCAGACCAGAGCAGCAAAGATGAACGCTATAGCAAGTGTTAAATGCTCTGTGGATATGGTTAGAGAGGGTATAATAAGTAAGGAGGAGGCTCTTCTAAGGGTTAATGCAGATGATCTAGAGCAAGTATTGCATAGAAGGGTTGATCCAAAGGCAGAGATAAAGCCTATAACTGTAGGGATAGGCGCATCCCCTGGAGCAGCAAGTGGCAAGGTTATACTAGATACGAAGAGGGCTATAGAGCATGCAAATAATGGAGAGCATATAATCCTAGTTAGGGAGGAGACCAAGCCAGAGGATGTACCAGCATTCTTCAAGGCAGTAGGTATACTAACCAGCAAGGGAGGCAAGACAAGCCATGCTGCTGTAGTAGCAAGGGGAATGGGTAAGCCATGCATAGTTGGATGCTCAAGCATAGTAATAGATGAGGAGCATAGGAGGTTCCTAGTTGATGGTATAACTGTTAATGAGTATGATACAATAACAATAGACGGTGCAACTGGCAGGGTATACCTTGGAAGGGTTCCTATGGTTGAACCAGAGCTTAGCAATGAACTCAAGGAGTTGCTTGCATGGGCTGAAGAAGCAAAGAGGCTAGGGGTTAGGGCTAATGCTGATACACCAGAGGCAGCAGCAATAGCAAGAAGGTATGGGGCAAAGGGTATAGGTCTATGTAGAACAGAGAGGATGTTCAACTCAAGTGATAGGCTACCAATATTCATTAGGATGATAATGGCTAGGAGCAGTAAGGAGAGGGTTGATGCTCTAAAAGAGTTGATACCTATGCTCAAGGAAGATGTAAAGAGCATCCTCAAGGTTATGGAGGGCTACCCTGTAACGATAAGGCTACTAGACCCACCTCTCCATGAGTTCTTACCAAGGCTTGAAGATCTTATGAAGTCTGTCTATGAAGGCAAGGATGATAATGCTCAAGTGATGCTGCAGAGAGTAAGGGAACTTGCAGAGGTAAACCCAATGATGGGGCAGAGGGGTGTTAGGCTAGGCATAGTGTATCCAGAGATATACGAGTACCAGATAAGAGCGATACTGGAGGCTGATGCTGAACTCTTGAAGGATGGTGTAAAGGTTGAGCCACAGATAATGGTGCCTCAAGTAGGCATCAAGGAGGAGTTGGAGGTAATAAAGCAATTATTCTTGAGGGTCAAAGAAGAGGTTGAGGAGAGGTATGGTATAGCATTGAATGTGAAGTTTGGAACAATGATAGAGGTTGTTAGGGCATGCATGACAGCAGATAGCATTGCTAGTGTAGTGGAGTTCTTCAGCTTTGGTACCAATGATCTAACACAGGCTGTATTCTCATTCAGCAGGGAGGATGTTGAAGGCAAGTTCCTTCCTCTCTACCTTGAGAAGGGTATACTTAAGAGCAACCCATTCCAGACTCTAGATAGAGAGGGTGTAGGCAAGGCAATGAAGATTGCAGTAGAGCAGGGAAGGGCAGTTAATGCTAGGCTTGAGATAGGGATATGTGGTGAACATGGAGGGGACCCAAAGAGCATAGAGTTCTGTGATATGATAGGCTTGGATTATGTTAGTGCTAGTCCTCACAGGATACCAATAGCAATACTTGCTGCTGCTCAGAGTGCTATAAGAATTAATTCTCGTAGATAGATATATTATAAGTATAGTAGATACTAGTTCACTTATTTATAATAAGACGGAGAGAATAGAGAGGAAATAGTACTATTATTAATAATTACTGAGTTTGGATTGAAACATTGAAATGACTGCCACATAGACAAGACAATAATGAATTGACTATATTAATTAATAGATGAAATAAAGAAATTAAATAATAGTGATATATGGATCAGCCTTCATTTCAGATCTGCTTCTTCTCTCTACCTCTCCTGTATAAGAGCAGTGATAGGAACCCTGCACCAACTATACCTGCTACTCCTGCAACAGTCTCTGGCACTACTTGGAATGATGTATTGAATGTAGTTATTATTGGATCACCAACCTCTGTCTCTACCACTACTGCATATTGACCTATAGCATTTGTATTGCAATTATTACCACTAAAGTCATCAGGATATGTTGCTGTAAAGTAACCATTTGCTGGCACTATTATTGGCAATGTACCATTGTAGTTGCATATATTGCCATTAGGAGTTGTTACTGTGAGGCTTATTATCTTGACTGGGTTATCAACTTGTGAGTTGAATGTTATTGTTGCTGAACCTCCAACAGGTATAGTCTCTTCACTTGTGCTTAGAGTTGCTAATTGTGATATATCATCATACTCACACCCGAGTACAGTATCGTCTTGATCACTTGCACATATATCCTCTGCTCCTAGCGTAAATGTTTCAGCATCTATCCCATCACCATTTATGTAGTCATCATCTTCACCACCATCTTGAGCATTGATTATATCATTGCCACCATAAGCTGTATCATTATCCTCTCCTCCCCATATATCATCTCCAATAAGATCCTCACTATCAGTCCCTCCATCTAATGTATCATTACCTCCATATAGTGTATCATTGCCATCCCATCCATTTATATCATCTCCATGAAGCAAACCACCACCCTCACCACCATCTAGCTTATCATTACCCCCAGTAATAGTATCATTGCCAACATCTCCAAATATCCAATCTGCATAAAGAAAATCAAAACTATGCCCTCCATCTAATGTATCATTACCTCCAGTAAGCTTATCATCGCCAAGTCCTCCATCTATATCATCTCCAAAAAGCCAATCCTCACTATCATCCCCTCCATTTAGCTTATCATTACCTCCAGTAATAGTATCATTGCCATCCCCTCCAAATATATCATCTCCAGAAAGCTGGCCCTCACCACCCTCACCACCATCTAATGTATCATTACCTCCAGTAAGCTTATCATCGCCAAGTCCTCCATCTATATCATCTCCAAAAAGCACATCAACATCATTCCCTCCATCTAATGTATCATTACCTCCATATAGTGTATCATTGCCATCCCATCCATTTATATCATCTCCACTAAGACCATCATGACCATCATTACCACATAGTATATCATCTCCTCCATTCAATACATCATCGCCATTAGTTCCCTCCAGCCCATCTCCAATAAGAAAATCATTACCATCTAAGCCAACTATGAAGTCATCTCCTTCCTTGCCATATATGACATCATTGCTATTAGTACCAACTATGAGGTCATTGCCACTTGTGCCATTGTATGGATTAAGCCCTGTACTTGGAGTAACAATCCTTACAGTATATGTCTTACCATCAAGTGTTATACTATCACCATCTTCATATACTGTTGTACCATTATCAACCCTAACCTCATCCTCTGTATCATCATCAAAGTCACCTCTCTCTATTGTATGACCATTACACATTGGTGGCTGTTGAGCATACACCATTAGCCCATCTGTTATAGTCATAGATACTACTATTAGAAGTAGAATAGCAGTAGTAGCAACACCACTCGTACTAGTAACGCTCTTCTCTACCATTTTAAATTATAAAATATTGATACTTTTATACTTTATGGTGCAAATGTTATGTATTATCTGTTATATAACTCATATTATAGAAGATAATGGTAAATCTATATATTTCCTATTTTTGTACATGACTCAACTTTTAACATATGTGCTATTACACTGATTATATTGCTCATAATCTAGAATGTTATGATAGGTATGCTTTGTTTGTGACTAACTAAATAAGTAAAGAAAAACGCAACGAGGTATTACCATCTCTTATTGTAGGTTCCTTGATATTAGTATTGTATCCTCTCCTATAGGATCAACATAATATTTCTCTCTTTTACTATTTGTTCTCTTATTTTTCCTCTTTCCATCATAATATTATAATTATGGTGTGTTAATAAACCCTTCTATACTCATCCACTCCTATCTTTATATCCTGAAAGAGTTCAGGATGCACTATCTTTGCTAATATCTCTACTCCTCTAACTGCTCTATGGCTTGGTCTACTAAAGTATGCATTTGCATCAACCACATAGACCTGTTTATTCTTCACAGCATTAAGGCTGAACCAACCATCGTTCTCCTCAACCTTGTAGAACTCCTTTAACGCTTTATCTACTGTGAAACCACAAGGCATGAACACTATAATATCTGGATCTGTATCAAGGACCTCACCCCAAGAGAACCTCCTCGATGGTTCTCCCCTTCTACTTACACAGTTCACAGCATTAACGAGTTCAACCATCTGGGGTACCCAGTGCCCTGCTGTAAAGAATGGCTTGAGCCACTCTATGCATAGAACCCTTGGTTTAATGCTAGCCTTCATTGCCCTAGCACTTATCCTATCTATTCTAGACCTTAATTCAGTAAAGAGTTCCTTACCCTTATCCTCAACCCCTAACTCCCTTGCAAGTTGGATTATACTATGGAGTATGCCATCAAGGTCATGGGGGTCAAGCATTATTAGTCTAGGTTGATAGCCTAGAGCCTTTCTTGCTCTTGCAATCTCATTCAGGTAAGGGGAGCATACCTCACAGATGCCCTGAGCAACTATGACATCTGGTCTTAACCTCTTCAGGAGTTCATCATCAACAACGTATATATCCTTACCATTCAGCACTAGTTCCCTTATCTTTGCATCTATCTCCTCACTACTCATGCTTGATGGATCGAAACTGCTCTTAACGACCTTTGGCTTACTAAGCACTTCTTCAGGGTAATCGCACTCATGTGTAACACCAACTATGCTATCCCCTAACCCTAGAGCATAGAGCATCTCCGTTGCACTCGGCAGGAATGAGCATATACGCATGAGTCTATGAAGATATGAAGATATTTATCGTTTATTGTAGATCTATAGTAGCAATAAGATGGGTATCTTAAGAGAATATAGATATAAAAATAAGATTGATTAGGCAGACCTTGCCCTCTTTATTATCTCTATCAACTAATCAAGCTTAGATGTATATGGGTTTAGTTGCACAACTTAGATAGTAACTCGCTAGCATTACAGTTAACCAGCAAGTCAGTTAACTAGCACAGTTAACTAGCTATACACTATTAAATATGAATTATGCCTATTATTATCACTTCCCCTTGGCATATAATATAATACCCATTAGAGTTATACAACTTGATAAGAACCTTACCAGCAGGAGTATAGACTATTGCTTCTCATTTTTGCTCTTTAGCATATCTCCTCTAATTAAAAGGAAGAAGTACTGATTCTATACAATAGTAGATAGATAAAATACGCTATCATCATTTATTTGGTATCTTTCTTTAGATCCTTGTATGCCCTTGGAGTAACTGCAAATCTCCTGTTAGCATCCATATGGTACCTTATCACTAGGTTAGGATCCTTCTGCCTTCCTGTGAGTATACCAACAACTATATCATCACTCTTTATAACCTCCATCTCCCTCAACTTCTTTATCCCTGCTGGAACAGCTCCAGATGCAAGTTCACAGTCGAAGCCGTTGAGCCCAACAACAGCCATACCATCGTACATCTCTCCATCACTTACCTGTTCAACAACACCATTGGTGAACTCTAACGCTCTTAAACCCTTCAACAGGTTCGCTGGTCTACCTATCTGTATTGCAGTTGCATCTGTTCTAGGTCTTATATTCTGCTTATCCATGTATGCATAGTACTCCCCTATAAGTTCAAGATCAACCTTGCCCTTGTTCCATCTCAGCGCTCTTCCATTGAACTTACCATTGTAGAGTGTATATAGTGTGTTTGCACCTTCAGCATTTATTATTGCTAACCTTGGTACCTTCTTTATCCATCCCCACTCGTAAAGTTCCATAAGGCATTTCCCAGCACTAGATGTGTTGCCCAATGCTCCTCCAGGGTATACAAGCCAGTCAGGAGGGTTCCAATCAAGGTACTCTAACGCTCTATACACTATTGCCTTCTGCCCCTCAATCCTGAACGGGTTTACAGAGTTAACAACATAAGCATTGCTACTCTTAGCCTCTCTAAGCATTATCTGCAGTGCATCATCGAAGTTCCCATCAACCTCTACAACCTGTGCTCCAAACTGTAATGCTTGACCCAACTTCCCTATTGCTATCTCACCTCTAGGCACATAAACCTCGCATAGTATACCTTCATTAGATGCATACATTGCTGCTGAGGCTGATGTATTCCCTGTAGAGGCACACATTATCTTCTTCACGTTAAGCATCTTTGCATGGGTTAGTGCTGTAGCCATACCGTTATCCTTGAATGATCCACTAGGATTGTAACCTTCAGGTTGTAGGAAGAGACAATCCTTATCCATACCAACATACTCTGCAACCTTGCTCATCTTGAATGGTTTTGATAATCTTCCTTCAGCACCATCAAGAGATACTAGATACTTCTTACACTCCTCATACTCTTCCGTATCTATCTGGGCAAAGTTTATGAGATCCCTGAAGCGCCACACACCACTCTCATTGTATATATTGTTGCCATGGTTCCTTCTAGCATAGAATACATCCTTTAGGCTCTTAGATGGTGTAGAAGCATACTTCACATCAAGAGCATGACCCCGCTCGCATGTTATCCTGAACTCATCTATAGGATACCTCAGCCTACATGCTGGATCTATGCACTCTTGGTAAGCCTCCATCCTCATAACCCTAGTAAGGTATCTATACCTACTTATAAAGCTAGGATCTCCACTTATATCTTATGATACTGAATGGTAAGCCTCTTTGGGCCAGATCTAAGATGAAAGTTTATACAGCATTTACACTCCTTCTCAAAGCATTCCCTATCAGATGTATGGTTACATATACCACATTCGCAATGTGCCATGATATATTATAAGCATAGCATAGATTTAAATCTATAGTAAGATAATCCCTTACATCATACTTCTCTATATAGTTATATAGTCCAATGCTATTGCATTTGCTAGAAGATCATTATGCCTATACCCAACTATGTAGCCATTCTTTATCTCTGATGGTGCAACCCATCTGTTTGCAGAGCTGAAGTACCTCTTGCTCCTTATCTCATTCTCTATCTCCTCAAGGTCAAGTTCCTTTTCTGTAACCTCGTTCGTTCTTAGGTTCCTTATTATCACAAGCACCTTCTTAACAAGCACTCTATGCCCAAACTTGAATGCTGCTGGATCTCTAGCATTCTCCACAACCTCAAGTAGTTTCAACTTGAACTCCCATCTGTTTAGTGCATCTCTGCTGGTTATAAGCCTCTCATCAGTGTAATAACTCATAAGATATAAGCATTAGAGGATGGTTAAAAATTTTATTAATGCGTGATGTTGATGTTACTACCGCTTTACCGCTACTACTACCTCTATTTATCCATCCATCTATTTCTTACCCTCCCAAGGCATAGCGAACATATTGAGATCTAGCCTAATCCTTCTCCCTACACCACCATTATTTGTAATAATTGCATGATCGTCGGGATGAGAATCGTTAAGATGTATGTAAAGGCTCCCATCATACCTGCATGCTATATATGCCTTCTTACTGCTATTCTTATCATTATCATCCTTACCCTCCCCCTGTGCCTTCATCATAACTCTTCTTACTACATCATCACTATGCTCCTCCTCACCCAATCCCAATTGGTAGTAGTACTCCTGCAGTGCTCTATGCTCATATGTGTATGCCTTCTTCCATCTCTTGCTCATGAACTTCAAGGCAAGTATAGCATACCTATGCCTGTATATGGTGAAGAGGTTGAGCCAGTTTATGCACCTTGCTACCTGCTCTATAGGTACCTTTATAGTATCAGTACTTGTACTCTTTGCCTCTATTGCAAGCATTATACCTCTAGTATTGTTGACTGCTATAACATCTGGTAGCGAAACGCTTGGGCTTCCAAGCCTTATTGCTTTCCAACCATTACAGGAGTTTATCCTTCTAACCAGTTCATGCTCAAAGCTGTAGCCTCTCTGCCTCCTAGTCCTGTTTGTCCTTACACTATCCATCCCTTCAACCATATCTATGCAATGCTAGGTAAATTAAGTATTTGATGTATAAGCAGATAATGACTTGAATAGGTAGTAAGGCTTGCTACCCTCATCATCTACACCACATCCAACCATCATTACTTGAGAGCCTACACCTACACTGTAACCATCCTCATCTATAATCCTACCAAGTAGCCTTATTCCATTCTCCAACTCTATTAATGCAAACCTTGCATCTCTTAGGTGTGAATCAGCAACTACTATAGCCCTGCCCTTGATCTCATTTATGCTTGGATTCATCTCTACCCACTCCACATCACTACTCAAACATCTCCTGCAGAGGGGGTTAGGGGGCCATATGGTTAATGAGCATGATCTACATCTAGCAATTGCAAATACACCCCTTGAGAGCGCATCCAAGAACCTCTCCATACCTACTAGAGCAGGAAGAAGGGAAAGATATACTTAATCCTTGCACAGTACTCACCATATGATACTTTCAAGAGAGTTCTACTCTAGAGATACTGTAGAGGTTGCAAAGAGCCTACTTGGGAAGATGCTTGTAAGGGTTATAGATGGCAATATACTCTCTGGCATGATAGTTGAGACTGAGGCCTATACAAGGGATGATCCTGCAAGCCATGCATATAGAGGTGTAACAGCAAGGAACAAGGTTATGTTTGGGGATGTTGGACATGCATATGTGTACTTCATCTATGGCAACCATTACTGCCTAAACGTAGTAGCAAAGAGCAAGGATATGGAGGCTGGTGCTGTGCTCATAAGGGCAGTAGAGCCTATACAGGGTATAGAGTTTATGATGAGGAATAGAGGTAGATCTGCTAGGATAAGTATTGAGATGCTAACGAATGGTCCTGGCAAGTTAACCAAGGCATTAAGCATAGACTCTAGGCATGACGGGCTTGACCTTACAGTTGGTGGGGAACTATACATAGAGGAGGGTCGGAGCATAAAGGATAGGGATATAGTAGCAACAGGTAGGATAGGTATATCTGAAGGTATTGATAGGCCTTGGAGGTTCATAATAAGAGATAACAGGTTTGTATCAACAAGGAAAGGGCTATTAGCAGTTGGTTAAGGCGTGATATAATTTGCTATATCATAGCTTGGATTGTTTGTATGATAGTACTTGATGAGATCGTACAGCATCCTGTTTATCCTCTCTATAAGCATAGAATCCCTCATGTACCTCTTCCCCTCATACTCTAATATCTCAGATATCTCCCCTATGCTCATCATGCTCAGATGTCTAGGGTAGGAGAACCTAACACTGAACCTGTTCATGGTTATGTTAACATGGCCATCCTTGTTTATGTACACCTTCTCAAAGTAGTCATGCATCATCCTAACTATGGTTATAGAGTCTTCTCCCTTGCTTATCGAGTACTTACTTCCTATTCTCATCGTTTCATAGTACATAGGATTATATTCTATAATCCTAAATACAAATATTGCTATTGCAGAAGGTATACAGTATAAAAGTATATTAACAGGACTTTATAAACAGGTCTCCACTTGCATGTAATGAGTGTATATAACCTCTCACCTATTCTTGCCTTCTTTACCCTCATCTCCTAATACATCATCATCCTCATCACCACCATCTTCACCTTCTTTATCATCTACGCTAGTAGAGTTCAATGTCCATGGGAATATCTTACCTACTATCTTGCTCCAATCAACCTTTATCATGAAGTATATAGATACACCTATGAGCACTGCAGTAACTATTATCGAGGCATAGAAGAGTGGTGTATCCTCGCTGCTCTCAACATACTCTAGCAGGTTGAACCCCATCCTAGTACCCCATACAACGGCCTCAGATATGAGCATCTTCCCTGCAAATAGAGATGTAAAGAACATGAATGGATTGTACTTTGCTAACCCTAGTGGTATATACACTATATCATCTGGTATAGGGGTTGCTGCTGCTATGAATGAAGCATACCATCCATACCTCTTGAGCAACCTCTGCAATGGTCTCATCCTTGCCTTACTCTGTCTACTTATGAACCTCCTCCCATAGTAACTGCTGTAGAAGATTATCACCTTGGCTATGCTTGCGCCCATTGCACTTGAGAATGCAAGGAGGTGGGGATCGAACTTTGGGTCTATACTCATTATAGCAAGGATTGGGAAGAATGGTATTGGTACAAATATTATTATGCTTGCGATGAAACTTATGGCAAAGAGGCCTATATAGCCTAGACTATCTGCAAATACAATCAACGTATTTATTATATCTGATAACCCCATACCTTCCTTCTCTATCTATACCTCAGTATGCCCGTGCAAAATATGCCATCTTCACTGCACTCTTGCCACAGTAGATGCATCTCCCCTCTTGCTTGTAACTTACTTCACCTTCATCATGGGAGTTGAATGGTATAACCCTTATATCAGCACCAGTCTCCTCCTTTATCCTCAACTCACACTCTTGTGAGCCACACCAGTACGCCTTTACGAAACCATGCTCCACATGGTTCCTGAACTCATCATAACTTAAGGCAGAGAAGGTATGATCGTTAAGGAACTTGAGTGCTCTTGCATATAGGCTATGCTGTACATCCTCTAGCATATTTGTTATCACATCTAGCAACTCCTCATCTCCTACACTAACCTTCTTACCATCATCCCTCCTTACAAGCACTACCTTGCCCTGCTTAACATCCCTTGGACCTATCTCTAGCCTTAATGGGATACCCTTCAACTCCCAGTCATTGAACTTGTAGCCTGGTGTATACTCCTCCCTATCATCTAGATGCACCCTGAACCTATCCTTAAGCATAGCATATACGCTCCTGCACTTTGCAAGAACAGCATCCTTGCTCTCATCACCATAGAAGATTGGGATTATAACTATCTGTATTGGTGCAATCCTTGGAGGCAGTATAAGACCCTTATCATCACCATGAACCATCACAACTGCCCCTATCAAACGCCATGATATTCCCCATGATGTCTGCCATGCATACTGCTCTCTATCATCCTTATCAAGGAACTTTATGTTGAATGGCTTTGAGAAGTTCTGCCCAAGGTTATGCGATGTGCCCATCTGTAGTGCTCTACCATCTGGCATCAATGCCTCTAGAGTTAATGTGTAATCTGCACCAACGAACTTCTCCTTCTCGCTCTTGTACCCTGCTATCACTGGTATGGCAAGGTACTCCTCCATGATCTCCTTGTATATTGAGAGCATAAGCATTGCCTCCTGCTCAGCCTCTTCCCTACTTGCATGTACTGTATGCCCTTCCTGCCATAGGAACTCTGATGTCCTTATCAATGGTTTAGTTGACTTTATCTCTGCCCTAAGTGCTGTATTCCAGAAGTTGATCTTTAATGGAAGATCTCTATAACTCCTTACCCACCTTGAGAATATCTCATACGCTAGGGTCTCTGATGTAGGTCTTAGTGCTAGCCTCTCACCAAGTTCATCATTGCCAGCATGTGTAACCCAGAATACCTCTGGTTTGAAGCCCTCAAAGTGTTCAGCCTCCTTACTCAGTAGACTCTCTGGTATTAGTGTTGGAAGGAATGCATTCTGGTGCCCAGTCTCCTTGAAGCGCTTATCTGCTATCTCCTTTATCCTCTCCCATATAGAATAGCCATAGGGCTTGAGTACGATGAAGCCCTTGATTGGAGCATAGTCTAGAAGGTTGCTCTTCAGCACAACCTGTATGTACCACTC
The DNA here is from genome assembly GCF_002906215.1 of Candidatus Nitrosocaldus islandicus. Lineage (NCBI taxonomy): Archaea > Thermoproteati > Nitrososphaerota > Nitrososphaeria > Candidatus Nitrosocaldales > Candidatus Nitrosocaldaceae > Candidatus Nitrosocaldus > Candidatus Nitrosocaldus islandicus. Next base: position 1,029,761 of record NZ_CP024014.1, read on the forward strand.
TCCAAACTCTATATCCTTCTTCACCGTAACCCCTAACTCACTCACCTACATCTCCTCCCTTCTTTCAGTACAGTAGTTACCACCATTTATATAATGTTAAGCAGTAGTAGCAAGAGGCTCCCCCTTACAGTACACCTGCCCACTTATCCTGCTTATGAAGTTTGGGCATACATAGCACTCTATGAAGTTAACATCCTTGCCCAATACTGGGCATTCTACATACTCCTTCTTCATCCTTGACAGCATCTTTGCACTTAAGCCTTTTATCTTCAACTTACCCTTATCATCCATCATACCCAACTCCTTCAACTCACTCTTTCCTGCTTCAGATATCCTTATGCTCTTACCCTCCTTTACCTGTACAACATACCTATGCTGTATCTCTCCCTCGCTCTCGCTCAATACATTGCTAGATGTATGTATAGAATATAAGCATTGATGAAAGGAGTTATAGGATGATGGGTAACATGCTTACACTTATATAGTCTATCATTGCTGTTCATAGCAAGCATGCTTGTAGTCTTCGATGTAGAAGGTGTGCTCTACGATGCAGAGTATCTACCAATGCTGGCAAGGTTAGTAGGGAAGGAGAGGGAGGTTATGGAGATAACCATGAAGGGTATAAAGGGCGAGATACCATGGGAGGAAGGGTTGCTCAGAAGGATAGATGCTATAAGAGGCATAGAGTATGATAAGGCATTAGATATTGCAAGGAGCATGCCCATAATGAAGGGTGCGAAAGAAGCATGCTCTTATCTCAAGAGGATGGGCTTCAAGATAGTTGCTGTATCAGGGGGGTTCACAATAATAACAGATAGGCTAAAGGATGAGCTCAAGTTGGATTATGTTGCTGCAAATGAACTTATATTCAGGGATGGGAGGCTTGTTGGTGTTGATATACAGGTTGATTCTAGGAAGGCAAATGCAATAGCAAAGGTGATAAGGGAATGGGGTGTTAAGAAGGAGCATATAACCACTGTTGTTGATGGAGCAAATGATCTAACGCTCTTCGATATAGCAGGGCTTAGAGTTGCATTCAATGCACAGAGTATAGTGAAGGAGAGGGCTGATGTTGTCATAGATGAGAAGGATCTAACCCTTCTCATAGGGGTTATAGAGAGGCATTACAGTGCACTGATAAAGCGATGATAGGAATAAGATAAAGTGCTATTTATTAAATGCTATAGGAGATTATTGGTGGTATGAGCAGGATAGAGGTAATACCTGTTGCAGTTAGTGATCCAAATGTTGCTGAAGGATGTGATCTTGCATCTTTGATACTTGATTCCCTAAAGGTTAATGGACTCTCACTTGAGGATGGGGATGTTGTAGTAGTTACACAGAAGATAGTCTCCAAGGCAGAGGGCAGGGTTATTGATCTATCAGATGTTATACCATCGGAGCGTGCAGTAGAGATTGCAAGGGAGCATTGTAAAGATCCTAGAGTTGTTGAGGTTATACTTAGAGAGGCTAGGAAGGTAGTTGCTATAAAGGATGGGGTGATAATAACACAGACAAGGCATGGGTTTGTATGTGCAAATTCAGCGGTTGATGGTTCAAATGTTGAGGGTGAGAGCCTTACCATGCTACCACTAGATCCAGATGTATCTGCAAGGAGGATAAGGGATGGGCTGATGAAGGCTACTGGCAAGAGGATAGCAGTGATAATCTCAGATACATTTGGGAGACCATTCAGGGAGGGGCAGGTTAATGTGGCTGTAGGTATAGCAGGGGTTAAGCCTTTGATTGATTATAGGGGTTTGAGGGATATGTATGGAAAGGAGTTGAGGGTAACAAGTATAGCAGTAGCAGATGAGATTGCATCTGCAGCAGAACTAGTCATGGGCAAGAGTAAAGGAGTGCCAGTAGCTATAGTTAGAGGTCTTGAGTATGAGTATGCTGATGATGCATCAGTTAACGAACTTATAAGGGAGGAGAGCAAGGATATCTTCCTTAGGCTAGCATTAAGGGCTTGATATAATGATGCAAAGGTTCTTCCTGTTACAAGTTATAATTGTATACAGCCTATCTTCTCATTAATATGTTGATTATATCATATTATACTTGCTATGATGATATGGACTGTCTTGATAAATAATTATTTTTTACACAATCACAAAGGCACATATTTAACTACCTTGCAGTTACTCCTATGAGTAAGACAAGGAGCAGGATTGGGAAGGGTATAAGCCCTAAGATGGCAGCACTTATAATACTTGTTGGTGTTGTAGCAGCAATAGTTGTAGTAAGCCTACTCATCTATGCTGAGAGGAGCAGGCAGGAGAACTATGTTATAGCCATACAGAGGCTGAATGCTGAGGCTAAGCAGATAACCGAGCATTACAATAACGAGTATGCCCTCTGGGAGAAGGGTTTGATAGACGATGCTAACATGATAGATATAATTGATAGTGTTATGATGAACCAGCAGAGGATCATAGATACCATGAAGAGCCTCAACGTCCCCGATATATACAAGGAGGCACATGAGTACAATGTAAAGTCTTTAGAGTATGAGTATAAGAGCAATGAGCACTTTAAGAATTATCTTGCTAGCAAGGATGAGGAGGAGTTGAAGAAGTCTAATGAGTTATTCCAACTCTCGTTCGAGTATGAGATGAAGGCCCTAAGCCTCTACAGAGGCAATGGGCTATTCCTGCCTTAAGATAAAACATTAAATCTTGTATCTAACAACTCATCACATGCTTGAAGAGTTAAGGAGGAAGGCTATATTCCAGAATACGGTTGATGTATGGATAGCATTGTGCACTGAGAAGGGTAAGGAGTGGAAGGATGTGGAAGGGTATAGAGCATTCATAAACCATCTCATCAAGAATAATGTTAGGATGAACAGGTTCCCCTTGTGCGTTAAGGATACTGGAGGTTATGAGCGTAGCAGGGATAAGGTAGCACTCCTAGAAGCATTATCTACAATGAATACGCAGGATACCATGGTGTATGTGGTTAAGCTGGATGATAGTACTCTGAAAATAATAAGTAAATTTAATCCTGATGGTATATGATTAATTATGTGCTGTAGTAGCAGTACTCCCTGCATATGATAAGCGCTTGAATGGTGATGGTAGTAGTAAGGGTAGTAAGATTAGTGCAAGCATGACAATAACTGCAATTAACAATGTTGTATAGGCGAGTGGGAACTCTGGCACATATGTGAATGCAACCTCTGCCTTTTCATCTTCTCCATTTATGTTATCTATTATTAGAGTATAGTTGCCTTGAGCATCAAGTATGTAACTCTGAGTTCCTGTAACGTTCTTCCTTAACGTATTACTTAACTGATCTCCATTAATAGCAAGTACAACATCGTATCTAACATCATCAAGAATATTGCCTTTATCATCCATTATGGATACAACGAACCGTGATTCCTTGCCTACATCTGATGGATACCAATCTATCATAACCTTATACTTGCCAGTTGTGCTTGTAGATGTTAACTTTATGCTACCAGTGAACTCTCCTATACCTATTATGCTTGTTGTATATATATCTGGCCTTAATGCAAGGCTGCTTACTGCAAATACCTTCAACTCATTGGTGCCTTTAGATAACCTGCCAGTATCATTGCCTTCAAGCCTTATCTCAAACCTACCATCTCTTGCTGGTTTTATATGCCCATCTATAACAACACTACCGTTTACATCCTTCAGGAAGTAGTATATATCAACATCTTTGCTGAGATCAACACTAGTACTACCCTCTATTCTCACACTACCAGTTATATCAACACTCTTGCCTCGCTCTATGGTTAATGGTGCATTTACACTTGCTATCTTTGCAAGCATTGGCTGCTTGAACATATCCCAGTGCCCTTTCTCAAATGGATAGGTTGCATCCCTGAACGCCTTTATAACTATGGTCCTTGCTTCAGGGTTGTAACTCTCAAGGTAGAATGGTCCATTGCTTATCATTGCATGCCTCTTACTATCTATCCATCCTATAGATGCATTGTATCTAGCATTAGCATCACTAACGCTTACCATACCCTTAAGTGCATTAGGTATTAGATTTGATGATCTGAACTGTGTTAGAGCATCCTTCACAAGGTTAGCATCATCAGCAATTATCAGAGAGAGCCATGGTATGTTCTTTGCATTTGCTTGGGATCTAGAGAATGCTGCCTTACCATCGATTACAGCCTTCTCCATTGCAGCATAAACCTCCCAAGGCATAGTAGCCCATACACCTGCATAATCTGCTATGTAGTTTGGATCAAAGTGCCAGTAATCAACATAAACCTCTACTGTATCATCATCTACAAACCTTATACCCTTTAACGTATTTACAAACTTCTCTGCAGTTGCTGTATACTCTGGATCATATGTTGGATCATCATCACTCTCCTTTGTGCCCCACTCGAAGAGGAAGTATATTGCATATAGGATATCATTCTTATCCATCATTATGCCATGATGCCACTTGCTATACTTCAGATCAAACGTTACCTTACTTTTTGCCTTGACATCATCACCAACCTGCTTCCACTGCTCAGTATATGCATCCCATACTATTGCATCTGCTGGAACATCCAACTTGTCATCTGGGCCTCTAGTATCAACATTCCATGTTGCTCTAACAGGTATAACATCACCTGTGTATGGATTGAAGAATGTTGCTGGATCTACTATTGCACTAGATATTCTGGTTGAGTACCAATCTCTAAGTCCTCCAACTGGATTCCATGAGCCTTGATATATCTGTTTCATCCCAACCTTCATTACACCTGTCTCTGTCTTTGCATTGATTAGGCTGAACCTACCAGTTATCCCTGCACCAAAGTCCTGAACCATACCATCAACACCCTTACGCACTATGTATGGATCTATTGTACTTGCTATGAATATCCTTACAGATTCTTTAACACCTAACTCTACACTCCTCCTTAGCAATGAGTCCCTCTCATCCTTGGATGCATACTTGCCAGTGAATATTCTCTCAGTAAGATCATCCAACTCCTTATTCTCATAGTTCCAAAATGCATTATTCTGGAAACCAGGCATATTTGCAAACCATGGAGCATACATCTGTGCTGCTAGAGATGCATCGTATCTTGTGAATGCTGATCTTCCCCAGCCTTCAGTGTATAGATGCCATCTCAACTCCTTAGGATCTGAGCCATATACTTCGTTGAATGCTTTGTTAAGATCCCCATATATCCTCTCAACGGTGAAGCCCAACCTCTCTAGATCAGTTGCTATTATCTCTCCTAGTGTCTTCCTCCTAGGATCATCACCCCTTATGAAGAACTTAACCTGTATAGGTTTGTCATTGTAGTACCATTTGCCATCTGCTCTCTTTGCTGCTCCAGCATCAGTCAGTGCTTTGCTTACCATCTCATCTGCTAGAGTTCGGTTGTACTTGAATCCAAACGACTCTATAACATCTATGAGTACTATGTAATCTGGATCGAATTGGCCAAATGCAGAGTACATTGGTGCACCAAATCCCTTGAGTACTTCATTAACTATGAGATCTCTATCGATGAGGTAGTTCATTGCATACCTAACCTCCCTTATAGAGAATGGATTGAGTGCATCTGATGCTGGTGCTGGGTTTAGGAGCAGGCTCAATGATCCTCCAGGGGCATCGTATATCGTTATGTTAGGATCATCCTTAAGGCTTTGCACAAGATCCAATGGGAGCCTCCAGAAGTATGTGTCTAGATTCCTTGCTCTAACCTCATTTGTAGCAACATTCTCATCCAGATAGTGTATGAACTGTACCTCATCTAGATATGGACCCTTCTGTTGTTGCGCATACACATGTGATGGCGATGGTAATGGTACAAGTAGTAATGCAATTAATGATGCAACAACAACCACTACCCTAATCTTTGGATATGAGTCTTTTATCCTCTTATCTGCCATCACGTTATCTTTATAGAGTAAGAGCAAATAAATATTGCTATAGCATGGGTATAAGCAGGTTACTCTTACTCAGAATTATACCATACATGGATGGACTAATCAGCATGGATGAACTATCATCACAAACAGGTATAAGCATAAGCGTATGTAATGCTATGCTTAATGAACTTGTAAGCAATGGTATAGGTAGCATGGAGGGTGAAGGATACGTTAGATTCACACATATGGATAAGATAAATGCTGTAGTACTTGCAATGAGGCTTAATGCTAGCATGGATGAGGTAGCAAGGGTGCTACACTGGAAGGACTTTGAGATGCTTGCAGCAGAGATACTTGAGGCTAATGGCTACTCTACAGCAAGGAATGTAAGGGTTAGAGCAAGGCTAGGACTAGTGAGAGGTTCTAGAACCATGATGGAGGTTGATGTTGTTGGTTTAAAGTATGTTGATTACAGGAATACAGCATTATTGATTGACTGTAAGCATTGGCATTACATAAGTACATCAGAACTTGCAAGGGTTTGTGAGAAGCAGGTTATCAGAGCAAGGGCATTCATTGCTGAGAGAATGGATGTTGATGATGCTATACCAGCGGTAGTTGTACTTAACGATACTCCATCCTTAATTGATGGTGTACCTATAGTTCCAATAACAAGGTTTAGAGAGTTCCTGAACGAACTCTACTCCATCATAGATGACTTGAATGTGGTTAGGAGGTTGGAGTTAGAAGGTTAGGAACGTTGAGAGCATCATCACAATGAATACCAGAATGCTAGCAGTTATAGATGCCTTAGTTATACTCATTGCTCTATCTAATGCATACGAGTAGTTACTGAACTGCTCATCTCCCATTATCTTTACTAACGTTCTAGATACTCTTGCTTCATACACTGCATCTGTTGCAGATGCTAGCGCATCCTTGCTTAAACTAACCAGCATTGATCTTAGTTCATCTCTATTGGTTACACTACCAAGGGGGAAGTAGCCCATCCTGTTCCTTGCCTTGCCAGATGTGTAATGGGTATCTGATGTACATAGCATCACATACAAGTTAGAGTTGTTTGATGCTACTACTTCTCTTCTTATGCTCTGCTCTAGATATGCACTCAAACCCTTAACAGCATTGTTTGCATCAACCCATAGTATAAGCAAACCGTTATGATTACTGCTACTACCATTACTGCTGCTATTACTATTGCTATTGCTACTACCATCAACAATAAGCACTGCAATAGCGCTCATGCCAGCAGGACCAATATCATCGCTCTCATGCCATGCCCTTGCTACACCAACCCTGAACCTATGCTGTCCCATTTCCGTTAATGCATTTAAAGTTCTCTTACATGCATCTATCATATCATTGATCTCCTCACTACTCAAATCATCTCCCATGCAGTTATGAGCATCAACTATGAGCAGATCCTTGAATCCATGCTCAAATGCGTAATGCTCAACCTCATCCCTAATGCTCTTAGGTAGATCATCCATGCCTCTTGCTGATGAGAGTAGCAATAACGCTACCCTACCAAACGCTATCCCTGTTACCCTTGCATTATTTACCTGAACCTCTACAGATGCTGTGCATGTACTGCCTTGCTCAACTATACTATACTCTGCAAGTGAGTCAATGAACCTCTCCACCTCATCTCTAGATGGTAGGTTTGATGAGTGATCAGATATACCATGCATAACTGCAACTGTAGCAGTGTATCTAGCATGTATATCGTAGGGGAGATTGCTACCTCCAACTGGGTAGAACGGACCAGGATGGACATCTGGTAGCATGAGCATATCATACATAGAGTCTGATTTGGATGATCTACCAATGGCATGAGCATCATCATGCTCCCTCCTGAATGCAAGTATCTTTGTGCTCACAGTTGACTGCTCTGCCTTGCTAGCCATTATAGACTCCATGAGCCTAGCATCTCTCTCAGTCCAGGCAAGTAGGTAAGCCTGAAGTAACCTGAACGTACTCTCAACCCTTGGCCTCCCACTCCTATCTGCCATAATACACCATACAACTGCTATGCCTATAACTGCCATGCTTGTTGCTAGGGTTGGAGTATCCAACATCTGAATGATAGCATCATATGGCAGGAGCAGGAGTAGCATTGCCATAGGGGTTATTGGTGCTATAAGCGCTGATCTCTTTAGCGATGAGCCAAATACTGATGTGAATATGCATAATCTAAGTGCTACTGCAAATACCATACCCTCAATTAGAAGGGTATCATGATTACCAAGCATTGCAACAAGAAGTATGCTTAGTATTAGGACTGCAAGCCAGAGCATGAATGCAAATGCATTTGTATGATAAACCTTGCTCAACTTTGCAACTGGATGATCTTTGAGGAGTAGGTAATCTATCCTGAAGAGGAGTAATGCTATGCCCAGCGCTATAGGGATGAGTAGGAGATCTGCATCAACGGTGTATGCTATTACACTTATGCATGCTAATGATATGAGAAGGGAGGTTTTATGCGATGAGGGGTTGATTAGTGTGAGTGAGAACCTCCTATGTATTCTGCTTACAGAATCCATCTATCCATCATCGTATCTATCTACTCTATATTGGGAAGAGGATCTTTATGAGTATGGATATGCCTATAAGCCCTGATGCTACAGCAAAGACTATCTCTGGCCTAACCTTTATGCCTTTAGTCTCATCCTCGAAGAACCTTAAGAGCCCAGCACTGGATGCTGGTAGTGGTGCACCCTTCTTACTCTTCCTAACACTCATGTCTATAATCCATCCACAGTCTAAGGATAAATACCTTACTAATTGGTATATACTCTTGCATTATTGATAGATGGTGTTATTATGTTATATTGATATCATTGCTCATCATCTACTACCTCCCTTGCTCTAACCATTCCTCCTTTCCTATTCTTCCTCCTTCTCCTCCCTCTCCTTAACCTCCTTCCTTTCTCCTCTCTTCCCTTCCTCTTCCTCCTCCCTCTCCTCCTTGCCCTTCTCTTCGCTTACTTTTGCAAGTATCTCAAGGTAGTAGAGGAGTAGCCTTGCAATCTCCATCTGCCTTGCTATATCATTCTCTTGCTCAAGCATCCTTGCTGTACTGTTAACCTTTGCTATTATAACACTCCTTAGATCCTGTAATGACCCTGTCCTAGCCTCTTCAAGCACAGTCTCACTACCACAGTTTATGCATATCAACCTGCCAGAGTACTTCACCTGCACACCTCTACACTTGCTGCAAGCCTCCTTAACAAGGGTACCTCCCTTCCTTAGCATCTCTGCAGCTGCCTTCATGCTATCCTTGCTCAACAGGTATCCTCTCCACTCACCCAAATAAAAGCAATGACCATGCTTCCTAACATGCTTGTTTGCTTGCCTACCTGCCTAGCAAGGCTTAATAATGAGTACATATTAAATTCTTACATCAGATGTCTGTTATATGTAAGAGATGTGGACTTCCACAGGATCTGTGTGCCTGTGGAGAGTTGGAGAAGGAAGAGAGCAAGATAGTGGTAAGGTTGGAGAAGAGGAGGTTCAACAAGGATATAACGATGATAGAGGGTATAGGCGATCTAGGCGATATAGATAAGATAGTGAAGCATCTTAAGAGCAGGTTGGCGTGTGGGGGGACAGCAAAGGATGGTTATGTTATGCTCCAAGGAGACCATAGGGAGCAGGTTAAGAAGTATCTTATTGAACTAGGGTTCAACGAGTCCTCTATAGAAGTTAGATAACATGCAAGAGGATAGAAGGAGCAATAGCAGGCATAACAAGAGCGATGGAGTTGGCATATCCATAGCATGGAGGGTACTGCTATTCATCCATGCTGCCTTAACTCTGCTTATATCAGCCATGATGATTGCATCCTATCCATTGGGGGCATACCTTGTATTCCATACAAGCATGGGCTCAGGGTATAGGGAACCTCTGGATGGGTTCTACATGCTAGTACCATTACCAATTCAGATTCAGGCTAGCATAAGCATTGGGGATCTATTCATACTGCTCTGGTGCACATATCTACTGCTCTTCACACTACTCCTGCTCTCACCAAAGAATATGCTTAGTGCTATACTAAGGTTGGTACGCAAAGGAGATGATGGTTATAGCAGTAGTAGCAGTAACAACAGCATCAATAGTAGTAGCAACTATCTAATAACAACGATAGCATGGTTCTCCATACTAGTTGCATCATCCATAGCAATAGATCTACTACAGAATATGCTTGGTATAGAGATGGGCTCTATTGAGTATGAGGATAGGCTTAAGCACTTCGTTGATGCAACAACTGCACCACTAAGGGAGGAGTTGGGCTTCAGAATGATACTCATAGGAGTTCCAGCATACCTCTTCCTAGCAAGGCAAGGCTCTACACTTCTAAACGTACTATGGAGACCATATGAGCATCTTAGTAGGCATGGTAAGAGCATCCATCTACTCATAGTTGCAAGTGCTTTGCTATTTGGGTTAGCACATGTACTCTTCAGTACTGGCTGGAGTTACGGCAAGGTTACACAGGCTACACTTGGAGGCATAATACTTGGATGGTTATACTACAGGTATGGATTACATGCAGCAGTTATAGCACACTGGGCAGCAAACTACCTTCCTCTAACCTACCTATTTGCTGGAGATGCATTTGGCTCAGATGCCATGCTCAACATGCTGGAGTTGGTACTTGTATCCAATGGTATAGTTGCTATCTCGCTTAGGTTGAGAGCATACTTTAAGAGCCAATAAATAAGTACGAGTGCTAGCAAATCATTCTAGAGCAGGTTGTCAAAGTTGATTAAGGTGCTGGGTAATGTACGTATAGGAGAAGGGGAAGGGGTTGATTAAGCATGGCAGTGATAGGCAAGGATGAACTAACAAGGCTGATAGAGCGATACAAGTGTATACACCCATTCAACCCCATGTTACTTGATGGGGATGGTTACATACTTACAGTTAAGGATGATGTTACACTAAACTACCTAGAGCATAAGAACGTCATCTCTTACGAGGTTGTATTCACACCACCAAACTACGTAGCGCACCTTACAGCAAAGAGCAGATATGGTAGGCTTGGCTTATCATTCCTTAATGCAGCAAAGGTCCATAGTGGTTTTGTAGGAAGGATAGTGCTTGAGGTAGTTAACCTTAACAATGAAAGGAAGCCAATAACGATAAGGCATGGTGATCCATTCATGCATATAGAGTTCATAGAGCGTATAGGCAAGCCTAGTCCATATGAGGGAGAGTACCAATTCCAGTACATGAGTGATGAGGAGGTTAGCATCTACCTATCAGTGCTCAAGGAGTTTGGCTCTGCATTCAACCTTGAGAGGCTTGAGAGGATAGCAGCAAGGAGGGTAATGCAGACAAGTGAGTAGTGATAGGTAGGCATGTGTATTTCACCACATTGCCATGAATAATGTATTTAAGGGGCAACTATCCTCTATAGTATAGATGGACAAAGGTATGGATACCAACTACAAAAAATCTGCTTATAACTCAAACAATATCATAAAAATTGCTACAATCTTGCAAAAATCTCTTAATAATGGGAAGTGCAGTAGCACTGAGATGAGGGAAGTTAGTAGGTATATAATGCAGTACACAAGGGCTAACCTAGAAGATTGTATAAAGGGATTGGATGAGATCATACGCAATAGCAAAGATGATAGGTTGGGGGATGTGCAGAGTACTCTGCAGCGTATACTACATGATGTTAAGGGTATAGCAAGGGCATATGAGCATGTGATAGCAGAGAATGGGAGTGTAGATAAGGCTATACTTGCAGCACTCATAAATATAGATAATGAGATGACCTCCAACCTAAAGTTGCTCAACAACCACATTGCTAGCATAAAGGGTACAGAGATAAATGAGAACGAGATTAAAGAACTATCATTCCTAGCTGGAGAGATAGAATTGAATATAAAAGAAAGGGGCGAATTAATTAAAAAATTAGAGCTTAAGGGCCAGCTTTAGACCCTTGTACCTATTCCTTATAGTTACCTCTGTAACCCCTGCTGCTTCAGCAACATCCTTCTGTGTCTTATTCTCTCCATGCATGACACATGCTACGTATAGTGCTGCTGCTGCTAAACCCATTGGGTCCTTCCCTGCAGATATCTTTGCTTCTTCAGCCCTCTTCAGTATCTCTATAGCAGTTCTCTTTGTCTTCTCAGATAACCCTGCCTTGCTTGCTATCCTGCTAACACACTTGATAGGATCTACTACAGGCATCTGCAGATCCAACTCCCTTATAAGCAACCTATAGCATCTTGCTATATCCTTCTTCTTTATGTTGCTTGCATTTGCTATATCCTTCAAGGTTCTAGGGGTCTCAGTATCCCTACATGCAGCATAGAGTGCTGCTGCTACAAGTGCAGATATGCTCCTTCCCCTAACTAACCCTTTCTCTAATGCCTTCCTGTATATGTATGCAGCCTTTTCTATTACGCTTTCACCAACAGCAAGCTTATCCTTTAACCTATCAAGTTCTGAGAATGCCTGCCTGAAGTTCCTATCCAATGGCTCATGCACTTGGCTCCTACTATCCCATGTCCTTAACCTCTCTATAGTGCTCCTTATTGCAGTTGATAATGGCTTGCCAGAGGCATCCTTGTCTATTGGGCCTATAACAGTTGCTAAGCCCATATCATGCATTGCTAGGCTAGTTGGTATACCTGTTCTACTCCTATCCTCATGCTCCTCCTTGCTGAATGCCCTCCACTCAGGGCCTAACTCCTCTATACGCTCAGATACAACATACCCACAGTTACCACAGAACATCTCACCTGTTGCATTATCTGTAACCAATGGTCCCTTTCCACACCTTGGGCACTTATCTGATAACAGTGTTCTATCTACCACCATCTTGCTCACCATAAATCTTATATTCAACATAACTATACAAGATAGTTATATTTAAATCTTACTATAAACTTTTATCCTACCTTCTTCCTTGAATCGCTTGATTATAAGGTTTACTAACATGATAATTAACAGTTATGTTAAACAAAGGAATGTACTATAACAAGCAATGAATATTAAGATATCAGGCATAGGCTGGTATATGAGCGCTACATATGAGTTGAGGAGGGACCATGAGGTTATAATGCAGGTTCTTAATGCCATGGATACATTGAGGATGCTGCTCAGACAAGGCAAAGATGTGCCGTTGGAGGTTATCTATGATACCATAGACTTTGCTAAGAACTTCACAGATAGATGCCACCATGGCAAGGAGGAAGATGTACTCTTCCCAGCACTCAACGCTGCAGGTATGCCAAAGGATGAAGGGCCTATAGCAGTGATGCTTAGAGAACATAGGCAAGGTAGAGAGATATTGGCAAAGATAGAGGATGCACTTACAAGACATAAGCAAGGCTCATCATCTCTAGATGGAGTTATAGCAGGTATAGAGGAGTATATAATGCTCATGCAGCACCACATCTTCAAGGAGAATAACATACTCTTCAACATAGCAGATATGTTACTTTCAAGCAAGAGCAACGAACTTAACAAAGGCTATGAGAGGGTTGAGCATGAGGTCATGCATGATAAGCATGGACATTATAAGGAGATGGTAGAGAGCATAGTTGAGAGGATCGATGCGATGAAGTAAGGATATGCTCTACATAACTGGAGATAAGTGAAATAAATGACTAGCATATTCATTTTATAACGTACATTTTTGGTATTGTATGAAGAGGGCGAGATCTTTATCTCAGATCACAACATAATTTTACCATAAAGTTTTTATACAATGCATGAAGAGTATGGATATGGGTGGATACCTTTGGAGTAACTGATACTATAAATGTGAAGAGAGTAAATACCGCCCTTCCTCCATTCGATATCTTCAGATTCATACATGGCTCATATGAGAATGCATTCCTATTAGAGTCACTCACTGGACCTAGGGAGATGGCAGAGGTCTCCATAATAGGTTTTGAGCCATATGCAAGGGTATACTCTGATATGTCTAGACTCTACATAGACCATCTTAATGGTAGTAAGGAGTCTTACAAGCTTGAGGAGGTAGATACACTAGCATACTTGAGGAGTATTCTACCAAAGGTTAAGGATAAAAGGTTCAGGTATGCTGGTGGTGCTGTAGGTTATGTATGCTATGATGCTATAAGGTACTGGGAGAGGCTAGAATCTAGAATGCTTCACGGCTATCCACATATGGAGTTCTGCATATACAAGGATGGCATGGTATTTGATCATATAAACAGGAGCGTTTACTACTTCTGCATAGGTGATGCAAGAGAGCATATGGATCTGCTAAGGTATCTTGATGCTGGAGGAGGCTCTTCTGCTACTGCTGCTGTTGTTGATGCTAATGAGTATGATGATGGGCAGGGGTTTAGTAGCAGCAAGCCTATAAGGAACATGAGTAAAGAGAGGTTCATTAGCATGGTTGAGAGGGCAAAGGAGTACATCTACTCTGGCGACATATACCAAGTTGTGCTCTCAAAGAGGTTTGAGTTCAGGGTTAAAGGTCATCCCATACCATTCTACTCCATGCTTAGGAGCATAAACCCTTCACCGTACATGTACTACCTTAAGGTTGGGGAGAGGTGCATAGTAGGCTCAAGTCCAGAGATGCTTGTTAGGGTTACTGGCAATCTTGTAGAGACATTCCCAATAGCAGGTACAAGGAGGATAGTTGAAGGGGATGAGCAAGAGAATACAAGGCTTAGGGATGAGATGCTTAGGGATGAGAAGGAGTTGGCTGAACATACCATGCTTGTTGACCTAGCAAGGAACGATCTTGGCAGGGTGTGTAGATGGGGTACTGTTAAGGTTGATGAGTTGATGGTTGTGAAGAGGTTCAGCCATGTTCAGCATATGGTAAGTCATGTTACAGGTATGCTAAGGGATGATTGCGATGCTTATGAGGCATTCAGAGCAGTATTCCCTGCTGGTACTGTATCTGGTGCACCAAAGGTTAGAGCAATGGAGATAATAGATGAGCTTGAGCCTACAGCAAGGGGACCTTATGCTGGAGCAGTGGGCTACTTCTCATCTAATGGTAACTGTGACTTTGCTATAGCAATAAGATCTATGTTCATAAGTAATGGACGTGCGTATGTTCAGTCTGGAGCAGGGATAGTTGCTGACTCTAGGGCAGAGAATGAGTGGGCTGAGACTGAGCACAAGGCAAATGCACTGCTAGAAGCATTAAGGAGGGTTAATGCAGTATGAGGATAATCATAATAGATAACTACGACTCATTCACATACAACCTTGCACAGCAGATAGGGAGTATGGCTAACGTTATGAATATTGGTATAGAGCCTCTAGTCTTCAGGAATGATAAGATAACCCTTGGAGAGATACTCATGCTTGATCCAGACGCAATAATCATATCCCCTGGTCCAGGTCATCCAGCAAACAGGAGGGACTTTGGTGTATCTGCAGATGTTATACTCAACATGTATGATAAGTTGCCTATACTTGGTGTATGCTTGGGGCATCAAGGTATAGTGCATCTATTTGGAGGGAAGGTTGTTAGGGCAAAGACACCTAGACATGGCAAGACAAGCATGATAAGCCATAATTCAAAGGATCTCTTCCAAAGTATTGATAACCCGTTCAAAGCAACTAGATACCATTCACTTGTAGCAGATCCAAGCACCATACCCCCATCCCTTGAGGTTACAGCGTATGCCTTGGATGATGATGAGGTAATGGGTGTAAGGCACAAGGAGCATATGCTGTTTGGTGTACAGTTCCATCCAGAGTCTATACTTACAAAGAGCGGTGATATTATAATGATCAACTTCATCTCAATGGTGAAGAGATAGATAGATGGGTGAATGGATTGATGGATGTGTAGGAGGGGTGAAGATGATGGCTATGAGGAGAATGAAGGAAGAGAGGGAGAAGAGAGGAAGAGGAATAAGTTAAAGTAGGGAGGGATTAAGAGGCAAGAAAAGAAGGGAATTGGTATGAGCGTTAGAGATGCTTTAAGGAAGGTACTTGATATGCAGAGCCTTACCTATGAGGAGATGTGTGCATGTATGGAATCCATACTTGCTGGAGAGGCTAGTGATGTACTCATCGCAGCGCTCTTTACAGCATTGAGGATGAAGGGTGAGAGCATTGATGAGTTGAATGCTATGCTTGATGTCATGCTCAAGCATGCTATCAAGGTTAGGGTTGATGGATATGTTATAGATACATCTGGCACTGGAGGGGATAATGCTGGAACGTTCAACATAAGCACAGCAGCAGCATTCATAGCATCTGCCTCTGGCATAAAGGTTGCAAAGCATGGAAATAGGGCAGTATCAAGCATGAGTGGGAGTGCAGATATACTTGAGTACCTAGGCTACAACCTCGATACAAAGCCAGAGAAGGTTGAGGAGTGCATAGAGCATATAGGCATAGGGTTCATATTTGCACCTAGATTCCATCCAGCGATGAGCAGGGTAGCAGGTGTTAGGAGGGAGATGGGGATAAGGACTGCATTCAACATCGTAGGTCCTCTATGCAACCCTGCACTACCAAGGGCTCAAGTGGTAGGTGTATACTCCCCCACCATAATGGATAAGGTTGCAGGTATGCTAATACATGCTGGAAGGGAGGAGTTCATGGTTGTTCATGCTATAGATGGTATGGATGAGTTATCCAACACATGCATCAATAGGATACTCTGGTATAGGCATGATGCTGGTAGTATAAATGTAGATTTAGACCCCAAGACACTTGGATTGAGCACTGCAAGGAAGGATGACCTCATGGTTAGGAGCAGGGATGAGGCTGCTGGCATATTCCTTGATGTGCTGAAGGGTAGTGCAAGGAAGGAGGTTATAGATGCTGTACTCCTCAATGCTGCAGCAGCCCTTATAGTAGGAAGGAAGGCACCATCATTCAAGGAGGGTATAGAGGTTGCTAAGGCAAGTGTTATGGATGGGAGGGCATACAAGAGGTTAAGAGAACTTATAGGAGCATGTGGTAGTATAGAGAGGCTTGATGAGGTTGAGGATATGATTGCAAGGAAGCATTAGGTATGCTCAAGGTAATGATTATGGATGAGGATTGTGGATGATGATGGTTGAGTGGTGATGTGGATGAAGGGGAAGAGAATGGATGGAGGGGAGGGAGGAATAGAAGAAAAGGAGGAGGAAGAGCATGGGTATCTTGAGAGGCTTGTAGATGCAGCAAGGAGTGCAGTAAGATCAGGGCATTATGAATTTGGGTTCACAATACATCATAGGATAATAAGCATGCGTGATGCAATACTATCATGCAAGAGGAGTGGCAAGAATGCCATAATAGCAGAGGTAAAGTTTGCATCCCCAAGCATGGGTAGGATAAGGGATTACACTAGCCCTCAGACCCTTGCTAGGGATATGGTTGATGCTGGTGCTATGGCATTATCTGTTCTAACACAACCAAACTACTTCAATGGTTCTATAGAGTACCTTATGAACGTAAGGGTTGCTGTAGATGTGCCATTGCTCATGAAGGATATAATCGTGAGTAGAGAGCAGGTAGATGCTGCGTATAGAGCAGGAGCAGATTGCATACTACTCATCTCATCCATATATACTGAAGGGCTTGCAGATGATACCCTTGAGCGTATGATAGATAGGGCTCATGCTTATGGGTTAGAGGTTATCCTAGAGGTGCATGATGAGGATGAGTTTGATCAAGCATTAAAGAGCACTGCTGATATAATAGGCATAAACAACAGAGATCTAAAGAGCATGAATGTTGATGTAAGCAATACAGCAAGGATACTAGCCAAGCATGATAATAATAATAAGGCTACTACTAATAAGCCTATAATAAGTGAGAGCGGGATAAGTAGTGTAGAGCATATAAGGTACCTTAAGCAGTATAAGGTTGATGCATTCCTGATAGGCACATCTATAATGGCTAGTGATAACATTAAAAACAAGGTAAGGGAACTTGTTATGGCATGAGGCTCAAGCACTACCCAATCGATGGCAAGTTTGGTAGGTTTGGAGGCAGGTATGTGCCAGAGACGCTCATACCTGCACTTGAGGAACTGGAGAAGGCATACATGGATGCAAGGGATGATAAGGACTTTAAGAAGGATCTTGAGTATTATCTAAAGCACTACGCTGGTAGACCAACCCAACTATACCATGCAAAGAACCTAAGTGATGCAGTTGGAGGGGCAGGGATATACTTGAAGAGGGAGGATCTATTGCATGGTGGAGCACATAAGATAAACAATACCATAGGACAAGCATTACTAGCAAAGCGCATGGGCAAGGAGCGTGTGATTGCTGAGACTGGGGCAGGGCAGCATGGTGTTGCAACTGCGATGGCTTGTGCTGCTCTAGGGCTTAGGTGTGAGATATACATGGGTGCAAAGGATGCTGAGAGGCAGAGGCTCAATGTATTCAGGATGGAGTTGCTAGGTGCAAAGGTTAACAGGGTCTATTCAGGCTCTCAAACACTGAAGGATGCTATCAATGAAGCGTTAAGGGATTGGATAACAAATGTGAGAAACACTTACTACCTGCTAGGCTCTGTAGTTGGTCCCCATCCATATCCAATGATGGTTAGGGACTTTCAGAGCGTTATAGGCAGAGAGATAAGGAAGCAGTGTATAAGCATGATTGGAGGCATGCCAGATGCCATAGTTGCATGTGTTGGGGGAGGTAGCAATGCCATGGGCACATTCTATGAGTTCCTTGATAGTAAGGTTGACCTCTACGGTGTTGAGGCTGGTGGCCATGGTATTACAAGTAAGGAGCATTCAGCAACACTCTGTGCTGGCTCTGAAGGTGTACTTCATGGTATGCTAACCTATCTACTCCAAGATGAGGATGGGCAGATAATGGATACGCATAGCATAGCAGCAGGTCTAGATTATCCAGGGGTTGGACCAGAGCATGCATTCCTTAAGAGCATAGATAGGGTCAAGTACGTTAGCGTTACAGATGATGAGGCTGTAGATGCGTTCATGAAACTTGCTAAATATGAGGGGATAATACCAGCATTGGAGGCAGCACATGCAGTTGCATATGCTATGAGGATGGCAAGAGAGTATGGTAATGATGCAAGCATAATCATTACAGTATCTGGAAGGGGGGATAAGGATGTTGAGGTTGTCAAGCGTTATCTAGAGGAGAGGTCATTGAGCCATGAGCAGTAGCAGTAGTAGCAGAAGTAGTAACAACAACAGTAGTAGGAAGGAGAACCCAATAGATGTAAGGCTTAGGGAGGTTATGGCAAGAGGAGAATATGCCCTGATAGGATACATGGTTGCAGGGTATCCAGATGAGCATACATGCCTTGATCTTGCCCTTGCAATGATCGATGGGGGTGTTGATATACTTGAGATAGGTATACCATTCTCAGATCCAATAGCAGATGGGCCTACAATACAGAGAGCATCATACATAGCATTAAGCAATGGTATAACCCCACGTAAGGCATTCGATATTGCAAGGAGGATCAAGGATGCATCTAATACACCTCTAGTTGCCATGACATACTACAACATAGTCTACAGGCTAGGGGTTGAGAGGTTCATGTCAATGGCAAGAGAGCATGGAATAGATGGGCTTATAGTACCAGATCTAACCTATGAGGAGGCTGATGATGTGATAAGGGTTGCACATATACATGGCATGGATCTAATCTTCCTCGTTGCACCAAATACAAGTGATGAGAGGATTAATATGATAGCAGGTGTAAGCAAGGGCTTCCTCTACCTTGTATCTGTCTATGGCACGACTGGGGAGAGGGATAGGTTCTATGAGTACACAACAAATGCCATAAGGAGGGTTAAGGGGTTGATGATGGGTAGGGTGCCTCTAGCAGTAGGCTTTGGGATAAGTAGGAAGGAGCATGTTAGGCTAATGATAGATGCTGGTGCAGATGCCATAGTAGTTGGGAGTGCGTTCATAAATATAATAGAAAAGGGTAATAATGATAAAGATGGTATGCTTAAAGGTATTAGACAACTTGCATATGAACTGAAACAGGCAACGAAAAGGTTAGCATAACACTATATGATAATTACAATTAATGATCAAACAATTTCGTTGTATAACTATAAAATACGTAATATAGATGCTAATACAGGTAACGATGAAGAATAATCCGCCAGTAAATTTAATTGGTTTACGGTGCCTGAAACTACATTCTTGAGTTAGGCAATAAAACATAAGATGTTGATTGATACCTTCTCTTCTAACCATACCCTAAGGCTTGTAAGCAAGTTATCCTTGGAAGCTCGTATAGACAGGAGAGCAAGAGTGTGTATTTAACTAATGAATTAATCACTTGGCTAGTAAGTGGGTGCAATAAAAACAAAGTATATGGGATTATGATGGTGTCTTTATACCGTTAAACAAATACGCTTATATTAAGGGTTATAGTAAAAGTTATTGTAATATTATGATACTTCCAAATATAGTAATCTACCTAGTGATAACTATAGTAACGGCAATGGTATATATTCCTGCTGTGTATGCTGATGGGGCAATAGTTGAGATACCTAGGAATGCAGGAGATCCATCATTCGATCCCCAGTTTCCCAGACCTATAGAATGGTATATACCAACTAACCTTAGGATAACTGTTGGAGATACTGTTACATGGATTAATAATGATACAGTTACTCATACTGTTACTAGCGGGAAAGGTGTCAGTAGATACGAAGGTATAACTGGCAAGTTAGGCGTAGCAGATGGAAAGTTCGATAGCGGATTAATAGAGAGAGGTGAGAGATGGTCATATAAATTCGATGAACCTGGTACATTCACATACTTCTGTACCATCCATCCATGGATGATAGGGTCTGTAGTAGTTGAGCAGCGCATACCTGACTATCCTCACGATGCTAACGGTAACAGGCTTACACTGCCTGTAATGACCATAACATCAGATAGGAAGTACCATGTTGGTGTAGCATGGGCACCTCCTGTTATAAAGACAGGGGAGAGTATAGCATTCATAAACGACTTTTTTGATGTTAGTGGTACAATAAAGCAGCATCTACTCAAATACTATTTTGTACTGTATCAGAATGGAAAGGAGATATATAGATCCCTTGGGTACTCTGAGAGAGGTAGCGATGTAAAATACTTTGTATTCTCTGAACCTGGACCAATAATTATAAGGTTTGAGGAGATAGGAGGTAGCCCTGATAACAATGCAGAGTTCAGCACCATAGTTTATGCTAACGATGATGATAGTACTATTGCCTTTACAAGTACTATATCTACAGCCAAGATTGATACAGTTATAATTCACATGATAACATATGCAGGTATAACTGGTCTGGTAGTTAGTGCAGGAGTAATATATTGGTGGTTTAGAAGAAGATAATCTACTACATAGATTGACTGTTAAATTACTAATATGCTAGATTGTGCTTTGTTTATAACTCCTGGATAGTCATCTATTAACGTTAGACAGCGTTATAAACCATATTAAATTTATGATGCATACTCTATGCTTATATTCGCATCTCATGCACATTTCATTCGTAGTTGTAACAAAGCACCATCTTTGACTCCATGAATGATTAAAGATAAAAAATATGTTATGCCTAATTCATAGCCTATATCTATATTGAAACCCTCTCGCCAAGGTAGATTTTTGGCTATGCCAAACTCATTCACGAGCCTACTTATTATGCTCATTCTTTTCCATTCCAGAAGGGCAGTTCGATATTCACATAAAGTATGTTCTTATAAATTTTGATATATAGCATATATGTTGAAGCCCCTCCTTCTTTTGGTAGTACCATATGATAGAATGTTATATCTTCTATTCTTCTTGCATCTGCTTTACTAGTGATTATAATGTTGAGCGCATCAATGTACGAAAAATCTTTCTATATAATATATGGACTAGATTCTATAATTATCATAATTATATATCAATTCTAGATGTTACTTGTTGTATATATTATTACTATACAACTCTGGATGATCCATAGATAACTACTGCAATAGTAAAAATGCCTAACAAAAACGGTTAAAAATGGTTTCAGGAGTGGAACCTTATGCTGGATAAAAGATCTGCAATAGATAATAACACCACTATAGACATTACTAACAAGAAGAGCAAGTACATATTCGTTACAGGCGGAGTCATGTCTGGCCTAGGCAAGGGTGTTGTTACAGCATCCATAGCAAAACTCCTCCAACTATACAACCTGAAGGTATCATGCATGAAGATAGACCCTTACCTTAACGTTGATGCTGGAACCATGAACCCAATGATACATGGAGAGGTATTTGTAACAGATGATGGAGGGGAGTGCGATATGGATATTGGGGCATATGAGCGCTTCCTAGACATGAACCTAAGCAGGGAGCATAACATAACAACAGGCAAGGTATACTCTACAGTAATAGAGAGGGAGAGGAAGGGTGAGTACCTTGGGCAGTGTGTACAGATAATACCCCATGTTACAGATGAGATAAAGTCTAGGATAAGGGGTTTAGCAGCAAAGCATGACCTTGATGTACTTGTGGTTGAGTGTGGAGGTACAGTAGGGGATATAGAGAGTTTACCATTCCTTGAGGCTATGAGGCAGATAAGGCTTGAGGAGGGTTCAGAGAACGTGCTCTTTGTGCATGTCACACTTGCACCATTGCTTGATGTTGTTGGGGAAGTGAAGACGAAGCCAACGCAGCATAGCGTACAGGAGTTGAGGAGGATAGGGATACAGCCAGATATAATAGCAGTGAGGAGTAAGGTTATGTTAGATTCAAGTATAAAGAGCAAGATAGCCTTATTTGCAAACGTTAGCATGCATGATGTTGTATCATGCCATGATGTTGACTCTATATATGAGGTACCTGAAGTACTCCATCAACAGGGTATAGTTGAGAGGATCAAGGATAGGTTGAGGCTTAACATAGATGCTCATAAGTTCAGTTGGGGCTCATGGAGGCATGTTATCGACTCATACAGGAATCTAAATGATGAGGTAAGGATAGCCATGGTAGGCAAGTATGTAAAATTGGCTGATAGTTATGTTAGCGTTAACCAAGCGCTAAGCCATGCTGGTGCAATGCTAGGCTATAAGGTAAAGATAGACCATATAGATGCTGAGTTGTTCGAGCAGGATAGCAAGAGTATAAGCATGTTGGATGATTACTCTGGCATCCTTGTGCCTGGAGGGTTTGGGAAGAGGGGGAGTGAAGGCATAATAAGAACTGCAGATTATGCAAGGCTTAAGGATATACCTTACCTTGGCATATGCTTCGGCTTCCAACTTGCTATAGTTGCATTTGCAAGGAGTGTATGCATGCTAGATGGTGCAAACTCTACAGAGTTGGATGAACATGCAAGGCATCCAGTAGTCCATCTCCTTCCAGAGCAGAGGGATGTAGTTAACCTTGGAGGTACGATGAGGCTAGGACTGCATGAGATAGAGGTTAAGGATGATACCTTAGCATACAGGATATACAAGAGCAATAAGATATGGAAGAGGCATAGGCATAGATACGAACTCAACACCGAGTACAAGGATATACTTGAGAAGCATGGCATGGTCTTCTCTGGCTGGAGTGATGGTGCAAGGAGGATGGAGATGCTAGAGTTGCCAGATAAGAGGTTCTACTTTGCTGTTCAGTACCATGCAGAGTTCACAAGTAGACCAGGAAGACCAGAGGAGGCATTCCTAGCATTTGTTGATGCTGCTGTAAAGTATAAGAGAGGAGATCAGCCTGATAGCGTATCCAAGCCTAAACAGAGGGTGAGAGTAAGAAAGAGCAAGTAAGTAGAGAATTAAGAAGAAGGAGAAGGAAGAGAGTTGATGGGAAGGAGAGGAGGAAGGAAGGCAGGATGTAAGATATAGATGGAAGGTAGATGATATAGGATGATAATGCCGTGTTTATACCCTCAACTCATATATCTTCTGCCTCGCATCTCTAAGCGATGCTCTCCTCCTAACATAACCCTTCTGGATGAGATGGTTCAATGCTAATCTTAGCGTCCTTGCTGGGAGCATGGTCCTTGCTATAAGGTCTCTCTGGCTCATTGGTCCTTCATACTCTAGCGTCTTGAGAACAAGTTTTGCACTTGGTGGCATACCAAGCATATCCTCAGCCAACTTCACCTTCTTTGCTAGAAGGGATGCTGGAGTATAACCTTCAAGCCTAACAAACCTTGCAGGGTAAGGATACTTGTAGCAGTTCAGTGCCCTCCTTATTGTAACCCTCCTACCCCCATCAAGTATAACCTCACACCTATACCTGCTTATTATATCACTAACCTCTATCTCAACATCATCATTAACTATTAAAGGTCTCCTAGTCACGTCCATAGAGTTCACTGGCACTATCAAGAATACCCTAGCACTCCTAAGCACCATAGGCCCTCCTGCTGACATGCTGTATGCTGTTGAGCCTATTGGTGTTGAGATTATCACACCATCGCTCTTATCATGCCATACATCATCTCCATTTATCCTTAGCCTATACTCCATAAGGGTAGCGCTCTTTGATGGGAAGAGTGCAACATCGTTGAGCACTGGTTCCATCTCCATCCCATCTACCCTAACTGCTAACCTTGTAACCTCCTCAACCCTATATCTGTTTGATGAGATCATGCCCATAACCTTTGCAATATCCCTTACATCAACCTGTGCAAGGAAGCCAGTAGAGTCCTCCTCGTATATGCCCAATACTGGAGGAGAGTCAACTGCAAGTTTGTGGAAGTACTGGAGTATACCTTTATCCCCTCCCATCACAAGCACTAGATCAGAGTCTATTGAGCATCTTGACTGCTCTATATTGCTGAGGATATCAACCTTAACATTCATGCTACTCAAGGTGTTAAGTATACTCTGTAGCATACCATCACCTTCACCCTTCTGCTGCTCAAATGCTACAAGTGATACATGCATATCCTTAGAGTATGCTATAGAGGGATTTAAACCAAACAAACAATAAACAAACAAGTTAACTAGTGCAAAGGGAGGAGAAGAGAGGAGAACATAACACTTAAAGCATGATACGATGCATATCAAGCCCTATGACAAAGAAGAGGAGTAATAGAGGTAGATCGAAGGGAGGGAAGGGGCACTCAAGCCTTGTACAATGCACAAACTGTGGAAGATGGGTGCCTAGGGATAAGGTTAAGAAGGTAACATCAAGGTTGAGCCTTGTTGATCCATCACTTGCAAAGGAGTTGAGGGCAAGCGGGGCATACATAGCAAGCCCTACAGTTATAAAGTACTATTGTGTCTCATGTGCTGTCTACTATGGTGTTGTTAAGGTCAGGGCTGAGGATGAGAGGAAGAGCCCTGAGCCATTGCGTTAAGTACTGCTAATACTCTATGGATGAACGTTATGGCAGCAAGTACAACTATTATGATGAGCCCATACTGCATAAGTTCCATTGATATGATTATGCTTGCTATGCTGAATGTTGATAGCAATAGTAGCCTCTCAGCCCTCTCCCCTACTCCTATGCCCTTCAACTCAACCCCTACCCCTTCTGCCCTTGCCCTTGCATAACTTACTAGCAGTGAGAGTGCCAATGCAAGTATAACAAGTGCTGGGTTAACCTTGCTGCTTAGCACTATCCCTGTGTATATTGCAACCTCTGCTACCCTATCAAGTGTTGAGTCTAGGAATGCACCTGCCCTAGAGACCCTGCCTGTAACCCTAGCAACGCTACCATCAACTATATCGAAGAAGCCAGATATAAGTAGCACTATCCCAGCGTAGAGATAAGCATACTCTAGCATTGATTGTAATGCGTAAAGGAAGCCTGCAAGTACTGCTAATGCAAATCCTATAAGTGTCAATGCATTAGGTGAGAGCCCAGTTGCTGCAAACCCCACTCCTATTCTATTCATCATAGGCTCTATATCCTTCCTTATCTTGTTCAGCAACATGATTGCTATACAGAGAGTATATTTATAGGCTAGTGCTCATACCTAATTGTATGGGTAAGGTTGGCAAGGGTGTAAGATGTAGTGTTGTAGAGTGTAGCAACAACGCTGTAAGATCACTTGATGCTGGTAAGGTTAGGGGTTCAGGGCTTGATGTTAGTGAAGGGAAGAGGGTTTACCTATGCGAGGAGCACTACAAGCAGTGGAAGAAGGTATTCAAACAGAGCAAGAGCGATGATATAAGTATAAGGTACAAGTGAAGATGATGTAACTACATAGGGCTACTCTTATCAAGTTGTATTCATCAACTGTAGTTAATATTATAATGAATATAACATACCTGATAAAGAGTTATAATTTGATTACATCTTGGTTATAAAATATAAATAAACGTGGTTTATACATGTGGTATAACCGCAATAATATTATAAATTATAGGATATAATATATTGATATGATAGCCTCAAAAAAAAAATAAGCGGGATGAGCTGAGACTTCTAAATGATATACTCTCAGTACTCCTAGATGAAGGGGAAGCAAGCAAGATAACCATACTCCATAAGGCAAATCTGGACTCTAGGCTTCTCAACAAGTACCTTAACCTACTGAATGATACAGGGCTTATAGAGTTGGAGAATAGAAAGGGGAAAATAAGCATAAGGATAACAGACAAGGGTACAAGGTTCATAGTACTCTACAAGGAGTTGAGACGCATGATAAACGCTAAGCATAGTAGTAGCAGTAATACAAAACCAGCTCTTTAAATTAAATATTATTTACTAGTTAATTAGTTTAGCCTAGAGCCAGATCAATTAATATATCAGGGAACTGCTTAGCCCAAGTAGTCTATGGTTTACGAATGCACATTCTCTAAGCCCTAATCTCTTTGCATTGTTTAATACAGTAATCTGTAGCAAGAACGTATAATAGAGCAGTCTGCTTAAGGTCTCATCCTCATACCTTCCATTGCATCTATCCTCATTATTACAATACTCTAGCAGTGTAGCATCTATACCATTACTCCTCAACCCATCTGCCAGCATCCTAGCCTTCTCTTCAGATGAGAGTATTAACACTTTATCCCCTTCCTTTAGGGAGAATACCTCCATATGGCAGAACTGCTCCAACCTACAATATGATGCCCTCGCTCCTAGCACCTCATACAACTTTGCTGAGCCATACACTGCTAGAGGGTATGTTAATACATCTCCAACTATGTAGTTGTGTTCAGCAAGCACGATACCCCCTGCATCATCACTAGCCTTTGAAAATACATCCTTAACATCTACACTTACATCATCCATGTTAACTGCAAGTGATGCAGATGCTACAAGGCTTGCAGTAAACCCTATGCTACCTGCAGTAAGCATACCTGTACGTTTGAATCTAATGAGGATGGTAGAGTCTGCACCTCTAGCCAACTTACTCTCAGCATTTGCTGTGATTGCAACAACCTTCATGCCATGCCTATGTGCCCTATCCATGGCATCAAGCACAGCTCTTGTAGAGCCAGAGACAGATACTATGTAGAGTATCCTCCTAGATGCTATCATACTTAATAGTTCAAAAGGATCTATGCATTGAATCCTGAATCCTGATAGCCTCTCAGCCAGCATTACAGCAGCAAATGAGTCACCACTCCCAGTTATCAGTGTATTTAACTGCTCCTCCTTGCTCAACCATCTACTCTTCATCTCCTGCATAAGCATAGGAATATCCTCTACCTGATACGATACCTCCTGCTCATACGCATCCAGCGTACTCATAAAAGATCAACACAACTAACATAATCTATCTTTTTCTTCCTTCCTTCATTCATTTCTACCTATAATTAATATTAATTCATTGGTTTGATCTGAGATTTACTATCCTCTCCTTTAATATGCTTAATACCAACTTTGGATCTGCTCTACCCTTGCTGTACTTCATAACCTTGCCTAGCAGGTAGTTGAGTGTCTTCTCATTGCTTATAGCATCCATGACAGCCTTCCTCTCCTCCTCCATGACCCTATCCACTATACCTGCTAACTCATCCCTGTTGCTAAGCATATCAACATCATCCATACCCTGTATTATTGTGGATGGTAGCATCCCTGTAGAGATCATCTTCTGCATTATCTGCTTTGCCATAGTCCTATTTATCTTGCCAGAGTCAACAAGTACTGCAAGTTCTGCTATATGCTTTGGGGTAATCCTTGTAAGGATTCCAGCATAGTTAACGTTACTGCTGTTATCACTACCATCACTACTCTTTCTACTACTATTATTATTATTGCTACCATCATTACTACTATTGCTACCACCATACCTCTCCAGATAGCCTTTAAGATCAGTAACTATCCAGTTTGCTATAGATCTAGCATTACCATAGTACTTGATACTCTCCTCGAATAGATCTGCAATATACTTCTCACCAACCAGTATCTTAGCAGTATCCCTTGCTAGAGCATATACCCTTACAAACCTCTCAATCCTTGCATGGGGTAACTCTGGCATCCCTGCTCTTATAGCATCTAGATCACTACTGCTCAAGACCATGCTTGGTATATCTGGCTCTGGGAAGTATCTATAATCCTCTTCCTCCTCCTTTACCCTAGCCTGTACAGTTATCCTCCTAGCATCATCCCAATGCCTAGTCTCACTCCTCACCTCTATACCTCTAGCAGTAAGGCTCCTCTGCCTTGCTATCTCAAATGCTATTGCCCTCTCAACATCCCTGAACGAGTTGATGTTCTTTATCTCAACCCTTGCATGCCCTCCTATGGATACATTTGCATCACACCTAACAGCACCATCAAGAGCAGGGTTACATATGCCTAGATGCTCAAGTATCGATGCTAGCCTGTTTAGGAAGAGCCTAACCTCGTTTGGTGCATTGAAGTCTGGCTCAGTAACTATCTCTACAAGTGCTACACCAGCCCTATTGTAATCAACAAGGGCATAGTTTGATGTACCTATGCTACCATCGTAAACAAGCCTTCCAGGGTCCTCTTCAAGTTGGATCCTCCTTATCCTTATCACTTTACCTATGCCATCACTACTACTAGGATCATCCAACTCCATGTAGCCATCAGCACCAACACTAGCCTGCTCATATGCATTGTACTGGGTTATCTGGAAGTTCTTTGGAAGATCAGGGTAGAAGTAGTTCTTCCTGTAGAATGCTATCCTGCTTGCTATCTTACAGTTTAATGCAAATGCAAGCATCACAGCATACTCTACAGCCCTTCTGTTGAGTAATGGGAGTGTACCAGGCATACCAAGGCATATAGGGCATACATTAACGTTAGGCTCCTTACCTCTATAATCTGCTGGACATGGGCAGAAGAGTTTGCTCTTCAAAGCAGTCAACTGGCAGTGTATCTCAAGCCCTATCATTACCTTATCTGCAGATTGGGTCATAGCACACACCTCTTAACCTTGCTCCCTCTAACATGCTCTAGCAAGTATGCTATCCTTAATAACGTTGCCTCATCTAGATGCTTTGCCATGAACTGTATACCTATTGGCAGTCCATTATGCATGCTATAGGGTATGGAGAGTGCTGGTATCCCAGCCAAGTTTGCTATAACAGTGCATATATCTATTGTGTATAACCTCAAGGGATCAGATATCCTCTCCCCTATCCTTGGAGGGAGTACTGGCATCGTTGGTGTAATTATAGCATTGTAAGATCTGAGTACATGCATTATCTCATCCCTTATTATTGCTCTAGCCTTCTGTGCCTTCATGTAGTACCTTCCATAGTAGCCAGAGGAGAGCACATAAGTACCAAGCATGATCCTCCTCTTCACCTCGCTACCAAAGTTGCTCCTTATGGTTGAGTAGAACTCATTCCATGCAATCCCATCTGGCTGTACTGTATAACCATACCTTATACCATCGTATCTTGCAAGGTTACTGCTCGCCTCTGCCATTGCTATTGTGTAGTATGATGCAAGTGCATACTTCAACGATGGTATGGACACCTCTTCCACTATAGCATCTAGTTGCTCAACGCTTGCTATAGCATCAAGCATGCTATCCCTTATAGGTTCATCAATAGCATTGCTCTCCATTATCTCCCTTATTGTAGCAAACCTCATGCCCTTGAGGCTAGTAGAGTTAATGGATTCAAGATCTATGGTAGTGGCATCAATGCTTGTATGATCATTCTGTATATCAGCCCCAACAACAGCATTAAGCATCAATGCTAGATCAACTGCTGATCTTGCCATCAACCCTATACACTCTAGACTGTTAGCATATGAGATGAGCCCGTATCTACTCAATAACCCATAAGTTGGCTTTAAGCCATAGATGGAGCAGAAGGATGCTGGACATCTTACAGATCCTCCAGTATCTGAGCCCAACGCTATACTTGCCATGCATGATGCAAGCGATGCAGCACTACCCCCAGAGGAGCCTCCCGCAACCCTATCCTCATCCCATGGGTTGTGTGTTACACCAAACGCACTGAACTCTGTTGTTGAGCCCATACCAAACTCATCCATATTTGTCTTGCCTATCACTATTGCTCCAGCATCCTTGAGCCTCTTCACAACAGTAGCATCATATACTGGCACGTAATCCTCAAGCATCCTAGAGGCGCATGTAGTCCTTATCCCTTCTGTTGATATGTTATCCTTGACTGCAAGAGGCACACCAAGTAGGTTTCCATTGCCATAACCACTCCCATTACTGCTACTCTTAACCATCTTATCCACCATCCTAGCCTCATCCAATGCGTGATGGTTAATGGTTATGTATGCATTGATCCTCTCATCCATGCTTTCTATCCTCTCAAGCATGCTTGCAATGTAATCCTCTACGCTTATTGATCCACTCTTAACCTCTTCCACAAGTTCATATGCATTTAATGCAAGTTTACTACTACTAACCATAGAGATCTACCTGATATTATATACATACTCTCATCTCATCCCATCTTTGGTGCCTTTATGAACCTATCCTTCACATTCTTTGCATTACTTAACACATCGCCAAGGAATACAAGTGCTACATCATCCCTCATCTCCTTATAATCCCTGCTAATCTTGTATGGCTCTACATCACTACTTATGTCAAGTTCATCAAGCATGTTGAAGTACTCTATTATCTCATTTATCTGCTCAGCATACAGCCTTAACTCCTCATCCTTCACACCTATCCTTGCTAGGTATGCTAGATGCTTAACCTCCTCAACACTAACCATGCTATACCATCTCTGCGATCATTGTATATATAAACCATCAAGGCTTAACTGCATAAACATTCTTCTTATACCTTCATCTCTAATCAGGCATGATAAGTGTGCTGATGGTTGATGCTACTACTAGTAATATGTATACAAATTGAATTAGCAGAAGGAGATTTGATTGATATAAGATGCTTGATGATTAGAGTTTGATAAACTATGCAAGTTATGCACGTTGAGCATTCATATCCACATCATGCTCCACTGCTTAGCCTTATATACATCCCAAGCATACTTACATTATGCATAGCAGTAAGGAAGAGTTGAAGAAGGTATTGCTTAACCTACTACTTGAAGATGTAGAATTTAGGCATGCAGTAGCAGGGGCTATAGGCTACAAGGAGATACTGGATAGGATTGCTAAGGTTGATGAGGATATGAATAAGAGGTTCTTGGAGATGGAGGAGAAGATGAATAAGAGGTTCTTGGAGATGGAGGAGAAGATGAATAAGAGGTTCTTGGAGATGGAGGAGAGGGTAAATGCTAGGTTCTTGAAGGTAGAGGAGGATATCAAAGAACTAAGGAAGGATCTAAACGATCTAAGGAGGGATATGCAGGAAGGGTTCAAGAGGCATGATGAAGAGTTTGCTAAGGTATGGAAGAGCATTGAAGATCTAAGGAGGGATATGCAGGAAGGGTTCAAGAGGCATGATAGACTTATCCAAGAGTTGAGTATAAGCATAGGCTCTCTAGGGAGAAGGACAGGCAAGGATATGGAGAGGTTGATCCTCAACATCTATAGAGATCAACTTATGCAACTAGGCATAGATAAGGATAAGGCTAGGAGGTTTGAGTACATTGATAAGGAAGGGTTGTATGGCTTGAAGGGTAAGCGTTATGAGTTTGATATAATAGTTAGCAATAGCCATGCTGATATACTAGAGATTAAGAACAGGGTTGCAGAGGATGATGTTGTAACATTCTATGAGAAGGTTAACAGTATAAAACCTGTGATAGAACGTGAGTATGGAAGTATTAAGAGATTAGTAACGGTCTCTATCCACATAGATAGGGAGGCTCTTACTAAGGCTAAGGAGTTGGGTATAGAATGCATATATGGGTATATGGTTAGAGGTTGAAGTCATTACTTACTTGCTTGCTCTTGCTTTATGCTTTGCTTATACATACAAATTATGCATAGATTATCATGGCACAAGCCTGTCTATATCCCTAGGATAGAATGTTGCATCCCTTATATTCTCCAACCCAGTTACTGTCATCAGTAACCTCTCCAATCC
This sequence comes from Candidatus Nitrosocaldus islandicus, assembly GCF_002906215.1. Classification (NCBI taxonomy): domain Archaea; kingdom Thermoproteati; phylum Nitrososphaerota; class Nitrososphaeria; order Candidatus Nitrosocaldales; family Candidatus Nitrosocaldaceae; genus Candidatus Nitrosocaldus; species Candidatus Nitrosocaldus islandicus. The sequence continues at coordinate 1,061,954 of NZ_CP024014.1, forward strand.
TAACCCAAAACCTGCATGGGGAGGCATACCATAATCGAATACTATAAGGTGATGGGCGAATGACTCTGGCTTAAGACCTTGCATCTTGAGCCTCTCCATGAGTTCATCCTTCCTATTTATCCTTGTACTTCCAGATGATATCTCCAGATCCCCATGCATAAGATCGAATGACTCACTCAAGGCAGTACTACCGTCATCCTTGGTCTTGGTATAGAATGGCCTCATCCTTGCTGGCCAATCAACTATGAAGTAGTAGCCCTTTAACATACTTGAAAGTGCCTTGAGATGCTCAGCAGCAAAGTCATCCCCCCACTCTATCCTTATCCCTTCACCTTTGAGTATGTCTATGAGTTGAGAGTATCTGTACCTTGGAAATGGTGTACTAGGCTTGATTGGAGTTGTACCAAGTATACTAAACTCATCCTTACACTTATCAACAACATAGCCTATAGCATGTGAGATCATCTCCTCAAGTATACCCATTACATCCTCATAGTTAACGAATGCATGTTCAACATCAATAGATATAGCCTCTGCAAGGTGCCTATTGGTTCTTGATGGCTCTGCCCTGAATATTGGAGCGATCTCATAAACCTTCTCAAATGCTAGGGTTAACTGCTCCTTGTAGAGCTGTGGGCTCTGAGCAAGGAACGCTTCCCTATCGAAGTAGAAGATGGGGAAGAGTGCTGCCCCTCCCTCTGATGCTGTTGATATCATCTTTGGAGTGCTGACCTCTATGAAACCTCTCTCATCAAGGAAGGATCTTATGGCTTTGAGTAGGTTATGCCTTATCCTAAATACAGCCCTTAGATAGTGCCTCCTAAGGTCTACAGCCCTTATATCCAATCTTACATCTAATGGGATGTTCTTACTGTATACTGAGAATGGAGGTACACTCCTTGCAAGAGAGAGTATCTTCATCTCCTTTGGTACTACCTCAACTCCCTTTGGTGCATTCTTCATGCTCCTTACTATACCCTTGACTGCTATTGATGAGTGCTCCTTAAGCATCCTTGCCTTTGAGAATAGTGCTTGTGTTGTTGCACCATCAGAACCTTCAGCATTCCTCTTGAAGACTATCTGTACCTCTCCATCCTTATCTGCTAGCATAACGAAGAGTATATTGCCATGGTCCCTTATACTTGCTACATAGCCCATTAGGGTAACCTCTCTACCATCCATACCATGCAGTTCAGATGAGTAGTGTGATCTCCTCCAATCCCCTAGATCATCCTCAAGGCTCATGCTAGCAAAGAGCATGTAATACAAATTTAAGTTTAATGAGTTGTTCTGGATAGTTGCAGTTATAGTAATGGTGGTATATGCAGCAACAGCAGCATCATAACCTCCTACAGCTTATTAACGTCAATCAACTAGCAAGAAGTTGCTCTATCAACCCCATAACCTCCTGCTTGATCTTGTGATCAACATCTACACCAAGGCTAGTTATGATATAGCCAGTAGCAAACTCTGCCTTGCCACCTCCCTTTCCTCCATATCTAGCAATAATAGCCTTGAGCAAGGTATTAGAATCTAGCCTTGGATCATTGCTTGCTATTACAACATTCGATCTATCCCTCTTCCTATTAAGGAAGATTATCAGTTTATTATCTGTACCATCCTTCACCATCGTGCTTGCCTTCTTGATCAATATATCATCATCAAGCATATTGAAAGAGCCATAGTAGAGGTTCAATTCTCTAACCCTTACTGCAGATAATGCACTGACTGCATCATCGGTAACACTCCTTATGCTGGTCCTTAGCATACTCAACTCCTCAAGAATATTACTCAATGTAGCCTCTAATGTATTCATGTTCGCTCTTAGCATCATTGCTATATCTGCTAGCCTTTTTACAGATTCTATTGCGTAACGCTTAGCCTTATCTCCAACAAGGTACTCAACCTTGCTGATATCCCTCTCCCTTGATATGCTCTTAACTATGAAGAATTCACACTCTCTTGTGTTGCTAACATGCTCCTTGATACATGCAGAATGGTCATATCCATCTATCTCTACTACTCTAACGTTACCAGTGATCCTTACTTCATACGCTCTAACATCTGGGAATCTCCTCCTTGCCTCATCTAGAGAAGGGAACGTATGCTCTCTAACCGTTCTCCCTTCCTCTATAGTTCTGTTCACTATAATCATAGCCTGATATACCTCATCCATACTCAACTCTTTACATCTTATGTAAACCCTGTTTACATCATCTGTATGCTCAACCTTCAGAACCTGGATGCTCTCAGGACCTAGCAGATTCTGCAATGCTCTAGCAAATATATGCTCTGCTGTATGTGCTCTAGCATCATGATACCTTTCCATGAGTCTACTACAGCATAGGCTTTTTAATTTGTATTGAATCATGTTAGTTATGATACTATAATAAGTGTTAACCTGAACTTGTACACCTTACCATCATTACCGAGTTACGATACTACTAAAGTGTTAGCCAAGTACGTGAATATATTACGAATGAGCCACTAGGATATGATAATCTAGCGTATGCTGTATTAGATCAGCACGATTATGAAAGATAAAAGAGTAGAGTACAGCAGTATGGCTATATATAGATGGATAGCAGAAGTAGAGTCAACATTCTCTTCCTTAGAGTATGTTTGATGGTGAGCATGTTATGGCAAAGAAAGAAGTATATATTAAAGGTTAAGGAGTTTTGTATGAACACTAAAAGTATCATTATTATACAACCTACTTAACATACAGTAGATAAGCAAAGAAGGTAGTAGTTAAGGTAAGATGGATATCATCTATAATTAACCAAGAAGGTAGTTATGCGATAGAGCAGTTACATCATTCAAATTAGCAAGAATAAACCTATAGCAATTCAGATCAAATCACTCAGCAGATCCTGATATTTGAATTGGTATTTGTGAGCTAGTAGCCCCTAATAAGACTTGATTTAAAGTCTGTTATACATGGATCATGTATTGATATATCGCACTCTCTTCCGCATATGTGTTGATGCTATAATGAATAATAAGGGAGTTAGTTTGTATTCTAAGAATCATTAATTGATGAGGATATATGATATAGTAAATAAGGTAGATTTTATTTTAGCGTATCAAGGTGGAAGGTAGATATTGAAAAAGGATAGCAAGGAGGTAGATTTTTATTTTAGCGTATCAACCCTTAACTATGCCAAAGCGCACCATGCCTATATGCTTTACAAGGGAGCAGGTTAAGTTACTGGAGGAGTATGCAAAGAGCAAAGGTATGCTCAACCTCAGTCAAGCTGTAGAAGAGATAATAGAGAAGATAGAAGTAGTAGTAGAGAAGTAACGATGACATATACACAGGTGTTGAGACTAATTTCTTTCCTCCCTTCTCCAAATCCATATATTAATTAATGGTAGTACACAACTCCCCTATGATGAATGCTATAGGAACTCTAGGCTCACACTGTGCACTACAGGTACTCAGGGGCGCAAAGGATGAAGGCTTCAAGACTATACTTGTGTGTGAGAGGAGGAGGGAAGGACTATACAGGAGGTTCAGGTTCATTGACAGACTTCTGCTGGTTGAGGATTACAGGTTCGAGCATTCATTCAGCGAGAGCGTACAGAATGAGTTGCATGATAACAACTGTATACTTGTACCCCATGGAACATACATATCAAGCATGAGTATAGAGGAGATAGAGAGTATAAGGATACCATTCTTCGGCAACAGGTGGATACTCAGATGGGAGGCTGATAGAGCGTTGAAGGAGAGGCTCATGCTTGAAGCAAGGTTGAATGTTCCTAAGAGCATCAGCATAGATGAACTTAATGGAAGTAGTGATGGGAGTAAAGAAGCAAGACTAGTTATAGCAAAGCTTCATGGTGCTGCTGGTGGCAAGGGCTACTTCCTTGCATGGGATAGGGAGAGCTTCATGACCCAGTACAACAAGCTTCTAAGCAAGGGCATGGTTAAGAGCATTGATGATCTATACATACAAGAGTATGTGCTTGGTGTGCCAGTGTACCTTCAGTACTTCTACTCACCATTGAACAGGGAGGTTGAGTTGCTAGGCATAGATAGGAGGTATGAGTCCAATGTTGATGCTATAGGAAGGATACCAGCATTACAGCAGGAGAGTTCAGGGGTACATGAAGTATCATACAATGTAATAGGCAACAGTCCATTGGTGCTTAGAGAATCACTTCTGGATGAAGTGTACAGGATGGGCGAGAGGTTTGTATCTGCTGCTGAGCGCCTAGTCAAGCGTGGCATGATAGGTCCATTCTGCATAGAAGGTGTGTATGATCAGGATGGGAGGTTCATAGCATTTGAGTTCTCTGCAAGGATAGTTGCTGGCACAAACCTGTATGTTAATGGCTCACCATACTCATACCTGCTCTACGATGAGCCAATGAGCATGGGTAGGAGGATAGCAAGGGAGGTTAGGATTGCTATAGATAGCAATGAACTGGATAAGGTTGTAACCTAGCCTAACCAACCTCTTCTCCCTTATTTCCTCTCCTCCTTCCTTCACCTTAGAAGCAAAAATACCATTATAAGTATGAGTATGGTAGACGCAAATGGTAGTAGTAAGAGCAACTTTGCAAGTCTCTCTATCCTTGCAAGCCTCTCATACTCTTTCCTGATGCCCCAGTAGGTGTATACATCCTCATCCTTCATTTCATGCATGTACTATACACATGATACTAACTTATTAAGTTTCCCTTATAAGGTGAAAATTGTACATTTTGTAGATCCAAAAGAATTGATTGATACTCTTACCATTAAAGGTATATCATTGCATGGTACCATCCAGCTCCATATGCTATATTGCAATGTATCAAGACCATCGGGGGAGTGGGAGATGTAGGATATACTCATCTTACTCCATACTAATGAAACTTTTATATTCTAGATGGATTGAATGGTGTACGTGCGCTTACTTGAGTATCAGGCAAAGATGCTCTTCAAGGATTATGGTATCCCTGTACCTAGAGGTTATCTAGCAACCAATCTTGAGGAGGCTAGACAATATGCTAGAGAACTAGGCTTCCCATTGGTTCTCAAGGCACAGGTTAGGGTTGGAGGGAGGGGCAAGGCTGGAGTGGTTAAGATCTGCAGGGATCCAAATTCATTTGATGATGTATTCAAGGAGATGATGGGCAAGAGTGTGCAAGGAGAGGTTGTGAAGAGCATACTCCTTGAGGAGTTCATGCCACACAACAAGGAACTCTACCTCTCCATATTCCTTGATAGGAGTAAGAGATCTTATGCAATAATAGCATCCCCAGAGGGTGGTGTTGAGATAGAGAGTGTTAGCAACAAGGTTGTTCATACGCTTGATATAGATGATAGCAATAATAATAGTAGTCTGCTCCATGATATAGCAGCATACATGGGCTTCAATGAGGATGGCAATGCGTTGGTTGATATAGCAAGTAGGTTGATTAAGCTTGTTGATGAGAAGGAGGCTGAACTGGCAGAGATAAACCCCATGGCTGTAAGGGATGATGGTAGCATAATTGCTTTAGATGCAAAGGTAATAGTTGATGATAATGCACTCTTCAGGCATGAGGAGTTGAGGGTATTTGAGGAGCAGAGTATAGAGGTTGAGGCTAGGAGGAGTGGATTCTCACTAGTTGAGTTGGATGGCAATATAGCAGTTGTAGGTAATGGTGCTGGTCTTGTCATGTCAACCATTGATATGCTTAGTGATGCAGATGGGAGAGCAGCATGCTTCCTAGATGTTGGTGGTAGTGCAACACTTGAGAATATATACAAGGCATTAACCCTTGTGAGTAGGTTGAGCAGTGTCAAGGCAATCCTTGTGAACCTGTACGGTGGGATAGTAGATACAAGTATAGTTGCAAAGGCTATAGTGAGTGCTTATAAGGATAACATCATACAGGTGCCAGTATTTGCTAGAATAGCAGGTAGGAATGCTGATATAGCAAGGGATATGCTCAAAGGTACTAAAGCAGTTATGTTTGAGTCTGTTGAGGAAGCAATAGATAATGCTGTTAGAGCAGTAAAGGATGTGAATAATAACAATGCTAGAAATAGGTGAATAGGATGGGGATGGGCAGTAGTGGTAGTGTAGGAGTAGAGGCTAAGCAGATTCTTGATATCTTTAAGATACTTCAAGGCAACCCTGGAGATGAGGATTACAACAGGAAGCCAGTTATAGTACAAGGGATGACTGGCAAGTTTGGTAGCCTCCATACAAGGCTCATGCGTGAATATGGCACCAATATAGTTGCTGGTGTAACCCCTGGCAAGGGGGGACAGCAGTTCGATGGCATACCTGTGTATGATAGCGTTAGGGATGCTGTTAAGGAGCATAATGCAGAGATCTCTGTTGTATTTGTGCCAGCACAGTTCTTCCTAAATGCTGCTGTTGATGCTCTAACCAATGGGATAAGGCTTATGGTTGCAATACCAGAGCATGTCCCAGTAAGGGATACACTCAGGTGTATAAAGCTTGCAAAGGAGAATGATGCTGTAGTTGTAGGACCTAATACCCCAGGCATAATAGTGCCAGGGGTTATGAAGCTAGGGATAATGCCTGCACAGCCATTCAGCAAGGGCAGAACCGTTGTTATATCAAGGAGTGGTACACTCATGTACGAGATATCACATAGGCTTACACTTGCTGGATTTGGGCAGAGGCTATGCTTAGGTATAGGAGGAGACCCTATAAACTGCCTAACCCTGATAGAGTGCTTTGAACTCATAAGGGATAGGGATGATGTTGACTCAGTGGTAGTAGTAGGGGAGATAGGAGGTAGTGCTGAGGAACAACTTGCAGAGTACATAATATCAACAGAGTTCAAGAAGCCTGTAGTAGCATACATAGCAGGAAGGAGTGCGCCAAAGGAGAAGCGTATGGGCCATGCTGGAGCAATTGTGTATGGTACGTATGGTTCTGCAGAGTCCAAGGTTAACATGTTTGCAAAGGCAGATGTACCTGTAGCAAAGAGGCCTGCTGAGGTACCCATACTGCTTGAGAAGAAGATGAGGCGATGACTATCAAAAAGCAAGGTAAAGATAAATAGTAAGGTGTGGTGGTTGTAGTAGCATGCCAATAACAGATACATTCAAGAAGCAGATAGCGCAGAGGAGAAGGCTCTTCTTCAAGATATGCTTCAAGTGCGGTGCAAAGAACCATATAGATGCTCAGCGCTGTAGAAAGTGTAGAGGAGATCAGTTGCGCTTAAAGAACAGAACCCTAGGGGCAAAGAAGTAATAAGGGCATCTTACAGTAAAGTAATTGTCAATTATTATAAGGATATAATAATCTTCTTTCCTTATAGGATTAATCTAGGAGGGGGCGGGTGGTCTAGCCTGGTTAGGACGCGGCTCTCACACAGCCGAGGTCGAGGGTTCGACTCCCTCCTCGCCCACCAACCATGCAGTTTAGTCCATATTATATGTGGATAGCAAAGAACACTCTCGATTCCCTAGTTGGAGTTATAGCCTATTCTACCGATCCGTTTTCCACCACATCCCTGGTGGGAGTTCACACATATGCGCCTAAAGGCACAACATCACGATGTCATCCAGACCTAATAGTTCCTTATGGAGGGCGTGTCCTCAAACTCCTAATCTGTCAGATGCTTTGTTTGTAGTTTAGATATTTATTATTAGTAGGCATAATCTATGGAGAGTTTATATCCTATCACTTCTCTATATATAATGGATGAGTAAGTATAGAGAGAGGTTAAGAGTTGCAGATGACTTTAAGGATGTATTTGCCATAGTGAAGGATGCTGTAGAGGATAGGTTTGGGATGAGGAGAGCAGGTCTTAACCTTCTGCTTCAAGATATGCCATCGTTCATTGGTGCATACCATGTGTTAGGTTCCAACTCTATAGTGATTAACAGGTATCTGCTTAATGCTGTTAAGAGTATAGCAAGGAGTAAGGAGGAGTACAACTCATACATATTCGTTGTTCTTACACATGAATATCTGCATAGCTTAGGTGTAGTTGATGAGTACAAGGTTAGAACGATGACCTATGGGTTGTGTAGGGACCTTCTTGGGGATGAGCATACAGCAACCATTATGGCTAAAGGTGATCCCATGTCATACTTCCCTGAGTTGAGGATGCTAACAAGGCTAGCATTTGGGAGGGAGTATGAAGTAGTAAAGGAGTTCGATACCTCTAATCTATCGTACATTGCATAATTCGTAAGATAATTACAAACGATTATTTAGCAGTTTGCACATATTAGTAATGTTGGTGAGTAAGTTGATGCAGCAGGATAATAATGAGGGTAGAGAGGAGAGTATAGAGGATCTAACCTCCAAGGTATTCAAGTTGATAGTTGAGCAGGGCAAAGAGGGTATACTGCAAAGCAGGTTATGGAAGGAACTCAACCTAACAAGCAGGGATGGCTCAAGGATAGCCATGAGGCTAGAAAAGAGAGGGTTGGTTACAAGGCAGAGGGTTCTAGAGAATGGGAGGTGGACATTCAGGTTAATAGCAGTGAGGCTCCCACTCGATACTACAAGCATAGAGGGTGCGCCATGCATAACATGCAACCTTGAGAGTATGTGTACTGTTGATGGTAGCGTGAGTCCAAATACATGCAGGTTGATAGAGAACTGGGTTCTGGTGGAGATGAGCAAGAGAATGAATGAAGAGAAGGGGAGTGATGCTACCACCACTACTACTCTTTCTACTCCTTCTACCGCTACCAGTTAGGTGCATCTAGTACAAGCATACAGGAATGAGCAAGAATGAGGTTAGATGAGGCTAGACGTGATTACTACAGGAGGCTTGCAAAGGAGAGCGGTTACAAGAGTAGGGCTGCATACAAACTGCTTGAGATCAACAAATCCTTCCATATATTTAGAAAGGGAGATAAGGTTCTTGATATAGGATGTTATCCTGGTGGCTGGTTACAGGTTGCTAGTAGTGCTGTTGGTTCTGATGGGCTTGTGCTGGGTGTTGATGTAAGGGAGATGGATGTGGGTAAGGGTAAGGGTAAAGGTAAAGGAGAGAGGGAAGAGGATGATGGAGATGGGAAGGGATTTGGAGCAAATGTTAGGTTCCTCTGCATGAGCGTAGAGGATGATGCTCTAGCAGCAAGAGTAAAGGACATCCTTGATGAAGTTGATGTTGTACTCTCAGATGTATCACCAAACCTCTCTGGGATATGGAGTTTAGATCATGCAAAGCAGATATACATGAGCAGGAGAGTGCTGGATGTAGCAAAGGTACTGCTCAAGGATGATGGGAGTGCAGTGCTAAAGGTCTTTGATGGTGATATGCTCAAGGAGTTCATAGATGAGGTTAAGATGTACTTCAAGAAGGTTTACATACACAAGCCAAAGGCTAGCAGGAAGGAGAGTAGCGAACTCTATCTAGTATGCAAGGGCTTCAAGTCTAGCAAGTAGCAAGAATAAAGAAGAATGTATAACAATGATCAACCCAACCTTATTGATCTACTAGTGCTCTTACAAGAGAGCATATATCCCTTATATTTGCATCTGTCCTGAAACCTCTCAACGATAGAGCAGTCCTTGATGCCTTGAATCCATTACTCCTTAGTGTATCAAGTATGCTTGTAGTGCTTGGTGGCCTTATCTTTAGCATGCTTGTTACCTCATCTACTGTATAGTACAATGCCTCATCTACAAGCATGCTCTCCTCCTTTGCTATCCTCACTATATTCACTGCCTGCTTATCTAGGTTTAGAGCATATGCCCCATCATCAATTATACTGTTCATCAAAGCAACAAAACTCTCATCCATGAGCCTAGAGATCCATAATGGCCCTGCTCTGATCATCTTCTTACTATTGCATAGATTGCATGCTTCCCTATACTCATCAATATCTACTGTGAACCTGTTGGAGCATGAGTTGCAGTGATACGCATAACCTAGCATTGATGGCATCTCATCTGCATTGCTAGAACCTACGCCTATCTTAGCGTATACACGCATGTAATGCCTAGTGCTCTGCACAAACAACGGCTCTATGCCCATCTCAAGCCTTGATGCAACCATGCTCAGCATCCCTAACAGTAGCCTTAGACCTATCTCATTTGCATACTCACACCTCATCGATCTGCCATGGTACCTCCTCATCGCTATCCTTGGGTATATGCCATACAGAATGGGGGTATCTGTTGCAGTCATGCTAAGCAATCCTCCATCTACAACTGCCCTTAAGGCACAGTCAACGTATGGTGCAGGGGTACCAAATGGATCCAGATCAATCATCCCAAACCTGAAGCCCCTTGTTGAGTGCTCTGCAAGGAACCTGTATGCTGTATCTATGCTGAACTTACAGATATGCTCAACCCCATTTAGTATGGATGCTCTCTTTGCAATATCAATTGCAACTGGGTTGATATCGTTTATGTAAACCTCATCAATGCCTTTAACCTCAACGGCAACCCTCAAAGCCCTTGCTCCAAGCCCTGCAAGTGCATCTGCAAAACTCTTCTCATCAACTTGTTGAATGAATGCATTGTATGCTACTATGGATACATCCCTACTAACCCTTGCTGCTGGGTTGTAGAATGCTGGTTGCTTTGGAGGCACATCGCTTACCAATGATGCCTCTGGCACAAGCAACCTTGTGCTACCTTCAACTATCTCCCTTATCCCTTCCATAGCCCATTGGTTTATTACTACTCGCATTGATAAATGCATGGATACTAAACTATGCTGATACTACTAACTGGTGAGCCAGGGGTAGGGAAGAGCACAGTACTCATGAGGCTGATTGATATGCTCAAGGAAAAGGGCATAAGCGTAGGTGGTGTTGTTGCTAGAGAGGTTAGGGATGCTGGCAAGAGAAGGGTTGGGTTTGAGTTCGTTAACGTTATTGATGGATCAAGTGCAAGGTTAGCATCATTATCATCATCAGCAGGAGTAGGAGGAGGTATTGAAGGTCCTAGGATAGGTAAGTATAGTGTTGATCTTGATGGGTGTAGGATTGCTGCTATGATGCTCCTAAGGGCTATTAATAGTAATAGTAAAGTTGTAGTGTTTGATGAGATAGGACCTATGGAGTTACTCTCATCAGATATTGTAGATGCTCTGAGAGCATTGCTTGATGCTATTAGCAATAGTAGTAGCAAGTATGCTGCTATAGTGGTTATACACAAGAGGTTCAAGCATTGGATCATCAGTAGGTACAGGGAGATGGCATCCATTGTGATAGAGGTTAACAGGGATAATAGAGATGCCCTTCCTTTAATGCTGCTAAACACAATAAATGATAAATGGGATAAAGTAAGGTAGGTAACGTATAGATATAGTGATGGATGTGTATGTAAGCAAGGAGGTTGGAGATGGCTAGATGCTGAGTTCTCTAACACTACTAGAGTTCCATATAATAGTAGCAGTGCTTATAGCAGTTGATCTACTTGTAGGGATGAAGAGGAAGCATGGGATGAGCATCAAGGAGTCAACAATCTGGAGCATTGTATGGATAGGCTTTGGGGTAGCGTTTGGAGTATCTCTAAGTTATGAGTATCAAACATCTGATGTTCTAGACTACTTCACCATATTCGTGCTTGAGAAGTCGTTAAGCGTTGATAACCTCTTCGTATTTGCTGCAATATTCAGTTACTTTGCAACACCAGTTACAGCAAGACCAGTAGTACTCTATGTAGGGGTAATAAGTGCTATAGTGATGAGAGCATTATTCATATACGCTGGTATTGCAGCACTTGAAGCATTGCCATGGTTAGTCTTCATATTCGCTGCAATCCTGATATACAGTGGGGTCAAGATATGGGGTAACAAGACGGAGTTAACACATATTGAGAGGAATCCTATAGTTAGATTTGCTAAGCGCTACCTACCTATAGCAGATAGGTACGATGGGAATAGGTTTGTTCTAACGAAGAGTCCATTACTCCTCTCTCCACTCATACTTGTACTCTTTGCAATAGAGGCTAGCGACCTTATGTTTGCTGTAGACTCTATACCTGCTGCCCTAGCAATATCCAATGACTTCACTATAGTGTATACAGCAAACATAGCAGCAGTACTAGGCTTGAGATCCCTTTACTTCCTTATTGATCATATGCTATTCAGATTCAAGTATCTGAACAAGGGTTTAGGGGTTGTTCTTGCATTGCTAGGGGTTAAGTTCCTATTTGAAGGCTTCCATATAGAGATACCAAAGGAGGTTGCTGTAGCATCAACCTTGAGCATAATAGGGGCATCTATACTTCTATCCATAGTAAGTGATAGAAGGAATAATAGTAACAAGTGATGGTAAAGCAAACATTCTAACCTAGGCCCATTCATCAATTCATCTATCTATACATACAATAAGCAGACCAACCATTTATGCATGAAGATACAAACGATTTATTAATTAATCCTTGCCCATATCTATTGGTGTTGAATAGGATAGCAGGGGTTGATGAGGCAGGTAGGGGTGCAGTCATAGGTCCCCTTGTAGTTGCTGCTGTTGCTATAGATGCATCAAGCATAGATAGGCTGATAGAACTAGGGGTCAAGGACTCCAAGATGCTTGATAGGAGGAGTAGGATGATACTATACAACAAGATACTTGAGTTATGTTCAACTGCAGTATGCATAGCAGAGCCTAGGGTTATAGATGCGTATGTTTATGAGCATGCTTTAAACGTTCTAGAGGCAAGGATGTTTGCTATTGCATTATCTAAACTAAAGCCATTACTTGCTTATGTAGATGCATGCGACACAAAACCAGAGAGGTTCAGTGCTATGATAGCAAGGATGCTTGATGATGAGGATATAGGGATGATGATAAGTGCAGCACACAAGGCAGATAGGGATAACGTGCTTGTTGGAGCAGCATCTATAGTGGCAAAGGTTACAAGGGATAGCATTGTAGATGGTGTGAAGAGAAGGTATGGGGACTTTGGATCAGGCTATCCTTCGGATGGTAGAACTAGGAGGTTCATAAGGTATCTATTTACCAGTGGTGTAGCAGAGGATGAGTCTGGAACATCTGATTCAAGTAGGAGCAAGTCTCATAGTAACCTCATCTCAATTGATGTATCAGATATTAAATTACATCACTTCCATGATGATAGCATGGATGATAATGGAAGCAGTAGGTTCAGTTTCATAAGGTACTCATGGAAGCCTATAAGATCGTTGCTTGCAAGTATATGATGATGGTTGTAAACCAACCATCTATCTCCTCATCCTTTATACCTTGCTATAACCATAGCATGATCCTTATCGAATGGTTCAAGGTATATGACCTTCTCTATTGAGAAGCCATTGCTCCTCAACTTTTCAACCTCCTCCTCAACTATGCTCTTTGGCTCCTTTGTAACATCTATGCTTCTGGTCTTAACTATAAGCATAAGATAACCTTTATCCTTGAGGTATGCCTTTGCATTTGCTATTGCAATATCAGTCTGATCCTGCTGTGCAATATCACAGTAGATTACATCAACCTTACCTGCCATTGCAGGATAGTGCTCATACCTTCTAGCATCCTCAACTATAGGTATAACGTTCCTCCTATGCTTTGCAACCCTCTCTATCAACTCCCTTGCAACCCTTGGTGCTGATTCAACTGCATACACTATGCCTTTGTATGCAATATCTGAGACATGGCTTACAGTTGTGCCTGTTGATGCACCAAGGTAGAGTACCTTACTAGAGACACTTATAGGTAGATGCTTTAGACCCTTGATGATTGCAGCAGCAAGTTTGCTCCTGAATGGATCCCATACCCTATACTCTACCCCATCTATGTTTATCAACTGCTCTCCATAAACTTGTACACCTCTTGCAAGGTTCCTTGTGCATAGCCTCTCCTCCCCTCCAACCTCTACAACCTTTATACCCTTCTCCTCTGCCCCTTCTACCTCAAGCATGTATGATCAACCTTCCTACCTACCTCTTCCTTCCCCTCCTCCTTCTTCTTCTCTCCCTCCTTTCTTCCCCTCCTCCACCTCCTCTACCTTTACCTCTCCCCTTCCTCTTCTTCTCTCCCTCCTCCTTCTCCTCATGCCTTGGCTCTACATACTTCTCTCTTATCTCCTCAAGCCTCTCATTTAACTTTGCAAGTAGTGTATCATCCCTTGTCCCTGTGAATGCATCTATCCTTGCTGCAACAGCAACCTTTGTTGCTATTGCTCTAGCAATCTTGCCCCTCTGCCATCTTGGTGCTGAGTGCACAGATGGATGCTGGAATATTATGCCATGCTTTGGTGGTCTAGTACCAGTTCTCAAGGCTCTAAATAGTGCCTTCTCTGCACCTAGAACTTGTATAGTGCTAGCAGGTAGCAATGCTAGCCTTTCAAGTCCTCCAGCCTTTGCTATCATCCTTGCCCCTATGGTTGCTCCAAGTATATCCTTAAGGTTTGGTGCAACCCTAGCCATCTCATCCTCCATATGCCTTGCTAGAGCATCCCTCTGCTTTGAGAGATGCTTTATCTCCTCAGCAATCCTCTGGAGTAGGATGAGGTTCTCATCACTTATCATACCTCCCTTGCTTGTTAGTGCTGCCCTTGCTATAGCATCTACCTTCTTCTCATCCTGCAAGCCTATGCTCCTTAATGCATCTACTGTAATTGCATCTCTCCTACCAAACCTTAGCACTATATCACAGTATGATGGAAGGCTTTGTACTATACCATCAAGTTCAGGGAAGTGTAAGCCATACCACTCCCTAAGCCTTGCCCCCATTATATTTACGATCTTATCCAACTCATCTATTGTGTTTATGCACTGGATTATATGCTGATCAGGTTTTGCTGATGCCTCTGCAACCTTGATTGATGATAGACTTACTGAAAACTCATGGAGTGCAAGGAATGCATCCTGCTCATCCTCAGCAAGCCCTGCTTCAACTATTATAGCAACCTTGTTATGTTGTACCTTCAACCTATCCTCAGCACTCATCTCTACAGCAGAGAACCCATGCCTTATAGCAGCATCCACAAGTATTGGATCATTGCATGCAAGTGATGTGTAACCCTTTGCCTTGAGTGATGAGAGTATTGTTGAGAGTCTACTATCATCCAACCCACTCTTGATCATGCTATACTCTCTAGCCATACTCTCCCTGTTGAACTTCAATACATCTACAACCTTGGTTGATCCATCAGCATCATCTATAGCAACTATACCATTCTCAAGCAAGAGTAGATTACACCTACTCATACCATCATCATCCTCTGCTACAATGCCTATTAAAAATGTAGCATTATATAGTGCGATCAATGCTTATGCTTTGTGGATCTTAGCGTAGAGTTTGCTGGTATAAGGATTAGGAATCCTACCATACTAGCATCTGGCATACTTGGCATCTCATATGAGGTTATGAAGCGTGTTTATGATGCTGGAGCAGGCGCAGTTGTAAGCAAGAGCATAAGCGTAGAGCCTAGGGAAGGGTATAAAGGTCCAATAATAGTGAAGGTTGACTCTGGCTACGTTAATGCAGTAGGACTAGCAAACCCTGGAGTAGATCACTTTGTGCAAGAGTTGAGTAAGTATGGTTATGATAAAGAGAGTACAGATACTATGCAAGATAAGAGCATTCATGATAATTATAGAATACCTATAGTAGTGAACCTTGTAGGCTCTAGCGTTGATGAGTTCGTATCTATGGTTAAGAGGCTAGACCATCTTAGCATTATAGGCTATGAACTCAACCTATCATGCCCCCATGTTGAGAGGGTTGGGTTAGAGGTTGGTGATGATCCTGAACTTGTGAGCAGGATAATCAAGGGCATAAGAGCAGTTACAAGCAAACCAATAATAGCAAAGCTTGGGCTTGGTGCGGTTGATATGCTTGAAGTAGCAAAGACTGCTATAGACTCTGGTGCTAGTGCAGTTACAGCAATAAACACCATTAGAGCAATGGTTATAGATGCTGAGACATGCATGCCTGTTCTAAGCAACAAGATTGGAGGCTTATCTGGGAGGGCAATAAAGCCAATAGCCTTAAGATGTGTATATGAACTTCATAGAGCAGGGGTGCCAGTTATAGGGTGTGGAGGCATATATGACTGGAGGGATGCAGTTGAGTTCATGCTTGCTGGTGCACATGCTGTGCAGATAGGAAGCGCTATAGGAGATAGATGGTTAGATGTATTTAAAGAGGTTAATGATGGTATAAAGGAGTATCTAGCAAGGAAGAGTTTGAAGAGTGTAAAGGAGGTAGTAGGTATTGCTCACAGATACTGATAGCAGTATGGGTAAGGATAGGATGAGGCTTGTAAGGGTAGAGGAGGTTAGGGATGAGAGTCCAACTGTAAGAACACTCATCTTCAAGGATGATCTTGCATCTGAGGCAAGGGCAGGGCAGTTCCTAATGGTATGGATACCTAGGGTTGATGAGATACCAATGAGCGTTATGCTCGATCCTTATGATAGAGCAGGTTATGCAGCACTAACAGTTAGGAGGCATGGATACTCCTCTACTGCTCTATACAACATGCATGAAGGTAGCACTATAGGGCTAAGAGGCCCATATGGGAGAGCATTCACTGCTAGCAATGGTAACGTAATTCTGGTTGGAGGAGGTACAGGGCTTGTACCATTGCTTAGGCTCTGCAAGATGCTATCCAACTCAACAGGGATAAGGGTAACATTCATCATGGGCTCTAGGAGTAAGGATGAGGTGATCTTTGAGGATCTTGCTAGAAGGCTTGTTGGTAACAATGGTAAGGTTATTGTATGTACTGATGATGGGAGCTATGGCTTTAAGGGTTATGCAAGTGATATGCTCAAGGCTCTGCTTGAAGATGCTTCAAGCAAAGGGGAGAGGTTTGATATGGTCTATACATGTGGTCCTGAAGCGATGATGCTCAAGGTTCTAAAGATTGTAGATGAGTATGGGCTAGAGGCTCAAGCAAGCCTAGAGAGGATCATGAAGTGTGGTATAGGCTTATGCTCCTCATGCTGTATAGGCAGATATGTTCTATGCAAGGATGGACCTGTGATGGATGCTAGAGATATCCTAGCATGCAATGAGTTTGGAGCATATGCAAGGGATAAGAGCGGTAGGCTTGTCAGGGTATGAAGGTGGAACTAGCCTAGCAAAGTATAGAAATAGTAGGAAGAAGTAGAAGAAGGAAAATAGAAGAGAATAAAGGATGATCTTGTTGAATTATTACCATGATGATGGTATATTAAACGAGTATGAGACTGGTCTTTAGTTCCATAATCTATGTTATATAATCTGTGTTATACCAGACATGTTAGACCAATTGATAGTTAGGGCAGATTTCAACAATGGTGTAACGCTTGTAACTACATTGAACATAACATTCCAAGTAATTCCAGAGAGCATGGTTGGTGCAGTAGCACCAGTTGCTGCAGGGTTAGCAGCGTTCATAGGATACAGATACTATAGCAGGAAGAGCAAGCGCTAGAAGCGATAACCTTTTATTATTTCTATTATTATTACAACATTACACCTTATCAATAGCTAGTGTAAGTTTATATCATGCGTGTATACACTCTTTTTAGATGGGCAAGCCAAAGATAGTCCTTACTGCAGATAGAACCTTAATGTCAATATATAGAGGCATATCATTGGCATCGTTCTTTGGTTGTGCACCAGCAATAGACCCATATAGACATGATGGGTTCTGGTACTGGATACTCAAGAATCAGGTTACACCAAGGGTATTATTCGACTTCATCTGCAACCCAATAGAGCATGATCATGGTATAGCAAGGTATGCCCCATACGGGCTAAGGAAGATAGAGGCTGGGCTCCTAAGGGATGGGTTTGCAAGGGATGAGGTTGCTGTAGTGCATCCAGAGCATATTGAGCGCTTTATAGGCCCTGAGACTGAGGTTGTTGGAATATACGAGATGGATCCTTTAGGGATGGGTCCTGTTACAATGACATTCACCTATGGTAGAAAGATGATATCTTATGATGAGTTCTACTCTGCTGAACTGCACAAGAGGATAAGGTTGGCGAAGGAGAGGACAGGGAGCAAGGCTAAGGTTGTTGTTGGTGCTGCTGGTACATGGCAGTACAACTATGATCCAGCAAAGATTGAAGAGTATGATATCTATGCTATAGTAGAGGGTGACTTTGGAGGGACTGCTCCAGAGTTGGATGGTACTGGGGTTACAGGGGCATTCTTTAGGGCATTGATCAATGGGGAGTTTGATGTTGCAAACCCATTCAAGAAGAGCGACTTTAAGGTCATAATAAAGGACTTTGATGTAGATGGTAGGAAGTACTATGGTAGATTCATCCACTACAACGATGAGCCTAGCATTGATGAGATACCAGAGATAGTAGAACCAAGCATACATGGTATGATAGAAGTGATGAGGGGGTGTGGGAGAGGATGCAAGTTCTGCGAGGTTACATTAAGGCCATTAAGATACTACCCTCCAGAGAAGGTGAAGCAGGAGATAGAGGTGAATATAAAGAAGGGTGGGTTGAGGAATGCGTGGATACATAGCGATGATATCTTCGTCTATGGCCTTAACCCAAGGAAGAACAAGAACATGGAGCCTAATACTGAAGCATTAATAGAGTTATTTGAGGCTGTTATGAGTACAGGGGTTGTGCATACAAACCCTACACATGGCACACTTGCTGGAGCAATAGCAGATGAACGCTTGATACCCAAACTCTCAGAGGTGATAAGGGCAGGACCAGAGAACCACATAGGCATACAATGTGGCTTTGAGACTGGGAGTATAAGGCTTATAGAAAAGTATGCAGATAGGAAGTTGGCACCATTCAAGCCAAGTGAGTGGCACTGGGTTGTAAAGCATGCTGTTAAGGTTCTCAACGAGCACTACTGGGTACCTGCATTCACACTTATAATGGGGCTGGATAACAACGAGCAGGAGGAGGATAGTTGGGAGACTGTAATGCTTATACACGAACTTGAGCATGAGCAACCAGAGTCAAAGTTCACAGTTACACCATTGACATTCGTACCAATAGGGTTGCTTAGCAAGTCAAAGTTCTATGATATAGGGAATAGCATGACACCTGCCAAGGTTGCTGTCATGTACAAGTGCTGGCAGCACAACTTCAAGTATGGCATAATGAAGTTCATGCACAAGGTTGGGCAGAACGATCCTATAAGGAGGTACTTCTTCACTGGCTTGGCAAGGGCACTGGGAGGGATACCTCTTACTGCTATGGAGAAGTATGCTAGAAGGAAGGGCCCAGAGTTTGAGCGGGCAATAGAGAAGGTCAAGGCTGAGTACTGGTAATTCTTATTTATATGCTATCATGCTCTTTCATTTTACATCTAGCACGTTTTGTTCACTTCTAGGTATCTTGAGATGCTTAGAGATGATTATAGATACCATTATCCCTATACATATCATGACTATCATGCCTGAAGTAGCTACGTTCAGGTAGTAAGATGTGATTATCCCTGAGATTACAGATGCTAATGATATGCAGAGTGAGATAAGCATGGTTGTCTTGAATCCCCTTCCAAGCATCATTGCTGCTATGTTTGGAAGAACTATTAGCGATGATACAAGGAGTATGCCAACTAGGCGCATAGCAACTATAACCATTATGCTAGCCATGATCATGAAGATATAGTTGAGAAGCGTAGTGTTTAGCCCGCTTATCTTTGCTTGCCTCTCATCCAACGCCATATAGAAGAGTTTATCTTTAAGTGCTATCACAGATGCTACTATAGCAAGGGATGCTATAACTGCTATAAGTGCATCCTCATTGCTTATCAGTGTTATGCTACCAAAGAGGTATGAGAAGAGATCAACCCTGAAACCTCCAGATGCGCTTATGAGAAGTACTGCAAATGCAACACCAAATATGAGCAGTACTGCTATTAAAGCATCGCCCTGTATCCTAATGCTCTGCCTTAACCTTGTTATCCCAAGGGATGCTGTTACAGATGTTAGCAAGGCAGTCCAGAGGGGGTATATGTTAAGGAACAGACCTATAGCAACACCAGATAATGCTACATGTGATAGGGCATCTCCAAATAACGAGTAGCGCTTCAGCACAAGGAATAGTCCAAGTATTGAACATGCAGCACTAATAGCAATACCTGTTATGAGTGCCTTCTGCATGAATGTATATGCAAGTATATCTAGCATAAGAGATCTCTCCTTATCTAACTAGCCAGTACTTCTACTACTACTGCTACTACTGTTGCTACTACTACTACCAACATATCCAGCAGTACCAATCTCTTTATGCTCTTTCATATGCATATGCATGGCATGCTCACTGTACAGTCTGAGAAGATCACTTGCAATACACTCAGCCTTGCTACCATGGAAGAAGATCCTCCTATCTATACATGCTATATGCTTTGCAAGCTTCATGAGTAGCATGAGATCATGTGCAGCAAGTATTATAGTTACACCCATCTCCTCATTTAGAGTACTGAGTATGTTGAATAACTTTGTCTGTGCATCTTGGTCTAGTGCAGTGAATGGCTCATCCAGTATAAGCATGAGAGGCCTGCTAACAAGTATCTTTGCTATAAGTGCTCTCTGGAGTTCGCCTCCAGATAGCATGCCTATCCTCTTCCCCCTTGCATGTTCAAGCCCAACCATCCTCAATGCCTCATCTATCCTCTCCCTGTTGCTAAGCCTTGGATTGTAACTCCATCTATATCCATTCCTCTCTAACAGATAAGCATTCTTCTGCATATATCTTATAGATATCAGGCCTGTATAGATGAGATCTTCTACAGTTGCAGGAAAGTTATGATCAACACTGAACCTTTGTGGGAGGTAGCCAATGAATGGTAATACATACCTTCTTGTATGGTTAGAGTAGCCGAATATGCTTACAGTACCCTCATGCTCTTGAAGCATTAGTATTGAGTTGAATAAAGTTGTCTTACCTGCTCCATTGGGGCCTAGGATACCAAGTATATCACCATGCTCAACATCCATGTTTACATCCTCAAGTATGCTTGTGCTACCATATCTCACGCTTAGATCCCTAACCTTCAGTATTGCCATACCCTTCATCTACATCCTAATCCTAGCCTTAGGTTCTCTAGGTTCTCCTCCATCTTTGCTATGTATGTCTTACCCTCCTCCAGATCCTCCTCATCAAGAACCTCTATAGGGCTCAGTGTAAGTACTTTAGCATTTATCTCCTCTGCCAATGCTCTAACCAATCTATCATCTATGCCTTCCTCAGCATAAACAACATCAATACCATGCCTCTTTGCCAGATCCACTATCTCCCTTATCTTGCCTGCTGGGATATCATGCTCAGGCTCAATACCAGTAATGGTTATCTGCTTTAACCCATACCTACTGACAAGGTAATTGTATGCTGAATGAAGCGTTATGAACTCCCTCCTCCCACAATCCCTAAGCCCCTCTTCAAACTTTACATGGAGTTCATCAAGCCTTGCAGTGTATGCTCTTGCATTCTCATCATAGTATCTGCTATTACCTTCATCACTATCCATACTTGCTATTGCATCTCGTATGATCCTCACCTGCTCCTTTGCTAGTATTGGATCAAGCCATACATGTGGATCCTGATCAAGCACCATACCACTCGCTGCCTCAACCATCTTCAGATCATAGCCTAAACCCTTTACCTTATCTATGTAGGGTTCGAATATTGCACTATTATAGATTAGAATCTGATAATCCTTCAACCTCTCAAGATCCCTTGCAGATGGCTCCCAGTCATGAGGCTCCAAACCAGAGGGGATTAATAGATCAACATCAGCCCTATCACCAACAACAGCCTTTGCAAATTCGTATAGAGGGTAGAATGTAGTCATTATCTTGAGCCTCTTACCTTTGTTTGCATCCTGCAATAGTTGATCTCTACTAACGTTCTCAGAGGTTGGGAGGGTTACATCACTACTAGTACTATTATTGTTGTTAGAACCTTGAAGCGTTATAGCAACAACACTAGCAAGTACTATAACAACAGTAGAAGCAATAGCACCTATAACAACCTTCTTATTATCTATCCCCATGCTATATCATTACTCGTTATTAATATATATGTATTTTGTTAATAACTAAACTTGTAAAGTCTTATAAATGGATAATAACAAGTATTATGCGTGAAGGGGGAGGAAGGAACAAAAGGAAAGGAGGCTAGGATAGTAAGCATATCACTTACGGATAGCATGCTTAAGGAGATAGATGAACTACAGAAAGAGTTTGGGTTCTCTGGGAGATCTGAGGTCATAAGGGCTGGGATAAGGATGCTTCTAACAGATAGGATTGAGAAGGAGAGGTTGGCAGGTAGCATAGGATGCGTGCTTATAGTTACGCATGATGAGGAGGATGAAGCGTCAACAAAGATAAAGTTACGTTACGAGGATATAATAAAGACACATCTACACTGCAAGTTGAAGAACAAGAAGTGCTTGGAACTCTTCGTCATAGAGGGGGATGCTGAGAAGGTTAAGGATATGACAAGGGAGTTCCAAGCAAATGAGGGTATGGAGCATGTGAGGCTTATAATGGCTTGACCAGCAAGATGAGTCTAGCAAGTATCCTGACTTGACTCTTCTCTATGGCTATAGTTATGGCAGTGTGTAAAAGTCAACCTTGTACCTTATAGACTCCCTACCCTTCCTGCTTCTACCCTTAGCATCACCCTTGCCCCTGTTCTCCCTATGTGCAATCCTCTTCTTGAATGAGTCACTTATCTGATCGAAGATCATTGCTAGATCGTAGCCATTTGCTGTATAACTCATAGTATCGCTCAACGTTACTATATTCACCTTCACCTCATACCTTCTCCTCTCCCCTCCCATGTCCTTTATCTTTATATTGCATCTAGCCTCGCTGAGA
Source organism: Candidatus Nitrosocaldus islandicus (assembly GCF_002906215.1). Lineage (NCBI taxonomy): Archaea > Thermoproteati > Nitrososphaerota > Nitrososphaeria > Candidatus Nitrosocaldales > Candidatus Nitrosocaldaceae > Candidatus Nitrosocaldus > Candidatus Nitrosocaldus islandicus. Next base: position 1,084,661 of record NZ_CP024014.1, read on the forward strand.
TCATGCACAACCTTCCTCATCAACCTTACAAGTGTTGCAAACTTTGACTTTGCTAATTCAGCATCAAATGGATCTTCAGGGAGACCAACTATGTAGAGTGGTATCTCTTCCCTAACCATCTCCTGCAGTAGACCTACTACATCCCTATGCGTTATTATCCCTTGCAACTCCTCACCGACAGTAACAAAGGTGTATGCAACACGATTATCGATCATCTTGCTCACTATACTCTTAACACTCTCGTTGGGTTCAGATGCAACTATATGCTTATCAAACAAGCCTGATACCTTCAGATCCATCATCCTGGTCTTGTTGCTTATTATATCTGCCTTACCTTTGCTGCTCTCTGGAGGCTTAAGTGCTATAAGCAAGTGCCTTGATGTAAGTATACCTGCTACCTTACCATCGTTAACAACTGGGAGATGGTCTATCTTGTGCCTTATCATTATGCCTCTAGCGCTTGCAATCTTGCTATCAGCATCTACTATTATTGGGTTTGGGGTCATTATATCCCCTGCACTAACATTGTCTATACCATATGCATTGACCATCCTCAGTATTGCATCAGATGTTATCTGTCCTACTATTCTACCATCCTCAACAACTGGCAATGCTCTTAACCTGTACTCTCCCATTATCCTTGCTGCATAACCTATCCTCTGTGTTCTTGCTAGAGGAGGTACTATCTTCCCTACCATAGATGGCTTTGCATGATCAATATCCCTATACTCAAGTATATCCCTCATGTTTATGCTTGCTATCCTTCCATTGAAGTCTATGAAGACAGTGTATGCATCATGCTTATCCATAAGCCCTATTATCTGCGAAATAGTGCTATCTTGACTAGCAACTACAGGCTCCTGCATTATATCCCCAACACTCCTATCCCTTAGTGCCGAGAACTGAGCATACAGTTCTGGCTCTAGTACCCTTATCACCATCACATCTGCTAGCGATACACCTACTCAAATACATTACTTACATTCATCAAGGCTAGGCTAGGAATATTAAGCCTATACACTAACATATAGGTATGAGCAATGATAATAATAACAACGATAGGTTTGTTGAGGTTGCTGGCTATGCTTGTAGGGATGAGTATACAGATTACTACATATACAATGCTCTAGCATCATCATCTGTAATCCCTAAGGCATTGAAGGGTAGGCTTGCTCTCATGGCTGAGCAGGAGTATAGACACTATGAGTTCTGGAAGAGGTATACAGATAGCATCATAGTAGTAAAGGAGCCTAAGATCAAAGTATTGATGATGAAGTTCCTTGCCCTAATAATGGGTATAACATTCGTTGTTAGGATGCTTGAGAGGCATGAGAGCAGTGTCATAGAAGGTTACAAGGGATTGCTGCATATTATGAAGGATGAGGATGATAGGAGGATGCTTGAGGGTATAATAGATGAGGAAGAGAAGCATGAATCCTCCCTAGTTGAGAATATAAGTGAAGGAAGGGTAAAGTATCTAGGCTTCACAGTCCTAGGGTTATCCGATGCTCTCATAGAGATAGCAGGGATACATGCTGGCACTCTAGGAGTGTATACTGATACCTTCAAGGCTGGTCTAGCTGGGTTGATAGCAGGTGTAGCAGCATCAATCGCTATGGCATCTGCAGCATACAACCAGGCAAAGCAGACTGAAGGAGTAAAGGCATCATCTGCAGCAACCTATACTGGGATAGCATATGTTGTAACTGCACTACTCCTTGCTCTACCATACTTCATCGTCCATGATATACTTGAGGCACTCCTAATATCGCTGATGATATCCATAGCGATACTTGCATACATCGCTTTATACTCTCATGTGCTCTTCAACAGGAACTTCTTTAGAGAGTTGGGAGAGACTACTGGTATAATATTTGGAGCAACTATAGCACTTTATGCCTTTGGCGAACTTATAAGGATATACTTCAATCTGCAACTGGATTGAAGCAGAAATGAGAGGATAAAGATAAAAGGAAAGAAAAGAAGGTGTTATACGCCTATTTATGATGTCTTCTGATCCTACCTATCAATGTGTAGCCAGCAAATGTTATAAGTGATGCACTTGCTACTGCTATTGCTCCTAGTATACTCTCTGGTACAACGAATATGCTTACATTGAATTCATCAGTAAATTGATTGCCTGGATTTGTATTGATCCTTAGAACCCATGTCCCAATAGCGTTTAGTGTGGTAGAAGAAAAGTCATCTGGTATATTCCATGTTACACAATCTCCAGCATTAAGTGTTGTACCTACATTTACACTACTACTATGAGAGGCACCAGTAGGATCTACTAGTTCTACACTAGTTATAGTTAATGATGTAGTTCCAGCACATAGTTCTGCAGTAGCAGTTCCATTTATACTGAGTGTATCTGGGTTCACAGTTAGTCCATAAGCCATTGCATCATTGGTTAGACCTGTTAGTAACAGTGCTATACCAATCATCAAAATAAATGGATATGATTTAATTGTTCTTCTCTGCATCATCAATACTCCCCTCCATCATCTCTATTATATCAGTCCATCATCTTTACTATCTCAGCATGTATTGTAGCAGATGCTGTTGAGTGAGGTCTTTGGGCAGAGTTACTGCTATTTGCTAATGCTATATCAGTTATTGGGAACTCTATGCCGTCCATTCCAGCATGTATGTCAACGTGGTATGTACAGTACTTGCCTGGGAATGACACATCATTAACTAAGTTACTGCTATCTAATGGGATTATATGCAACTGAGTGTTTCCTGCACCAACATTTGCATTAGCAATTACTGCTACAAATGGACTCTTACCATTTGTATCACAGTTAACATTGCTTATTGCAACATGTCCATGCATAACCTGCATATCAGTAAAGTCAGCAAGTAGTTTGAAGAACCCAGGTTGTCCAAATGGAGCATATACTCTGTCTATGTCAACCTGAAGCACTGCATGATGGGCCATATGACCCCCATCTTGTGCCTGAACAGTATTTGCAGTACTTAGATACAGACTTGATACAATCACTCCACCTACCACTGCAACTATCACACCTATGAGTGCTATGTACTTCATTCTTAAAAATTAGAAAGTATGCTATAAATATATTTAGCAATATATTTATAGATGTCCTCTTCTATAATAGACGTTATATAACAGAAATTATAGAACAATGTACTTTATTGCATACTAGAATGTAATCGTCCATTAACTGCTTCATCATCATAAACCACGTTAAATTTATAACTGCTCATTCATGCTTATATTCTCTCGCCTGCATATTTCATTCTCTAACAAAGCGTAGAAACAATAACATTTATCCTAATGCATAGGTAGCATCACATCATACAACCCTAGCATATCTACCTCTCTTCTCTATCTCCCTAACCTTCTTTAATATTCTGCTCGCATATTCATTACCAACTACACTTGAGTAGCCCTGAACAAAGTTATTAAATAACTCATCAAATACATCAGCATGAGCACTACTCATAACCTCCTTTATCAACCTAATATCTACTGCCTTATCTTCAAGCCTTGAAGAGTAGAATGATAGACCAAAGTCTATAAGCACTAGCCTTTTTGCATCATCTGCACTAGCATTATCATTACTACTAGTAGTAGCATTGTTATACACTATGAAGTTTGATGTTGTAAGATCTCCATGCACTATATCCTTTGCATGTAACCTTGCAGTATATATACCCATCATCATTGCTATCCAACCAACATTGACACCTTGATAGATGAGATCTCTAGCAACTTCTCCTTCTATATATTGCATTATTATCTCAGCATTATTTGGATCTACGAAGTAGAGAAGTGGGGTTGTAACCCCTGCCCTCTTTGCCATATTTATCATCTCAGCCTCATGTAGGGTTCTCCTCATCCTTATCTCCCTATCAAGCATCTCATGCATGTACTGCTTCCTCTTCCTAACCTTGCTTATTGCTTGCCTTCCATACCACTCCACCAAGTATATATCTGCCTCAGCCCCCCTCTTTATAAGCATGGTTTAACTTATTAGAAGGAGTAATTAAAGGTAAGTTATGCATGATGAAGGCAATGTTATAATGGAGGAGGACTGCAGTGAGGATAAGCTTGGTGCAGGGTATCTAGTGCTTACAGATAAGAGCCTTGTATTTTATACAGGCAAAGCAAAGGTACTTACATTCAGTAAGGACATGAAGAAGGCGTTGGAGGTACCATTGCAGGATGTTAAAGGTACTAGAACTGAAGGTTTCATTATAAAGAAGCTTGTGGTTGAGTTGAAGGATGGTAGGGTGTACAAGTTTGGTGTATTGAACAATAAGAAGTGGAAGGAGAGTATAGATGGTGCTAGAGCAGGAACTGGAATAGGTGCAGGAGTAGGGCAGGAGTAATAAGATGATTGCTTGGATGATGCATCTACAGCAGTAAGTAATGATGAGATAACTGGATTTTATTATTGTATAATAGAGATCATTACTAATCATCATTGATTAACTGCTTATCTTTATGCTCTGTTCCCTCCATGGTACATCTGTAGCATCTATCCTCCATGACTGCCTCACAAACGCCTTCATAGGCTCAACCATAATCCCTGCCTTGTACGCTTCTAAGCCAGTACATGCTATCTGTGCACCACAATCTCCAGCATACCTTATTGGTACAACATGTAACCTTGCACCCTGTCTATCGCATATTGTAGCAAGCATCTCAGCAAGCCTCCTGTTTGCTGCTACCCCACCAACCACCAAGAGTTCATCCTTGCGTGAGAATGCTAATGCCCTCTCAGTAGCCTCTGCAAGCATTGCAAATGCAGTCTCCTGAAGAGAATAGCATACATCCTCAACCCTATTACTGCTAAGAGCCTTCTTTGCTGCAGTTAAGAGACCAGAGTATGATACATCATTCCCCTTGACAGTATATGGTAGCCTTATGTACTTGCTCGACTTTGCTGCCAACTCCTCAATCCGTGCTCCACATGGGCTTGCAAAGCCTAACTCCCTACCAAACTGATCAAGCAGCTGCCCAGGTGTTATATCTAGAGTCTCTCCTATAACCCTCCATCTCCTACTTGAGAAGAGTAAGATCATACAATGCCCTCCAGATACTAGGAGTACTAGAGGATCTCTAGCATGTGTAAGCCTTATACCCAACTCTACATGTCCTACTGCATGGTTAACAGGCACCAATGGTTTAGCATGGTATGATGCTAAACATCTAGCAACTACTGCGCCAACCCTCAAGCATGGACCTAGTCCAGGACCAGCAGAGTATGCTAACACATCAACATCCTTGATGCTAACCTTTGCAGTAGCAAGTGCTTCCCTGAGCACATTGGCAGACTCTTCAGCATGGTGCCTAGATGCCTCTCTCGGGTGTATACCTGAGCCCTCTGGTGGCTTGTATATGCTCCTAACATCTGAGAGTATGTTCTGCTCATCAACTAGAGAGCATGAGAATGTATGTGCTGTACTCTCTATCCCTAGGCATATAGTCATTAATGCTCACCTACTAGCAGATACTATCTTTATTATATCTCTATCACTCAACCTGTACTCAGCCCCAAGCCTCTGCTTGCTCCTAGCATCTATGGCGTAGAGGAAGTTCTTTGCAAGATCGCTATGCACACTCATCGCTAGATCCTTTGGTGTTGAACCTTGCTTGAGTAGGAATGCATCTGGAAGCACGTTCCCATCCTTATCAGTTAGGTTATGCTCATCCTCCACAGGATACACTGTTATCATATGTAATGCATCTATAACTGCAGTATTTATTGCTCTCTGCACACCAGTGCCACCATACTCCTCCATCAGCATCCTAACCTTCTCCAATGCTCTTCTCTGCTCAATGGTCAGTGATCCATCCTTGACCTTGAAGGTCCCATCTCCAGGTATGTACTCTATCATACCCTTGCTTGCTGCTCTACGTAGTAACAGTTCAGCCTCTGCAATACATGGAACAACCATCCTACCAGTAGCCCTAATACGTTCTATGTTTGGTTTAGCAGTATGCATATCTGCCTTGTTTGCTGCTATAACTATTGGCTTTGCCTTCATCCTTAACGCTCTAGCAAACCTTAGCATATCACTCTCATCCCACTCGGAGAACCTCTTACCCTTCAATTCATTCAGCGTATCTGCTATCACATGCTCCCCTATTGCAAGACCACTCAACCTATTTGCAAGTATATGCTCCATCTTCAAGCCCTTATGCTCAGCCTCCTTAGCATTCCTTGCCCAATCCCTAGCGATTACAGATGCAAGCCATAGATCGAACTCAAGTTCAACAAACTCTATATCCTTTAGTGGGTCATTGCTTCCTGGCTCGCACCTCCTCCCTTCACTATCTGTTGAGCCAGACGCATCAACAACATGTATGAGCACATCAGCCTGCCTTGCATCATCAAGGAACTTGTTCCCTAACCCTCTTCCTTTATGCGCATCTGGCACAAGTCCAGCAACATCTATCATCTTAACTGGTATGAACCTCCTCCCATCTATGCATACTGATCTCCTTGGGTTATCCTTGACCTTCAACTCTCTGCATACACAATCAACCCTAACGTACGCTACACCTATATTCGGCTCTATAGTGGTGAATGGATGGTCTGCTATCTGTGCATTGAGCATTGTAGCAGCATTGAAGAATGTGGTCTTACCTACATTGGTCTTGCCTAGTAATCCTATCAGCATAGCATAGGTTGCAAATCAACATTAATTAGTGTATTGTATGTGATGATTAGCGATATTCATGAGGATTGCAATAACTGGTACCCCTGGGGTAGGGAAGCATACTGTAGCAAAGATAGTTGCAGATAGGCTTGGTATGAGGCTTGTAGATATAAATGAGGTTGCTATGAGCAGTGCAGTAATAGCGATGGATGAGAGTACTTACATTGTTGATGTAGATAAACTTACAGATATCTTCAGGGATGTTGAGGATAACACTATACTTGTTGGGCACCTAGCACCCTATGTTCTTGACTCCATAGATCTTGCTGTAGTGCTTAGAAGATCACCATACGAGTTGAGGGATGTTTACAAGCAAAGGGGATACAGTGAGAGCAAGGCAAAGGATAACCTCCAGAGCGAGATACTTGGGATAATAACATATGATGCTGTTAAAAGGTTTGGGGATGATAAAGTAGTTGAGATAGATAGCACATCAAGGGATGCAGAGGATGTTGCAGATGAGATCATAAGGGTAGTTAGGCATGAGAAGGATGGTATGCTTGGGCATATAGACTGGCTTGCTCTTATAGTGCAGAGGGATGAGTTGAGGGAGTTCTTCGATTATTAAATAGCATGATTATTATACAGGGTTAATGGTGTTATAACATGTAACAGCCTTTATATAACATCTATTATATCACTCAACCTACTGGCAATATTAAATATTCTTACAATTCCTCTAACCTATGAATAAATTGTTTACAGCATGCGTAATAGCATGGACAGTGCTTGTAGTGTTTGTCATGATGGATATAAGCAAGGAGTTTGCACTTGCAGATATACATAAACTTGAGGACTCTGTGTTAGATGCAACTAACAGGGTTAGGAGAGAGCATGGTCTTCCAATACTTATCAAAGACGTTATGCTTGCAGAGAATGCAAAAAAGTATGCAATAGTTAATGCATCAAAGGGCTTCATCTCTCATAACCACGAGCCTCTAGTATCAAGGATGCCCAATAACTGCACATCAATAGGTGAGAACCTCTACCAAGGAAGGGATAGTACTGGGGATGATATAGTAAATGCATGGATGAGGTCTCAAGCACATAGAGAGAATATACTAGATATGGAATGGGAGAGGATTGGTGTTGGGATAGCAAGGACAGGAAGCCAGATAATAGTAGTGCAGTTGTTCTGTAGATGATCTCTTCGATATCATACTCTAGCCCTCCATCTATCTATTCATCAATCAATCCATCCTCCATTCATCTTATCTCTTTCTATTACGTATATAATAACCCCTTTATGGTTAAATCATGTGTTTGAGATAAGGCATAGTGATCTTGCAGGTAGGATAGGGAGGTTAAGGACAAAACATGGTATTGTAGAGACCCCAGCCTTCATACCAGTAGTACATCCAGTTAGGCAAGAGGTAAGCATAGATGAGTTGAAGAAGATGGGCTTCGATATGCTCATAACAAATGCATACATAACGTTGAAGGAGTATGGCGAAGATGCTAGGGATGTGCATGATATACTCAACTTCCAGAAGCCAATTATGACAGACTCTGGAGGCTATCAGGTTCTTGTGTATGGTAGTGTGGATGTGGATCATCAAACCATGGCAAGGTTCCAAGCAAGGATAGGGAGCGATGTTGCGGTACCATTGGATAAGCCTACTGGCTTTGGTCTCCCTCGAAGCAAGGCAGAGCGGTATGTTGAACTAACGCTCAAGGCTGCAGAGGATACTATAAGGATGAGCAAGGAAGAAGGGAGGGATGAGGGTGATGATGCTGGCACGATATGGGCTGCTCCAGTTCAGGGAGGGGAGCATCTTGATCTTGTTGAGTACTCTAGCAGGAGACTCCTTGAGATGGGTTATGAGTTCTTTGCCCTAGGAAGCCCAACAGAACTTATGGAGGCTTATGAGTTCTATACCCTAGCAAGGATGATACTTGCTGCTAGAAGGGTTATACCATTGAGCAAACCAATGCATCTGTTTGGGGCTGGGCATCCATTAACCATACCATTGGCAGTTGCTCTTGGTTGTGACACATTCGACTCTGCATCCTATATCCTCTATGCTAAGGATGGGAGGTATATACTTCCAAATGGTACAGTAAACATTGATGAACTTGAGTATCTGCCATGTATATGTCCTATATGCTCAAGCATAGGTGTAAAGGAGTTAAGGGATATGAGCAGAGATGAGAGGATAGTAAAGATAGCATTGCATAACCTTTACACCATAAAGAGGGAGGTGGATAATGTGAAGCAGGCTATAGTTGAAGGTAGGTTATGGGAGTATGTTATACAAAGGTCCCTTTCACATCCAAAACTTGTAGAGGCAAATAATACACTGGTAGAGAGTGCAGAGTATCTTGAACAGTGTACACCGATTTTCAAGGATAGAGCACTCTTCCTATCTTTACCAATAGATCAATATAGACCAGAGTTGACTAGGTTTAGGAGGCTCATATGCAGTAACATAAGGAGTGATAAGAGTACGCTTGTACTCCTAATTGAGCCAGAAGAACATCCATTCTACACATCTAGCAAATATAAGATGATCAAAGATGCAATAAATGCTATACACGATAATGATCATATTAATAATAATAATAAGATAGGAGATGATGTACAGATAGCATACTACTCCCCATTCCTAGGGGTAGTACCAGAAGAGGTATCTGATGTATACCCTGCATCGCATATGGTGAGTGTTAGATCTGTGAAGTATTATGAGTTCCCAACAATGATCGATTCTATAATACACTTCATAAGGAGTAACAGGTTCAAGAGAGTGCTAATAGAGGTTGATGAGAGATCTATACAGTTCATGAGAAGTATCAATGATAAACTACAAGAGGTTGAGATAGGATATTGTTTGAATATTGAGGATATAATAGCATTTATCAGATCAAAACAATGGTGATTTCTAATTATAACCACAAACCATATTAGCTCATAGATCGATAGTATTAACTTTCTTTTATATCTCCTTTGAAGATGTAGAGACTCTTGAATACACTAGCATGGAATGTATCTTACAAGGTAGAATGCTCTACATACTAATAACTGAGGCAATGCCATGGTTATCTGATGAGGATAAACAAAGGATAAAGTTGGGCGTGTTATCATATACCAATAGAAAGAATGGGCGAATATCAAACAAGTATGGAGTTAAAACAGCTAGAATATTCAAGTTGAATGATGAACAGATAAGAGAGGTAGCAAAGAAGAGCATCTATCTTACACTCTGGAGACAGGGTAGGAAGATACCATTTGGTCAGATAATGCGGTTCAATAGAGTTATAGACTTACTTAACTGGCTAGTGCATCATCAATCACAAATATGAAATAATCATTATATCATTTCTTCCTTTATTTTTCTTTATTTATAATATCTTTCATGATGAGATTAATAATGATAATAAAAGAACTAGTATTAATTGATATTAATACAATGATCTGTTTACCAACACAATTGATAATAGATACTTCTACATTCGTGTGTGCAACATTTGGAATACATAAGGTTTGAATGTGCAGATGATATGAACTGTAGTGGTGAGTAAGGTTATGTTAAACAATGACTACATAAAAGATAATTCTGAATATAAACGATGCCTTATTAATCCTAGATATAGAGCCTCGAGCAGTCATGGACGTTATGATCTAACAATCATTAACAAATCAGATAAAGAGATTTTGCATATACATTACAACGCTGAGAAGAGTGAATATAGGATAGAAGAATGCGAAGAGGTAGTAATAGAGGCATGTAGAGTAAGATGTTATGAAGTTCAGAACCCCATACTTAATGATATAGGATGAGAGGGTGGATATCGTATGAGTTTAAACAAAAGATACTTAGACAGTGATACGTATATACTTGTATCCTTTACTGCTTTAAAACATCATTTTTATCCATCTGATATACCAAGTAATGATATACTGAAGAGAGGTCAGTATATACATGATCTGATAGAGAGGGATTTGCAAAGCAAGATCAAGGGAATCTTAAGAGAGATTAATCTTATAACACCCTATTGTATAATAGGCAATAAAAAAGTCTTACTAGCAGGGCATATTGATGCAATTAATGTTGATTATGGGTTAATATATGAGATAAAGAGTTTGCAATACTGGCAAGGATACAAAGACTTGGTATTATTACAAACATGTTTTTATGCTGAGCTGTATGAAAGGTTTAAAGCAAATTGCAAATATGACTATCTGCCTGAGTTAACTGGTATAGTAATCTTGCCTTATACATATAAGTTAGATGGCAAGAAAATAGTTGATCTAAGCTACACACTAGAACAATTCAAGAAGGATGAGATCTTTCAGTTAAGAGATAGAGTGAGAATGCATATAGATGCATATATCTCTGATTTGATTATGTAGAGAGGTATAGAATTAGCAAGGGTGAAATAATATGAAGATAGAGGAATGCATTCACCCAGCAAATAAACTGGTTTTTGATGAGGAGAAGGGAGAAGTAATATGTTCTTCTTGTAGTCTTATCTTGCAGGATAGAATAGAGAGGGATATGTCTAAAGATTTAAGAATAGGTATAGATGAATTGGATAAGAATAAAGAAGATTATGCTGATATAAGGCATAATGAAGGACATATACATCCACTTAACAAAAGACTAACCCTTGGCACAATATACATGGGAGGTATGCACCTTGATGATGAGGGTATATATCAAGGAATTTTAAAGAAGCAAGCAAGGTTAATCAAGTTGGATCAGAGATGTAAGTATAACATGAAGGATATTGCTCTTTATAGGCTTATATCAATATACAGCAATAGACTCAACATACCAGCATGGTATCTATATGATCTTCTGTTAGAATGCAAGAGAGTTACAAAGGGACAGGGGTATGTAAGGGCTTTTAAGAATAGACTCAAGCAAAGATATGCAAGGAGTGATAGTTACAAGGAGTTGAGCCAACTGATAGATGATATATATGAAGTTAACTATGCTGTCTACATCAGACTATATAAGAAAGGAAGAAATAAGAAATAGTAGATGAATAATTAGGTGATATAAAAATAGATATGCAGATTAAGAGGAATAGAGAGATGAAGGTAACATTCATGATAAGATTTCCAGACCGTCCAATATTAAAATCACCAGAAGAAGGTTTAAGGTATAATGTAAACACACGTATAAGACCATACATTCTCGAAATGGGACTTTTTACATCAATCATCTACTTGCTTATTATTTAATATATCTTTACTTTTATTTATGCTGAGGTATAAAGCATACAGGATAGAGAGAAGTGTTATTAGAACATATTTTAGAGTATCATCAACTATGCCCATTGCTCTTAGGGTTGAGTAAAGAGCAAGTACAACTATCAAGCATATTAACAGTGGCTTAGTATTCTTGACATCCATATTTACTTTTATAGTGTCTAAAACCCAGGCTTTTATACATGTATGGATGGGTAAATAAAGATATGTTAAAAGCAGGACAAGTCTTAAAGATAGAGGGTATTGCAGTTTATGCAGGCTACTCTCTCAATGGTTACTACTTTACCTATGAAGCATTACAGAATATAAACATAAACGTGCCTCTTTATGTTGAACATGTTTACGATAGACAGGTTGGAGAGGTTAGACTCTTTACATCAGATGATGGCTCATATCTTGCTTATGAGGGTACTGTATGGCTTGGTTCACTGACAGAGCAGGAGGTGAGTAATCTAAAGGCTGGGCTCTACAGGGTTAGCATAGGGGTTGAGGTTCATGAGTACTATGTAAGCCAGCATGTAAATGGTGAAAATGTTGAGGAGTTTATTCTTATACATTCTATAAAACCGTTTGAGTTAAGTTTAGTTGAAAACCCAGCATTCCCTCTAACAACTCTCTACATGCAGAATGCAAAGAAGGTAAAGGTAAATGCTGATGAAATAAAAGAAGATATTCTTATCTTGAGGAATAAGATGACAGACGCAGTACAAAGGGCAGGTGCTATAAACATAATACCTACAATAACAAAACATGATAGTAAGACAGTAGATAAGGGGGATATAAATAGAGATATGACAGAAGATAAGCCAGTTATATCAACCAACTCAGATGTAGACAATGTGCTTGAGAGCCTTAATGCCTTTGTATCTAGGCAGAGAGGACATATAAAGTTCACAATAAATACCATAGATGCAAGCCCATTTGAGACAAGATCAGAGATGGGGATAGTACCAAAACCAAGGCATATAAGTGCTAATTTAGAGGAGTTCTTAGCAAGAGGTAGAGTAGAGGGCAAGAATGCAACTTGGATAGTAGTGCCAGTAGTTGATTGGGAGACATTCATCGATGGCACTACTCCAGCAGATGCAACACAGAATATAACGGAGGTAACTGCTCCAGTCTCCTACAAAGGTTATAGACAGAGTGTAACAGATCTGGCAAAGGTTGCTAGTCCAGTTGATCTAGTTGGGGAATTGGTTACCCTTGAGAGAGATATGATTGCTTATGAGATCGATAAGGCTATCTTTGACCAGAGAGGAGAGATAACCACATCTCCATTGGATGCTACGTCAACACTAGATCCATCTACAGTTTTAACAGCAATAAGGCAGATAAGAGCAACTGGTAACATGAACGATCTTATACTACTATGCCCTCCAAAGGTATTCCATGATCTTATGGGTAGCCCTGAGATAAGCAACTTCATAGAGTATGGAGAAGGTAATACGCTTAGTGCAAGAGATGGTATAAATGAGTTCTTCATATATGGTGTGAGGGTTAGGATGACCAGCAAGGAGATTACTGAGACGGTAGGTAATAGTAGCAAGTTAGTCAGTATCATGTTCCCTGCAGGTGCTATAGGTGTAGCAATAGGCAATCTAGAGGTAGAGATATTCAGAGATGGAAATGCATTAAAGGATGTTATAACCATAAAGAGACCATTTGCACTTAAGTATCTGCTGCCTGATCAATGCATAAAGATAAGATCAGATTAAAAAAGTCTCTTACTCAATTATCTTTCCTCCTTTATTTCTTTCTTTATTTCTTTCTTTTGTTTATCACTCTATGGTACTATAAAAAAGGATATGCCTAGTATTGCAGGTAAACCTATTACCATATCTGCCTTATCTGAGAGGCTTTTGAAGGGAGGAGAGAATACGGTAGAATGGGACAACTCTGCATTTAAATGGGTATATCAGATATCAAAGTCATTAAACATGAGGATATGGACCCTGACTCTAGTTGAACCTACTAGCATAGACATATCATCAAGTGTATATACTAATCTTTTCAATGCATATAAGAATAACTCAACCCTTTCTTTTGTACTTGATCTTCCATTTCATAACTTGGGTGCTCTTACAGTTAAGGTTTACAGTCCTCCAACCGTCTCTTATTCCAACACAGATAAGGGCACTATAAGGGTTATAAACGTTGAGTTGATAGAGGCACTCTAAATATAGATATGAATATAGGTAGACTATTCAGGATTTTTAATAGTACTACTAAGAATAGTGTTACAGGCATAGTAGAGCCATATGTTGGAGATGTAGTTACCAATGTATCCAATAGGGTCTTATATGATCTATACATATCAAATAGCATACTGAGGGCTAACATTGATTATATGGCTTCCAGCACATCTGATCTCATCCTCAGAGAGAAAAGAGGAGATGAAGTAGTTGATGCCAGTATAAATATAAATCTTGAAAACATAATTAAGGAATTTATCATTTATGGTTATTCCATTCAGCACTATAACAGGAAGAAGTCAATGCTGGAGAGTATAAACATGTCAGATATACAGTATCCAATCTATGAGGATGGAAGACTTGTAGGATTTCAGTATTCAACTACCAAGGTAATTCTTGACCAATATCCCAATCTTATAGTAATAAACTCAACCTCTTTTAATGATACATTAAGCAATAAAAACTCATTACTTTATCCTCTAGTTGCTCCTCAATCATTAACATACAAAGGCAAGACATATACCTATAGACTCATTGATATGATTAGAGCTGTTGAATACTCAACAATGCATGCGCTTGTTAAGGGCATGAATACAAAACACTTCCTGTTATTTGAGCCTGATACTGATCTCAATGCAGTAAAGACATCGTTGGAGGATTTAGCAAATGGCAATAGTGACCTCATCTTGGTTGATAGTCTTAAGGACATAAAAAGGTTAAGCCATATAGAGAGCAAGAATTTTGGAGAGTTACATGAAATCATCGTTAAGTTCTTGAATATTGCAACACAAAACTCATTTACCCTCTTGCTTATATCACAAAACTTCACTGAATCAAGTGCAAAGGTAACCAAGAGCCTCATAGATGAAAGGATAAACCAGTATAAGGCTACTGCCATAAATGCTCTAGAAGAGTACTTCAACATTGACCTTATTGTTACTGAAAGAAGAGAGTTCACTTTTAATGAGGTCATGGATATGTATAAGGCAGGGCTATTAACTCAGGATGAGGCAAGGCGGCTATTGGGTATTGGTTAGGTTGATAGGTGTATAAGTATGGTTGATGAGAGCATCATCCTCAAACTACAGATAGATGATAGTGCAAGTACTCAGATTGAAAAGATCAATGGTCACTTTGATAAACTTAATGATAGGATAAAGAGTATAGATAATAATGTTAAGGCTCTTGGTATAGTTACTGTCTTTAAGAATGCCACAGATATCTTAGAGAAAGGTAATAATGCAATGCTAAAGTATGAGAAAGGGTTATTAGAGATTAGAAAGAAAGAGGAAGAGTTAGCTAATCAGAAGGGAGAGTTACAGAAATTGCAGGTTAAGTTGAATGAAGCTCACGACCCTGCTGTATTAGAGAGATATAGGGAACTACAGAACAAGATAAAGATAACTGAAGAGGAATTAGCAATTAAAAAGAAAGAGTTGAATAGTGATCTTATTAACCTGATACAAACATATATGCAGTTAGGTGGTTCCACCATACCCTTACTCATAGCAAACCTTAGCAGGTTATCAGGCATCCTTTCAGTTGTTAGAGGTGCATTAATCTCTACATTCATAACCAATCCAGTAGGATTAGCAATAATGGGCATAACTGGAGCAGTATTAGCCCTTAATGAAGCATTTGGATTCCTACCATTCAAGATTAGTGATGCATTGAATCCTATGAAGAGCCTAAATGATGTAAGAATGGATGCTCTTGCCACAGAAGTGAGGAGAGTAAGCACTGAGTTAGAGGATATAGGCAAAAAGGCAGATGAGGCTAGCAAGAAATTTGAGGAATTGAGCAAGAATTTTATGAATACAACTGGGTTAGGAGATTTAGGCAAGGAGTTTGAGAGGATGGTAGGTAAGGACATAACTAAAAGGTTGGTTATATCAAAACCTGAAGTCTTGATAGAGCAGATCTTGGATTCTCCAGAGTTCATAAGGGTTCTGACAATGCATAAGGCTGGAATCATACCAGAGAGAACTATAACTAGTAACATACTGGAATTACTAAAGAGGCACGGCTTACCTACAGGCTTTGTTGATGAGGCAAAATTAAAGATTGAGATTATGTTAAGGGAAAGACTAAATAGTTTATCTGAAGAACATAATAAAGATATCACTGATCAAGTTAATATATACTCAAAACTCAAGACAGAGGTTATAGACACAAATACAGCATTATCAAAGTTCATGAATCAGATAATAATGTTAAGAAGGCAATTAGAGACAGAGATAGAAAGGATGAGGTCTATGCCTCTAAGTATACCTATATCATCAGCTTCATCAAGCCTATCTAACAAGATACAGAGCAATCCATCTAACCCAAAGAGTCCTGCTACAATTAACAACATAGGTTCAAGGCAGATTATAGGACAATTTACAAGTGGTATGTATACTTATTAATTAATAAGAGAGGGTAAAAAGAGATATGACTGTTACAGTTGATCAGGTAAAAGCTTTGCTTAAGATTGATAGTACTCAATTTGATGCCTACATCTCTACAACCATAAATAATACTTATGTAATCTATGACTATCTTGATGCTCTTGGTGCTTCAGCAGAGCATAAGGATGAGGTAGTAAAGTATGCAAGTGCGTATAGGATAGCAAGGCAGATAGGTACATTCCCTAAGAGCATGCAAGAGGCTCTACTTGAACATCTAAGGGGTTTATTGAGTAAGTATATCCTTGCAACATAAAGGGGTATATAGACATGGGTAGATATGATAACTATCAAGAGTTCAAGACCCTAGTTAGTAATTTATGTAGTGCTCAAGGCTTTAGGTTTGTAGAGGCTTTTGAGCATGCTCCATTGATGGATAAACTTGTAATCCTCTCTCTGGTTGAGGAGTCTGAAGGCACTAGCCATGTTGATAAGAGTAATTATAGACTTAAGTATTATGTTGACATTATAAAGTTCACATCATCAAGTACTGATCTTGGTGGAATACTTGGATTTATAGATGCTCTTATAAACTCTCTAGACTCAACAGATACATACAAGACCTATAAGGTTGAATACAGATATGCACCATATGGACAGGAAGATATTGCAGTAAGGGATGATAATAGTATAGTCATGCATGCCAGAGTTATTATCGAGGCTAGGTATGTAAGATAGCATAAATGAGATGGAGAGGTAAATATAGATATGCCTAACAGAGTTGCAGTGTTAAGCAAGGCTTTAAATGGAGCATGGGCTAGTAGTATGTATCAACTTAATGGTGTTCAGGAAGTTGAGGTTAAGATGCCTAATAATGTGGTGCTTTTAGAGGATATAAATAGCAGGGATGCAGCCATAGTGAGAAGGGGTAACTTTGATGACATTGAGGTAAGCATAAAGGGTATCTTCGATCCCTCAAGGGGTATGACACAGTTGCTTAGAGGAATTCTTAACTACTCATCTACCACCAACCCTGATATAGGTGTAAGGTATAGACATCTGTATACTGTCTATGGTGTAGATAACAGTATCAATGTTCTGCAGATTTACATAGACAACACCTCTAGCCCTATTGCAATTGATCAAGCAATAGTTAAGAGTATAAAGATAGACATTTCAGGCACTGATCTAGCAAGATATACAGTTGATGCAATAGGCAAGTATGTATCTGGCGTATCTGTTACCTATAATACTGAAGCGATTAGACCAATTTATAGGGTTACTGGTACTAATAATGTGTTTAAGGCATCAATATCTTTAGATGCAAAGCATAGACCAATTTACTCAGTTAATGGGGATGCAAAGATCATAGGCTTTGGTAATTATGATATTAATATTGAGTTGGAGAGTAATGATGCAATCCACTTCACTAGAGCAAGGGATAATGCTAGTACTACTTTAAACCTTAACCTGTATGGTGATACCCTAGGCACTGGCAACTATGGGCTTGAGTTCAGTCTACTCAATGCTTATGCAGTAAGTGCATTACCAGTTAAGGCTGGAGAACACATAATGCTGAAGGCAAAGTACATAGGTAATCTTGGCACATTTGCTATACATAATGGCAATAGTAATCCATGAGGTATAAATAAATAATGATATGAGTATAGATGAACTAAGAGAAAACCTTTATTTCTTTATTGAATTAGCCATCTCTGAGGCTAGAAAGACTAGATCGCTTGCTATTACAAGGGATGTAATTAAGATACTGCAGACTCAGATAAAGATAGAGATAGAGATAGCAAAGCTGCAAAGGAAAGAAAATAAGAACAATTTAGATAGACTCAATGAGATACTTAATAATATCTTAGATGATTAACTGAGTTAGTATAGTATTCGTGCCTGCCTCTTTGTGTTATCTGCATAGGCTAGCATCAATGCATAGAGTAGATCATCAATACCAGATAAAGTTGTTAACTTACCTGTCTTAAATACTGCTTCCTTCATCTGCCTGATTAACATAAAGCATTTTGAAGATATGAATAATTGTTTATTCTGTATTGCATACATTGCTTTTATCATTGCATCCCTCTGCTTATCTCTATTCCAGATTATTCCCTTTGGTTTATAACCTAGTTGAATAAGATATTCCTCAATACCTCTACCTACGCCAGTCGAATCAACAACTATAGATATGCTTTGATCTGGATTTATGCCCTTACTAACTATCTGGTTATTCACCTGATCCAGATACTGCCCCTGTCCTTGATACTCATCCAGCACATATAACAAATTACCTTTTTTATTGCAGTATAATATACCCATGTAATCTGAATAACCCCCAACATCTATGTAAATAGTATTAATGTCTAGTTGTAGATCAGTATCAAGGATGACTTTACTTATATTGAATATACCTGTATGGTCATCAATATACTCAGCCTCATATTCTTGCTTATAGTAGATGCCTAGGCTTTGCTCTTGCATAGCAAGGAATTCCTTAGATATCAATGGATTCATTGATGATGGTATCCTAAATTTATGCCAATCATTAGAGTTTGATGTAGATGTATAGATCTGATAGAATATATGGTCTTTCTTATATGGAGTAGAGATTAGCCATAGATATCCTCTTGTAGTGCTTATTGTAGGGAAGAGTACACTTGTAATAAGTTCCTCATCTATAAAGTTAGCCTCATCAACTATTACAAGATGGGCAGTATATCCTCTTATAGTGTTGGGTGATGATGGAAGTGATATTATCCTTGAACCATTAACAAGTTTTAACTCTGTCTTGCTCTTGCTCTCTATTAACATATTCAAGGGGTCTATGTTGATGAACTGTATTATGTAATCAAAAAGGTGTAAACTCTGCCTTAGCGATGGTGATACTATTAGTGTAGTGGTATTTGCATGTATAATGGCATGACTAAGGGCCTTCAATGCTGTTATTGTAGTCTTACCTATCTGCCTACCTCCTAGAACTATGCAGTTACCTTCAACACTAAGCATATCTATCTGATAATCAAACAGTGTTATTCCGTACAATCTACTTATCTTAAGGGCAAGCTTAAAGCATCTATTACACACATCATTTTTTATATAGACTAGCATGTATGTAGATGGGATAAATATAGATATGAGTCTAAAGGTACTTGATCTAAGTCATGAGCATACTGACTCCTGTAACCATGAATATGAGGAGTCAATAAATGTTTATGTCGAGGTATTAAAGAAGATTGATGCTTTACTTGGTTATGCTTACTCATCTGAGATAAATGTTCTGATAGAAGCACTGATAGATAGGCAAGGAGAGAGGTTTTACAGAGAGGATATTGGGCTCCATGTATTACAGAAGGTAAACAAAATAATAGTTAAGAGGAAAGATTATGCCAAATATGAGCCTATAATAGATATGGCTTATTCTATAAACAAGGGGATTATCGTAGAGATTATTGAAGATAATAAAGAAGTAGATAAGAGAGATGATGAGAAGGAAATAAATATTATAGAGGTTATTGGCCATACTACTAATAGATCCTTATCTCAGGCTCAGGATTAAGCCCATAGCTCTGTAAGATTTGTTTATTATATTCCTCTATACTGTAATAAATTCCAGCTTTATCCTTTTCATTGTCCCTTTGCTTACCTTCTACACCTATCCTTTTATCATCCTCAACCCTTGCATTATTACACATTAGCAAGATATCAATCTCATGCTTATTGAGGGCAAGTATCTCATGAGGCAACTTACCATACTTCTCTGCAAGTCTATCTATATTTGCAAGTAATCTTACTTTATCTTCCTTTCTACTTGATCTGAAAAAACTCTATTATCTTGCTTAGACTATTCTCATTGAGCCTATCCATTATATTTTTGTATGCCTTGAGCAGGTCATCCTCCTGCATAGCCTTAACCTCTTCAACACTCTTGCCTGTATCTAAGGCTATCAATTCATACATACCATTAAGGTAAGCCTTTAGGCTCTCTTTCTTCCTTTCTTCCAACTCTCTTATCATCTGAAGTAAGAATATAGTAGGTATTGCCATATCTATATTTAGCCTCGCTAAGATCATTTAGATAGGCTAAAAATAGATAATGAGGATTCCATGCTATAACATAAGCAAGCCTGCAACTGATACAGCAATGCTTATAACTCTTGATGGTGATAATGTATCAAGACACTATACTAGCCATATGCATACCATCTATGGTATGGATTTTATTTATCTCAAATGGAATAATACAAGCTCATACCCTAAAACTTTTAGTATAGGTTATCTTAATCCAAATGATAATTATGGTGCAATTATAGGGATAGGGTATTTACAGGCATCGGGAGCAACTGGAGCATGCATGTTACCATGTTTCTTACCTGATAGAGCATTACCTCAAATCTATATAGATAATTCTAATGGTTTAAGCTCTATAAACACAACACCTAATTGTGTAGTTAGCATATCTCCATATATAAAGGGCTTAATGCAATATAACAGGATAAGCAATCCAGCAACAGGAAATTACTATTACACATATAACTTATCATTATTTGATCTCTTTAATATCATCTCTATGAATTATTTGGTTAATACTTTCGTTAGAACTAATGCAAATAATGGCAATGTTAACCCTACAAGTTCTGTTCCTGTAGGACTTATACCTCTTAATGATTTAACTGGATTCACAGTTATGAACACATTACAATCAAATTCTTTGGCATACTATACAAGCAATGGTGGAGGCATGTTCTTATACGTTGGAAGTAAGGCAGGCAGTATCTTAAACTATGGTATTAGATTGGCAAAGTACTATGGTAGTGAACTAGTTACAGAGATAGGAAGCATGGCTATGCCATTACTTGCTGGAAGCAGTAGCAGTTCAGTTGAGATAGAGGCTAAATACAAGTGCCAGTTAACCTTTACATATTTCTATGTTGATGCTACTGATATAGGCATAATAGAGGTAGATGGGGTAATTGTTAAGCAATTTACCAGTTCAGATGGGCAGATGGCAACCTACTCAGTGAACTTGGAAGCAGGGCAGAGGGTAAAGTTTTACAGCAACAGTATAAGAAAGTTCACAGTATGGTTAAGAGAGATAAATCTCTTAGAGTAGTTGATATGTTATTGAGCTAGTGAGTGAATAGCTATGCCAATAAAGACTAGCATAACATTCCCTGAATTATATGGCTCATCAATAGCAATGACTAACCCTAACCTTATCTATGTTCTTGATAGGAAGACTAACGTTAATAATCCATCGCTAGATTTTGTTATAGGTAATGCAGGGAATCCATCAAGTAATCAGGTTATGACTGCTATACCAAACAGAGGAGATATGATTCATGTGCTTAAGATAAACCATAGTCTTAGCACAGGGTTCCAGCAATTCAACATAGACATATCTGGTTTGAATAATAGCATATCCAATAGTATTAATTTCAAGTACCATCTTTATATATATAATAGGTATGTGCACTCTCAATCTACAGCACAAAACTTGAGCACTTTCTATAATTATAGCATGCTTGTGCCAGTAACAAGCTGGAAAGGCAAACCTATGATGCAAGGACACTTATTACAAACATGGGTCAATGGTACCCTTTATTATCTAATGCTGGCAAGGTTTTTAACAGTGGAATCATATGATAAAGATATATCTACATTACCTGTGCTGATACATAATCCTACATCTACTGGCTCCTATTTTGCTAATACCTATGTCATCTATTCTCCATTTGTAATTGTACCTAGCGTAGCATATAATGGTAGAAAGGGCATATTCTATATTCTTAAAGGTTACTTAAGTACTCCAGGCCAAAACCTCTTCCTTGATTACAATAATCAAACATTAAATATAGCAACTGCTGGTTATGAATCAACGGATAAGAGACTTGTAATTAAGTATAACTCAAGCACTAACATCTACACCTTTAATCTAGTTCTAACTGAAACAGATTTTATAAGATTCAACAATTGCTATGGTGTCTTTACTAAAATCGTTATAAATGAATAAGTGATACAGGTATGGCTAGAAGTAAGAATTACCTGCCTAGGATAAGCATACAAGTGCCTATAGAGATAAAAGACCTTATAGGCAATACTATAAGAGAAAATATAAGGGCAAAAACACCAGTAAAGACAGGTGCATTAAGAACCAGCATAAGGTATGAGATAAAGGATAACTTGCTTGAGTTTTATGCATTACAGTATCTCATATTTCTTGATAGAGGTACAAAGAAGCATTCTATAAAGATAGCAAGAGCTAAAGCATTGCACTGGATAGATGAGGTTACAGGAGAGAATAGATTCAGCAGGGTACATGAGGTAGATGGAATTAAACCATTTCATATCATTGATGAGGTTGAGATAGCTAGAGTTGCAAAGGATACATTAATCAAAAACCTAAAGTACTTGATCAAGATTGAGTAAGTGATTGATTGATCAATTAATAATTAAGATGCTATACTTATCAAAAAGAAATAAAAGAGTTGTGTGTGCTTGGGTAAGCCTACCCCTCATCCCAGCCCTTAGTGAATCTTCCAAACTTGTGCAGTGGTACTGGCTGGCCTGGTGTGTACTCTAATGGCCTCATCCAGAATATTGCTGTTGTTGGGCAGACTGCTATGCATGCACCATCTGAGATGCATCTCTCAGGATAGTGCACGAATGCCTTGCCCCTCTTCCAACCCTCTACTGGCTTGACCCTTAGCACATCTGGTCCTAGTGCAGTGCATATCTCAACGCATAGAGCACAGCCTATGCATGTCTGCTCATCTATGTCTGGTAGTATTGCTACTGGCATATCTGCTCAGCCCTTCTACGGAACTAAAATATTTAAACTCTTTGCATTTTGTACAACGGCGTTTTATAACTGGTTAAAAAAATAAAATAATATTACTTGCTCATCCTGACTACGTCTATCTCGCCATTCTTTATCCAGCTCAGCAACTCTTCGGATGTTGGTTTCATGCTATGATTGCCTTGTAGGTGCAGTGCTACCATGGCGTAGTTTATCTGATTTAGGAGTGGTTTGTACTTGCTCCAATCGTCATTACCCTTTGCCTTGTTGCGTATATCTGCTGGTATTGAGTTCCACCACTCCATGAACTTCCTAGCCATCGTAGATGGATATATCCATGCAGTATATTAAATTTTTGGAACTTTTCTCCCTATAAGAGAGGTATGAGCAATTCATGTTAGATGACCCACTCACTCAAAAGGTTTTAAATACGCTTCTACTCCAACAAGATGGTTGAAGGTAACAGTACTAGGTTCTGCAAGAGAGGTTGGAAGGTCAGCATTCCTAGTGGAGACTGATAAGGTTAAGGTGCTATTGGATTATGGTATACTGCTAAGGCATGAACCTCTCTTCCCAATGCATGTTAAACCAAAGGAGATTGATGGTGTAGTGCTTACACATGCGCATCTAGACCACTCTGGATGTATACCAGCACTCTTCTTAAGCAAGGAGATACCTGTATATGCTACCCAACCAACGATGGAGTTGGCTAAGGTACTCCTGCTTGATATGATAAAGATCTCTGGCTTCTATCTACCATTTGAGTACATGGAGGTTATGGGCATGATAGACTCTGCAAGAACATACTTCTACAGGGAGGAGTTTGAGGTTGGGGATCTCAAGATCACACTACACAATGCCGGGCATATAGTTGGGAGTGCGTTCATAGTTGTTGAGCATGATGGTAGAAGGTTGCTATACACAGGGGATATAAATGCTAGAGGCTCTAGGATATTGGAGAGTGCAGATCTTGATGTTGGTAGCATAGATCTACTCATAACAGAGAGTACTTATGCGATGGAGGATCATCAACCTAGGGATGAGGCTGAGAGGCTATTAGTAGAGTTTGCAAACGAGGTTGTGGAGAGGGAAGGGGTACTCTTTGTACCAGCATTCTCGGTTGAGAGGGCACAAGAGATAGCATGTGTGCTTAGAGCATTCAACTTCAAGCATAAGGTAGCAATAGATGGGATGGCTATAAAGGCAAATGAGATAATGCTTAGGCATCCAAGGTTCTTGAGGGATGCTAAATTCTTCTCAGATGTGATGAACTGGATTGAATGGATAAGGGGCTGGGGTGGGAGGAAGAGGATGATAAGAGAGCCATGTGTCATAATCTCTCCAGCAGGAATGTTGGTTGGAGGTAATGCACTCTTCTACATGGAGAATCTTGCTGATGATGAGAGGAATGGTATAGCGATGGTATCATACCAAGGAGAGGGTACTCCTGGAAGGCTACTGCTGGAGCAAGGTATAGCAATGATAGAAGGCAAGGCTAGAAAGGTTAAGGCTGAGGTTAAGAGGTTTGACTTCTCTGGGCATAGTGGGAGGAGGGAACTATTCGAGATGGTTAAAGGTATGAGAGGTAATCCAAAGGTATGGACTGTGCATGGTGAGCATGATACATGCATAAGGTTTGCTGAAGAGATAAATAGTAGTATAGGGCTGGAGGCATATGCACCTCTTGCTGGAGAGAGTATACAGGTTTGATGTAAAGCAACCATATATTAACAATTTATAGTGAGTTATACCATCTATCATACATACCAATTGAATCCTATTTACTTACTTACTTGCCTTATCCAATCTATATGCTATGGTAACACACCTTGCCCACTCCTCTAGCAACTGTACATGCATTACAGCCTCATGTATGCATCTCCCTATACCTATTACACCATGGTCCAATAGCACTAGAATCTTCACACCATTGCTTATGCTGAATGCATCTCCAACAAGCCTTGCAAGTGCCCTTGAGCCTAACTGTCTATACTCAAGGATGAGAAGGTTATGTATTACAGGAGGTATACTCAATGGTAATTGCTGTGATGGGGATGACGATAAGCCTGAGCAGTTTAAGCCGAATACTCCAGTATGCCCATCAACCTCCACTATTCTAAGGGTCTGGATTAGTGCATGTGAGTATGGTGAGTGTGCATGGGATACTGCACTAACATCATCCCTAACCCTGTATATCTGGGTGTGGAATGGAACCTCTATAGATGGTCTAAGATCACCCCTAAGCATGTTACCATCTATATCTATTAGCACTAGATCATCAACTGTAAGATGGGATCTAGGGTAGCCTGATGGTGTTATCCATATATGCGATGCATTGCTCCCATCCCTAAGCCTTACACTATGGTTGCCTCCTCCAGATGATACATAACCCTTTGAGAATAACGTCTTTACACATGATACAAGTTCGCTCTTTATGTAACCCTCATCCCCTCTACCACATTCACATATGCCTGACAATGCTCCTACCACCAAACTTTATAGCCCTAGCATACCTAGCGCCTAGACTCCTTAACCTCTCAAGTGTTATTGGGTACCTTGCACCTCCAAACACATTTGCTATTACCTTGACCCTTGCCCACTCATCCATTATCTCCATGAATGCCCTTGCTTCATGTATACATGCTCCCATGCTGTAGACCTCATCTCTATACACTATTATCCTTACAGGCCTAAGGGGCTCCCCTAAACTTGCCATACCTATGCTCTCTGATGAACCATCATTAACTATGATGATATCGCTAAGCACAAGTGTAGCCTCCGCATGTACAGTATCTATTATACCATCTCTAGTTGCTGCATATATCACTGGGCTCCTTGCATGGAATACTGCATTGATATCCTGCCTCCTCCTGTATATTGAGATGTGTGAAGCATAGTCACCATCTTTAGCATCTTGATCTATAGCATATTCTTCAAAACCCTCAGGCCCCTTGAAGATTACCCTGCTAGAACCTGGAAGTCTTGCACTTGCACCATGCTTTAGTAGGAGCAGACCTTTAAGGATCAATCCTCTAGAGCATACATCCAACTCCCTGAGCAGAGAATCCATACTGCTATGACATAACCTGCAGAAGCTGTTGCCTAGGAAGTATATGCTCATGCCCATCTACTTATAGCCTACATATTGAGTTTATAAGTCCATGCTCAGCCCATATCTTGCATGTACCCTCTTGAGATACCATCGTTGGGCCCTTTGGTGTTGATGGTGTACACTCCTTCATGTACAATGGGCACTCTGGAGGGTCACATAAGCCTAGTATAACTTCACCACACCTTGCACCTGCAACAAACTCCTCCCTAACATCCCTTCTCCTAAGCGAGTATCTATTGCGTGCATCTATGCTGCTATACTCGTCCTTGAGCATGAAGCCACACTCAGGTATCACAGCAACGCCCCTAAGGTATCCATCTCCAAGGTCAAATACACTATCCATACTCTTTTGTGCAACTATATTACCTTCCCACGTTACAGACCTCGTATACTCATTCTCAAGCATGGGCTGATCCTCCCTTATCTGCCTGAGTAGCATTAGGATACCAAGCAGTATGTCTATTGGTTCGAAGCCACAGAATACCTGAGGCTTCTTGGTCTCTAGGAAGTACCTGTAGTAAGGCTTCATGCCTGTGATTGTTGATGAGTGACCAGGATTTATTATTCCATCTATACCTAGCAGGGATGATCTCATCACTGCACCTGCTATGGGAGGCATGTAACGGTATGATACCATTAGGCTGAGATTGCTAGGAATGCCTTTCAACACCTCATATGCAGTAGGTGGAGCAGTTGTATCGAAACCAACAGCAAAGAAGATGAACTCTTTATCTTGTTCCCTTCTAGCCTTGAGT
This sequence comes from Candidatus Nitrosocaldus islandicus, assembly GCF_002906215.1. NCBI lineage: Archaea > Thermoproteati > Nitrososphaerota > Nitrososphaeria > Candidatus Nitrosocaldales > Candidatus Nitrosocaldaceae > Candidatus Nitrosocaldus > Candidatus Nitrosocaldus islandicus. The sequence goes on from NZ_CP024014.1 coordinate 1,111,823, forward strand.
ACGGCATCATGCACACTATAGACAAGTCTAACATCCCCTCCCAATGCTCTAGCATCCAGCAGACTATACCCCTTTGAGCCCTTTGCTCTTGACATATCCCCATAGGTGAGTATTATCTTGCCCTCAAGTGCAAGATCTATCATCGCATCTATATCTGCTGCAGGGGTTATGCATACCGGGCATCCAGGTCCTGCCCTAACTTCTACGTTCTTAGGCAATAGAGATCTTATCCCATAGTGGGTAATACTCCACTCATGAGAGCCACATATATGCATGAAGAGTAGTTGCTCATCTATCTCATCAGCATACTCATGTATCCTTTCAACTATCCTCTTTGCTAGAAGAGGATCTCTGAACCTTGAGAGAGTCTCATGCATATCATGCATTCCACTACTGCTTGTTACATAATCATCACTACTATCACAACCACTAACCACTACTACTACCACCTCCCATCTTCATCAATAATGACTACTACCATTTCTCTTACCATCTTCTCCTAACCTTATACCCTTACGTGCAACAGCTATTGAACCTAGGGGACACTCACTTGCTATAGAGCATCGTTCACACTTCCATACAAGGTTCTCCTCCCAGTACCTTATAGCATTGTATGCCTCCTCTAGATTAAGTATCTGTATGGCATAACCAGCATGTACAAGAACGTAATCTCCAACCTTAACGCTTGAAGCAAGTTCTGCTATATTTATATCATCCCTGATTACACCAGCACCAAAATCAACCTTAGCATAATCGCCATCTATGCCTATCACCATGCCAGGGAATGCTAGGCACATGTGGTAAGTAATAGCATTCTTGTATAAATAATTTGTATGAATAAGTTAGGGTAAGATAAGAGGAGGATGAATGTATTAATTGATCATCAATTCATTATGGTGAAACTCATCTCTTAATATCCATAAGATCATTGATCAGTCTTAACATATCCTCTACATACTCATATCTGCCTTCAGCAACAACCCTGTTGCAGAGATACACTAGATGCTCCCATGTCTCAAACAATCCATGAGCCTTGATCCACTCAAGCCTATACTTCCAAGCATCTGCAAGATACTCCTCATGGAAGTGCTTTCCATCATTTGCAGAGTATGCATCTACTATCTCCTCAAACGCAACCAGGAGTGCGTATGCTGATGCTACATACTTGCCATTCTTTATACCATCCATTGCAACATCTAGCATATATTTTGCAAGTAGCATATGCCATCCATATGTACTCATGTCCAGACATCAAATTCCATGCCTCTCACTAACATCAATGTATCTGCTCATGCTGTAGAGCATTGGTCTACCACAGTGTACAGGCACATCAGTCTTGAATCCACATACACTACATACAAGATACTCTTTCTTGTGGAACTTGCCCTCAAGTACCCATTGCATAGGCTTATCATGATGGATAGGCACCTCTATGCTTTGAGTACATATCATGCATACCAACCTGAGAGTGTTATGTTCTGATGGTGCCTTGAACATGTATACAGCATGCACCTCCTACCTATCGAGTCAACATATCCTAGGCACAGGGTCCCCAGATGGCTTGATTATTATCCTTGTACCCCCAATTATGGTTCTCATCGCAACAGCATAGAACTGATCTGTTGCCTCCCCTATTATCTCAGCATCTCTACCCTCATCACACTCCCTTATCGCTTCAAGCACATGCTCAGCCCTATCTGGAGTTGCTGCTATGCATACCTTGCCCTCATTACCAACCTCTAGAGGATCTATACCCAAGAAGGATGCTGCTGCCCTAACACTCTCCTTTATAGGTATCTTATCCTCATATACCATTATCCCAACATGTGACTTCTCTGCCCACTCGTTAAGTAGGTTCGCAACCCCTCCCCTCGTAGGGTCCTTTATGCATACTACCCCTCCTGCCTCAAGTGCTCTATCGATAAGCCTGTTCAACGGGCGCACATCTGAGCATATGCTGCTTGCAAATCCATAACCCTCCCTTGCTGAGAGCACAGCCATACCATGATCCGCTATACTGCCAGAGATTATTATCTTATCCCCTGCCCTTAAGTTGGAGTCTAGCAACCATCTTATGCTTCTATTCACATACCTAAGGTTGCTATCTAGCAATGGGTTCCTTACGCCTATGCCAGAGGTGTTGACTATCAGCCTATCAAGGGAGCCTCTCTCAACAACCTTTGTATCCCCAGTCAGTATATCAACTCCAGCCTCCTTGCATGTATGCTCTATGCTATCAAGTATCCTATCAAGATCGTTCAAGGATAGCCCTTCCTCCATCACCAATGCAAGTGATAAGGCTAGAGGCTTGCCCCCTATGCATGCTATATCGTTAACTGTGCCAGATACTGCCAACCTTCCAATATCGCCACCATTGAAGAATAATGGTTTAACAGTGTACGAGTCTGTTGTAAAGACTATCCCATCGCATATGCCAGCATCATCAAGTGCTGCTAGAGGAACCTCAAACTCCATGTATGGTTTGAGTATCCTAAGTATATGGTTCTGGATGAGATTGTGCATAAGACTTCCTCCAGCCCCATGCATCAACGTTATCCTATCCATGCTAATGCTAACCATCTACAGATCATACTCCTCCTTTAAACTATCTCTGAAGATTGAGCATATCTGCATAGCATGATCCCTGCTTACTACCCTAACTCCTATACCAGAATGTACAATTATGTAATCTCCTACGTTAACATCTTGCAGGAATAGTATGTTTACATCTATGATACTACCATCCACCATACTCTCTGCCTCTGCTATCGCACCATCATCTGATACATGGGTTACCCTTGCTGGGAATGAGATGCACATACCATATCTTCTAGCAAGTAAGATTTAATGTTTGTTAATAACTATTGAGGATGTCCTCCTTCTTCATTGCCCTTATAGCAGGTTCTTGCACTATCAGCAATCAAGGAACTAAGTTATATGCTATCATATTTTGTTTTGCTATAATATGCTCCATCTATTACCTCTTACGTTATTCATCTTAATTCATAGCACCAATTGCAATGCATTAAAAGAGAAGAGTGTTTCCCTATGCTAACTAAAGACTCATTATATTTACCAATCCATAATAGCATAATCTCTAGATATATTAAATAAAAAGATCTTGAAGTTATGCAACAAAGCAAAAAGCACCATTGAGCACTTGTGTTGTAACATTTAGGATAGTTCCATGCTAATACGATATTGACAATATTTATGCTAACATCACACTCATATAACAAGTACGATAATAACATCGTTAAGATTTGTCCCAGTTGGTCCTGTTATTATGCTATCGCCAACAGCATCGAAGAACCCTGCAGAATCATTACAAGCAAGATAAGAGTCCATATCTAAACCAATTGCAAAGGCTGATGAGAGTGTCTCTCTATCTATGATTGCTCCTGCATTGCTGCTATTCCCATCGATACCATCTGTACCTATTGTAAGCATAGCCCAATCCATTGGGCCAAGCATCCTAGCAGATATTAGTGCAGATAGTGCTAGTTCTTGGTTCCTCCCTCCCCTTCCACTGCCAGTAACCTTAACATGTGCTTCCCCTCCTGCTATCATTGCTACTGGCTTTGAGAACGGTCTAGCATGATTAGCAACCTCATATGCTAGAGATGCAATGAATGAGCCTATCTCTCTAGCCTCGCCATGAATCTTAGTGCTTAATATCCTAGCATCTATACCCATCTCTGAAAAGTACTCTTTGACCTTCATACAAGCATATGCATTATCAGCAACTATGAAGTTCCTTACCCTATTGAATATAACATTGCCAGGCTTTGGTGTTTCCCTTATAATACCCGCTACTCCATCCTCTATAACCTTATTTACATTCTTGCTTACTTTATCCCAGATCTTGTACTTCTTCATAACAAGCATAGCATCTCTAAACGTTGTGCTATCTGCTGCAGTTAGACCAGAGGCTATGGTATCTAGCCTATTGCATGGTACATCAGATATTATTATTGATATTAAATCTGATCTGAGCATCTCAACAAACCTCCCTCCTTTGACTTGGGATAGGTGCTTCCTAACTGCATTGATCTCATCTATCCTTGCTCCAGAGTTCAAGAGCAACATTGTAACCTCCTGCTTCTCCTCAAGCGTTATGTTGTATGGCTTTACTAGAAGAGAGGAGCATCCACCAGATACAAGGAATAGCAGAAGATCATCACTACTAGCATCCCTTGCTAGATCTAGCATACGCTCTGTAGCATCTATGCTGCTCTTGCTAGGGATAGGGTGGGTGCCCTTGAGTACAGTTATCCTTCCATCTCCTATCTTACTGCTACTACACTCAACATAATCTGGGATTATTATTATGCCAGATGCTATCCTATCTGCAAGGATCTCATCAATAGCATGAGCCATGTCTAGTGCTGCCTTACCACAACCTATAACATACACTGCTCTATACTTGCTAATATCTATGCGTTCACTGTTTATGATAAGGTATGTGTGATCACTAACATCAGCAGTAGTAGTAGCATCCTCAACCCTAACAGCACTCTTTATCAGATTTCTGGCATTGCATGATTCAAGCATGTACTCTACAGCATCCAATAGAGTTGCCCTTGCTTTAACATCTCCTCTGCTTAACAATGAGTCTCTGTTACGTATATACATAACAGATAACTATGTGTAAGCAACCTATTACTATTACTACTATCACCGTTAAATAGATAGTAGATTTTGTATAGAAAGAGGTATTTGTATCTCTCAATCCTCTTTTCATCTATTATACCAATGCAACTGTAACTATATCCGTTATATTATAGCCTGATACCTCTTATTCAGCCTATATCCGCTCTATTCATGCAAAGCCAAAATTTAAACCCCTCTGTCAGATGCTTTATAAAGGTTTGAGCTCTGCTAGTCCTATTATTGCTCTCTAGCCTATTCATTGAATAGCTTCCTCCTTCATACTGCTATCTCCTATACTCATATGCTGCTAGCATAGCTAGCATACTCACTCACCTACACTCCTAGTATTTATACCTCTCCACCTAGTAGCGTAGTCTATTTATTAATTTAATAGAGGAAGGAAGGAAAAACTAAAGGGTTATGTTCTTCCTCTTAACTACATTTATACTATGCTATTATACATTCATTTTCTCACTATTCAATTCTACCCTACTACCCTTCTCTCCAACTCTTAATCTCAATGGTTGGCAACATCCTCTAACCTGTAAGGAGAATTAGGCTAGATCATTCCATGGTATTCCTTGGTTAGTTTCAAGCTTATCCCTTTGCATCATATATAGATCCTTTAAACTCGATAAATGAGTGATAGTAACTTCTCTTAATGATCAAAGAGCAGATTAAAGAATAATAGAGTACTAATGCTATTATTATTACCTCTATAGCTGTTGCTATTACAGTATGAGGGCTTTAGCAACATTATTCTTCTTACTACTAGTACTACCTCCTATTACTGTTGATGCTAATGCTACCTTTACCGTTACTATCTTCATCTAGGCTACTGCCTCTTTTACTAATAGAGATGGTTACTGCTCCAACTCCTCAACCCCTCTATACCTGCAGCATCTATAACATGCTCAACCTCCTCAATAAGGAAGAGCTCAACTCCTCCTTCTGCTTCTGTTATCCTTGCTGATTCTTGCTAAGCCACGATACCTGCTGCTCTTACTACTCATTATTGCCATAGCTTGCAGATACACTTACATTAGATGGACTTGTTTGTATTACAGCACTCAATACATCTATATCCTCCTTCTGCTTTCTATCTGGCCATCCATCCACAAGTCCAAATGGTCCTGTAGGTTTGCCAGAGTATCTCATCCCTTTCCTTTATGTTTAATTACTAGGTAACCTACATGCTGGATGCCATACTCTAAATAGTGCAATCCCTTGCTTTCTTCATATAGACCTGTGTCTTGTATGGCCTATTCTCATTCTTATGATAGTAGAGTACCTTTATACCATGCTTAAGGTGTATAACCTCTATTCTATCATTCTGCTTAACTATACCATCATAATCTCTTAGATACTCCATAAGTTCATCCCTGCTCATGTTGATTAGTTCATCGCTTGACCTTATCCTTACCCTCTTCATTCATAACATATCTGCATCTCCAAACAATAAATATTTTTTAGCAATAGTCTGGATTTAGAATATATTCTAAAAATAACTTTTTCTGTTATATTTTAATCAATTCCACTCTTTTGTAAGAAACATTTATAGCAAAATCTTATAATTAATAAGTATATTGAAGAGAGAGATTATAAGCGATATTTATGATATGATAAGGAAGGGAATAGAAAATTATAGGGCTGCTACCGACGTTGTTACAAAGACTGATATATATGATATAATTGAGGATACTTTCAACTCATTGTTAAAGGTAGAGGATGATGCTATATCAGTTGAAGAGGTTAGCCGCTGTCTTAGAGAGGCATACTTTGAGCGTAAGAGTCCTATGGAGCGTACACAGAAGCAGATGCTTGAGGTTATAATACAGAGAGGTATACTGAACACATTTGCAAAGCCCGTTAGGGGTGAGGTGAGCATAGAGAGCAGTGATGATAACTATGGCAAAAATGTGAAGATAAGACTTGTAGGCACTGCAGATAGGGTTGAGGATGACTGTGTTGTGATGTTTAGAATAGTTAAGGAGTTACCAGAGATCCCATATGCAGAGCACTTCATGCAGATGAATGCGTATCTACACATATTCAACAAGGAGGAAGGGGTGATAGCGTACTTTGATAACGATGGCAATGAGGTAGAGTTCATAGTACCAAAGAATGAGGCGCTTTATAAAGAGACTATACGAAGGGTTAGGATACTGCATACACTGCTTAAGAACGGTGTAGTGCCAGTGGTTGAGCCATCCAACATGTGTAGTACATGCCCATACAATGAACTATGTTACTACCCATCAGAGGATAAGGAAAGGATTGGCTTCTGGTCAAGGGGTAGATGGAGTGAGTTAAGGAAGCAAGGGAGTAGAGAGGAGAAGGTCTGGTAGCAGCATGCTATGATGGTCTGTGGTAGGAGGTCTGGTGCATGTCTTTAAGGATGAAGAGGATGAAGGAGAAAGAGAGGAGGGAGAGAAGGAGGAGGTACATTGTAGTTATAGGTATAGCAGTAATTGCAATTACAATAGTAGTGTATTATGCCAAGGAGACTGGAACATACAAGAATAGTAGAGCATGGAGTTTTGACTCATATGCAAAAGGGGTCATACCAGAGGGCTTCTCTTCAGCAGATAAGCATTGGAGTATAGTAGCAGATCATGATCTTGCGTACTCTAAGCCAAATGTGATCATGCATTCAAGTGGCAAGGATGGTGATAATGCTAGTGATAATAGCAGCAGTAGTAGTAACGATGATGGTAGTGATACAGATACCAATGCTGATACATCATTTTACCTCTACTCCCTGCTGATAAACTCTGAAGGGGTTTACAGCAACTTTAAAGCAAGTGTTAATGTGAAGATGACAGGCAATGGAAGTGCTGGTCTAGTATTCAGGTTCATAGACTCTTCACATTATTTTGTCCTCATGATAGATGCAGCAAATGATAGGTTCTCACTCTGCAGGATGGACCCTGGAAGACTGCTATGCTTACAGGATGCATCGGTAAGTATAGAGAATGATAGATGGTACCATATAACAGCACATGTATCAACACAAGCCATAGTAGGCTATCTTGATGGTGAACCTCTCCTAAAGAGGTATGATCAGCACTACATGAGTGGTATGGTAGGGTTATGGGCTAGAAGTAATACTAGTGCTTTCTTTGACGATCTTCAAATATACTATTAGGAAACATTCTATGATAGTTTCTTAACACTTCTTTATTATAATATTATATTCTGATGATGATTATATTTATTATCATAGTTACTTGCATAAAAATGAAAAAATCATTTATAATATATTCTGGTTATAAATCTAATGAATAGGATATCTTTAATCAAGAGAGTGCTACTCATTACAGCAGTTGCAGTACCATTGATTGTAGGCTTAAGTATGAATCAAGTGTTTGGACAGTTCGGTGAACTGCGCCTCCCCAAGCCTGAGGAGATAACAGAGTATCATTGCTCTGGTAACCCTCTGCCATGTATAGATCCTGGGGATACAGCATTCATGTACACAGCAGCTGCCCTAGTCATGATAATGACCCCTGGAGGAGTAGGCTTCCTATATGGAGGTTTGACTAGGAGGAAGAATGCTGCTACAGTTATACTTCAAGCATTCTTGGTATATGCAATAGTAAGCATACAATGGGTGATATGGGGATACTCACTCACATTTGGGCCTGATGCTACAGGACATGGGTTCATAGGTTCGTTTGATTGGGTAGGGCTCAACAACGTACTACATAATGCACCAGCAGATGTATATGCTCCAAGCATACCCCATATAGCATTTGTGATGTTCCAGTTGATGTTCGCAGCTATAACACCTGCACTAGCAGTTGCAGGATATGCAGATAGGGTAAAGATGAGTGCATTCATGATACATGTAGTGCTATGGAGTACGTTCGTATATGACTTCGTTGGGCACTGGAACTGGTCACTGGGAAGTCAAGGAACATCCATTGGTTGGTTAGCAGCACTAGGTGCACTTGACTTTGCTGGAGGCACTGTTATACACATAACATCTGGCTTTGCTGGTCTAGCATCTGCAATGTATATTGGTAGGAGGATAGGCTATGGGAAGGTTCCATTCACACCACACTCAATACCATTCGTACTACTTGGAGCAACCCTTCTATGGTTTGGATGGTTTGGATTCAACCCTGGAAGTGCAGGGGCAGCTGGTGCACTTGAGAGCCAAGCATTCCAGAATACAAACGTTGCAACTGCAGTTGCTGCACTATGGTGGATGTTCCTGAGCTGGGCACATACTGGGAAGACCAGTGCTGTTGGTGCTGCAAGTGGTGCTATAGCAGGTCTAGTAGCTATAACCCCAGCCTCAGGCTTTGTAGGTACATGGGCATCTATAATAATAGGCTTTGCTGCAGGGACCATATGCTTCTACTGCCTTCTTATAAAGAATAGAGGCAGGATAGATGATGCCCTTGATACATGGCCTATACATGGTATGGGTGGTGTTGTTGGTGCACTCTTAACAGGTACGTTTGCTGAGAAGCGTATAAACCCAGTAGGTGATGATGGTATATTCTTTGGCAACCCAATGCAGCTTGCTGAGAATGCAGCAGGTGCAGCTGCTGCAGCAGCATGGGCATTTGGTATAACCTTACTAATATGGAAGATACAGGATGTAATATGGCCTGGAGGAGTAAGGGTCACGCCTAGAGAAGAGGAGATCGGGCTTGATATAGCACAGGTAGGAGAGAAGGCGTATGCAGAGGAGTAGGCTGCTTGTTTAGCCTAAATGTGGATACTAGATAAATGAAGATGCTGATGATGACAATGATGGAGATGATAATAGGTTACCGATTAAAATGCATCTTTGTTTTTATTTACTTTGTTTTAGTGATCTGATTATGATGAGTGGCTATGGATAGATGGATGGTATTCATCGTATCCCAGTTTGTTAGCGCTACACTAGGCTTCTTGTGGGGTGTATCTACAGGTAACCTACTCTTCATATACATAGGAGGTTTATTCTTTGCTATAGGAGTATTTGCAGTGACTAGATGGGGATATGATAGGTTCTTCAGACGCAAAGACAAGGATAGAGATAAGAAGGGGGGAGGGGAGAGGAGAAGAGGAGGAGGCAGAAATAGATGAATTAATGGATGAATATATTTTTCATTTAATACCAGAAATAAAAAGTACCATAACAATTGATCTTTACAATACTAGCCTGAATTCAATGAATATGGTTAATTTACATCTAACATGTTAAAGAATAATAAAAATATATTAACTTTCTTAACCAGATAGATTCTATGGCCGAAGCAGGTATAGCAATATTCATAGCGGCGATGGTAGCATTAGGTATAGTAACTGCTATACAATTCGCTGAAAGAGCTTATAGATACAGGAGGATAGCCATGGGTTTACATGCTGGTACATATGGCTTCACGTACGAATCCTCAAAAGAGTATGGTGAGAAGACCACAGACTCGCCAGCAGAGAAGCAGTAAGAGTAGAGATTCCAGTGTTGCAGTAGTGCAGTTAGTAGATGCTGTATAGGTAGGAGATGTGTGTATTTAGAAGAGGATATTTGTATAGAGGAGGAGATGATGAGGGTTAATCTTGATGATGATGAGCATATAATAGCCATACTACCAAAGGTATGGTTGAATGAGACTGGGCTATTGGGATTGTTGAAGAGGAGTAAGGAGGGGATCCTTGCTATGACCAATAAGAGTCTTGTATTTGTAGCAAAGCGTATGGTAGTTACAAGGGATGAGATTAGTAGGTATATAGATCTTGATGAGAGGATAGTTAAGGTATCTAATATAAAGGGCTACTCTGAGAGGGACCTCGATGAGGATATATCCAATGAGAAAGATAGTGTATTGATACCATTAATCTCAATAATAGATGTAAGAGAGGTGAAGGTAAGGAGATCCAAGTTCCTTAGGGTAACATTCATCACCAATGATGGCAAGAGCAAGACATACGATTATGGTATTGCAGAGAGCATAACAAGCTACCCTATAAGGCAACCACTGCTCTTCTATGATATAAGTTGGGAACCATGGATAAGGTTGATAAATGCTTATAGATGATAAAGGATGGAAGATTGATGAAGAGTGCATAAGTAAGGTATTATTGATGATAAAGGCTACAGATATGAGCTAAGGATCTTCATGGCTTCTCTCACTATGTTAGTATCATAATCTTTATCATCATCGTCACTACTACTATTATAATAATTATAATCTTTTGTAGGTTGTTTATCTTCATTCCCTACCTTTACATCACTACTCTTCACATAACCCTCTCCACTCTTCCTATCTACTCTCTCCTCTACTTTATATAGTATATCAACACCACCATATAGGAATGCTACATCACTTACGCTCTTCCTGTACTTGAATATCTCTAGTTCATAGGACTCACCCTTTGTGATACACAATGCTAGATCTACGTACAACTTCCCATCATACTCAGCCTTTAACCTCCTATAGTTATCTGATATATCAAGTAACTTGAGGAATACCCATGTATTCTGGAGTATTCTTGATCTGCAATACATTATAAATGCATATTTCTTACCCTTCTCCTTATTACCTATGCTATGAACCTCATCCCTCTTATAATCTCTACCCTCATCTACCCCATCCGTCTTAACCTCCTCTTCTCTCATACCATCATCACCATCTTTTATCTTAACCCCAACCTCTACAAACCTTATCTTTATCTCATCATCTGGCCACAATTTGATAATCTTGTCCCATGCCTCCTTTAACCTCTTTTTATCGTTGAATAATAAAAGTATACATGGATATACTTGGCGAAGGCTATAACCTAGTCCTATGAATTCATCAAACCATCTAGTATTGTAACTTAACATTATATTATATTATTGGTATTATTATTTAATATTTGCTTGGAGATAAAAATAGTGAACTGATCGATCTCTTGGATGATTCCATCCAAGAGAGGGAGAGCATAAGGGTGCTCAAGGAGGCTATTTAAGGTTTGGATGTGGATCATAGAGTTAGGAAGGATATGCTCATGGGGCTTGAGTTAGTTGATTCACATCATGTATCATGCTCATCATGCTAGCTCTCAACGCTTCTCCTTCCTTCATCCTTTCCTCTCTCATTTCTCCCTTCCTCTCTCTTCTTTCTTCATCATTGTTGAGATGTTTAATTCCATCTTTCAATATGATCTATCAGCAGCAACTCATCATCCATATGCCCTATAATCCTTGCCCAATAAACTTGATGCAATCTTCAACTTGAGTATCTCATCTGTGCCTTCATATATCCTGCATACCCTGTTATCTACAAGGTGCCTTGCTGGTCTATACAGGTATGACCATCCTCTTCCTCCATATATCTGCAATGCTCTATCGGCAGCATCGTATGCAGCATTAACAGCAAACAATTTTGCTTCAGCAACAGCAAGATCTGCTGCCCTCTTCTTTACCTCATCACCTGGCTCTCTATCCCATCTCTCCTTCATTAGGAGAGCATGCCTTACCATGCTCCTTGCTGCTTTATAATCAAGCTCTATCATAGCTATATGCTCCTGCACCAGTTGGTGCTTCCCTATAGGCTTCCCATACTGTACCCTCTCCTTAGCATACCTTACTGCCTCTATAAGGCAGTCTTTTATGCTCCCAACACATCCAGCAGCAACACTCAGCCTACCATCTATGAGTGCCTCCTTTGCTATCTTCCATCCTTCACCCTCCTTACCAATCAGATTACCTCTAGGCACTTTGTAGTCCTTGAGTTCAAACATGCCTGTATCTGTTGTTGGTGTACCCATCTTTGCAACTAGAGGTTCCCTCTCTATCCCTTCCCTGTCAGCATCAACTATGAATGCACTCATCCTCATGCTGTTACTACTATCCTTTGCAAATACTATAATTGCATCAGCTATAGTAGCGTTTGTTATCAAGTACTTTGTGCCATTGAGCAGATAATAATGCCCATCTACATCCTCAACGCTATGGTATGTTGTCTTCATCTCAAGAGGGTTGCTACCAGCATCTGGCTCTGTCAATGCAAATGCAAATATCTTATCCCCTCTAGCAGATGGCTTCAGGTAACGCTCCTTCTGCTCTTCACTACCATAACGCATCAATAGCCTCTGCGCAAGTGATGTATGCACTGAGAAGAAGGATCTTATGCCACTCCCTTCCATGCCTATACGCTCTAGTGCCTTTATGTATGTTATGTTATCTGCATCCCTGCCACCATAATCCCTTGACACTATCATGCCTAGTAGATTGTACTTCTTTGCTAAAGGTATGAGCATATCGTTATGCTTCCTCTCAAGGTATGCTAGATCCTCTATAGGTCTGAGTTCTCTACAGAACTTATCAACATCCTCCCTAAGTCTATCAGCCTCCACAATACTTTTCTAACCCTTGCAATTATATATTTTGTGCATATAGAGTTGGAGAGGAGGTATGCATTTGATGGTATAGAGCCCAATACACTCTGGAGTAGATTGAAGGATGTACAGAGGATAGCAAGATGTATACCTCATGCAGAGGATGTGTATGTTGAGGGCTCTATACTCAAGGCTAAGGTAAAGCCACCATACTCATTCATAAGGGGGAGGCTAAGCATAGAGAGTGAGATATTAAGCATAGATGAGGATATGAAACAGTTAAAGGTAAAGGTTAAGGGTTCATCTATAGGCTCATCGTTCGATGCCATGCTTATGATCTCATTTATGCAGGATTGTTTGATAGCAAGTGTTGTTGCTGATACACATGGGTTGCTCAGGACCGTACCAAGGTCTCTCATACAGAAGGTTACAGAGGACGCTGCAGATATGTTCATGTCATGTATAAAGGCAGGTATTAGCGTTGGTTGAGTGATCTATCTTTGTATGCTTATTAGAGATGCAAGAGATGCAAGGCTGGCTGATTATATGTTAACTATTTAGATTGCTTTATTGATCATACTATTATGATGTTAAACAGGAGCTAACTCATTACGGATCTCCATACCATCAATATTATGGGGCTGATTTAATTCAATTTAGTTTGGTGTAGCATACATTGTAGATATTGTCATTAGTGGCTATGGATTAATGTTATATTTATATTATATTATATTATTTATTATTGATAAGCATGGCATCTTCATTCAAGTATTATTCTTCTTCATGATCATCATGATAATCATGAATCAGATTCGTCTGATCTCCTTAATAGTCTATGTGATATTATAAGCCTCATTATCTCCGATGTACCTTCCCCTATACTCATCATCCTTGCATCCCTCCAGTGCCTATTAACATCGAACTCATCAACATACCCATATGCGCCATGTATCTGTATTGCCTCATCACTCACCATCTTTGCTGTCTCAGATGCAAAGAGCTTTGCCTCTGCAGCCTTCAATGCATAATCATCTAACCCATTATGCTTAGCCCATGCTGCACTTAAGGTTAGATACCTTGCTGCAGAGATCATCATATGCATATCTGCAAGCTTCTCTCTTATCATCTGAAACTCTGCTATTGGCTTACCGAATGCTTGCCTCCTCTTGCTATACTCTAGCGACTTCTCGAATGCTATCTGTGCTATACCAACGGAGAGTGCTGCTATCCCAATCCTACCAGTATGAAGCATCTCCATGGCATAATGGTAGCCTTTACCCTCCTCTCCCACTAGGTTCTCCCTTGGAACCATACACTCATCTAACTGCAACTCCACTAGGGGAGAACCTCTAACACCCATCTTATCCATACATCTACCAACCTTTAAGCCAGGGCTATCCTTATCAACTAGGAAGAGAGAGTATCCATTATCTGTTACAGCAAATACAAAGTATACATCTGCAACACCCCCATTTGTTATGAACCTCTTCCTCCCATCTATTATGTAGTAGTTGCTGTTCTTACCATCACCATCAAGCCTAGCCCTTGTCTTTACTGCTTTTGCATCTGAACCAGCCTCAGGCTCAGTTAATGCAAATGCCCCTAGCATCCTACCATCTATGAGTGGCTTCAGATACCTCTCCTTCTGCTCCTCGTTACCAAACATCTCTATGCCAGAGCATACCGTACAGTGTATTGCAAGTGAGAGCCCAGTGCTTGCACATGCCATACCAAGCATCTCTAGAGCAGAGATGTATATTGGGTATGGTAGTTCAAACCCTCCATACCTTGCCTTGAATGGGATCTTACAAAACCCATGATCTGAGAGCCTCTTAACACTCTCAATTGGGAATACCCCTTCGGCATCTATCCTCCTTGCATCTGGCATCACATACCTCTCCATAATATCGCCTAGAGACTCTAGCAGTTGTAGTGCATGATCACTCTTTGGCTGATAGAAGATGCTCAAAGCCTGCCTTAACTCTTGCTTGAAGAGTGTCATCTATATCTAGATACCTAGATTATGTATTAACCTTTTTGGGCACATCACATCTTATGTCATACCAACTGGTTACCATCTATTTACCTTTCTATTTTTCATTTATATAATTATAACATGTAATACTTACACTAAAGCATGGATTGGAGTTAGATAGTAGATCAATCTAGCATCCAATAGATAGATTATACATTATTAAAGGTAACGTTAATGAATGGGGTTAACGTAAATATTTTATGATAACAAGAGAGAGGTACATCCCTCCTAAGGGTGCTGAGGATAGGATAAGGAAGAGGAGGGATACACTAGATCTACTACTAGCAAGGAAGGGGGAGCGTATAGTTGTTGACGCTCCTCTAGCAATAATAAGGGCAGCGTTAGAGTCAGGGATAAGTTATGCTGCTGGCTATCCTGGTGCACCAACAGCAGACCTAATAGATATGCTATCAGAGTCAAGCACGTTACTGAAGGATCTAGGCATATTCTTCGAGTCATCAACCAACGAGGCATCTGCTGCAACAAAGTTACTTGCATCAGTGTACGATAGGATACATGGGTTTGTTAACTGGAAGGTTGTTGGGACCAATGTTGCTGCAGATGTACTTGCTCACATAACCTCATCTGGTACAGTGGGCTCCGCTGTGATAGTGGTTGGGGAGGATTATGAGACTGAGAGTACTACAGTTGAGATGAAGAGCTACATGTACGGCAAGGGGTTTGCTATCCCAGTTATAGACCCTATAGGGAGCCCAATGCATGTATACAGGCTAGCAAAGCATGCATTCAGGCTCTCAGAGTACTCAAACATGCCAGTTATGCTACTTCTAAGACCAATGGCAGCAAACTGCATAGGCTCTATAGTATGTGAGGATGATATAAAGAGGCCAGAGGTAAGCGTTAAGGATAGGAAGAGCATATGGGAGCCAGATCTGAGCAGGTATACGTTAACAGATACCGCAAAGTTGCATGCGGTAGAGAAGTACAGTGAGAGGATACCCAGGGCTATGGATTACATAGCAAGCAATAGGCTTAACGACTACATAATTGGTGATAGCAGAGAAGAGAAGAGTGGTAGTAGAAATAGCATCAGTAGTAGCAAGGGTAGCAATATAGGGTTCATAACCCATGGTGGAATATTCAACTCTTTTATAACAGCCATGTATGAACTTGGTAGGGCAGATGTGAGTGGGAGTTGTGTATACGATCT
The DNA here is from genome assembly GCF_002906215.1 of Candidatus Nitrosocaldus islandicus. Lineage (NCBI taxonomy): Archaea > Thermoproteati > Nitrososphaerota > Nitrososphaeria > Candidatus Nitrosocaldales > Candidatus Nitrosocaldaceae > Candidatus Nitrosocaldus > Candidatus Nitrosocaldus islandicus. The sequence continues at coordinate 1,128,001 of NZ_CP024014.1, forward strand.
ACTCAACCTTAACGTTGTTTATCCTATAGTGCCAGAGGAGATCATAAGGTTTGCTGCTGACAAGGAGATGCTCTTTATAGTGGAGGAGGGAGCACCATTCTACATAGAGGAGAGTATAAGGAGCATACTACATGCTGCAGGTATCAACAGCAAGGTATATGGCAAGATGAGCAATGGAGGGTTCATACCACCTACAGGTGCATTGGATGTTGATGCACTGCTTGAATCATTGTCTAGGATGCTCTCGCTTGTAGAACCTTACTATACCATGCCTAGGGAGAGGCTCTCAGAGATCATGAAGCATAAGGAGAGGGCTATAAGGAGCACGCTTAAGGTGAGGGTTGCAAGGAACCCAACGTTCTGCACTGGCTGCCCAGAGAGGCCTATATTCACTGCAATAAGATGGCTTGATGAACGTTTTGGGAGGAGTATATACACTGGGGATAGCGGGTGCTACACAATGGCACGTCTACCTCCATTTGAGGCATCAGATACATTTACAGGTATGGGGACCTCCCTTGACTCTGCACTTGGGTTATCAAAGTTATACAAGAGGAGGGTTATAGCAGTAATGGGCGATGGTACGTTCTTCCATAGAGGGGTAACTAATGTTGATAACCTACTATATAACATAAGCAATGATAGCGATGTTAACATAATCTTCATCATATTTGAGAACTACTGGACAGCAATGACAGGGCACCAGCCAAACCCTGCAAGCAAGGTCCATAGCACTACTACTGCAACAACCCAAGGAGAACCTTTAAGCATGAACTATGCTGGAGAGTTCCCAACAAGAGCAAGTATAGAGTCTATACTAAGGGCACATGGGGTAAGATGGATAAGGAGAGTAAACCCATTCGACTTCTATAGCACGCTTGAGACTATGCTCGAGGCATATATGGTAGAGAAGGGTGTACGTGTCATAATATGTGATGGTGAGTGTACACTAGCAAGGATGAGGAGGGAGCAACCAGTAATTGAGAGCATGATAGATAAAGGGAGGAGGGTTGAGCAGGTCAAGTACAGGATAGATGAGGAGATATGCTCTGGCTGCTTCCCATGTGAGAAGTACTCTGGTTGTCCAAGTGTAACCATGGTCAAGAACCCAAACCCATTGAGGACAGGTTACATAAAGCAGACTGAGGATACATGCACTGGTTGTGGTATATGTGGTATAACCAGCATATTTGGGCTCTGTCCATCAACCTACAGGGTAAGGATAGTGTATAACCCAACAAGGTGGGAGAGGTTCATGCATAGACTGAATATGTATGCTATAAGGATGCTTATGGGGAGAGGAGCAAAGGTGGATGGATGGAAGGTAGAGAGTAGGGGTGAGAAGGGGATGATGGGGAGGCAAGATGGTGTAGGAGGTGGCATCTAGGGTGAGATACGATGCTCAGTAGCAGGCTAAGGGTGTATAGAGTGCTTGTACCATCTGTTGGAGGTCAGGGTGGAGGCACGATAAGCGAGGTACTATACAGGGCAGTGATTATAGAGAGGGAGAGGATTGCAAAGGAGAATGGCATGCTTGATAGGATAGCATATAGGACAGACCTCGAGTATAGGTACATGATACCAGGGCTTGCACAGAGGAATGGCTCCGTGTATAGTGCTGTAGCCTTTGTATCCCCACTCGAGTTTGAGTTGCCTGAGAGGGTGGTAATTGCTGAGAGGTTTCATACCGCTAGTGTTGATGTTATGGTAGCGCAAGAGCTTGCAGAGGCTGTTAGGTTTGCAGGTGATGGTCTACTCAAGGCTGACTCTACAGCAATAGTCAATGAGCATAGGTTTTTAACAACCGTTGAGAAGATGCCCATAACAAAGAACCTGATCCCTGTAGATGAGCAGATAGCAGTGCTCAAGAGGCTAGTTGGGCGATATCTTGGTATAGATGCACATGAACTTGCACTTGCACATGGTATGAAGCCTGTGTATGCAAATACCATACTACTAGGTGCTCTTGCAGCATCAAATGCACTACCAATAAGCAAGGACTCATATATAGATGCTATAGAGGAGAGGTTCTCTGGTAAAGTCATGGATGATAACATAGAAGCATTCAAGATAGGTTATAAGCATATCATGATGATGTTGTTGGAGGATAGCAACAGAGATGCTGGGGTTATGATGATGAGGAAGAAGAGGGAGGTAACTGCAGATACCACAGATATAACTGAGCAGAGTATGGAAGAGATACTCTCTAGGAACCATAGAAGGGTTATGCTCTCAAGGGGTAAGAGGGATGCTGATAGGTATGTAGAGTTGATCAAGAGGTTGAGTGCTAACAACAACAATAATGATAGTAGTAATAACGATAGAAGTATACCAGATACTCTCATCAAGATAATTGCTGAAGGTATAGGGCAACTTGTAGAGTTCGAGGGCTGGCACCATGCAGATAGGTACATGAGGATGGTGCTGGCTATTATTAACATAGATAGGGAGAGGGGCGATGGTACGTTCAGGCTTAGTAGGATATATGCAATGCACCTTGCTGGAAGATTGATGAGATGGGAGGGACCATTTGAGGTTGCAAGGATAAAGTCAAGGAAGGTTATAACAGATACACTCCATTATAGAGATGCATATGGCAAGGGAAAGGATGTTATAGTTAAGGTTGAGGCACTGCTACAACCAAACGTTGAGGAGATGTATGGTATGGTACCAAAACGCATCCATGATACGATATGCAGGTTGATCCCTTCATGGCCAGAGTATATAGAGAGGAGGAGGTACGATGGTAAACCCATCTCAATAGACCTAACAAGCATAGGAGGTTATATCAGACTCTGGTTACTCTGGAAGCTCTCGTTCATGCACAAGCACTCTGTAAGGTACAACAAGGAGATGGAGTTCGTTGAGCACTTCACAAGAGTGGTTAAGGATCTAGCCATGATAGATTATGAACTTGCATGTATGGTTGCAGATTATGCACAGTACATAAGGGGCTTTGCACATGTTAGGGCAAGGAACATCGATATATTCAACACTCTAGTTGAGTATGTTGTAAGGAAGGGGTTGGAGATGGATGATGCATTGGCATACACTGATCATAGGATAACAAAGGCATCACTAAGGGCAGCAATGAACCTCATCACTCTAGATGGTGAAGGTAAGGATAAGGTGATCAAGTTCATGGACGAGCTCTACACATTGTTCAAGGATGGTGAGTATAACAAGATCTATGCTAGATTGGCTATGAGGCAGTTGGTACCGCTCTGAGCACCTTCTATGGGGTGTTATATGGGTAGATGCACGATCTTCAACTTAAAGGATGGTGATGAGGATGATCTTTACTGATGATTATAGAGGTGATGGATATCATACCTAAAGGGGAGAGGGTAGGGATAGTTGGTATAGGCTATGCTGGTTTTGCTGAGAGGGCATCAACCAAAGATCATCCATCCAATTCAGATACTACTAATACTAACACTAGCACTAGCACAACACGCTACTCCTACAAGGAGCTCATGTTCCTTGCTGCAAGGATGGCGTATGAGGATGCAGGCATCATAGTTAGGAAGGAGGATAGAATAAGTTTCATATGCTGCACGGAGGACTTCTGGGAAGGCAACATGATATCAGATGAGTATATGCCAGACCAACTTGGTGCTGTGCTAAGACCATTATGCACAGTTGCTGCAGATGGGCTATATGGGTTGATAACTGGGTTCATGCAGATAAGGTCAGGGCTTGTTGATGTAGCTGTTGTTGAGGCTCACAGCAAGCTCTCAGATGTTGTAAGCAGGAAGGAGATAGTAAGGTTTGCCCTAGACCCTGTGTATATTAGAGGCATCAATCCTGATATAGATCCTTACTTCATTGCAGGCTTGGAGATGAACAGGTTCCTATATGAGACTGGCAATAGCAGGGAGTCATGTGCGAATGTTGTATCGAAGAATAAGGGTAATGCTCTAGCAAACCCAAGAGCATGTTATGCTTCAAATGTGGATAGCAGTACTGTTCTCTCATCCCCTGTTGTAGCATACCCTCTAACCAGCATGGAGGTAAGCAACTATGCAGATGCATCTATAGTTGTTGTACTTGCATCTGAGCATAAGGCAAGGATGCTCAAAGGTAGCACTAATGGTATTGTATGGATAGATGGTGTAGGCTTGTGCTCAGATACACCATGGATACATGATAGGGACCTTGCAGATGCTACCTATGCATCCCTTGCTGCAGAGATGGCATACAGGATGGCTGGTATAGAGATTGATGAACTTAGCAAGTACATTGATCTTGCTGAGATAGATGATACGTTCTCATACAAGGAGTTGCAGCATATGGAGGCTCTAAGGTTATGCAGGAAGGGTGAGGCAAGCATGTTGGTCAATGAGGGGTGTACAGCAAGGGATGGTGATATGCCTGTTAACCCATCTGGTGGCTCGCTTGGTGTAGGTTACCTTGTTGAGGCTACAGGCATGCATAGGGTTCTTGAGGCTACTCTACAACTTAGGGGCAGTGCTGGGAGCATGCAGGTGCAGGGTGCAAGGAGAGCACTAGTGCAGAGTTGGAGAGGCTTACCAACAGCATCTGGTGCAGTTGTTATTCTCAGCAATCAATGATGAGGTTATGGTGGGTAAGAAGAATATGGTGATCAAGCGTAAGGTTGCTGTAGTTGGTGCTGGTATGACGCTCTTCAGGAGAAGGATGCTTGAGACAGGGAAGGAGCTCTGCTTTGAAGCAGCAAGCATGGCAGTAGAGTCAGCAGGTATATCTATAAGGGATGTGGATGCTGTAGTGCTTGGCTCTGCACCAGATGCATTCGATGGCGTGCATATGAAGGGTGAGTACCTGCTTGATGGTGCTGGAGCTGTTGGCAAGCCATACACAAGGGTATTCGTTGGTGGAGGTACTGGTGTCTTTGCACCAATAGCAGGATGGTGGCACGTTGCCTCTGGCCTCTTCGATACATGCTTGGTTGTGTGTGAGGAGAAGATGTCATCGTTGCATCCACATCCCCAGTATGCTTTCTGGGGCATATTCGATCATACACTTGAGAGGCCTTTGGGTATCAACCTCCTCTGGATATTTGCTCTAGAGATGCGTAGGTATATGCATGTTTATGGGGTAAGCGAGGAGGAGATAGCACATGTTGCTGTTAAGAACAAGCGTAATGCACTTGACCATCCATGTGCACAGCTTGCAGCAAGGATAACTGTTGAAGATGTTATGAGATCAGAGCCTATAGTGTGGCCAATAAAGAGGTTAGATAGTAGCCCTCCAAGCGATGGTGCTGCTGCAGTAGTACTTGCATCTGAGGATACTGCAAGGAAGATATGCAAGGAGCCAGTATGGATAGATGGTGTAGGATGGAGCATAGATAGTGCTTACTGGACAAATAGGGAACTGGCATATCCCGCATACCTTGCAGAGGCTGCAAGGATGGCATACAGGATGGCTGGTATAGAGGAGCCGAGAAGAGAGATAGATGTTGCTGAGGTGTATGATCCATTCTCATACAAGGAGTTGCACCATCTAGAGGGGTTAGGTCTTGCAGATAAGGGTAAGGCTGCAGAGATGACAGTTGCTGGTGTTACAGCAAGGGATGGTGATATGCCTGTTAACCCATCTGGAGGTTTGCTAGGTGTAGGTAACCCAATAGCAGCTGCAGGGATGATGAAGGTATGCGAGATATTCTGGCAGTTGAGTGGCAATGCAGGTAAGAGGCAGGTGAAGAAGGATGTTAGAACTGGATTAGCACAGGCATGGGGCGATCTAATGCAGTTCAGTTCTGTTATAATAATGAGATCATGATGGTAGTAAGGATAGAGATGAGAGGTTGAGTTGGGTTGAATGAGGGAGATTGGGAGGATAGGTAAAGGGTATGAAAGAGGGAATGGCAAAGAAAGGGCAGGATATTAGTGTTAGTGCAAGTGAAGGTAGAGAACCTAACACACTAGGTAGCAACAACTACGCTGGGATAGAGGTTAGAGAGGGTGATCTGAGGGATGGCAAGTATATGAGCATAAGGTACTCAGCAAGGTTCAGATACAGATGGGATACAGGTATAGCAGTAGGCAGGTTCCTTGAGGGGTTGAGGAGTGGAAGGATTGTAGGGAGCAGATGCAAGGTATGCAAGAGAGTACTTGTACCACCAAGGATATTCTGCGAACTTGACTTTGCTCAGATTGATGATTGGGTATACGTTTATGATACTGGGTGTGTTAATACATACTCCATATCATACATAGATAAGCAGGCTAGGAGGATGAGCAATCCAGTAATAGTTGCTGTAATAGAACTTGATGGTGCATCCCAAGGAATGGGTATAATGCATCTCCTTGGAGAGGTTAGGCCAGAGGATGTGCATGTAGGCATGAGGGTTAAGGCTGTATGGAGGAGTAGGGAGGAGAGGAAGGGTGCTATAACCGATATAGTGTACTTCAAACCATTGTGATGTGATGGATATGAGCAACATCGATGGTTACTGGCATGATAGCATAGAACTCGATTACGTATATACTCTAGGGGTAGCAGGAGAGAGGTTCTTTAGGGAAGCATTGAATGGGAGGATAATGGCAAGTAGATGTGATGAATGCAACAGAGCATATCTACCACCAAGGCTATACTGCAGTAGATGCTTTAAGAGGTTGGATAAATGGGTTGAGGTAGAGAAGAGTGGCATACTCTATTCATACACATATGTTAATGGTAATAGTGATGATAATGATAGTTATAATGATGGTTGTACAGCCTATGCCCTCGTTCGCTTCAATGGTGTTGATGGTGGCCTAATATGCAAGGTTATAAACAAGATCAAAGACCTCAAGATAGGTGTTACAGTAGCAGTTGATCTTAAGGTTAAGGATGATGGGATGGTAGAGTTTGTTGCAGAGATGGATGTTGGCAAGTAAGTTAGTTAGTGTGATGGTATGAAATACAAGTTAACCATTATTTACCTCTAACACCATCTATTTACTATGCTTAGAATTAGGATGATCAAGGAGCATCCACTCCTTATAGTTGAGCATCATGGTGAAGATACAAGGATAGATGATGAGGGAGAGGAGAAGAGGGAGGGTGGAGGAGAGGGGAAGAAGAGGGATAGGGATGGGGAGAGGAAAGAGAAGGGTGATGATGGCGCTTATAAATGGGCTAGATACCTTGTAGCAGCAGACCTACACATAGGGTTTGAGCATAGACTCAAGGGAGTAAGGGTTATGGATGATGGTTATGTGCATGAGATGCTTGATGAGATACTTTCAATAGCAGATTATGAGCAGTGCAATGGCATAATACTCCTAGGGGATATCAAGGATAGTATCAAAGGTATGAGTGTAGAGGAGCGGAAGAATATACCTTTGTTCATAACCGAACTTGCAAGGCATGTTGATGAACTCTACATAGTGCCTGGGAACCATGACTCATACTTGAGGCTATTGCTTCCAGATCATGTTAGGTTGATGAGCAGTAAAGGTATGCTTATTGATGATACACTCTTCATACATGGTCATACAATACCTAAGAGTACTGGGGTTAGGAGGATCATCATGGGCCATCTACACCCTGTAGTCTCAAGGAGAGATAGCATACTAGATGGGGAGAGGGTATGGCTCATCCTAAAGGTTAGGAGCCATCATGAATACGATGAAGGTAAGCATGACATGCTTGAGGTTATAGTGGTGCCAAGCTTTAACAGGTACATAAGGCCTTTACATGCCCATAAGGTTGATGCTATCAATACATCAACCACACTTACCAAGATCATCGGTGGTAAAGGTATAGCAAGGGCAGCTATAGTTACGTTAGATGGCTCTGTTATTGGGGATGAGAATACATTGAATGATATCATACTATCAGTATAGATGTTGTTGTTATTGCTTATTTACTTCTTATTGCTCATTGCTTATGTTTGATTGTTTATGGTTACTGCTAATTACTGTTTGTTGTTGTTGGATTATGATTAGTTTCAATTTATACACTGGCATATTCACTTAACATTACCTTACCATCATCATTATAATTAACAACCACATCCTTCATACAAGCCTTATAATAGCTTGTAGTGTTGTAGTGGTTTTACACTTGGCTCATTGCTTCTCATCCACTCAAGTGTCTTTATGAAGAGGTTAGCAACATCCAAGTTTGTGAATACAGGTATGCCCATCTCAACTGCCTTCCTCCTTATCATATACTCATCCTCAAGCATCTCAGCATACTTCTCTATAGTTAGTGTGCTTGGCACGTTTATGATGAAGTCTACTGCTCTAGCATGGAGTAGATCAGCAATGTTTGGCTTCCTGTTAGGCTCGCTTATCTTGTACACTATCTGCACATCCTTGAACCCATTCTCAAGCAAGAACTCTGCTGTATGCTCAGTAGCATATATGCTGAAGCCCATTGCTTTAAGAGTAGATACTATTGGGAGTATCCTCCTCTTCATCGCTCCCCCTACTGTTATAAGCACTGAGCCCCTTGATGCAAGGCTATACCCTGCTGCCATCAATGCTTTAGATAGTGCATCGTAGAATGTATCTCCAAAGCATGCAACCTCTCCAGTTGACTTCATCTCAACACCAAGCACTATATCTGCACCCTCCAACTGCATGAATGAGAACTGGGGCACTTTAACAGCAAACCCCTTTGCATTTATCCATGGTTCATCCATCTCTGGCAATGCCTTGCCTGCTATAACCCCTGCTGCTAGAGTGATCAGGTTTATGCCAGTGAACTTCGATACATAAGGCATAGATCTTGATGCTCTAACATTACACTCTATAACGTATACATCATCCCCCTTGACTATGTACTGAATGTTGAATGGACCCTTTATCCTCAATGCCCTTGCTATAGCATACGTATACTCCCTAAGCGTATGTATATGTTTGCTGCTTAACCTCCATGGAGGGATAACCATCATAGCATCCCCAGAGTGTATGCCAGCACTCTCAACATGCTCTATAATAGCGCCTATGAGAACATTACCATTACCATCTGCAACACCATCAACCTCAACCTCTAGAGCATCTGTGATGAACTTGCTTATCACTACAGGATGCTCAGGGCTAACCTCTGCTGCCATGCTAAGGTAATGCTCAAGGTTGCTCTCATCCCATATTACACGCATAGCAGAACCACTAAGCACGTAAGATGGTCTAACAAGTACTGGGTAGCCTATGCTCCTACAGAACCCCTTAGCCTTATCTATGCTTGTGAACTCCTGCCATGCTGGTTGCTTTATCCCTAGCATATCTAGAAGTGCACTGAACTTTGCCCTATCCTCTGCCCTATCTATATCATCTTTGCTTGTGCCAAGTATCCTTGCACCATGTTCTGCAAGTTTTGGTGTGAGGTTGTTTGCTACCTGCCCTCCAACACATGTAACTATCCCTTCTGGCATCTCCTTCTCATACACATCTAGAACCCTCTCTAGGGTTAGTTCCTCAAAGTAGAGCCTATCGCTCACATCGTAATCTGTAGATACAGTCTCTGGGTTACAGTTTATTATAGCAACCTCTCTGAAGCCGTGCTCCTTCAGCCCCCAGACCATGTTAACAGTTGCCCAATCGAACTCAACGCTAGAGCCTATCCTGTACGTTCCTGCCCCAATAACTATAACCCTACCATTACCATTAGAGTTAGTAGCATTAGCATCTGTAGTGTTAGCAACAGCAGCATCCACATCCCTTGCTTGAACCTGTATATCATCTGCAATCCCACCATAGGTCATGTACAGGTAGTTGGTCTTTGCAGGCCACTCTGCTGCAAGTGTGTCTATCTGCTTCACAACTGGTACTATCCCCCTTGCCTTCCTGAACCTCCTTACATCATCCTCATCCATCCTTAGATATCTTGCTATCTGCCTATCTGAGAACCCAAGCCTCTTTGCCTCCCTTATAACATCCTCATCTAGATGCTTAAGGCTCTTCAATGCATTCTCCATCTCAACTATATTCTTGAGCCTGTAGATGAACCATGGATCTATAGGTGTTAACCTTGATATCCTCTCAACACTCCATCCTAGCCTTAAAGCATCGATAATGTTAAGGAGTATCTCATCATCTGGATTCATTATAGCATCCTCCAACTCCTCCTCACTTCTAAATACCTTAACCTCTCTCCTAAGCACTCCATCAAGTCCTATGTCAAGCATCCTGTATGCCTTCTGGATTGCTTCCTCAAATGTCCTTGCTATTGCCATAACCTCCCCTACTGACTTCATCTGTGTACCTAACTTCCTATTCGCTCTATCAAACTTCTTAAAGTCCCACCTTGGTACTTTTACAACAACATAATCAAGGGATGGCTCGAAGCATGCTGTAGTCATCTTCGTTATCTTATTAAGTAACTCATCAAGAGTATAGCCTAGAGCAAGCTTTGCTGCCATGTATGCTAATGGGTAGCCTGTAGCCTTGCTTGCTAGTGCTGATGACCTTGAGAGCCTTGGATTTATCTCTATAACAGCGTAACGCTCAGAGTTTGGCTCTAGAGCAAACTGTATGTTGCATTCTCCAACAACCTTGCATGCTTCAACCGCCCTTATCCCTACACTCCTAAGCATATGGTACTCATGGTTGTTTATGGTCTGGGAAGGGGCAATTACAATGTTATCTCCCGTATGGACCCTCATTGCAAGTATATTCTCCATGTTGCATACTGTTATTGCATTGCCCTTGTAATCCCTCATTATCTCATACTCTATCTGCTTCCAGTGCCCAATGTACTCCTCAAGCATAACTTGGTGTATCATGCTTGCTGCTAAGCCTCTCTGCACTATCTCATACAACTCATACTCATTATGTGCAATCCCTGAACCCTTGCCCCCAAGAGTGAATGCTACCCTTATCATCACAGGGTAGCCCAAATCCTTCACTATTGCTAATGCCTCATCCATGCTATGCGCTGCCTTGCCTCTAACTATCTCTATGTTGTTGTTGCGCATAGTCTGCTTGAAGAGTTCTCTATCACTTGCAATCTCTATAGACTCTACTGAAGTGCCTAGAACCTTTACACCATATCTATCAAGTATGCCCTGCTTCTTGAGCGCTACACCACAGTTTAATGCTGTCTGCCCCCCAAACCCAAGCATTATACCATCTGGCCTCTCCTGCTCTATAACACGAGCAACCATAGTTGGGGTTACTGGAAGGAGATAGACTCTATCAGCAAGCCTTGTATCAGTCTGTATGGTTGCTACGTTTGGGTTAACCAGTACTGTCTGCACGCCCTCCTCGCTTATAGCCTTTAAGCATTGGCTCCCAGAGTAGTCGAACTCCCCTGCCTCCCCTATCTTTATCCCCCCACTCCCAAGAACTAGAACCTTCCTTACACTCTGTAATGGCATTACAACTAACCTCCTCTCATCATATCAGCAAGCATATCGAAGATGTACATACAGTCATAGGGTCCTGGTGCTGCCTCTGGATGGAATTGAACAGCTATTATAGGTTTATCATTATGGATTATACCTTCAACGGTCTTATCATCAGCGTTAAGGAACCATACATCGAAGTTGGTGCCTTTAAGGGTATCTGGCTTTACACAGTAGCCATGGTTCTGGCTTGTTATGTAGCATCTCCCATCCCTTAGGTTTATGCATGGCTTGTTCTGTCCCCTATGCCCATACTGCAACTTGTAAGTCTCTGCACCAGATGCAAGTGCAAGTATCTGCTCCCCTAAGCATATACCAAGCACTGGCATATCTCTATCAAGAAGGTCTCTAGCAAGTTCTATAGTTTCTCTGCACAACCTTGGGTCACCCGGTCCATTACTCAAGAGCACACCATCAGGCTTGTATGAGAGTACATCTGATATGCTTGAGTTGTATGGAAGCCTAACAACATTGTAGCCAGTACGGAGCAGGTTCCTTATTATGCTGTACTTTGTACCAGTATCTATTAGCACTACAGTACCATTAGGCTCATCTACACTGTATTCTATAACCTGCTTGGTTGATACCTCCTCAACGAAGTTTATCTCATCATACCTTTGAGCATTCTTAAGTTCCCTCTTGAGATCCTCAATGCTTATATCATCCTTTGATACCTCTAGCACGCCCATCATAACACCTTTAACCCTTAGACGTTTGGTCAACTCCCTAGTATCTATACCATGTATTCCTGGGATATGCTCTTCATAAAGCCATTGGTCTAATGTCTTTGATGCTGCCCAGTGGCTAGCATAGGGGGAGAGTTCATGTATTATCAATGCTTTAGCCTGTATGCTATCAGCCTCGAAGTACTTTGGTAGCCCAAACTTATCCCTTATGCTGTATGATGGTACACCATAGTTCCCTACCAATGGGTATGTCAAGCATAGCATCTGACCCCTGTATGATGGGTCTGTTAGTGCCTCTGTATACCCAACCATGCCTGTGTTGAATACAACCTCCCCAATAACCCTGCACGGGTAGCCAAATCCAATACCCTTGAATATGCTACCATCCTCAAGCATCAAAACAGCCTTGTAGCCATCATACACCTTACGCATCGCTTGAATTTTGACCCTCATCCACTTCTATGCGCCTTTTATTTAATCATTTCTAGCATTTGGTGATGATAGTTCACTTATCAAGAATAAGCATAATATGGAGCGTATGGGCTTCTTTCCAGCAAGGGGTGATACGAACCAACTGCTCATGGATGTTGCTAGATATATTGCGTTAAAGATCTTCTTCTCTCTAGGCATCATAGAGGGGATAAGGCTTGCTATGAAGAGTGAACTTGTTGTATGCAGGCAGGATAGCATAACCAAATTTGCAAATGTTAGTGAAGGCTATAGATCCGTATATGGTGTATGCATCAAGCATGGTAGAAGGTATACGCTTGCTATATGCCTTGATAGGGATCTCTCTATACACTCATATCTAGATATGCTTGAACTAGCAAGAAGGGTATCGCATGAGATAACCCATCTCTATGCATTTGAGAACCATGCTGAGGATGCTAGGAGGATACACTACTACATAGATAGTGCAGTGAAGGAAGGGAGAGAGGTTGAGATGGTAGCATACAGGGATATGCATGTAAAGATAGATGGTAAGGTTATAAGCCTCAAAGTCTACGATGTGAAGGAGACGTGTAGAAGGGCATTACAGCAGTAGCACTACAACAACCACATCCTTAATCTTCCTTCTACGAATTAAAATCAGTTGAGTACTATCTATATCCTCTCCTCTCCCTTCCCTCCTCCTCTTCTTTCAACTCATCTAATGTATCTTTCAGGGTCTTCCTAATCTCTTCCATCTCCCTTAGGCTTGGATAAGTAGTATAGTACAATCGGGCATCTCAAGCAGGTATGCTTCCCTGCCTACATATCTTCTCCCTAACCCTCTTGGGAGGTATACCATTATCCACTCTTACTATCATATTTACTGGGGAATGGGATTGGTTTGAATCTTCCTAGATATGCTAATACGAATTAACATAATACTGTGCTGAAACATCAGTACAGGTTGAGAAGGATGCCATGTTTAGAGTGTAAAGATGTTCAGGCACATGATTCTTTAAAAATAATAAAAAGATTGTATATGCTTAGCGTATGCTCTCTGCTATCTTGAGCATCTCCTCTACTGGGAATGTTGACTCGATAGTGTAAAAAGTTCTATCCTTCTCATGGTAGAATGTTACAAAGCCTGCCCGTACCTCACTAAGCTCTTCAACAACCTTCTCACTCTTATCTCCATCATTTATTATAAATACGTTGTAGCCCTTCATAGGTTCTCTAGCACTACCTACATGCCCATTAACCTCTATCATCCTTACCAATGGTATAGTGCTCTCTGGCTTATCTATGAGTTTGGCAGCATCTGGTATAACACTATTGTATGATTCAATATCCTTCTTGAAGTATTCAACTGGATCATTGATAACCATCTGAGCATATTTATCACCATTCTTTGCTGCCTGCTCTAAATCAGTCACAAGTATAACTATAACATCCTTTGGATAACCTAGTTGTACTCCATGACACATCTCATACTTTGCATAGTATAATGCAACTCTATTATAAACTGGAGGCAGGGAGTATGATAATGCATCTACTACTTCCAGTCTGTACCCTTCAGGAAGATACGTTGGTTCCCTTACTGGGAAGTTAAGTTTAACATCATCTAGAGATTTTGGATCGCATCCATATAAATTAGCATCTGCACTTACATTGGTTGATGTAGGCAGTAATACACTATTGCTACCATCTATAATTGCTAATACCATTACCAACAATGCTGATACTATAACTGGTATTACAAATACCATAGATCTCATAATACAATCACCTCTACTCATATGGATATGGTATCCATATATCTTGATCATTGGTGCACTCATCGGTAGTGTATGTCCTTGGACCTGTACCAACTTTGTCTATCTGAGCATTGCCAGGGGCATTGCTGTACTTTGCAAGCCAATCAAGTACATATCCTCCAGTACTTGAGCATTTGTAGTTATTGCTCTCGCTGAAATACCTCCAATCCCTTATATTCCAATCATAGAACTTCAACTGATCAAACAATCCTGGCATATCGCTAACTCCTACGCTATACAACTCTTTTGATCTTGCATTGCTTCCTGCAGCTGTACCATTAGTCAGTTTTGGATCAAAGCACCAGTTGTATGTCTGCCCATAGGTTGATGCTGTCCAACAGTTACTATTAACTGCGTTCTGTCTTACAGTAGCATCTATCCAGGTTTGGGATGATACATCAACAGTTAGATTATGAACTGCTGCTGGATAGCGTGAATCACCAACATACACTAGTGATAACTTCCTTATAATGTTACTACTATCCTTATATGCTAGCCAACCAGCACCTATAGTACCTTTCTTATCCTTATTAACTAGATAAACATAAACCATATAATCCCTATGTCCAGCAAAACCCTGTGTACTTATATAAGGAGATGTTATCATTATTTACCTTTTGCACCTCCCACTCCTAGATAGTCAGTAGACACCCCATTGGATGAGTCATACGATGCAGCATTAGCAGTTACAACACTTGCTGCTGTTACTACTGTCATGATAATACTTATTATTGCTGTTTTTATTAAATCTTCCTTCATTAGGCTAAGAAAGTAGCAGGTGATATATAGTAGATTAGTAAATTATACAGATAAATCAATGAGATTAAACTACTATTGTTGGTTAATAGACATGTATGCTAATTATATTGGTTTTTAACCAACCTTCTCCTTCTACTACTACACATATGACTATGGATGCTGCTGATAAGCATAGTGATCTGAAGGATAGGCTATTCTGGATTGCTAAAGAAGAGGAGATAATACAAGGCAAGACAACTGATGTGTACTTCCTCTACACCCAGCAGGTTCTAAGACATGTAGGGAAGAACCCTAGAGTTACCATAGAGGTGTTTGCAAGGCACCTTCCAGTAGAGGGTAACTGGGGTATAGTGCTTGGCATATACGAAGTGGCAAAGTTGCTTGAAGGGAGGAAGGGTGTCAACGTAAAGGCTATGGAAGAGGGTGAGATCTTCCAAGTATCACCAACAGTTTATGAGCCAGTGCTCCAGATAGAGGCTAACTATTCAGATATAGCAGTGCTTGAGAACCCAATCCTAGGATTCCTCTGCTCATCATCAGGTATAGCAAGCAAGGCAGCAAGGATAAGGCTTGCAGCAGGAGATAGGTTGCTCTTCTCCTTTGGCACAAGAAGAGCACATCCTGCTTTAGCACCAATGATAGAGAGAGCAATATACATAGCAGGGTTCGATGCTGTATCCAACACGCTTGCTGGTGAACTTATGAATATAAAGCCTATAGGTACCATGCCACATGCACTTATCCTTGCATTTGGTAGCCAGAAGGATGCTTGGAAGGCCTTCGACTCTTCAATGCCAGAGGATGTGAAGAGGATAATGCTCATAGATACGCTCTATGATGAGAAGGCTGAAGCAATAATGGCTCTAGAGTTGTTAGGCGATAGGCTGTATGGTGTTAGGCTTGATACCCCATCAAGCAGAAGAGGTAATAGGAGGAGGATAATAGAGGAGGTTAGATGGGAGTTGAGCATAAGAGGGGGTAGGCATGTTAAGATCTTTGTATCTGGAGGCTTGGATGAGCAGGAGATAGAAGAGTTAAGAGATGTGGTTGATGGCTTTGGTGTTGGGACTAGTGTTAGTGCTGCTCCTCCAGTTGACTTCTCATTCAAGGTGGTTGAGGTTGATGGTAGAGCAATAGCAAAGAGGGGTGATATGGCTGGTAAAAAGCAGGTATACAGGCTAGGCTATAGGGATGTTGTAACACTTGCAGGCTCTGAGGCGTCTAGGAGGCTTGAGGAGCAAGGATACAGGATGCTACTTAAGGATCTTATAGTTGATGGTAGAATTGTGCAGAAGTTTAAGAGTGTTGAGAGGTTAAGATCTGAGGTTATGAGTAGGTTGAATGAACTTGCTAGGGAAGAGGAGAGGAGCGTAACATGGCTTTACTAGATGTAGTGAGCCCTTATGTGTATGCTTAGGATATCAGCATACTCTGTAGTGTAGTTGCAGTGTGGGCAGATGAGTAGACCTTGAGCCTTATAGGTATTGTTAGCATCCTTACTTTCTTCATTGCTACTACCTTCTATGTATAGTGTAACCTCCCTTCTAGGATGATCAACATACATTGAATAGTTAACCCTTCTCATGCTCATGAATGATCTTATGGCTGAGCATAACTCCTCTACATCAATATGGGCAAGTTCATCCAACATTATCCTATCTTGCTTGAGTGCTGGTATAGCAGGGAGATGCTCAGCAACATATGCAGCAAGGTCTAGCATGAGCCTCTTCCTATCCTTGTTTACAACTATGCTAATCATAATTATTATACATGCTCTGAAGCATATCTTAACCTTACTATCGAAGCCTAGATACAAAAACAACATAGAGTTTTGTAGATACGCTATGATGCCTATATGCTGCATTTTGTGCTATCCCTTTTATGCCCTGCTTTATCACTCATCTATAGCAAATAAGAATAGGTCCTGTCTCAGCGTCATTATACAGTAAATGCAATCTCTACTGTATGCTCTATACCTTTCTCTATGTTAATATCTATGCTACTAAAAAACTTGCTTAGACCTTAAGGAAGCTCGCTAATAGGTTGTAATTTATCATCCAGCCTATCGCTTGCTACCACCTATTGGAATAGGTTTGCCATGGAGTTGAATCCTAGTAACTTTACTGGTATAAAAGAGTCCTACTGTAATTATATGCATCGTATTACTGAAATGAGAATGTCAAGATAGCAGTAACTGTGTACAATCTAGACGAATGATCTATGCATATATGTTGGATTTATCTTGACAATCCCCACTGAAACTCGCATCTCTTCTGACTTTGGTTATTGTATCTTTCATGCCAACAGTCATTAGAGTATACGCTTCTACATAGGATGGTGTGTATATATTGCTATACCTGTCTGCAACCTCAGTACTAGTCATTCTTTGCCAGCATTAGAAATATTTAGTTTTACTGTATTGTGTAAGTAATAATTAATCTAAACAAAGATGATTCCAATTCTACTCTGTATGATTCGTTACAATCACAACTCAACGTATATCTCATCCCCTCTAACCTCAACCCTATAGGTCTCAAGCCTTACACCCTTTATATGATCTAACAACCTTCCATCCTTAACATTGTAATGCCATCTATGCATGAAGCACTCAACAACCTCACCATAAAGGGTACCATCAGCAAGTGGTGCATCCTGATGCCTACAGTAAGCCTCTGTAGCATAGTAATTGCCATTAACGTTGAATACTGCTATATCCTTCCCGCTTATTCTAAACTGCTTGCCTCTGCCTATGGGTATCTCATCCTTCCTTGCTACCCTGAAGAGTGGCATATGAAAGGTTTAATATGCCATTAATAAAACCATTCGCATGCCTAAGGTTGCAGACCCAAGACTTGCAGATAAAGGAAGGTTAGCGTATGAGTGGGCTAGTAAGCATATGTCCATACTTGCTAAGAGCATAGATAGGCTAAAGGATGAGAGGCCATTGCATGGCATAAAGGTAGCATTCTGCCTCCATGTTACAAAGGAGACATCAATGCTTGTTATGGGTGCAAAGACCCTTGGGGCGGATGTGAGCCTTTGTGCTGCTAACCCATTGAGTACACAGGATGATGTTGCAGCATTCCTTGCCTCCCAAGGTATAGATGTTTATGCATGGAGGGATGAGAGTATGGATGAATACTACTCTTGCATAAGATCCGTACTTGCAAATAGACCTGATACCATAACAGATGATGGTTCTGATATGCATGTACTCTACCATAAGGAGTTCAAGGGTAAGAGCAACTACAAGCCTATTGGGGGTACTGAAGAGACAACAACTGGTGTTATAAGGTTGAGGGCATTGGCAGATGAAGGGCAACTAGCCTATCCTGTTATAGCAGTTAACAATGCATACACTAAACATCTATTCGATAATAGGTATGGTACAGGGCAGAGCACGATGGATGGTATATTGAGAGCAACAAGCATACTCCTTGCTGGGAAGGTAGTTGTTGTGGCAGGGTATGGATGGGTTGGTAAGGGTATAGCAAGTAGGGCAAGGGGCATGGGTGCTAGGGTTATAGTTACAGAGGTTGATCCAATCAAGGCTTTAGAGGCACACATGGATGGGTTTGCTGTTATGCCAATGGATGAGGCAGCAAGGTATGCTGATATCGTAGTTACTGCTACTGGGCAGATAAACGTTGTTAGGCAAGAGCATATCAAGGCTATGAAGGATGGTGTTATTCTTGCAAATGCTGGGCACTTCGATGTTGAGATAGATGTTAGATGGCTTGAGAGCAATGCTAGGGAGAGGAGAGTTGTTAGGGATAACCTTGAGGAGTACAGGATAGATGGGAAGAGCATATATCTAATAGGCAAGGGTAGGATAGCAAACCTTGTTGCTGCTGAGGGTCATCCACCAGAGGTCATGGCTCTATCATTTGCAAATCAGTTGCTCTCAATAGTGTATATAGTGAAGAACCATGCTATGATGAAGAATAAGGTGTATGGTGTACCAGAGGAGATAGATAGGCAGGTTGCGATCAATGCTCTAGAGGCTATGGGTATAAGGATAGATGAGCCTACTAAGGAGCAGTTGGAGTATGCAAAGAGATGGTTATAGATAGATAGTCATTAAAAGTAATAGTAAGAAAGGAAGGAAGTTAGGAAAGAAGGAAAGGAAGTAGGTAGATAGATAGGTAAGTAAAGTAGGCAAGGAGTTAAATAGTTGAATGGTTATGCTATGATCTATTAATGGTGGATAGATGAATAATGATACTCAATAGCATAGATATTGATCATGGTAGAGGCAAGGTATACCTTGTTGATACAGTTGCTTTAGGGAATGTAAGGGCAGTAGCATGCTATCTCATAGTTGATAGCACTGGCAAGGTAGCACTAGTTGATACTGGCTATGCATCAAGCATAGATGAACTGCTCAGATCCCTTGCTACATTGAATATAGGCACCAAGGATATAGATTGGATAGTGCCAACACATCTCCATCTAGATCATGCTGGTGCTGTTGGGCATATAGCTAGAGGTAGTAAGGGTAAGGGTAAGATAGTTGCACATGAAAGGGCTGTTAAGCATCTCATAGACCCTAGCAGGTTGATAGCAAGTGTGAAGCAGGTGTTTGGGGATTATGTAGAGTCATTCGGCTATCCTATAGCTGTTGATCCAGAGAATAATACAATAATAGGTGTAAGCAAGGGTGGTGAGCATACAATCAACCTAGGCAGTGTTGAGTTAAGATGTGTGACTGCAGAGGGGCATGCACCACACCAGATAGCAGTATACATAAATGGTAGCAAACCTATGCTTATCACTGCTGATTCTGTAAGCATGCTCTACCCAGACTATCCATGCTACATACCTACAACCCCTCCTCCATCATTCGATGCTGATGAGGCAATAGCAACTGTTGAGAGGTTGAGTAGTAGGCTAGATGTTGAGATGCTCTTCATGCCACACTTTGGTATAAGCAGTGAGCCAGATGCTGTATTCAATGCAACTATAGAGGGTATCAATGAGTGGGTTGGTATCATAAGGCAGTTACTGAGCGAGGGCTACTCACATAAAGCAATAGAGGATAGGATGGTAGAGCATGTTAAGTATAAGAAGAGTGGCATGTCTCCTCCCTCCTATATAATCAACTCAATAAGGAATAGTGTTAAGGGCATAATAACCTATCTTACAAGGTGATCTATTGGTTTATTTAACGTATTTGTGCTATATGGGGTATGAATAATAGTAGCAATAACAGCAATGAGAGGAAGAGGGTAATAGTGACCAGTGCACTCCCATATGCTAATGGAGAGATCCACCTAGGGCATGTAGCATCAACCTACCTTCCAGCAGATATAATGACAAGGTACCTTAGGCTCAAGGGTTATGAGGCATACCATGTATGTGCTAGTGATGACTTTGGCACACCAATACTTATAAAGGCTGAGCAGGAGGGTAAGAGTCCAGAGGAGTATGTTAAGCATTGGCATGATAGGGATGAGCAAGACTTTAGAGCCTTTGGTATCTCATTCGATATATTCCATAGTACAAGTTCTAAGGAGAATGTTGAGTTCGTGCAGAGGTTCTTCCTCAGCCTCTACAGCAAAGGCTACATATACGAGAGGGAGGTTGTTCAATACTACTGCCCATACGATAAGAAGTTCCTGCCAGATAGATACGTTATAGGAAGGTGTCCATACTGCAATGCAGATAACCAGTACTCAGATTCATGTGAGAACTGTGGTAGGGTACCAGAGCAGATCCTTGAGCCCAAATGTGCAATATGTAAGAGGGAGCCTGTAAAGAGGGCTAGCATACACTACTTCTTTAGGCTATCTGCATTTGCTGATAGGCTCAAGGAATGGCTCAACACCAATGGTAACCTACAGCAGGATGTTAAGAACTATGTGCTTAGATGGATAGAGCAAGGGTTACAGGACTGGGATATAACTAGGGATATAACATGGGGTGTTAGGATCCCTATAGATGGTGAGGGTAAGGTACTCTATGGCTGGTTCGATAACCACCTATGCTACATATCAACTGCACTACTCCTAGCAAGGATGAACGGGCTTGTAGATGATGATAATGATAATGCAAGAGAGTTCTGGAACTCAAGTATAATATACCACTTCATAGGCAAGGATATAGTATATCATCACTACCTCTTCCTACCTGCCATGAGGCTTGGTGATGGGAACTACAAACTCCCAGACTACATACCTACTAGAGGGCATCTCATGCTTCAAGGGCAGAAGATCTCAAAGAGCAGGAACTGGTACATAAGCCTTAGGGAGTTCATAAACGCATTCAACCCAGACTACCTTAGATTCTATCTAGCATTGATAACGCCATACAGCCAAGAGGATCTTAACTTTGATTGGGATGAGTTTGCATCAAGGGTTAATACTGAGTTGATAGACAATATTGGTAACTTCATAAATAGAGCACTCAACCTTGCAAAGAGGTATGGTGTATCAACTATCCCAACTCAGTACGATGATGGTGATAGAGAGAGCATAAATGCTATAAAGCATATAGCGCAAGATGTTGGCTCACTGATAGAGAGGAATGAGATAGATAAGGGCTTGAGGAGGATAGTTGCATTTGCATCATACTTCAACCAGTACTTTCAGAACAAAGAACCATGGGCAAAGGTTAAGAGCCAAAGTAAGGATGATAAGGCAAGTGCACACAACTGCATATACATATCTGTTAATGCTGTAGCATCGCTAGCAGTACTCCTTGAGCCATACATACCATTCTCTGCAGAGAGGATATGGGAGCAACTTAAGATGCAAGGTTCTATACACGAGCAGAGATGGGACGATGCATCAAGGCTCATGGTAAGAGAAGGGCATATTGTTGGTGATGTAAAGCCATTGTTCAAGAAGATAAGTAGAGAGGAGATTGAGGCTCAGAAGAGCAGGTTAGGCAAGCATATAGCATAATGATCAGTTGTTAAGCATCATGTTGTTTATGCATCTATTCCTAACCTCGTAGAGTCCTCATCATACACCTTATCTCTCATCATCCCTTTGATCCTCTCAAGATTAGCCTTATGCTCATCACTACCAACATGCTCATCAACAATTGCATCATCAATCTCAATATTGCATATGTTACACTTCACAATCATAACTACCATCCCTTGAATGCAACTTTTATTTATTTCCAGTAGAGAGTTGATATATGGAGAGGGCTTTGATGATAGGAAGGTTCCAGCCATTCCACAATGGGCATCTGATGCTTGCTAGAGAGGCACTCAAGGAGTGTGATGAACTTATAATAGCAATAGCAAGTGCACAGTTCAACTACCTAGAGAAGGATCCATTCACTGCTGGGGAGAGGGTATGGATGATACATGATGCTTTAAAGGATGAGTATATTGATGGTGGCAAGAGCATGATTGAGAGATGCTACATACTTGCTATACCAAATGATGAGAATAATGCTAGATGGTATGCCCATCTAAGATCTTATCTTCCTCCATTCCACCTCGTATATACAGGGAATGAGTATGTAGCGATGCTCTTGAGCAAGGAAGGGATGAGGGTCAAGGTCCCAAGGTTATTCAACAGGGATGAGTACAATGCAAGCAGGATAAGAACGTTGATGCTTGAAGGGAGGGAGTGGAGGCACCTTGTGCCAAAGGCAGTTGCTAAAGTTATAGATGAGATCAATGGAGTTGAGAGGCTAAGGATAATTGCTAGGGCTGAGAGCAGACCTCAAGAATGGTAAGTGTAATAATACATTGATGTATAGATAGATATGGATAAGGTTAGAGGGATTAGGGCATGTCCTATATGCCCATTATGCAATGGGAGGAAGTTCAGGATAGTTGCTAGATATGATGATGGTAGTGTTATGCTTGAGTGCTTAAGATGCTCAAATAGAATACTGGTATGATTTCAACTTGTTTATCAACGATTCCTGGCAACTCATTAGCATAACCTTATCTCTGTAGGTCTTTCATGCCTTTATCTGCCTAGCAGTACTAGCATCTATTCGATTATAATGAAGCACTTTTGCTATCTTGGTTATATTATTAATTCTATCCCTAAAGAATTCTATTGTAGGTTCAAACTGTCTTCGTTAATAACTATCAATGCATCATAGTGAGATTGTATTCTTATACAATTCAACTCTGGATTGCTGCTATAATAATCTAACACATAATTAGTTATACCTTCTTACACGAGCATCTTCCTACATATCTCCTTTACATATCTATAATCATTAGAAGTAGGATCTTCTAGTATATACACTTCACTCCTTCTCATGTACCTTCAGTTATACGGCTTATCCTAATGGGTCTCTCCCATCTCCAATGCTATAGTGAGATCCTCTTGTGGTATCCCTTCCTCTTCCGTTACCTTCAACTCCTCAGTTATGTAACCATGGTTCTCTTCATCATACTTAAAGAGATAAGCACTTAGATGGTCCATAGGCAGGTACTCATCCTCTATATAGCCTAACTTTCTCCAAGCGCATCAATAATGTTAAACTCTTCTAGGAGAATACCACTATGAGTTGTGATGAGTACTTACACCACTCCTAGCAAGCATTGCCAAGAGCCTTGCAACATTCCTCTGTAGTCTTGGATAGAGGTGTACTTCAGGCTCCTCAAGTATCAACATGCTATATGGCCTTACTACATATAAGATACAGAGCAAGAGGAGCAAGTTCAGCTATGTCAGATGCAGCCTTCAACTGGGATAGATAATCCACAACTCTTATACATGAACTCTGCTACAATACCTCTTTTATCACTAACATAAATATCTATGCTGCAAGTATATGATTATCAAAAATCTATTATTTGTCCGAATTCTTTAGGTATCTTATAATTACTGTGATAGTATTCGTCTGGTAAACGTATCAATTCTGCTAGGAAATCTGCAGATGTTCCTGTGAGTCGTGGCATCTCTTTAGATAATACTGGTACCTAGCAGAGTACTCTATGATTGCACTTGCACGGCCCTATATCTTGTAATAGTCAGAACGTGATGCAGACATATAACTGATCTGTGATGATACTAATATTTTATTATGTATTATGTATTCTATCGTTAATACCTTTTCTGATTTGGATATTCTGCCAGGTTTTATTATATTTTCATCTCATCGATACTCTCAATAGCAACAAATCTTCTAGTTAGTAACTTTATTTATTATTGAATCTACATCGCCACAGTTACTACCTCTATGTATATCATCTAGTACTCTCTTATGGAAATACATTTAATTGTAATAGTTTTGTTTAGTTCTTATCTTTTTAAACGTTTTATTATTCATGCTTCTGAAACTATTAATAAAGTATTCTGAAGATCTACTTATTCCCTTGTACAATGCATATAGAAGCATAGCAGTGTATGACTTGCCAGAGCCATTAGGTTCTATGAATACAGTTAATGGTTTGATCTCAACGCTGCCCTTAATAAGAGAACCTAAACCCTCAAACTCAACATTACCTTTGCTTACAGTTCTGGCAGTCTTGTAACAGCACTAACTTGCCTATCCTTACTTAAATTCATTTATTTATACTAGGGTATCTGCTATAGGCTGCCTATTGGTTGGTCTGCTAAGGCAAGGCAATTGGTATTAATAGGCTCTACTGCTATGCTATGGCAATGGCTACAAGTAAAGCAACACAATCAAGCAGAGTAGCAAGGCAATGGGTTGATGATCAAGTATCTTTAGAGCCTATAAGGAATGAGACAGTAGCAGTTCTAGGCTATGGGATACAGGGCAATGCTCAGGCAAACAACCTTAGAGATTCAGGCATAAATGTGATTGTAGGGTTAAGGAAGGGCAAGAGCTATGAGCAGGCAGTGAAGGATGGGCATGATGTAAGATCTGTTAGCGATGCTGTCAAGGCTGCAGATATTATAATGGTCCTCATCCCAGATATGGAGCAGGCTAGAGTATACAAGGAGGAGATAGAACCTTATCTGAAGGATGGTAAGGCGTTATGCTTTGCACATGGTGCTGCCATACACTGGCGATGGATAGTTCCTCCAAATGGTGTAGATGTATTCATGGTTGCACCAAAGGCACCAGGACAGAGGCTAAGGGAGCTCTACCTTGAGAACTTTGGTACTCCAGCACTTGTAGCAGTGGAGCAGGATGCTACTGGTAGGGCATGGGATAGATGCTTAGCAGTAGCAAAGGGTATAGGATGCACAAGAGCAGGGGTTATAGAGACTACATTCAAGGAGGAGGTTGAGACTGACTGGTTTGGGGAGCAGGTTAACCTGTGTGGAGGTGCGCACTCCCTAATACTTGCTGCATTCGAGACGCTTATAGAGGCAGGTTACAGACCAGAGGTAGCATACTTTGAATGCTTGCATGAACTGAAACTCATAGTTGATCTGATCCAGAGGTATGGGATAACTGGGATGTATGCTAGGGTAAGCGAGACAGCAAGGTATGGAGGCTTGACTAGGGGACCTTACGTTATAGATGCTAGCGTAAAGGCAAGGATGAAGGAAGTGCTCAAGGATATACAGGAAGGAAGGTTTGCTGAGGAGTGGGTTAGCATATACAAGAAGGAGGGCAAGAATGCATTTGAGAAGTACATGAGAGCATTGGAGGAACATGAGATTGAGAAGGTTGGGAAGAGGATAAGGTCAATGATATGGAGAGAATGAGCACTTCTTATACTCCCATATAATTTATTTTATCTTCCTTAGCAGAGTCTTTGGTACATCTAGATCTATCACAGGTTGTGAGTTTATTACATATATTAGTTCGCCAAACGGGTCACTTCGCTGATCTCTCTATTGATATTATTATGAGTTTCATCCTTCGTTGCTCCATTCTCTAAACTGTAAATATTCCAAGCATCAACCACAGATCTGCTTATACTTACATCAGTAGCATAATCTAACAGCTCTGAAGGGTCTGGTAGCGGTATAATAGGAAGACCTTTGAGTTCTTTAGGAGTATGGACAGCAAAGAGTGTTGTATGAGCAGTTTGGTATATAGTCATATTAACTACTACTTGCTTTGCATTGATTATTGCATAGGATGCATCATCTTCAGTTATATTTTTCGCCAGATCATAATCAACATCATTACTCATATAGAAGATCCTTCAGTATACTAGCAGCAGGGATCAATCTTATCCTTACTAATAATAGAATGATCACAACTTATATGTCATATTCGAGGAAGTATGGGTTTAAAACTCCCTAACATAAAGAAATACACTATCGTATGTATTATGTATTACTATTTTCTTCCTATTTACTTTCTTATATATATTTATATGCTAGAAAACATTGCCTTGAACCTACTCCATAGAGATCTGAACTCATCCTCGCTTATCCTATCATCGTAGAGTGCATCGTCAAGAGTATCTATGAACTGCCTCACCATATGCAACCTTCTCTTGAATGCATAGTATGAGTAGATGCCAACTACTCCACCTATTATAGGCGATGTGTATGTAAGCAGGGTATCGATCATACCATATCTTCACCATCCTACTATAAATCAAGTAAGGTTAATGATCCATACAGATAGATAAGCAGTGGTAAGAGTAGCAATAGTAGTATTGATGCAGATAACATCTATACGTAAGAGGTTTATAGCAGAGCCTTACTTATTCAATCTCTTCTTCCTTACCTCTTCACTAATGAACTCTATTATCCTGCTTAAAGGTGTGCCAGGGCCAAAGTTTCCCAATATACCTTCCTTCTCAAGTAGAGGCTTATCCTGCTCTGGTATTATGCCCCCTCCTAGTAAGATTATATCATCCCTGCCCTTCTCCCTTAGAA
Source organism: Candidatus Nitrosocaldus islandicus (assembly GCF_002906215.1). Taxonomy (NCBI): domain Archaea; kingdom Thermoproteati; phylum Nitrososphaerota; class Nitrososphaeria; order Candidatus Nitrosocaldales; family Candidatus Nitrosocaldaceae; genus Candidatus Nitrosocaldus; species Candidatus Nitrosocaldus islandicus. The sequence continues at coordinate 1,154,753 of NZ_CP024014.1, forward strand.
GCTTAGCAACCCTTGGGAATAACGTTAGATGCGCTCCATTCAAGAGGCTCATCGCTACAACGTCCACATCCTCATCTATTGCCATCTTCGCTACCTGCTCTGGTGTGCAGAATAAGCCTGAGTATATAACCTCCATACCAGCGTCCCTAAACGCTCTAGCAAGCACAAGGGCGCCTCTATCATGCCCATCAAGCCCTAGTTTTGCTACAAGTATCCTTATAGGTCTCTTCTCTTTCTCCTGCTCTTGCTTCTGCATATACATTGCATCACTTGTATGGTATATATCTCTTTATTAGGATAAGAGCTTATATAATACATGGATGAATAAACTTAAATCGTTAATACTTGTAATATTCTTATGCTCTACCTAGTGATAGATAGGGTGAGGATAAACTTCGAGCCTACAGATGTCTCGCTGGCACAGTTGAAGATGCTTGCACAAACATTCAAGATGTATGAGGATTACAAGGCTGCAGGGAAGTTGAAGGCTGCTTATGCATTTGCTGATACACCTGGAGGAATAAGCATATGGGATGTTGAGAACAATGAGGAGTTGCAGAGGATACTCTTCCTCCTCCCTAGCATGCCATTCATGGAGAGAGAAGTTAAGCCATTAACAAGCATGGAGAGTGTAAACAGTATAGTTCATGAGTTGACAGAGATAGTTAAGAGTATGCCAAGCAAGCCTAGTGTGTAAAACATCACTAAATTTTATTTATAAGCAAATAAGCAATACTATGCTTGGAATGCATCATGTTGCGTGAATATGATCTACTAAGAATAAACCTGAAGATAGTTAATGGTGTCTTATAAATCAGTTATTATGCTATCTACTCATGTATAGATGTCTAACCTACTAGTAGCACTATCCCTATCATCACATCCAATCATACCTACCATCTCCATTCTCATCAACTCAATGCTATTCATTGCTATATCCTTCATGTATAATGTGTAGAGCTTCTGCTGTAGTTGGAATAACGCTATGAACATCTCTCCATATGTTGGCTTATACTCATTGAAGGCTCTATACAATGCATCGTCTAGGATGTTGAATAGTTCTTGAACCTTAATTGCACTTGGTAGTGCATTCTTGCTAGTATGAGGGTAATACTTTCTATCATCATCCTTAATACCTACTCTATCTGACTCATGCTCATATCCATAACCACAGTCATGCTCATTAACAGACTGTTTACAACAGTTTTCATCACAATTATTGCATGTGCAGTTAGATCTTACCATTGAATATAGTATTATGGGGTTCATAATTAAGAATAACTAGGATATAACAGATTACTATATCTTATTTCTATCTATTCGCTCTATAATTATTTATATAATTTGGTGATGATACTGTAGATTGATGGGAGAGGGTATTAATAATAGTGTTGGTTAATAATCATAGCATGTCTATGCATGTATTCATGCAAGAATTACCAACTTTCACCATAACTATCAAGTAAGCATATTCCCTCTTCCCTCTACTCTCCATCTAACAAATATATATGATCATTCAACTGACTCATCTACAGGATAAAATAAATATTTGATATTCGTTACAATAACTTTCAACCATTCTAGCCATTACATGTATAGTCATCATCAGATCTGCTGCTAGCATGAACGTTAATATCAATAACCAACTTGTCCAAGTATGCTAAGATAGATGCTGAGTTGACATCATATGTTCTAACCATTCTCCTTATATCATGTTTGAGTATTGCAATCTTTACATCCAATGGTGAGTACTTTGGACCATGTACCATATTAATCGCCAACGTAACACTATCTACTTATACCATCATAGAATTTATTGCATTCCATTATCCTATTATGTATATCAGTTGATAGATATGAGACCCATGATAATGCATCATCTACAAGCATGCGAGTATTTGGATCTGATGATCTTGCAACGTATCTTAGTATTGATTGGAGATGAAGTAAGGCATTACTCCATCTAATCAATTGTGATTCTGGTATTGTTGCTATATGCTCCTTCATACATATCAATTCCATAATCACCCATAATTATTGTATTGTAGGTTGTTGTTACAATGAGTAACTGATTGATTAACTAAATAAAGTGATAGATACTATTTACTGCTATTGTCATTAACCTTGATCCTCTTCAACATCCATCTAGCAGCTCTCTTCTTCTTTACAAACTCTCTTGCTCTTCTGCTCCTATATTCAAGAGCAGAGATCTTCTCATCAAACTCGCTCCTATTAGCCTGAATATACATATAAGCCTCAAAGAATGGATTGCCATTTGTACTTGTAAACTTGATGCGCTTCATATGATTTAAATTACTAAAATCTGGTTATTAGCAGATTCTTTCTTTCGTTCTTTCTCTATAGTTATTCTTCATGCAGCATGAATGTAATATTCATAGTTATGGTTATCCTTAACTCTATCATAGGCATCTTTAACATTAACTTACTCCGAGCCTTCATATCTAACTGACCACTACAATAGAATGGTTGATTAATGGCTTGAACCAATATAATCACGCGATGATGAGACCTGGGGTAGTAGAGCATGAGCGATGATGCAATAACGATGGTCTCCTGAGCATAATTCTTATATAATATTGTTTATTAGTTAATAAATAAAGAGAGGAAGGATATCTATCGAGGTATTATCAGCTCTTTCTATGCCTCCTAGCATATATCAATCTTAATGCAAACATTGCTCCTGCTATACCCATTATACCAGTAACTACCTTCACAACACTGAATGATATTGTAAACTCTTGTATCCAACCTCTGTGCTTAGTACCGCTCTATATGTACCTATAGTATTTGTATCGCATCCTACACCTTTGACACTCTCCATTGTAGGAGATTCTCGGTTTGTTACCCTGAAGGGCTCATCCTACCGAGTTCTGGGCTTTGCAACCAGCCCCTGCTATGTACATATAGCCCATAGCCCGCTTCTTCCTTTTTCCTTCTTTCTTCTTGTCTTACTTCTTTAGTTAGTTCTCCTCGAGTTGGCGACTCGCCAAATACTATTTCCTCATATAAGTATTTAAATATATGGACAATTCATCCCCATGGTTAAAACCGTAGGCTTTCTTGTCAAGTATTATGTAATTTCTAATATAGAAAAAGCAACAAACGTATAAGAATTACTAGTATTATTCTTTGCAATTCAACTGAATGCCTTCCTTGCAAGTTCAGCACCCTTGACCATGACCCTCAACTTCTCTACCGCTATACTCCTGCTCCTTGTTCTAAGCCCACAGTCAGGGTTAACGTATATATTCTCAGCCCCAAGTATGTTTGCTGCATAAACTATCCTATCCCTAACCAGTTCTGGACTCTCTATATCATCAACATGCACATCAACAACACCCAAGCCTATCTCCTTGCTGTAGCCATACTCCTTGAACTCTTTAAGCACTTTATAGCCCCTCCTGGAATCATCGTCTAGCCCAAGGTTCCATGTATCCCTGTTTGCAAACTCCAATGCGAACTGTTGAGCATTTATATCCATTGCATATGGTATCAATGCTCTATACTCATTCCCACTATAGCATATATGCACTACAAACTTTGCATCTATACCCTTTGTGCACTCATTTATAGCATCTACAGCAATCCTCATCTCTGATGGGTGTGTGGTCATTGCAGGCTCATCTATCTGGATGATCCTTGCACCATGATTAACAAGGTCTTGAATGAGTGGTCTTATCATCTCCCTTGCAATATCCATTACAAACTCCTCCTTGCTGTTGTAGAACTCGTTGTATGACCAGTCAGCAAGAGTATATGGACCAGTTATGGGTATCTTTACATCCTTCCTTGCATGTGTCTTGACGAAGAGGAACTCGTTAAGATGGTAGTTGTTCTTCAACGCTACCTTTGCTACACATCTAGCCTTCTTGTAGTACTTGTTATCGAAACTTCTTACCTCCCCAGCAAATATGAAGCCTTTTGCATACCTTATAGGATACTCATACATCTCTACTCTCCTAACCTCACCATCATAAACCACATCAAGTCCTATATCCTCCAGCAACCTTATGTTGATGTAGGCAGCATCATTCCTAGCCCTCTCCTTATCCTCCTCACTTACCTTGTTATGCTTAACGTAGTCAAGTAGCCATGATGGTTTCTTGAGCGAGCCTATCTCTTGACATAGGAATAGCATTGGCATGGATGCTTCTCTCACATGCTATAAAATAAACTTATTGCTATAATAGCCATGTATAACTATTTCAACCTCCTCCTCCTACTATATGTGATGGTACTCTTTAGAAGAAAGGGTAAGGGAGATCAAGGGGAGGGTAGAGGTAGAGATAGAGAAGAGGAGGATGTTAAATCTCAACACAAGGATCGATCCTATCTGGAGGTAAACCTTGAAGGGTTGATGGCAGTGCTTGATAGATTGGATATGGAAGGTAGTGGTAGTAGCAAGAGTATGGATAATACATCTAATGTTAGAGAAGCCATAAAGATTGCTAGGAGGTTTAACCAGCATATAGACTCATTGAAAGGTATATCTGAGGGCTTGAGGAGGAGAGTGGTAAGGGATGAGCTCACTCTACAATTAAAGGGCATAGTAGAGAGGGCAAGGGATACTATAACAAATGTTATAGTTGAGGTTAGCAAACCATTACCTGAACCAGAGGGTGTTAACGATATAGCACTTATCTCTGATAAGGCTAAAAGGATGCTGAACAGGATAGGCGATGCCTCAGGCTCCCATAGGAGGATACTATACGAGTTCTTCCCTGCTGAGGCTAGAGCATTGAAGGATATACTCATTGCAATGAAGAGGGATGTTGATGTGCTTGATAGTATTGCAAAGAGCATAGATGAGCATGCATCATCACACTCAAGGTGCAGGGATAGAATTGTAAGGCTTATGCAGATGGAGCAGGAGATCAATGCCTTTAATGTAAAGATGAAGGAGATGAGGGAAGAACTTGATACCCTTGAACAGGAGAGGGCAGAGGTTAAGAGGATGAGGGAAGCAATACTCAAGACTAGTGAGTATATAGAACTTGAGAGGATCATCTCTAACGCAAGGATTGAGTATGATAGGCTCCTAGCAGATGTAGCAAGGGACTTCTCTAGGCTGAGTAGAGCGATAAGCAAGTATGCATATGAGATAGGGTTTGAAAAGGAGAAGTATGAAATGCTCAAGGCTGTTATGGATGAACCAGCAAGGTTGAAGGATGTTAATGCAGATGTGATGAGAGATGTACTTGGAAGGGTGAGCGATGGTATAGCATCTGGAAGACTGCATCTGAAGAACCCTGATAAGGATATAGAGAATGTGTATAGTCTAATGGATAGGCTTGAGTACTACATAAACAAGTGCAAGGAGTATGAAGGGATCATGAGTATCTACGGTGGGAGGATCATGCCATATAAGGATAGGCTTAAGATCATTGATGGTGATCTTGAGCGTGTTGAGAGGGAGATGGGGAGGGTAAGGGGTATGCTTGAGGAGTATAGCAAGAGGGTTGACTCCCTCAAATCAGCTATGGATGTAGAGGTTCAACAACTTACAGATGAGATATATAGGATTTATGGATTAAACGTTAGGATAACTTGCTTAAAGCACAGCCATACTCCATAAATAAATTTATGATTATGCTATGGCTATAGGATTAAACCATTCTGTTTAGCGGTCAATAACCTAGCTATCTTGCCTAGCAAGCTGACCTTCTTAACAGCAAACTTGTAAGGCAGGTACTCAAGGCTGTTATTTGTAGTAAGTATTATATGCTTAACATCAATCTTACCAAGCATGAAGTCCAATGCACTTGCCATACTCTTAGCCTCCTCCATCCTTGTGTTCATTGCATCAACTATACCTATAACAAGATCCACATCAATGTTGTAATCAATTAGGGATGTTAGTTTCGTGCTAGATGTATCTATACCTAGCCCATCAACCTTCATATCTAGCAGTTCATCGAATATACCTGCTATATTACCAAAGTAGAAGTATATGTACACCTTACTACTAACACCCTTCTTAACCTTGCCCATGACATCCTTTATTAGTGCAAGTCTATCCTTAATCTCTGCCTTCTCTTTACCATTAAAGTCATATGCTATAGATGGTGCATTAAACTGTATTATCTCAACCCCTTCCCTAGCAAGTTTCTTTGCCTCAGCATTGAGCATATCTGCTACTGCAAATATGTAATCCTCATAACTCCTGTAATACCTATTCTCATTAAGCATGGTGAATGTGTATGGATCTGGCAATGATGCTACCTTCCTATCCTCCTTCATCAGATCTAGAGCAAGCATGGACTTTGCTATGCTACCATATCCATCCAACTCATCATGAACTATCAACCTCCTATAGAATGTGTTGGTCTCGAAGAACCTGTTCAATGGACCAAGCGAGATACCCTTTACCCTTGCAAATGGCCTGAATATATCATCCCAGTCTATCATTGGATCTGCTATATAGGTTAGCCCAGCACGCCTCTGTACATTCATCCATGACCTCTTGCCCTTCCTGAACAGCTCTGCTAGGTTTGGATGGTTCTTCCTTGTTGCTGTAACTAGGAGTTGTGATCTAGGATATATGCCTACAGCATAACTCTCTATACCTGCCTCTGATGGGATACCTTTGCTCTTACCTTTAACCATCATCCCTCACCATTAGGGGGTTAATACACTCAGTAGAGGCATCATCCCTACTTATTCTCTTAATATCTTCACTCATGCTTCCATCCTCCATTTTCACCCTCTTTTTCTTTATACTCTACTCCTACGGTATCACTTCCCCTTTGCACGGTGCCTCTCTGATATGCTTTACCATACATCACTCTCTTAAGGATATTTATACCATCATTAAAACTATTTGGTGATGTTATCATAACCTCCCCACATAGGCTGTATGCTTCAAGCACAAATGACTCTACATCATGCTCATACCTACTCCAATCAAGGTTTATACTTGATGCACTTGCCTTGTTCTTTGGAGATGGTACCATTATACATGGCACTATACACATATTATTAGCCTTTACCCTATCGGCAAGAGATACTAAAGGCTCAAGCGAGGAGAGACTCTGCGTTATCAGACCATGGGGCTCTGCACTGATCTTCCTGTTCAACTCATCCTCGCTGTAGTTCTCAGCATCTATCGAGAGGTATAACCTTATATGCTTGGAGAAGCCATGCTCGTTCAGGAATTTAACAACGCTACTGGGCTTCAATGCAGAGTCTATGCTTGAATGCCTTGGCTCATCACCCTTGATCACAAGTAGGCCATCTATGCCAGCAATTATCGCATCTGTAACAAGTTGAAGGATAGCATTAGTATTCCTATCTCTAACCCTTATGCTACACCTTGCCCTCAACTTATGCTTCTGCACTATCTCTCTTCCTATGCTTATACTTGAGAGTCTTGGGATACCAAGTACTGAATCGGTAACGTGGATCATATGTGCTAAGCCATAGAGCATCCTTACCCTACAGTAGAACCTTTCAAGATCACTACTCAACGATTGTAGATCGAACCTCTCCCTCTTGGGTGTATTGGGATCATTATAATTGCTATTGCTAAGACTAGCCATTATCCTTGGCGGGTTCATCTCGTATGTTATCTTCATCCTCATCCTTATGGTGCAACCAATGGCTAACGCATCCAACTATATAATGCTTAGTGCATCCACAGATAGGGCAACGCCTTCTTTCTACCTTCATACTATAGGTTGAACATCACTACTTATTAGGGTTTAACAACCTAATGGGTAAGATGGAGGCTATTATATACAATATAATGGCTAAGAGCCTGAATGTAGTAAATCTTGGTATACAATATTGCTACTAACCAGATATTAATTAGCATATTAAAAGATATACTTACAATAATAACATATTCCTCAATGGCAAAGGAGTTTAGGTTAGAATAGTTATCCATCAAATACCTACCATATGTAGATGTTGAACCTTGAACCAACCACACCAAGCATGCCCACCATAGACTAGCATAACCATGAACTATCCTCTTGAATTATAGGTTACACCCTTCCATGTCATTGGACATTACACAATCACGTTGAATGAATCCTCAATTGTATTATGTACTGAACGTATCTTGCCTAGAGATAGTATACTATCACTACCCCTTATCTGAAGACTGCTCTGAACTATAGTATTTGTAGACCAATTATCCATACAAGCCTTATCCTGTTTGCACTAGCCATTATCAGTAGATGTTGCTATTAGTAAGCGTGTTTAGTTATTCAATGTTAGCAATGAGCATCGCTTGGTTGCTCAACGCACTTCTTTATCTACATGGCTTTGTACCTCCAGTAGCATATACACTTTCAAGCATGGTAATTGTTAGGACTGTTATCATAGATAGCAAGCTTGTTATTGTAAGTTTATTAATCATCGAAGATAAATCGTTGTAGATATTGCACTGTTCACAAATGTAATATACATTCTATAACTATACGATAGATTATATTATCACTAACTTAGTATAATTTCTGACTGTATTTACCATTCATGTATTATAATGGCAATTTATTACCTGTAGATGACTAAGTATACCATATTTTACATAAATATGTAATTACTATATAAAACTTAAAATATAGTTCAAAGAAATAGATGGTGCATGGCTAGAGAAGACTGGGATTATATACCATTGCCTAAGGAGATGCTCAAAGAACTCGATAGATACCTTGCTAGTAGCGAGGCAAAGAGGTATGGTATAAGGAGCAGGGCAGAACTGCTTAGATTCATAGTAAGAAGGTTCATGGATGAGCATCTATTGCAACCTACTCAGGTTAAGCAGCGTATCTAGTACTTATTATAGGTGAAGGTAAAATACTTCCAACAAAATTGAATAAAAATTTTACTTCTAAATTTATATATATTAACGTTATAGTTTAAATATTTTGACAATTTAGAGAAAAATATGAATAGAATTCCCATATTTAGGGATAAATACAGTAAAGCTGACAACATGGGGTATAAAATAAAAATACAGGATCTTATTGGGATTTTTCTCCATACATGGAGAAATATCAGCATAGACTGCATTCATCCCATCTTTAGCAGGTTAACATTGGTAGAGAGAGTGCAGATAATTCATTCATCATCTCTTCTGACAAATAAACTGCATATGAATAAGGATACAATAACTAGGCTCATGAACCTTGGTATAGTGGAAGAGGACGAAGAAGGGGTTATAACGTTAACAGACAAGTACATTAGGTATCTAGATGAGGTATGCAGATTCTTAAGCAGCAGATGCAGAAATGCATACATCGATGATCCATACTCTCTCATGCTTGATAGCAATGCATATGCAATAACCTCTTGGGTAGGCACCATGAAGGAGAGCGAACTTGTTGAGATGCTTAGTGTTGTTATGAGTATATGGGGTGAGATGCTGCTATGGTAGTATCCATGCATATACTGGATGAGGATCTTAGGATACAGATGGCATACATATTAGGTGTGTTGGTAGGCAAGGGCTTGGATGATCCAAAGGCTATATGCATGCTCCTAAAGGAGTGGGTAAGGATAAATGAGCCAGAGGTTGAAGATAAGGATGTAACTACAACTATAGCAGAGATTGTGCAAGTGGTGAAGAGGATAGAGCGCTGGAGGTACTGTTAGGAGGTGCAAGTAAATGGTAAATAATATTAACATTCCCCATATTAGGAGATGTAAGTCATGTTCTTACATAAAAGAAATATATGCTAGTGACTTATGCAAAAGATGTTACTATAGATTCTATATGCGCTGGTGGAGGGCAAAAAATAAGAAAGTTCCCATAATAAGGGAGGATGAAGTATAAGTATGACTCTAGAGGCTCTAGCATCATACAACATAAAGAAGCAACAACTCCTTGAGGAGTATAGAAGGTTCAACAGGTTAAAGGCTAATGATATAGCAGAACTTGCAGAGGAGTTGGAGCTTATGGGCTACCCAATAGATAGGATAGTTGATAAGCTGCTTAGGGATCTAGGGGAGGAGATCTCTAAAGCAGTTATACTCAAAGCAGTGCCAGAGAAGTATCTGAAGGTAAAGGGCAAAAACAATAACAAGATGGGTAATGATAACTACTACAATTCAGTTGAGGGATATGGTGATTATGGGCATGGTATAGAAGGTAGGGCTATTGATAGTGAGTATGGAGGTGGTTCAGGAGTTGATTACAATGGTGATGGTGGTGGAAGAGGAAGTAGCAAGGAGATACTTCTAGCAATAACAGATGCACAGATAACTTTAGAGGATCTATTGAGCATGGTTAAGGATCTTACAAGTAAGTTAAGGAACAACCCTGCTCTGTTGAAGCAGTTAGAAGAGGAGCAGGAGGAGGTTAGATCACATATAGCAGGAATGAATGAGAGCGTCAAGGCTATACGCTCAATACTTGATGAGATAAAGAGCAGTAAGGATCTTGATATGAGGGCATACATAAGGGAGTTACAGGAACTATGCATACACCTACTCTCGCTATCATACTCCTACAGGCATATAGCAAAGGTATTTGGCATATCAGCAAAGTGGGTTAGCAAGATAGTTAGAGAGCGAAGTATAGAGCATCTTCCAAGTGTGTACATAAGGGTTGATAAGGATGTGAAGGCAGGAGAAGAGATAGATATACTGCCATATGCTGTAGCATTGTACAAGAAGAAGAAGCAAGAGGAGTAACAACTAAGCATAAGAACCTAATTTTTATTGTACCTAACCATATACTTTTTATCATTTCTAAGGATCCTTCATGCTATTCTCCATAGATGTTGTATTTGAGCAAGACTATCCTAGAACAGATAGAGCAATAGATGTTGCTCAAGCATTTGGGATAGCCCTTAACACAAGGATATTCAGAGTGCTAGATGCTGTAAAGGTTGATGTTGAGCCTGGGGATGTTGTATACATAACTGGCGAGTCTGGATCTGGCAAGTCTATACTGCTTAGGACACTTGCAGAACGTATCTCTAAACATAAGATATTCGGCAAGGTATGCATTGCTGATAACATCAAGATAGATGAGGATGAGATACTTGTGGAGAGCATAGGTTCTAGCACTGATGATGCACTGAGGCTACTAAGTAGCGTTGGGCTTAACGATGCGTATCTATTCCTTAGACGCTACAGGGAGTTGAGTGATGGGCAGAGGTACAGGTATAGGGTAGCAAAGGTTCTAGCAAGAGAGAGTAGGTATGGAGTGCTAGTATTTGATGAGTTCTGCTCAACCCTAGATAGGGATACTGCCAAGGTTGTTGCGTACATGCTCCAGAAGATTGCAAGGGCAAAGAAGAAGACCTTGTTGATTGCAACTGCACATGATGATCTTGCTGATGATCTCAAGCCTGATGTGCTTATACGCAAAGGCTATGGCTCTAGGATAAGCATAGAGTATGGTAGAGGTAAGAGCATAGGCAGGTTTACTGTTAAGAATTATGATGGTAATAGTAGTAGTAATAGTAACAGTAGTGTTACTATTACTGCTAGTAGTAATGTGAAGGATGGGAGCTATGGTTCAGATCATGAATGCTCCCTCCTCAAGCATGTTAGGATAGAGAAAGGTTGTATAGATGATTGGCATATGCTAGAGGAGTACCACTACAGGGGTAGTAGACCTTATGGAATAAAGCATGTATTCAATGCAACTCTCAAGGGGGAGGTTGTAGGCATCATACTCTACAGCATGCCAGCACCATCTTGCAGGGGAAGGAACATAGCGCTTGGAAGAGTACCTAGCATAGGGGAGGTTAACAGGGATTTTATAACTATAAGCAGAGTAGTTGTGCTACCAAGGTTTAGAAGCATAGGCATAGCAAAGATGCTTGTAAGGCATACAATGCCTCTAGTAGGGAAGAGGTATGTTGAGAGCATAGCTGTTATGGGTAGATACAATCCATTCTTCGTCAAGGCAGGGATGAGAGAGATAGTATATGAGCCTGATAGGAAGTATGTTAGAGTACTGAAGGAGTTGGAGAGTTATGGGTTCAATTGTAGGCTAGCAGCAAGTAGAGATTACTGCTACTCAATTCTGCAAGGTATGGATGATGATACTGTAGAGGAGGTTCTGAACGTAGTGAGCAAGGTAAGGTTTGCTGTAAGTAATGCAATTGGTAGGAGTAGAGAGTACTCAACCACTGCACTACATGATAGGCATATACTTGCCAAGGCAGTAGCAAACATTGCAATGCTTGCTCAGGAGAAGCACTACTACATATGGGAGAATCCTGAACTATCTGTAAAGGTTAGTAAGTCACACCTAACTGGTTGTTAGACATTCTAAATAAACCGTTAACAAGGATATTTTGATTATCTGAATTTTCATCCTCCTAATCATCATCCTCCTCTCCTCTCACAGTTTTAACATTCATCATATACGCTCTATAAACACTTGCCAATGCAAGTATTATGCTTAAAGCACTCATAGATGCAACAATTGGATCAAGCCTTATGCCCCATGGACTGTAGTTCAATAGGAACCCTGTCAATGGAACAACAGCAAGGCTCAAACCTATACTCAACGCTACCCTCTCTATTACATCCATCTCTCTGCTAGGGAAGAGCAACTGCACTAGAGCATAGCCAGGGATGAAGAGCACAAAGGCCCCTCCTACAACTATCCTTACAATGCTCCATGGTATTGCATCTGGAAGCACATATATTGTTAAGATGGTTACAGCAGTGACTATTACAGTTATCCAGAGTGTCATGCTCAGATACATATTCTTCAGGTAATCCTTGAATGATGTTATGCTTGAGTTGTATAGCATTATAGCCTTCTTATGTGCAAGCCTCCTAACAGCATCTAGAATATCATCTATGGTTATTGATGAAGAGGAAGAGGAGGAAGAAGAGGAAGAAAAGAGCCTTGTCTTGATAAGATCGTTGTTCATCAGCATATCAACTATATCCTTAACCTTACTACAGTTGTTCCTTACCGCATAGAGCACGAGTTGCTCAAGCATATCATCCCTATCCTCTATCTTGAGGATCTGCTCTATGCTCTTGTACTTGATCTTATTATTCTTATCCTTGCCTGCCCCTACCTCTTCTTCCTCTACCTTACGTTGAACCATATCTGATTCCACACACTCCTCCTCTCATTCATACTATCTAGCCATGAGAACTCGAATACTCTACTCTCTGGATTGTACCTCCATAGTTCCATGACAAGCCTGAAGTTCCTCCCATCTTTGCTCTTAACATCTGTGCTTATCCTCTCACCATTGATGAGCATCTCCTTAATTACAACATATCTACCCCCATCATCGCCACTCTCCCTTGTAACAGTTGCTACACTCCACTTCAAGGGCATAGTTATTGTTGCATCATTAGCAACAACTTGCCTCATCTCATATACATGCTCCACGGGGCTTGGGGTATGCATGTTATCATCTGGTATTGGCATATCAGCATTGAGTAACTTTACCCTTATGGCTATGTACTCTGCACTCCCCATCCTGTTATACACTTGAATATGCCAGAGGACCTCATCCCCCAAGCCTATATCAGGAGTGTTTGAGGGATAGTAGTCTGAGGCCATCATCCCTCTACCTAGAGTGCTTAGGCTCATAAACCTCTCATAATTCCTTGGCACAGATGCAACATATGCTATGCTCATGCTTACTGCTATAAGCACTGCTAATATGATGAGGAACTGCCTAGACCTTAATGGTTTAACTATGTATGAATCTATAACTCTCCCTACCATCTAACTCACTCCTCCTTTACCTCTCTCACATCCATCTCCATCATCCTTGCCTGCATGTAACCCTTCAGGTTCACATATAGTATTGTAGAGGCTACAGATGATGCTAGAGCGCCTATCGGTGCATATACGAGTAGGTTCATGTAGAACCTCTCTGTATTCTCCCTTACCTTCTGCTTATGTAATGTTACAGCATCATCTGCTATAGAGTTGAGCATATCTATAGCAGTTGCAAGACACTCATCCCTGCTTGAGCATGACCCTGGAAGATCACCATGTTCAACCTGCCTTATTATGCTGAGTGCAGCATTGAGCCTCTCAACTAGATGTGAGGTATCTGTACCAGCAGAGTCTGCCTCCCTTATCTTTGTAAGTGCTTGATGCACAAGGTCATCTATATCAGATGCATATGCTAAGGGAGTAGTAGGAAGAAGAAGGGGATGAGGAGGAGTAGGGATGGTTACTATGTAGTTGATGTGGTTATAATTATTAAGATTATGATCTTGATGGATGGTTGTGGTGAATTGTACCAGTAGTAGTGGTAAGGCAAGTACCATTAAGTAATAATAGTAGTAGCGGTATGATATTCCCATTCTCTTAGTCATCAACCTCAGCTGTAGCAGCCTCTTCCCCTTCATCCCTATCCCTATTCCTATCTCTCTCAGTACCCCCTCTTCCTCTACCTTACCCATTCCACATCACCCTATTATAGTTGATATCCTTATTGCTGCTATTACAAGGAATGTTAGACCAGAGCCTATAGCAATTATTCGAAGCCTCTTAACATCGATGAGCACCTTCATCCTCCCATAGTATGGTGCAAGTAGTTCAGATGTTATGAGCAGTATTATTGAGGATACTGCAAGCCACAATCCTATATCCCAGAGATTGAATGCAAATGCGTACATAACAGATCTACCACCATATATACACCCAACCTATCCTATACTCCTGCATATGCATAAATCTATACCATCTCCAAAAGCGAGTACACTGTATCAACCCTCCTCTTCCCAATACTACTCTCCTTAACCATGACTGCCTTGCCAGTGCTTTTGCTTACTGCTAATGCTATGCTTGAGCAGATTGGGCATAGTGCTGTGCTTATACCATGCATGCTAGAGCATATCATTGCAGTATCCCTACCCTTCACAGTAACCCTAACAGTATCATCCTCTCTGCTTATCTCAACTCTATCTGCAAGCATGAACTCCTCAATTAAGAGCCTCTCTATGCTCATGCTCAACTCATCCATGCTCATTAAAGCAAAGTTTGAATCTAACCTGCTCTCAAAGAGGTCTATCAGGCCTTGTGCTGGTGCCTTTATGAGCATGCCTGAATATTGGGATACTGCTGCTGGAGTTTCACCTCTAGCGGATGTATCCTTGCTACCAATGGTATTGCTACTACCTCCATTACTACCCTGTCCATCCCATCCCTCAAGGTACTGACCAAGTTGGATTATGTTCCCTTTTTGCATTATACCATCTTTGTTTACGAAGATGTAGCCTTGGGTAAAGCCTCCAAGCCTGAGTTGTCTTGGATAGAATAGCACTGCCTTGGTAATATCTATATTGTAACCAAGGCTTGATAGTGTAGAATCAATACTCTTACTGTATGCCTCTACCACTGCCCTGAATAAATGGGCAGGGTAGTAGCGTGATGATGTTATATAGTATATAACTGAGCCCCAGAATGTTAGTCCTAAACCTATGAATGTTAGTATGAGCGAAGTGTATATGTAGGAGAAGAGTAATGCTATACCCCCTACTACAAGCATGGGGAGTGCAAATGTAAGCCTTCTAATATCATGCCTGTTAAGCCTTATTATGCTTGCTTGAGGATGATGAGCAACATATTTATATCGCTTATCCTCTACCTGTTCAGTCATTCTTATACTTACCTCTTCTAAGCTTCCCCATATTTATTATTAAGCCTTATGTGTGTTATCTTTCATACTTTATTCTTCAATATAACATAAGCAATTATAACATTATGTCAGGCAATAATAGCGTTAACATACCTACAGCAGGGATAGGAGAAGGTGAGCATACTCTAGAGTTCTATGCCATGGATATGTTGAGTGTGAGAGGTAGCATAAGACTTCTAAACTTCAAAAGGATATCTCTGGATGCTGTTGCAATAGAGTTTGGTAACCCTGTAGTTGTTAGGGATGGCCTTACATTCGTATCCTCATCAACACCAATAACCGTAAGCACACCATACACCCTGCTTAAGGTACAGTACCAGATAGTACCTGCTGGCAATACCCCATCAGATACAGCATGGATAACATCTACAGGGAATAGTGTAACATTCAACCTTCAACCAACGCTGCAGGATGGCCCATACACCATATTCTATAGAGCAACCTCTGGCAACAAGTTTGGTAGTGTTAAGAGCATGACAGTAGTGTTGGATAACACTCCGCCAACTGTTAGTGTAAACATAGAGGATGGTGCTATGCTTACTGATGATGATGTTATAACTATAACTGCTACCGATAATGGCTCTGGAGTAGCAAAGATATTCTATAGGATAGATGGAGGAGAGTGGCAATCTAGTTAAATAATATAACTAAATCACAGCATACCTCCTTATTTATTTATAATATAATAGTTTATTTAATACTTTGTTGTGCTTTGTTGTATAACTATGAGATCTGCAATATATGTGGGGTCTACTTCATAGATCTAACATGACATGGTACTAGAAACGTTAAGAATGGCTATGTTATCAAGTTATGTAACAAAGCAATTGCCAATATTAAATAATATGCAGATATATTCTAGATGATGGCCATTAATAATGTAGTGTCCTTATGAGGTTACTCATCTTGAATATAGAAACAAGAATAAGCATCGCAAGTATAGATATAAGAAGAGCGTTTTCCATAAACTCAGGAACAACAGTAAATGCTAATGTAGCCTCTTTATCATCGTACCTTATCTTGAGAGTAATCTTACTATCTTCCCTACCAAATGTATATGAATGTATAGTTGAACCTACCTTACCTTTCTCTGATAGCAGTACTATACCATCATCCTTAACTATTGTTAGATCATATTCCACATCATTCATGGTTAAGAGTGTCTCCTTATCTATAAGTTCGATGGAGAATATGGTTGGACTAACATTGCTTAACTTACCATCCTCTACTGGGAATACAGATAATCTAACTATGGTATTAGGATCTAGTCTATCATCATCGAAGAACAAGGTCTCATAGGTAGATGTTTTAGTAACCATATCCTTGGCTATTGATACGAACGTATAAGACTCAGAAGCATACATGTAATCTTCATCTCCTAAGAATTCTATCCTCATGACATGCTTACCAGTTAAATCTAGTTGATAATTTATCGATGCAGAACCATCATCCTTAGTTCTAACTGTACCTATAACCTGATCATCCAATATAAAGTTTATCGGTTTATAGAAGATGGGATTACCGTTGATATCAAGCAATACTGCTTTGAATGATATAACATCTCCTTCATAATAGATAAGGTCATGCTTAAGGTGTAAAGATACAGGTTTCCTTTTATCCGCAATATTTGTATTATTCATATCTGTATAGAACTTTATCCTGTATATCTTATTAGCAAGAGTTGATACATATATATCTCCATTACCATCAACTTCTATATCTGTAGGTGTTTCTCCTATTTTCAATGGATAGACATGGAATTCAGATATTCTAGTATAATCTGGTGGAGCTAATTTCACTCTATTCAATGAATTATCATTTAGAGTTAAGAAGAATAGATCGTTAGTAAACTCTGGATATTTGCTTCCTGTATAGAATATCATTTGAGTTGGTGCAGTTGTTATATGACCACTCGACCATAGAGGTTTGACATAATTAGAAGGATTAAAGTTGTATTTAGCAAACTCTTCTTCTTTTACTATAGGCTTATCATATCCCAGTATTATAGGCCAACCATAATCCTTACCCTTATAAAGTATATTCAATTCATCATCTGACTCAGGACCATTCTCTGTAACATACGGTAATCCCGTAATAGGATGAAATGCTATGCCCCATACATTCCTATGCCCTATAGTATATATTGGAGAGTTAGGATATGGGTTATCAATAGGTACGTTACCATCCCTATCTATCCTTAGTATCTTGCCTTCAAGCGCATCTAGACCCCGCTTGAATGGGTTATCAAGTATACGCTTTCTTGATTGAGGAGAATCGTCAGCATCTCCATTTGTTATGTAAAGTAGACCATCTGTACCAAACTCGATAGGTCCACCGTTATGGTTCTTATTTGCTGGTATCTTATCTAAGAGTATCTTCATATTGGTTAACCTTTTTTCTTTATGATCATAAACAAATCTAGATACCTTCTTGTAATATTTCTGATCCACTGGATCTTCATATGTCCAATACAAATATACATAATCATTACTTTCAAATAATGGATCTAATGCTAGACCAACTAAACCCATCTCAAAAGATGGGTCTGGTTCATTTATTCTTAATAACGTAGTTAATTTATTATTAATAATATCTAACAGCTTAATCTCACCACCACGCGTAGCACAGATTATGGTATTGCTATGATGTAAGAATTCAAATATGAAGCCACATTTTCCTATCTCTTCTATTTCGTATTGTATTACACTTTGAGCATGTGAATAAGGTAAGAATACTGTAATATTTAATAATATAACTAATATTATTGTTTGAAATGATCTCTTCATATTTAGTTTAGAAAAAATTTGGAAGACTATTTATATCTTTCTATTATATTAAAGATGTTGTTAAGCCATTAAGTATCGCCCAGTTGTATATTTGCTGTGAAGGCTTTTTAGGAATCCTTACTATTGAGTCTAGGCTTGAATTGTATGGGAAGTTGTTGTAGAAGCGTCTAAGCTTAGCTTTGAGAATGCCGAACCACCTCTCTGATACGGTTCCTCATACCGAAGGTCTCACGCCATAATGGTTTTATACCTAATACTCTAAGCCAAGTTTCTTGAAGGCATCAGGATACCAAGGTCCTTTATCAACGAGGAAGAAGGGTTTGTTCTCACAGCACTGTAACACCTTCTTAAGGAAGAGCTCAGACTCTAAGGATTATCTTGTGAAGCTACATCTAAAGCCAAGACCTTCTTAGTATTCACATCCCTAGCAGCCCAAAGGATGAGCTGACGACCTACAAGCTTAGTCTCATCAACAGCTATACATCTCCTATACCTGTGCTCAGGCTTCGGAAGAACCCTCGTCAAGGCTATGAAAGCATCATGAACAGCAACATAGGATAAGCAGCCTATGAGCTGGGAAGCCCTCCTATAAGATAGACCTGTGAAGCAGAGCAACGCTGCAAAGACCTTCTTCTCCAGAGCAACCTTATTACTCTGAAAGACCCCTACTCTCCCTAACCCTATTCACAGTCACACCTAAAGCTGACATAAACAAAGGCTGGACTCACCAAATGTTAAAATCAGAGATCAACCATCTTGATAAGGTGGTCAAACCTTATCTTAACAACATCCACTATCTGGTATCTAGATCCATATAGCCAGATATATTATATATGTAGCAGAAATTTCTACAGGTGTTGAACGACATCAGATAGAGGGGCATAACCCCTTTAACCAACAACAATATATGATATATAATATATATGATATATCATATATCATATATTGTCTGGAATACAACGGTCTAGTTGTATCATCTACCATTATAATGCTCAAATAGTATGCGTATATTGATGTCATATCAAAGGATATCAAGGCATATGTAAGGATGCCATCATTACGGAGAGTAACGTTTATTATTTGACCATGCCGTAACGCCTGATAAATGAACACACGTGCGCAAGGCATGTGGAGATGACATGAGATGCGTGAAATATAGAACGCCTCCTAGCTCTAATATTACATGAATTCGACAGGAAAACCTAGAACTTTAATGGTATGAGTGAAATTCAATCATTTTTGCTTATATATTTTACCCATTAATAGTGTCAAGATAAGAATTTAGTGCTTTGTTGCATAACTACTTTATTGGTTAATTATACATGGATATCTACCTTATCTTAATTGCATTCTACTACTTATTTTGATGTTATGTTAAGGAATAGGTTGTACAATGATACCTTCAGTGTTAACTCTTTAACCATATTCATATACTTCTTAGCCATAACATGCTCACTAAACATCCTTTTAAGGGAAGAGAATACTGACTCTACTGCTATCCATCTATAGCCATATTGCACATTACTCTTCCATCTCTCATAGTCATGCTGCTCTAATACAGTGTATTGCCTAGGATGATCATAATATCCATCTATGACTGAGTTCCTCCTTACTCTTATAGCAGTTCTTGCATTATCAGCAAGGAACTTAAAATTATCCTTGCTATCGTATGCTCCATCTGCTAGCACCCTCTTCACCTTATTATGCTTCAATACACTGCTTACTAGTTTTCTTAACCTTCTAGTAGTATGTACCTCTTCTGTAGTAACATCCAAAGCAAGTATCCTCTTGCTTTTAATATCTACTGCCACATGTATCTTAATATAACCACGTCTTACCTTCCACCTATGCCTTAACCATTCACCTCTATTTGCTACCTTTATGCCAGTATCATCTACAGCAATGATGATATCTCCTCCATCTTCATTATTATTATTGCCTATGCCTATACTCTTACCATCATCTATCTGTATGTTAAGAGCCATTACCCTCCTATATATGGTAGTATAATCTGGTATTGAGAATGGTAGCTTATCCTCCAATACTTAGTATACCTTCACACTGCCTATATGGTAAGTTAAGGTATACCTTGATGTATGCTACCATGATGATGAATGAGTTAGGGTAGATGAACCTTCTACCCTCCTTACCTCTATTCATCCTCTTTAGCTCAGAACGCCAATTGCATAATGCATTAAAAGATAAGAGGATCTCCCCACGCTTAACCAATGATTCATTATACTTACCAATCCATAACCTAATCTCATATGAGTATATTAAAACTATCTCGCTAGGCAGTTATACAACAAAGCAGTTATTGATGTATTTTTTTTTGTCTAATGAGTATGCTTTCTTTATAATAGTATACATAATTACAAAGAGATTCACACAATAAGCTGATCCAACTAATAATAAGAAGAGGTCTAATATATTAAATATAGCAGCAATAAGCATAGTTAAAGAATATGCACCAGAGTAATGGAATATATTCTCTATTAATTTCTTCATAATATTCCCGTTAATGGTTGGTTTCATATCATCAAAATTCTTGCTTATCACACGCCAACTATTCCTTGCAGCCCATGATGCCAAACTTACTATAGCAGTAAGGGAACCAATATATAAAAATATATTACCGTTTGTAGTAGAAATTATATTATTTAATATATATAGGGTAATCATGTTTTCATTTGCTAAACCAGATAATCCTACTCCAAGCATAAATAGTGATAATACTAATATTATCTCTCCACTCCAGACATCAAGTACGCTTCCTAACGTTGTAGAACCTCTTACTCTTGCTATATTACCATCAACACAATCTAGTATTATTGCCAATTCTATAAGTAATGCTCCTAATATGAACATTATGTAGTCTCCTAATGCTAATAGCAAGGAACCTATTACACCAGTGAATAAGAAGAGTAAAGTGACCTTATTTGCAGATATATCGAAATAGAGAAAGAATATTGCTAGATAATATGAGATTGGTCTTCTAACATAGTATGTCCATATCCATCCTTTCTCATGAGCCTTCGTCTCTAAGTATCTCTTCTTTAACTCATCTATACTTACCTTCATGGCATCCACCTCTTTCTATATCATATGCTATCTTCTTTGCATTGTTAAGGTCCTCTATCGTGTCTATCTCAATGCATGGTAAACCTCTGGTACTACACTTATAGAAGCAATCCTCTCTATTAGCAATCAATCTTATAGCATCCTCATAATAGAGGTTATATTTTCCTTCTTTGAATAGAGATTCTATACTTCTCACCACTTTATGTATCTCTTCACCTGTAAGTTTCATGATGCCTATGTACTCCCCATCAGCCTCCTCTACAGGAATATTCTTACTTATATCCTTGATTATACCATTGCTATTAACCTTGACCTTCATCTCTTCTTCACCAACTTGCTTATGATCATCTACAACAAGTACAGAACCATCTAGCATCAAGAGATATTCAAGTATCTGTGGATGAAAGAGGACATCGCTGTTAAGTAGTATAAAATCTCTATCCATGTACTCTCTAGCAGTATAGAATGAATATATATTGCCCAGAGCAGGTTTATCATTTATTATAAACCTAAATGTTATGCTATTCTGTTTATAGTTAATCTTTACATGCTCTCTAAGTGAATTTGCTGCATGACCAGTTACAACTATTATATTGTTTATTCCATAGTTCATCAGGGCCGATACTGCCATATCAAATATAGTTAATCTTCCAACCTTAAGCAATGTCTTTGGTATGTTATCTGTCAATGGTCTTAGTCTAGTGCTATATCCTGCTGCAAGTATCACTGCCCTATCTACTCTATTTACCATATCAATCACCGTCCCCTCTATTATCTTATATCTTGTAATATTGCTTTACCATAAGCTAGCCTTAGAGCGTTAATGAGCATCGTATCATCTCTAATCAGATCTAATATAGTGAATCTGCCCTTCCTTGTGTATGGAGCAATCCTTATAGCCTCCATGAACTTCTCTACTGGTATACCTATTGAATCGAATGTAGTAGGAAACCCAAGTCTCTTATATACCTCTACTATATCTGTGAAATCTGATCCTCTCAATGCCATTGCAAATAATGTTGAAAAACCAACCTGTATACCATGGGGCTTAGGATTTGCTAGCAGTCTATCAAGTGCATGACTAATCAAGTGCTCTGCTCCACTAGCTGGTCTAGATGATCCTGCTATGCTCATTGCTATTCCGCTTTGTATCAACCCTTCAGCAAGGCATGTTAGGAACTTGCTATCATATATCAACTTGTCTTCGCTACAATCATCACCATTATTACTACTATTATTATCTTTACCATTCTTTAACACATAGTAGATGAACCGTTCAGCAGCATTCCTTGATAAGATCTCAGCAAACCTATCTATCTGTTCATCTTTATGCTCATGTGCAAGCCTCCAATCCTCAACAGCAGATATGTTTGAGATTAGATCCCCTACACCAGCAAGTATAGTATGCTTTGGTGCACTCTTCACCACATCTATATCTACTACTATGCCTATTGGAGGCTGCGATCCTTTACTCTCAATACTCTCAAGTCTTACAACTGCGATAGGTGAAGAGATGCCATCATTAGATAGAGCTGTAGGGAATGCTAACATTGGTATATTCATATTACTGCATGCGTACTTTGCTGTATCTAGAACTTTACCCCCTCCAATAGCCAGTACTAAGGATACTTCATTCCTTGATATAGTATGTTCTATACTGCTTATAGCATGTATGTCATTACTGCTTATGCATAATCTTACTATTGCACTAGAGTCTAACATCGTTGCTATATCATCTGCTATTTTACGTGTATAGCCTGTACCAGATACTATAAGATATCTATCTACTGTTATACCCTCCTTCTTAAGTATATCTTCAAGTCTATCCCTAGCATTCTCTTCTATGTAGAAGAAGTTTGGTATCCTTATGCTTCTTGCTGAGTTACTCATTAAGAATCACCTACCTCTTGCAATAAGCACACTTATTATAGTTGATATCTCCTTTCTGGTTATAGCCTTAACTGCTAGAGAGAAGAGCATGTGAACTGATAAGGCTAGTATTAATGATATTAATGTGTTACCATAAACAACAAGCAGTATATAGCCTAAGGTGAATGCCACTACTATAGATAATGGTGCTCTATAAACGTTCATAGAGAGTGTGAAACCCTGCCTGCTTATAAGCATGTATGAGAGTACTAGATTTGAGAGAGAGCCTACTAGTAGGGCAATTGCAGCACCCTCGATGCCTAGGATAGGTACAAGCAAGGGTGTTAATGCTACTATTATTGCAGATGAGATGCTCTCCCTCATTGCTATATCCTTTGCCCTGTTTATTGCATTTAGCATTGATGCCATAAGATTGCTTGTTGAGTTTATGAGATATGCTATAACCAGTATCCTTAACGCATCGCTAGCCTCTACATATGAATGTGATATCATCCTTAGTATATAGGTTGGTTCTATTAGCAATAGAAGTACAAGGAAGCCGTTGAGTACAAGTGCTATCCTCATAGCTATACTGAAGAGATGTTTGACTCCATCTCTGTTACCCTTTACAATCTCCTCAGATACCGTTGGTAACAGCATACTTGCAATAGATATCATAACCTGACCAACAACGTTAGCAATAAGGGATGAGATACCATAGAATGCTGATAACTCTACACTATATGTTCCTATTGTTAATACACCTATCTGGTTCCTTAAGGTTCTTAACCCTGTAGCTATGTAATTGTAACCAGAGAATGTTAGTAAAGCCTTTATGCTAAATTTATTTTTGGAGTCATCAGCCTCTACCTTTACATCCTCTCCTCTCTCCCTTCTTACATAATGTTTGGATACACTCCTCATTATTATGTAACCTATAACAGAATTGATGATCGATGCTATAGAGAAGCCAACAATTATGGCAAGTGCTTCAAACCCATTAATTGCTAATGCTATAGATGCTATAAGCCTAGATGCTTGGAATATAACAGTTGTGAGCAGCACATACTGAGTCTTGTGATATGCAGTATATATTGATGATATAGATGCTACTATGGCATTTGCAGGTATGTATGATAAAGAAGCTAGAGATATCAAGAATGCCATACCTTCACTACTGCTATAGATCATGCTTATACTATCGGATAAGAGGAAGAGTATTATACCTACAATAGTACCTATCAGCAACGAGATAATGAGACCTATATTTATAATCCTCCTACTCTCTTTATACTCGCTCTTTGCATTATGCTCAGCGATATACTTTGTAAGTGCTGTCTGTACTCCCGAGCCTGTGAATGCAATTATGGATGTCATCAATGCTATAACTATCATCGCTTGACCTATATGCACTGAATCTAGCATCTTTGCAAGTATTATCCAGAATACTGCCCCAACTGTTGATGTTGTTATATTCCCTAGTAAGAGGTATAAGGAGCCCCTTGCTAACCTTTCAAATGGATTATCCATATTATTACCTTCCTCTTACAGTTGTTACATTTATTGTTATCTTCATGCTGTGAGTATAGTATATGCCTTTTAGATTTAGCCTTATTACAAGATTGCTATTTAACAGTCGTGAAGGGTATATGTACAAACGGCTACTCACAACCACTACGCCTTCTAGCCATATGCTTATTTTAGCGAACTCCTTAATTGTAGAGAATCTAGCAAGAACTCTTGTTAATTGCTTATTATATACCTGCCATCTGATAAATCCTACTGAAATTTTCTTATCGATGCTTAACACTCTATACAATAAAGACTTAGATACAAACCCTAATAACATACTTATTATATATTGGTCTTGCTCTTTCATGGTTAATACTACTAGAATTATTCAAGTATTTAAGTCTCTTGTATATAGAGATATATAATTACTGTACTATATCACCTATTATATAACTTGAGTTATGTAACTCCAGGACTACGTATATTTAAATACAAGTACTCTCACTCTATCATAAGATGAAGTTACTTGTTATAGGCTTAGACTCCATGCCTGCAGATCTGCTCTTCAGTATGAAGGATGAACTACCAAACATAGGCAAGATGATTAATAATGGTATAGCAGGAGTACTTGAAAGCTGTCATCCACCCATCACTATACCAGCATGGATGGTCATGATGACTAGCAAGAGTCCTGGTAGCCTAGGCATATATGGGTTCAGGCATAGGAAGGGTTACTCCTATAATGAGGGATGGATAGCAAACTCTTCAAGTATAAAGGCTAAGAAGGTATGGGACTATCTAGCAGAGAAAGGGTTAAGATCATGCCTTGTTGGTGTACCGCCTAGTTACCCTCCATACCCTGTTAATGGTAACCTTGTATCATGCTTCATAACCCCATCAGAGAAGGTTGATTACACATATCCTAAAGAGTTGAAGCAAGAGGTGGAAAAGATAGTAGAAGGCAGGTACATGTTCGATGTTGTATTTCGCACAGAGGATAGGGATACCATACTAAAGGATCTATATGAGATGACTGAGAAGAGGTTTAAGGTGATAAAGTACTTGCTTAAGAAGGAGAGATGGGATTACTTCATGTTCGTTGAGATAGGAGTAGATAGGCTTCATCACGCATTCTGGAAGTTCCATGACAAGAATCATCCAAAGTATGTGCCAAACAACAAGTATGAGAATGTTGTAAGGGAGTACTACAGGTTCATAGATGGTAAGATAGGTGAACTTATTGATGCTGTAGATGATGATACATGTATAATGCTTGTATCAGATCATGGGACAACAAGCATGAAGGGAGCATTCTGCATAAATGAATGGCTTATAGAGAAGGGTTATCTAGTGCTTAGGAACTATCCTGATAAGGTTACAGATCTCGACAAGTGTGATGTTGATTGGAGCAAGACTAGGGTATGGGGATGGGGAGGCTACTATGCTAGAATATTCCTCAACGTTAAAGGTAGAGAGGCTCAAGGTGTTATACCAAAGGAAGAGTATGAAGAGTTCAGGGATGAACTTGCAAGAGAGATTATGAGTATTAGAGGGCCAGATAATGAGCAATGGGATACCAAAGTATACAAACCTGAACTGCTCTATAGAGAGTGTAATGGGGATAAGCCAGATCTCATGGTATACTTTGATAATCTGTACTGGCGTTCCGCTGGTACTATAGGACATAAATCACTTTATCTATCTGAGAACGATACAGGACCAGATGATTCTGTGCATTGGTATGATGGTGTATTCATACTCTACAATAAGAGTAAAGGCAATGGAGGGGTAATGCTTAATAGATTGAGCATATATGATGTTGCACCAACAGTACTGGAGATTATGGGTCTAGAGCCAGCAGATGGAATGGAAGGCAAGGTTATAGATGAAGCAGTGAATTATGTTAATGGAGTAAAAGTGAGGTAAAAGGAAAGAGAAGAGAGAAGGTGGTCTGTTATGGCAGTGATTGTTCTTGCATTGGATGGTTTTGATGTAGACCTTCTCAAACTAGATGAGTTTGGTAATACTAGAGATATATACAAAGAGTACCATTCGTCATTACTTGAGAGTACTCTACCATATCTAACACCATCAGCATTTGTAAGCATGCAGACAGGGAAGAGTGTTGGTAAACATGGAGTCTCTGGCTTCCTTAAGTTCGATGGTAAGGAGACAAAACCATATACTGGTTCAGATATAAAGGATGTTACATTCTATGAGATTCTACATGCAAAGGGTAAGAGATGCTTCCTATTCAGCATGCCTTATAGTTATCCTCCAAGGATAGCTGGAGATATAGTATTTGACTGGCTCTCAGTTGGTGCTGCAAATATACACGAGTGTGTTTATCCTTCAACGCTTCTAGAGGTCTATCCGGAGTTGGTAGATTATGAACTATTCCCTGATAAGGCTAATGGCATATATGAGTTCATGCTTACAAGTAAGAGGATGAATGAGAATGCTATACAGGTTATAAAGCATGCTATAGCATCGAAGAGATATGACTTTTACTTCTTCCTGATAAGGCATACAGACTGGATACAGCATACCCTACTAAAGCAGATAATTGATGGGGAGAAGAGGAAGGAGGTTAATGTAGCAAAGGAGGTATTTGCAAAGGTAGATGAACTAATCAGGTACATTGTTAGTAATATGCATAGTAATGACTCATTACTTATACTATCTGATCATGGCTTCAAGGTGTACAATGAGAGGTTCTACATAAATGATTGGCTGAAGGAACAGGGCTATTTAGTTACATCTGAAAAAGTAACCTACTCACTTGAGAAGACAAGGTATCCCTTCTTATGGGATGAGTTCTCTTCCAATATAAAGACAGCAAAGGCTCCAGCACTGCTTAGCAAGCTAGCAAGAGAAAATAAAACCTTGGCAAGCATAGCATCAAGGTTAAAGCCAAAGATAGAGGATATGCTAAATACAAAGTTTGTAGTAGGGCAACCAATAGATATTGAGAAGTCACAAGCGTTCTCTGTAGAGGATAGTACTGGAGCAATATATGTTAACAGGAACCTTTCAGAGAATGAAAGGGAGAGTATAAAGAAGGAGATTATTGCAAAGATAGCAAATATAAAGGAGATCAACGTTTACGATAGTGCAGCGATATATGGCAAGAATACACCATACTCTGTTGCTGATATCTATCTAGAGTCATCTCGTTACTGGATAAGAAGAGGGTTAGAGGGTACTATATTCTCTAACATGTATATAGCACATCATAGGAGACAAGGGGTACTTACACTTGTTGGTGAGGCATTCTCTAATGCTGCAAAGAATGCAAGGATAATGGATATTGCTCCTACAATACTGCATATAATGGATTGTCCAATTCCAAATGATATGGAGGGTAGGGTACTCGTTGAGGCACTATCAGATAGATATACCAATAAACAGATAATGTACTCTGATAATAGGATTAGGAATGTTGATGAGCAGAAGCAGGATACAGGCTTATCAGAATCTGAACAAGAGATAATAGAGGAGAGACTTAGAAGGTTAGGGTATATATGATACAATCATAAAGAAAAATACAGGGAAAGTTCAACATTATTGCGTCTATACTAAGGTCTCTTACAACAAGAGTGATAGAATTAGTTAGTTCACTGCTATAGGTAAAACTGCTTTAATATCTTTGGCGAAAATAATTTAAACTATGAAGAGAGATGTTTGTGGGATGGGAATCAAAGAATACTCGTATGTGTCACTATCAAAGAAGATTAGCATTATTATAATATCAATAATAGGCTGTTCGATGCTTATCACATCTACTATACCGGTTTATGCTTCTACGACCAATTACAACTATGCTCCATACTTCACTGCTACTGGCTCTAACTTTGTAAGCATACCTGATAAGCAAGAGCTAAGGTTAACAACAAACTTTACAGTATCAGCATGGTTCAAAACAACCATGAATAACAACTCACAGGTAGCAATAATAGTAAACAAGGGAGGGTTTGGTGCAGATGGTTCTAATGTTGTAGATATGAACTATGGTATATGGCTAACAGGATCTAACCAAGGTGTTATAGGCAAAGTACAAGCAGGGTTTGAGGATGCTAATGGTAGAGATTACTTTGTCACTTCTCCAAACACATACAATGATGGACAATGGCATTATGTAGTACTAACATATGATGGCTCTACACTAAGGCTATATGTAGATGGTTCATTAGTATCATCTCTAAGCACTAATGGAGCAGTACCAGATTACAACTGGGATACTCCATTAACTATAGGAAAGAATTCATTAGATAATAGCAGATACTTCATAGGCGATATAGATGAAGTTAGAGTATACAACAGAGCATTAAATGCTCAAGAGGTTAGTGATGCATTTAGTAAAGGAATATTCACAACAGATAGATTAATTACTTATGTAAGCATGCCAATATTATTGAACAACCAAGATTATTACTTTGACGTATTAGAAGCTATAAAACAAGCAAAAAGCAAGATACATATACATGTATATCAAGTCGAATATACCTCTGATACGACTAAAAGGCCACGAATACTCTTAGATGAATTGGTAAATGCTAAGAATAGAGGTGTAGATGTAAGGATATCATTTAGTGATACTTCTTTGAACTTGACAGATCTAAAAACATTCCTAAATAATAAAGGAATTCCTTATAAGATACATGATTCGCATGCAAAAGTAGTAGTGATAGATGATAAAGTGGTTTATATAGGTTCGTCAAACTGGCGAACAAGTTCATTACAATACAATAATGAAAATAATCTTAAGAGTAATAACATAGATCATATAAATAAAGCAAAGACATATATAGATAAGATATGGTATGAGAACAAAACTGTTAATTATACTGATGATAATCTGCAAGGTAACTATTACTCAGAGGTATTCTTAACTGGAGGATACTATGATAGTGTGAAAAACGCCTTAGATAATGCAAAAAATAGGGTCAGGCTCATAATGAAATGGTGGAAAAATTATACTACAGATCCAAACGATACAGCGTCAGAATTAACCAGAGCATTGGCAAATGCATATAAAAGAGGTGTAGATGTCAAAGTCATAATAGATGATACCGTTCCTCAATCTGTAAGAGATTATTTAAAGAGCCAAGGTATTCCAACAAAATTAGATCCTAGCTCATCACAATCAACACATGCTAAAAGCATATTGATAGATAATAGAGTATATATAGGATCGCATAACTGGAATGGTGGAGAGAAGAGTACATGGGAGACTGGGATAGCGCTAATTAATCTAGAAATACAAGATGAGTACCAACGATATTTTGATACTTTATGGAATAATAGTAGTAGAATAATCTCTCCTTGATTTTTATTATAAATCCCTTCCTCTACTCCATTTCCAATCAAAGTACTCAATTACCTTCTGTAATATAAATGGACTCTTCAACTTTACACTGGCCTCGTTAGTACTAGCTAGTTGAATATTCTGCCAATTATGGGAGCCTATATATGTTGTATCATCTACAACTACTAGTTTTATATGTGTACGTGGAGGTTCACCTTCATCAGATTTTACAGGAATTCCTTTAGATTTCAAGTATGATACTATTCCTCTATTATCTGGAATTCCATCATTATTACCATCAAAGTCATAATCAACTATTACTTTAACATCTACTCCTCTATTCTTAGCATCATTAAGTGCTGTTAATAGCTGACCAGCCATATCATAGTTACCATCGGCAACAAACATTATTATCCTTATTTGGTTTTTAGCATTCTGTATAGCATTGAGTACTGAATTGAAATATCCATCGCTAACCATCACATTATCATAGCTATCATCAGCAAATGATCTTGATCCACTACCAATCCATAATCTATCAAGATATTTTGTGGCTCTATCTATAATATTAGGATTATAACTCTTTACGAATATCTCATGATTATTCCTTAGCCCATTATTGTTTATATTACCACTACCAATATATACAAATTTATCATCGATGTTTATTATTTTTGCATGAGTAGATACTGTCTTATGCTGTATGCCATTGTTAGTTAAAAATGGTTTAAGATCAGGATATACTATCTCAGATTCATAGTAATACATAAGTCTTACATCTACTCCTCTATTCTTTGCATCATTTATAGCATTAAGTATTACATTAGGTCTATAGTTTGATCCTGCACTATTTTTGTACTCCATCCAGAATACGACAACATGTATCTTTCTTTTAGCATTATTTATCTCATTAAGTAAATCAAAATAGAAACGATCCTCTATATTTGTTGCTCCTGAGAGTAGTAATTCATGGCGCATATCCAGATGTATTACTAATCCATCACTAGCAAATACACCATTATTGTATGCATCATTAACCTCTTGCTCTGTTGATGCTCTGTTGTATACTCTAACTTCATCTATCTCGCCTATGAAGTATCTGCTATTATCTAATGAATTCTTTCCTATAGTTAATGGCTGATTACCTGTATTGTCTGGTACTGCTCCATTAGTGCTTAGAGATGATACTAATGAACCATCTACATATAGCCTTAGTGTAGAGCCATCATATGTTAGTACTACATAATGCCATTGTCCATCATTGTATGTAGTTGAAGAGTATACAAAGTAATTGGTACCACTGGAACTCTCAAATCCTCCTGCTACTCTACCTTGTGGTGCCTGATCATTTGTACCTGTTAACCATATACCATAGTTCATGTTCTTGCCGGGATCTTCGCTCCCGAATCCACCTTTATTAACTATCATAGCCACATTAGTAAAGGTTGAGTTTGTCCTAAACCATGCTGATACACTGAACTGTTGCTGTAATCTTAATGAAGGATCGTCTGTAACATTAAAGAAATCACTTCCTTTTAAGGTGAACCATGGATAATAATCATATGCAGATGTATTTCTAACGTGTACATATACTGTTGCTTGACTGGATTGTATACCATCGCTAACAGTTAATCTAAACCTCAAGGTAGTTATAACATCTACAAATGGTGCAGTGAATGATGGTGTTGGTGAAGTAGGATCTGATAATGTTACATTTGGTCCCTGTATCTGTTCCCATTGGTATGTTATAGTATCACCATCTGGATCATAGCTAGATGAGCCATTTAAGGTGACTAGAGTACCTTCATCTACTGTCTGATCTTGACCAGCATTTGCTATAGGTGGTGCAAAACCTGCTTTTATTACTAATCCATCACTAGCAAATACACCATTATTGTATGCATCACTAACCTCTTGAGCATTTAATGCTCTGTTGTATACTCTAACTTCATCTATATCGCCTATGAAGTAGAATCCATTAACATTTGTTAATGCTGTCTTTCCTATAGTTAATGGAGTATCCCAGTTGTAATCTGGTACTGCTCCATTAGTGCTTAGAGATGATACTAATGAACCATCTACATATAGCCTTAGTGTAGAGCCATCATATGTTAGTACTACATAATGCCATTGTCCATCATTGTATGTAGTTGAAGAGTATACAAAGTAATCTTTACCACTGGAACTCTCAAATCCTCCTGCTACTCTACCTTGTGGTGCCTGATCATTTGTACCTGTTAACCATATACCATAGTTCATATCTGGTCTATCTAATCCATCGCCATTACCAAATCCTCCCTTGTTTACTATTATTGCTACCTGTGAGTTGTTATTCATGGTTGTTTTGAACCATGCTGATACTGTAAAGTTTGTTGTTAACCTTAGCTCTTGCTTATCAGGTATGCTTACAAAGTTAGAGCCAGTAGCAGTGAAGTATGGAGCATATCTATATCCTCCAACTATATCCCTTATAGTTACTGTTACTTCACTACTACTTGATGATGTACCATCGCTAACAGTTAATCTGAATCTTAACACTGTATCGCTATTAACAGATGGTGCAGTGAATGATGGTGTTGGTGAAGTAGGATCTGATAATGTTACATTTGGTCCCTGTATCTGTTCCCATTGGTATGTTATAGTATCACCATCTGGATCATAGCTAGATGAGCCATTTAAGGTGACTAGAGTACCTTCATCTACTGTCTGATCTTGACCAGCATTTGCTATAGGTGCATCATTGACAGGATTTATGGTTATTGTTACTGTAGCGATATTGCTATCTGATATTCCATCGTTTACCTTGAATGTGAAGACATCTAGGCCGTTATAATTCGCATTAGGCGTATAGGTTATATTAACACTACTGTTATCTATTCTAGTCATTGAACTTAATGAACCATTTGTAGGATTAGTTACTATTGAGAAAGTTAATCTATCATTATCTATATCTGTTGCAGTTAATGTTATCTGAATAGGTGTATCTTCGTCTGTGGTTACGCTAGTTGGATTAGCCATAGGTGGAGTAAAGCTCTGTAGCGCTACTAATCCATCACTAGCAAATACACCATTATTGTATGCATCACTAACCTCTTGAGCATTTAATGCTCTGTTGTATACTCTAACTTCATCTATATCGCCTATGAAGTAGAATCCATTAACATTTGTTAATGCTGTCTTTCCTATAGTTAATGGAGTATCCCAGTTGTAATCTGGTACTGCTCCATTAGTGCTTAGAGATGATACTAATGAACCATCTACATATAGCCTTAGTGTAGAGCCATCATATGTTAGTACTACATAATGCCATTGTCCATCATTGTATGTAGTTGAAGAGTATACAAAGTAATCTTTACCACTGGAACTCTCAAATCCTCCTGCTACTCTACCTTGTGGTGCCTGATCATTTGTACCTGTTAACCATATACCATAGTTCATATCTGGTCTATCTAATCCATCGCCATTACCAAATCCTCCCTTGTTTACTATTATTGCTACCTGTGAGTTGTTATTCATGGTTGTTTTGAACCATGCTGATACTGTAAAGTTTGTTGTTAACCTTAGCTCTTGCTTATCAGGTATGCTTACAAAGTTAGAGCCAGTAGCAGTGAAGTATGGAGCATATCTATATCCTCCAACTATATCCCTTATAGTTACTGTTACTTCACTACTACTTGATGATGTACCATCGCTAACAGTTAATCTGAATCTTAACACTGTATCGCTATTAACAGATGGTGCAGTGAATGATGGTGTTGGTGAAGTAGGATCTGATAATGTTACATTTGGTCCCTGTATCTGTTCCCATTGGTATGTTATAGTATCACCATCTGGATCATAGCTAGATGAGCCATTTAAGGTGACTAGAGTACCTTCATCTACTGTCTGATCTTGACCAGCATTTGCTATAGGTGCATCATTGACAGGATTTATGGTTATTGTTACTGTAGCGATATTTGATTGCAAGCCATTGGAATCTATCGCCCTATATGTGAAGGTATCAATACCGTAATAGTTTTGATTTGGTGTATATGTTACAGTACCATTACTAGCATCAAAGTTGGTTAGTGAGCCATTAATTGGTGTATTAACTATCTCAAATGTTATAGTATCACCATCTGGATCACTAGCAATTAATGTAATATTTACAGGAACGTCCTCATCTGTTGTTATTGAGAGATCTCCTGCTGTTGGAGGTTTATTTACTGCATTAACCTGTATAGTAACAGTAGCCTCATTTGAATAGGCATTGTTATTATCCCTTGCCCTATATGTGAAGGAGTCAGTACCTATGAAGCCTGGATTTGGTGTGTATGTAACTTGAGCACTCCTAGCATCTATTTGTGTTATAGTGCTTAATACACCATTACTAGGAGGAGTAACTATCTCAAATGTTAAGATCTCATAGTTATCTGGATCAGTAGCAGTTAATGTTACATCTATACTAGTATTCTCGTTTGTACTTACATTCTTGCTATCTGCTTGAGGGGATGTAAAAGTTGCACTCATAAGTAATCCATCACTAGCAAATACACCATTGCTATATGCATCACTAACCTCTTGAGCATTTAATGCTCTGTTGTATACTCTAACTTCATCTATATCGCCTATGAAGTATCTGCTATTATCTAATGAATTCTTTCCTATAGTTAATGGAGTATCCCAGTTGTAATCTGGTACTGCTCCATTAGTGCTTAGAGATGATACTAATGAACCATCTACATATAGCCTTAGTGTAGAGCCATCATATGTTAGTACTACATAATGCCATTGTCCATCATTGTATGTGTTTGGAGAAGTGACAAAGTAATCTCTACCATTAGCATCCTCAAACCCTGCTTGTACTTTGCCTATAACACCTTGGTTAGATCCTGTTAGCCATATACCATAGTTCATATCTACAACATTAGAACCATCTGCACCAAACCCTCCCTTGTTTACTATTATTGCTACCTGTGAGTTGTTATTCATGGTTGTTTTGAACCATGCTGATACTGTAAAGTTTGTTGTTAACCTTAGCTCTTGCTTATCAGGTATGCTTACAAAGTTAGAGCCAGTAGCAGTGAAGTATGGAGCATATCTATATCCTCCAACTATATCCCTTATAGTTACTGTTACTTCACTACTACTTGATGATGTACCATCGCTAACAGTTAATCTGAATCTTAACACTGTATCGCTATTAACAGATGGTGCAGTGAATGATGGTGTTGGTGAAGTAGGATCTGATAATGTTACATTTGGTCCCTGTATCTGTTCCCATTGGTATGTTATAGTATCACCATCTGGATCATAGCTAGATGAGCCATTTAAGGTGACTAGAGTACCTTCATCTACTGTCTGATCTTGACCAGCATTTGCTATAGGTGCATCATTGACAGGATTTATGGTTATTGTTACTGTAGCGATATTTGATTGCAAGCCATTGGAATCTATCGCCCTATATGTGAAGGTATCAATACCGTAATAGTTTTGATTTGGTGTATATGTTACAGTACCATTACTAGCATCAAAGTTGGTTAGTGAGCCATTAATTGGTGTATTAACTATCTCAAATGTTATAGTATCACCATCTGGATCACTAGCAATTAATGTAATATTTACAGGAACGTCCTCATCTGTTGTTATTGAGAGATCTCCTGCTGTTGGAGGTTTATTTACTGCATTAACCTGTATAGTAACAGTAGCCTCATTTGAATAGGCATTGTTATTATCCCTTGCCCTATATGTGAAGGAGTCAGTACCTATGAAGCCTGGATTTGGTGTGTATGTAACTTGAGCACTCCTAGCATCTATTTGTGTTATAGTGCTTAATACACCATTACTAGGAGGAGTAACTATCTCAAATGTTAAGATCTCATAGTTATCTGGATCAGTAGCAGTTAATGTTACATCTATACTAGTATTCTCGTTTGTACTTACATTCTTGCTATCTGCTTGAGGGGATGTAAAAGTTGCACTCATAAGTAATCCATCACTAGCAAATACACCATTGCTATATGCATCACTAACCTCTTGAGCATTTAATGCTCTGTTGTATACTCTAACTTCATCTATATCGCCTATGAAGTATCTGCTATTATCTAATGAATTCTTTCCTATAGTTAATGGAGTATCCCAGTTGTAATCTGGTACTGCTCCATTAGTGCTTAGAGATGATACTAATGAACCATCTACATATAGCCTTAGTGTAGAGCCATCATATGTTAGTACTACATAATGCCATTGTCCATCATTGTATGTGTTTGGAGAAGTGACAAAGTAATCTCTACCATTAGCATCCTCAAACCCTGCTTGTACTTTGCCTATAACACCTTGGTTAGATCCTGTTAGCCATATACCATAGTTCATATCTACAACATTAGAACCATCTGCACCAAACCCTCCCTTGTTTACTATTATTGCTACCTGTGAGTTGTTATTCATGGTTGTTTTGAACCATGCTGATACACTGAACTGCTGCTGTAATCTTAGCTCTTGCTTATCAGGTATGCTTACAAAGTTAGAGCCAGTAGCAGTGAAGTATGGAGCATAGTTGTAAGGGCTACCTCCACCACTTTGTGCCATAGCATGATAATTATTATTATTCTGCAGAAGCAGTAAACCAGTAACCTGAAATAGAAGTATGGTTGCTAGGGTAATAGCAGTACCCCTATACCTATTCATCATAACATGATAACTGAATGATAGATGATTATAAGGTTTTTGTAACTTATATTATGTAATTCAAATTATGTAACATAGTACATTTTTATTCTTCAATTAATTATATAATTAAGGAAAAAATATGACATTTAACCCTGTTTAAGTTAATTGCTTACTTTAGATACTTGTTATAGAATAACCAACTAGCAATAGCAGATGAGCCTATTAGTCCTATAACCCCTATGCTAGACTCTGGGAGCACGTTGAAGCTTACATAGAAGAACTGCCAGAACGCCTTGTTAATTTCATCCATCTCTCCTGGTTCTACACACTCACACTCTCCACTCCAGAACTGGCAGAATACCATGTACTTACCATGCATAATACTAGCATCAAAGTCATCTGGGAATACAACTGTAAGAGAGTTATCTGGTATACCGTTATTGTTAAAATCTCCAACGCTAAACGTTGAGCCTATAGCATAGGAGTTACCTGCTGGATCTTCTATCTCTAGCACACCATTAACACCTGCAGGATGTGCTGGTTCATTGAAGCATGTTATTGTAACTCTCTCGCTAGTATGTATGTTGCTAGGCTTAACTATTATATCCTGCTCAAACGGCGCTGCATATATCTCATTTACTGTAATACTCAATACTACTACGAGCAATACCGTTGCAAGTGAAGTATGGTTCATTAATAGAATATATTAGAGCCAAGTATATAGAGATAGCGTTTACTTTATATATACAAATATTATAGCATTACTATGGATAAGATTCAAGTAAGTATATCAAAGGGACTTTATGAAGAGATTAAGAAGAGGTTTTCATGCAAAGGTAGCAAGTTTAGTAGTATAGATGAGTATATTGAGTATCTACTCTTATATGCAATGAATAATATTAGTGATGAACAGAAATTAGCAAAGCCTATAGATGAAGAGGTAGATGAAGAGGAAGAAGAGTTAAAGGAAAGGTTAAAGAGGTTAGGTTATATTTGATGCTAAGTATATCGGACCAACCTTAAATTCACTATACTCACTTGCTAGTCAGTGCATTAACAAGTAGCAAGAGAGAAGATTTAAAGAATTCTAGTGCTTTACTCTCATCATTGATTGTTGAGGTTCTCATCAATGCTGATAAATCATCCTTTACAATAGTGAACCCTTCTAACTTCTTTATAATACTATTGAAGAGGTTCTCTGTCCTTATTGCTATACTTTTATCTACTCTACCCTTGGGGTCTGTGAAACATAAGGCTAAGCACTTCTTTGCTCTTCCATTATCATCCATTATAAAACCTAGGAGTATTCCTACTTGCATATCCTTGCTAACGTTCACATAGAAATACTTACCCTTCATATGCCTGGACTTCTCATCCCATATTATAACATTGCCAACACTCTCCTTTATAAGATCCTCTATAAAGCGAAGTATACTAGTAGAGGCATCATTCATATTGCTTACCATATTACTCATTAATGATATTAACCTTCATTTTATTATTTAGCCTTTACATTTCTCTCCTCTTCTGCATCTTCTAGTAAATTTATGTAACCTAATCGATTCAGTTTAGTAAGTATTATATCAACACATTCCTCAACACTCTGCCTATCAGTATCTACTACTACCTCTGGGCTAAGAGGCTCTTCATATGGATCTTGTATGCCAGTCATATCTTGTATTTCTCCATTCAATGCCTTCCTGTACAGACCTTTTGGATCCCTCTTTATGCATGTATCTATTGAGCATTTAACATATACTTCAACAAATTCTTTTAGCTCTTCTCTAGCATATGCTCTGAACGCTCTATATGGTGATATCAAAGATACTATAGAGATTATGCCATTCCTTGCTAGTAACTTGCTTATATATACTACCCTTCTAGCATGTATCTCCCTATCCTGTTTGCTGAAGCCCAGATCTGGGCTAAGGTTTCTTCTAATATCATCACCATCTAAGAGTTCTGCTTTATAACCTAACATTAGAAGCTTCTTCTGAAGTTCTTTAGCAATCGTTGTCTTACCAGAGCCTGATAATCCTGTTAGCCATACAGTAAAGCCTTTCATACAATAACACTTTGTATGGTACCTTATATAGTTTAAGTAAGATAAGTTAGATAATTAATAATAAGGTTATTATTATGACATGTCTACTTGGTACAATAATTCCTAATAATGTGAATTATCTATTAATTATAATATGACTACTAGTATTAATATATCGCCAACTACTATGACTGCTGGAACTCATTTATTAGTATATTATGCTGTAGATAGAGTAGGCAATATACATAATATTAAGCAATTACAGGTAGTTAAACAGATAGATTTTGCTACATTACCAGTAACATCATACTATGGTATAAATAATAACGATAGAATACTAACAACCAAGAAGTATCCAAATAACTATCCAAACAGTAATCCCCCGTCTGTGCCATTTCCTAACCAATTGCCTGTAGCAACAAGGTTCCAAGATATCAAGGATATGAACCTCAATGTTATAAGGATAAATATGTACTGGGAAGGGTATAGATGGTATAAATCACAGGGTCAAGCACGTATCTTCCTTGATAGACTAAAGGAGATAGCAGACACAGCAGATTCTCTAGGCTTAGGCATCCTATATAACGTAATGCATCAGTGGAATATCTCCTCAGTACTATATGCATCATCAACTAAAACAAACAGAGGCGCAGGGTTCCCAGAGGAAGCACTCCAGCCATTGGGTCTGGTAAGACTACCAGATTCTTATATATCTAATCAGCCTATAGATGGTTCTTCAGATGTAGAGAAGGCACCAGTTAACATATTTTGGAAGAACTTTGTAAATAATTACAATATTACCATAGGTGGGGTAACAAAGCCAATATGGCAACATATATGGGATGATTACTTTAAAGACGTTGTTATGACAACTAAAGATCGTCTATCAACTATAGGGTACGAGCTGATGAATGAACCATTTGGAGGAACAAGTAATGTAACAGCTACACATTTTGATGGTATGGGAAGATATTATTCTTATATAAGTCAAAAGATCAGAGAATTAACATCTACAAAAAAGATATTCTTTGCAGAACTACTAACATTTAACTTTTCAGGAGTGGGGGGTAAAGGTAAAGGCTCAGCCAGAACAATACCTAAAGATGCAAATGGTAATATCATCAATGGTATAGTTTTTACAATGAATAGGTATGGTCAAGAAGGTTTTACTAGTAATACTATAGCAACGTTTGACGAAATTCAACCAGTTATGTATAGTTATAACATACCAATAGCGATAACAGAATGGAACAACCAATCCCAGTCCAATATAGAAATTACACTAACTGGTATGAAGAATTATTTACAGGAGATGAAAAGCCGAGGATATGGTTGGTTCTTCTTTAACTATGACCCGAATTTCCCATGGACTATAAAGGATAGTAACTATAATGATAAATGGAACAGTTCGAGGACTATTACGTTTAGGCAGATGTTATATGATGTTAAGAAACAAGTATATAGCTAGCAGAAGGTATACATTA
Organism: Candidatus Nitrosocaldus islandicus; assembly: GCF_002906215.1. Lineage (NCBI taxonomy): Archaea > Thermoproteati > Nitrososphaerota > Nitrososphaeria > Candidatus Nitrosocaldales > Candidatus Nitrosocaldaceae > Candidatus Nitrosocaldus > Candidatus Nitrosocaldus islandicus. The sequence continues at coordinate 1,195,099 of NZ_CP024014.1, forward strand.
TTATTAACATAAATAGACCCTTTACCATTAACAACCTTTATGTGTATATTCTAAAACCCACCTAGCAGACCCTCGTTATTTTGTATATAATGTCTATATTTATTAGTAATTATTATATATTTGGCACACTTCATTTATAGCTCTATCTTCAAAATTGGTTACATCATTGAAACAAATTTTGCAGATACTTTGTTAGTGTTGTAATAATATTTTCGAGATTATGATATTTTGGATGTATGTATAACCACCTCCACCGAAGTCTTTCCACAAATGGTTACTAAGTAGATACTTTAATCCTATATCAAAATCGTCATTCTTTGCCCAATAACCAAACTTTTCTGTTACACCATCGGGGTTTACCGAACTTAATATTGCCATCTTATGTGCTAGGGCTTCTAACATAGCGGCTAGTAACCCTTCACGTATACTTGGTAATAGTAGAATTCAGCATTTATCTAATACTTTTTGCTTTTCTTCTTCTTTTATAAAGCCAAGGATCTCTAAGTTCTTTAAATCTTTGTACGTATAGACTATCTCTTTTCTTCATATATAACACTTTTTATCCATAGCTACAAATTTTAAGTCGGGGAATAGCTTTGTCGTCTCGAAAAATATCCAATATCTTTTATGAGGGTCCATTCTACCTACATAACAAATCAATGGTTTGTCACTTTTCTAATTAGTGATTCCTCAGGAATTGGATGAACCGGATTAGGTAGGTATTCAATATTAGTCGGCTCTATACCATAGAGCCTTCTTAGTTTATCAATATAAAATCTTGCCTGTGTTAATATAAGATCAGCACGTTTATAAGCTTGTCCAAAGATTACCTTGTTTATCCTAAATCTTAATTTGCTTATCCTATAATAAGGATCTACTGATGATAGAAGCTTGTAGTCGTGTTCATCAAATGGATCTTGAGCGTATATTATATGTTTACTTTTACGCATAGTTAATTCTGCTAATAATGTCTCAACCATAGCTTCAATACTAATATATATCAGCACTAATGTCTCTTATAATCCTTTTTGCTTCTCTATACTCCATAATATGTTTTAACATAGATTTAGTGTTAAAACTGTAAAGGGTATGTGATTATATTAAGATTATCTGCTACATACTCAGCAGAGGGTATCCGGGATCTCTCCATGTAATTATAAAAACCTCAAAACCAGACTTTGCTAGCGCTTTACCAAAGACTTTTACAAGCCAACCAAAACCACCATGCCTCTTGTCAGTAAAAGATTCAGAAGTTATAAAAGCAACTCTCATAATGCCTGCTATCCTCATGATTTATTTAACGATTTTGATACACCTGCTGGGGATTATCAAGATAAGACTGGTATCTATGGAACTGAACGTTAGTATGTTATATCAGATATGGGTATTATGCTAATAAAGGAGTTATGATGATTATGCTAACAGATAATAGTAGTAAAGATAGGTAGACATTCAAAACCAATAGGCAGATGATCAATAACAATAGTATATACTAGCAATATATTACTCTCCTAAAGCATCCAAACAGTACTATCAATCAATCATGATAATCCTCTTATCAAGTTGTATATCTATGAATACTACTGTTAGATCTGTTTAGATAATGGATGATCTTCAAGGAAAGTTGTTATAAAATGCTAAGTCTCCTCTTTATTTAACATTGTAAAACCATTCATGACTAATATCTCTAGCATAATACATAGACATGCTCACCATTAAGCTTTGTTTGAGTCCCATCTACTGCAACTACCCTTATACTTCTCAGGCTCCTTCAATATGCTCTTCAAAACATAGTATCATTAATTGCCTAACAGCTTCGTACTATAACCTTCCATCTGGATATACTCCTCAAGGATAAGCCAGAATAATGCATAAGTGAAGCAAGACCCCTACCCTCCAAAGGTATCTTATTCCTCTTGAATATGCTAACTCTCTTACTAGGCTAATAATGTAACCAGTTCTCTGAACACAAAATGTTACTGGGGAGAACCCTTAAGTTATGTTTTAATAGACCTAGTTAGAGTTGATAAGAGTTCGTGGTATTACCGTTAGCGATATTTGTATGTGTATGCTAGTATGTGTAATGTGCATACTATGTGTATAATATACACATAAAGAGTGTAGATGTTTACTCAGCTAGCGTAACTGATGTAGATCAATGCGTATAAATGCGAATCATCAGCCTCTTGCCAAAGTAATGATCAGAGGTTCAGAGTTGAACAGGATAGAGAGATTATTCAGGTACTTAAAGGAAAGAGAGGGCAATGGTATTCCACAACAAGCTAAGAGATCATGTAAAGGGATAAATAATGAACCGCAACCTCTTTAGCAACTTGTTCACAGTTTACTACTAGACCATAAGAAGTGGAGGTGGTTGACCATGCTTATACGTACACTACCCCAATAGATAATGATAATATGACATTTCATATACGAAACAGATAGCCCTGATTTAATATATACTAATGGTTATGTAACATACTCACTATTGAATATAGGTTTATATACAATATATGTGATCATTATTCTAGAATATGTCCAAATAACATACAAATAAACGTAGGATTATTCTTCAAGCCCTATAGTCGTCTAAATTTCTTGAAGATAGCAAGGTTCATATTCATCTAAAGACATTCCAGCTAAATAAGCAACTAACATATAATGATAAGTTACTGAAGATATTATCAAGTTATTATAATTCGTCATACAACATATACTAATTCCTAATCATAGACGGCGTAGTATAAAACGCAATGTGCCTATTTGACATAAAAATTACATTAAAATTATTACTATTTTCTATAATATCACTCCTTCCTTTTGATAGAAAATTTATAACCGATTGTGATGATAAAGAGATTTTATGAAACAACGGCTCACCATTTAAGAATCTATTTACCCAGTGGGTATAATCAGATTTCAGTTCGCTTAATTTAATTAAATAATCAGTCGATTCAACTGGTTTATATATAATAGGTATATTTGCAGTAAGATAAACTATATCATCCTTATTTATTACATTATATACTATTTTGATATTTTCATAATTGATATAACTCGAATATGCAGTAAAAGTATAATCAGGATTCCAATATGGTTGTGTTAATCCGCTTAAGCTATATATAAATATGAGGCAAAAGATAAGAATCTTTTTATTATACATTATAATTGTTAATATATTAGAAACTATTATTAAAGATAATATGAATATTGCGCCTTGGCCAAATAAATATCGACCTAAACCTCCTGTCTGAGAAGGGTTAGCCATAACAGAAATAAACGCTAATGACATCACTGTTATTATTAATATTACAAAATATATATTAAACGAAGAAAAAATATATTTATTATTTATAATAATTAGCTTAAATTTATTTAATATCCATACACATAATAGCGCTAGCATTGTTGCTAATAACAATGCAAACGAATAAGCATAGAATTTAAAACCCTCACTTAGATATTCGCCGCTACTAGCTATGCTAGTAGCTATGCTAGTAGCTTGTAAGGCATCAATTATCCTATTAAGTTGTGTATTAATACGTAATATAGAAGATGGTTCATACCAATATATTATTATAAGTACAGAAGTAAATATTACTATAGAAGATATATACATTGCAGATATTTTTTTAGTACTATAACTATATAATACTGAACCTATTATGAATATGAATAGTAATATACTTATTAATGCATGATAAATATTTGCTATTAGTACTACTATTGTAAATATTAATATTACAGATTTTATTGAAACATTATTTATTAAAATTACAAATAGATAGAGCGCGCTAATTGTTAATAATAGGCTTATACTTTGTGGTTGAGTTGCGGTAATAGTGAAGAATCCATAAGGTAGACCTATTATAAGTAGCGAACCTATGAATGGCATAGACCGAATTAAATAATTATTTATCATAATAATATTTTTACTAGTCTTATTGATGACAATATTATATTTACTTATAATTAGTAATAAAATAAATACACCCAAAATAATTCCAAGTAATTGTATTATTCCAATAATAAGATAGGCAAAGTTAATATCACCAATTATAAGTGTTAAATATCCTAATAATAATGGGAACGCAGGTAATGTAGCATAGTAAGGTTCTGTTTTCTTTAATATTCCTTGGGCCTCGTATATGAAACCACTCTCTATTATTTTATAAGTGGCTATTACATCTCTTGTACTATCATTTGCATAAGGGTAAAAGTTATTTATAGCACTAATGGTTAAAGTATATGTTATAGTTACTATAATTACATTAAACAAGTAAATTCTCAAACGTCTACTATAGTTTATATTAGTAAACAAAGTTATTATTAGAAGATTTACCATAAAAGCTATGGCACTTAGATAGAATATATGTAAATCTCCATGTAGTATACTGATAGCACTACCTATTATAAGGATTATTATAGTAGTTACTAATAGAAGTGTAATATGAGTAAAATCTAATGGTATAATTTTATATCTTTCTACTATTACCTGACTTCTTGCTTTATAAATTAAGAATATGAATAATGGTAGCAGTATTGCTACAAATACAATAAGCGATGTAAGAAAATTGAACTGTATCATTATGAAACCAGATAATTATTTAGATACTGTAATATAATTCTATTAACATCTTCCTTACTATACTTTGTTGTAGATATCTTGAGTGGATTAAATAATAATGAGTAATATTCGTAAGTATACCTTTGGATTTCTATATATGTAGACGGTTCAGCAATATTGCCCCGTCTATTAACTATTGTATAATAGTCTGCATCAAGGTATATTAGTAGTGTATCCTTAGGTACTAATCTTGCTATCATATTTGCCATCTTACTGGTTACGAAGTTTTTGTCATCTATAAAGTATGCTATATTAGCAATAGTATCAATAACGTATCGCTCGGCAATTACAACATAACCACTATTTATTAACATGTAGAATCGTAGTATATGAGGTATTATACTTATAAACTCTATAATAGACCATATAACTTTTGTATATCGATTCTTTAGAGAAAGTGCATAGAATTCTTTACCTACGTGATTTTTTTCTATCCTATATTTACCTAATTTAAATAACAATCTCCATAACAAGTAAGCAAGGGTATGTGGCGATCTGAGCCAGAACTTCTTGCATCTAATTCCTGATTCTGATAACCTCGCCAAGAGCATATCAGCTTGGGTAGTCTTACCTGCACCGTCTGGTCCAAAGAATATTATTGCCTTTACTTGTCTGCTATTATTGATAGACATCCCTTAATACGTCTATTATGTTATGTATAGAATATTTCTCCTTTATGAATCTAGATGCTTCTTTTCCTACTATATTATTATGTTCTAGTGCTTGTTTCATCTTTATATACAATTGTTCCTCATCTATCTTTTCAAGTAAGAATCCATTATGCCCATCTTTAATTATATAAGGCAGACTTTGTATCTTAGATGTTATTACTGGTTTCTCTAAAGCCATTGCCTCTAGTACTACCATAGGAGGATCTATAACTGGTGGATTAAGCCTTTCTCTCATTAAGGGAAATAGGAAAAGATCTGCAGCATTTATTAAATCGACCTTACTTTGCTCATCTAGTTCCTTGAGTACCACTGCTACATTATTAGATACACCTAGATCTCTAGCATAATTAATTATTGCTTTAGCGTTCTCTTCTTCTTTATACTTTTTAGTTTCTCTACCTATTATGAGCATATATGCATCGTAATGTTTTAAAAATCTCTTTAGAGCTTTTAGTACAATCTTATAGGGGAATCTATCTTCTACTAACCAGCCTAGATATAATATAACGTATTTGCTATTAATTACATTCTCTATCCCTATCTTATATTTAGAAGAATTAAGCGCATTAAGTATTTGTTCTTTAGTAATATTCTTTTTTACAAATATATTTGTATCTATAGCAGGTGGTATTATCAATACATTTTTATCGAAAGAATAGGTGTTAGCAAGGTACTCAGTAGTAAAAGCAAATCTTAGCATAGAATTACCGCTATTATTTTTTATATATTCTCTTTTATATATAAATGATGTTACAAGACTTCTTAATCTAGAAGAGGGTAATAGATAACTATATTTGATGATTATTCTACTCTTAATAATAGAATTGACTTTATTTGGTAAGATACCTGGATATATTATATGGATAATATCAAAACACTCTGAACCAACTATATCTTTTAATGCTGTATATGCTGCATTTGTATCATTCAAGTCACAATCAAAATGCCTATATAATATATTATTAGTATTGATAAATTGCTTGAAGATCTCTTTATCATATGTAGATGCTTTATTGAATCTTCTCGAATCTATGCTAGATACGACCGTGATACTATTATCAATCATTGATAATGCTTTGAGTATAATATAAGCGTAGGAAGCTTCTCCACTTGCCCATGTAGGATGTAAACCCCTTGCTAATACTAAGGTACGCATAGGAAGTCTATTAATAAGTGTCTCTTACTTTATGTTCAAGTAACTTTCTTAGCTGTCTTAACGAGATACTCTTAAGAATACCTTTCATCAAGGTAATATTGCCACGTTCTTCACTAACCTTTTTCATTAACGATTTCATAACAAATATTATAGGGAACTTGTATGGAAGAGTGATAAATCCATTAGGATAATCTCTATGTGTATTATATACATCTCGATTCAATAGATCTGCTATTTTACATATGATGAGATGATCAATTTCAAAAGCTTGCAGTGTTATTTGCTTGCATATATTCGCAGTAACCTTTAATACATCTATTGCATTATTAATGCGTGCAAAATTAATTATATCATCAATCCTTTTATGCTCTTCTGCTAATATAGTCAATGTGTAATAATCGCTTAATGTAAACAACTGCTCTTTATAGAAACTATGACAAGCTACTGCAATAATTTCAGCATAATTTGTAAGTGTATGAACGTTAGTATCATTAATATTCTTAACACACCTATGCTTCATTAATAACTCTCCGTCCAGATATGCTAAATTAGAAACAGAAGGATCTAGATAGAGATCTATATTCATATCTTTTCTCATGGTAGTGCATAGTGAATCCTTTATGTATTTAGAATAATTATGTTCTTCAAGTAATTTTATTGCTTGATTTAGGTCTTTATAATGGATAAGTATGTCGATATCTGATGGTATGTAAGAGAAAGGTTTTATTGTCTTGAATATTGCATAATCAATCTTATTGTTATTAAATATCTTTGATACATCAAGTAAGGCAGATACTGAAATATTATATAGCGAGTTAAGTGTAATACTCATATTATTTGTATGGATAGCATAGAGTAGATGTATCTTATTCAGTCTAGCTAAGGACATCATAGTATTGTCATATTCATTTTCTTTACCATTTATAATTGTAGGTATACCTAATGATCTTACTAGTTTAATAAATTTGTTATATGACAGCATCATAGGTTAATTACATCCTTTAAGAAATGGAATTATCTATGGTTTCTTCATATTGCTGTATAATCCTCTTTCCTATTAGATTTATATCATTTTTACTAACAACTTTTATCGCATTAATACGCATCTTACAAAGCAGCTCCTTATTACTAATAAGCATAAGTATTTTGTTTGCAAGGTCATCTGGATTGTTATTTCTGAATACTATACCAGCATCTCCCACGATCTCTTGACTACCACCTATATCAGGTACTATACATGGTAAACCATGTAGTAATGCTTCCATTATGGTTCTAGCATATGGTTCAGGCCATCTTGCTGGATGAATAAATACATCGTGTACACGATATAATAAATCTAATTCATTGTCATCTACATAGCCTTTGAACGTGATATTCGTATTAAGATCTAACTTATTGACTAATTCCATGAGAAATTGTTCATAATTATCTTTAGAGCTGCCTACTAAGGTTAGGTGTATACTATTATATTTATCTTTAATAATCTTTAACGCTTTTATTAATATATCTATGCCTTTATGATATGCTAATGTGCCAACATATAATACCTTAAACACATTGTTAATAACATTTACATAATCATCATTCTGATTAGGAAGTGCTAAATTATCTATAAAAACGAATTCTGGTATTACAGTTATTCTATCTTCTGGATAACCATACTTTACATAAAGTTTTTTAACTGTATTGCTTACTGCTATATACCTATCTAACTTTAAAGATAGCCTAGTTAATAATGGATATATCATAGCATAAGGTAGAATTAACAGGTTATGATTAGTAGTACTATTTCTTAAGCATCTTATCTTACATGATAGTCTATTACACTCATCATATATTGCGCTAGCAGTAGGGCAGAAACCAGCATAGTTATTCAATGTTGCTATAACTGGTCTCTTGCCTCCAAGTAATTTATATAGTCCTGCAGCAGCCATCGGGAATACATTATAAATATGATATATATCTGTACTATCTTCATTATGTTTCATAAATCTTGCTAAGGGTAATAATGTATGTAATTGCAATGCTGTGCCTCTATTAGGTAATACATTGATCTCTATATCCTTCAAATCACTTGGTGCTTTGTAATTCCCAGCAGACACTATCTTAACTTCATGACCATTATCTAATAACCATCTTGCTAGTAGTTCAACACTCTTCTCTGAACCGCTATAATAGTATGATGCGTGTACTAATGTTATTCTCATATAGAAATCTGCTTAGTCTATATTATTAGAGCCAATGCTTAATGTATGAACTCTCTACTATATTAGAATATAACTGCTCCAATCCATCAACTACTTCATTCCATGTAAGAATATTATTATTCTCTCTTACATCATGTTTAAAATCGACTGCTCTAACTATAGCATCAGCAACCTTGTTAGCAGTTATAGGAGGATCTATACCTATTGCTGAACCTCTTTTAACGAACTCTACCAATGCGCTTCTATTATTGACTATAGTTGGTATTCTCATTGCTATAGCTTCAACAGCAGCAATACCATACGATTCATACTCTGAGGGTAGCAAGAATACCTTAGCCCTAGCATACTCTTCTAATAGTTCTTCCCTACTTAAATTACTCTTGAATGTCACACTATCTTTAATGTTAAACTCTCTTACAAGTTTTATCAGTCTATCTTTATCTGGCCCATCACCAACTATTGTTAATCTGGCATCTTTATAACCATATTCTCTATGCAATATATGGAGTGCTCCTATAACCTTATCAAAGTTCTTGAACCTCTCAAGCCTACCAACGCTTAATAAGTTGAATCCATCATCTACTATACGCTTAACATTAAATATATCTTCACTTATACCATTTGGTATTACCATAACCCTGCTAGAATCTATGTTTAATCTTCTCATAACTATATCTCTCTCAAACTCAGATACACATATTATCATATCTGCTCTACTTCTTATCAGATCTCTAACAATTCTTATATATAGAGGAAGCAACATATTTCTGAATCTAGTAGATGCTCCAGTATGCATATGAGTAGTCAATACCAATCTCTGCCATTCTCTCTTTGCTATACATGCGTATAGTAAGGGAAATGCTTGAATGTTATGAGCATGAACTATATCAGCATCTGCAGCCTTCAATGCAGTAAGCATGCTTCTACTTGGTAAGTAGTATGCGTCGTTTGGAGCAAATGATCTGAACCTTCTAATAGTAACACCATTTATCTCCTCTTCTCCTCTTTCTGATAAATTACCTTTAGGATCTGTTGCATAAACCTCTACACCATAACCTCTCTTTACTAGCCTCTCTGCTATGCTCTTAACATGTGTCTCTACTCCTCCTATATGGGGATGATATCTAGGTGTTACGAATAGTATCTTCATTCTATTCTATCTACTATTGCTCACTTCTTGTATCTTATTCTCTCCTATTAGTAGTAGCAGCGGTTCTTGCATAGTACTCTCTTGTAGTCTCAGCCCTCTTCCATGTACGCATATCTCCATACTTAATTACACGCATCAATGCTATAAACTGAATGATCTGCAATTCAACCATAGTCCATATCTTAGATGCTATAGGCTTATTCCTTAGAGCAAATATCAATGGTATAGAGCCTAGAATAGTATAATCAAGCAGTAAGAATGCCTTGCTTGTTAGCATATCTATTATGCTGAAGATTGGTATTAACAACATGAGTATTGGTGATATAACTATCATAAAGAGGTTCATAGGAAGTATTAGCATGCCATACCATGATAACTTTGGATTAAAGCATAATCCTATGTTCTTCAATAACAGGTTTATATGACCCACTGCTCTCCTACTCTTAACCTCTACCCTCTCTTTAGCTGTTAGAGGACTTGCCTCATAGAATATGGAATCAGGATCATATATTGCTTTATAGCCTTGCCTCCTTATATTCAATGCTACATCTGCATCATCAGCAGATGTTGTTATTGGTCTTATAAGATCTCTCCTAAATGCTGAGAGTGTGTTAAATATATATGTTGAATCTATAATAGATTCTGCTATCTGTATCCTATGATGTATTGAGCGATAGTTGATCTCTAATCTTTCATTATTTGGTGCCATCACCCTACTAGTAACTGCACCTATCCTCGCATCTGCAAAGTTTGCTACTATCTCAGATATAGCATTGCTCTCTAGCATGCAATCACAATCATTCTTTATGACTATCTCTCCTTTTGCTATACTATATGCTTCATTACGTGCTGTTGCTACTCCTTTTCTTTCAGTTTTAATCAACCTGATGTATGGATGATGCATAGCATATTCAGCAACTATCTCCGGTGTTTTATCGTCTGAAGAATCAATAACTATTATCTCCATTCTGTCCTTAGGATAATCTATGCTCAATATATTCTCTAGTGTAGATGCTATTATCTTCTCTTCATTATATGTAGGAATAACTATAGATATGAATGGTTTATAGTTATAATTCTTTATTTTCTTCAACATGTCCCTGTACTTATCCTCTTTGCCCAGTAATAATGCTAATAGACCATAGACAGTGTAAAAAGACGTTATTATTATAGTAGGTATATGCCATATAATATGTTCTAACATATTATATCTGATTCTGTAATACAACAATCTCTCTTACAGTCTCGTCAACAGCTTCTTTGCTGTTATATCTTGCTCTCCATCCTAGAGCCTTTAACCTTCTAGTGTCAAGGAACATTAGATTTACATCTCTTCTCCAGCCTCTTCCATCACCACTATCACTAAATATGCATTTAACATCATGTAGGTTTAAAGCCTTAGTTACAATATCTGCTATAGTTATAACATCAACATAATCATCCGATCCAACATTGAATATGCTTACCCTATCATTACTATTAAGTCCTGTTAACATTGCGTCTATGCAATCACTAACATGTATGTACAATTTTCTCTGCCTCTAATTTCTAAGTATCTCTAACATTAATCTGTTTGCACTCAACTTCTTTATAAAGTCATATATTACACCATGAGTACTCGTGCCAATAACATTTGCTAGTCTATATATTACTGCTTTAAAGTCATACATATTTGCATATGAGCATATCATTGCTTCACACGCAGCCTTACTTGCACCATACATTGAAAATGTTGATATCATGCTTCCTTGCGTACTCTAATATGTTGAATGTTGCTAATATATTCTGCTCTAAATGTAACTTAGGGTTTATACTACTCAATCTTACATCTGGATTTGCTACAAGATGGAATAAAGTAATCATTACTAGAAAGAGCATTATCAAGAAGATGAGCATCAGTTACAAGATCAAGCTTGAAGAATCTGAATGAGCTATTAGAAGACCATCTGCTAATATGTGCAATATTACCAGTACTAAGATTGTCAATAACGTGAATGTTAAGGTTATCAGCAAGTAACCTATCTACTAGATGACTACCTATGAATCCTGCTCCTCCAGTAACTAGGATATTAGAATTGGCTAGATTCGTATTGTAATTCATATTATTTACCTACCTATTTACTACTCCTAACCATCATCCTATCATTAAGCAATCTGAATGTTTCTTCAGCATGTTTCTTGCTAGATACCCCTACCACCACAGATCTTATGTTTGGTAGTCTGAATAGGTACTCATATGCCTCTGCAGGCTTGAGATACCCTGCTGCTAGTGTACTCATTGCTATTACATCATGCTTACACTCTCTTAGCGCTTCTTCACACTCCTCTCTTGAAGGATTCATCTGAAAACCAACCTTGTTGAATGGAGCCATTATAACCTTCTCATCTATTGCCCATTCATTCAACTGCCTTACTAATCTAGAAAAGTTCTTGGTTACAAATCCTGCTTTAGCGTTATGTTTATCCTCAACATGCTCAATGAACAGCTCGAATATATTTCTTAGCCTTAATGCTAGTGCTAGATCCACAAGTACATCATGCAGGAATATGCATCTTACATTAACGTTGTTAAATTGCAATAATTCAACGTCTATGAATGTCTTTAGCAAGCCGTTGATATCCTTCCTTAGCATACTAAGACCTCCAGAGAATACTATCCTCATCTTCTCATGCATACTTGCTGGTGCAAGTGCATCTGTTATAGTTGCAACTATGCCCTTCTCTGTCATCTGTCTAACATACCCATATGCGTATGGAATGATGGGATAGAAGTTGATCTTGGTAGCAAGATCACTATGTTCAAGCATGTACTCTATAACTCCTTTGAGTTGGGGATGGGTGCTTGCAACAAAGCCTCTAACATTCATGCTATAAGCAAACTCCAAAAGGCTGATTATATTGCTAGCACTTGCTATTCCCCTCTGTCTTGCCCTCTCCTGCGATAGATGATCTACGCCCATCAACGGGTTATCTCCCAATAGTATAGGATCTATGCTGCTATTGTTAACCATTGTAATAATCAACCTCTAGCCAAGAGTTGTTCTTAGCACTATTGTATATAGCATCTATAACAGCCTGAACCTTTGCTGCCTCAAATACGTTTATCATGCTTTGTCTTCCCTCCTTTACACATTCAACAACATGCATATCCTCCCTTGTATACTCTACCCCTCCTATGTCTATAGATACGCCTTTAAATAGATCCTGTTTATATATAGTAGTTATTCCCTCTCTTATACCTAAACCATCTACTGCCTTACTTGCATCATCCAATGTTATCCTTATATAATCATCGTTAACGAGCATGGTGCCATTGCTGCCATGCACCTCTATGCTCATCTCTGGAAGCCTGTAGTTCCTTACACTCCAACTTGCATCTAGATAGCCTGTTAAGCCATTCTTGAACCTTAACATTGCATGTGCAAAGTCCTCAACCTCGCTCGAGTAATAACCTCTTGTAATAGATGCTACACTCATCACATCACCAAAGTACCATAAAAGCATATCAACCAGATGGCTTGCAAGTTCTAACAATACGCCTCCTCCACTCTCAGACCTCTTAAACCTCCATCCCTTGCCAGATGCAAATACCTGGGTAAGGTACATTGTACCCTTGACGTAGATCAACTCGCCTAGAACATTGCTTACTATAATCTCTCTTGCTCTTGCAAATGTATCTGTGAACCTCTTTGAGAATCCTACAGCATTTATTATCCCACCTACTAACCTGCATATCTCAATACACTCCTGCATGTTTGATGCTAGAGGCTTCTCTACGAAGAAGTTGATTCCATGCCTTATACAGTCATTGACCATCCTAGCATGCAATGATACTGGAGTAGTTATATATACGAGGTCAAGATCCTCCTGGGAGAGCATCTTGCTATAATCATCATACACATTCATATCATGAAGTATGCCTTTCAGATAGTTCCTGATAGTATCGTCTTTCTCTGCTACTGCCTTAACCTTTACTCCATCCAATGCTGCAAGTATGCCAGCATGCAGTATGCCCATCTTACCCATTCCTATTATACCAACATTCAATGAACCCATCTCATCACACTCTAACATTACTCTTCCATACAACCTTAGGCTCATCATCTATACTTATTATCATACTCTTAACCAGTCCAGAGTCCCTAGCATTCTTCAACATTAGAAGTATATCATTTATGCTTACATCCCTATTCACTAACCTTCTGTACTCAACCATAACCTCTTCGGTTGTAGCGTATGCCTTGCCTAGTAGTGGTCTATCCCCTCCTCCTATCCCTTCCTTTCTCTTCTTCCTCTCTGCATTGACTACAGCATCTACTATCGCCTTGTCATCATGAGCAAGTCTTGAGTATATACTCTTGCTCCTACTCCTTGCAGAGTTGAATCTAGCAAACTCCCTTATCGATAAGAGCGAAGCCGGGAGTAGTGCTGTACCCATAACCAATGGGAACCTATGCCTTACAGTATTCTCAACATTCTTCTGAGCAAGCAACTCCTCTGTTATACTCTTCCAGTATGCTTTTACTGGCTTAGCCATAGATAGATAGAACTCCTCAGCACCTTTTACATCACTCTCATCCTTTATGAACCCGTTCCTTGCTAGAGTGCTCATATAGGACCAGAAGACTATCTGTATATTCCTATTCTCATAGGCATCCCCAAACTTCAAGGGCACCCTCTCGAACCAGTAGAGTACTGCCTCAGCATTCTTCTGCCCAGGCCTTATATACACGAAGAATCTAGCATTACTATCCTTATCAAGTTGGACATCCTTCAACTCTAACACTTCAGCAGTTGGTCTTCCCACTCTAGATGGATATATGAGCATAGAATCCTCCCATCTATGCTTCCCAGTAGATATCTGTACAGCAGCATAGATACTAGGCTGCATGAGCCTCCTTATCTCAGCAGGTGTACCACCATCCTCTCCAGTACTTGGTTCTAACTTCACATACCTATATGCAAGGGCTGCATCCTGCCTAAGAACCTTCTCAACCCTCTGATCCCTATAGGAGTACTCTAACCTATAACCATCTATCTCTGGCAGGAAGATGCCAACCGTATCCTTCTCTCTACCATCTATGCTTAGCATATCGAATGATGCTACCCTTGATGCTAGAGATGATTGTGCCTGCACTTGGGAAGCATTGACAGCAAACATGCTAGCAACTATTAATGCGATTAGGAAGAACCTTGCTATTGTTTTCCCATCTATCTTTACGGATGATAGCAATCTAGAGCATACAAGGCATATATGCTCCTTTAGGCTCCTACTTGTTTGACAATGCTCACATCCTTTGTTGGCATTGCTAATTGAGCCTATGCTTATCCTTACCCTAAGGAGCCTCTCCCCTATGATAAGTATTGCTAGAGTACCAGGAACAGCCATTATAGATCCAGACATGGCATGGAATGCTTCAGATACCTGCTCACCATAATGGTACCAGAGTAAGAGTATTATTGATATCCTTAGAGCATTGAGCATGAAGAAGATTGGGAAGCCTATAACGTACATTATAGCCCTCTTCCATAACGCTCCTCTAGCAATATATGCTGCTATTAGAGCAAAGAGTGATAACCCTATGGTAGAGAATAAGCCTGATGATGGCTCTCCAACGAAGAATGGTGTCTGAGTATCGCCCTTGCTTACAACTAGGGCAGGGGCACCATAATCAACTTGGAGAGCAACATTGAGCCCATAAGCCTTTAGCATAGTCTCAGCAAGGGTAGCAGAGATCCATGAGAGATCCCCTGCTATCTCTGAGAGCAGTTCAGCAGGTGGAGGTTGCAGATAAGCAAGTATTATGATAGCAAATATAGAATGCCTTAGAATCTTAAGGTTGAAGAGTAGTGCTGTAAGACCAGCAACGAATACAGGTATAGAGTATATATGGTACTCCATGGCATAAAGGGTTAAGGAGCCATAGATGTAGAGCATCAATGCTATAAAGACCAATGTTAAGCCTATAGCATCATCAAGCCTGAATGCCTTTACCCTATGCTCTAGAGCATGAGCAGTTAGCATCCTTCTCTTCCTATACACTATATATGCTATGAGGAATGGTATCACAAGGATGTAGTTTGTTATATTCGCTGAGCTGAAGACTAGGGCATTACTGAACACTATAGATAGATCCTGTGTGTAGATTAGGGCAACTGCAATGGCTATAACTATAGCCTTTACAAGCATACTTGTATACCCCTTCATACCTTGGATTATGGCTAGACTCATATCACACTAATTAATTACTCAACTACCTTATTACTATCACTGCCTCTCATTATTAATAATCCAATCTCCATCCATGCATAAGGTTAGCCTCTAGCATAGCAAACCACTCTATTATACTCTTGCTTGGGATTAATAGGGTTGGTGTTTGTGTTGATAAATATGCTCCATTACCACCAATACCCATAACACACATGAATATACCCATGCCACTCTTCAGTGCACCCTTCATCCATGCATATGCCCTAGCAAACCCATGTTGCTCAGCCATTATGAACCTGTTTATAGCAATACTCAGCTTTATTACTATCCTAGCAAGCACTATTGCTAACTGCTTATTCCTTACCTGCCTTATATATCTTGTTGCTAAACCTGTCAGTACTCTCTCATCTATGCTTAATGCTCTATACCATACCTTGCTCCTCATAGCCTTATGTTTGAGCATGGATAACATGCTTAAGAGGTTCGTCCCATTGCTATACATTGACTATGCTCTATACCCTAGAGCAAAGATATTAAGATTATGTTGTTGGAGTACCATAATGAATGTTATATAATAAGTGTTATAGAAGATCTGTACTATTATTGTTGCATAACTGGAGGATATAGCCATTCCTTAACATAATTAGTGTTATAGAATATGCTAGATTTACTAAATATACTCATCTATAGCCTATATTAGTACATGCTTCTGATCTAGGAGATTGTCAAGATAAATACAATATATCTGCATAGATCATTTGTCTAGATTGTACACAGTTACTGTTATCTTGACAATCTCCTTTTGGGTAGAGCCTAAACGTGTAGGTTAGTTGAACTCTCTTCATTCTTCCTTTTTGTTCTTAAGATATAATCTTTGTTCGCTTTATTAACAGCTAAAGCATGTGGGGCTTGCTCACTCAACAGTATACAAGATAAGGGGTTGGATACACTCTACCTTCTCAAGAATACAGACTTAAGCGAGCAATCAAAGATAGTATAATACAGGGAGAGGAGTTGGCATATTCAGCAACTGCAGAATGTTGTGAAACATCAATAATAACAATATATAGTTGATGATTCAGATCTTTGCATCCTTTAGAGCCTCTTTGCAGATACAGTTCCTCTCATCTGGTATCTTAGGTATTACTGCCTTGAGCAATCTCTTCACATTTGAGGAGTTCTTACTCAACGTCTCTATGACCTCTTGTGTACTTACTGGCTTCTCAGCCCATACATCGTAATCTGTTACAGTTGCTATGCTAACATAGCATATCTCCATCTCTCTAGCAAGGATACATTCAGGCACTAGTGTCATCCCTATTATATCTGCCTTCATCATATCCCTGAAGAATCTTGACTCTGCTCTAGTTGAGTACCTAGGTCCTTCAATGCACACATACGTGCCTTGCTCATGAACTTTTAGGTTTAGGTTCTTGCACTCCCCTATTACTATACTCCTAAGTTCAGGGCAGAATGGATCTGCTAGAGAGACATGACATACCTCTCCACCATCGTAGAATGTGTACTCCCTCCTCTTTGTAAAGTCTATGAACTGATCTGCTATAACTATATCCCCAGGCCTTACATCATCCCTTAGACTCCCAACTGCTGCTGGGGCAATTATCCTCTTCACACCTAGGTGCTTCAGTGCCCATATGTTTGCTCTAGCAGGTATTCTATGAGGGGGTATCCTATGCTCTCTACCATGCCTAGGGAGGAAGGCTACGCTCTTGCCTGAGTACTTGCCTACAGTGATGAGGTCTGATGCATCGCCATATGGGGTGTAAACCTTAACCTCTCTAGCATCTTCAAGCATCTCAACATCATAGACACCAGTACCTCCAATGATTGCTACCTCAGCATGTACATCCTTACTACTGCTATTACTCATCATACACCACCAATGAGCATACATCATAACCTTTGAGCAGTTCTCTCCCCCTCAACCTTGCCAACTCTACTATGAATGCAAATCCAGCAACCTCTGCGCCCAACCCTTCTATAAGCCTTGCAGCAGCAACAGCAGTACCTCCAGTTGCTATTAGATCATCTGCTATAAGCACTCTATCCCCAGGGGATACAGCATCCTCCTGTATCTCCATCGTTGCCTTGCCATACTCTATAGTGTACTCTATACTCCTAGTCCTTCCTGGGAGTTTACCCTGCTTCCTTATCATAACCATACTGCAACCAAACCTAATTGCTAGAGCAGTTGCAACTATGAACCCTCTAGACTCTATTCCTGCTATAGTGTTGATCTTCTTATGCTTAAAGTGTTCATAGAACCTTTCTACTATGTAGTTCATAGTAGTGGCGCTCTTCAACAATGGGCTTATATCCCTAAAGAGTACACCCTTCTTTGGAAAGTCTGGGAACTCCATTATCATAGCCTTGAGGTTCATGAGCCTTACTACCAACGTAGGTTAAATAACCTTTTCCAAACGTTCTTGCACTTACTGGTTGAGAGGTGCGGGGGGTGGGATTTGAACCCACGAACCCCTACGGGACGAGGTTCTAAGCCTCGCGCCTTTGACCAGGCTAGGCAACCCCCGCAGTGTTGAATCTTCTACTTAAGAGGTATTTTTGTTTATGCTTATTTGTCATTATCTTATAAAGTAGATGTAAATGAATGCTTGATGTGTTGGATGTTGTATGAACTGATATAGCAGTATGCATACTATACCATATACACAACTTACAATACAATATTAACAAAGGCAGTTTAAGTTATGTAACAGTTATGCTATTTCTATAGTATATCAACCATTATTCTACAAACATTATACTCATCCTTCTCCTTCCTTCTTCCTCCTTCCTCTTCATCATCACTCTCCTCCATTCTCCTACCCTTCTATCTATCTTCCTTCATACCTCCCTCTTACCTTTCTTGCTACTATTCTCTCCCTAGATAGATGATATCTATCAAGCATGACTAATTAAGGTTGATAGAATTATTTTGATAAGAAAATCATTATCAATAAATCCCTATGCTATACTCAACCCACCATCAATTATGAGCATGGTTCCAGTTACCCATCTTGCACTATCAGATGCAAGATAGAGTATTGCATTTGCAACATCCTCAGGTTCACCTATGCTACCTAATGGCTGTAACTTACTTAACTCCTCCCTAGCCTCTGCATCCTCAAGGTAAGGTTCTAGGAACTTGCTCCTAACCGTACCAGGGCATATACAGTTGCACCTTATGTTGTACTGAGCATACTCTAAAGCAATGCTCTTTGTAAACATTATTACCCCTGCCTTCACTGTATTGTATACTGAGAGAGGTATTCTATACGCCTTTATCCCAGCAACGCTAGAGATGTTTATTATGCATCCATTCTTCTGGTTCATCATGATTGGAAGCACTGCCCTAGTCATCCTTAACGTACTGACGAGGTTTATGTTTATGAGCATATCCCAATCCTCATCATGCATCATATGGAATGGTGTTGGATCGTTTATGTACCCAACGTTATTCACAAGCACATCTATCCTATCATACTTCTTCAGTACAGTATTCACTGCTGCCTGAACATCCTTCTCATCGGTTACATCAGCCTTTATAGGCAGTGTATCACCATCTATGCTGGATGCTACACTCCTAAGTCTCTCAAAGTCCCTAGCAAGCATGGCAACCTTTGCCCCATTCTTTGCAAATACCCTAGCAGTTGCCTCCCCTATACCCCTACTTGCACCAGTCACCAGTGCAATCTTATCCTTTAATATCATACGGTTACTCATTCAAACCAACCCACTATATAAAGAGTTTGTTACCTGCTTAATCTGAAGCATGTGATTTACATGCAACATACTAATCAGTTAGAAGGCTAGCAAGATACTCTATGATGATGTTAACAGTACTATACTATCCCATTCTACTATCATACACTGTAAATAATATTTAGTGCTAGTGTATTGGCAAAGATGATGCTCCTCTACTTCAATAAATGCTGAGAAGAATAAGCATTACAGTACTGTACAAGCAATTGGTGTTGATAGATAATGATGGATATAATCATGCTATAGAGATGAGTTTTGATACATTCAATTATATAACAGTTAGACAAGTTAACTGTATCTATAGCAAAAATATTTATGATTGATGGATGAGCAGATTGTATGGCTAGGTTATTTGGTACAAATGGGGTTAGAGGTGTATTTGGTAAGGACCTTACACTAGATCTAGTGTTGAAGCTCTCTTATGCATTGGCAACATACTATAGGGAAGGTCCATTACTACTTGCCTATGATGGAAGGCACTCTAGCCCATTGATTGCTAGTGTTGTAAAGGCTGGGCTAAATGCAATGGGTATAGATGTACATGATGCTGGGTTAGTGCCTACACCATGCCTCCAATACTGTACCAAGAGGCTTGGATATAGGGGAGGGATAATGATAACAGCATCCCATAACCCTCCAGAGTACAATGGTATAAAGGTAATGGCTAGTGATGGGGTTGAGGTTCCTAGAGAGGATGAGTTGAAGATAGAGGATATATACTTTGAGGAGAGGTTCATGCAGAGTAAGGGCATAGGTAGAGATGAGAGGTTAGGTGATGCTGTTGATCTCTACCTTCAAGGTATAAGATCGCTTGTAGATGTGGATAGGATAAGGAGTAAGGGTATGAAGGTTGTAGTTGATTTAGGGAATGGGGCACAGGCCGTTGCTGTACCTAGGCTACTCAACTCTCTAGGCTGCAAGGTTGTAACCTTGAATGGGATGATAGATGGTTCATTCCCAGGAAGAGGATCTGAGCCTACCATTGATAACCTTGGAGAGCTTGCTTCAAGTGTAAAGGCTAATGGTGCAGATCTAGGTATAGCATATGATGGTGATGGTGATAGGAGCATATTCTGTGATGAACAAGGCAATATATACACTGGGGATAGGAGTGGTGCATTGCTGGTTGAGCATGTACTTGCAAAGGAAGGGGAAGGGCAGAGAGGTAAGGTAAAGGTAGTCACACCAGTGAACTCATCTATGCTTATAGATATGGTTGCAGCAAGTTATAATGCCAAGGTTATAAAGACGAAGGTTGGGAGTGTTGAGGTATCTAGAGAGATGGTTAGAGCATCAGCCCTTGTAGGTCTTGAGGAGAATGGTGGGTTCATGTATGCAAGGCATATACCTGTAAGGGATGGGGCTATGAGCACAGCACTCATGCTTGAAGCACTTGCTCTAAGGGATGAGCCATTATCATCCCTAATAGGAAGATATAAGAGGTTCTACCAGTACAAGACCAAGTTCCCATGCACAAGGGAGCAGTCATCAAGCATAATAGATGCTCTTAAGGGCACATCATCAAGGGTAGAGACCATAGATGGTATCAAGGTATGGGTTGATGATGAGTCATGGATAATGGTTAGGCAGAGTGGTACTGAGCCTATAATGCGCCTCTACGCTGAGTCTAGCAGTGAACAGAGGCTTAAGCAGATGGTGGATGTGTATGTAGAGAAGATAAGATCTCTATTAGGAAGTAAATAATAATTATGATGGGAATGATATTATCATAAGAAAAAAGGAATCATTTACTTCCTTCCTCTCTCCCTACATCTATCAACGCTTTGCTATCCTCATAGTCTTCATGGAATTCCTATACGTTACCATGAATCCAATTCCCCCGAGTACAACTCCTACAGCAAGTACAATTATGAACGCTGCTATAGGTATGACCAATGGTGCAAGTACCTCATGCGCCTCTGCTGCTGTCAACCCTAGCCCTCCAACGTTCACAGGCAGCATGACCTTTGCAGCCTCATAACCTCCATACATCATCAACCATGTTGCTCCTGTTATACCAACATTCATCATGATGAGGTGTGTCCATGCAAGGTACCTTGCAATGCCCCTGTACGCTGCAGTAAGGGTATGCTCAAGGTAATGGTAGAAGAGTGCTGATACCGCTACTCCTATAACACCAACAACAACATACATTATGTAGCCCATTGTGAACCACATACCAGCACTACCAAATGCTATAACCCTAGATACCTCAGGCTTCACATACATCTGACCAATAACGATAGAGAGTGTTAATATGGTAACTAGCAGACCCTGTATTATTGCTGCTACCATGAACCTACTTGACCAATCACCTATAGCAATATTACCAACCATATACACAATCACCTATCTAAATATGTGGGGAACAGTAATTTAAGTCACCGTCAAGATTCTCATGTATGATAATGGGGTATTGCGTTGATTATAGATATAACAACATTTTTAAAAGGCTCCATCAATGCTATCCTGATGATCCCGATGGGTGATATGTATGAGTAAGCCATACTATGTGAAGTTTGAGATACCAAGGGAGATGGTGAACCTGATATATGAGGCTGTGAGGATAGCAAGGCAGACAGGTAATGTAAGGAGAGGTACGAATGAGACAACAAAGGCAATTGAGAGGGGAAATGCAAAACTGGTTATAATTGCAGAGGATGTGGAACCTCCAGAGGTGGTTGCTCATCTACCAATACTATGTGAGGAGAGGAACACACCATTTGTGTACGTTCCAAGCAAGAAGCAGTTGGGTGAGGCACTTGGTATAGATGTGCAGGCAGCAGCAGCATGCATAACAGATGCTGGCGATGCTAGACAGGCTGTGGAGCAGATAATTAATACTGTAAAGAGTATGAAGAGGTAGGTAGATAGATAAATAGATGAAGAGAGGTGTAGAGAGGGAGAGTATATGAGTAGAGAGGAGGAGAAGCTTACACCTGCTGAGGTTATACAGATAGTTGGTAGAACAGGTATAGCAGGAGAGATAACACAGGTTAGGGTAAGGATACTTGAGGGTAGAGATAAGGGTAGGATAATAGCAAGGAATGTGAAAGGGCTGGTTAGACTTGGAGATATACTTATGCTCAGAGAGACTGAGAGGGAGGCTAGGAAGATACAGTGATAAGTAGGCATCTTATGATGGTATGATGGATGATGATGAGTAGAGTAGGTGGGTGCGATGAGTGTTAGCCTATCAAGCAAGTCATGCAGTTTCTGTGGTAATACTATAAGGTTTGGAGAGGGTAGGATACTTGTTAGAAACGATGGTAGCATGCTCTACTTCTGCTCAAGTAAGTGCTGGAAGAATATGCTTGTGCTCAAAAGGGATGCAAGAAAGTTAAAGTGGACTAGGAGGTATGTGAAGGGCGGGATAAAGGTAAGTAGGTAGATAGGTAGATAGGATAAGGTTATGGAGGGGTGTGCAATATGCAAGCAGGTAGTAAGAGCGATAAGACGCTAATAGTAATAAAGCCAGATGCTGTAAGGAAGAATGTTATAGGCTCTATACTCAAGAGGTTTGAGGACGAGGGTTTCAGGATAAGGGAGTTACGTATGCTAAGATTAAGCAAGGAAGATGCTGAGGAGTTCTATTCAGTGCATAGGGATAAGCCATTCTTCAACGAACTTGTTCAGTTCATAACCTCAGGCTCTGTAGTTGCAGCTATACTTGAGGATGAGAGCAGTCGTGGTGGTGATGATGGTGATATGGATGCTATAGCAAAGGTTAGGAAGATAATAGGTGCAACCAATCCAAGCAAGGCAGAGGAGGGTACTATAAGGAGGCTCTATGGTTCAAGCATAACAGAGAATGCAATACATGCTAGTGACTCTATTGAGAGCTTTGAGAGAGAGGCTAAGGTAATATTTAATGATAGGAAGTAGATTACCTTACAAGGATAGTGAGTGAGCATACTTGCCTATAAGACAGCCAGTAGTTGTTGTGTTAGGACATGTTGACTCTGGCAAGACATCCCTACTCGATAAGATAAGAGGCACTGCAGTACAGGCTAGAGAGGCTGGAGGGATAACACAGCATATTGGTGCAAGTTTCTTTCCATTGGAGACTATAAGGGAGATCTGTGGCCCACTCTTCACTAGATTTGGTGCAGATGTAAAGGTCCCAGGCCTACTCGTCATAGATACACCAGGGCATGAGGTCTTTGCAAACCTAAGGATGAGGGGAGGCTCTGCAGCAGACATAGCAATACTTGTAGTAGATATAAACAAGGGTCTAGAAGCGCAAACGTATGAGAGCATAGAGATACTCAAGAGCAGGAAGGTACCATTCGTTATAGCATTGAACAAGCTGGATATGCTCCATGGCTGGAGGAGTGGTTCAAGCAGCATGGTACTGGAGTCGCTCAAGAAGCAGAATAAATCAGTTGTAGATGAGTTGGATGCAAAGATATACTCAGTAGTAGGAGCATTATCAAGGTTAGGGTTCAGGGCAGAGGCATTCTACAGGGTTAAGGACTTCACAAGGGAGATAGCCATAGTGCCAGTCAGTGCAAGGACTGGGGAAGGGATTGCAGAACTTCTTGCAGTGCTTATAGGTTTGACACAGCAGTACATGCTTAAGAGGCTAGAGGTAGGTGAGCATGGAAGAGGTATAGTGCTTGAGGTAAAGGAGGAGACTGGTCTAGGGATGACTGCAAATATAATACTTCTTGATGGCATACTAAGGGAAGGGGATGAGATCATGCTTGCAAAGAGGGATAGCATAGTTACTGCTAGAGTCAAGGCACTCTTGCTACCAAAGCCCCTCGATGAGATGAGGGACCCTAGGGATAGGTTCATTAGGACCCAAGAGGTGCATGCAGCAGCAGGAGTAAAGGTAGCATCACCAGACCTAGATGGTGTTCTTGCAGGTTCACCATTCTATGTTATAGGCAAAGGTGTTGATATAGAGAGGTTGAGGCAGATGTTGGAGAGTGAGGTTAGGGGCCTTGTTATAAGTACTGATAGGATAGGTGTAGTGCTAAAGTGTGATACCCTAGGCTCACTTGAGGCTATAACTGAGATGCTCAAGCGTTCAAGCATACCAATAAGGATTGCAGATATAGGGCATGTTACAAAGAGGGATGTGGTAGAGGCATCAACTGTAAGGGAGAAGGACCGCTACATGGGAGTTGTTCTAGCATTCAATGTTAAGGTTCTACAGGATGCTCAGGAAGAGGCAGATGCACATAACGTTAAGATATTCACAGATAAGGTGATCTACAACCTTGTAGAGTCTTACAGGCAGTGGGTTGAGCAGGAGAGGGAGAGGGAAGAGAGTACTATATTTGCCTCACTAACCATGCCATGTAAGTTCATGCTACTCAAGGGTTTTGTATTCAGGAGGAGCAATCCAGCAGTCTTTGGAGTAGAGATAATAGAGGGGAGGTTGAGGCAGAAGAGTCTTGTTATCAACTCTGAAGGTAGTGAGGTAGGAGCAATACACCAGATACAGGATAAGGGTAAGAGCATAGATGAGGCTAGGAAGGGTATGCAGGTTGCTGTATCTATGAACGAACCTGTAGTAGGGAGACAGATAAAGGAGGGAGAGGTGCTCTACACACTACCATCCACACAACACCTAAAGTTGCTTAATGAGAGGTTCAAGCATAAGCTTACGCAAGAGGAGCAGATGCTTCTAGATGAGATAGCAAAGATAAGGAGGAAAGTAGATCCATTGTATGGCTACATATAACAACTCATGTAGATAGAACAAATCATCATATATTATTATTATTATCAAGCAAACTTATACAAGCAAAGATGTTAAGTACATGACCAGCATACCTGTAACCAATCCAACGATGTTATATTTTGATAATATTGCTACACTCATCTTACTACTCATCAACCCAAAGATGGCATATACTACTTGTAGTATCGCACCAGCGCCTACTGCAAGGAATACTACAGATACAATAGGTATGTTTATGAAACCACCAATCCATGTTCCAACTATAGTTGGTATGCCTGCTATCATGCCTAGCATTGCAAAATGTGCTATCTTTACTTTAGATCTAACCAGAGGGGATGCTATTGCAAACCCTTCTGTGCTATTATGTATTGTAAATCCTATGATAAGGAACTTAGATAGTGCTATTGCTCCAACTGCTAACGCAGCACCTATCGCTAACCCTTCGCCTAGGTTATGCAGACCTATGCCAACTGATATCATATATGCTATGTGTAGTCGTAAGTTATGATTAGTAGTTACTACATCATCTTTATTATCATTAGTTGTTATATTATCTGGAGTGTTGAGAGTTGAAGATATGTTACCATCATTATAACTGCTATCACCAGCCTTGTTAACTGTTAGTAGTAAGAATAGAAATGTAGATATCATGATCATAGGTATCAACACTTTACTGTTGTTCATAACTACAAACTTGTCAACTATCTCAAATGCTTCTACTATAGCATCCATAGCAAGAAATACAAGAAGTCCAGCAGTAATGCTAAGGAAGAATTCGTTCCAGTGTTCTCTAACCCTTTGCATAGAGGGGAACCAAAGAAAGCCTAGTGCAACTGGTATAACACCAACGTATATTCCAAGCAGTGCAAAGTAGAATAACTGTTCACTATCTGGTTCTGGAGTAAGTGTAGCAATCTCTATGCTAGAGGCAAATCTAGTGCCATCTGAAGTGGTTATTCCTATCTCATAGGGTCTTCCTTCTATCCATCGATAGTTGATCATCAACTGGGCAGATGATAGTCTTGTCAATACATTTGTAGGTTTAATTATAGCATCTATAGGCGCATCATCTATATCTGTCTGTGCTATAGTTACTGTATCTTGTCCAATGTTACGTACATATACTACAATCATCTCAGGTTTGAACTCTACCCTTTCTATAACTATCTTTGGTAATGGCTCTCCATAATCAAATATAGGTGTGTATGTAATGTAGTATATAATACCAGTTAAGAGTAAGATAGGTATTACAGTTAATATTACCATCGTTATTCTCACATAGCATCCCTCTTACCATCATCTTTGTTGTGTGTAATTATATCATAAGTACCAATATCATAAGCAAGCGCCTCAACCATCACCACAATTAATTACCATCATTACCGTTAATAGCACTAGCATCGTTACTATCATCATCATTCCCATAATCGTCTACAACTTTAAAGAATCCCATCCAGCCTTTATCAGAGAACTCTATAACATGGGCATGGAACATATACAAACCTAGATAATCGTATCTAAACTCAAGTATAGCCCTCTCTCCTTGGCTGAGTGTAATCATATCCGTAAACTCATCTGGTACATAGCTGGTACCAGTCCTGTAGAGTTTGAATAGATCACCATGAAGATGGAAGTTGTTTATGAGATCAAACTCTGTCATATTTACAAGGTAGATCCTTACAAGCTCACCTCTCTTCACCTCTATTGGGTTCTTCACGTAGTGAAATGGTATACCATTCACAGTGTAAAAGTTATTCTCTTTGTCGAAGTCAGTATCATAACTATTCAATACCATGACTATCTCTTTTGCTGGTTCCCTTGGTATCTTTGGATCAACTATGAACACTCCATACAGTCCTCTGTTTATATGCTCTGCTACTGGAGGAACATGACAGTGATATAGGTGCAAGCCATATGGCTCTGCAGTGAACTCATACACGAACCTCCCTCCAGGAGGTATCATGGGGAACACACCATCCATCTCTGCAGGATGCTTTCCATGGAAGTGAATTGTATGGGGCTGACTTCCATCATTGATGAAGGTTACCCTTACCCTATCCCCCTCTGTTGCCCTTAAGGTTGGACCTGGTATGGTGCCATTGTACGTCCATGCATCAAAGTATATGTTTGGTGCTATCTCAAGCCTAACATCCTTCACTGTGATTGTAAATTCTCTCAATACTGTACCATCATCCAATACAAAAACTCTACCATAATCAAAGTTAGTAAGGAACTTATCGGGATCTATGCTGGATCTCTCTACGTTATTATGCATTGATGATATATGCACATCTATACTGCTTGTGTTATAATCCGCATTTACAACAAATATACTAACTAGGGTTACTGCTGCTAACAATAGAACCGCCACACTAGGTTTAACATTCATATCCAGCCAATATTACCTTTTACCATATTTAAATTTTTTAGACATGGCTAAATAATGGCTGTAGTAGGGCAAAAAGATAATTAGTTATCTGGACTAAACAGTAAGTAACCATATAATGTATACTAGTCTATCCAGTAGTAGACCCATAGATTGATTGCCATATATCAGGAAAAGATTATACGATATACTTCTTTATCAGCCTCTCCAATCCCATCTCTCCAACAGCCCCTATTGCCCTATCAACCATCTTACCATCCTTGAATACTATGAATGTAGGTATAGCATATACATCGTATCTTGCAGCAACAGCATTGTTCTCATCAACATTAAGCCTAGCAAAGACCATCCTATCCCCATACTTCCTTGCAAGCCTATCGAATATTGGGAGCATGAACTGACATGGACCACACCATGCAGCCCAAAAGTCAACTATGACTGGTTTAGAGCCATTGATCACATCATCGAAGTTCTGCTCATTCAACTCTATGAGTTTAGGTTCATTACTAGTGCCCTTCTGCTGCTGGCTCCTCATCATCTCCTCCATCTTCTTACGCATTATCCTCTCTATCTCTTGATCTCTCTCCACACCTATCATATGAAGTGCTCAAATATAACATTTATTTCTCATAGGTCAAGCAAGAACCTTAACCTATACTTACCTTCTACATTCTCTACACTCATCATATGGTAAGTTACACCCTTTATCTCAACCTTGTAGTTGTGCTTCTCCAGATTAAGTGCCTCGCCATAGGCTTTGGCAGTTATCCTGTACCTACCATCATCATAATCCCCTACCTCTATCCTTGTGTTGAACCTGCTCATTGCTATATGGTCACTAACCAGTGCTATCATAACCTGCTCAAGCCAGTTGTAGAGTAGGTTCTCAAGGTCATGGCCATATGCCTCTAGCATTATCTCAAGCCTCTCCTCAACCTTGCTAACATCTACCATAACATCCACAAGGGCCTTTGCTGCCAATGCAAATGCCTCCTCAAGCGTATCTGCCTCAACCTCTACAAGTGCATCTGTCATATGCTCAAGCATCCTATAGCCCATGTAACTACTTGCTCAAGCAGGTTTAAATATATTCAGTACAGCTTAATTATGCTAGCGGGCCCGGTGGGCTTCGATCCCACGACCACCTGCTTAGAAGGCAGGCACTCTATCCATGCTGAGCTACGGGCCCTTAGGGTTCATCACTAGTCTGGATATATCTATCTATTGTATGTATGTACTAATGAATGAATTGCTACATGTATGCTCTAGCATAGCAGTAGAGGTACTGTTGAGCATAACCAGCATACATCCCAAAGTAACCCCTCATGGCACTAGATACCCTTCTATACATGGGAGGTGTAAACTTTACCATATCACCTATACCTGTAATATGCCTGTAGTACCTTGCTATAACCCTTCCAATCCATACATCTATAGGGAACGCCTCAAGCTTCTCTAGTGAAAAGAGCATTACACAGTCAGCAACCTTGTTGCCTACACCATCAATGCTCAAGAGTACATCCCTTGCATCATCATAACACCCCTTAACTAGATCATCAACATCCATCTCAGCATAAGAGCGTACTGCCTGCACTATGAACCTTGTCCTGTAACCTAATCCACAGCCTACAAGATCATTTATACTTGCATCCTGCAATGCCCTTACAGATGGGAATGTATGGAATGTTATACCATCCAACTCTATCTTGCCTCCAAATCTCCTGCATATACACTCAAGCATCTGCCTAACCCTTGCTATATTTGTGTTGGTAGCACATATGAATGAGATGAGGCACTGGAATGGGTCTTGACGCATTATCCTGAGCCCTTTGAACCTCTCAATAGCATCTGCTATTAAAGCATCCTTGCATCCTATGCTGCTATTTATAGCATGGATATCATCATCCATCCTGAAGAGCCTCTCAACATCAACATGCTCTGGTCTTGACTCATACACAAACTCTCCATTGCATGACTCTATCTTAACAACGCTGCTAGAGCATATTATGTAGTAGATGCCTCTCCTCTCATACCATAGGAATACCTGCCCACTCTCAAGTGTACGCTTCAGGTTTATTGCATCCATCTTCATCAGTAGTACTATCTTGCTTCTACCCTGCAATAAACAAATTTCTTGACAAGCTTGTATCTAGTAATGGATAACATGGTTTATGATATGATGAGTGCTTCAATAAGCATGCAGGATAAGGGTAGCAATAACATAAAGAGGGCAAGGGATGCAGTTGATATGCTCAAGAGGAGGATAGAGTTACGTTCATCGATGCTTGATGCTCTAGCAGATAATAACCTGAAGGCATCAATAAACAGTATAAGGCATGCACCACAGTTAAGCAAGAAGATTAGTAGAATAGGCTGGATGCTCTTCTGGATACCAGAGCCAACCATGGTATCTACTGCAGTAGGAATCCCAATGATACTTGCAGGTAAGGCACTTGAGAGATACTATAACAGCCTTACAGTAAAGGGATTGTATGAGGAGACATCAAGGATGCTCAAGTCCCTAGAGCAATTAACTCAAGATAACCTATATAAATAAATAAATAAAGAAGGTAAAGGAAGTAAAGAAGTAAGGAATGAAGAAGGAAGGGAGGATGGGATAGCAATGCCTAGACAGGTATTCAGCAAGGATGAGTTGCTCAAGCTTGTTGAAGGGGCAGAGGAGTGTAGAGTAGTGAGGAGGGGAGATAAGGTTAAGATAAAGGTTAGGAGGGCAAGGTACCTTTACACATATGTAGCAAGTAGTAGTGAGGCTGATGAGATACTGAGCAGGATAAAGGTTGAGAAGGTAGAACTATAACAAATTCTGCTCTCGCTCTTTTTATGCATCTTAACTAACTAATTAATTATTGCTAAGGCTAGTATCGTTGATACATGTATGATATGCCTGCCCTATAGATAACCCTGCATCCCCTGCTGGTATGATGCTGTTGTGTACGAACCTTAGCCCATGCTCCTCCACATACCTCTTGATGAGAGGTGTTATTATCCTGTTGTATGTAACCCCTCCAGATATGCCTATGGTATCTATACCATGCCTCATAGCATTATCTAATGCTAGAGTAGCAAGACCCTTTGCCATATATACATGGGCAGAGTATGCAAGGTCCCTAGTATGGAACCTCTTCATGCTACAGAAGATCTCCTCAATAAGGTACTTTGTATCTAGAGTACAGTTGATGATCCTTGGCTCTAACTTGAGTACATCATCGCCACCATATGCAACAGACTCAAGCAGCATTGCAGGCTCCCCCTCATACCCTCTTCTATCTGCAACCCCTAGCAGGAATGAGATAGCATCGAGTATTCTTCCTGTGCTTGTAGTCTTGATATATCTACCCTTCCTTGCCACATCTAGTATAGCATCCATCTCAGCCCTACCATAAGGCAGTGTATAGGACCTAGAGTACAGGTAATCCTCTACACCATCCACACTGCTAGAGTAGAGTATGCCAGCAACCATGCGTAATGGGTAGTATGCTGCTAGATCCCCTCCTATCATTGGCTGCTCCATGAGGTGTGCAACCCTCTCATACTTGCTACCATCTATAAGGAATACCTCCCCACCCCATACATTCCCATCATAACCGTATCCATTACCATCACACACTATGCATACCATCCCTCTTCTCCCTTCCCTAACCATATTCACCTTCTTATCCTCTATGAGTAGTGTTGATGCATGTGCATGGTGGTGCTGTACCCTCTTAAGAGAGCATCCATACTCTCTAGCAATGGTGTATGCTAGGTTTGTAGTTGGTATAGATGGATGGAGGTCGCATACTACAACATCTGGCCTTACATTAAGCATTCTACAGAACCTCTCAACTGTATTGCAGAGGTTTGTGTATGTTTTAAGTGAGTCCATATCACCAAGGTGCTGTGATGCAACTATCTTATCCTTGAAGAGTATAGATATGGTAACGTTGAGATGGGCACCAAGTGCAAGTATGCATCTTGATGAGTATACATCTATGCTTATTGGTGATGGTACGTAGCCTCTAGCCCTCCTAACTATCATAGGAGAGCAGGAGTTTACAATAACAACAGAGTCATCGCAAGGGTTGATTATCCTCCTGTTATGTATGAGCAGGTAATCAACGAATCCAAGCCTTAACGCTTCATCATCATCAGCAATTATAGGCTCATCGCTAACGTTTGCACTTGTAACTACCAATGCGTTAAGGTTGAGCATGTTGAAGATGAGATAATGGAGTGCGGTGTATGGTAGCATAACACCAACTGTATCCAAGTTTGATACCAGTGGAGATAGGTTGTAGTTGCTACCCTTCCTCAACAGCACTATTGGTCTTGCATATGATCTTAGGATGCTCTCCTCAACCTCATCCATAACAGCAAACTCTCTAACAGCATCAATGTTCCTAGCCATGACTGCTAATGGCTTGCTCTCCCTCCTCTTCCCCTTTCTAAGCCTAGAGATTGCATCATCATCGTATGCAGATGTTATGAGATGGAAGCCACCTATGCCCTTGACTGCAACGATGCACCCTTGCTCTATCAACCTTGATGCAGTTGCTATAGGATTGCCATCATCACTATTATCATCATCATTAACAACAGCAGCATCAACCCTCCTCCCCTTACAATCCACAAGGTAGAGCCTTGGTCCACACTCATGGCATGCTATGCTCTCATTATGGAACCTTCTATTAAGAGGGTCTTTATACTCTTTAAGACACTCATTGCATAGAGGGAACTCAGCCATGCTTGTATTTACCCTATCATATGGAAGTGCCCTTACCATCGTGAACCTTGGACCACAGTTTGTGCATGTTATGAAGAAGTACAGATACCTTCTATCATGTATGTTGAAGAGTTCATGTAAGCATTCATCACATATAGCAATATCAGGAGGTATAGATGGCTCAACTGTAGATGGTGTATCTACACTCCCAAATATTGAGAAGTTAGCAAACTCCTCAGAACCCCCTTCGCTCTTCTCTATATCCATAAATTCATATAATGCCAATGGTGGCTTATCATGCTTCAGTGCATCTATAAACCTCTCAAGATCATGCTCGTTACCATCAACCACTATCTCAACCGAGCCATCACCCATATTCCTTACATAACCCCTCAAGTTATTTGCAATAGCAAGCCTATACACGAATGGTCTAAAGCCTATACCTTGAACCCTGCCATGTATAGTTATTGTGTAGCGCACATGCATACTTATTGCTAGAGCATAATAATAATGATGATGGTGAATTATGATGATGGTGGTATCATCTCATCTCTGTTAATGGATATATCTCATACTCTGCATAGTTATAAACTGGCATACCTGCTATGAGGTTCTCTAACTCATCGTTAGACTCCACATTTAGTATCCATGCACCACCATGCCTACCAACTATATGGTAGTATGCTTCTAACTTTCCATCATCCTTGAGCCTCTTTGCATATATCCTCATATCAAGCACTGCTCTAACCAGATCTGGAGTTAGTGCTACCTTCTTGAAAGACCATAGTATGAGGAACTTCATACCCTGATAAGGACTACCTACCATTATATAGATTAGCCAGATTTAAATACTGTAGAGGTTAATGTACTTTATGCCATTCATAGTTGAGAGGGATGAATTCAATGGCTTCTTTACTGCATTGAGGGATATGGGTTATGAGATCATAGGTCCAAGGGTTAGGGACTCTGTAATAGTATATGATAGGTTGGACTCTGTTGATGATCTCCCTATAGGTATGACTGAGCAGCAGGAGAAAGGAGTGTACAGGTTAAGGAAGAGGGATGATGGAGCACTCTTTGGCTACACAGTTGGTCCTCATTCATGGAAGATGTACCTATTCCCTCCACGCATACGCTTATTCACTGCAGAGAGGCATGATAATAACCTCAAGATTGTAGAGGAGCAATACAATGAAAAGAGGTTAGCATTCGTAGGTGTTAGGGCATGTGAGTTGCATGCTATACAGATACAGGATAGGGTATTCCTTAATGGTACATTCAAGGACCCAGTATACGAGAAGCAGAGGAAGAATGTATTCATACTTGCTGTGAACTGTACTGTATCTAGCAGTACATGCTTCTGCACATCCATGAATACAGGACCTATGGTAGGCTCTGGCTATGATCTGGTTGTTACTGAAGTACTAAAGCCTAGACACCAATTTCTTGTTGATGTTGGTACATCATTAGGGCATGAACTCTTGAGCAAGGTTAAGCATAGAGAGGCTAGCAGTGAGGAGGTTGAACATGCTCTAAGCATGGTTGAGGAGAATGCTAGAGCAATGAGTATGATGGGTAGGAGGAGGATAGATACCAAAAACATAAAGGAGTTATTGTACAGCAGTTATGAGAGCAAGCACTGGGATGATGTTGCAGAGAGATGCTTGGCATGTGCAAACTGTACCATGGTATGCCCAACATGTTTCTGTAGCACTATGGAGGATGTTGTTGATCTCAAGGGTGAGCATGCTGAACGATGGAGGCTATGGGACTCTTGCTTCAGTGATGAGTTCACATACATACATGGTAGTACTGTGAGGAGGTCAAGAGGTGCAAAGTATAGGCAATGGATAACCCATAAACTTGCCTCATGGATAGATCAATTTGGTACATCTGGCTGTGTTGGATGTGGTAGATGCATAACATGGTGCCCTGTAGGCATAGATATAACTGAGGAGGTAAAGGCACTGCAGCAAGGCTATGCAGCAGACAGGTGAATTACATGAGCATAGAGGAGAGTATAAAGAGGCACTCATTCTTCAGGGATATAGGGATAGGTATAGATTTGAGCAGTATAGCAAGGTATGCTCAACATACAACATTCGAAGCAGATAACTTCATATTCAGGGAGGGGGAGGATGCAGATGCATTCTACCTCATAACACATGGAAAGGTATCACTTGAGTTATCAACTGCACATAGGGGAAGGATAATCATACAGACTATAGATGAGGATGATGTACTTGGAATATCATGGCTCTTCCCCCCATACAAATGGCACTTCGATGCTAGAGCATTAACACTAACAAGGCTAATAAGGATAGATGCTGCTCAGGTGAGGAGGATGTGCGAGGAGGATAATGCATTTGGCTACAAGGTTATGAGCAAGCTTGCAAGTATAGTTATGAAGCGCCTTCAAGCAGTAAGATTACAGCTACTTGAGATAGAGGAGATGTGATATGTGTAGGGATGGGATGAACAGGTATGTTATAAATGTTGGTACAGGAATCACGTGGGAGGGAGAGAGGAAGGTAGAGAGGAATGGAGGAATGGTGAGTATGTAATATGATGATGCATGATAACTGTAACAGCATCATCAACCCTTATCTGCCTAGAATACACAAGGTTAAGAGGATCAAGAGGGAGACTCATGATACATTCACAATAGAGATATCTGCAGATGGCTTCAAGTTCATGCCAGGACAGTTCAATATGCTCTATGCATTCGTTGGTGAAGTACCAATATCAATAAGCAGTGATCCTGCAGATGGTAACGTTATAATGCATACAGTACGTAGGGTTGGGCATACAACATCTGCCCTCTGTAGCCTAAAGGCAGGGGATAGCATAGGGGTAAGAGGACCATTCGGTAACCCATGGCCTGTAAGGGAGCAGGAAGGTAACGATATAGTAGTTGTTGCTGGAGGATTAGGACTTGCACCACTGAGGCCCCTGATCTACCATCTGCTCTCAAACAGAGGAAGGTATGGAAGGGTATGCCTGCTCTATGGTGCTAAGACGCCTAGGGATATACTCTACAGGAACGAACTTGCAAGATGGCGGGCTAGGTTCGATATAGATGTGTATGTAACAGTTGATAGGGCAGATGAGAGATGGTATGGCAATGTTGGTGTTGTAACATCCCTCATACCTAGAGTACATGTGGATCCTCTACACTCATCAGCATTCATATGTGGGCCAGAGGTTATGATGCGTTTCACTGCAAGGGAACTGATCAATCTAGGTTTCAATGCTGAGAGGATATTCATATCAATGGAGAGGAATATGAAGTGTGCTCTAGGCATCTGTGGGCACTGCCAATTTGGACCTGAGTTCATATGCAAGGATGGACCAGTGTTAAGTTACAGTAGGATAGCAAGGTTATTAAGCATAAGGGAGGTGTAAGTAATGAGAAGGGGTAGCAACAGCAGTAGGAGGAAGAGGCCAAAGCTTGCAGTATGGAAGTTTGCATCATGTGATGGATGCCAGTTGAGCATCCTAGACCTTGAGGATGAGTTGCTTGAACTTGTTGATAGTGTAGAGGTAGCATACTTCCTTGAGGCATCAAAGGCAGTTATCAAAGGACCATATGATATCTCCCTTGTTGAAGGTTCTATAACAACTGCAGATGATGTAGAGAGGATAAGGAGGGTTAGGAGTGTATCAAGATACCTGATAAGCATAGGGGCGTGTGCAACATCAGGAGGCATACAGGCGTTGAGGAACTTCAAGGATGTAAAGGAGTTTACAAGCATAGTATATGCAAGGCCAGAGTACATAAGCACACTTGAGAGATCAACACCAATATCTGAGCATGTCAAGGTAGATCTTGAGTTGCATGGCTGTCCTGTAAACAAGTACCAGTTGCTTGAGGTGATATCATCATTGCTCAATGGAAAGAGGCCCAATATAAACTCCTACAGCGTTTGCATGGAGTGCAAGAGGGCAGGGAATGTATGTGTTATGGTTGCATATGGTATGCCATGCATGGGCCCTGTAACTAGGGCTGGATGCAATGCAATATGCCCATCATATAAGAGAGGATGCTACTCATGCTTTGGTCCAAGCGAGTCTGCAAACATAGGAGCGTTGAGCAAGAGGTTCAAGGATCTAGGGGTGGATGATGAATCTATAGTAAGGATGTTCAGGATGTTCAATGCCTATGCACAGGGATTCAGGGATGTAGAAGAGAAGGTGATGGGGGTGAACAGTAAGCAATGAGCAGGATGATGGGTAAGGATGATGATAATGGTGGGTATGAGGATAGAAGGTATGTGAAGGGTTTGCAAGGAAGAGAAGAAATAAGTGAAGAGAAGGATGATGATAATAATAGCAGTAAAGCTGATGATAAGAGTAGTGTAAGGAGGATTAAGGTTGATTACCTTGCTAGGGTTGAAGGCGAAGGTGCCATGTACATCAAGATCGTTAATGGCAAGGTTAGTGATGTAAAACTCAAGATATACGAGCCTCCTAGGTTCTTTGAAGCCTTTCTTAGGGGAAGGAAGTTCTACGAGGCACCAGATATAACTGCTAGGATATGTGGAATATGTCCAATAGCATACCAGATGAGTTCTTCATATGCTATGGAGTATGCTGCAAAGGTAAAGGTAGGAGGAATGATACGCCTGCTAAGGCGTCTAATCTACTGTGCAGAGTGGATAGAGAGCCATGCACTCCACCTCTTCATGCTCCATCTCCCAGACTTCCTTGGATATGATAGTGCTATAGCAATGGCAAAGGAGCATGGTCAGATGGTCAAGCAGGGACTGAAGGTAAAGAAGGTTGGGAACAGGATAATATCACTCATAGCAGGCAGGGAGGTTCATCCTATCAACGTAAGGGTTGGAGGGTTCTATAGGGCAGTAAGGGAGGATGAACTCTACCCTCTGATTGATGAACTTGAAAGGGCTAGGGATGCAATGGTTCAGACCATGGCTTTCCTCTCAAGGTTGGACTTCCCTGAGTTTGAGAGAGAGTATGAGTTTGTATCATTAAGGCATGAGGATGAGTATCCAATAATTGAAGGAAGGTTGGTGTCTAACAAGGGCTTAAGCATAGATATTGATGAGTTTGAGGACCATGTGGTTGAGGAGCAGGTTGAGTACTCTAACGCACTCCATGCAAGGCTTAAGGGTAGGGGGGCATACATGGTAGGCCCAATGGCTAGATATAACAACAACTATGATAGGCTTCATCCAATGGTTAAGAGTATTGCAAGGGAATCAGGGTTGGAGCATCCATGTACAAATCCATTCAAGAGCATACTGGTTAGAGGTGTAGAGATACTCTATGCTATAGTTGAGGCTATATCACTCATCAAGGCCTATAGGATGCCTGATGAGCCATTCGTAAATGTTGATCCAAGAGATGCAGTAGGATATGGGTGCACTGAAGCACCAAGGGGCAT
Organism: Candidatus Nitrosocaldus islandicus; assembly: GCF_002906215.1. Lineage (NCBI taxonomy): Archaea > Thermoproteati > Nitrososphaerota > Nitrososphaeria > Candidatus Nitrosocaldales > Candidatus Nitrosocaldaceae > Candidatus Nitrosocaldus > Candidatus Nitrosocaldus islandicus. The sequence goes on from NZ_CP024014.1 coordinate 1,233,115, forward strand.
ACTATACCATAGGTACAGTGTAGATGCAGATGGAATCATAGTTGATGCAAAGATAGTGCCTCCAACATCACAGAACCAGAAGGTGATAGAGGAGGATCTTTACCACTTTGCAAGTAAATATGCACAACTTCAAGATGATGAACTTGTATGGAGGTGTGAACAGGCGATACGCAACTACGATCCATGCATATCATGTGCAACACACTTCCTAAAGGCAAGAATAGAGAGGTTGTGAGTATGATATGGATGAGTTGATTGATGAGGTTTGATAGATATCCAGTACTAGAGAGGGTATAGTTGGTAAGTGGGTGGTAGAGGTGAATAAGATGAATATATAGATGGAGGGATGATGGGTGATGAATGAGAGAAAGAAGGGTGTGCTTGTAGTTGGTATAGGTAATGAGTATAGGCGGGATGATGGTATAGGTGTTGTTGTTGCTAGGCATCTGAAGAGCATGATTGAGAGTAAAGTTGATGTGGTAGAGGCTAGCGATGCATCAAGCCTAATAGATATGATGGAGTTGGGCTACAAGAAGATGGTAATAGTAGATGCTATACACTCAAACGTTGGAGGAGTAGTGTACAGGTTCAGGAAGGAGGAGATACTTAAGATGGGTCAGTATAAGCAGCAACAGCAATCATCTACTCATGCAATGGATGTGGCTGAGGCCATAAAGCTTGCTGTAGAGTTGGGCGTTGCGAAGGATATGGATGTGGTTATGTTTGGGGTAGAGGGCAATGACTTTGGGTTTGGAGAAGGGCTCTCCAAGGAGGTTATGGAGAGCGTTAATAGAGTTGTTGATGAGATCATCAAGGAGATAGGTGAGCATAATAATAATGCATGAACTTGCGCTCATCAAGGATATAATTACAAGGTTAGAGGCTATTGCTATTGAGAATAATGCTAGAAGGATAAGGAGTATAAGGTTGAGGTTTGGAGCACTGACCCATACACCTGCTGAGATATTCAAGGAGCAGTTCAGGATGATGGCTACTGCTGAAGGTAAGAGCATACTTGATGGCACAAAGATAGAGATAGAGGTTGCAGATGAGATAGATGATGATGCTCAAGACGTAATACTGGAGAGTGTAGAGTTGGAACAGTAGTAATGAGATACTGTAAATCAACACTCTATAATTAAAGTGAGAGATAATGTGCTATGCTAGAGGCTAATGAAGGAAGGGGATAGCAATGGTAAGAAGAGAAGGATGGTGATGAAGAGAATGCAGTAGTAGTAGCAAGCATTACCCCTACTTACAAGCATCATACTAGCAGTGACAGCAGTAGTGTTATCCTATTTATGTAGTATATGCTCAAGCAGCAGAGTGCAATGGGCATACAATAGAGCAAGTTAGTGATGCTCAGATTGTAGTTGATGCTATGGATAACAATGGAGAGAGCATTACATTAGATGGCAAGAGTTATACAGTGATGATTGTTATATCTTCTCCATGCTAAGGCACTGCTGGTAATGACTTTCGATAACCATAAGTAATTTACAGAATGTCTAGAATAACCCTGTATATTCCATCAAGCATAACCAATATCTGAATTGGTATAGAATTGAATAGACGTAGTATCCTCACATGCTTTATCTAACATCTCCAACGATCAGCAAGTCATTCTTACCCAGCCTACTGCTATCTATGATGAACATACCAATAGTTGAGTGGTTAAGATACTCTGACTAAGTCTAGGACTACCATCTTAAATCAGGCTTATTAAGTGATACTCTATTATGTTATTGAACGTTTGATTTGTTGCATATTACCTTCTTGGTTAATTATAATGGTGCCCACCTTACCTTAACTCCTTCTTGCCATCTACATCTATTGCTAGATATACACATCTTTATCTTTAACCTTAAGCTTTGTTGTCTCATCTATAACAGCAATACACCTTCTATCTATACTTACGCTCATCCATTAGCAAACTTTGGTTGATGATACCTTGATAGCATGATCATTACATAGACTTGCTTATAGGTTCAATAGCAAGGGTTAGAGCATAAGAAACCTTCCTACAACTACCAAGATGTATACTAGTACTGCTAGAACCTTCACTCCTTGTTATATGCTTAAAGCAACTAGATATCAACTCTACTACTCATAAAGGTGAATAGAACAGATTTTAAAGCAGTCCTCATCCTTATCTGGACACTCGTTTAGATGTGTAGAAAGATTTTTTATACCCTTTGGCAAGTAACAAGCCATGTCTGTAGAGCAGAAGGGCGAGGATATAAAGGGCGAGAAATGGGGTATAGCCCATATATACAGTAGTTTCAACAACACAATAGTGCATATAACAGATCTTAGTGGAGCAGAGACTATAGCTATAAGCTCTGGAGGGAGGCATGTAACTGCAGATAGGTATGAGTCCTCACCATATGCAGCAATGAAGTCAGCAATGGCAGTTGCAGAGATAGCAAAGAGTAGAGGGATAACTGGTCTGCATATAAAGGTTAGAGCAGTTGGTGGTGTAGGACCAAGGATCCCTGGACCTGGGGCTCAAGCAGCGATAAGAACGCTAGCAAGGGCAGGGTTCAAGATAGGCAGAATAGAGGATGTTACACCAATACCACATGACTCAACTAGGAAGCCTGGAGGAAGGAGAGGTAGAAGGGTCTAACCTCTCATGATAAACCTTATCTTCTCATCATCCTTGCTTATATACAAATCTTCTAACTATTATAAATGAGAGAGATGCTACCAAGGCACCAGTTATGTATGGTAGTACAGCTCTAACGTACTGCTCCCCTTGCTCCTGTGCTTCTCTTTGTAACTTCTCTCCTGCTGGCTCACTTGTTATACCTGCTATCTCCCCTGACTTTGCACTTGCCTGCTCTTGTCCTTGCTCCTGCCTAACAGTAGAGCGCATGCTCTCTTCTCCTCCCTTTCCACCTACACCCCCTTCTCTCTCCCCTTCACCTGTTCCTGCTAACCCCTCTCCTCTCTCTACCTGCATCCCTGCAGATAACATGTTAAGTATAAGCACTGTTGCAACTGCAAGGGCTGGTGCAGAGCCCCATACTATGAATATGCTCTTCACACTCATAATTCAACACCCAAAGATATAACGCTATAGATTAGAACAGTTAGAACACTAGAACGGTCTCCTCCTCCATAACCTTATAGTCTCAAACCAGAACGCTATACTTGCAATTATTGCAAAGATAAGTGCATGTATGTTGAGCGAAGAGTAGTTTACAATAAGATAGGTTATTAGTAGGGTTGTGAAGAAGATTGCAAAGAATGTTAGTCTAGGTATGGTATAGCCTAGGATGCTAACGAATGACTCTAATATGCTTATCTCAGCCTTCTTTACTATGTAGTATCTGCCATACTCATCCTTTGCTATAAGGTTTATATCCATGAGTTTATCTAGATGGTAGCTTGCTACGCTTGGGCTTGAGAAGTTAAGATCCCTCTGTATCTCCCTTACACCTACTGGCTCATCCCTCTTGAGTAGATAGAGGTATACTTGGAGTGTCTTACCCTTCAACACATTCTCTACAGCATCGTCATACATCTAACTTGTCTAACAGGATAGAGGATATTAGTTTAGTGTTGTTAGTATGACTTTATAGTATTTAATCAATGGTTAACAAACAAAGAACTGCTCATTCATCATCACTCTTCTTGAACTTCTCTGCAAGAGATATGAACCTACCATCCTTCTCTATCACTATCCTGCTATCCAACCTCACATTCAAGCCTACTGATCTAAGTATGGCTAGGAGATCTGCACCAGTTATCATCCCCTTCACCTCACCACTCTTGATCAGGCTTGCAAACTTTGGGATTATGAATGCCATCTCCCTAGGATACTGATGCTCTGCAGCCTCAAGCACCTCCTCCCCCCTATCTGTAAGATGCTCCAGCAGTATCTCCCTATCGCTCTTCTGCCTCTGCTCAAGCATCCTCCTCTTCATATCAAGCAGTTTCTTCACCATTATTATCTGCTCTGCAGGATCATAGTGTTCACTGCTGCTGGTATCCTTATCACTAGCATGGTTACTGCTATGGCTCATCCCTTTATAACACCTATTGGGACTAGCCTAGCAACCTTGGTTGCTATCCCAACGCTATGGCTTACATCTGCTACAGCATCAACATCCTTGTATGCCTCTGGCGTCTCCTCTACAACACCCTCTCTTGTCAGTGCCTTTATGTATATACCTCTACTCTCTAGCCTCTTCTGAACCTCCTGTGCAGTGTATGAGCGCTTTGCTGCTGCCCTGCTCATAGTCCTCCCTGCACCATGTGCTGTAGAGCCGAATGTAAGCTCCATTGCCTTTGGGCTCCCAAGGAGTATCCAACTAGCAGTGCCCATAGATCCTGGGATGAGCACTGGCTGGCCTATCGCTCTATACTTCGCTGGTATCTCTTCCCTACCTGCAGGGAATGCCCTTGTTGCACCCTTCCTATGCACAACAACCCTCTTGAGCGAACCATCAACCTTATGCTCCTCAACCTTGGCTATGTTGTGTGCAACATCATACACAAGGTGCATGTTAAGATCATTCTCGCTAGCATTGAATACCTTCTCGAATGCCTTCCTTGTCCAGTGTGTTATCATCTGCCTATTACTCCATGCAAAGTTGAGTGCAGAGTACATTGCCTTCCTGTATGCTTCACCCTCCTCTGAGTTGTTAGGTACACATGCCAGTTCTCTATCTGGTAGCGTTATCCCATACTTCTTTAATGCTACCTCTGAGACCCTAAGATAATCACTACATATCTGATGCCCTAACCCCCTTGAGCCACAGTGTATTAGCACTGTTATCTGCCCTTCCTGCTCTATACCCATAGCCTTTGCTGCCTCCTTATCATATATCCTATCAACCTTCTGAACCTCAAGGAAGTGATTCCCAGAGCCTAGAGTACCAAGTTGTGGTGCACCTCTCTTCCTTGCCATGTTAGATACCTTGCTTGGATCTGCACCCCTCATCTTGCCATTCTCCTCACACACATCTGCATCCTCACTCCATCCATAACCATTCCTTATAGCCCAGTACACACCCTCTGTAAGCACCTCATCAAGTTCAGAACTACTCAACTTCACAACCCCTTCACTACCAACCCCAGATGGTACTGCCCTGAACAACTCATTAACCAACTCCCTTAACCTTGGTCTAACATCCTCTTCCCTAAGATCTGTCCTTATAAGCCTCACTCCACAGTTTATATCATAGCCTACTCCTCCAGGGCTTATGACACCATCATCAAGGCTCATGGCAGCTACTCCTCCAACAGGGAAGCCATAACCCTCATGCCCATCTGGTAGCACTACAACATGCTTCTGTACACCTGGAAGGGTAGCAACGTTCATAGCCTGCTGTATAGTTCTATCGCTAAGCATCTTGCTGAGCAGTTGCTCATTTGCATATATGGTCACTGGCACCCTCATACCTTTGCTTGCTATAGGATCTATCCTATACTCAACATCACTTACCCTCTTTATGTAATCGCTCATCATACCACTTCCTTGCTATGATCAAAGATAATTTAAATTAAACTATGAAGAGCAGGATAACATGCCTATACTGCCTATAGATGCTGGAAGATACGGAAGTAGAGAGGTGAAGAGTATATTTGAGGAGGAGCAGGTGCTCAGATATGCTCTAGAGTTTGAGGCATGCGTTGCTGAAGCACAAGCAATGCTAGGGATAATACCTAAGGATGCTGGAGCAGAGATAGCAAGGAAGGCAAGGTCTGGCATGGTTAGGCTTGAACGTGTTAAGGAGTTGGAAGCAGTAAGGGAGCATGATGTTGCTGCTATGGTTGAGGCGCTGGTAGAGGTATGTGATGAAGTAGCAAAGCCATGGGTGCACTATGGGCTTACAAGTTACGATGTGGTTGATAGCAGGATAGCAATGCAGTTGAGGGATGCTCTAGCAGTGATAGAGAGGAAGATGAAGAGGCTAGCACTGCTCCTAGCAGAGAAGGCGTTGGCATACAAGGATACCCCAGCAGTAGGAAGGACTCATGGTCAGCATGCAAGCATAATCTCCTTTGGACTCAAGTTTGCTGTATGGGCATCTGATATGCTGGTGCATATAAAGGGTATGGAGGAGGTTAAGAGCAGGGCACTTGTATGCAAGACTTTAGGGGTTGTTGGTACAGGATCGCTCATGGGTGATAAGGCAGTTGATGTTCAGAGCATAGTTGCTGAGAGGCTCAGCCTTAAGCCTGTGGATGCTGCAACACAGGTAGTATCAAGGGAGAGGCTTGCAGAGTTCATTGCAAGGTTAACGCTCATAGCATGCACGCTAGAGAAGATTGCAGTTGAGGTTAGAAACCTGCAGAGGACAGAGATAGGTGAGGTTATGGAGCCATTCAAGGAGGGGCAGATGGGTAGTAGTGCTGTGCCAGTTAAGAGGAATCCAATAAAGAGTGAGAGGATATCAAGCATAGCAAAGATGTTGCGTAGTATGTTGATAGTTGCACTTGAGAATATAGCGTTATGGCATGAAAGGGATCTTAGCAACTCAGCCAATGAACGCTTCATAATACCTATGAGCATCATCCTGCTAGATGAGATGCTTGAGAGCATGATAAGCGTGATCTCTGGCTTGGTAGTCAAGGTGGATAGGATAAAGAGTAACCTGAATTCAAGTAAGGGGCAGATATTTGCAGAGTTTGTGCTGGATGCGCTTATAAGGAAGGGTATGGATAGGATAAGAGCATACTCTATAGTACAGAGCATAGCATTCAGTGCAGAGATGAGGGGTGTTGAGTTTAGGGATGCGTTGAAGGATGATGCTAGAGTTACAGCGCTACTCTCTGAAGAGGAGATAGACTCTCTATTCGATGCGGGGAAGCATCTAGCCTCATCATCAAGGATAATAGAGGGTGTAGCAAGTAACGTATATGCTGTATGCAAGGATATGACTACTTCATGAATATGGCTAGTAATGCCATAGGTACTGAGATTACTACTAGGATGATCACTATCCCAGTTAATGCTTGCTCATTAACGCTAACGCCCCATATTGGTAGCACTGGGATGGGGAATAGTGCTATGAACCATAGAAGTGCAAGTGCTGCTAGCCTCTTCCACCTCTTCCTAACAACCTGCATATGTACACTTTACATCAAAGTGATTTTAACCTTTCCTATGCCAATCTTGACTATATGCCTTGATAATTTATTATGAAAATCAGATGGAATATTGTTACATTTATAAGATGATTCATACAATAGTCTACTCATGTATAGTGGGGAGCTTGAACTACAGGCTAAGAGGAAGGCACTTGCAGTACTTCAGGATGAGATAGGCAAGCTCCTTAATGCTGGTAGATCACTTCTAGCAATATACACCATGGTACTTAATGGCAATTATGATGGTGTACGTGCAAACCTAGAGAGGATAAAGACTGCTGAGGATGAGATAGAGAATCTAAGGAGGAAGATAACCATGGATATAAGTGAGATAGGCTCTCTCATGGTGAATAGGGAAGAGTTACTCAGAACCATATACCTCATGGATGAGATAGCAGGGCATATGAGTGGAATAGCGTTCAGGCTATCAGCACTAAGACCAGATATATTCAAGAACATAGATGGCGAGGTGCAATCACTCCTTGATCTTGTGCTTGATGAACTCTTCAAGTTGAACGAGATGGCTAGAGCATTAAGTATGAACCCTCTAACCATAATAGAGATAGGCCCAACAGTGCAGAGGCTTGAGAAGCAGATAGATGATAGGTATAGGGCGCTCGTTGTGAAGGGCTTGAGCAGTGTTACAGATACAAGGGACCTTATACTGCTCAAGGATGTCCTTGATGGGGTTGAAGGCATGGCAGATAAGTGCTTAGAGGCATCTGATCACATGACAATACTAGCATTAAACATGTAGTCTAGCAGATAGTGTAGTTGGTATTGCATAGACCATGGTAGAGAGCATAAAAGGTGAGTTGATAGAGAATAGGATAGTTGTATGGGACCTAGAGCACTCTAGGGCTCTCTTTAAGGAAGGGTTCTATGGCAAGCCCCTTGGCATACCAAAACCAAAGGATGCGGAGTTCGATGCACCACTCATCCTTGACCTCATAGAGGGTTACTATCTAGCAAAGAAGGGAAGGTTAGAGATCTATAAGCGTGATGGAGCAGACTCAACAGATATGAGGGTTAAGATTGAGCCTCTCTCGATGAAGGAGATGGCCTCTATATGCAGGAAGGAGTACGCTAGGTTCGATAGCAAGTATATGGTATTCAAGGAGTTGAGGGATAAAGGCTATGTTGTAACACCTGGAATAAAGTTTGGCTGTGACTTTGCTGTATATGAGCATGGTCCAGGGATAGATCATGCACCGTACCTTGTGCAGGTTGTTGGTCCAGGGGATCTATTAACAGCAACCATGATAGTGCTATCTGGTAGGCTAGCAACTACTGTAAGGAAGCAGTTCATACTTGCAGTTGTAAGTGTCAAGGAGAAGAGGGTTGAGTTCCTAGCATTTGACTGGTGGAGGGCTTAAATATAATCTATTTCAGATAAATCACTCACTCAAACTCCTTCATGATGCTCCTCACATACCCTGCTATTATATTGTAAGCCTCTATAGCCTCCTTGCTCAAATGCCTTGTAATATCACTCTCCATCTTGAACCTAGTATATATCCTTACAGCATTCTCAACTGGATCTATGAATATATCATCCTCATCCTTTAGCACTGATAGAAGCAAGTGCTTTAGCCTTGAATCGTTGTTCAACCTTTCAACTATCTTGCCTCCCTCCCACCACACATCCTCAACACTCTTCTTTATCACCCCTTTAACCCTCTTCCTTGTCCTAGCCAGCAGCAGTTCTTCAAACATCTTTCCATCCCCCTTTACCACGAAGTGTATCTGGTAGAATGGCAGTGCCCCATACGTATGAAGTCTAGGACTGTTGTTATCCTCCATAGCCATCTCAACCTCTAACGAGTAGGTTTATGCAGTCAAAGTTCATGCCATTAACCTTTATACAGCATACACTTGTAACTACCCTTGGGCTTGATGCAAAGTAGTAACTATAGTATGATCCTTCCTCTATCTCTTTATCGCTAACAATGTAAGCATCCAAGCCTAGCCTCCTTAGATGGTTCAGTAGTATAATCCTTATATCTGACTCTAGATACTCCTCTTCACCTTCACCTTTATGCTCATGCTCATCACCCCCATCAACCCTTTTTGCATCTCGCCTATGTGAGGTATCCATAACTCCATGATCAGTTCCTTTACCCTTCACACCTACACCTATAAACCAACATAAAATAAAGATTTTGTAGATTATTAACCTCTACCTTATCCTCATGAAGATATCAACTATTAAGTCTCTTGAATCTACCCATAAGTACGCCAATACCAGTTATTGTTGCCAGTGTAACCACTACACTCATTGGGAACTCTGGTATAACACCCACTGCCATTATCTTGCTTACATTATCCTTCAACTGCTCTATCTTTGCCTTCACCTCTTCTACAGACTTGGCACCATCTATAAGTCCTATAAGGTCATAGAACATCGCCTCAGTATCTCTCATCAGACTTGGATCTACAGTATCTATAGATGACTTTAATGGCTCAAAATTCTCTTTATATGCCTTAATAACTAACTCCTTTGCCTTCTCATAGTTTGCTAGAGCCTCTGAGTACTCTCCTTCCTCTTCCTCTTCGAACTTGCCTGCCTGATAACTCTTCAATGCTAGATCTAGTAGTTCTCTAACCCTTCTGATATCTGGAGCGTTCTGCTCTCCCTTTAGTGTTAATCCATTCAGTTTATCAGTTATTGAGTTTATAATAGAACCTATCCTCTCTGAACTTATCTTATCCTTCATACCTTTAATCAGCTCATGTAGGCTGGACTCTATAGCGCTGCTCAGATCAACATCTAGTCTATTCTTCAACATTACAGGGAATAGATCCTCCACCATCATGCTTGTGAAACCTATGGAATCCTGCCATTCTATAATATTAGATACTTCTCCCTCAACTTCAACACCCTCACTATACTCTTCATATGCATCCTCTAGAACGTCAAGCATAACAGTAGCCCAGAATCTAATATCACTTCTCTTCTCCTCAGGCAGTATATTATTGTTGAGTATAACATTATTCAGTAGACTATGTATATGAGTTACCGTGCTCTTAAGCTCTTCACTACTCATATTAGGTACATTTGATGGTAACGATTCAAGTTCACTTCCTATCTTCTCTGCAAGATCTTGATCTGCATCTGCTATATCATCCCTTATGAGCATGAAGAGTTCTGATGCTGGATGACCTGCATGCGCTATTGCAAGCTCATCATTACCATTACTCTTATTCTCTCTAGCCTGTTCAAGATGCCCCAATATCTTTATGACTGTAGATGTTAGATGAACATGCTTATCCTCAACTACCGTAGCATATACATTATGTGGTAGAGTGTATGTGAAGAGTAGTATCAGCATTATACCAACCATCCACATTAGTCTCACCTAATTAGGCTAACCTAATTAGCATTTAAACATTGCTACAGATGGAGTTTGTCAATATACCAATCTTAAGTGAAATTGTACAATAATGCAATATAAGCAATTAACTATCTTCCGTTAGATAGTATGTGTAGGTTTATCTTGATAGCCTCTCCTCATATCTCAGCTCAGCAAAAGATTTAAGCATGGAGAGCCAATAGTATGCGATGATGAGGAATTATTATGTACGCATGCTGATCTGGATGGCAGTTAGTGCTGCAGTTAGTTTTATACTGATAAGGTTGTTTGGGCTCATAATAGGGCTTGTACTATCCTTTGCAATATTCATACTACTGAACATACTGGTGAATAGAAGGATGCTAAACTATGGTAGAGGCTCTTTCAGTGTTGGCATAACCTATAGATGTATAAACTGTGGGTACAGGTTCAAGGGTGGCTCATGCCCAAGATGCGGCTCCAAGATGAAACAGGCAGAGTTCTGAGGGGAAGAGAGGAAGAGAAATAAATAATTAATTTTAAATACCTTGTCAAGAGTACAATGGATATGAGCATACAAGAGATGCGTGTAAAGATATTTGAGGAGTTGAGCAAGATAGTAGATCCAGAGATAAACGTATCTATAATGGAGTTACAACTGGTAGATAATGTTGAGATCAAGGATGGAAATGTTAAGGTTGAACTACACCTTACAAGCCCATTCTGCCCTGCTGTATTTGGATTCAAGATTGCTCAAGATATAAGGGATAACCTGAAGAGGATAGAGGGTGTTAAGGATGTGAAGGTTTTGGTTAGCAACCACTTCATGGCAGAGGTAATAAACAAACAGGTTAATGAAGGCTCTAGCAGTAGTAGCACTTACAAGTAAGAGATAGATGAATGGATAGATGATGGATGAGTGAATAGATAGATATAGATTTTACTTTGGTTCTCTTCTATACAGCTCTGCTACAACCTTGCTATCCCTGTTCATGCCAAGAAGGTATGCTCTGAGCAACTGTATCCCTAGAGCAGGGTCAACACCCTTTGGGCATACCATGCTGCATGAACCAGCAAAGTGGCATCTCCATACCCCATGCCTATCATCAACAATCCTTAACCTCTCATCAGTAGCCTTATCCCTGCTATCTATAAGGTATCTATACATTTGTGCCAATGCTTGAGGGCCAGGGAACCTTCGATCTGTAGCAACTGTAGGGCATGCTGCATAGCATAGCCCACACTTTATACAGTATGAGAACTGAAGGTACTTCTCAACCTCATCAGGCTTCTGGATGAACTCTCTGCCATCTATGTTCTCTGCTGCCTCATTTATTATGTAAGGCTTCATGCTCTTATGCTTTGCAAAGAATGCTGCAAAGTCTGCTGCTAGATCCCTTATTATTGGGAAGTTTGGCAATGGTCTACAGGTTACAACATCGCTACCCAACTCGTATACCTTTGTGTAACATGCAAGCCTTGGTATACCATTTATAAGCATGCCACAAGAGCCGCATGATGCCATCCTGCATGAGTATCTCAACGCTATGCTATGATCCTTATGAGCCTTTATGTACAGTAGAGCATCGAGCACAGTAGTCCATCTCTCAGCCTCAACCTCAAACTCATCGTACCTTGCATCTGCATCATGTGCTGGATTGTACCTGAATACCCTTATCTTAACCCTCTTTACCATGATGTTCACCTACATACCATACCATGCCATATTCTACCTACGTCATCATGCTTGCAAGGAGTATGGTTCTTGTTCCATATGCTATTACTGCTACTGCACCAGCAATACAGAGCCATTTAACAGCACTCTCCCATCCATCTCCTTGCCTCAACTCAAGCAGTATAACCCTAAGTCCATTGAACCCATGTATAGCAACAGTAACAAGTATCAGTTCTAGGACTAGTGAGTATGAGATGTTCTTGTAGTTTGCTATAACATTCTCATACTCTAAACTAGCACTGTAACCCTCTGGCACAGTTAGTCTGAAGAGTATGTGTATTGCTACAAGGACTATAGCTGCAAGGCCAGTGTAGTAGTGAATCTTCATTATACTGCTCTCCCTAATCATATGGCTCACCTCCTCCATCATACCTCTCCAAAGAGCACATAAGCCCCATACATCATTGCTAGGGCAGCAAGTGCTACGCTTACCCATATGCATGCCTTCATTCCAAGCCCTAGGGATGTTGGCTTGTATGGGTACTCTGGCCTACCTGGTCTCCCAATTCCCTTGCCATGCTCAGCGATGTAAAGCCTAACACCATTTGCAGCATGGAATACACACATACCTATAACCACCATAAGCACTATATGCCCCTCAGTTGTCTGGGTAACGGCAAGCATCTTCTCCCATGCATTCTTCCCATAAACTATGTTGCTGGTCTCTATAACATGTGCTATGAAGTAGACTAGAAGCCCCAAGCCTGTAAGCCTTTGGAGCCAGTATGCGAACCTATTAGCCCCATACCTTGTCGGGTTCAGCCAGCCCTTTATACCCTCCCTATTCTCCTTCATATGCAAGAGAGGGCTACACCTGCATATATATGAGTAACTGAGCTTCAGTTGCTAATAGTGCTAGTTACTGTTTATTAAGGCATCATATGAATAGTGCATGATACTGGTACTACTAGTACTTCCTCTCTGCAGGTTGATACCTAGTTATCCTTACAGGCAGATATGTTATCTGAGGCCCATCCTCACCATAGTAGGCTAGTGTATGCTTGAGGAAGTTAATATCATCCCTCTTTGGATAATCAAGCCTTGCATGTGCACCCCTAGACTCTAGCCTTCTATATGCACCAACAAGGACAACCTCACACACCCTTAGCATGGAATCTAACTCTAGAACGTGTATGAAGTTAGTATTGTACTCCTTAGCCTTGTCATCAACATGCCTCCATGCCTTCTCCCTTAATGCTCTAACCTTCCTTATACCCTCTGCTAGGGACTCTCCAGTTCTAAACACATATGCATGCTCATCCATAACCTTGGTTAATGCCTCCCTTATCTCATATGGATTCTCATCACCAGAGCCGTGGAAGATGCCATCGTATATCCTCTTCTCCTCACTTGCAATAGCATCCTTTGGTATGCTGTTATCAGCACTCCTACTGCTTATCAACCTAAGAGCATGCTTTGCTGCCAACTCTCCTGTTATCCTGCCCCATACAAGACACTCAGCAGTTGAGTTTGCCCCTAGCCTATTTGCACCATTTATGCTTACACATGCTGCCTCCCCTGCTGAGTACAACCCTTCCATCTCAGTCTTCCCATCTATATCAACATGTATCCCTCCCATCATGTAGTGGCATACTGGCCTTATAGGTATAGGCTCATCTATTGGGTCTACACCAGCAAATTTGATGGCTATCTCCCTTATCCCTGCCAACCTCTCCTTTATCTTCTCCTCCCCTAGGTGCCTTAGATCTAGTAGCACATAGTCCATACCAGTATCCTCATCCCTGTAACCTCTACCCTCATTTATCTCAGTTATTATTGCCCTTGAGACAACATCCCTACTTGCTAATTCAAGCTTGTTTGGGGCATACTTCTTCATGAACCTCTCACCATCCTTGTTTATAAGGTAGCCCCCCTCCCCCCTTGCCCCCTCAGTTATTAGTATGCCAGAGGGTATTATCCCAGTAGGATGGAACTGAACAAACTCCATATCCTTCAACGCTAGCCCTGCCCTATATGCTAGATCTATCCCATCGGGTGTTGATGATAGTGCATAGGTAGCAAAGGAGTATATCCTCCCTGCACCTCCAGTTGCTATTATCCCTGCTCTACCTTTGAATGCTGTAAAGTTCCCACTTGCAATCTCTATGGCTGTGAAGCCCTTGAATGTATGGTTCTCATGCAGGATGGAGGTTACGAACCATTCGTTGTAGAAGTGTATGTTATCATACTTCAATGCTGTATCATACAAGGTCTGCATCTCGTAGAACCCAACCTTATCCTGAGCAAACGTTGCCCTAGGGTAGTTGTAGCCTCCAAACCACCTCTGTGCTATCCTACCATCCTCCCTCCTAGACCATGGCATCCCCCAGTGCTCCAACTGGTATACCTCTTGTGGTATTATGCTAACGAACCTCTCAACCGCATCCTGATCTGCAAGGTAATCGCTCCCCTTTATAGTATCATATATATGGGATTCTAGGTTATCGCCCTCCTCAGGGTAGAGTACTGCTGCTGTGCCCCCTTCTGCTGAGACAGAATGGGAGCGCATGACCTGCACCTTTGAGATCACTGCTATGCTTATATCCTTACTAGTCCTTGCTGCCTCTATCGCTGCCCTAAGCCCTGCCAACCCTGAGCCCACTATTATAACATCGTGATCTATTACCTCTACCAAATCGATCAAGTAGGTGAAGACCCTCAACTATATATTATGTTTGCTTGCATCTTCTGCTGTGTTTGATATGCTAGAGCAAAAGGATAGTGGGTATGAGCATGAAGATGAGCAACAGCAGGAGCAGATGCTTATAAAGAGGTTTGAGGAGCTGGTAGCAAAGTATGGTAAGAGCGAGAACCTTAAGATGTTCATATACTTCCATAAGCCTGGCTCTAGTGTTAAGCATCCCCCAGATGTTACAGATAACATAATATATGTTCTGGATGGGAAGAGGGTTAAGGTTAGGTGCAGGTGTGGAGCATCGCTAGACCTCACAGATTACAGTAAGATGGATAAGGTTGATTGATGATAACACCATGTTTAATTATTCATACATCATTATATATATGATCGAGTATAGATGCTCAAGGTATCACTAGGAGGAATGTTAGTAGGATAAGCATGTTTGCTAGAGTTACAAGGGAGCCTATCTTGAAGAACTCTAAGAATGTGAACCCATCCTTCCTTGCTGCTTCAAGTATGATGAGGTTACTTGCTGCTCCAAGTATGGTAAGGTTCCCTGCAAGAGTACTTGCGCCAGCAAGCGTAACCCATGCCTTGATATCATCGCTTGAGAAGCCCTGCTCATGCATAACGTTCAGGTAGAATGCTACAAAGGGTACATTGCTCATGAACTGGCTCAGGAATGTGCTTGTAGATACTATGGCAAGTATGGTTGATGGGCTTGTTGGTTCACTAGCATCACTATCAAGCTGGAGGGGGGAGAGCATGTCTGCGATCATTGCTATTATACCTGCCTTTGAAAGTGCATCCATGAATACAAACATAGTAATGAAGAGCACTATTATGCCCCAGTTCATATGCTTAAGTATAGCAACCCTATCCCTTGAGTATGCCAGCATGAACAGTCCTCCAACCAATGCTATATGACTCATATCAAGCATAGGTTCAAGACCTATTGCTCTTGCTATACTTACCATGAAGAATCCAAGTATCACAGCAGAGACTACAAAGATGCTGATCTTTGCCATCCTAGGCTCATAAATTATGCTCTTCGATGGATCATGATCATCATTATAAAGAGTGATATTAACACTCATATCCTTAAGATTATTCCTGTAATACCATCTTAGCAGATAGTACGTTACAATGTAGTTTGTTATGGTAGGTAATGCTAGATACTTAATAAACTCTAGCATAGGAGCCTTCATACCACTCTCAACGGATATTAGGAAGTTCTGGGGATTTCCTATAGGTGTCATTGCACTCCCTATAGTTACAGCAAATGCCAATACAATGAGAAGTGGTTTAGGATTTATGCCAAACCTTGACATACCCACTAGTATAGGGGTTGCAACCAATGCTATTGTATCATTCATAAGGAAGGCTGAGAGGGTGCCCATAACAACAAGGATGAAGAACAATAGCCTATCCATGCTCCTTGTACGCTTGAGTATGCTTACAGTTATATGCTGTATAATCCCTGCCCTCTCAAGCACTGCTACGATCATGAACATGCCCAGAAGGAAGATTATAACATCCATCTTAACTGCTTTATAAGCCTGCTCTATGCTTATGGTCTGTGTGGCAAGCATCACTAGAGCACCTATTAGCATTGGTATCCATACAGGGATGCTGAACCTTCCTACCCTCCTTACTGCTATCAACCCATAGACAAGTAGAAATGTTAACAGTGCATATATTGCAGTCATAGATTGGGTCTACTAGCGTCTTCTATAGAGGAGGATCTAGTTAGTAATAAATGTTGTTAAGTTTAAGAGTTACATCATACTACTCTCTTATATGGATGCGAAGAGTAAGGTAAGGGATATCATAGCAAGGGAGGTTGGTAGTAAGAGTATAGATACTAAAGTTGAGTGCTTTGCCTGCCATGTTATGTATACCGTTATGCGTGAGTGCAACATGGATGAGGCTACAGCAGATCTGCTCTCACAGGTGCTTAGTGAAGATTCAGCATTGAATGAGAGGTTCATACAGGCTATAGAGTATCTGCATCTGTACTCAAGGGCTAGAGCACTATGGTTCTACAGCAAGGATAGGGTGGAGAAGGATGCTTATCTTGCAATGCATGTAAGGAATGCTATAGCAGAGATTGAGCATGAGGCTAGGGAGTATGGTAATGACACTGTGCTTAGAAGGTTACTGCTCTCATACCTCTCAACGTATATTGCTCAGGTAATAGGCATGGATCTACATGCTAGCACTGAAGAGTTATACTACATGCTGAGGAAGAATGGTGAATTGGAGGAAGAAATAAAGAGGATTCTTAGAAAAATAATAACAAATGAGTGAAGTGAATTGATTAATCCCTCTTACTTCTAAGTACCTTGTAGCCTGCGAATGTTGCTATTCCTGCACCTGTAACTGCTACTGCTCCTATTATGCTCTCAGGTACAACCATGAATGGTAGAACTATATCATCCCGGAAGAAGGCTGTACCAAAGCTAGTTACTATTGCACCATAGACAACCCATGTGCTTCCAGGAGCCTCATTGGTATCACAGCCATCATTTGCAATATTCCAAGTTAGAGCAGCATCAGTAGGATAGACCTTTGTTAGTGTTAGTGTTGTTGGACCAGTACCTGATAATGGACTTAATATTGTACATACATCACCATCAGGCTCATATACATTCAGATATAGCAACTGAACAGATGCTCCAGGAGGCAATGTTATAGTCAGGGTTATAGTTGTTGTACCTCCAGGGGCTGGTATGGGTGCTGGATTTACTTGATAACTTACACCGTATGTCTGTGCATGGACCTGTTGGAATGGCATGTTGAAGAGCATTGCTGCAACGCCCAACACTGCTATTACTCCTATTACACTACTGCCCTTCTTCCTATCCATATACATCGCTTCTATATATTCCTCATACTATTATATAAATACATATGGAAGATAGTTCTATAATATGAGTTATAGAAGATCTATAGAGGCAAAGATATAATTTTTTATCCATAATAGGATAAGCAATGATTTTTAAGTAGGTACCCAAATACAGGGTATATGGTTGCAAGGATAGGTGAGAAGGCACCAAACCTAAAGGTAAGCAAGTGGGTACAAGGCTTGCCAACTAACATAGATCGGGAAAGGGATCATGTAGTACTTGTTGAGGTATTCCAGGTAAACTGCCCAGGTTGCTTCCTCTATGGCCTACCAACTGCAATAGAGATATACAGGAAGTACAGCAAGGATGGGGTTAGGGTTCTAGGTTTAGCAACTGCATTTGAGGACTTCGATAAGAACACATTGGAGAACCTTGAACTGCTGGTAAGTACTGGCAGGGTTATAGGTGAGACGTACAGGGTGCTTATGCAACATGGGATGCTTAACCCTGATGGTACACTACCCTACAAGATACCATTCCCAATAGCAATGGATATGCTTGTAAAGAATAACGGTCATGTTACAGATGAGATGGTTATAAAATACATAGAGGAGAGGATACCAGACTTCCATATGTATGGGGATGCTAGAAGGTTGCTTCTTATAAAGAGGGTAAGGGAGTATCTAGAAAGCAAGGAGTATACACCATTAACATTTGAAGAGTATGCCTTACAAGGTACTCCATCCTCCATAGTGATAGATAGAGATGGTATTCTAAGGTATGTAAGCTTTGGTTATGATGAGGGTCTTGATAATGTTATAGAGAGTCTACTGTAGTTGCACTCACCATATCTTTATGCTAAGATCTGGTATATCCTGAGTGTATCTCTACCTCTCTTGATGAAGCCTCCTCCCTCTCCTTAAGAACCATATCTAATACAAGATCTATATCACTGCCCATCCATCTACCAGCAAACTCCGATAAAGGCCTCTTTGCTGCTTCCTTGATGAGCCTGAGTATAACATCTGAGAATGACTCATCCTTACCCTTTATCTTCTTCAAGGCTTGATAAGCCTCATCGGATAGTGAGATAACCTTGGTCATATATACACATACATATGTACATATATAAACCAAGGCTTCAAATCTTTAAATACCATACCTCCAGTATAATGGTATGAGCTACGCACATCCTGAGGTGCTTGTAAGCACGCAATGGGTGCATGAGCATCTTAACGATCCAAAGGTTAGGATAGCAGAGGTAGACTACGATCCAACATCAAACTACATGCTTGGGCATATACCAAATGCTGTACTCTTCGACTGGAAGAAGGATATAAACGATCCATTGAGGAGGGATATACTGAGCAAGGAGGCATGTGAGGATCTATTGCAGAGAGCAGGGTGCAATAGTGATACAATATTGGTGCTGTATGGTGACTTTAACAACTGGTTTGCTGCATTCGCATTCTGGGTCTTCAAGTACTATGGGTATGAGGATGTAAGGCTTATGAATGGAGGGAGGAAGAAGTGGCTTGAAGAGGATAGACCTGTTACAAAGGATGTACCAACATTTGCTAGAGGTAACTGGAAGGCTAGAGATCCAGATAGAACTATCAGGGTATTCAGGCAGTACGTTGAGAGCATACTAGGCATGAAGGATAAAGTGCTGATAGATGTTAGATCTCCAAAGGAGTACACTGGTGAGATACTCGCTCCACCAGAGTACCCAACTGAAGCAGCACAGAGGGGAGGGCATATACCTACTGCAATAAACATACCATGGGCACAGGCAGTGAATGAGGATGGTACATTCAAGAGCGCTGAGGAGTTGAGGAGGTTGTATGAGAGTAAAGGAATAACCAAGGATAAGGAGGTTATAACTTACTGCAGGATAGGTGAGAGATCATCCCATACATGGTTTGTGCTGAAGTACCTTCTAGGCTATCCAAATGTGAAGAACTACGATGGCTCATGGAGCGAGTGGGGTAACGCTGTGGGGCTACCTATAGAGAAGTAAGCAACAATAGCAGATTGAATATTTTATTTATTTTTATAGGCTTACAGGTTGAGATTCATGCTTACCTAACCAAGTTCAAGCCTGCCTACTAGTGTATCTTCATCCAATGCCTCAAGCCTAAAGCCCATCCTCTTCATAAGATCTATTATCCTAGCATTATTTGCAAGCATAACTGCATTAACAACCTTCACATTCATATCCTCAGCTATCTCAAGTATGTAATCCACAAGTTTTGTACCAAGCCCTAATCCCTGCCATGGATCTGCAACTATAACTGCTATCTCACCCTCTCTATAGCCATCCCTGCTCCTCCTCCCATCTATAACAAGGCTTGCTACACCTATTATCCTCCTCATACTACCCTCGCTCAGTTCAGCAACTATGCTCATCTCCCTAGCATAGTCTATGTTACAGTACCTAACTATCTGCTCATGTGGTGTATCCTTTATTACTGTGAAGAACCTCTGATACACACTCTCCTGCGAGAGATGCCTGAACATATCGAGCCAGAGAGGCTCATCCTCAGGCTTTATAGGCCTAAGGAGTACTATCCTACCATCCTTGAGCGTCCATAACCTCTCATACCTCTTTGGATAAGGGCTTATGATAAGATGCCTATAAGGGTCATGATCCTTGCCTGCCTTTGCCTTGGCTCTTGCACTTGCCCTTGCCTCATCAACTACTATCCTTGCATCTAGAGCAATGATGTTCTTACCATGAACAAGCAATGGGTTTATATCAACCTCCTCTATCTCTGGGAAATCTATAAGCATCTGGGAGAATGATACAAGCAGCTGCTCCAATGCCCTCATATCTGCTGCTGGTATATCCCTGTAGCCCTTGAGCAGTCTATGCACCCTAGTCTCCTCCATTAGCATCCTTGCAAGGACTTGGTTTAGTGGAGGTAGCCCTACAGCAAAGTCCTTGAAGAGTTCAACACCTACACCACCCATGCCGAAGAGTATCACTGGTCCAAATATTGGATCATACCTTGCCCCAAGTATAACCTCTACACCCTTCATCTTTACCATAGGTTGTACTGTAACACCATCTATCCTAGCATCTGGCATCTTAGCCCTCACATTCTGCATCATCCTATTGTATGCTTCCCTAACCTCATGCTCATCGTTAAGGTTAAGCATTACTCCCCCCACGTCGCTCTTATGTGTTATATCCTTGGAGTATATCTTGAGTACTACAGGGTAGCCTATGCTTGATGCTAGCGCTACTGCCTCATCCTCACTCCTTGCAATTAAAGTTCTTACAACAGGTATGTTGTAGTATGAGATGAACTCCTTAGACTCAACCTCATCCAGTATTCTCCTCTTCTCTGCTATAGCATTGTTTATCATAGTTAGTAGTGGTCTCTTTGGTGGCATGAAGTCTATTAGTGCTTCAGGTGTCTGATAGAGCATCTCAAGCCTATGCTTGTACTGGTACATGTGGATGAATGTCTTAACAGCCTGCTCTGGTGTATCGTATGTAGGGATGCCATTCTCGTTGAGTATCCTGTTTGCTTCATGCTGGAACATGAAGGATGTAAGGACTGGCTTGCTACTACTACCATACCTGCTATTATCGCTACTACTGTTACTGTTACTACTACTGTTAGTGCTATCCTTGCATACATCAACCACTGTCCTTGCTATCTCTACAGAGTCTATCATGGTTGGTGTGTATACTACAAGGATACCATCAACGTTGCTATCCTTCAAGCATAGTTCTAATGCTCTTCTATACCTTGATGCATCTGCATCCCCTATTAGATCTATAGGGTTACCCTTACTCCAATGCTTTGGGAGTACTCTGTTAAGTTCTTCTATGGTGTTAGGGTCCAACTCTGCTAACCTTCCTCCACTTGCTATGAGTGCATCTGTAGCCATTATCGCTGGTCCTCCAGCATTTGTTATTATTGCTAGCCTTGGCCCATTAGGCAATGGCTGCTTTGCTAATGCCTCAGCACAGTTGAATAGCTCAGATATCTCATCAACCCTTATTACCCCAGCCCTCTTGAATGCTGCATCATAAACAACATCCTCACCAGCAAGGGAGCCTGTATGTGATTGTACTGCTCTAGCGCTCTCTGCAAACTTGCCTGCCTTAACAACTATTATAGGCTTTGTTCTGGAGAAGTGCCTTGCAGCACTCATGAACCTCTTTGCATCACTTATCCCTTCAATGTAGAGGAGGATGCTCTTCGTCTCTGGATCCTTGCCTAGATACTCTATGAGGTCTCCAAAGTCAACATCTAGCATTGAGCCTACTGAGATGAATGCACTAAACCCTATATTCTCATTCACAGCCCAGTCTACTATCGCTGAACCAAGAGCACCACTCTGGGAGATGAAGGCAACGTTCCCTGGCTTTGGTGTCCTGCTTAGGAATGTTGCGTTAAGGTTACTGCTAGGCCTTATTATGCCAAGGCAGTTTGGTCCTATTATGTTTAGAGCATACCTATCCCTAGCCTCTATTATCTTTGCTTCCAATGCCCTGCCTTCTTCACCAACCTCCCTGAACCCTGCAGAGATTATGATGAGGTTCTTCACACCTGCTCTACCACACTGCTCAACTATCCCTGGCACTGTTGGTGCTGGTGTTGCTATAACTGCAAGATCAACACTCTCTGGTATATCCTCTACACTCCTGTAAGCCTTTACACCTAGCACCTCATCCTTCCTTATATTCACTGGGTACACATTACCCTTATACTCCATTAGATTCTTCATGAGCCTCCAGCCTACAGTACCTTCCTCATCGCTAGCCCCTATCACAGCTATGCTCCTTGGACTAAAGAAGGCTGAGAGATCACTAACCATCTAACAACACCTGCTTTACTAGCCCTGATTCTCCTTACCCCCTCCTACACTCCTCCCATTTGCCTCTTCTATACTAGACTCCCTAGCCTTCTCAATAACCCATCTTGCAACATTAGGCCAGAGTTGCTTGTGTGCAATGCTGCTTATGCATAGACCAACATGCCCTCCAGGTATACTCATAACCCTCTTCTCCTTACTTGAGACATGGTCGTTAACTGCAAGTGTTGATGCAGGTGCTGTAAGATCATCATTCTCAGCAACTATTGTAAGGAGTGGAATATCGATGCTCTTAAGATCAACCCTCTTACCATCAACCTCCAGCAACCCTCTTACTAGCATATTACCCTTGTATAGATCCTCTATTATCTGCTCATAGAACCTTCCTGGTACAGTTGGTGTGTTGTAGAGCCATCTCTCAACTGC
This sequence comes from Candidatus Nitrosocaldus islandicus, assembly GCF_002906215.1. NCBI lineage: Archaea > Thermoproteati > Nitrososphaerota > Nitrososphaeria > Candidatus Nitrosocaldales > Candidatus Nitrosocaldaceae > Candidatus Nitrosocaldus > Candidatus Nitrosocaldus islandicus. The sequence continues at coordinate 1,256,032 of NZ_CP024014.1, forward strand.
ATAGAACGTCTCTACGAATGCTCTATCGTTGATCCTCTTCCATAGGTTGAGATACTTCATCACCGTATATCTTACAGGATTGCGAAGTAGGAATGCTATATCAAGTGCTTGACCATTCATATGTCCATACTCTTCAACAAGCCTCCTCGCATCTATAGCCTTTGCCCATACAGCAAGTATACCATCATCCTTATCGAAGTCAACTGGTGCTGCCATGACTATTAGGCTATTCAGTTTCTGCTTGTAGAGTGAGGCATAGATGAGCGATACTATACCACCCCAGCAGTAGCCAAGCATTGATATCCTATCCTTACTGCTAACTTCTCTAACCTTATCCACAACCTCATCAAGTATATGTATATAATCCTCAAGGGAGAGATGTTCATCCTCATAACCCATATGCCCCCAGTCTAACATGTACACATCCAAACCCCCTTCGATGAGCCTCCTTATTACGCTCTTATCCTTGCTCACATCCATTATATGATACCTGTTTATCATGGCATAGACTATGAGTATAGGGTATCCTTTGCCTCCTCTGTAGTGTAGAAGCCTAACCTTGCCCTTAATGTACACAACATCATAACCACTTGCATCTATAGGGAGATTCTGCGTTGATAGCATGAATGAGAGCATCCTTGTATATGATCTGAACTGCTCTGCAAGGATATCCTCAAGCATGATATCGTAATGCCTCACAGGATAGATCCTCTTAAGCATGGCATGTATGCTTAGCCATGAGTCAAGGTAGTCAGTTAGCAGATGGGCAAACCTCTCTGACTTCAACTCCTCATCAAGCATAGCATCCATGATGTTAAGCATCCTCATGTATGGGTTCTCTTTGCTACTCACACCATCCTCCTGCAATAGCATCATCAACGCTTTATAGAAGATGCTAGAGTATGTATCGTATATCTTGAGCATACTGCTCACAACCCCCATCCACTCTAATGCTAATCTGTTGTATACAAGTGGTAATGGCATACTCCTAGACCTTACGTACTCTATCATGGTCATAGGAGGCGATACTCTAAAAGCATATTTAAACTATTGCCATTACTAGCCTAATCTTGCCCTATTCTACCTTATCTTACCCTAATAAACCTTATACCATCAGACTTCCTTACCAGCATGTGTATCAACTGCTCTTCCCTCCTTATCTCAAGGAGTTCATGTCCTCTCTCCTCACTCCATCTAACTATCTCTATATCTGCTGTAGGATCATCAGATACTATATGCACAACCTCCCCCTTCTCTATCCTTGCTATTAGTTCATCCAGCTTTGGTATAACTGCAGCACACTCAACCCCTATCTCCACCATCTCATGGTCAGGGAATGCAGAGAAGCACCTTACATGCATCTCTCTTATCTTCTCAGCAAGTTTATGCTTGCACTTCTCCAATGGCTCAAGTTGATCAAGGTCTTTAGCATCACTAACCTCTAGCACTGCTATCCATCCATCTCCATATGGATTATCATTCACTATCTTTGGCTTACCTACTACCAACTTGTTTATCTTAACCATCCTACCTCTAACAGGAGATCTTACTACACCAAAGTACCTTAGGCTCTCAATACTTGCTATACTCTTACCTTTCTCAACCTCAGTACCTTCAGGTCTTATCTTTACACTTGTAAGCCTACCAGCGATGTATGCAAGTATGCTTGTTATCCCAATCTTTACAAGTGTCTTCCTTCCAGTTATACTATCCCCTTCTTCTCTACCTTCCCATTGAGATGAGGGGGTTGAAGAAGGATGTTCTACCTTGAGCCATACAAGATTCTCAGTGTCGTATAGCAATGTATCATCGAATTCACAGTTTTCTATCCTCCCCATATAAGCACATTAACCATACACCATCATATTTATCCTTTCATTGTATGATGATACTGCTCTTTACAATTCTATAAATAAATGTGTAGATAGTTGTAGTATGAGAGGATGATGCTATGCGTATACTAATAAGCGTGATAAGGTACCTGCTCAACCTTGCTGGAGCATACAAAGTGTATGAATGGTATCTGGAGAAGCAGTTAGATCCTAAAAGGATACCAAACCACATAGGGATAATAATGGATGGGAATAGGAGATGGTCAGAATCGTTAATGCTTGATAAGTTTGATGGTTATGCTATTGGTGCAGATAAGGTGTACAAGGCTGTTGAGTGGTGCATGGACCTTGGAATAAGGCAGATAACCCTCTACGTACTCTCAACAGAGAATCTAAGGAGGAGCAAGGAGGATCTTGAATCGCTCTTCAAGGTACTTGAGTCAAGGTTGGATAACCTTTACCATGATCCAAGGGTGTATGAGAAGAGGATGAGGATAAAGGCCATAGGCAAGGTTGAGAGGCTACCTGAGAGTATAAAGGCTAAGATACACAGGCTTGAGGAGGCTACAAGAGAGCATGATGGATACTATATAACACTAGCAATAGCATATGGAGGGAGGGCAGAGATAGTTGAGAGTATAAAGAGGATAGCAGAGAAGGCTAAGAGGGGAGAGATAGAGCCAGATGCTATAGATGAGAAGGTTATAGAGGACCATCTCTTCACTAGAGAGTTACCAAAGCAAGAGCCAGATCTTATAATAAGGACATCTGGCGAGGTTAGGCTTAGTGGTTTCCTGCTCTGGCAGTCAGCGTACAGTGAACTTGTATTTCTAGATGTGCTATGGCCAGAGTTCAGGAGGATAGATCTACTCAGAGCCATAAGGATCTACCAGAGTAGGAAGAGGCGTTATGGACTATGAATATTAGTAGCAATGGTTAAACTTCTCTGACAGTAATGTTAGGGTTAGTGTTCTTCACCATATATATTGTGATTAGCAGTTCTGCATCTATGCTCATACCTCTGCTAGGGATAATGTACATACCATTCCTACAGTACTTCGATACCTCTATGGTGTTAAGGGTAGCAGAGGCTCTAGCACCACTCACATATACAATAGTTATAGGCATAGGCACTACTCAAGGTGTTATAATAGGGGAAGCAATAGTTGAGAGGTTCCCAAGGCTGACATTCCATACTAGAGTAGCATCCATAGCACTCTTCATACTCTTTGCTGCAAATGCAATTGCTAACGTGCTCAGGTTTGTAAGCCCAAAGAAGATCCACACCCCTCCAATACTGAATGGTAGCGATGGTTTAGCAATGGTAAGCAAGATACTAGATATAAGCAATCCTACCACACTGCTAACATTCTCTATAAGCATACTGGTATTTGCATTGCTTAGTATGTTGAGGATCAGGGATTACAGGAGATCCTTCCTGCTCATCATAAGCATAGTTATGGCCTTCATAACATCTGCACTACTCTTCTCAGACTACAAGCCATCTGAGTTCGAGGTACTCCTCTATGCCCTGTACCAAGCAGGTATTGTTGGAGGTGTAGCCTTAGGTACTAGGAGGCAATTGAGCAATAGGGAGATAAGGTTCAGGTACATGAGGGAGAGATGGATGGGTAGTAGTGATAACGATAGCGATTATTATTAATGTAAGTAAAACAACACTGTAACACTATTTATTTTGTAATGGTTCCATCCTTCAAGCGAAGCATGGTATAGATGGGTATCATAACAACACCAATCAAGAACATAGCAAGGTAAGGAGCATCTATGCTGAATACATCAGCGACTATGCCAGAGGTTATAGGACCTAACGTCCATCCTATCCCAAATATAGTCTCGTACAATCCTACCATACTACCTATCATCTTGCTAGGCACATAACGGGTAAGCATGGTAAGTGTTATAGGGAAGTAGATGCTGAATGCAAAGCCTAATGCTAGCAGTGCTATACCAAAGGATGGTGGTGTTGGTGCAGTATGCATTATAAGCATAGATGATGCTATTGCACCACTTGCAATGAGTATGCTTATATGCTCATACCTTGCAAAGAGTTGTATTGCTAACAGTGTTAACATCCTTGCTATCCCAAATATGAAGAAGAGCATACCTATCAGTTGCTCATCCACACCATTATCCTTCATGTAACTTGGTACTATTGAGAGCAGTATTGCAAATGATGCACTGTAGTACATTATCATTGCTATAAACATGATCTTGCCTTTGACAATGCTAATCAAGGTTAGATCTACTCTACCCTTGCTGTCACTACTCCTACTCCTTCTATCCTCCTCTCCCTTTATGCCATCAGATGAATAACCTTTATGCTTTGATAGTAGGATGATGATAATGGAGCATGCCAACGCTGGGATGATCATAGTTGAAGAGTATATGAATAGTTGAAGGTATCCTAGATGGAATAGGGATGAGCCTATGAGTGGGCCTACCATGTAACCAAAGACCCACGCCATGGTGAATCTGGATATTGATCTTACACTACCTAAACTACCACTACTGCTATTGCTATTGCTACTACTATTACTACTACTGCTATTACTACTCTTATCCCTATCATTATTGCCAGAACTACTGTTATTTCTATCAGGGCTATTGCTAGACTCATCAATCCTTGTACTCATGCTTATCATAGCCTCTGCAGATGGCCAGAAGAATGCATGTGCTATGCCAGAGAATGCTCTTATCAATGCAAGGTCAAGTATGCTCCTTGCTAGGCTTAACATTGCTATGGATGCTAGAGCCATGCTAACACCTGATAAGAGCATCGCTCCTTTGTTAAACCTATCCAGCAGCAATCCAACTATGAATGGGAAGAATGCATAAGGGATGTAGTTTGCCATACCTACCATACCAACTTCTGTATACGTTGCATTGAGAACTTCTCTTGCAAATACTGGAACCAATGGTACATGGGCACCATACGCTATGCCCATGGATAGTGCACAGATGTAGAGTAGGAGGAGCATCATCGTGCTACCCTTCTCCTCCCTTTCTTTTTTCTTACTCTTACCATTGCCTCTATCACAATCCATGTATATTGTTGGAGGATTGCATATATTACTACTCCCTTGATAGATTGTTCTGCTTTACTGCTTTGATGCTATGAATATGATAGCAGCTCCAAACATCCTAGATACAAACCTTACGCTACCGAACCTCTCTCTAAGCATAGTAATCATCTCTGAGTTCTTTGGTAACCTCTTGTATGTATCGTATATTGCAGCAAACTTCAGCCCTAACCTGCCAGCAGCAAAGAAGGCTAGGATGGCAAGTATGAACCTAATGTAGAGAGTTACTCCAAGCCTAACAAATGGGTCATCTGGCTTGCCTATATCAACTATGATTAGCCTTCCATCATCTTTGAGCACTCTATGGAACTCCCTTATAGCATCCTTCATGATCACTGCATCCCTAAATGAGTACCCACACACTATAGCATCAAATGTGTTGCTCTTGAATGGTATGTACTCAAATATGCCAGATACAAGTGATATCCTGCCCCTATACTTACCATCATCCATACGCTCATTTGCCAGATAGAGCATCTCTGCTATTGGGTCTAGCATAACAACTTTGACATTTGGGAAGATGCTAAGCATGCTCTTACTCATGTTACCAAAGCCAGAGCCAGCATCAAGCACAAGATAACCATCCTCAACACCCTCAACTATGCCTAGCCTCCTCATCTCCTCTGCTCTGCCAAGAGAGATGACGTTGTTAACCTTATCATACACAGGGATTATCTCCCTGAGCACGCTTATTATGCTACCCCACTCATCCCTTAACCCCATCCTAATACTCACCATTATAGCAACTTGAGTTCGCCAGTAACCTTATCTATCATATCAGCAGGAGCAGGGCCTATTGCTATGCATGTTGTTGTTCCAGGCTCTAGTTGTGTTAGTCCAGCATCATCAACCTGAACAACTGGCAGAGCAAGCATCTCAGCCTTGCTCTTAACCTGCATAAGTTCATCCTTATCCTTGACCTTGAGCACTATCTTTGCTTGACCATGCATCATCCATGAATCGAACCATTCCCTTCTAGTTGCCTTGACCTTCTCTGCACCAAGTACAGCAGCGTGAGCAACCTGTGCAGCAAGTTTGCCTATACCCATGTGTATATCCCTCCTAACTACTATAACCTGCTTGATCATATCAGACATTAATTACTTAACCTTAAATAGATAGGGATATCATCTTTTCCTATCTTGCCTATGGATATGTATGATGTTATAGTGATAGGGGGGAGCATATCAGGGCTCCTTGCTGCAAGGGAGATAGCAGGGAGGGGGTTCTCAGTTCTAGTGTTGGAAGAGGATGCTGAGATTGGTACGCCAGAGCACTGTGGAGGTTTGGTTAGCGTTGATGCACTCAATTCATTGGGTATAGATGAGTATAGATTGCTTAGTAGGATAAAGTATGCAACTATAAGTGTGCTTGATACAACCATAAGTATAGATGCTGAGAGCAAGAATGTTATCGCAATAGATAGAAGAGCACTTGATAAACATGTTGCAAAGCAGGCTAGAAGGAATGGTGCTGATATAATGCTGATGTGTAGGGCAAGATCATTTGTAGTAAGGGATGCGTATGTTAAGGTAGATACAAACAGGGGCATGATGGAGTGCAAGGTGTTGGTAGATGCTAGAGGATGCTCCATACCTGCAGGTACTGGAAAGGGATTCTTGCCATCTGCACAGTACGAGGTTGACTCTGCATGCTGGATAGATGATGGTAGGGTTGAGGTATACATAGATCAGGATAAGTATCCTGGGTTCTTTGCATGGATTATACCTGGAGGTAAGGAGAGGGGTAGGGTTGGTGCATCAGGGAGGGGTATAAGCGTGGTTGAAAGGCTTGAAGAGTTCATAACCATGAAGGAGAGAGGCTATGGTAAGAGCAGTGATAGCAGTAGTAGTTATGATGGTGGTGCTTATAACCATAGCCATAGTCATAACCATACTGATGGTTATACTCATAAATACAAAGATAAGGGTAATGATGATAGATATGGGGAGAGATATGATGATGGTGGATGTGTTGTGCTAAGGAAGGTATTTGCACCCATATGGATTGATGGACCAAAGAGACCATTCGTTAAGGATGGGAGGGTTGTTGTGGTGGGTGATGCTGCTGGTCAAGCAAAGCCAACTACTGCTGGAGGGATCTACACATCTGGCATGGGGGGTTTGCTTGCTGGCACTACTATAGCAGATGCATTAGCAGACAATAACCTTGCTATACTTGGCAGGTATGAGGATGCATGGCTCGATCTATTTGGTAGAGAGTTTGAGAGGATGCTGATGCTAAGAAGGTTATTTGAGAGGTTGGATAACAAGGCTATAGAGAGGATCCTAAACTCAGTTTACCCTCATATAGATGAGGTATCAGCATCTGGGGACTTTGACTTCCATTCATCAGTATTGGCAAGGATGATCTTGAGTATGGATGGCTTGAGAGTGTTGAAGGCTGTACTTGGGAGTGAGTTTAGAAGGTTCCTAGCAAGTATAGCAAAGGTATAAATTAGATCTTCTAGGGTAGCAACTCATGTCACAAAGAGCGATAGCATTACCAACATGCGTATCATGTAACAGGGTAATAATGCCCAACGATAGATGTGTAAAGTTCAACTGCCCAAGGTGCAACAAGTTCTTGATATGGAGGTGTGAGTCATGCAGAGAGTTTGCAAGGATGTACAGGTGCAAGGAGTGTGGGTTCGAGGGGCCATAATCATAATAGATAGACTGATAACGGTATGCATGTTATGTTATAGGTAAGTAGGTAGGTGAATGGTATGGGTAGACTCATCACAAGGGTCAAGATAATGCCTGCTGATATTGATGTTAACCTTGATGCGCTAGTAGAGAAGGTTAAGGGTAAGATGCCAGACGGTGTGCAGGTTAAGAGATATAGCAAAGAGCCAATAGCATTTGGGATAAATGCACTCCTGCTTGATATGGTGATGGATGAGGATACTGCAGATACAGACTCGCTTGAGGAGGGTTTAAGGAGCATAGATGGTGTTGGTGAGGTTGAGATCGTGAGTATGAGTAGAGAGTCTGCTAGGCTATGAAACACGTACTTGAACCAATACAGTTAAGGGTAGCAGAGGCAAAGGCTAGGGATGTTGGTAAGAGGAGGGCAAGGGTAAGCAGTAGCGTGCTTGAGATGCTACAGGCATCTGCTGGAGATGTTGTAGAACTCATAGGGAAGAGGAGTACTGTAGCTATAGTATGGAATGATGAGGATATAGATGATCATACGATAAGGATAGATGGACAGACAAGGAAGAACGCTGGGGTAAGCATAAATGATGTTGTTATAGTTAGGAGGGTTGATGCAAAGACAGCAAGGAGCGTAACCCTAATGCCTCTAAGTTTGAAGATGAGTGTAGATAAGGAGTTCTCTGAGTTCGTTAAGAATAGGCTTAGATGCATACCAGTAGTTGAGGGGGATGAGATATCGGTTGTTATACTTGGGAGTTCCATGGACTTTAAGGTTCAGAAGGTTACACCAAAAGGTATAGTAAGGATAGAGCAGTCAACAAGGCTAAGCATACTCTCAAGTACTGCTGTTGAGAAGAAGCCTAGGGTAACTTATGAGGATATTGGAGGTTTGAAGGTGCAGATAGAGAGGTTGAGGGAGATAGTTGAACTTCCATTGAAGCATCCAGAGGTATTCCAACGCTTGGGCATAGAACCCCCAAAGGGTATACTGCTCTATGGCCCTCCAGGGTGTGGGAAGACACTTATAGCAAAGGCATTGGCAAGTGAGGCTGAGGCCAACTTCTACTCAATAAACGGGCCAGAGATAATGAACAAGTACTACGGTGAGACTGAGGCAAGGCTTAGAGAGATATTCAAGGAGGCAAGGGAGAATGCCCCTAGCATAATATTCATAGATGAGATCGATGCTATAGCACCGAAGAGGGAAGAGGTCTTTGGGGATGTTGAGAAGAGAGTAGTTGCACAACTCCTAGCGTTGATGGATGGGCTAGCAGATAGGGGTAATGTTATAGTCATAGGAGCAACGAACAGGCCAGAGAGCGTTGATCCAGCGCTTAGGAGGCCAGGGAGGTTCGATAGGGAGATAGAGATAACTGTGCCTAATGCTGAAGGTAGGCTTGAGATACTCCAGATACATACTAGAGGGATGCCTCTAGCAGAGAGTGTTAACCTGAAGAAGCTTGCTGCAGAGTTACATGGCTACACTGGTGCAGATATAAAGGCACTATGCAGGGAGGCAGCAATGAAGGCATTGAGGAGATACCTCCCAGAGATAGACCTTGAGGGTGAGAGCATACCCCCAGATCTGCTAGAGAAGATGGTTGTTACAAACAAAGACTTCCATGATGCAATGAAGGAGATAGTGCCTACAGCACTAAGGGAGTTCTACGTTGAGGGGCAAAGGATAACATGGGATGATGTTGGTGGCTTGAAGAGTGCAAAGAAGATTCTCTACGATAACATAGTCAAGGCATTGAATGAGCCTGAGAGGTTCGAGGATATGGGTATAACCCCGCCAAGGGGTGCATTGCTCTATGGCCCTCCAGGGTGTGGGAAGACGCTCCTAGCATTGGCGTTGGCAAATGAGAGCAATGCAAACTCCATAAAGGTCAAGGGTCCTGAGATACTCAGCAAGTGGGTTGGCGAGAGTGAGAAGGCTATAAGGGATATATACAAGAAGGCTAGAGCATCATCACCATGCATAGTTATCTTTGATGAACTTGATGCTATAGCAAGACCTAGAACAGGGACTGAAGGTTCTGAGGTTAATGATAGAGTGCTAAGCCAGTTACTTACAGAGATGGATAACCTTGTGAATGGTGTTATAACCATAGGCATAACTAATAGGCCAGATCTAATCGATCCTTCACTTCTAAGACCTGGGAGGCTTGATATCATAGTCTATGTGCAGCCTCCAAGCAAGGATGAGAGGCTTGAGATACTCCAGATACTTAGCAGGAAGATGCCTATACAGCGTGACAAGATAAACTTGGAGGAGATAGCAAGGATAACCAACGGCTACACTGGTGCAGATCTTAACGCTCTATGTAGGGAGGCAGCAATAAATGCGATGAGGAATGGAAGGAGGAGTATAAGCAGCGAGGACTTTGAGTATGCATTGAAGCAGGTGAAGCCCTCAGTAACACCCCAGATAGAGGGTTGGTACAACAGCATAAGCAAGAATGTGACATACGCAATTCCAAAACCAATAGATAAGGTATTCTATGGATAATAGTAATGATGATGATAGGCTATGATGACTCCCTTGAGAAATATAGTGTATGAGAAGATAAGGAGTGCAAGGAGCATAACAGATGTTGAACTCATGAATATGCTTGTAAAGGAAGGGTTTGAATTCACAAAGGCCGAACTAAACAAGATACTGCTTGATCTTGAGATACTTGGACTTGTAAGGGTTGGATGGATAAGCAAGGATAAGAGGAGGATAGAGGTTAGGGATACCGAAGGGAAGGGAAGGGGTAAGGGGGAAGTAGGTGATGAGGAGATGGCTGCTATAGAGGATGGTGAGGATGAGGGTGATGATGATAATACTACAGCATAACATAAAAGAAGGATCAATCAATTGAGAAGGTGGATGTTACGATAAGGTTATGAGAGGTAATGGGTAGTTATATATTGAATCAAGCATCAATGCTATGAAGATTATTGCAAGGTATGGGCTGGAGAGTTTGTAAGTATGCCATGCAACATCCTTGCTTGTATTCCTAACCAGTCTGATGTTGTAGTGTAGAAGCATAATGCCAGCAAGTATGGATGCTATAAGGTACACAACTCCTAGACCTAGGAATGCTATTACTATGGAGTATGGTACAAGCACTATGGTATTCACAAGTATGTACATTGCAGCCCTCTTATCTCCAACAAGTACAGGGAGCATTGGTACCCTAGCATTTGCGTACTCCTCTCTACCAACTATCGATAGGCACCAGAAGTGAGTTGGAGTCCATAGGAATACTATGAGCCCAACTAGGAAGCCTAGTGGGTCAATACCACCTGTTGCTGCTGCCCAGCCAGCATATGATGCACAACTACCAGCAAAGCCCCCTATCACTATGTTTGATGTATGCCTCCTCTTAAGCCATACCGTGTATATGAGCACGTAGAAGAATATGCCTAGAGCTATGAAGAATGCTGTCATTGCATTAAGTGTTAACAATGCTATGATAACTGATGCTATGCTCATACCTAAACCATAGATAAGAGCATTCCTAGCCTTCATCACGCCTGAGGGTATTGGTCTCTTACTTGTTCTATTCATGAGCACATCTATATCCTTGTCATAGTAATGGTTCAGTGCACTTGAACCCATCGATGCCATACTCCCAGTAAGGAGTAGGAATGCTACATCCCATGCGCCAACAGCCCCTTTACCTGCTGCTATAAGGGATGTTATCGCTACAAGATTCAGTACAGCAACTATCCTCAACTTCGATATTAGAAGGTATCCCTTTAGACCCAAGTTGTATAGCATTAGATACTCCAGCATTTAATCGTTAAGTGTATTACATACATGATGATGGTGATAACAATACAGATGCCACAATCCTACCCTCATCAATCAGTTATAAAGATTTTTTATCCCTGTTAGGCTAATACAATATAGTAGAGATATGCCAAAGAGATACTCCATTGAAGAGGTTAAGCAGAGGATAATAGATGTGTTAAGGCAGTCTGACTCTGGGCTCTCTGGTATAGAGATAGCAGAGAGGACTGGTATAAACAGGGTTACAATAACCAAGTATCTTAACATACTTGAGACCATGGGTATAATAAGGAGGAGGAGCATGGGTCCTGTTAATTTATGGTACATACAGTATGGTATGGATCTAAGCAGTAAGGATATACTCGAACTGCAACAGGTATACATGGATGCACTATTCACCTATGATGAGGATAGGGCTAGAACTATACTTCTCAATGCAATACACTCCAACATAGATCCAATACTGCTAATGAGCGATGTTGTTATACCAACTGTTAACACTGCAGGGGAGTTGTATGCAAGGGGAAGGATGAGTACAATGGATCTCATGCTTATAAACAATCTTGCAATGGAATCTCTAGACCTAATAAAGTTCAATGCTAGCAGGGTAGAGGTGAAGAAGGATGCATATGCAGTATTCATAAGCATGGGTGAGAAGGGCAGTAGGAGGGAGGCTATTGATATGAAGGCAGCATCTATTGCCTTCTACATAAAGGGTTGGAGACCATTCTTGTTAGGCAATGTTGCTTCAGAGGCAGGACTCTTCCTCGATATAGATATGGTTAGGTTCATCAACAGGATATGGAGGGATAAAGGGAAGGGCATAATCCTCCTCTACATATCTGCAGCAGAGGAGTTTTCAACATTAAACGAGTTGATAAGATCTGTAAAGGAGAAGCTTGAGAAGAGCATACTTGTTATTGTTGGAGGTAGAGTAGTGGATAGGCTTGAAGGTAAGGATAAGGAGAAGGGGAGCGATACAGATACAGGGGTAGGAGTAGGAGTAAAGGATACAGCATATCCATACATAGACTACTATGCAATGGATATAATGAAGGCTGTAGAATGGGGTGAGAGGATGTATAGGAGTCTAAAGTTTTAATAAATAAATAATAGTATCTAACACTAAATTTAACAGTAAATAATATTTATAATAATCTGTAGATAGATTAATTTCATGCCTTATCTGCGAGATAAGAATGGGAGATTGGGGAGATTCCTCAAGAGGTATAGACAGGTTATCCTCTTCAACAAGAACCTGCTCATCTCTGGCACGGGAGGTTTCTTTGCAAGTGCATACATCTCACAAGTACATCTTGAGTATTATGATGATAAACTTGCAAACTCTATACTTGCATTAGCAATAGAGTATGCTGTATACATCCCTCTCTTTGCTCTACTCTTCTACATCGATAATAGGAGTAGGTATATAGATCCTGTAACTTGTAAGAGGAACTCAAAGGCTTTAAAGGAGGATGTGAAGAGGCTCTTTGCAACATTCTCTGTTGCAGAGATAACATTCTCTATAACTAGATTCGTAAGCCAGTATCAATTACTACTACAGGCAGATATACAAGCCTATCAGGCATCTATGCTTGGCTCTATGATTGCTTGGATAGTATTCTTCATAGTAATTAACCTGATGGCAAGAATTGTAAGATTGTTAAGATGAGGAGATGGTTGGAATGCGTTAGGATGTATATGTTGATAGTGCATCTTACTAGATACTGCTTACTATGTATCGTTACCATCATCCTTAACCAATATATCTATAAGACTCTTCTCTATCCTTCTATTCACCACTATGAAAGTATCAAGCAGGAGATATACAAATATCACAACTGCTGCTATTGATGCTGGAAGCACTATATCCATATTACCAAATGCAAGGGAAGGTATTACGAATGATGTGACTATGAGCACTACTATGCTAAGCACTATATTCCTTATAACTCTATGCAGATGGTCCATCTTGCGTGTTATAACTGGATACCTTACTATCCTCCTCTGCACCTCTTCAAATATAGCATCTGTTATCTCTCCTGCCCTACCAAGTATGTTTAGTAATGGATAGGCTACTGCCCCAATCATAAATACTATCTTGAATATATTGTAAGGTAGTATCTTGAGTGAAGAGAATGTATTGTATAGCAATGATATCAGACCATCACTTAATAATACTATTGTTATCATCGCTACTATTATTGCCATGTTTATGAGCAGTCTTGAGAATATCCTCCCTACTTTCAATGCACTATCCTTCTGCTGTACATTCTGAAGTATACCTCTAGTAACCCTTGCAGGAGCCTCCAACATGTTGAGCAATCTTATGGGTATTATGCTCCTTGGATCAACTATAGTTGGTAGTGCTCTTGAAAACAATGGTATAACAAATATGCTTGCTAGTGAGACTAGCATGGTTATAGGCATCATAGACTCCCTAGTAGCATTGAGATCTATACCCTGCTTTGCCATAACGAATGATAACTCACCTCTAGGCATCATCATTATCCCAACTGTAGATGCACTATCCCTACCGTAACCAACTATGCTTGTAGCGATGAAGTTACCTATGAACTTGCTTAGTATTGCTATAACTACTATAGGTAGAGAGATGATCAGATTATCAAGTATTGCATTGAGGCTTATCAACATCCCTATAGATATGAAGAATACAGTCCCAAATAGATCCCTCAAGGGTACAACCTTCTCAGTTATCACACTTGCTCTAGGAGATGAGGCAATCATCATGCCCATGAGGAATGCACCTATGGCCATGCTCAATCCTAGATAGTTTGCAAGTAACGCTAGACCAAATCCCATCACTATTGCAAGGAGTAATGGTGCCTCATCAAGATCAAGCCTTGATACATACTCTATCAGTCTAGGCACCACCTTCAGCCCTATCACCAGTGTTATTATGAAGAACGTTACACTCTGGGCTATTATTAGCCCTATGCTGAATAGATCTGTAGTGCCACTCTTCACTATGCCTGGGAGTATAACTAGTAGTATTATGGAGAAGATATCCTCAACTATACTAACTACTATTATGAACTCCCCCTCTCTAGTGTGAAGAATACCAGCATCCTTGAGCAACTTGAGCACTATTGCTGTACTTGTTATGCTTATTATCCCTCCAAGGTATATTGCTTCTATGCTGTTGAAGCCTAGAGCAACAGCAACAATGAATCCAAGGAAGAATACTACACCTATCTCAACAACAGCACCTATAAGTGCTACACCGCCCACCCTCCTAAACCTGTTTATATTCAACTCTAATCCAACAACAAATACTAACAGTATAACACCAATATCTGCAAGTATGCTCACTATCTGCACATCAGTAACAACCTTGAAGCCATATGGTCCTATAGCCATACCAACAAGTATGAAACCTATGACAGATGGTAGCCTAGCCTTCCTTGCCAATAGGCTACCAAGTATGGCAGAGCCTAATAGGATGGTAAGCAAGAGCATGAACTCCACTGATGATATGATGTTAGCCATACTCTTAATAAGTAGAAGAGGATATAAAAGTTAGGTAATTTGGATGAATAGGTTCAAGCATCTATATATTTACATGTTAACGAGTAAAGTTGATTCCAATTCAATACTTGCTTACCTCACTAGCATGATAAATTGCAATATAGAGAGTAGAGGTGCAGATGCATTGTATAGAGGGTTAGATGAGCATAGTATTGCAGAGATGTATGCCTCATGCAGGGTTAAAGATATCTTCAAGGATATTAATTCTAATTACACCACACATGTAAGCGAAGATGTGGAGTATGAACTATCTATACTTAATGGTGCCCCATCACAACCA
Organism: Candidatus Nitrosocaldus islandicus; assembly: GCF_002906215.1. NCBI lineage: Archaea > Thermoproteati > Nitrososphaerota > Nitrososphaeria > Candidatus Nitrosocaldales > Candidatus Nitrosocaldaceae > Candidatus Nitrosocaldus > Candidatus Nitrosocaldus islandicus. The sequence continues at coordinate 1,271,238 of NZ_CP024014.1, forward strand.
AATGTGGTGTATGATGGATTTAGATTACAGTACCTATACTCTAGTATGATCGATGCTGATGAGAGTTCGCTTGATAATGTGCATGTAGTAATAACAGATAGATTGTTAGCAACTTACAGTGAAGAGGATATGAGGTACCATCTCAACACTGTAGTGTTAGGATATCCTAGCATAGTTAGCATAGATGGGATCGTTGAGGCACCAGCAAAACCCAGAGCATTCTATACACTATACTACTATCATATCTCACGAGGTATAGAGATAAGCATGGATGAGGTTAAGAGCATATTCAAGGATGTTATGCTTGAGCACGATGATCCAAGGCTTACAGATGTTGCAAAGGGTTACATAATGCAAGCACTATTCTACAGCATGCTCAACGATGCCCCATTCTGTGATGATAAGAGATGCATACTTTACAATGCTCACTGGCAGGATGAGGTTATAGAAGCTCAGATAAGATATGGAAGGTTATGTACAAAGCATAGAGAAGTGTTGGATGAATTCAATAAGCATCACGATCGTAACTATGATGCTACTCATTAACTACTAATACCACTGTTGCTACTTATGTCAATATAGGTACTCATCCACTTCATCATCATTATCACCATCGCTATCAATTGCTCCTCCTTCTCCCTCTTCCTCCTCTCCTCCACCTCTTCCCCTTTCCCTCTCCCTCCCTTCACTTCTCCCTCTCTTTTCATCCTTGCCTTTACTCTCCTTCCTCCTAGCAATACTCTCCTCAACACCTTCAGCAAACCTATCCAACTCATCCAAATTATCGAACTTGAGGTATGTTAGCCTCTCCAGTGCCTGTATTATGCTCTTTGCTGTTCTATACTGGGGTATCCTAGGATCATCTATCTCACCATAGAGTCCTATACCATGTATGTTGTTCATCTTTGCAAAGCCCAGTATGAGGCCGTTGAATCCAGTTATTAGTGATGAGCCATGTGTAGGATAAAGCCCAACCTTTACTATGCTATCTGTAAGCATAGGGTTGGTTGTTGTTACAAGTACTCTAGGGTTCTTGCCTACTTCTTTATCTGTAAGGAATGCACCAACAGTATATATGAACTGTACTGAGTACATCTTTGCAACATCTATAACATCTTGGCATAGAAGGTAGAGGTCACTGCTAGACTCTGGCTGACCAAGGGAACCCCCAAATACTATAATCCTCTCAGCATATCTATACTCCCATCTAATCTGCTCAAACTCTATGTATCCTCCCTTATCAACAACGTATGGAGGATAGTGTGCATAAACAACCCTGAATGGACTTGTTTTGAGTGCTTTGTTTATGAAATCTATAACTATGCTACCTACATTGCCCATATCTTGCATTGCTGCTATCATTATTGGACTCTTACCTTTGAGGTCTGGCTCTATCAGTTTCTCAAAGTGCATGGCATAGTTAGTTTCGTGTATGAGAATAATAACTCTTCCTATCATGCGTATGCTTCTTTCTATATGCCTTGCCTTTAGTTAATACATAGGATTGATTAATTAATCAAGGCTTAACTCCATGCTCATGAACTCCAGTATATTCCTCATCCTTAAGCAATCAAGCTCAAGCAGGGGGGATTCACATATTATGGTTATATCGAGCCTCCTCCTAACTATCTCTAACGCTAAAGGTTCGAACTGTGGTTCCCCTATTGGTCTATGAACATCAACATATCTATAGCCTTTCCTTGCAAGCCCTGTAAAGTGCGCATTTATATACTCTAACCCAGCATTGAGCAGTCTATCTATAACATCTGCATAGTCTATCCTACCATCGTTCCTAGCAAATATATGTGCAAAGTCAACATAAGGCCTTACCCAGCCATTAAGATCCTTGTAGAGTCTAAGCACCTCATCAAGAGTACCAAACTGGTTCCTCCTTGCCATTGTCTCTGCACCAAGTCTAACATGCTTTATACCCATACTCCTCATCTCATCCACTATAGACTCATAACCTGCTCTAACCATAGCATATGCCTCTTCCTTGCTCCTCTTCCCATAAAAGGCTGAATGTATTGCTATTGTATCAGCATGCATAACCTCACCTCTCTCTACACACTCTAGTATCCTATGCTTGGATCTCCTTATCACCTCCTCATCCTCTGAACATAGGTTTATGTAGTAAGGTGCATGTATGGATAACCTTATACCCAGTTCATCTGCTAACCTTCCAAGATCTCTACTCTCCTCCATGCTAAGATATATGCCATGGGCAAAGTCAACCTCAAGAGCATTGAGCCCAAGCTCGTGAAGCCTCCTCAGGCCAGCCTCTATACCATGACCTCTAGCAGTGGCTGGCAAGCCTTGAGTCCCTATATATATCCTCATCAAGATAGGTATTGATCTCTAGCATATATTATGATTAACCACATATACAGCATGTAGATTATCCTATTGAATACGCTAATCTACTCAACAACTCAATCCATTTCATAATAAATCATCGTCTTACCTCATTCCTCCTATCATTCCAGGAGCCTTGGGCATACTCCTGTACTCCTTCATTATATGTATGCTTGGTTCAGCAGTGATAACAACATACTCCTTGTTTGCATCATCTCTTGGCGAGAGGGATATCTTCTCTCCAGGCTTTATCCTTGGTATGAAGTCCTTGTATGTGCCATAATCAACTACAACGTTTGTAACATCATTCCTGCCAGTGTTTGTAATAATAACCCTGTATATGTCCATGACATCTATCTTATCCTTGAACGCATCAACATCAAGTGCATAGTCCTGGTTAGAGTATGGCATAAGCATCAAGAATGCTGTTAGCATAGCGGTACCCATGACACCTGCACCTACTATTAGGTAGAGCAGCATAACATTATAATCAATAGAGTTAGATTTAACATTTATCATTCTGGAATAAGCATATCCTCATATTCTATCTGACCTAACCATTATAGTTATATTTAAGTTAGTTTTAGTATAGATGATGATGAAGAACTACAGCATGCTTGCAGTACTAGCCATAGTAGCTGTAGCAGCAATAGCAGCAGTCACTCCAAGTGCATATGCCCAGACATGGGGTAGGCCTGACTCTATGATAATTGCAGGGTTACCACTGATAGTTGGCCTAGGCACTGGAATAGTGTACTTTATAGTGATATCAGCAAGAAGATCTAGGAGGTAAAGAACTGGCTTATTTATTTATTATATTTCTTATTTTGTTATCCTGAGTAGACGGTGAGTTATGTGTAACCATCCTTTGGTAGTAGGCTGATATTAACTACGCTACACTATTCTCTACTACTGTTCTATAATTGAAGAGTAGTAGAATGATGATGTTAAAATAACAAAAAGATAGTGGGTATTATTGTTATCTTTAATCCCACTTGCTCCACGCAGCAGCCCATCTATAAGTCCATGTATTCAGCTTTGCTCCTAGGGCTGCCATTGGTACGCTTATAACAGCGCTAATACCTGCTGCTAGTGCCACTGGGCTGTTATAGAACTTACCTACCTGAGGCTCTATTGGTGTTAGGTATGCTGGGAGTGTTGGTCTTGGGTACTTGAATGCCATCTCTAAGGGGTCATGTACAGTAAGCAGGTTAATCATGTTGAAGAGTGGCATTGACATTCCTAATAGAGAGCCTCCTATGAGTATTGCTGCATGCTTGTTCCTCCTGGTTGCCCAGTATGCTAGATCTAGTAGCATTGCGCTTGGTATCCACACTGGGACTATCATGAAGTCGTATGGATAGCCTAGTCCTCCAATCCAAGCCCACTTTGCAACCCAGGTGTAGATGGTCATTATTGTAGCATAATAAGTTGCTGTACCAGGCACTCCTGTGAATAGCAGGTAGTAGATGGCACCAACAACAAGCATAGTTGACTGGCTAAGATTGAAGATCACAAATGATGTCCACATCCAATCAGAGTAGAAGATGTAGTCTCCAGCATTGATGGTCAACAGCGTTGAGTTCACTGCAACTACGACTATGAACAGGTAGTGTATTGTTCGTCTAATCCAGACCATTAGAATAATGTACTATACCCATATATATAAAACTTACTCTAGGTTAGTGCTAATAAATTATTAGAATAAAAATAAAATTAAGAAATATTTATAATTCTAGGGGATGGCTGGCTTCTCCATGGCAACTTTCCAGATGAAGATGAAGCCAAAGACTATTATGACTGTCAGCACGCTCAGTGCATACATCCCAGAACTGAATGGATATGCCCATGCATAGTATGTGAACCCTACCCAGACACCAAATGCTGTTGCTGCCCACGCCATTATTGCTCCAATTATGTACAAGCCCTTCATATGCTCAGTTCTCTTGCCTATCATTCTCTCTATCTCATCCTTGGGCGCCTCTTTCTTTGCCATTAAGAATAATAAAGTAGATGCATTATTAAAGTTTACTTTTAATCTGTTAATAGATGATAAATAAAAAAGAAAAGGAGTTGCCCATTAGGGCGGTTGCAATTTGTTTACCGTGTTGGCGTTGGCGATCTTCTCTAGTTATGCTGTTAATTTATGGTATGCTTCTGCTGTACAACTTGCCTTCTAGTGCAAGCTTGTACATCTCTGCAACGTATGGGTTGCTTGGTGGTGTCTCCATTCCAAGCTCTACCATCCTAACGTACAGCCTAACCACATATGCTAGGGCACCCATGAATGCTACAACGACACCCATGTTGAATGACCAGTGGTTTGGAACTGCGAATACCTCCTCGACGAACCAGAAGTGCCACATCTCATTTATGCCTATGGTGAACATTGTACCTAGGTAGCCTATGATAGTCATCTTTATACCAGTGTTAACGCTGTTGTTTGGACCTCTCATCAGTGGCACCCTTCTATCGTATATCATTATTGCGCCCCAGCCTAGTGGTAAGGCTACGAAGTGGGAGTAGAGCCACCAGTGTGCTGGTGTGAATGCACTATCCCTTATACTGGTCTGATGCAATGATCCATCAACGAAGTTATCGACCTCAACACTTGCTGCAACTGAACCCATCACTATGACCATTATCAGTATCTTCTTCAGCCTCTGCATCTCAACCTCTTTTGGTAGTAGTGCTGGCATCTGAGCCATACCGCTTCATCCTTCGTTACAAGGAAGGAGTATATCTATCTTATGATAGAGAATATCAAATCAAATCTGCATAAATTTTAAAATATAAGATGCATCACATTAGATGTATAGCATAGAATACTTCTAACATTGAATTATTTGAATAATCACATGATTAATAGATTTGATCAACAATAGAATTTAATATAAAATAGATACCCTGCGAGGAAAGGATTTATTGTTTATAAGTATGAAGACATACCAATCTACATATAAATCAAAAATGAATTGGCAATGTAAAAATATATATCTATGTTAGTACAAGATTCTAATAATGAAGGTAATGCATGTAGCAGTGCTGACTGCAGTGGCAGTAGTACTGGTTCTTGGCTCGTTTGCACCCATCATGAAGGATGCATTTGCGCATGGTGTTCAAGCACAGTTACAGAGCAGGTTTATAAAGATAGAGGATGAGACGTTCTCAACATTCAGAGTCATCACAAAGCAGGAGTATGCAAATAGGACAGGGTTGACACTAGAGCAGATTGATGCTATGGGCTGTGACCCAAGAAGGCAAGATATACTGATAGTTACTGGAAGGCTTGTAAGCCAAGTTAACAAGGATCTAAGAGCATGGATATCTCTCTTCAACGAGTCAACAAATGCAGGCAATAGGTGGGAGTTCATATTAAGGGAGCCACCAGGCAATGTATTCGATATACCTCCAGGTGGAGAGGTTCCATACAAGCTATGTGTGTCAGCACTCGAGCCTGGAACATACCATACGCATACACAGTTAAATGTAGCTAGTGTTGGTCCAGGTCTTGGTCCAGGTGCAACAGTAGTAGTAGAGGGAGAGCCAACAATGAAGCCAATGTCCGTAGGCAATGTGATATACCAGACCATACTGATTGCAATAGGTTTAGCAATATCATTCGCAACAAGACCATGGCAGGTTATATAACAGCATAATACACCAATATCCTTTCTTTTGTTTTGATTTACGTTTATAATCCAGAATATTATCATGCTACATATAAGACGCATCGTCTATCTAATTACTCCTGCCATTAATACACAACATTAACTAATGTGTAGGTGTCAATCTTTCCTTACATGCCTATACACAATGATGTAAACAGGTTATAAGCAAGGTATTCAAGCATAGCAGATTAGCGAAGGCTATTGATGATATACTATTCTACCATAGAAGGCATATAGAGAGTAACCATATAGAAGGCATATAGAGAGTAACCATACATAGCACTTCTTACATTGGCTAAGACTAATGTGTATTGAATGAAGAAGAAGAAGAATAGGCTAATGTCTACAACAGGTATGTAATGCTAGCATAAATCATTTAAGCATAAGGATTTATCACATGAAACTGATGTGGTTAGTTACAGCATTACTAACGTTAATCCATGCATACTAATTATATCTTGTCAGATAATGCTATCATAAAGCTAGACTCCCATCTTATATCATGAAACCCCTACTATAATATAAAAAAGGAGAGTTTGTCTACTGTTGTTGTTACCTTCTTCTCTCCTCTGGTAATAAACCTATACCTTCCCTTTCGTAGTACCTCTCCAGCTCTTGGACCCAAGTCTCCCTTGCTGTACCTCCTATACCCTTGTGTCTTATCCAGTATGCTATAACACTCAGCAAGAATATACCGAACATCATTGTGCCGAATATGTAGATCATGACGTCGTAGAAGAGTGGGTCATATGCTGGGCCTATCTGCAGCACTATATTCTTTATACCCATAGCCAGCGTTGCAATATCCATTAGTATAATCATCTAACACCATGAATATATACATTTCCGTTTTGCCTTATAAAAAATTTAGTTGCTCTCATATCTGATAATATCATTACTGGATATGATCACTGTATCCTCTTCATTATATCCATCTAATATAACAAATATAATCATTTTAGTATGATAGTAAATTCGCATAAGCATTAGTGATGATATCAATTATAATATAGATCGTTGCATAGAACAACAGCAACAACAATAATAAAAAGGAGTTGTATATGTACAGCTATGCGCTCTTCTGTATCTTTGGCTTCCTTAATGCCATTACGAAGAATGCTGCAGATATACCTCCAAATATAGCACCAAGAGCAGCAACATATATGCCTAGTTCACCGAATGTCTTTGCTACCATTGATGTACCAGAACCATATGCTCCCTCTTGCTGTGCTGTTGTGAGCCTCTTCTTTGCTAGTATGGAGTGCTGTGTGCATGCAAATTCTGGTATGCCCAACTGCTTGCATTCCTCCAACTGCTCTGGTGTAGCAGTTATATCTCCACCAGCTCCAGGAGAACCATACAACTGTGCCATTGCTACTGAACTTCCTCCTATCCATGTTGCAATTACTCCAGCCACAACTGCCAGAAGTGCAAACTTATTCATGTAACTCTTATTGTACAAACGATGTATATAATCTTTCTCCCCTTCTTTTTAAATTATACAGGGCAAAGACTTTAATTTATCACCTACAGAGTCTATACATGGCTAGGATACATGCACATAGGAAGGGCAAGTCACACTCAATAAGACCCATGCAGGTTAATGCTCCATGGATAAGCAACATGAGCAAGGAAGAGATAACCAACCTTATAGTAAGCATGGCTAAGGATGGGCTTAAACCAAGCGAGATAGGTCTTAGATTGAGGGATGAGTATGGTATCCCTCTTGTAAAGAAGATTATAGGTAAATCAATAACAGAGGTGCTAGAGGATCATGGTATCAAGACTCTGCCAGAGGATCTTAGCAATATGCTTGAGAAGGCCATAAGGCTTCAGAAGCATCTTAACGTGCATAGAAGTGATAGCAACAATATACGCTCTCTAGAACTCATAGAGGCTAAGATACACAGACTTGCAAAGTACTACAAGAGAGAGGGAAAGATACCCCAAGACTGGAAGTACAAGACTGTAATAGCAAGCCTTGAATGAACTAGCAAGCGATGAAGGCTTAGTTTATTTAACGATATGAGTAATACCAATGATCTGAGCATGGATTCATTCCTACAGAAACTATCTAGCAGGATACTGGATGCTATAGCATCAAGGAAGAGGATCATGGTTATAACACACTCTGATGCTGATGGTCTTGTCTCTGGTAGCATAATAGCCAAGGCTATAATAAGGAAGGGTGGGCGATGCCTCGTTAGGGTTGTGAGCGATCTCAACCCTAATGTGTTGAAGAAGGTTGCTGGGGAGGAGCATGACCTATACATAATAACAGATATGGGTGCTGGCCTTGCAGGTGTTATAGATGAGTATATAGGCAAAGGCAAGGGTAAGGATTGGATGGTTATAGACCATCACCAACTCCCAGAGGAGGAGATGAACGATGATAGAATCTTTAATGCATGGAAGTTCGGCATAGATGGAGGGGTAGAGGCATGTGCTGGTACAATGGCATACAAGGTTGCCTATGCTCTAGATGAATCCAACAAGGACCTATCAGCACTTGCAGTAGTTGCCATGGTTGCTGATAGACAGGATCAGGGTGAGAGGAAGTCTCTCATTGGGCTTAATGCAGATGTTGCAGATACTGCAAGGGAGCTTGGATTGCTAAGCATAGATCTTGATCTCATGCTTGTTGGTAGGGAGACTAGGGCAGTTCATGAAGCACTTGCATACACTTCATATCCATACATAGATGGGCTAACATGGAACGTTGATTCATGCTACTCTCTACTCAACTCCATAGGGCTAAGGCTGAAGGAGGATGGTAGATGGCGTACACTAGCAGAGATGAGTAGTGAGGAGAAGAGCAAGATAGTTGAGGCTATAGCAATGTTTGCTTCCTCATCTACCTCTTCTTCACCTCCCTCTTCCTCTCCATCATCATCTTCCTCTACCAACTCAAGGAATGCAAGTATGATTGTGGATGAGTTGATAGGCTATGTGTACACCTTGCAAAGAGAGGATAAGAGGAGCATGCTTAGGGATGCAAGGGAGTTCAGCCTCATGCTCAATGCATGTGCAAGGATAAGGAGGTCTGGGGTTGGAATAGCAATATGCATGGGTGATAGGAACTCAATGCTTATGGAGGGTGAGATTATAGTCAATGAGTATAGAAAGACCCTAAGAGGTTACATAAGCACGATAATGAGTGAGAGATGGAGGGTTGTTGATGATGGTATGCTAGCCATGGTTAATGGTGATAACCTCATAGCACAGGATATGCTTGGGGCAGTCTCATCACTGCTTAGTGGGTCTCAAGCATTCCAAGGCAGGGTTATAGTTGTAAGGACTAGGACAGATGATGGTATGTACAAGTTCTCCTGCAGGAAGGGTCTGAACTGTAGCATAGATGTTAACCTTGGTCTATTGATGCGTGAATGCTCGAGCAGATGCAATGGGGTTGGTGGAGGGCATGTTGCTGCTGCTGGTGCAAGGATAAGTGCAGATATGCTTGATGAGTTCTTAAGGTGTGTTAAGGAAGGTGTGCACAAGCATAAAGGCAGTGTGGGAGGGGATGCAGGGGGTTAAGGTTAGAGTAACTATAAGGGTAGAGGTGGATGAGCATGGCAAGGCTGCCACTTCTATGCTTGAGTCACTTCTACCAGATAACATTGGTATACCAGAGGGTCTATCCATAGACTTCCATACTGATGGAACTTCACTATTGCTTATCTTTGAGGTTTCATTGGAGGAAGGGGATAAGAGGATCTCATCGTTCATATACACTATAGATGAGGTGTTGGAGCATATCAGCACAATGGCTAGAGTAATGGATATTGGTGTTGATGAGATACAATGAGGCGAGTATATGATAACGATAATAATGATATAATGATCCTCCATATGGTAAGGTGATTGTATGATTGATCCAAAGATACTGAGGGAGCAGCCTAACATAATAGCAGGTATGCTTGAGAGGAGGAGGATCGCATTCCCCTTGAATGAACTGCTAGAGATGGATAAGAGGAGGCGTATGCTTATGAAGGATGTTCAAGAACTAAACCATAGAAGGAATGTTGTTGCGCAGCAGATAGCAGCAAAGAAGAGGCTCAAGCAGGATACAGCAAAGGAGGTTGAGGAGATGAAGGCTTTGAGTGAGAGGATAGATATGCTTGATAGAGAACTTTACACTTTAGAGAAGGATTACAATAGGTTGCTCATGATGCTACCCAACCTTGTGCATGAGTCTGTGCCAGATGGCGATGGTGAGGAGGATAACGTTGTGGTAAGGGAGTGGGGTGAACCAAGGAGGTTAGAGAATGTAAGAGGGCATGTAGATATAGGATTAGCCCTTAACCTGTTAGACCTAGAGAGGGCAGCGAAGATCTCAGGCTCAAGGTTCTACTTCCTGCTTAATGATCTAGTGCTACTTAACCATGCGCTTATACAATACGCTCTAGAGTTCATGAAGTGCAAGGGCTTTACTCTTGTGCAGACACCATACATGATAAAGCGTGATGCAATGGAGGGAGCGATAATGCTTAGTGACTTTGAGGATGTGATATACAAGGTTGAGGGAGAGGATCTATACCTTATAGGCACTGCTGAACATGCAATAGCAGCAATGCATATGGATGAGATACTCGATGGTAAAAGGTTGCCACTACGCTACGCTGGAATCTCACCCTGCTTCAGGAAGGAGGCTGGTGCCCATGGCAAGGATACAAAGGGTATATTCAGGGTACACCAGTTTGAGAAGGTTGAGCAGTTCATCTTCTGCAAGCCAGAGCAGTCATGGGATGAGCATGAACTATTGCTCAAGAATGCTGAGGAGTTCTTCCAGATGCTTGAGATACCATATAGAGTAGTGCTATTATGCTCAGCAGAACTAGGCAAGGTATCAGCAAAGACATATGATATAGAGGCTTGGATGCCAGCACAAGGCATGTATAGGGAGGTTGTATCATGCTCAAACTGCCTAGACTTCCAAGCAAGGAGGCTTAAGATAAGGTACAGAGATAAGCCAAACGAGGAGACAAGATACGTACATACACTAAACTCTACCCTAGTTGCTACTGAGCGTACCCTAGTTGCCATGATTGAGAATAACCAGAGCGAGGATGGGAAGAGCATAATTGTACCAAAGGTTCTAAGACCTTACATGAACGGTATTGATAGCATTCCATCACCATATGCTCATTAATTGAACAATTAACTGATCTTTGCTCTTGTAGAATACATGCAATAATAATTAGCCAATGGTGTAATGGCAACATATTTAAACTAATTGTATGGATAGTAGTAGGTAGGTGGATAGGTAGGTATAGGTAGTATGGGTGATTGGTATGGCTAGGTCTAGGGGGTTTAGGAGGAAGACCAGACAACTATTAACAAAGGATACAATTAGGGGTCTCTCTTATCTCTTGCATGAGTATAAGATAGGGGATAAGGTGGTTATAGATATAGATGCGAGAGAGCATAAAGGTATGCCACATAGACGCTTCCAAGGCAAGGTTGGTGTTGTAGAGGCTATAGGTAGGAGGGCCCTAAAGATAAGGGTTAGGATTGGTGAGAAGGATAAGATGGTCATAGCAAGGGTTGCACATGTTAAACCTTTAGGCATAGTCTCTAGCATTGGTAGTGGTAATAGTAGTAGTGGTAGTGGTGGGTGATTAAATTGGCAGATATAGTAAGTAAGAAGGTTATAACTCTACCAGAGGTTAAGGATATACTTGCAAGGATAGATCCAGATAAGATGGATCAGATACAGAGGTGGACATACAACTATGTTACAAAGTTTGCAAAGGTGAGTACAGATAAGGCTAGAGTTATGAAGGATAGGCTCATGAATGAATGTGGGCTAACTGAGGAGGAAGCAGTAGAGATAATAAACATAATGCCTTCAAGTATAGAGGAGTTGAGGACATTCACCTTTGGCTGGAAGAAGCTGATACTAACAGAGATGCTGGAGAAGATGCTTAAGATTCTTAATGAAGGGAGAGGCATAGAGTAGCAGTTGGAGCATACAATGCAGCAGAAGAAGTACGAGGAGTACGCATATGTGTTAAGCGTTGAGCCTAGGGGCAAGTCTATCAGGGTTAAGGGTAGAGAAGGCATAATAGTGCAGGCTATAGGGGAAGAGAGGTTAACACTGCTTGAACTCCTAGGCACGCCAGGGATAAGCATAGATGTTGGTGAGAGGGTCTACATAGGCAGAGAGGGTAGAACTAAGATACTAAGCGTTCTAGGCAAGTTGGAGTACAATGAGTTGAGCCCATATGCTAAGGATGAGTTACCAAATGTTATAGAGAGTATTGTGAAGAATAATGAGCGTAGGTTCATAGAGTTCATCAACACAGCAGGACCTATAAACCCAAGGATACACAAACTTGAACTTATACCAGGTATAGGTAAGGTTATCATGATGAATATACTGAAGGAGAGAGAGATGAAGCCATTTGAGAGCTTTGATGATCTGCAGAAGAGGACTGGTCTTAGGGAACCACATAAACTCATAGCGAAGAGGATACTACAAGAGATAAGTGGGGATGAGAGGATAAACCTATTCATAAAGTAGTTCCTCTAATACCATTAAAAGATGAAGGTAGTAACATTACTATACTACTCCAGGTATATTATATAGAAGATTGACTGATCTAACCATCTTAATAAAGGTGGATCATCAGAATAATAAAGAAGGTGGGATGAAGGAGGAGAAGGATGATGATAATGATAATGATAGTTATAGTTCTGATATCTACAATCCAGCAGAGGATACATTCATGCTTGCAAGTGCTGTTGATGGATTACATGGCGATGATGCATTAGAGATTGGTACTGGTAGCGGTTACATAGCATCCATATTAAGCAAGGGATTCAAAAGGGTTGTGGCAACAGATATCAACCTTGAAGCACTCATCTACGCCAAGAGCAGTAATTATAGCAGTGGAGATGTGGAGTTTGTATGCTGCAACAGTGCTGATGCCATATCAGGTATATCATTTGATCTAATAGCAGTAAACCCACCTTATCTACCATCTGAGCGTATAGAGGATGCAACTGTTGATGGAGGAAGGTATGGGATAGAGGTTGCAATGAGCATGCTAAAGAGTGCTTCAAGGTTGCTCAGAGATGATGGTAGGATAATCATGGTAATATCATCTCTAGCAAGGTATGATCTCTTACTCTCCTCACTTCATGGTATTGGGTTAGAGGGCAGGATAACTGCTAGGAAGAGATATGGGTTTGAAGACCTGCTCCTGATTGAGATGAGATCTATTAAGCATGCAACTCAACAACATCAAGATCATCAAGGATGAAGTCCTTGCCAACCTTGATTATGCTTCCATGCCTCCATACCCTTGCATACTTGAATGCTCTCGCAAAGTCCTTATGGATCCTCTCTGCAAGCTCTATAACCTTTGAGCCTCTATGCATAAGCAATGGCTCATCTACAGGATCAGAGCCTACCTTCTTTGTGAATACCCTTATAAGTCCAATATGCTTGAGCAGATCTAGCATCAATGAGTCCTTATCACCGTTGAACCTGATGAGATCTATTCCATTAACATCACAAACGTTATCTGCAAATGCTACAAATACAGCATCCTTGCTGATCCTTCCAAATATAGCATCTTCAACATCCTCTAACGTTGTATTCGAGTAGAGCCTAACGATCACATTCTTTATACCATAGCTCTTGATGAGGTTGAATACACTACCCTCATCAACATAATCAGATCTACCAACTATCCTTATTCCTCCATGGGGAGTGTACTCTATCTCAGCCCTAGATCTTGCTAGGATATTGATACTCCTTGCCTCAAACCATTTGCATACATCATCCATATACTTGCTGGAGTCAACAACAACCATTATTGCATCAGCATTCCTTGCTATACTTATAAACTTGTCAAGTCTATCCTCCCCTATCATGTAATCCAATGGGGTTAAGACCATCTGAGCCCTTATGTTGAGTGCAGAGAATACACCTATCCTAGGCCTCATGAGAGCATCGTAGATACTAACACTCAACCCAGTAAGCCTCTCAAACAGGTTTAGTGATGAGTTAATTGTACCAACAAGTGCAACTTGGAGGGAGCCTTCCTTCTTAACAGTCCACTCCTGCCTTGTACTGCCTCTCTTCCTACTCCTCCTCTGCTCAACCTCTTCTTCAAGTGCTGCTATCTGCCTCTTTATGCTCATCTCAAGCTTCTCAGTTGCCTTGTGCTTTGGCATAAGGGAGTAGAACTCCTTCAGTAGCCTGAGTTTGAGTTCGGGGTCTTTAGCAGCTATAGCCTCTGCCCATTTTGCCTTTGCCTCTTGCGTTAGGTTAGTTACCATACTCCCTCATAATATATGTGCCATTGATACTTATTAAAATAACAGATGTAGCAAACTACCTGTGCTGAAATGTGTTAAATTGTATCAATATTATTATTGTTCTACTTCTACTCATCTACCAAGCATCTTAACTGCTCTTGCTGCTATCTCTTCAGCCATCTTGCTAGTTGTTGCATTACCCCCAAGATCATACGTCACATACCTACCCTCATTTATAACATCCCTTGTTGCATCGAATATAGCCTTTGCTATATCCTTCTCTCCAAGGTACTCAAGCATCCATGCACCAGAGAGTATTGTTGCTGTAGGATTCATTTTGTTCAAACCTTTGTACTTTGGTGCAGAGCCATGTGCTGGCTCGAACATGGCATAACTATCTCCAAGGTTTGCTGAATACACATTGCCTATTGAGCCTAGATGTGCACTTGCAGTCTCTGATACAACATCCATGAAGAGGTTAGTGCTTACTAGTACGCATCCATTGAACCTCTCTGGGTTCTTAACCAACTGCTGGCACATGTTATCGATATAGTACTCCTCAACCTGTAATCCTTTGCTTGAGCATATGGACGTTACAGCATCTATGAATATGCCATCAGTCTCCTTGAGTATGTTCCTCTTAGTTATAGCAATTACCTTACTGTAACCCTTCTCTACTGCTATCTCTCCTGCCTTCTTTGCTATCCTCTCGCATCCCTTGCGTGTTATCTTCCTTATCGCTATTGCAGCATCATCACCAATCTTGAACTCTATCCCAGCGTAGAGCCCTTCAGTTGCCTCCCTAACACATATGAAGTCAAGCTGCCTTGCTGAGCGCTCATATGTCTTTATTGGCCTTATGTTTGCATAGAGGTCGAATGTCTGCCTTAACGTTACTGCAACACTCCTAGGTGCCTTTGGTGATGGTATAGTTGTTGTTGGTCCCTTGAAGCATGCATTACTCTCTCTAAGTATCTTCCATGTACTCTCTGGTATGTATGAATCACCGTTATGCCTCTCCCACCACTCTGCTCCTGCTTCACATGGTATCAACTCTACAGATGTGTTGCATCTCTTCAACACAAAGAGCATGGCATCTACAAGCTCTGGTCCAACACCATCGCCACGTATAACTGCAGCCTTTGGCATCCTGCATGCATCTCATAGAAGAGTATTTAATCCTATCTTGCTTCTTCACTTTCTCATAAGGTATGATAAGGCAAGACTTGTTAAAACCTTCTTAATCCTTAATCATCTACTCCTTAATTCAAGTCTTATGTTTAAACCATCCTCTATCGCAACCTTAGCAGGATCACTGCCTATGTTGATGAACTCTTGCTGCCCTTTGCCCTTAACCCATATGCTTATCTCATAACCCTCTGTATCAAGATTCCATAGCCTTAACAGATCAAGCAGTGTGAACCTTATGGGCCTTGAGTAGATAACATAAACATTGCCATCTCCTCTAGTATGCAATGGTCTTATGCAGTTCTCATCCCTCCCTATGCCTTCTGGAACCTCTACTGGTTTACCATCTATGGTAACGCTAAGCACCGCATGTAACTTGAACGGCAGATCCTCACTGGTTATGCATTGCTGTAGTGGTGGCTTGCCTGATATGAATTGACTTATTATGAATGCTATCCCTGTACCTACGCCTATGAGTATGACTGGCATTATTATCTGCCACTTGGTTAGCTTCTTCTTATCCTCTCCTGGGGCCTTCCTAGGCTTTACCATGATAGAGTAGAGGAGTAGCATACATTAATACTTAATTAAGTTTATTTATCCAATGGGCGAAGGATACATGAATGGGATGGGTAGATGATGCCGGGGTGCCCTAGCCTGGTAGGGGGCAGGCCTGCTAAATAGTAGGTTTAGATCTATGCAGCAAGTCTGTGGCCCGTATGGGCCGCACGGGTTCAAATCCCGTCCCCGGCGCTATTATATATTGGTATGAGCATGTATGATTACAAGAGCATAACAGAGTGCTGGCTGAAGCGTGTAAAGGAAAGGGAAGCAGGATATGACTACTACTACTGCTACTACTACTGCTGCTACCATTACTATGGACTTGCTTGTAGGTTTGTGAATGCAGTAAGGAAGTTTAATGTTCGTATAAACGCTAACAGGACAGACCATAAATGCGTTTGATAATCTCTATATTGCTATTATCTTGTTCAGATATAAGATTTGAACAGAAAACTAAATCGCTAGGTGCTATTAGTATACTTTCAATGATTATGCTGACTGTAATCTCTTTGCTATATAGTCTATATTCTTTATACACATGCCTAGGAGGTGTTGATATATCTCTATTGCTCTATTCAACGCCTCATCCTCCTTGACCTTGCCATCCTCTATATCCTTCATGAGCACCTCTACCATCTTCCTTGCATCTGGGCTTACTAGCCTAAGATCCAATCCCTTCAACGCATCTATCACAGCAATTCCTAACGGGGTTGGTCTGAACCTATTATGTACTTTGGTTGCATAGCCTCTCTTGAGTAGGAGGGATGGGAACTCTGCCCTAGTTGCATCTGTACCTATTCCATGCCTCTCCATAACCTCTAGTAGTTCAGCCTCGCTTAACCTACTTGGGGGCTTGGTCTTTGCCTTAACAAGATCAATGCTTACAATATCTACACTACTATCTACCATAAGTGATGGCAACCTACTCTCCTTTGGCATGAAGTAGCCATATATCTTGAAGAAGCCCTCATCCTTTATGTATTGTCCATCTGCATACAGTTCTACACAACCCTTCACCGTAGTAAGTCTTGCATGCTGTTTAACAACAGAAGCATCTCCAGCAAATGCATTAGCAAGGAACCTCCTTGCTATATACTCCCATACATCCCTCTCTATGCTAGAGCCATGGTATGGGCTTACTGGATATATAGGAGGATGTGCACCATCATCAAGCATCCCATTCCTTGCCCTTGGTATATGAGCATCAACATCTACACTAAGCCCATTCAGTGCTGCACTCAGAGGCTTGGCAAAATCAAAGCCTTTTGGATACCTGTTGGTATCTGTTCTAGGGTATGAGATGTAGCCCTTCGAGTATAGATCCTCCATGACATCAAGGATGTATGCAGCGCTCTTCCCAGTGATCCTTACAAGGTCCCTTAACGCATCATCTGTTCTCAATGGTAATGGTCTATGGATGACCATTGCACTCTCCTTGTACTCAAGTACACTTGCCTTGCTAGAATTTCTACACGATTCATAAACTTGCATAGCATACTCCTCCCCCTCATACATATCCTTGCTCTTAGCCTTGAACCTAACACCATCATGCTCTATTAACGCCTCTATGTACCAATAGTTTACTGGCTTGAAGTTCTCTATCTCCCTCTCCCTCTCAACTATGAAGTTAAGGGTTGGTGTTTGGCATGAGCCCCAACTTATCAAACCCTTACCATTATCCTTACCCTTACCATTATGCCTATTGGTTCCATGCTTTATACTCTTGCTAATACTGGTGTTTAAATACTCCTTATCATTAGTATCCATACCCATCCTACTACTTAATGTAAGTAATCTTGTATATGCTGCTCCAGTGAGTAGATCAAACTTATGCCTGAACATAGCCTTGCTAACCCACCTCCAGTTAAGGCTACTCTCTAGCCTATTCCATGCACCTAGAATCTCCCTTCTATCTGTTGAGTTGAACCTCATCCTATAGTACTTTCCATCCTTCCTTACATTTCTGTACAACATCAGTACCTCATAGCCTATCAACTCACCCTCATGATCATTATCTGTAGCAATAACAAGCAGATCATCATCCTTGCAATTGCTGAAGATACTGCTTAGTTTAGAGTAACTCTCTCTATCCCTTACTGTATATCTGAACTTCCTAACATCCATAATATCCTCTACAGTCTCTAGACGCCAGAGTCTTAGAGTTGTAGGAAGATCTATATCCATTATATGCCCCCTTACCCATTCAACCCTTGCCTTTATACTTGGAGGTAGTGCATCCTTTATAGCCATTGCAACACTTGACTTCTCTGCAACCACTATGAACATATCTCTATAGATTACTCACAAACAGGATATTAATTCATATAGAGTTGATAAGGTTAACAAACTTGTCCATGCTAACCTCGAACCCATACCTCTGCTCCTCCCTCTTCATATGCTTGTATATGTTGTAGAGCAGCCTTGAGTGCTTGAGCATACTGAACTTCCCCTCCATCTTGAGGCGTAGAACCTTGTACACATCATCGTAGTAGCCAAACTTCTCATGTAGCATTGCTCTATACGCCTCTGGACTGTACTCTCCTTCAACCATTAATGTGTAGAGTATCTCTGCTGACTGGAGTGATGGTGTTATCCCTTCACCAAGGATCGGGAATACAGTACCTATGGACTCCCCAACACCTACAACATTGCCATATGCTACAGGATCCATCCTTGTTGGAGGTGCAAGTCTTACAGGTCTACCTATCCTCATTAGTATCCTTGCCTCAGGCTCCTCTTGGAAGAACTCATTTACACCATAGTACACCTTCTTAAAGTCCCCAGAGCCTACAAACGCTCTCCCATTGCCTAGTGGGAAGTGCCAGAAGTAACCCATTGCGTTCCTATAACCTATAACATAAAAGTCCCTCTCATTCTTCAAGTTATCAACCATGTACTCCCATACAGGGATTGTTAGATCCTCTTTAGGCTTTGGTAACATAGATCTATGGAATCCTGTGCAGTCTAGAACGTAATCGTACTTGTGCACTGGGAATGTATCCCTTACACATCTTACACCATAGTTCACGTTTATGCCCTTGAGCATATCCTGCTCCCATCTCCTCTTATCGTATGTGATGAGCCCAATCAGCCTTAGATGATCATGCTTACCATTCTGCAGGTATATGTCCAGCCTATTGCCTACATGAAGTATGTAGTCCTTGAAGTTAAGCCCAACCATACTGCAGAAGTGCTCAAGCATATACTTGCTTGTGCCCCATGCACATACAGGGAAGTGCTTCTCCTTGCTGTACATCTCAAAGACCTCTACTGTATGACCTTTGCTGTTAAGTAGCGATGCCAAGAAACTACCTGCAACCCCTGCACCTATTATTGCAAACCTCATCACACACACCTCTCCATCATGTCTCTACAGTCTTCTGCTCAAGCATGAGCCTCACCATGTGCCTTGGTGCCTGCCTTAATATCTGCACATACTCATTATCCTCAAGATCCTCTATCTCTTTAAGGGCAAGGTTAAGCCTAACATCTATATCATTGCTCATATGCTCTATCAATGGTACCCAGCGTTCAAGCACTATACTTGCTATATCTATATGCCTACCCATAATCATATCCAGTATCTCCTTTATAGAGTCGCTGTAGTAGTAGAGGCATGCTGGAACCAACGTTATTATCTTATGCACATTTGCCTTGCCAGTCTCAACTATCCTGAGCACTTCCCTCAGGTCATCTGCAATCTGGAATGCTTCTCCACATCTAGAGCCGTAGTTGTATACCCTCTCACCCATCTCTAGCCTGTTTGCTGCTATTGCCCCCAACTTTGAAGCAGCACCAAAGAGCGCTCCAGTCTTCAACTTTATTATAACATCGTACAGACCAGAGGGGAACCTTCCAGAGGTTATCTCATCCACAAGTAGCATTGGGTTCAATGGTTCTTGAAATGCTCCTCTAGCAACTGCTGCTATAGCCTCAGCAACAGCCTTTGCATCATCCCTGCTCATATCACTCATCATGTTTATCATGTAGGATAGGATAAGATCTCCAAAGAGTACTGCCCTTCTTGAACCCTCAAGCGTCCATATGGCTGGTCTACTCCTCCTCACAGTATCAAGATCAACGTAATCATCATGGATGAGGGTAGCAGCATGTATGTACTCTATAGCAACTGCCCTAGGCAGTGCATCCTCAAGCCTTCCTCCAAGTGCTTGGCATACAAGGCATGTGAGTGTGCCTCTAGCCCTCTTTCCTCCTTCTATACTCTCCTTCAATACGCTAGCATACTCTGAAGGCATACGCTCTATGAATAGTGGGAGGAGCCTTGCTATCCCCTCATCTATCTTTGGTTTTGTAATATGCCAGTACTCTATTATATCCATATAAACACCTCTTGCTATAACGTTAAATTATTTTAGAGATGATTACACATGTTTACTTCGCCTCTCTTACAGCATCAACACTTATATCCTTGAATACCACACTATCACCCTTAGTCCTAACCACACTTAGCAATGCCCTAACTATAGGATCGTCCTCATCAACCCCCTCCCCTACTATATCAACCCTCCTTATCATCTTGCCCTCCTTGTAGAGTATGAATGTGTTCATCTAAATCCACGCCATCATAATATCTACTCCAATGAAATAAAAAGGTTTTATTATATAGATGGCACTAGCCTAGCAGTATGTTACATGCAGGTATAGAGATGGAGAGGGTTGTGAAGGTTGATAGTAGCATGGTTATAGACTTCCTTGGAGATGATGGTAGAGTGTTATCAACACCAAGCATGGTAGATGCAATTGAGAGGCTATGTAGAGAGATGGTAAAGCCTTATCTCAAGGAGGATGAGGATACTGTTGGTGTAAGGATAGATGCAAAGCATATGGCCCCAACACCTCTAGGCATGAGCATAAGAGTACATGCATTACTTGTAAGCGTAGATGGTAGAAGGCTTGTATTTCATGCCGATGTTCACGATGAGCATGAGAAGGTTGGAGAAGCTGTGCATGAGAGGTTCGTAATTAACAAGAGTAGGTTCGTAGCGAGAGTAAGGGCTAAGGTAAGGTAAAGTAAAGTAAGGTAATACGTATGAAGTATGTTGAATATATAGTCATTGCATCGTATATGGTGTTGATTATCTATTCTACATGCTATGAATGAGTTAATTCATATGAACGAGGCTAATCTCCTTATAACGCTCGATCTGAACTCCTCCCTTATTCTGAATGCCTCAGTACCAACATAGAATATACTGTAGAGCCTGTATACCCTCAAGACTCTTTCTTTATCTTCATCTTCATCTTCGCCTTTGTCATATTTAGACTCATCATTGCTATAATAGCAACCTATCTCTACTATCCTTCTGAACGTCTCAAGCCTGTGCTTCATTATTACACTACCTATCCCAAGCCTCTTAGCCCTTATATCGCATACTACGCCATCTGGCAATACATCCACATTGATTATACTCTTTGCATCAAGTAGTATCTCATCTGAGTAGGCTTTGCGTATGTTAACCTCCCTCTCTATAACCTTGCCAACCTCCTCCTGCCTCACCACATCCACACTTACAGGTGCATCAACTAGTATGCTCAACAACTGTTCAACTGTGCCTACCTCTGCAAGGAGTAACTTCTCTATCCTTGATAGTTTGATACATGCAGCATCCTCCAACTTCTTTAGTGCTGAGAGCATGCTAGTACCAAAGTCTCCAGAGCCAACCTCTACAGATACCTGCTTTATCATCATGATAGTAACATCCTCACCATAAGCATCGATATCGCTACTCCTATACTACCTATACTCATTAACTTTAGCATCCTCTCATACATGATGATCTTTTTCTCTTTCTCATCCATATGAGAGCGCTTCAACTCCTTGTATGGTCTAGACACCCTTATCTCTGCATAAGCTACTAATGCAGTAATGGATGATGCTATAAGCGCAGATATGGATATGCTATTAGTCTGCATAACATACCCAGCAAGCAATGGTAATCCTCCCCATGATATAGAGAACCATAGATTGCTATGGAACCTACCATTGAAGAGTTCAACATTGTATGCAAAGAGGAAGAAGCCTTCAAGCACTGCTATTATTGCAAGGAATGGCACATAAAGCACTATATAGTATATGCCTATGGTATATGCAACTGCCAATGCTATAATTGCTATAGCAAGAAGTGTTCTATTGCTGAATACATTCCCCCATGGCTTACGCTTAGAACCTATGCTATCTAATGCATGTGCAGATACACCCAATGCTAGTAGGTAGATGAGTACTATAGCGATAAGCCTATCCCATATGATGTTATCAGCCAAGAGAGAACCTATTACAACAAATGATACACACATCCCAGTGTATGGGAGGAAGAGCATCCCAATGGCTACCCTGAATCTTAGAGGACCAAACTTTGGCACGAACCACTCATCAAGCCTGCTATCATACATTATAATGTATAAGTGAGACGATGAATAAAAAGTTATTTATAGCTGCTAGAGGTTATACATAATTAAAGATAGGATTAATATTACTGAAAATAT
This sequence comes from Candidatus Nitrosocaldus islandicus, assembly GCF_002906215.1. Taxonomy (NCBI): domain Archaea; kingdom Thermoproteati; phylum Nitrososphaerota; class Nitrososphaeria; order Candidatus Nitrosocaldales; family Candidatus Nitrosocaldaceae; genus Candidatus Nitrosocaldus; species Candidatus Nitrosocaldus islandicus. The sequence continues at coordinate 1,293,791 of NZ_CP024014.1, forward strand.
TTAGAGATATGTATGAGAATACTGGTTACTGGGGCAACTGGTTTTATAGGCAGAAGGCTAGTTAGGAGGCTCATCAATGGAGGGCATGAGGTTACCTGCTTAGTCAGGAGTGATGGTGCAGTTACCAATCCCAAGACCATTGGAGCAAAAGAGTGTATAGTTGCTGATATAACAAATAGGGAGAGTGTGATGAAGGCCATCGGCATTGCTAAGGATATAGATGTGCTCATCCACCTTGCTGCACTCAACCCATTGATAAAGGATAGAAGACTACAGTATGATGTTAATATCAATGGGATGAGGAACCTAATAGATGCAATAGTAAGTGCTAGGCTAACCTTGAAGAGGGTTATATACGCTCAGGGCATGGGTGTATTTGGGAATGTACATGGTGCAATCGTTGATGAGGATAGCCAGTATAGACCAGAGACATGGTTCACAAGGTTGAGGAGTGATGCTGAGATGATGCTCTGGGATGCAAGCAAGGATGCTGGCTTCAGTATAAGCATTGCTATACTTGGGGATGTGTATGGAAATGGTGGATGGTTCACAAACATAATGGTTAAAGGGTTGATTAAGAGCATCTTTGGGTTAGGATTCATGATACCTGGTGCTGGCGATTACTATAGATGCTTGATACATGTGGATGATGCTGTAGATGCACTAGCGCTAATGGCTGAGGTTGATTATGCAGGGAATGAGAGGTTCATAGTATGCGATGATGAACCCTGTATGTTCAGAGAGTTTGTATACTACACCGCTGATATGCTAGGGGTCAAGAGGCCTCCAAGGATACCATTATGGCTTGCAAAACTATTTCTTGGCAGTGATATGGTAGATACGTTGACAGCATCTGTAAGGGCAAGCAACACCAAGGTTAAGCGTATGTTAAATTTAATGTTAAGATATCCAGATTACAGAGTTGGTGTAAGATCTGTTGTAGATGAGATAAGGAGTGTTAGCGGTAACAGATTGGCTATGTAAACATATACATGAGTATATACGATTAAGGATGATGCCATTATGATAATTGCTTACTCACATGTTAGCCTTTCCTTGCATACACAACTGCTGCTGTATTGAATGTAAGGTTTATACAACCTACATCCTTGAACCCATGTTTATTCAATGCATCTATAAGTTCAGTAACCCAACACCTTCTCTCTACTATAACCTTGTCAAGCTCGTTAAATACAGATCTCCATTCGTACATGAATCTTCCAAGAAGCCTTAGAAGCATAAAATATGCATGCCATAGGTAGCGCATGGTGCCCCTTGGATACGTAAAGTCATGCATAACCACTATACCACCACTCCTCAACAGCCTCTTGCACTCCATTACAACCTTCTCTATATCACAGTACTTTGCAAGGTATGATGCAGTGATTATATCAACTGTACCATCTCTCAATGGTATGAACTCTGCAGCTGCATTAAGCAATACTATATCATAGTAGTTGAGGTTCCTAGCCTTGCTATCTGCTATTACTAGGCTATTATACATCAGATCAAGACCATATACCCTAGAGACCTTGCCTCTCAATGCAAGTGTTAATATACCTGTACCACATGCAAGATCCAATGCAGTATAATCCCCTTCTGGAACAAACCTTAGCATAACTCTCTTCCATACAGCATCCTGCCCAAATGTGGTTAACCTAACAACTCTATCATACATGCTAGATGTATGCTTAAAGAATCTTATAGCAATCTCATGTCCAGTATGCATATCTACTTATGTTATGCCGATGATAAATAAAAGGTATTAGAAAGGTGCAATTACCCTGCCTTTGTCTTCATATTGCTAGTATCCAACCTTGCTAGTGTTGCACCGTTCCTTCTACTCATATCCTCATCATTTAAATTGATGCTCATCTTCTTATCTGATACCCTCTTAACTGATCCTACATCATTACCATGGATCTCTACACTGAACCTTGCAACATCTAGCCAGTTGTTATACTCCTTTACTGTTATCTTCTTGCTCATAGCTATGCCAGTGACTGGAGGTGAGGAATGTGAGTAGAATGCAAATTCGTGTAGTGATAGAGAGAGCATCTCATCCCTGCTCAAGGGAAGGAGTGACTTGAATAGTGTGACAGTTGCTATATCGCATTTGAAGCATATTATTGTTCTACATAGCGCTGGTATCTCCTTTGCTATATCATCTGGGAGTGAGTTGATGCTTTGTGTTGCTATAGTAACCTTTACATTGAACTTTCTCAACGTATTTAATACCTCTCTTATTGCAAATGATGGGAAGAGATGCGCCTCATCTATGAAGAGGTTGAATGGAGTTGGTGGAGATGATGTAGAATGCCTTGAATGCCTCTTCGCTTCAACATATACAAGGTGTATCAGTAATGAGCCCAAGAATGCAACTATATCATCAGATGCTATATCTGCAAGATCAACAACTATGAACTTGCCTTCTCTCATCATCTGCCCTATATCTATACCTAATCTTGAGTTTAGTATAAACATGGCTAGAGGTGTCGATAGTATCTTATCTAGTTTGTTGTATACAACACCAACGGCCTCCTTCTTGTAGTTCTTCTCAAATATCTCATACCAGAAGTGTAATGCATCTAGATCTGTAACATTCCTAAGTATAGAGTCTCGAAACTCCTGATTTATTATGAATGATCTTAGATCTTTGAGTGTTATCTCTTTACCAACATCTAGGAGCACGTTCAGTGCGTTCCTAAGTATAGTCTCAAGCCTATCGCCCCAAGAGTCAGAGTATAGGTTCTTAAGTACATTAAGGAATGACATAACAACAACATGCTTATCCTCCTCATCTCTACACTCTAAAGGGTTTACGCTGATTACCCTCTTGAACCAAATTGCAGTTGCAGGGTTTATGTATACTGTGTTACTCCAAAGTTCTCTAGGTATCATCATCAATACCTCTCTAGCAAGTGTACCATGGGCATCTATTAGCATGAATCCATGTCTACGCTTTATGCATTGCAAGATCAACAACTTCATAGTCTCAGACTTCCCTGCTCCGCTCTCTCCGAATATTGCAGTGTGTATCCTATCTCTGCTTAATATTCCATATGCTCTCCCATCATCACTAAATCCTATTATATCTATCTCATCATTGTTGATCATTCTAACATCTATAGGGTATCAGCATCTACCACAAGCCCAGTTGTAAACGTCCTCCTATCTGTTGTAGCAAGTCTCAAGATAGATGCATCCTTTGGTAATGCAACTATGCTTGCAAGTTCTACATCACTCAATATACACTTCTTTAGCACTCTTGCATGTTCAACTACGCTAGATAGATCTGAGAAATGATCCCCAGCCCTCTTATTGTTGCTATATGCTACAAGCCCATAGGGCAATGCACCCTCTAGCATATCTAGAGTTCTAACATCCTCTGCTCCCAGTGCTAGCACTGTATGGAAGTGTTTTAGCCTCATCTTCCATCTAGCCTTCTCAACAAGGCTCTCAGTAAGTGGGGATAACCTCCTTACCCTCTCATTTGATGTAAACAGGCTCTTCAATGCTTTTACAAGTGAGTGTTCATGACCTTCCTTCCTCATTATCCATCGGCTTATGGAGTATGCCTCATCCTTATACTTTGCATAACATGCAAGTATACATTCTACTCCACCTTTACCATCACTGTTACCAATATTGTCAAGCTCCTCCAGCATGGTGTAGATTATGCTTGGTCTAACCTTCTCCACTATGGGTAATGCACTATGTACCCTCATCTTATAATAGCGAGTAAGACTGTATCGTAGAGATGGGTTCCATTCTAGCCTCTCAAGTCTAGCATTTTGGATCCCTGAAAAATGCATTGCGTTGATATCATCTGTCCTAACGAGTATCCTAGTCATACCATTCTTACGTATAATGAATATTGCAAACTCATCAACCCTGTAGAGTAGGTTAAGCATCTCTTCCTCCCCATCCTTGAAGTTTGGATACAGCCTCAACTCATACCACTTCATCTCCATCATCTTGCTCCCCATCAATGAATATGGTATTTTTAAATATGCTATTGATATGTGATGCTGGGAGAACTAACAGAAGAGGAGAGGGTAAGATGGTTAAGGATAGTGATAAGTGCTGTTATAGCAGGGCTGATAATCTTTGCTGCACCAGAGATAACTGCGTGGATAACAGGAATAAGCATAGATAATCCACAAGGCAATATACCAAGATCCCTTGTAGAGAGGATTGGTATGATCTTCATGCTGACAAGGTACTTTGGAGGAGCAATAGTAACCATAGGAGTTATAGCTGGGGTGATCAAGCTCTGATGCCTATAAGGAAGATCGATGCTATAGCAATAGCACTTCTGCTTGTATACTTTGCTGTACTACCAAAGATAGAGCAGCCATTCATCACAACCTTCTTTATTTTCTGGATCACTGCATATACTCTTGATGCAGCAAGTACAGTACTAAGCAGGAATATAACGTATGAGACCAACAGGATCTTTGCATTGTTTGCTAGAATGCTAGGTCCACTTCCAGCACTAGCAGTACATTTTGCCATAGAGGTTCTGTTCATAACGTTCTTACCATTCGTATTCCTTAGGATGCTAAGCATTGAAGCTAGTGCATTCATAGCCATGGTTACAGGGATGCTACATGCTTATGCTGCACTCTCTAACATCATGTTCAGACCATCATCGTCGTCATCATCAACAACAAATAAATCCATTTATTTTGGATCTTATCGTTTACATACATTATATATCTAGCAAGTATTGTAGGTGATGGTTGAGGTACTCTGGTTTGAGGATATAGAGCCATTGAAGCAGCCTGTATTTGACTTCCCATTGCTAGGAAGGATAAGCATGAAGCAGATGGGTATAGTAGGATCAGCATCTATCATAGCATTAGCAAGTAGAGATATTCTTATAGCAATGGCATCATTAACTATAGCACTATTCGTTGCTATGACTAGATATAGAGCAGTGAGTATGGATGAACTTATCTACTCGCTCATCCTTTATGGTATGAAGCATAAGGTTAAACCATCTATAGAAATAATCTTCAGATATGTTAATGAACTGTTACTCAATAATGGTTATAGTAGGATAATACTTGCAAGAATGGTTAATAAGATTTGTAAGGAGATAAGATGTAGATTGGATAAGAAGTATGCTTATAGTAGTAATGGTAAAGGGATGAGAGGTCATGAAGATAGCATAATAATATTGAATTCTAATACTGTAAGATTGAGACTAAGGCTCATTACCAAAGATGGTAGAGCAATAGCAAATAGGTTAGCAAGGATATATCTGGATGATGATCTCCTTACCAACATAACATCTGACAACAATGGTGAGTTAGATGTTATATTATCTCTAACCTCTACAAAGAATAGTAACCTTAGAGTGTATGTTGATGGCTATAGTAAACCCTTACTTGAGAAAGTAGTAACTGTAATTTCTGCATAGCAAGTGGTTGTGACCATATATGGTGTTTGGGCTTAGTGCTGGGCTATTAACAGTTATAGCAGTATTTGCTGTTATAGCGTTGATAGCATTAAGTATTGGTATAGTTAACACAATAGGTAATACATTCACTGATATAGCATTAACTCTACCAAAATTCAATTATGATGATGATAATAATAGTGGAAGCAATCTAACAATGTATACGTTCTTCAGGGACTCCTCACTCTACATCATTGCAATAGTACTCATCCTTGCAGGGATATCCTTGGTGTTTGAGAACCTTGCAATACTTCCAAGGCATACAGCATACTCTATGATATCTAGAAGTGCTATACTCATAATAATGCTCTTTGCTTTCCCACTATTCTGGGACCCAATTGCATATAGTATAGAAGAGTTCAGTCTATACATATTGAGTCAAGAGGATCCATCAAGGGCTGATGAGAAGATTAAATGGTTATGGGAGAATATATCAGCAATAGCTGCTCCAAGCATGCCAGATCCTATGGACCTTCTAGATCCTGCCAAGCTATCTGAGCATTTATTTGTTGATGTGTTCATGGGTGCATTCAAATCATTCATAGCGTTGATGCTCATGATGAGCCTCTACCTCATAGGTACAATAAGGCTTGTACTTACAGCAGTGCTCATAATAGGTTTACCTCTAATCTTGATGATATCGCTCATACCATTCCTGAAGAGGATAAGTGATATGCTGATCAACACACTCATAGGGTTGAGCATTGCACCAATACTCTCAAGCCTTACAGTTGCTGCTGGCTCAGCATATGTTATGGGTGCTGATCTGGAGCCATTGCAGTTATGGATAGCAAGTGTTGCCATAGCATCACTTGCAGTATACTTTCCTGCACTCTTGGCTCCAGCTATTGGTTCATTAATCACAACTATAAGTGCATGGGTCACTGGGGCAGGAGTATCTGGCATACTTTTTGCAGGAGGTTCAATAGCAGGTGCTGCAAGGGGGGCAGTGGCAGGTATAGGCACAATAGCCTCTGGTCTAGAGTCTACACTTGGCAGGACTCCAACAGCGCTTGAACTTGCAAGGGCAGCGATGAGTACTCCAGCAGTAAAGACGATAGGGAAGAGTGCAGCAGCAGGATTTGGTGCAGGTATGCTTGGAGGATTATTAGCATCCATAAGACCAGCAACAGAGGCTCTAAGCATACCAAGTATAAGTAGATTCACAGATAATGCTGTAAAGAGTACATTCATAACAGCAAGTAATGAAGGTAGAGAGTATGGTATGGAGATGGTAAGGAACTTTGCTGGATCTCTTATAGAGGGTGCAATAGCATACTATGCTTCAATAAAGCCTAATGCATCTGTTGATGGTAGAGAAGTTAATAGATGGTTCTATACTGTGAAACGCTTGTATGAGGATGGGGATTACAATGCTCTAACAAGGTTTGCAAATGAGTACTTTATGCTTCCAGATAACATACTTCATGGTAGAGAAGAGGTGTTTGGCAGGGTGTTTGGAGAGTATATAATGCATATAGGCAAGGATAAGAGACCATTAACAAACCTCTACTACTGGCTTGAGCAGATAAGGGAGAGGGGAGGGATAAGCAGAGTTGCAGATCCTAGGCTATTGAAGGAGATTATAAGCAATAGGGATGCTAATAGGGAGAAGGTTGAGAGCATGTACAACATAAGATTGCCAAATCCAAACTTTGAGGTTATAGATCTAACTGTATGGGTTGATGATGTGAGTGATGATGCACATAAAGATGATAAGAATGGATAAAACAAATAAACGATAAACCTGTAACCTGTATTACTATACTCTTTTATTTGCCCAATTATATTATTGATGAGCAATAATAATAGAATAACAAGAAGATTGATATTCTGTGTATCTATAACATTAACAGCAATTGTGATTTTATATCTTCATAATATGCAAGTATATGCATCTAGCCCCTGTGAACTCTATGCAGAGATAAGGGTATCGCCATTATACCATAACGGTAGCATTAGGCAGAACCCTGATGGTACTTATTATGCTGGTGATGCATTTGCATACAGTGTATACCATGGTTATAACAATACAGATGAAGGGTCCTGCATAGACTACTCATACTGGCTTGAGGCTGATTCTAGTGCTATAATTCATGGTTCAAGCACATCTGGCATAGTTGAGATAAAGACAGATGCAAGTATAGGCATACATGCTATCAGATTCCAGCAGAGGATAACCCATCAGATATGCATAATGGCGATGGAGGATAGTATATGCTTTAAGTTCAGATACTCAAAGAGCACAGTTCATACATATACAGTAGTGGATCCAATGCTTGAAGTATATCTAAGCAAAGGTCAACTCATAGATGGAGATGGATTTGTAGCAATGAATAGAGATGGAACATACTATATTGGAGATCCAGTTGCAATAATTCATAAATCTAACTACATATTCAAGAATGAGAGGAGAGGAACATTACATATCGTTATGGAAAAGAGATATGATGATATTACTCTTGCATATGAATATAATTGTTTAATAAATCAATGCAGATATAACTTAGCATATGAGGAGTATACTTCAACATTAGATCTTACATATAATGATGGTGTAACCATCTATCGTACTAATAACTCTTCACCTACTCCACATACTATAATATATGATGTGAAATTGATCAATATAGATAAGGTCATAGCAAAGAGAGATGTGAGTATAGATATCATGCTTGTAAGGTATAGACCAGTATATCATTACTATGCATATATCGTGCTCAATGATGATAAACCATGGTCATACAATAAGAGTGTTGCTATTGCATTGCATTATCATGGTAGTATGGATGATGATGGAAAAAGCATACATCCTTTAAGGAGAAGCAAGCTCAACCACTATGAGTACACTTTAAATGATGGTATAGAGGAAGGATATCTAAATGTTACCTATACCAATGCTCATGGGTTTAACACAAAAAGTAAGGCATTGATATTTGAGTATGAAGGTTATGGCAAGATAGTCTTCTCTCCTATAATCGATGGTGAGTATAGACCAAAATCTATTCTAACGTTAAACATGAAGATATACTCTGCAGATTTTGCTAACTATGATATGCTAGAGGTTATTAATGTTGATTACACTTATCCCTTAGTAAGGTTCTCAACACGGCTAGATATCTTTGTATATGGTTCTGATGGCAAGATAAGAGATTTGCCTATAAATGTTGATATGAAACCATTAGGTAACTATCTTCATGATTATATGAGGAGCAAGGTTATTCATGATAGTGCTCATGAAACATTTGCAGAGATGGTTATCGGAGATATGTATGCAAGAGATAATCATGCTAGTAGCATTGGTCATCTTAGCATGGTGATTAACTACACATCACATTACATTCCTGAATCAGTACTTTCAAGATACAATATATTAGATATGCCCTTATACATAGCACTTGATACATTAACACCATACAGGATGGAGATAACTGTTGGAGATGTTACAAAGGTTTATGATGAACATACATTCTCTTTCTACACCAACTATATAATAATTGTAAATCTTGAGCAGGATAATAAGATAGAGGATATCCTGCTTCAAGATAATATACTTGAATTCAGGTTAGATGAGAAGTTTGGAGATATCTCAAGGATATATGTTAATGGAACTCTATATGATCCAAAGAAGTATTGTACTGATTCATGCATAATACCGTTCTATTCCAATTATGCTAAAGTAGAGATATACAATGAATGGGGAGGAAGGGCATATGCAGAGGTTAGTGAACAGCAAGGTAATGAAGTTAGATATGTACATGATATGAGCAATCATATACAGATGGCTTTGTTTGTAGGTGTATTCATGATAACATTATTCGCTGCATACAGGATAATAGTTGCTAGAAGAGATAATAAGTAGTAGCATCATAATGACTGATTGTTTGGGTCTGTGGAGAATAATCTTAACTCCTTTTCTCCTGGAACTATCTGAAGCCTTATCCTATGCTCCCCAGTAAGAAGTAATGCCTCCCCTCTACCAAATGTTGTGATCATCTCCCTCTCCTTTTCTGATAGTTGTAATGCTTCTGCTATCTTAATACTTGCAAGTTCATTATTCCTTAGTAGGATCTTTGTATCAGCATTATCTAGCAATGCTCTACCATACTCATTTGCTATGATATCTTCTGGTCTTTGAGTTATAAATATGAATAGTACATTCAATTTCCTTCCAACTCTAGCTATAAGGTTAACAAACCTTGCAGCAGATGGTATGTTGAAGAGCATCCATCCCTCATCTATTATAATTATCTTCAGTATATTACTTGCATATGAGTTTATCTCATTCCATACTTTTGCCAATGATAACAGTAGTAGCAGTGATGTGCTGCTTGATGTAGAGTTTGTTCCTTTAAGTGATAATATGTTCCGTTTATCCATGATTATTCTGCCTCTAAATATATTTGCATAGTTATTAACCACATCAACTAAATAGCGTTTTGCTTCCCTGCTTAACATCTCATATAATGAGAATATATCATTAACTTTACTTGCATTAGTTGCAATCTCTTTCCTTACCAACAGTGGCGCCATTACAATATCAGATATAACGTCAGATGCCGTGATTGGATCAAAGAGTTTTAATGGGTCAAGGCCTAGACCATTGCTATTTGCAACATCTATAAGGTTAAATCCTAGGTAATCTGCAACCTTTGCATATTCACCTTGGGGATCTATTATGAATGCGTATGAATCAGGCATCTTCTCTAGGAGTCTGTTAAGCATGATCTTTGCTGTCATTGACTTGCCAGAGCCTGATGATGCAAGTACTATAACATTATAATTATTTCTTAGCGAGTAATCATAGATAACTGGTGCATCAGTATTAATGTTAACACCAAGCATTATTCCATTTGGTACCTCAAGCATATCACTACTAACAAAGGGATAGAATATACTCATACTACCAAGTTCAACTACTATTGTATGTTTAACATTGCCATTAAGTAGATCCAACTGCCTTCCAACCATAGGATCTACAGATGCGTATTGCCTCACTCCTCGCATGAATCTCTTACTCTTTTCATTCAACTCTTTTAGGCTAGATGCTTTAATGATTAGTATTATGCATACATTAAAGAGCTTTGTTTCATGCTTATCAAGTGCTTGAAGGGTCATCTCTGCTACTTCTGCCTTGTATGTCAATGATGCATACTTCATTGCTGCAGCCTTTATAAGGCCTGTATATCTCTTCATCTTACTTAAGGCAATATCATGCTTGAGAGGTGTGATATCTATAATAGTTTCATCAGATAACCTTGCAATGCTATCTATCCATGCTATGTTTGCATTTGTAGGAAGCCTGTAGAGTAGGAATGACCTTGCGTATAAGGGCTTATCAACATTAACTATTAAGTGATTAAATCTTTCAAGCAATTCTTTATGCCTTAGACTAGCAAGTAATGTTGCATCTATTACCATAGAGTATTCATAACCAAGAGAAGTTAGTATATGCTCAAGTGGTTCATTGCTAGAGAGGAATGTTCTCATAACTGGCAATGTTATATCCAACTCCCTTGTGTTTATGTGCACATAATCCTTGATCATATGTATTGTAACTTTGCTCTCTAACCAATTCAAGAGCGATAAGAATCTGTTTGTAACTATACTCTTCTGCTTCTCCTCTGGTAATGAGAGAAGATCTGTAGGCCTTATCTCATATACATACCTCATAGCGATTAACACTCCTAAGATGTTCATATAATGCATAAATCTCATGATGCCATTCTCTTAACATATAGTATGTAGAGGGTTCAAGCACAATCCCTTCCCTTCCATAGTATCTGCATAATCCTCTCTTGCATAGGATCTTAACCTGCTTCCAAGCATACTCATCATCATAATTGAAAGAAGATAATAGTTTAATTATCTCATGCTTTATAACAGGAACTATCCATTCAAGTCCCTTATAGATAGACCTGTTATAGTTGTTATACAGTAATGCAAGTATAACAAGTTGTACTGGTCTTATATTGAGCATGTAGCATATAAAGAGCCATCTTCCATACTGTGTTAGTGAGTATCTGCAAGGATAATTTATGCTAGAGCAGATTATATTATCTCTCTTTAACCTATTCATTATAACTGTAAGCTTATGTACATCATTAAATAACTTGATAAGATCCTCCTTACTCTTACTATCAGTACCTATACATGTTATTACCTTCTCAACCAACCTAGAATTCCTTCTAGGTCTCCATTTTAATACGTTCATATCAATTCACCATCGCGGGCAAGTACTGCTACCTTACAATTAAATACCCTAGTTAGAAAGTTAATCTCTGAACCATCAACTATATACCATCTAGCCCTATACTTATCCAATTCCAAGGTCTCAACAACATCATCTGGAACAATGTGAAGAGTCTTATGCTCAATATCTTTCAAGACTATCATATGCTCATTCTCTTCTACTCTGCTGATAACATAGTCACTTGTATCTATTGAATAGGAAGTACCACATGAGCATGTGAAGTATAGATGTTTATCCTTACTCTTACCTCTACTCTTCTTACCCTCAATACTCATCAGCCTCTTACCACTAACCTCTATGGTATTACTGCTGGTAATACATGAAGCACTATGCTTTCTATAACTTGACCTAAGCATCTTTATGAATGCTAGCATTCTATCGTAATCTTGGAAGGAGAATATATCCTCATCATCATCAATATTTATGAATGCAAAATCTACAGCCTTCTCTTGTAACTCTTCATCTTCAAGTTCGGATATTAGCACTATGATGTAGTATGGTATGGGTGGAACTCTATTGAACTTTGCAACTATGCTATTCATATACACTTGCAGCTTTGCATATGCCCTACCTTTTATCCTCTCCAGCCTCTGTAAGAGCCTTGCCATCATCTTATCCATTCCATACTTGCTGCATATGTAATCCTCATCCCATATTTTACCTCTTATTGCTTCATAGAGTTTGAGTATATTAAGAGTTGATCTGATGTTAAACTTAATATGCCATATCTGTGCATCCTCTTTACTATTCAACTTTATCACATACGCTCTTATACTCTTTACATCTGCTATTCTACATGCCTGTACCCTAGCATAACCATCAAGGATGTAGTATTCACCGTCAACCTCTCCCACCACTATAGGTTGTATAGATGATGAGCCTTGCCTCTTCACCTCATCTGCAATACTCCTTATCATGGGATGTGTTGAGAGAGTAACTATATGATCTACACTCTTCAATGCATCAACATCCACCTCAACAAGCAACATTCATCACCTTCTTCAGATTAACATTGTTGATGATTGAGAGGATCTTCCTTGCCCTCCTTCTTGCCCTCTCATCAATATCAAGAAAGTGCATATACATCTCAACCATGTTAGCATCTTTGCATCTATACACCTCATTAGCAAAGTTCAAGAGTATCCTCTGAATGGTTGGTAGATATCTTCTTGCATATACAAGTTCTACAGCATCCCTGATCTCCTCCTGACTCTTCCTTAATGAGTATCTATTACATACAGTATACACTACAAGCATAGCAAGCTCTGCCGAGCCCATCTTAACACACTTGAGCAACTTGCTATAGTAAGACCAACACTCAAACGCTATATTCCATGGAAGAGAAAGCCTTTCGCAAAGGTTTGAGAAGAGAGAGAGTAGTTGTTCATCCTTACTGCTACTGTAGAATCGTGCAGACCTGCTCAAGTATGCTTCAGTACCTACATGAACTGCATTATACAGGTTAGGCTCTATCCTCCTGTATCGTATGATGCTATCATCATTATTATTGCTATACCCAAGCACTGCCCCACATCTGGAGCATATTATCTCTCCATCCACTGCATGAAGTAGATTGCCCTTGCAGAGAGGACAACTCTTACTGTGCTCCAATTGTACCAATCTGTTCATACAAATTGTAATATTCAAATACTATTTAAATGTTCCTAATTGTACTATAATAAAGTATATTTATGGGATCGTTCTATAATGTACCATGCGAAAGGGGTATACTCAGATAGTACTGAAGGAGGAGGAGGCTAAGAGGATAGAGCAGTTTATAAAGAGTGATAAGAGGTTCGAGGGTAGAACGTTCAGTAATGCAGCAAAGACAATACTTCTAGAGTATATAGAGTACCATGATTACCTTAGGAGGTATGGACCGTTCCTGAAGTTCATAGGTGCTGAGGGTAACCTCATCTTCATATATGACCACTTCATAGACAGGATAGTTGAGGTTGAGGTTCATGATAGGATGCTCTACTGCAGATATCATGGTAACTCAGAGTGTGCGCATATAGGCTTCTGCTTTGCAGTTCCAGAACTCTATAGGGTCTTCAATGAGAAGGGTTTCAAACAACCAAAGAGGATAGTTGAAGATGAGAAGTAGCATAAGGCTGATGTTATAAGTAGTAGATAGGTAGGCTAACTCATTGGTTTGATTGATGGGTTGGTTGATTGGTTGATGTTGGATCGGATTAGATTAGATTGATATGCTTAAGCAAGTGATCTAAACCATTTTTGTTGATGATAGATATGATGAGCAGTGATAGCAATGGTATGCTGGATGAAGGGGAGGAATGGAGGAAGAAGGAGAGGACAATACTACTTAGAAGACTGCTTGATGTTGAGAGGCCAGAGAACTATACTCAAAGGGTTAAGGTGATCAAGTATTTAGAGCAGGAGGGCCTACCCAGCAATGATGTAGATGTTGAGACTCTAGCATCTATCCTAAGGGATGATCAGTTAGAATCTCTCTTGATGCTAACATGCACAAATAGTACTGCTGTATTTAAGGGGAGGTATTACACGTTCAGCAATGGTATGCTTCAGCATAGAGGTTCATGGGATATTGTAAGGAAGGATCTTACAGAGTTCCTTAATGCCCATGGAAGGAAAGGGTACGCATTACTCAAGGCTATGCTTGAAGTAGATACTGATACAATAGCAGGGATAATGGCTAAGACAAGCGAGGTGTATGGTGAGAGACTCAATCCCATTAATATGCTCATAGAGTTAAGGGATGGGCTAAGGATTGCATACAGTACAAGCATGGATGAAGGAGGGAGAGGGAATGGTGAAGGTAAAAGAGGTAGGCATAAGACTGTATGGGGAATACTTGAAGAGGTTAGGCCGTTGGTGAGGCATATGCTTGATGAACTCTGCCATATACCAAGGTTGAGTACAAGGGATGCTTACATGGAGTTTGAGTATGAGGTTAAGAGGATGGATGAGGAGTTAAGAACATACCTAATGCAGTTGATAGAGGAGAGGTATGAAGATACACTTAGATTTGGTAGAGATGTTACATCTGAGCATATAGCAAGATACCTTAGAGAACTCTTTGGCTCGCTCTATCTTGACCCCTTGCTTGCTATAGCACAGCAGTACTCTTTAACCGATTCTAGCATAGTTAGTGAGAAGAACCATAGCAAGGTTATGAGTACTGGCTTCAACCTTGCCCTCTTTGGTGATCCAGGGAGTGGTAAGACGTTTGCAATAAAGGATCTTATACTTGGTTCTGAGAATGGTGTACCAGCACATGGTCTTCCTGGTATGAATAGATATTGTGGAGGCATGACTCCAGCAAAGTTCATTGCTATAGGAGAAGCATATGAGGGTAGATCTGTGAACTTCATAATCACTGAGTTCAATGACTGGTTCAAGTACAAAGGTATGGTTGAGCCATTGAAGATAGCAATGGAGAGAGGTATCATAAGGTATGAGACCAAATCATACAGCATAAGACCATACAGGTTCACATCATTCTTCTCAGTAAACTATAACACATCAGTATATAACAAGAACATATACGAACCTACTATAAGAGATCCAAACTTCAAAGCAGTTGAGGATAGGATGCTCTGTAGACTACATATCTTAACCAAGGATAGATACGGTGAGCTTGCAAAGAGGCAGAGTAGCCTTATGAAAGGTATATTGCAGGAGAGGATGTCTTATACAGCAGGTATGATTAGGGATCATCTTACACTAGTATATGCTATACAGAGGGGCTATCACAATAAAGACTTCAAACCCAAACAGATCATGATTAATGATGGTGTAGTGGATAAGATAAGGGATGTAATGGATGTTATAATAGAACATATTGAAGATGGTAGTAGGTATGGTGAGCATAGAGTACCATTCTCTGTAAGGTTAGAGAAGAAGACACTCCAACTAGCATCTACATTAGCATTGATAAGGTTCTTCTCCTACAATGATGTTATAACTATAGATGAACATTCCCTATCTATAGCGCTAAGGTATTTAGTGGAAGAGGCATGGATAAGATCAGGTTATACATTTGATGTAAAGAGTGTAACAGATATACTCTCTATAGAGTAGCAAAAACCAATGATGAAGGAATAGAAGAGAGGAACGTGACCTCTATTATCGCTTAATCTAACCATCTATCCTATCCATCCCCTTCTATCTCTTTATCATTCATTATCTTAGAAAGTGCTTCTCAAACGTTATCATCTCAAAGTTCAAGCCTAATTCTTTTGCATATCTATATGCTTCATCTATCTCTTGCTTGCTTGGGAATCTAGCCATATCCTTGTATGCTGGATCATAGTTGGGTGAGTATGGATCACAATAGTTCTCAGGCCTGTACTGATCCATTATATTTATCAACACTTCAGGCATGTTATCTGCAACCCATTCAAGCACTGGTTTTGTGCAGCACTTAACATGCCCAGGCATTATCAGATGCCTTATAACCATATCCTCATCCCAGCAATGAACCTGCTTTATATTACTGGTTACCGTCTCCCAGTACCATGGTGTCCTTGCAAGCCTCAATGAGCACTTGTTGGAACCAAACTTCAGATCTGGAAGCCATACATCCATAATGCATCTCAACACATTTAGTGCTTCTCTACTCATGAAGAAGTTCGAGTTCCACAACTGCGGTACATTGAACTCATCCCCATAGTATGCATTACTACTGCTCATAGAATACCTATATGGCATATCAGCATTAATGCTCTTTATCACAAACAACTCATCCTCGTACCTTACCTTGTTTATTATGAACCTACTCATCTCATGTATCGCTTCAACTATGTTATGCAGATGTATAGTTGGCTCACCACCAACCCAGTTTATGTTATGACATCCTTCAAGCCTCAACTTGTATGCCATCAATGCTATCATATATGGTGTAACTACACTACCGTTGAACCTATCTGTGCTTATATCACCATTCTGACAGAAGGCACATCGCATGTTGCAACTTGTGAAGAAGATAGTGCCTGAACCTTTAATACCTCTAAATACTATCTCCTCCCCCATGTGATGGAAGAACGTACTAACCCTACTCTCAGCCTCTAACTTGCATGCACCTAACTTACCTCCAGTAGTTCTATCAACCTTGCACTGCCATCTGCAGAAGTTACATGCATGTAATGATCCTTTCACTATGGCAAGGAGTAGATCTAGCAGGTTTACCTTTGCTATAGGCAGATCTCTAATCGTTATACTCCTGCTCCTAACATCAGACCATAGCCTTATGAACCTCTCAAGTGCAGTATCATACTCCTTCCAAAGACTATCGATATCCATGTTATATATGCTAGGATCTACTGGCACCCTCTTGCATATCAGATACTTTGCTGGCATGCTGTTAGTTGCTACAGAATAGTACCAACCAAGCCTATCCCTAACATTACCCTCCTTCCATATCCATAGTGAACCAAAGTCCCTTCCCATGACCTTACACAGTATAACTATGCTTTGCTCATATTTATTGGTAGAACTCTTCCCTAACACTCCTCCTGCTAAGGTAGTATATGCCTAAAGAGAATAGTGCTATTGCTACTACTGCAATAGTGTATGGATAGCCTAGGAGCATCTGTATATACATCGTCCATATAGAGTCTAGTAGACCAAAGCACATGAATAGTATTGAGAGGAAGAGTGCCCAACCCTTCCTCTTATACAGACCATAGATGAGTGCTAGAGCAAATGATGCTAAAGTAAACTTCATAGCTGCCCCTGTACTTGCTGCACTAAAGAGTGCACTTGCATAGTACTCGCTCAATGTAAGTATACCAACTAGGATATTGTATGATGAGCCTAATGCTAAGAGCACCATTATTATTGTTACTCCTCTCCTATGCCTCATCCTTTTCACCTAATTATAAACATAGAATACTTATTAATGATGCTGGATCATGAAGAAGCGATACTGCTAAATATGTAATTGAGCATACTCTTATCTGCAGATGCTATGAATGATAGTCTAGCATCCAAACTCAATGGTGCATCAAGCATATTGAGATGCTCATCCACAACTATCCCTCCAGCCTCAACTATTATTAGGCAAGCAGCAGCTATATCAGTAACCCTTATCTTCCCCCTAACATCTATGTACGCATCAAGCAAACCTCTAGCAAGTAAGCACATCTCCAATGCGTTTGAGCCGAACTGTCTTATATGATTGGTCATAGCAAGTATACTGCTCATCCTCTTGAGTTTATCTATGCTTATACCAGAGAGGTTTATGCCTATCACGTATCCAGCCCTATCATTGCTTGTATTTACAGTCTTTATCCTTGAGCCATTCATGTATGCACCATTGCCCCTTACAGCATAGTATATATCACCACTTGTAAGGTCCATAACCGCTGCATGTGTAACACTGCTCAACCTATCTGATGTTGCATATGCTACAGAGCAGGAGTAGAATGGTATACCTCTAACTGCATTAGTTGTACCATCTATTGCATCAAGTACTATGATACAACTACCATCATCATTGCTAGCATTGGCATCAGCCCCTCCCCTTCCCTTCCTACCACTATCTACAAGCCCAGCCTCTTCG
The DNA here is from genome assembly GCF_002906215.1 of Candidatus Nitrosocaldus islandicus. Lineage (NCBI taxonomy): Archaea > Thermoproteati > Nitrososphaerota > Nitrososphaeria > Candidatus Nitrosocaldales > Candidatus Nitrosocaldaceae > Candidatus Nitrosocaldus > Candidatus Nitrosocaldus islandicus. The sequence continues at coordinate 1,312,058 of NZ_CP024014.1, forward strand.
CTCAGCACTTTACAACTCACATCGTACTCTCTAACTACTTCCAGTGCAGCATCCTCACCAACCTTGTCTATCTTCTTCGTAATATCACCTCCAGCACCCCTTGCTAGGGATATGCCTGCCTCTTCCCTGCTCATCTTGCTAACCTTGCTCCTAACATTCATGCATATATCATGGAGCATGCTCATGATGCTATCCATGAAGAAGGGTATCTATGCTGGTAATAAAAACCAACTCAAATAAGGTGTTATTATTTATAATATAATAGAACAGTATTTAAATAATAAGGTAGTAAGATGCTTATGTGCATCATGATATAATAGTGGTTGGAGGGGGTGTAGCAGGACTATCTGCAGCATTATTCATTGCAAGACAGGGTTCAGATGTTCTAGTACTCTCTCAAGATCTTGGAGGACAACTCAACCTCATACCCAAGCTTGAGAACTATCCTGGAATAATCCTTACTAGTGGGGAGTTGCTTGCTAGAACACTAGAGCAGCAAGTACTCACATTTGGTGGTAAGATAAGGTATGAGAGGGTTGAGAGTGTTGATGCTATAGATGATGGATTTAAGGTTATAAGCAATGAGAGGGAGTATACATGTAAGGCATTGATACTTGCTTTAGGCAAGGTGCCAAGGGAGCTTGGGGTTGAAGGTGAGAGGAGGTTTCTAGGTAGAGGCTTGACATACGCTACCAAGTCTGAGGCACCATTCTATCAAGGTAGGATGGTTGCTACAACTGGAGTTGGTAACTACCTTGTAGAGTCAGCGCTTCTGCTTAGCAGGTTTGCAAGGAAGGTATACGTTATATACAGAACTAGCAAGATGGCTGGAGATAAAGAGATGATCGAAGCACTAGAGAGGAAGGATAACATAGAGTATGTACCAAACAGTGAGGTCATTGCTCTAGATGGGGATGAGAGGCTTAGGAGTATAACCATAAGAGACCAATCTGGAGGCACAAAGAGGTTAGAGGTTGATGGTCTATTTGTTGAGATGGGCTACAAGGTGTATATCGAGTTTGTTAAACATCTTGTAAGGATCAATCAGAGAGGAGAGATAGAGGTTAATGAGTATTGTGAGACATCATACAAGGGTATATTTGCTGCTGGTGATGCTACTAACGTGCCTTACAAGCAGGTTATAGTTGCTGCTGGAGAGGGTGCCAAAGCAGCAATATCAGCATACAACTATCTGCAGAGGCTTGCTGGTAAGCCAGGGATAAAGGCTGATTGGAGGAAGAGTATAGGGGCACAGGTGTACAACTTTTAATTTGATCTACCATTGTCTTATCTAGTCATTCATTTATTCTACCTCCAGATCATATAAAATAAAATTGTATGGATTGATGCTAAGGCATAGAGTATATAGCAACTCCTATATTGTAATATATATCGTTGTACTTGACAGTTATTACCATACCCTGAGTTACTATCTCCCTATTGAGACCATAGTCCCATACCACAGCAGATCTCCCATCCTTCGATTTGCCATGCTGTAGTGCTAGTTCCTTCATTATACTCTTAAGTGCATCAGCATCGCTCTTACCTATCTCGAACTCATACATATTGGCAGTATCACATATATCTGCAGACCCCCTGAGCGGACCTCCACCACATTCATCAGGATCAAGATGGCGTTCTTCCAACACCTTGAATGCCTTCCTGAACTCATCTGCTCTTGGGAACTTTGCTATTATGCTATCATCTATTGGTATTGCTATCCCATCATAGTTAAAAAGCTCCATACCACATATACCATGGTAGTAACATGTTTCTGTTCCAACCTCTCTTTCAATAGCCTTGATTTTCTCTGGTAACCTCTTTACATATTCAACCGATGGTCCTGCTTGGATAGTTACCTCAGCCCTACCAAACATAGGGATTGAACCCATTATATATGTACTTATAAGCAGCATAACTGCAACCCCTAGGAATGTGAATGCGCCAGCATACATGAGTATATACTTCTTGGTAATACCTATACCCTCTTTATATTCTCTTTCCCAAGATATAAATCTAAACTTTTTTGTCATTTTTTGACAAATAATCTTATCAAATATGACTAGAATTGCTATGGTTAATGCAGAAGAGAGTTATAACGTTAACTATTATAACAGCTCTGCTCATTAGCAGTAGTATAGTATATGCACATACATTATCATGGGAGTTCTACAACGATGTTCTTGTAAGTAATGCAGATACTAGCTATCGTAAGATAGAGGCACATATAATGAAACATCCAACAGATGGGAACATACTCATGGCAGCGTTCCTAGACTATGCTGCTTACTCAGGAGCAGAGAGGCGATGCAGGATTGCAACTAGTACAGATGGAGGAGCTACATGGACTGATAGGGGTATCTGCCTTTACCAACAGGTACATACATATCGACTGATCCAGTGGTTGCAGTAAGCAAAGTAGGAGATACGATAAGATGGTATATAGCATGCCTAGCGTTATCTGATAGCATAAAATATTATAATAAGAACGATGTATCGAAGATCTACTACTCCACCTCAACAGATAATGGTGCAACATGGAGTAGCCCTACAGTTGTAGCCGAGGCTAAATGGTAGATGATAACCCAACCTATGACTATCCATATGCAGATGAAGATTGTCCAATTGTGGATAAACCATGGATAGCAGTGAATGGAAGTAATGTGTATCTCTGCCGGGCTAGGATGAGCGATTTCAGTAGATGGAGTTATAAGGATAGCAATGGCAACTACCCATACTCCTCCCCAATCGCCATATTCTTCAAGAGGGTTGGGAGCACTAATGATCCTATCAGACTCTGGTACCTCATGGCAGGCAAATAATAGTGTGAATGATAGATCAGTACAGGGTTGCAATATAGCTGTTAACACTAGCAATGGCATAATATACGTTGCATGGACAAAATTGACTGGAGATAACACTGTATCGATAAGGATGAAGAGATCATTCGATAATGGTAATACATTTGATAATACACAGATAATAGCAAGACCTAATAGGATACGTACCAGTGCTGGTACATGCACTGATGCATTTGACTGTGTTATAGGCATAACCATAAATGACCAACAAAGCGGTTTTAGAGTAAATAACTTCCCATATCTAGCAATTGATAGTTCAAATAACCTACATCTTACATGGACAGGTTATAACTCAACAGCGTCCCCACCAAATACAAATATAATGTATAGAAAGATAACCAACTGCACTACACAGGGACAGAACTGCAGTATAAGTTCTGCTGTAAATGTTGTTAATGAAGGTACTGCAAACAAGGATCAGTTCTTGCCTTCAATAACATTCTCAAGCAGAACTAATACGCTCATCATAACAGCATTAGATAGGAGGGATAGCACAAATAACACTTTATGGAGACCAACATCATACCACTGTCATCTAAATGTTAATACATGCACATCATCAAGCCATTGGAGTACAAGCAGCAAAGGACCACAGTCAACCAATGCTGATACAGAAGGTACCCAGACTAAAACACATACTTATATAGGCTCTTACTATAGCGTTACTACTGGTAGTAGAGAAGCATATAACGTATGGTTAGATAATAGAACTGTGAACCTTGACTCAAAACTGAGGATATGGTTGGATAGAACTACAACATGATTCTACCCAACCTTTATTTTTAGTAAGATAATGGAAGTGCTGGCTCAAGTAAAACCATAATTCGTCAGATTACTTGCATGTAGTGCATCTCGTCTAACACATCGCTCAAAGCACTTGTAAGACTCTTCTTTGTTAACTCAACCCTTCTATCAAACCTTATATCCATATTCACAGCAATGCTATTATGCTCTATCCTTACCGTTGGTGAGCCTAACCCTCTCTTATCCTGATACGCCTTCACCTTCGTTAGTTTCTCATCCAATGAGCCCATCCACTCCATGAATCTATCATAGTTCATCTCATCACTTGGCATAGCAGTTATGTATAGAGTTAACTTACCCCCTCTTACGCTAGCCTCATCTGTGATTAGATCTATTATCCTATCCTCCTCGTTTGTACCATAGTCTGGTGTAAAGTATCCTATAACATTTCTGCTCCCATCATATATGTAGTATTGGATATCCTCTCTTACAACCATCCAGCCTAGTGTAGTGCTCATATGCTCTTATAGATAGAATTTATTTATTACCTTTTCTATACATATTTAGGTTAGCTATGTCAAGCGAGGTGAGGTTCTGTGATAGATGCATGAGGCGCACAAGGCATGATATAGTTGTAGAGCCAGAGATGGCTACCTATAAGAGGAGGAGGTTATACAGATGCTCTATCTGTGGCAAGGAGAGTTGGAAGAGAGGCTTAAGACCAAGCTCAGAGATCTCTTACTAGTTTACTGCTCTTCATACAACACAACTGCATCAAGGTTGCACCTCTTGAATACAGCAAGAACATCATCCAATCCATTAACAAGGTAGAGGTGTGAGTAGCATGAGCAGTCAGATGATCCAAACCCCTTGAATGGAGCATGATGCTGCTCTGCTAGATAGCAACTAAGCATACACTCTACTCTTCTATCAGTTGCTGCATATACTGCACTTATAACCTTTGCACATCCATGTGTGGTAAGATAATCTATATGCCATCTCAACCTCTTGCTAATTGATGCATGCCTCTTGATCCTTGTTTTGAGTGAGTTCATAGCAGAGCCTACATATGCATAGATACCAGGAGTAAGCATCACCATACCTAAAGAGCCTATCCTAATCCTATGTCTACATGCAGAGTCCACACGTATAAGTATGATATAAACACCATTCATAGCATATTCACAACAACCATTCAGGAAGTTACAAATATGATCATTACATATGGTTAAGCATGGGGAAGAGGCTTAACAGGCTTGCAAATGAGACTAGCCCGTATCTTCTCCAACATGCAGATAACCCTGTAGACTGGTATCCATGGTGTGAAGAGGCATTGAGGAGGGCTAGAGAGGAGGATAAGCCCATATTCCTAAGCATAGGGTATAGTGCGTGCCACTGGTGCCATGTTATGGAGCATGAGTGCTTTGAGGATGAAGAGGTAGCGAAGATAATGAATGAGCACTACATAAACATAAAGGTTGACAGGGAGGAGAGGCCTGATATAGATGATACCTACCAAAGAGTATGCCAACTTGTAACAGGTACAGGAGGATGGCCATTGAGTGTATTCCTAACACCAGATCTCAAGCCATTCTACGTTGGCACATACTTCCCGAAGGAGGACCGTTATGGACTCCCAGGCTTCCCAAGGCTACTCAAGTACCTTGCTGAACTATACAGGAGTGATAGGGCTAAGATAAACAGACAGGTTGAGATGATAATGAATGGTCTAAGCATGCTTGAGTTTAAGCCAAAGGTAATAGAGAGTATGGATCTAACCCTGCTTGATGAACCTGCAATCCATCTGCTGGATGATGCTGATATGATCAATGGTGGCTTTGGTAGTGCACCAAAGTTCCCAAATGCTATGAACCTCATGTTCCTCCTTAGATACTACAGGATGAAGGGTATAAGCAGGTTCCTTAACTTCGTGCTATTTACATTAAACAAGATGGCAGATGGAGGGATACATGACCATATAGGGGGAGGGTTCCATAGGTATGCTGTAGATGCTAGATGGATGGTTCCTCACTTTGAGAAGATGCTCTACGATAATGCTTTGCTTGCAGTGCTGTATGCTGAAGCATATCAGATAAGCAGGGATGGAAGGTACATGGAGGTTATGAAGGATACTCTGGATTACATACTTAGGGATATGCTAAGCAGTGAGCATGGGTTCTGCTCATCCCAAGATGCAGACTCTGAGGGTGAGGAAGGCAAGTACTATACGTGGAGTATGGATGAGGTTAGGAGGCTTATAGGAGATAGAGAGCATGCTGAGATCTTCTCTGCATACTATGGGATCAGTGAGCAGGGTAACTTTGAGGGCAAGAATATACTGCATATAAGCATGAGTATAGATGCATTAGCATCAAGATTCAACAAGAGTAGGGATGAGGTTAAGGCTATACTAGAGAGGTGTAGAAGGCTTCTATTCGATGCTAGAGCATCAAGGGTAAAGCCAGCAAGGGATGATAAGATAATACTTGCATGGAATGCACTTGCAATCTCTGCAATGGTAAAGGGATACAAGGTATCTGGTGATGAGAGGTACCTTGATACTGCATTAAATGCAGTAGGGATGATAGAGGATAAGATGGCTAAAGGCTCTAGGCTGAAGAGGATATACAAGGATGGTGTAGCAAAGATAGATGCTTACCTTGATGATTACTCATCATACATAAATGCACTACTAGACATCTTTGAAGTAAACCCAAAGAGCATATACCTAGAGAGGGCAATAGCATACATGGAGTATATGCTCCAGCACTTCTGGGATTCTAGCAATGATCTCTACTACACATCTGATGAGCATGAACGGTTGATAGTAAGGAGCAAGAATCCTTATGATCTTTCAACACCATCAGGCAACTCAATGGCTGCACTAGCACTCATCAGACTCTACCATTACACCCATAAGCAGGAGTACATCTCAAAGGCAGAGAGTATACTTAAAGCATATGCACTTTATGCAGCAGAGAACCCCTTCGCATATGGAAATATGCTCAACGTACTCTACCTTTACCTGAAGAAGCCCATAGAGGTTACTGTGATAAGTGATGCTAGAGATGGAAGGGAGTTATGGAAGGAGTTCATGCCAGAGTGTATAATAGTTACCATCAGCAAGGATAATCTTGATAGGCTAGAAGGCATACCATTCTTCTCTGGCAAAGTATCAATAGAGGGCAAGGGTTTGACAGCATACGTATGCAAGGAGTTCAGATGCTCCTTGCCATTGCATAGCGTTGAGGAGGTGAAGAAGCATATTCTGGAAGAGGCATAGATGTGAGCAGTGTGGCAAGGCATTTGCAAAGGTTGAAGAACTCATGCAGCATGTGCAGGTTGTTCATAATAGCAGTACACCATACTGGTGTGTTGAGTGTAACATGGCCTTCAGCAATGGGAATGAGTTGAGGGAGCATGCAAGGCGGTACCATACGTACAAGAAGTAAACATTATCAGCATCCTTCACATTAACCAATTTAATCTCATCTCAAACATTAAGAATACATCTCAACATACGTTAACCACTTGATGAACCTCTCATCCCTACCTCTCACAACATCCTCATACATGCTCTTAAGCCTCTTAGTAATCACCCCTACATTACCATCCCCAACCTTCCTGTTATCTATCATAACTACTGGCTTTATCCCTGCTGCTGTACCAGTTAGGAATACCTCATCTGCAAGATAGAGTTCATCCCTGCTTATACTCCTAACCTCATACATTATGCCTTCGTGCTTTGCTATCTGGAGTACTGTATCCCTTGTTATCCCTGCTAATGCACCATCAGTGGTTGGAGGAGTGCATATAACACCATCTCTAACTATGAATACATTCTCTGCACTTGCCTCTGCAACCATACCATTTATGTTAAGCATTATAGCCTCATCAAAACCATTCTTCAATGCTTCTATCCTTGCTAGAGCAGAGTTTGCATAGTTTGCTGTTGCCTTTGCACCAACCGGCATGGTTCTAGCATCTATTCTACGCCATGAAGAGACCATGCACCTTATCCCTTGCTCACTACTCAAGTACTCATCCCACTGCCATATTGCTATAGCAACATCAACCCTATTAGGTAATGGATTAACTCCCATCTTACCATATGAGTAGTATGCTATTGGTCTTATGTAGCAACTCCTCAACCCATTCACCTTAACAGTCTCTATAACAGCATCGATCATCTCATCAAAACCATACCTTAAATCCATGAGGTATATCTTTGCGCTAGAGAAGAACCTCTTTATATGATCATGCAATCTGAATATGAATGCACCATTACCAGTACCAGAATCATAACATCTTATACCCTCAAATATGCCAGTTGCATAATGTAAGGCATGTGTTAGAAGATGTATCTTAGCATCCTCAGCATCAACAAGCATACCATTCATCCATATCTTCATTCCCTTCTTTAGCACAACTATGCTATGATGCTAGGCAAAATAAACTTTAGTCTGTAGCAAGTGTAGAGTACATGGATCTCTTTGCATGTATTGCTCTTACAGCATCATCAACATTACTTCCAGAGTCTTCAACAACTATGACTATCCTTGATGTCTCCTCTTGCGCATCCATGTTGAGTATGTTTATCCCATACTCTCCTACAGTACTGCTAGCCATTGCAGCAACGTTTGGAACCCTCCACATCTCATCCCCTATCAAGGTTATTACACCTCGCCCATAAACTATTGATGCATTGCCATCATATGCCCTTATATGCCTCTCATATCGCTTCACAAACTCAGCATCTAGGAAGAGTAGCCTAGCATACTCTGTATGGTCCTTCAAGTATGGACTCAACTGCACAAACTCGTTATACCTTCTATCCTTGAGCAAGTGTACTTTAAGGTGCCATGCCATCTCGCTCTGCATCCTAAGCATACAGCATCTCTTCCTCCCTGTAACTATCTTTATTGGGTTACCTTTACTGCTATCTGGATGCCTTACTATACTTGTATAATCCTCTGGCCTATTCATGTTTGTAACCCTTATCTCCACATCTATGCCAGCATCCTCTATATCCTTGATAGCTATAGGGTCGAGTATCTTCATGCCGAACATGCCAGCAAGTTCAGCCTCGTTGTATGATAGCATTGGTACATGCTCTAATCCATCCTTAACAACCTTGGGATCAGCGCTAAGCACTGAACTATCCTTCTCAAAGCTCAAGGTTATGGAGTAAGCATCATGCAGTAGTATAGCAAGGTCTGCTGCTGTCCTATCAGAGCCTCCCCGTTCATACGTAGCCTCCAACCCATCCATAGTTTTGCCTATGAATCCTCCTATGCATACAACATCATATGCATTGAGCATATCCCTCAATGCCTTGCTACTGCTCCTACTAGCATCTAGCAGGAAGTTTGCTGCCTCAAAGTTATCATCAGTTATTATAGGCCAGTCACTGAACTCAATGTTACATGATTTAAGCCCTGAACTCTTCATGATGTGGTGCATAGCATCTGCCATAACCAACTCTCCACTATAGGCTAGTGCCCTAGCCCTTGTTACATCAACGAACCTTCTGTATTCTGCTGCCTGCTTTAATGCTATTATAACGTGCTTATGGAACCTATCAAGCCTCTGAAGGAACTCTACCCTATTCTGCTCATCCATATACCTACTTGCTATACGCTCATACACATCCTTGAGAACATCTATATCCACTGGCTCTGATGAGGCATAACTCTTGCCTATCTCTATTGCAATATCTGTGAGCGACCTTGTCTTGCCATTGTATGTTGTGAATGGGGCTGAGAATACTGCAACTACCTTGTCATGTTCAGCAAGCATGCTCTTGATCCTGTTCAGTACATGGGGTATATTACTACCATCTATACCTAGGGTATTGCCTCCAAACTTTGCTATAGTTAATTTAGTCATGGATGAGGTAAGATGAGCTATCTAATAAAATCATAACTCGCATCTAATTGGTACTATATACCCTAGATTGGTTTATAAGCAGTATGCAGGTTAAGGCATCTGTATGGATGATAGTAATGATAATAACAATAAGTTAGTGCTAGATACCAGCATAATAATAGATGGAAAGGTAAGCAGGATGCTTGAGTATGGTGAGTTGAACAAGTGTGAGATAATAATACCAATTGCGGTTCTGGATGAACTACAAGCACAGGCATCTCTAAGCAGGGAGCAAGGCTTCATTGGCCTGAATGAGGTTAAGAGGCTAAGGGAGCTATGTTCAAGCAAGGGGATAACGCTAAGGTTTGAGGGTGAGAGGCCAAGCATGGATGATATAAAGTTGGCTAGGCATGGGAGGATAGATGCGTTGATAAAGGATGTTGCAAAGAAGGAAGGAGCGACACTTATAACTGCAGATTATGTACAAGCACTGGTAGCAGAGGCTGAAGGTATCAATGTGAGGTATATACGCAAGGATGTGAAGAGAGAGCTATCATTTGAGAGGTACATAGATGAGCAGACCATGAGCCTGCACATGATGGAGGATGTTAGCATATTTGCAAAGAAGGGTAAGCCTGGTGCATTCGAGTTGGTTAAGGTTAGAGAGGAGCCATGCACACATGCAGAGTTGATGAACATGATAAGGGAGATATCAGATGCAGCAAGGTTAACCCCTGGTGCAAATGAGATAAGCATGAATGGTGCAACAGTGATCCAGTTAGGAAACTACAGGATAGCAATAACTAGACCACCATTCTCAGATAAACTTGAGATAACTGTAGTTAGACCAACTGTAAGGCTAACGCTAGATGATTATAGGGTATCGAAGAGGCTCATGGAGAGGCTCAAGAGCAGGGCTGAAGGTATACTAATAGCAGGACCCCCAGGCTCTGGCAAGAGTACACTGGCAAGTAGCCTGGCAGAGTTCTACATGAAGCAAGGGAAGATAGTGAAGACATTCGAGTCACCAAGGGATCTACAGGTTAGCGATGCAATAACACAGTACGCACCATTGGAGGGGAGCTTCAAGAAGGCTGCAGAGATACTCTTGCTTGTAAGGCCAGACTACACAATATTCGATGAGGTTAGGAAGAGTGAGGACTTTGAGGTCTTTGCTGATATGAGGTTGGCAGGGGTAGGGATGGTTGGTGTAGTGCATGCATCAAGTCCATTGGATGCTATACAGAGGTTCATAGGCAGGGTTGAGTTGGGCATGATCCCCCATATACTTGATACAATAATCTTCGTTAATGCTGGAGCAATAGTCAAGGTTTATGAGTTGAACCTAACGGTTAGGGTACCTACTGGCATGGTTGAGCAGGATCTTGCAAGGCCTTTGATAGAGGTTAGGGACTTTGAGACTAACAGGTTGGAGTATGAGATATACACGTTTGGTGAGGAGAATGTTATAGTGCCAGTTGAGGCAGAGAGCAGTGGTGATGGTATAAAGAGGCTTGCAGAGGAGAGGATACTTGAGGTTGTAAGGAGGTTTGATAAGAGCGCTGAGGTGAAGATAACTGGTAGCAGTAGTGCACTGGTTAGGGTTGATCGTTCAGCAATACCATTGCTTATAGGCAAGAGTGGTTCAACAATAAAGGAGCTTGAGAGAATGCTTGGCATAAGCATAGATGTTGAACCAAGGATCAGATCTATGGGAGAGCAAGTAAAGTTTGATATAAGTGAACAGGGTAACTCACTATACATAACATTTGAGGATATTGTAAACAAGAGTGTTGATGTATACGTTGATGACCAATACCTATTCTCTGCAATGGTTGGAAAGAAGGCTAGGATAAAGGTCTCCAAGGACTCTGATGTTGGTAAGAGGCTACTACAGGCATTGCTTGCAAATAGCAGGATAAGCATATTGGTAGACAGAAGGGGTAATGGATAAGACTAACTATAATAAAAGAGAGTAGAGATAACATTATATCAGATGACATCATAACTATCTGTATGAGTGGGATGCTTGATGATGGTTCAGCACTTATAATAGTTGATATGCAGAACGACTTCATGCCAGGAGGCTCCCTACCAGTACCAGATGCAGATAAGATCATACCTATCATAAACAAGTATATAGAGATATTCATGGCCAAGGGACTACCAATATTTGCTAGCAGGGACTGGCATCCTCCAAACCATATATCGTTCAAGCAGAGGGGAGGAGTATGGCCTGTGCACTGTGTTAGGAATACCTTGGGTGCAAAGTTCCATCCAGATCTTAAACTGCCTAGAAGTGCAATTGTTATATCGAAGGCAACTGATCCAAACAGGGAAGCATATTCAGCATTCGATAGGACTGAACTTGCTGATAGGTTGAGGGAGAAGAACATAAAGAGAGTGTTTATAACAGGGGTTGCAACTGATTACTGCGTAAAGAATACTGCATTGGATGCGCTTGAGAATGGGTTTGAGGTTATACTGCTTGAGGATGCTACAAAAGGGCTAGCAAACAGTGAATCTGCAATAGAGGAGATGAAGGCCAAAGGGGTTAAGATGATGAGGTTGGAGCAGCTCATAGCAGTAAAGAATAGATGATAAGCATACCTCACCTCTTATTTAGTTATGTTGTAAATAATATGGTATTATAGATTGCTTATCCTCTTCGCTATGCTCTCATCACTCTTTATAATCTGTATAAGTTGCTCTAACCTCTTGAGCGATCTGTTATCGAAGTAATGCTCTATACCCTCTGTTATCCTGTGCGCATCCTCCTCCTCTATACCTAGAAGTAGCAGTAACTCTATAAGTATGCTATGCCTCTCCCTTATCATCTTGGCAATCTCTAGCCCTTTATCCTTCATCCTTATCCCTCTATACTTCTCATACTCTATGTAGCCAGATTCATGCAGCCTCTGCACCATCTTTGTAACGCTAGCAGAACTAACGTTGAGGTAGTTGGATATATCGCTCATGCTTACATAACCCTTATGCTCCATAAGCTCGTATATAACCTCCAGATAATCCTCCATCCTTTGAGTCCTTCCTCTTCCACCCATGCCATGCTTACTATGTGCAGCCTTTATGGACTCTAGCCTATCCCTAGCCTTACCCAATACTATAATCTGGCTAAACCTACTTATATACACTTTATGTATGTATGTATGGTTATGCTAGTAACTGTTGATGAATTGAAGAAGATGCTAGATGCAAAGGCTCAAGACCTCCTCATAGTAGATGCTAGATCATGGCATGAGTACTGCTATGGGCATATACCTGGAGCAGTTAACATGGACCTCTTTGCATTCCACTGGGCAGATACAAGTGATGAGGGTATAGAGAGGTTCAACTCAAGCCTGAAGATGCTGCTCAAAAGTGCTGGCATAACATATGATAAGCATATCATATTCTATGATGATATAACTGGCACTCTAGCTGCTAGAGGCCTATGGCTCATGCATTACATATGCCATGAGCATACAATGGTCCTTGATGGTGGGTTTAGCATGTGGAGGAGGAGAGGCTATCCAGTTGAGAAGGAGCCTACAAGACCAAGCCCTGTGAATGAAGAGTACACATACAGGTTCAATAATGATGTGCTTGCAACATACAGATACATACTAGAGAGGATGAACAACCATAATGTTAGGATAGTTGATGCAAGGAGCAGGGAGGAGTATTATGGTATCCATGTGAGAGCATCAAGGGGAGGGCATATACCAAATGCAGTGAACATAGACTGGGAGGCTAACATGATGCATAATGGTACGATGAAACCTGTTGAGATGCTCAGATCGGTGTACTCTTCTATTCTGCATAGAGATGATGAAGGTAATGATGATAAAGAAGGTGTAAAGGAAGATGATGATAATGATATGGAGATAATCTGCTACTGTCAGGGAGGTTACAGGGCAGCCCATGCATACCTAGCATTAAAACTACTAGGCATGAAGAAGGTTAGAGTATACCTTGGATCATGGTATGAGTGGGGGAATAGGTATGAACTACCAGTAGAGTAAGTTAAGTTACCCTAATCCTTCCCCCTCTCCTTCATTCATTCATTAATTAATTCATCCATTCCATTATGCAACTATGTTGAATGGTCTTATACCCCTTGAATTCATGAACCTTCTTATATCCTCTATTATAGAGGATAATGGGATTATGGATCTTGATGGTTTTGATTTAGATACCTGATCTACATACTCATCCATCATATAGACCCTTACATTATCTACCATATCAGTTTCAGCATCGCCAACAATAACAGCCCACACGTTCACCTTTGGATGAAGAGCATAAACCCTTTCCAGTCTATTGTTAAGCAAACCCATCTCATCACCTCTAGCAATTAGTATGATTAGTGTATTATCTGGATTAGACCTCAATGCTCTCATCGATGGTATGACTAGATCAAGCATAACATCATCAAGTTGAATCTTCCTCTCGCTCTGGATCATGCACTCAGTAAGCAGGTAATGCATGAGTGCTGTTACTAGCCTAATGATAACATCTTTATCCTTATCCATATCGTTACTGCTGAGCTCTTTCATGCATGAGTGCATTATTGTTGCTATTGCACTCCTACTATCCTTTGCAAGATCCCTCCTCAACTCATCCCTCCCAAGCCTCTCTATAACTGAGTAGAGTAGTGCCTTTGCATCAACACCATCGATACCTGAACCATCCATCGCTATATGCTCAATAACCATCTATATTAAATTGATTCTGCTAATCCAGTATTGTAATTGTTGAGCCTATACCTATGTTATGCTCTCTCACGAATCCAGAGTTAACCTCAAGCACGTATCTTGCCCTAACATCTGGGTAGTATGTGCACTGCCTTATATCCTCTCCACTGCTACCCTTGCATGGTTCAGCATCCTCAACTATGTACACAACCCTCCCAGATGAGTCTATCCAGAGTATGTCAATATTGAACCTCATATTCATCATCCAGAATGAGTATCTACCCTCTGTAGGGAATATGAATAGCATCCCTTTACCATCATCAAGCCCTTCTCTATACATAAGCCCTAACGCTCTCTTCTCATCAGTATCTGCAACCTCAACCTCCAGCATTATACCATCTATCATTATCCTCTTAACCTCATATTTAGAGGGTATATAACTAGCCGTATCGTTACTCTCATCTACCCTACCTATCCCTGTAGTCATGGATAGTAGGAGTGCTGTTATCCCATATGCAACTGCCCCTACCCCTACTGCTATCAAGAGATGCTTTAACTGCAATCTAAAGGATAATACATGCTCACTTATATAATACTATCATGAGCATCAACATGGATGAGTTCACTGAACATGAGAAGGAACTGCTCAAGCAGCACTTCTCCAACACAGATAAGCCTGTATTCGTGATAACAACACCAAAGCAGGTTGATAGAGGAGCTCTGATGTCAAGGTACAGTAGATCAAGCAAGAGTATGAGGAGGATCTTCCTAGATGAGTTCCTCAACAATCCCAGCAGAGGAGAGGAGTTCTACGAGCGTGTACTAGTTGAGTATGGGGATGATAGCGTTGCTGAACTTGGGCTTGTACAGGTTGGCATAGAGGGTATATCACAGATAGCCATACAGAGCATTGAGGATAGGAGAATAGGCTTATCGTACCTTGAAAAGTCAACAAGGTATGTTAGGTTTGATCAGAAGGGCAAGGATGGCATGTACCAGTATTATAGAGGCGAAGATATGATGGAGTTGAGGTATGCTGATTCCTATATAGAGGCATGTGATCTAGCATTCAACACATACAGCAAGAGTATAGAGTCAATGATCAAGTACCTTAAGGAGGTTGAGCCTATACACTCAATGTACTTCCTAGATAGCAGTAAGGGTGTAGAGGTGCCATTCGATGAACTCAAGAGCAGTGATGATATAAAGAGGGCAGAGAAGGCATACGAGGCTAGCATAAGGGCAAAGGCTCTGGATATACTTAGGGTACTTCTCCCAGCATCTACCCTAACCAATGTTGGTATAGCAGGGAATGCAAGGGCATTCGAGTACTTACTTAACATACTTCTTGCATCTAGGCTAAAGGAGGAGCATGATATAGCATTGATGCTCCATGATGAGTTAACAAAGTATATAGGGCCATTCATAAAGAGGGTTAGAACAAAGTATGGCGAAGTATTCAGAGAGTACCTGAACTCAACAAGGGATGGTATTGCAAGTATTGCAATGAAGTATCTTGCCAAGGATGATGGTAATAGAGATGGTACATATCTGGATGAGGTTAGGCTTGTTGATTATGAGGATAACGATACTGTAGAGGTTAAGGTTGTAGCATCCATACTATATGAACATGCATCTGCATCGTACACTAATCTCCTCGAACTTGCTGCTAAGATGAGTAGGGAGGAGAGGGCAAAGATAATAGATGAATATGTTAGGCATAGAGCAAATAGAAGGCATAGACCACTGAGGGCATTCGAGATACCATATTATACATTCGATCTATGCACAAACTTTGGTATATTCAGAGACCTACATAGGCATAGGATACTAACTATGCAGAGGCAGATGCTTACTACTAATCATGGTTATTATAAGCCAACGGAGGTTATAGATGCTGGTCTTGAGAAGGAGTTCGATGAGTGTATGCAGAAGAGTAAGGAGGTGTATGAACTGATTGCGTACAAGGAGGGAAAGCCACTACAAGCCCAGTACGTTGTTAACCTAGCATATAGATACAGATACCTTATCAAGATGAACCTTAGGGAGGCTTATCACATTATAGAGTTGAGGACACCCCCGCAAGGGCATCCAGCATATAGGAGGATTGCACAGGAGATGTATAAGGCTATCGCAGATGTACATCCAAATCTAGCAAGGGGTATGAGGTTCGTGGATATGAGGGACTATTCATCACGTATAGATGCTGAGAAGAGGAAGTTACTGAAACTAAAAGATAAATAAGTTAGGGAAGAGAGATGGATGGTATGAAGTGCCCAATGTGTGATGTTGAATTACATATTGCTGAGAGGCATGGTATAGAGATCGATTACTGTCCAAAGTGTAGGGGTGTATGGCTTGATAGAGGCGAGTTAGATAAGATAATCGAGAGGGCAACATGGTCAGATAGATATGATGATGAGAGGTATAGGCATTATGATGAGGATGATTACAGGGATAAGGATAGAGATGAGTATAGATACAGAAAGAAGAGATCGTTCTGGGGAGAGATATTCGACTTCGACTAGTGCTCCATTATATCTGTTAATTGGTCAAGAGAACCACTGCTCTAGGCTGCTACCCCTTATCCGTATAGCCTCATTCAACCTCTTGATTGCATTACTAACCCTCTCCCTAGAGAAGTTATGCTCATCACATAGAAATCTTGTTACACCTTGCTCATCAACCTCTTTGAATATAATATTTACATTAGAAGGTTCAGCAACCTCTGGCTTGAGGAATATTTCTCTTATTGCATTGTAATCTACCATCTTCAACTCATCCCTTAGACCCTCAACATCTATATCCTCAAGCCTACCATACTTCTTTATCAACTGTAAAGCCTTCTTTGCACCTATACCCTTGAAGCCTTCAGGATTGAAATCGGTGCCTATCAGTATTGCAACATCTACAAGCGCTTCCCTGCTTATGCCTAGATCTCTCAAGAGTTCATCCAACTCTATAATCTCTGGGTTGACATCAACGTACACATTCTTATTTGGAAGTTTCCTCCTCCCGCTTATTGTAAGGTTCCTTACAAGCCTCCTTGAACCAAAGAGTAGTGAGTCATAATCTTGGCTTGCTGTTGCATATGCCAATCCTATGATGGTTAGGTATGCTGCTGTAGCCTCGCCCTCTGATGGTGCCTCCACGTATGGTATGCCCATGAGTGTAAGTAGTGTCTTTGCATCATTCAGCATGTAATCCTTTAGCATTGATGTTGCTTGTGCATACTTCCTTGCATCCTCAAACCTTCCTTCCTGCAACGCCTCCTCATACTTTGCAAGTGCCTCTTCCTTGCTCCTCCTCCTACTCTCAAGTTCAGCATGCTTGAGTGCTGGAGGCTTTCCATCAAACACGTATACAGGCTTTATTCCAGCAGCGAGAAGGTTAACACTCCTGTAGAAGAGCCCGCTTAGATGGCTTGTAACCCTACCATGTGCATCCATAAGAGGCTCTCCAGTATAACCTCTAATCGTTGCTAGGAACTGGTATAGTGCATTGTAAGCATCTATGGCAATAACCTTACCTGCTAGACTCTCAAGTTTTATCTCCTTAGCCTTGATCAATGGTTTGAGATCAGTGCCCATACATGATTAAGATAATTAATAGGATTTACGTATTTTGGTTAGTTGGTACTTGCATATACAGAATACAGGGAGAAGGAGAAGAGACTCATTCTAGCACTAATACTTGCATTGGTTATAGGTCTACTAGAGGTGGTTGGGGGCATAATAAGTAACAGCCTTGCATTGATAAGCGACTCTATACATGTATTCATGGATGTTGTTGCTATAACAATAGCGCTGGTAGCAGTAAGGCTTGCATTAAAACCTCATACGCCAACGCTAACCTATGGCTATCATAGGGTAGAGGTTCTTGCAGCATTTATAAATACAGCGCTTGCAGTGGCATTATCAATAATACTGCTCTATGAAACATATATGCGATTATTGGAGCCTAGGGTTATAGATTGGGGCTATATGCTAATGATAGCAGTTGCAGGACTTGCTGTAAATCTTATCATGCTAAGGATACTCAAGCATGGACATGGAGGGTTGAATGAGGAGCAAATGCAAGGACAAGGGCAAGGGCAAGAGAGGTATGGTGTAGAGGAGCATGAGCATGGGATGCTTATAAAGAGCGTAAGTTTGCATATAGTAAGTGATATACTAGGCTCTCTAGCAGTAATCTCTGCAGGTGCTGTAATAGCATTAACATCATTAAGCATAGTAGATGTTATAGCAAGTGTTATCATAGTTGGGCTAATACTTAGGCTAGCATTACAGATGCTCAAGAGGTGCATAATCATACTGCTAGAGGGTGCACCTGAAGGTATAGATATAGTCACCATCATGGATGAGATCAGGTCTATAAATGGTGTAGTTGATATACATGATGTACATGTATGGAGTATAGCACCATCGATGCCTTCGTTAAGTGCACATGTTACAATTAGGAATGACGCAGATGCAAAGGAGGTGATGAGGAACATAAATACTGTCCTCTCAAGATATGGCATAAAGCATACAACTGTACAGATAGAGGAGGAAGAGCTGATAAGGCCTGATAGGTTAGGATCGGAACAGGGGCCGGGGTCGGATAGTCAGGTAGTCCGCCAGCCTCGAGATCTGATGGATGAGTAGATAGATAGATGGATGGATAGGGCTAGTGGATCAACCAATGATCTTCAGGATAGAGAGCTGGTGCCAGCAATGGCTCGTGGGTTCAAATCCCACCCCCGGCGCCTCTTGATAGAACTATTATACTACACATAACGATCTGCATTAAAGAAGCTCTCAGCATGGCAAGTGTGAGAAGGAGGGAGAGGAGAAGGGTTGGGTTCTAGCATGACGAGCATAGTACTTTATGCTACCATAGCAGCAGTGATAGGTGTTATAGGATACACAGGATGGAAGATATTGAAGATGAGGAGTAAGGTGAAGGTATGATGTATATACTTCTCTACCTCGCCATTATTTTATCACAGTAAATCCTCTAGCCTCTGAGGAAGCAGAAGATATAGCCAAAGCATTAGGATGGATGGTTATAGGTATAGGTGTTATAGTAAACGTTATATTCATCCTATACAACAGGGTAAGGAAACGCTCTGCAACCTATCTAGGTAGTAATGCAACACGGTCATTGGCACTTATGTACAAGCCAATGCTTAACATGCACATAGCATTAAATACTATTGGATATATAGCAGGGATGGTTCATGGGTTACTCTTCATAAGATACCTAGAGCCTATCACATTATCACTTAATAGTTATGAGTGTACTGATCATTAGTGGAGTACTGTTGAGGTATACATCAAGAGATGTAAAGATATTTAATAGGCTACTGCATGGACAATCCATACTTACTATAATGCTTGTACTGCTGGTAATGCTACATGTATTTACTGCTTATGATTGATCTGCAGATATGAGTGAGTAGTCATATCTTGCTCAGCCTAATGTATATAAATGTCGGTTACTGCTCTCCTACCATGAAGGTAGAGGTTGAGTTCTCTACAAAGAGCGGTGATAAGGCTGAGGTATTAAGCAAGATAGCACAACTTGTAAGGACAGCGAATGAGTTAGGGCTAAGCATAAAGGAGATAGAGTTTGAAGAGGATGAGGGTAAGGAGGAAGAAGAGAGCTAGGAATTGATGAATAAATGATAAATAAAATCTTGGTTTTATTAACCCAACATTTATTAATGAATAACCCCGCCAACTAGGAGAAGAGTGAGTACGAGCATGAGGTTTGCTGATAAGGTTGTGCTTGTTACTGGTAGTGGGACTGGGATAGGACAGGCAGTAGCAAAGAAGTTTGCAGAAGAGGGTGCCAGTGTAATAATAATGGGTAGAAGGAGGGAACCTCTAGAGGCAACTGCTAGAGAGTTGGAGGCTATAATGAAGAGTAGGAACAGCAATGGCAAGGTTAGGATGTTCCCTGGCGTTGATGTTAGCAGTGTTCAAGAGGTTATAGATATGTTCAATGCAATAGGCAAAGAGTTCAATGGTATAGATATCCTTGTTAACAACGCTGGTGTCTCTGGTCCTGTAAAGATTCTGGCATCACAACCATTCAAGGAGTTCAGGGAGTGTGTAAGCATACACCTCACTGGAACCTTCTGGATGAGTATAAATGCTCTAAGGTACATGAACGATAATGGTAGGGTAATAACCATAGCAACTTACTTCACCGAGGAGAGGCCTTATGAGCAGAGGCCTTACAGGTTCAGAACCCCATACACTAGTGCTCAAGGTGCAAAGAACAGGCTATCTGAGGCACTTGCATGGGAGATGGCAGAGAAGGGTAAGAGGATATACTTCATAGTAAGCAACCCTGGTCCAGTACACTCGGACAGGATATACAAGACTGTCTACCCAAAGGCTGCTGCAGAGTTCATAAGGATAGGTGGCTTCCAAGGGTTAAGTGCAATAGATATTGAGAGGATAGCAAGTGATGTGCTCCCATATGTAGGGGAGGATGATGGGATGCTTGAGAAGGCTATAGATAGGCTTGCATCAAGGATAGCAGAGGAGCGTAGTAGAGAAGATAGTATGCAGGCTAATGCTACCCAGGATACCTCAAACATAGCATCTACTATAAGATCATGCCTTGATAAGATAAGGGAGGTTGCAGAGAAGATACAGAACAACACAAAGAATATGATAGTTGATGGGAACTTCCTTACACAAGAGGAGACTGCAGAGATAATACTCAACCTAGCAGATGTTGAGGTTAGCAGGCTTGTTAATGGTAGGATAATGCCATCAGATAGGGTATTCTACCCAGTCAAACCACTGATATCTACTTACCAGCATAGCGATGCTGTTGATGCTAACCTTGCTGGTAAGAATATACTACTCTCAATCTCAAGTAACGATGATGTAACGATAAGAAGGGTTAAACACCTCATCTCCAAACTCTCTGGCTATTATGCAAGGTGTACACTACTTAGCCAGCATGATGTAGCATTAGATGGTGTGGATAAACGCATATGTAATATGATGGATGAGGATGAGGTTAGAAGAACAATAAGAGATGTGAGGCCTAACATAACCATACATCTAACTGGCAACTATGATTACAACAGGGAGGTAACATCGCTATCAAGGGAGGAGTGGGATGCGTTAGTTGATAGATTCATAAACATCCCAGCGCTTATAAGCAAGGAGACCCTTAATGCTATAGTTTATGATGGAGGAAGGGAGCCATCTAGGTTCAAGAATAGCAATGGTATGATAATAATAGTTGGACCAGATGCACCGTATGGGAAGAAGGTATCCAATCTGCTAAGGGCTAGGGCAGAGGTCTTCAGAGGGGCATTGAGACCATTCGCCGTAACTGCAACACAAGAGTTGAGCGAGGTATTGAACTCCAACATGCGTGTATACCTTGTACTCCCTGGAAGTATAGATGGTAAGGAGCCAGATGATGGTAGGCTTGTAGATACATGCCTATATCTAGCATCTGGAAGAGCAATAAACAGGGTTGAGGTTATCTACTATCCCGATGAAGTAAGGACATGAATAATAATGGTGATTAATGGTGATACTATTATCTTAATGGATGATGCTATCATAGATAAGCCTTGCTGCTACAATCATCATCGCTATTGAGACCAATCTTCTAAGCACTATATCCCTTACCCTTCCTAGTAGCCTAGAGCCTATCTGCGCACCAGTGAATGTTCCTCCAACCAACATCACTGCAAGCATGTACTCTGGATGCCCAAGCATTGCATGTGTAGCAACACCAGAGATTGATGATAATAGTATGATAAGATGCACTGTAGGTACTGCTACATGCATATCCATTCTAAGAACCATGAGCATCATAGGTACAAGTATTGCTCCACCACCAACCCCAAAGAGGCTTGCTATGAAACCAGAGAGGAAGCTTACAGCATATGATACCTGCTTTGGGTAGTGCTTCTCTTTGACATGGTAGTATGGGTTTATGAGCATATAGGATGCTACTCCTGCAAGTAAGAGTGCAAAGTACAGTTTGAATGATGCAAGATCTAGCAGGGATGATGAGTATGCACCAATAACTGCTCCTGGTAATGCAAATACTGCAAGTCTTGATGCAGTAGCATAATCTATTCTACCAACCCCCCTCCTACTACTACCCCTCCTCTTCTTCTTATTCTGCCTATCTCTCCCATCACTACCATCATCATTATCGTTACTACCATCACCATCACCATTACTATCATAGCTACTACTGCTACCCATGTTGGTTCTATTACTATCATTGCTATGATCTTCCCTCTCTCTGTAATTACTCCTGCTACCTCTCTGCATAGCATATGATGCTGTTGAGGATGCTGATGTTGAGAGTACTGTGAACATACTTGTACCAGCGATCCTGCTAGGTTCTATGCCTAGGAATGCAAGTGCTGGCACTATTATAAAGCCTCCACCCAATCCAAGCAGGGAGCCTAGTATACCTGCAGATATCCCTACTACAACAACCACCAATATACCTATCGCATCCAAACCAATCAACCATCCAACAGAAAGGAGTAGAAACTAGCATAATATATAAAGAAAGGGTATATTGATTGGTAGAAGAGGAAGGCTGGGTTAGGTTGAGGATCATCCTTGTAGGTTTTGGAGTTGTAGGACAGAACCTAGTGAAGCTGCTACTATCAAGGGCAGATGATATATACTTGAGGTATGGTATGAAGCCAAGGTTGGTTGCTACAGTAGATAGCAAGGGGGTAGCAGTAAGCCAATCTGGTCTTGATTTGCAGAGACTGCTTGAGGTTAAGAGGTTGTATGGTACTGTAGCAGCATACCATGATGATGGGCAGAGAGGCGAGTCAGCAGATATAGATTTGATAGATAGGAAGAAGGGTGGTAGATGTAGGGTAGAGGAGATAATAAGGGAGATGGATGCTGAAGTACTTGTAGAGGCTACTCCAACGAATCTGAACGATGGTGAGCCAGGCTTGAGCAACATAACCACTGCAATAAAGCATGGAAGGAACGTTGTCACTGTAAACAAGGGTCCATTGGCACTTGCAATGCCATCCCTACTCGAACTTGCAGAGTACAATGGTGTTATGCTAAGGTTCAGCGGTACAGTTGGAGGAGGTACACCAAT
This sequence comes from Candidatus Nitrosocaldus islandicus, assembly GCF_002906215.1. Classification (NCBI taxonomy): domain Archaea; kingdom Thermoproteati; phylum Nitrososphaerota; class Nitrososphaeria; order Candidatus Nitrosocaldales; family Candidatus Nitrosocaldaceae; genus Candidatus Nitrosocaldus; species Candidatus Nitrosocaldus islandicus. The sequence continues at coordinate 1,335,336 of NZ_CP024014.1, forward strand.
ACTTGAGTTTGCAAAGCACTGCTTGAGGGGCGATAGGATACTCTCATTCAAAGGTATACTCAATGGTACAACCAACTACATACTCAGCATGATGGAAGATGGGCTAACATTCGATGAGGCGCTAAATGATGCTAGGAGCAAAGGTTATGCAGAGGCAGACCCAAGCCTTGATATAGATGGGTTTGATGCTGCTGCAAAGTTGGTCATCATGGCAAACTGGATAATGGGTATGAAGGTAACCATGAGGGATGTGAGGTTCAAAGGTATAAGGGATGTAAGGCTAGAGGATATTCTTGAGGCTAAGAAGCATGGAAAGGTTATAAAGTTGATAGCCTCATGTGATGAGAGTAGGAGGCTAAGGGTTGAGCCAATGAGTATAGATAAGAATGAGCCTCTATGCGTCAATGGCACGCTAAACGCTGTAACCTTCACATCTGAGCACTCTGGAGAATTAACAGTGATAGGCAAGGGTGCTGGAGGTATGGAGACTGCAAGTGCTATACTAAGGGATCTAATAGAGGTTAGGGAGGCTATGGGTATGGGTATAGGGTTGAATAGGAGTTGAGGGAGTACCATCTATCCAAGAGTGATATAGATGTTATTATGCAGAGGATAAGGGATGGATGGCCAAGGCATGTAAGTACAGGAATAAAGAAACCCAAATCATTAAAGATAATAGAGATGGATGATGGGAGCATTGATGATAACTCTATACTTGTTGGTGAAGGTATGATACTTGTTATTAAAGATGGCATGATACTACCATTCTTAACTATGAATTCTTTACTTGCACTCTTTCCGAGTGTCACAGTTGATATGGGTGCTGTGAAGCATGTATGCAATGGTGCAGATGTCATGCGACCAGGGATAGTAAACATGGATGAGTTTGATAAAGGCGGTATAGTTGGTGTGAATGATGAGAGATATGGAAAGTATATAGCAGTTGGCATAGCATCTGTAAGCAGTAATGATGCAAGAGCTATGAGCAAGGGTGTTGTTGTATATAACAAGCACTACATAGGCGATAGGTTCTGGGAGGAGTGCAAGAGGAGGAGCATAACCTGATACCATACCTTAATCTATTGTTTATAAATAAATTGTATGTTCATTCGCTAATCCACTAATTAGTTAGTTCGTTCATAGCATCCATTTTATGTTTCTTGGTTTTTGTTTATACTTAACTTAACTTAAGCATGAGAGACTCTTCCTTACAACCATTCTTAGTTATTATCAGCATATCTACACCATCACCACTTGCAGCATCCCTTGCCACTGCTGCCCTTATTGCCTTGAGAGTAAGGTCCCTAGCCTCCTGCTCATTCATATCTGGCCTATATGCACTCTCTATAACACCTATGGCCATCTCAGCCCCTGTGCCTACTGCTGCATAATCATCTGGGAGTATTGAGCCCAATGGATCTAGGGTGTAGATGGCTGGCTTCTCAGTATAAACATCTATACCTCCTATTATTATCTGTGTAAGCAATGGGAAGTACCTCCTCTCGAAGAGGAGTACTGAGACCAACTTGCCTATGGAGTTTGGAGGAACCTCTCTCCTTATCTCAAATGACTTAAGCCTTGCTATAGACTCTACCTGCCTCATAAGTATCTGCATATCAGCAACCATACCAGCACATGCTGCACCTACCCTCTCAGTTATCTTGAATACCTTCTTCCCAGATCTACTTACAACGTATGTTCCAAAGGATACCCTCTTCTCAGCAGCAAGTACTACACCATCAGCAAAAGCTATCCCTACTGCTGTTGCTCCTGGCATGAACTGCTCGAATGCCATATCACACCACCATTATGCACATGCTAGGTAAATTTAGTCTTTTCTACCTAGCCTTGCTGTAAAGAGAAGTATCATTGCTATCAGCCCTGCTAGTATAGGAGGGGCTAGAGGGAACTCTGGTATCACTCTAGCAGTAGCATTAAGCCTCTCAACATTGCTGCCATTGCTCAACTCTACCTCAACGTTCCATACACCTTCCATACTTGGAATGAACTCATCCTCAGCCTTGCCATTGCTTATACCCTTTGTTACTTCTCTTACTATGCTACCATCTGGGCCTATCCATATGAACCTTGCAGTATTCATGCTGGAGTGTACAACAGCCCTTATGCTCTGCCCAACATCCACAGTACCATTCAGCAGTTGTAGTGATGACTTACCTTCATCCCTGCCCAGTTCTATACCCTCAGTACTACTGATCTTGAATACCTGAACCCTGTTGTTCCCAGTATCAACCACAACAAGCATATCATCACGTACAGCAACACCAGTTGGGAAGCTGAACTCTCCATCTCCTGAGCCTTCCTTTCCAAACTTGAATAGGAAGTTACCGTTACTGTCAAATACTTGGATCCTGTTGTTGAATGTATCAGCAACTATAATGTTACCATAGCCATCAACTGCAACCCCATTTGGAAAGCTGAACTCTCCATCTCCTGAGCCTTCCTTTCCAAACTTGAATAGGAAGTTACCGTTGCTGTCAAATACTTGGATCCTATGCATATAGGTATCAGTAACTATTATCCTATCCTTGCTATCTACTGCAACGCTTATGGGATAGGTGAACTGCCCATCGTAGGAACTTGGCTCGCCAAACTGAAACTTATATACACCATTCCTATCAAATACTTGTACCCTGTAGTTGTGTAGATCTGCAACTATTATATCTCCATTACTGTTTACTGTTACCCCAGATGGATGTGTAAATCCTCCAGGATCATACCCTGGTATACCAAACTTGAATAGGAAGTTACCGTTGCTGTCAAATACTTGGATTCTGTTGTTAAAGTTATCAGTAACTATTATCCTACCATTGCTATCTATCACAGCACCATATGGAGTGTTGAACATACCATCGGAATCATTGTAACCTGTTATTATCTTAAGTAAATTAATGTTGTATCTATTCTCAGCATAAGCATCTACTATAGATATGGAGATGAGCATTACAATGATAAGTAAGAATGGAGATGGTTGCATCAACTGAGTGATTGTGCAGAGTATTTAAATCTTCTAAGAGAATAAAAAGAAAATATATGGATTATCCTACTTACTGGAATCTACCCTTTGCTGGATTCTCATCCAACGTTGGGTACCAATTTGCATTTGGTATCGCTATTACACCCATGCCTCCCCATGAATCGCCTAGATCAACATCTCCAGCAACTGCTATCATTGGATCATTCTTCTCTATTGCCTCTTCTATCTTCTCAACATCTATTACTCTGAGCACTGGTGCAAACTTTGCTGTCACATATGCGTAGAGCCCTCCACCTTGCTTATAGCCATATGAGACACCATGTGTACCTGCATAGCCTGGTATTACTAATGCTACATCTATCTTGCTTGGATCCTCATAATCTAACTTCACAACAGTTATTGCTGGCTTTGCATGCTTCTCATCATCTATAACGAACAGTCCTCCAGAGTTTGCACTTATCACGTATCTACCATCTGGGGTTATTGGGCTCTGTATTGGTGTTCCATTAACCTTGAGAACCTTCACTAGTGTTGGGTTTGATGGGCCTCCAACCTTCTCGCCTATATCGTATATTAAGAGTCTTCCTTGCAGTAGCCTATCGTGCTCTAGCATCACAAATGCAGTTACCCAGTACCTATGTCCATTGATCTCTGGCCCAATGTATGATGCTATAGGTATACCTGCGCCCAACTTCTTTCCTGGAGATGCTGGATCATCAAGTTGAGCAGGGTTTATTGGTTTATGCATCTCCTTCCTCTCATTCAGAGAGAGTACTGCTATATGATTGGCCATATGGTATGGTCCTGCTATCAATCCATCTGGAGTAAGCCAGAAGCCATGTGGACCTGCAAGAGGAACACTAGCCCTTATTGAGAATTCTGGCTTTATATCCTCTGCCTTCACATTTGGATCGAACATCTTGCTAGCATCGAAGACTTGGAACTCAGATCCAGCGTTTATACCTGTTACAACCCACTTGTTATCTGGTGTAACTGCTATATGTGCTGGATCCATGCCAGTTGTAATGTAGTTCTTGAATATCTCATGCTTCTCAGCATCTATGACTGTTAGGTAGTTGTCGTGCCAGTTGGTCTGTACAACAAACTTACCATCTGCTGACTCCCAGAGGTTATGAGGATTGTTGAGACCTTGGCCTATCTTTGCCTTCCTCTCCCAGGTAGTTGCATCTATAACATTTATGCTGCCTGGCCATGGCTTTGCAAACTTACCTAGCAGAGTGCCAAGGTACTTGTCCTTCATGCTATCGAACTGTGCATCAACCCATACCTCACCAACTCCTGGTGTAGTTGGTTTTGGTAGTATGCTAGCAGGTCTCTCCCATGGACCTGGACCCCATATCCATGATGCGAACTTTTGTGTTGTTATATCATTTGCTGGATCGCTATCCTGTGTTATTGCATTATATGGTACACCAACTGAGATCACACCAACCATGTATGGGTGGATTGCACATACATACACATATACACCAGCATCTGGCTTCCATACCTGTGATCTATCACCAGGGTTAAGTATTGCTAGTGTCTTTGCTGTGAACTCCTTATCCATATTCAACTGGAGATCTGTTATCCTTGTTACTACTGTTATTGTATGAACTGATGCAGCCTCACTAGCATCCCATTGTACTGATGTTCCAGGCTCTATCTGTAGTGCTGATGGTACAAACCATGGTACAAACTCACTAACAACAATGGTTCTAGGCATCTCTACCTGAGGCTGAGGTAGTTCTCCACTCACTGCTCTAGCCTGGTAGTACACTGTTACTGTAGCATTGAACTGCTCGCCCTTTGCATTGTGTATTGCTACAGCAATAGCATTGTTGAATGCCCAACTACCTTCACTACCAACATCAAGGTATACCTCAAGATCAGCCTCAGCTCCTTCAAGTGGTCCTTGTCCCTTCCATGGTATTGCACCAGGGAATGTACCCTTTGGATGCAATATCGCAACATCAATAGACTTGTCTGCCTTGAATGTTAACCTACCAGAGTAGACAACGTTTTCCTGTGGTGGTAGCACAACTGCTATCTGATGCTGCTCATGTCCAACACCAAAAGACTCAAAGTCTGATGTCAACTGCTTAGTCTCTATTGAACGCTTGATCCTTGCAGCATCAACATTCTGAAGGCTTATTGGTGCTATTAGGAAACCGAAGACCGCTACTGCTGCTATGATTGCACCTAACACGGTTTTGTTCATCACCTAACTCTACCTATACAGACTATATAAGATTTTTGTACCATAATACTTAAATATATCAGTAAGAAAGTGATCTTATGATCAAATGTGTTTGAAATAGTGTATTTAGTTACCCTAATATGATAATTACACCTTCTATTAGTGATTAATTGTGACTATTGAGTTATTCTATCATGCCTCTTCATGACATATGCTATCTCATCTATCATATCAGTTGGCATGATATGTAGACCAAGCCTATTGTAAGCATTGATGCCAGCAGAACCATTTATGTATGCAGAAGCTATAGCAGCATCAAATGGCTCCATGCCCTTGGCAAGTAAACCTGCCAGGAGCCCTGAGAGTATATCCCCTGTACCTCCTACAGTCATCGCACATGTATGTATCCTATTGATAGCAACCTTGAAGCCATTTGAGATAACATCAACCCATCCCTTCAGTAACACCGTTATGTTATACTGCCTTGCCTCCTTCATAACATTCATGACCCTCTCCTGCTCACTTGCACCAGCATCATAACCAAAGAGTCTCTTGAACTCTCCAGCATGGGGTGTAACAACAACCCTTCTACCCTTAACCACCTGTAGCACATCCTGTATTAGTGCACTTGCATCAAGCACTATACTACTACCCCTATTGCTGCTATTAGACTCTACAAGGTACATTATGAGGTCCTTTAGTGCATCTACCTTTGCTATGCTCAAGCCCATACCTATAGCAGCGCTATCAACCCTCTTTGGTAGCATACCCTTGAGCCTGTTAACTGAGCCCTTTGTTAACCTAGCATCTGGGAGTGGTAGCACTATTATGCTTGGATTATATGCCCTCAAGGCTGGAGCAATGCTCTCTGGCACAGCAACATAAACAAGATCTACTCCACTCCTGTATGCTGCTAGCGCTGCTAAGAGTGGTGCGCCATGGTATATCTTGCTCCCTCCAACTATTAACACTACACCATTATCCCCCTTCTTTGCTCTACTAGATCTAGCAGGTATCAACTGCTTTACGTAATGCTCGTCAACCTCTATCAGATCACTGCTCATTCATCATGACCTTCCTTCCAAAGGCTAAATAAGTTGTATGCCCAACCATCCTGAATACTGGCCTTGTCATTCCCTCTCTAGCCTCTATATGCCTTATCATCAACTCTGTAAACTCAAGGTCAACAAACTTTCCCTTCATTGCTGATGAGATCTTCTCTAGTTGGTTCATAGTAGGGCATACTGCACATAGGGGTGCACTACCCTTCATAGCATCATATACATTCTCAAGGACCTTCCATGGGTCTCCAACATCTATAACTGCAGCATCAACATCGCTAACCTCTAACCTCTCAGCACTAGCATCCTTGTTTATTATTGTAACATAAGGCTCAAGACCCAACCTACTCAGATTCCTCTTTGCTATAGGGATGAACTCACCCCTAACCTCGTAAGAGTATACATGTCCTTCAGGCTTGATTATGCTTGCTAGGAATGTTGTTAGTGCCCCACTCCCCATACCTACTTCTAGTACATTCATACCAGAGCGTATGCCTAGTCTTGAGGCTATGTAGCCCATATCCTTTGGGTACACTATCTGAGTTCTCCTCTCACTCTTCATGACAACATCGTACGTTGTGGGCTTGAGAAGGTATATCCTCTTCCCTAGACTACTCTCTATGTATGAGCCGTACTCCTTACCTATAGCCTCATCAATATCTATAATGCCTAGATGTGTGTGCATCTTCTTACCCTTCTCTACCCTAATGAGCCATGATCTCTTGCCATGGAATAATATTAGGTAAGTACCCTCTCCTATCACACTATCATCCATATTTCTTACTAGCAATGAGTAGAGCATTATTAAATATTTGTTATATCATCATTCCTCTGCTCATGTTGAAGATAAAGCTATAGGCTAGGATAGTGTTGTTATGGTTATTGTATGGTTGCGATTGTGCTTATGATTAGCAGTATTTGAAATAAATTATATGACATCATCTCCCTTTACCATCTTTGCAAGTTTGCCCTTCAACTTCACATCTAGCCTAAAGTCATCTGGCGATAGAGAGTCTCTGGTACGCCTCCTTATCACTAGACCACATCTGCCCTCAGTAAGCAACTTGCTCCTTACACAACTAGCATATGCACATGATGGACCTAGGCATTCTTGCTCAAGCCAATCACACCATAGAATATTGCCCTTGAATCTCAGCACGTTCTTACCACACTTGAACCATGTACACTTTGGCCAACACATACCATCCTTATCTGGACCCTCAACCTTCATGCCTCTACCCTTATCTACACTTCACTGATAAAAATAATTTTCTTTTCTACAAATATAAAGTATGTGTTGGTAACCTAACTATATATCATCATCTTGCATTTGCTCTTCCAGATACGAGTTAGTATTATCCACAGATTTATGGGTTGTACTCTAGCCATCCAGAATAGGCTAATGTAAAGCAAAGCATCCTCTACATCCTCTCCAGCGCATCTATACCTAGTAGGTACATGCAGTTACTCATGGTTGTTGTGAATGCCTTAACTATGGATAGCCTCATCCTTATTAGATCTGTATCCTTCTCATGCAGCACAGGCACCTTCTCGTAGAACTCATTGAATACCATTGCAAGGGTGTAGCAGTACCTTGCTATTGTCTTGGGGTTTAGGCTCTTAACTGTATCCTCAACAACCAGATCGAACCTTGCTATAGTCTTGATCAACGCAACCTCTCCATTACCTATAAGATGGGTAGATGAAGGGTCTATATCTATGCCTCCTCTTCTCCCTCCTTCTTCTTCCCCTTCTTCTCCTCCTCTTCCTTCTCCTACTACTACTGCTGCTATCCTTGATGCCTTCTCCAATATCCTTGATGCTCTAGCATATGCATACTGTATGTATTGACCACTCTCACCCTGTAGGTTTAGAGCATCCTCTATATCGAATGTTATTATCTTATCAAGATCCTGCTTGAGCATACTGTACCTCAGTGCTGCAACTGCTATACTCTCAGCAGTACTATGCAGCCATTGTTCATCCCCATCTGGGTTCCTTGCCTTAACCTCCTCATAAGCCTTGTTGTGAAGCCTATCAAGCATATCATCTGCATTTATGTATATACCCTCTCTCCCCTTCATATGAGCAAACCTCCTATCACCTATATCTATGTTGAATAGCCTTGCTGTACTAGCACTCAATGCTACAACCTCATATGCTAGATGCTTGTATCTACTGCTATCCTTATCTAGCATTGATAGTATCTTGGCTATGATCTTCTGTAACCTACTCTGCCTTACATCTATTACAGTTATAGCAATATCTGCACCATTGAGCTTAAGCAGAGAACCATTACTATAGAGTGATGTTGCCCATAGCATGCTACCATCTGGCTGCTTAGCATACTCTACATACTTGAATGGATCCTCTACTATCCCTAACTTCCACATTGCATATGGTATATCCTTTGCTATGTACGTTGCTGTACCATCGCTCCTCACAAGTACCTTCTCCTCACCCTCTATGCCTGCTTTAACCACTATACATCCATGGTATTTGGATGCAGGATCATCATCAACCTTGAGTATATCCTTTGACTGCATAAGACTCAATGCCTTATCCCAGAGTCTTGATGCTATGATCTGTGACTCAAAGTTGAGGCAGTCATACCTTGCATTTAGCCTCCAACATGTCTTCAACTGCTCATTCAATACCCTACAGGTAACCTCTCTAGCAAACCTTGCTATATCTGAGTTGTAATCCTCCATTGCCTTAAGCACTTCTCTCCTCTTTGCAAGGAGAGATGGGTCATGCTCATACATCTCATTAACCTTAACATATACCTCATCCCCACAGTAGTGGTCGAACTTCTTGCTACTCTCAAGTGGGAAGTTAAGGAACATGAACCCAACTATGATATCTGCAACCTGTAGACCAGAGTCATCTATGTAGTTTAGCACTATAGCATCATGGTTTGTAAACCTCAATAGCCTGTATATGGTATCTCCAAGCACTAGGTTGCGCACATGCCCTATATGCAATGCCTTGTTTGGGTTCACACTTGTATGCTCTATCAGCACCCTCTTACCCTTCCCAATATCTATGGAGCCATACATCCTACCCTTACTCTTAACCTCCTCCAACGTAATCCTTGCAAGTTCATGCATGTCTAGCCTGAAGTTTATGTACCCTGCCTTGTGAGGCTCCATCGCTCTTATCAACCTACACTTTGCAATTGATCCTGAACATAATCTGCATATCTCCTCTGCTATCATGCTTGGGCTCTTCCTAAGTATCTTGCTTAGCTGGAATGCTATGTTGGAGTATAGATCGCCATACTGCTCCTCCTTGGGCTCTGCAACATCATATGCTACATCCTTCAACCCATAATGGCTTATAGCCTCATCCAGCAGCGCTCTTGCCTCATCTATAGCCTTTCTCATTGTCATATTTGATAACCTGCCACACTACTGCTTACTACTCCTCATCTATATCATTTATTGCTATTGCTATTGTTATTGCTACTACTACTAATGCCATTGCAATCATCCACCATCTCAACCATGTTATCTACAACATACTGTAATGCTTCTATCAAACCATTACCATTCTTGCCCTTAACACTTACCTTTGCCATACTCTTCACTTCATCATCCGCATTCCCTATGGCTATACTATACCCACATGAGAGGAAGAGTGGTATATCAGTTGCACTATCCCCTATGGCAATGCACTCCTCAAGCCTTATGCCTAGATTATCTAGTGCTACTCTCAGCCCTACAGCCTTGTTTATGCTCTCATGATTTATATGGTAAGCATACATGCTATCAACTATAACCACTGGAAGTCCCTCCTTCCTTATTATATCCATTGCATCATCTATACTGAACGTACGTTCAAGAACAACTTCTGTCATCCTTGGGAATACTGGCTTCAACCTAACATCTGTTATTCTACTCCTCAACAGTTCATATGCCCTCTCGCTATAGCCCTTATCAACAAGCAGTATATGCTCGGTTGGCGAGGTTGTTATAACTCCACCATTCTCCCCTATAGCAACCCTTGTTGTACCAAGGAACATAGCCAGTATGTAAGCCTCTATCGATGATCTCCCAGTAACGAAGAGCACCCTATAGCCTGAACGTTCCAATGCTCTAAGCATTGAGAGCGATTGGAGATGAACCTTGCTACCATTCTCTGTCAGTGTACCATCTATATCTATTGCAAATGCTCTAACCTTCATCATCCCAACCTCTAACTTTATAAAGAATAAATAGTTATGCTGCTTTGCTCATCAACTATATATCCACTACACTACCATGCTACCAACACTTACTATACTATACTACAACCCATCTATATCTATCTACCCTTGCTTAACACATTGATTACATCCTCATCTGATACTGGGCTAAAGTCCTCATAGAACTCCCCAACTGCACCAAAGTCTACAGGGAGGAGGAGTGATACTATCCTGTCTACCTTGCCCTTCATAACCTCATACACATCTCTGGGCATGACTGGAACAGCAAGAGTTATTGATGCTGGTCTATGGTCTCTACACCATGCTATGCTGACGAGTACAGTTGCGCCAGTTGCTATACCATCATCAACCAGCACCACATGCCTACCTTCAATGCTGTACTGAGTGCTTCCTCTATAGAGCATGAGCATCCTTACACTCTCCTTCATCCTCTCCTCCTTCGCACTCTGTATGTAACCCTGCTCAACACTTAGCATCCTTGCTATATGCTCGTTTATGTAGCATTTACCATCATGCATAACTGCCCCTAGAGCAAGTTCAGGATTGTATGGTGAGCCTATCTTCCTAGGCACTATAACATCAAGCGTAGCATCTATACATTGTGCAATCGCATAGCCAACAATAACACCGCCCCTTGCTATTGCAAGTATTAGTGCATCTTTACCCTTCAAGTATGCAAGTTCGCTGCATAGGAGCGATCCTGCATGTACTCTATCCTTGAACCTCACAGTATGATTGCTATACACATGATCAAATCCTTTTCTATCTATTAGAAAGAATCAATAAAATGGAGTGAGGGGTGTAGGCTTTTGCATCTAGCCCTTAACAAGGTTCAGCAGTAATGCATCTGGCTCATAAAAGTCATTCCTACTACTATCCCTCAGCCCCTTCAGTGTATCTACAATCCTTGCATAACCTGTACGCTCTGCTAACCCGAATATACCCTCCTTTAGTCCCATGCCAAGCATAAGGGCCTTCTCAACATCATCCTTGCCTGCAACATCATTGCTTATAAGCCATGATGCATTATTTACTGCAACTGCTAGAAGCCTCACAGGATCATAGCGCTCAGCCTCCTGCATACTCAACTCTACCCTTGCATATGAACCCTGCTTGTACTCATAGAAGCCTCTACCAGACTTCTGCCCATAGTGTCCTTTGCTGTAAAGATCCTCAATGATTGGGCATGGGTTCACAACCTTCCTATCCCTAGCATACATCTCCTTCGTTGCCTTGTGCACAACATCTATGCCAGTGTAGTCAGCCAACTCAAATATACCCATGGGGAAGCCAAGCTTGAACTTGAATGCTGCATCTATCTCCCTCATCCCTGCCTTACCCTCCTTGAGTTCCCATGCAGCCTCATGCACTAGTGGTATGAATATCCTGTTCACTATGAACCCAGCAACATCCTTCCTGCAGAGTATGGGCTCCTTCCTTAGACTCTTAACATAGTTGATTGCTACATCTAGAGTGCTCTTTGATGTCCTTGCTCCTGGTATAACCTCAACAAGTTGCATAAGTTGGGGAGGGTTGAAGAAGTGTATTCCTATGAACCTATCCTCCCTCTTCGTTGCACCTGCCATCTCTGTTATAGGCAATGTACTTGTATTTGATGCAAATATTGTATGGGATGGGGCAATGCTATCTATCTTTTCAAATGTCTCCTTCTTAAGCCTCATATCCTCTGGTATAGCCTCTATGATGAGATCAGCATCCTTTACAGCCTCTTCAATATCAACAGTTACTCTTATCCTCTCTAGTATGCTATTCATCTCATCCCCTGATATCCTGCCCTTCTCCACAAGTTTGCTTAGACTCCATCTTATCCTCTCCATAGCCTTATCAAGGAACTGCTGCTCTATATCACGCATAACAACCTTGTAGCCAGCCATCGCTGAGATCTGTGCTATGCCATGACCCATTATGCCAGAGCCTAGAACAGTTATCCTCTCTATGGCCATGTGTGAACTGGAATATGGCTTAATATATAATATTATAATATTGAGTTGGTTAGGCTATACTCTTCCTAACCTTCTCATCCACCTTTGCCTCTAACTCTGCTATCAATTCAAGTATATCCTTCTTGTTTGCATTAAGGTAGTTCTTTCCTCTATCAGCATCCTTCAACCTTATAAGGTAGAGCCTCAGATCCCTGTGAAGATCTGGTACATGCTCTATAAGTATTGAGCCAAAGAACCTTGGTTCAACTAATCTGCTTATATGCTCTACAACAGCATCAACATCGCCCTTCTCAACGCTACTCCTTGTCTTGTCTATCTCCTCGCTTAACTCCTTGAATACATGAACCCTCTCAAGTACCTCCTTGCTCCTGTTCCTGTTCTCATCTGTATCTGTATGCATTGTCTGTGGCTTCTCTAAGCCTATCCTACTTGCAAATTCTGGGGCAAGCTCGTACTGATCCTCCTTACCCATCGTTAAACCCAACTGTATACCTGTCTTCTTAACTACAAGTCCCTTCAGCAGTAATGAGTTCAATGCCTCCTCTATCTCCTGCCTATTCATCCCTGTGACCCAGATTATCTTACCAACGTTGCTGTGCCCCATCCTTATGGCCTCTAGCACAACAACTTCTATTATCCTCTTGAAGACTATATCATGCTTTATATTATCAAGATCTCTATCCTTAACAGCCTTCCTAGCATACGCTATATCTATCTCTATTGCTCTCTTCAATGCATCTATAGCCTCCTCAACCCTCCCTGCAAGTGAGAGGTAGCATGCTTTGTTGTACCATCCCATCCCATCGTTCGGATCTATATCTATAACCCTATTGACACACTCTATAGCCTTATCGTAGTTCTTCATCTTATAGAACGCTAGAGCCTTGAGGTTCCATGCCTCAGTGTTATTTGGCTCTATTGCTAATGCCTTATCGTATGAGATTATTGCTTGGGAGTAGTTGTTGAGGTGGAAGAAGCAGTAACCCCTCTTTATCCATGCATCTATTAAGTTTGGATCAAGCCTTAGAGCAAGATCGAAGTACTGTATAGCCTCATCTAGGTTCTCATCAGCCATCTTGTTCAAGCCCTTCTTGAAGAGGTCCTGCACTGCAGCAGAAGTCTGCCTCTGCCCACCCTGATCCTTACTACCTTCATACTCATCACTACCCTCATCCTGCCTCTCACTACTCTTCTTGGTAGCCCCCTTTGAAGAGCCCCAGAAGAATCTACCCATATCCCTATTAATTGATTATAAACATAAATAGGTTTTGGTCTCTAACATGTAAGGTATAGCATAGTGTGCAAATAGCAACAAAATAGTTGAATATAGTGTATGAGGATGATTAATAAGGAAGTTGAGTTATGATATGGGGATGGAAGGTAATGAAGAGGTTTATCCAGTCAAGAGCTATGAAGGGTTTGAGCAGAAGGTTGTAGATGGTTACACAATCTACAAGAGCAGCAAACGTTGGGTTGCATTGGTTGTTGTTGAGACAAGCAATGGTAGGGAGTTGAGGCTATACTCATGGGAGATGAGGAAGGGTGAGTGGAAGGTTGCCCTTGCAAGCCAGAACGTTGGGTTCTGGGACTGGGATGTTATAGTTGGGAAGGTGAAGGAGCTCAAGGAGAAGTATGCAATAAAGTAAGCGATGACAAGTTTACAGATGCATCTCTTGCTTTACTCTATCATTCCTTACAAGCTTACAAGCAGTACAATATGCTGGAGAGATGCTATTGTATAGATCATGTACCAAGTATAGCCCTCTTCATCTCCTCTGCCCTACCTCTTATTATGTAGTACATCTCAAGCAACTCCTCTTGGTTCATAGCCCTCCTATTCATAACTGTGAAGTAGTTGTAGAACCCACCTATTATCTCCCCAACAGCTATGCCTAAAGCAAAATCAGCATCGTTACTTACCAATGGTCTGAACGACCTTGCAATGTTAACAAAGTCAGCACTCTGCGTTATTGTATCATCTATCAACTGCTCAAGCACATCCCTGAGTTGCTTATTCAAGCCCATATACATCTAGTTGCTCCAACAGATAAATAATCTTATTCTGATTAGTTAATTATTTATTCTAGGTTGTAGAGATGTTAGTATTATGCATCTATGGCATGATATAGAGCCTGGGGAGCATATACCAGAGATAGTCAATGTAATAGTTGAGATACCAAAGGGTTCACAGAACAAGTATGAGTATGATAAGGATAAGAACATAGTAAAACTTGATAGAGTGCTCTTCTCCCCCCTCCACTATCCTGGTGACTATGGACTCATACCCAGAACACTTGCAGAGGATGGTGACCCTCTTGATGCTCTTGTACTTGTAAGCAACCCAACATATCCAGGTGTGCTTATACAAGCCAGACCTATAGGACTGCTGAGGATGGTAGACTCTGGTATGAAGGATGATAAGATTCTATGCGTAGCAAAGGATGATCCTAGGTATGAAGGGTACAAGAGCATGATGGATATGGAGGAGCATGTGTTGAAGGAGATAGCACACTTCTTCCAGGTGTATAAGCAGCTTGAAGGAAAAGAGGTTGAGGTTATAGGTTGGAAGGATGCTGATGAGGCTAAACAGGTAATCCTTAATGCTATAGAGAACTACAGAAAGGGGTTAATTGAGAAGCGTTAAAGTAATAAAGTTATTACAATCAAAAAATTTAGATGCAAGTGTATATGATTTACCAATATGAGTAAAAGTATGATGGATGAAGCATCGCCATACGATATATTCTGGGAACTTGCTGGTGAGTTAAGGAGGAGCATACTCTTCAAGTTGAGTGAGAAGAGCATGAAGCTCTCAACCCTTGCAAAAGAGTTGGATGCTACAGTGCAAGAGGTACACAGAAATACCAACAGGCTAATTGATGCTGGGCTTGTTAAGAAGGATGCTGATGGAATGCTCTCACTAACAACATATGGTAGGAGTGTGATAACACAGATACCATCGTTCGAGTTCCTAGCAAAGAACAAGCACTACTTTGAGGAGCATACGTTTGGAGATCTACCAATGAAGTTCATACAACGTATTGGTGCACTTAACAACACTGAACTTGTCAATGGTGTTGTTGCAGTGCTTGAGAGGTGGAAGATGATGTATGCTAATGCTCAGGAGTATATAATGGAGTTGATGGCTCAAGTGCCTCTAGACCTTATAGAACCTCTAGTAGAGAGGGTCAGGCAGGGTATAAGATTCTCATACATATTTGGCTACAATACCATAGTACCAAAAGGTAGGAAGGAGATACTCAACAGGCTAGGCTGGCAGGAGTACATAAGGAAGGGTATAGTTGAGAGGAGGATGTGTGAGAGGGTTGAGGTTATGGTTATAGCAACAGATAAGCATGCTGCTGTACTCTTCCCTGATCAGCATGGTAATACAGATCTCAACCACATGCTATTTGGTAGCGATCCATTGTTCCGTGAATGGTGCATAGACTTCTTCAGGTACAAGTGGTATGCCTCTGGTTCATTCGATGAGAGCAAGTTGAAGGAGGTCTAACCTGTAGATAAAATTAATGAATAATAAGCTGCCTTCTTGATGATTATTCTAGAAATGAAATTCTTATTATTTTATGCTGAAGCATGTTTATATTCAAATTCTTATAGTATAGTGTTGGTGATCAGGATGATAGAGGTATACGCAATAATTGCGTTCGTAGTAGGGATGTTCGGTACATATACAATACTTGACATAATAAGCAAGAGGAAGACCAAGACCAACATGACAATGGTAAGGAGTAATAAGTAGCATAAGAGATTTTTTTTCTATCTTAGAGTACCTATTTATCTTTATTATTTATATTATCATTGATTGTATTCAACAAAAATTAGGGTAAAGATCAATTCATCAACCATGCTATGGGGATATCCTGATAGTGCCCATCTGGGAGTATGCGCCTTATGGATATAGGCAGTGCCTTACTACTCAGTTCATACTCTGCTATTGAGATAGGATCTACTGCATCCTTTGGTATCTGGATGAGTGGTGGTGCGCCTAGAGATAGTTGCAGTGCTCTAGCACCAACTATCCTAGCCTTCTCAAACCTTGTTAGCCTAGCAGGACCTATCAGAACCTTTCTATCCTCTGCTCTAACCTCTACAAGGTTTATGCTTACCTCATTGCTACCCTTCGATGACTGCTCCTGCTGCAGCTGTGCTTGCTGATCTACTTGAGTTCTCTCTACCTCAACAACAAGTGTAGAACCTACTTGTGCTTGAACATCCTTCCTCTCAGCACTCTCATCCAAAGTATCTTTAACATCATGCTCTTGCTTACCAGCATCATCACTCCTTCCCTTCTCTTCCTTCTTTGATGCTTTACTCTTCTTTGACTTGGAAGGTTTGCCCTCTTCTACCAAACAGATGCAGAATCCTTAACAATACAAATAAACGTTACTGCTGGTGAATGCTTGCATAATGTCTGTATCTAGGATAAGGCTTACTCTAGAACTGAAGGGCAAAGGTAGGTGTGAGTGCGAGTTTGCTAGGCATCTAGCCCCACTCACAGTAGGCTCAATACTTAGAGCATTGCCAATAGAGGGTAGGGCTCATAGGTACGATGGACTCTTCATCTACATGGAGACAGGGCTGGCAGTTGGTAGGGAGAAGCAGAGGGATGAGTTCAAGAGGGGGGATATAGGGTTCATGGTTGCAAATGGTGCTGTATGCATATTCCTCAAGGATATAAAGGGTATGATGTTCAACCCTTTGGGAAGGGTCGTAAGCAATATGGATGTACTAGAGAGTACAAGCGCTGGAGATGTACTCTTGCTTGCTTCCGCCTAATCATTATAAGATGCTACACTATACAATCAATAACAATAATATCCTCTCTACCTATTTGGTAGCCTTGCTATCTACAAGTTGATAGACGTAGTGCCCACTATAGCCTCCAAACCTCTTAAGCATACCTTGAGCCTCAAACCTCTTCAGTATAGAGTTTGCAACTGAGACCTTAACCCCTATGCTCCTTGCTAGTGCATGAGCAGTTATAGCCTTGAGGGAGGATAGGGCATTGATCACCTGCTTATCATCAACCATCACAGCACCTTTCTGCCTCTCCTCACCCTTCTCCTTCTTGCCCTTCTCCTTCCTCGCCTCTTGCTCCTGTTCCTTAAGCTGCCTCTTAGCCTCTGCTCCTATTGACTTCTTTCCTGCTCCACCCATGTGATTGAGTTAGGGCAACCAACTTATTAACCTATCATGTTAAATGTGCTGTATGGACTACTCTATAGTGGTAGATGTATTCAACGAGATGGAGGCTACAAGCAAGAGAACAGAACTTACCGATCTCATCGTTAGATTACTCAAGAGCACTCCAAAAGAACTCATAGACAAGGTTGTATACCTCATGCTTGGAAGGCTAAAGCCAGAGTATGAGGGTATAGAACTTGGTATAGCGGATAAGATGGCCCTTAGAGCACTATCCATATCCTCTGGCATTGATATGAAGAAGGTTGAGGAGATGTATGTAAGGAGAGGGGATATAGGCGAGGCTGCTGAGGAGGCATTGAGCAAGAGGCTTCAATCAGTACTCTTCAAGGATAGGCTAACTGTAGAGAGGGTTTACTCTACACTAGAGAAGGTTGCAATGCTCAAAGGCGAAGGCTCTCAAGATGTAAAGATAAGGTATCTATGCAACCTACTTAACGATGCTGAGCCTAGAGAGGGTAAGTACATACTTAAGATGGTTACTGCTAAGTTAAGGCTGGGTATAGCAGATTATACACTGCTTGATGCACTAGCAATAGCATTCACAGAGAGCAAGGAGAATAGAGAGGTTCTTGAGAGGGCCTATAACCTTACAAGTGATCTTGGGTTGGTAGCAAGGGTGCTAGTGTATGGAGGGCTTGATGCTGTAAAGGCGATAAGGATGGAACTCTTCAGGCCTATAAGACCAATGTTGGCTGAGAGGGTCTCAAGCGCTGAAGAAGCACTTGGGAGGATGGGGGGGAGGTGTGCTGCAGAGTACAAGCTTGATGGCGAGAGGCTTCAGATACACAAGCATGATGATACAGTTAAGATCTTCTCTAGGAGGCTTGAGGATATAACCAATCATTACCCTGATGCTGTAGATGCTATAGCAGGTATAAGAAGAGCAAGAGACCTCATAGTTGAAGGGGAGGCAGTTGCAATAAATCAGGATACCCAGGAGTATCTACCTTTCCAGGAGTTGATGCATAGGCGCAGGAAGTATGGTATAGAGGAGGCTATGAAGGAGTATCCTATAACCTTGAACCTATTCGATATCCTCTACATAGATGGTAAGGAGTGCATAGATCTTCCATACATGGAGAGGAGGAGGATACTTGAGGATCTTATCTCTGATGTAGAGAGTAGCAATAGTAGTAGTATGGTAAGTATAGTTCCTATGCTTATGGTAAGTGATGCAAAGAGCATAGAGGATTACATGTTTAAGGCAATAAATGAAGGGTGCGAGGGGCTAATGCTCAAGGATCTTAACAGCCCATACAGGGCTGGTGCAAGGGGCTATGCATGGATCAAGTTGAAGAGGGAGTATAGGAGTGAGTTGGCAGATACCCTAGACCTTGTTGTCGTTGGTGCATTCCATGGTAGAGGTAGGAGGACTGGAAGGTATGGTGCACTGCTCCTAGCATCATACAACAGGGAGGATGATACATTCTATACAGTATGCAAGGTTGGTACAGGGTTCACAGATGAGGATCTGGAGAGGTTCCATACTATGCTCAGCCCATACATACTCAAGCATAGACATGTTAGGGTAAACTCAAGGCTTGATGCTGATGTATGGTTCGAACCCAAGATAGTTATAGAGGTTATAGCATCTGAGATAACGCTCAGCCCATTGCATACATGTGCACTGAACGTTATAAGGGAGGGTAATGGCCTAGCGTTGAGGTTCCCAAAGTTCACTGGAAGGATAAGGGATGATAAGAATGCTGAAGATGCTACAAGTGTTGATGAGATAGTATCTATGTATAGGAGGCAGTTGAAGGTTACAAGGCAGGTTCAGAGTAATGAAGGGAGTGCAGATAGGATAGAGTGAGTGATTTATTTATCAATTAACTGAGCAGTAGTAGCAAGAGTGTTTGTTATGGTTAACTAACTAACTGATTGGCTGAATGGCTGGGTTGATGGATTTATGGATTTATGGCTGGATAAGTGAATAAGCATTCCACCAATCAATAAACCATGCTATCATCATCTTGATTTACACCTTCATGACTGCTCTATTATCACTGTTAACCTCTGAATGCTGGGGAACCTCTTCCTTACACTCTTCTTTATGCTATTAGCAAGTCTCTTGAACTCAGCAACAGTCATGCTACCATCAAGCACCACATTTATATCAGCATACAAGAATGGACCCATAGGACGCAATGATATACTGCTAACCTTCACACCATGGCTCCTCTCTATAAGGGTCTTTACCTGCTCAACCATCTGAGGATTACTTATTATATCCAAGAGCACCAATGAAGAGTCCTTGAGTATGTAGTATGATATGGAGAAGATGAATGCTGCTATTATTATAGCGCCTATGGGATCTGCCTGTGGGAAACCAAGGTACACTGCTACAAGTATGCTGAAGAACCCTATCACTGAGGCCATGCTATCCTTTATTGCATTCCTTGCTCCAGCCTTCAATGAGAGTAGTTTATACCTACCTGCTATCCTATTCATCTGCACTGCCCTATAGCCAGATATGCCAGCAGCAAATGCAAGGGTTATCAATGCTATCTCTGGATGCACAATCTCTATAGGATTGATCAACGCCTCTACTGCTCTAACTATTATCACTATACCCATTCCAACCATGCCTATTGCAGCAACGAATGCAGCGAAGCTCTCTATCTTGTAGTAGCCTAACCAAGGTTGGTTTGCATCATTGCCTGAACCATTGCTTCCCTTACTATTATTATTCTGCTTAGTAGCAAAGAATAAGCCAAGTAGTACTATGAGTATTATTGCAGAGTCACCAAACGAGTCTATACCATCTGCTATGAGCACTACACTATTGCTTATTAATCCTATGGCTACCTCAGCAACCCCAAGCGCAAATAGGGTTATGAATGCTATCTTGGATACCCTTCTACCAGCATCAAAACCCACGGTATGATCATCACTACCACTACTATCGCTATCCATAGCTTCTGGTACAGGATTAGATTATTCAACATCCTATATAAGATTTTACCATGCAAGCTGTAGTGTGTAGGCATGGTCATGCATATCAGATAAGATACCTTGCATTGTGCTATACCAACCATTAAATATCACTACTGAGGAGTATGCATATGCCTATATTTGCAAAGGTGAGCGAGAAGGAGATAACCAGAGCTATAGCGGAGATGTTCCATGAGACGTTCATGGAGTATGCTGATAGCGATGTTATAATAATAGGTGCTGGTCCTGCAGGGCTTATGGCTGGAAGGGATCTTGCAAGAAGAGGATTCAAGACACTCATAGTTGAGCAGAACAACTACCTTGGAGGAGGGTTCTGGATTGGAGGCTTCATGATGAACCCTATAACCATCAGGGCTCCAGCAAACAAGATCTTAGATGAGTTGGGTGTGAAGTATAAAGAGGTTAGCGATGGTCTATACGCAACTCCTGGTCCCAATGCATGCTCCAAGTTGATAGCATCTGCATGTGATGCTGGAGTGAAGTTCCTTAACCTAACAAAGTTTGATGACCTAGTGCTTAGGAGGAATAGGGTTGCTGGTGTTGTTGTTAACTGGATGCCAGTATCTGCACTCCCAAGGAACATAACATGCGTTGATCCAGTAGCACTAGAGGCTAAGGTTGTTATAGATGCATCTGGTCATGATGCTGTTGCTGTGAAGAGGCTCATGGATAGAGGGCTAGTTAAGTTCTCTGGCATGAACCCAATGTGGGTTGAGCAGTCTGAGGATTTGGTAGTTGAGCATACATCAGAGGTTTACCCAGGACTGATAGCTGCTGGAATGAGTGTTGCTGAGACATTTGGGCTCCCAAGGATGGGACCTACATTTGGTGCCATGCTACTATCTGGAAGGAGGGCAGCAGAGATAGCAGCAATGAAGTTGAAGGAAGAGGTTGAGGTAAGCGTAGAACCCTGATTAGATAATAGATCTACATAAGATAAGATCTCTACTAGAGCTGGTAGTAACTATGCTAGCAGTAAAGTATACAATTATACAATCTATTTTTGCTCATATGCTATAGTTACATTCTCACCCTTAACAAGTAGGCTTATCAACCTTGATATGAGATTGCATCTATTAGATGCTATGCATAGATGAGCATTGCTCTCAGCATCATTCATGATACATACTTTATTATTATTAGTATAGTACATGCCTACATTACCCTCCTTCCCTCTCCTTACAATGCCAAATGCTGACTTGATAAGTTCAATGACAAGCCTAAAGAGTGCTGCCCTACCCCCATATGCCTTTATACAGTCAGGGTTGAAGTACAACAACCAGAACATGCCATCTGGATCATTACAGTGTTCATATAGCAGAGACTTGATCCTGTAACCCTCTATGCTGTTAAGCCCTATAAGCATCATCCCATCTCCCATCTTAGCGAGTCTATACACTAGGAAGGCAAACCTTGTACAGTAATTACACCTATCATCATACAATAGGAGTAGTGGTAGCGATGGTGACGTCATTCCATATCCTCATCCTTATGAGTTAATATCATATCATGATTTAAATAAGGTTTGCTTTGATGCTCTCCCATGTCCAACTCCATACACATATCAACAATATCTATGGAGGAGGGTGGAGAACTCAAGCCAAAGTACTCAGTTATAATCCTTGGCTCTGGTCCTGCAGGTCTGACTGCTGCCATATACACTGCAAGGGCAAAGTTGGATACGCTTGTGATAAGTGGTAACCTTCCAGGAGGGCAGTTGATGAACACAGGCACTGTGGAGAACTTTCCAGGCTTCCCCCATGGGATATTTGGACCAGAGTTGATGATGAATATGCGTGCTCAGGCAGAAAGGTTTGGAGCAACCATACTGGATGACGTTGCTACAAGTGTTGATTTCATGCATAATCCCTTCATAATAAACACTGTGGATAAGAGGTTTGAGGCAGATGCTGTTATAATTGCCACTGGAGCATCACCAAGGAAGCTTGGTTTGAAGAGTGAGGAGAGGTTTGCTGGCAAAGGTGTATCGTACTGTGCAACATGCGATGGACCATTCTTCAAGGGCGAGGATTTAGTTGTAGTTGGGGGAGGGGATAGTGCAGTTGAAGAGGCACTATTCCTAACAAAGTTTGCAAATAGGGTTCAGATAGTGCATAGGAGGGATAAGTTGAGGGCAAGCAAGATACTGCAAGAGAGGGCATTCACAAACCCAAAGATAAGTTTTGTATGGAACTCTGTGGTTGAGGATATACTTGGAGATAGGAAGGTTAACGCAGTACTCATAAGGGATCTCACAACTGATAAGAGGTATGAGTTGAAGTGTGGAGGGGTATTCGTTGCTATAGGACATGAGCCTAACACACAGATATTCAAGGGTCAGATAGATATGGATGAACATGGCTACATAAAGGTTAGAGATCGTACAAGGAGCAATATAGATGGTGTATTCGTTGCTGGGGATGTACATGATCCAGTGTATAGACAGGCTATAACTGCTGCTGGGTTTGGGTGCATGGCTGCTCTAGATGTTGAGAGGTATCTTGCTGAGAAGTATCATCATAACAAATAATATTGTAGTGTATTTCCTCACAAATTATATCTATAGGTGTTTGTTGGTGGTGGAAACAACTTTATTATAGTTCCTATCCTTTGAGCAAGTCTTTCTATGGAGTCGTTAATAATAACATTATCTACACTTGTTAGGGTGTATGCAATCTATCAGGTATGGATTTATAACATCGCCTACTGGAACCTCTCTTATAGGTATCCATTAATCATCCACAAACCAGAACTTATCCATATCTCGTAGTAATGATTCTATTAATTCTCTTTCTCTACATCCCATCTTACCTTAGTCATACTAATAAAGTTTGTTAGGATTACTAATCAATAATAATTTCTAAGCAAAGTTTATATAAAATATACCTATTATTCTATAAATATCGCTGGTCAATGTGGATATTATGAAGCGCTAATACCTTTCTTAATATATTGATACATACAGGAATTATCTTAATGAATAACTATCAGAATACAATAGAACCACACCAACATCAAACAACAATTCATTCATCATATAGTCATCTTTATTCTAAGAGATTGATATCAACAGTCAACTCCACTAATGTATTAACTGAATCTAAATAAATCAATTAAAAGAACGATTCACCAAGCATGATAGCATTCCTTAATGCATCATCGAACTCTTCATTACTGAATACACCTTGCTGAGAATATAGGCTTCTGAACTTTCTACCGTTATCTGCAAATACTACAACTATGATATTCTCCCTTCTTCCATTACCATTACCATTTCTATTACCATCATCACCATCATAATCCTCCTCAACTCTATCTAATGAGGACTCTATCCTCTCCTTAACCTTGCATACTGCAGCCATTGCACATCCAGATGATGGTCCTACTAGAAGCCTCTCCCTCTCATACAGTTCTCTAACCATCTTGAATGACTCCTCATTTGTTATAGTGTGCCATTCATCAACAACATTTGCCCTACGCTCAAAGAGTGTTGGTATATTGGACTCTTCAAAGTTCCTTAGTCCTTGGATCAGATGCTGCTTCTGAGGCTGAACTGCTATAACCCTTATAGCCTTGTTCCTCTCCTTCAAGTAGAGCCCTACACCAGTTATAGTACCTCCAGTACCAACCCCTGCTACAAAGTGTGTTACCTTACCATTTGTCTGTGCCCATATCTCAGGACCAGTACCCTCATAGTGTGCAAGGAAGTTAGCATCATTCTCATACTGATTGGGCATGTAGTACTTATCTGGTCTAGCCCTTGCTATTGCCTTTGCTAGGGATATGCTTTGATCTGTGCCAACACCTACCCTAGGGCAGAGATCATCAGATGTCTCGTAGAGGTTTGCTCCTAATGCTCTAAGGATGTCCTTGGTCTCCTTACTTACCTTCTCAGGTATGACTATCTCAACCTCATAGCCTAAAAGCCTTGCTATCCCTGCAAGTGCTATCCCAGTGTTACCAGATGTTGGTTCTATTATAACATGCTTACCTCTAGCTATTAGCCCTTTACCCTCTGCATCCTTGAACATCCAGTACGCTGCTCTATCCTTGACAGAGCCGAAAGGATTGAACCACTCCAACTTTGCAAGTACCCTTACCCTGCTACTTGAGAACGATCTTAACTCTATCAATGGCGTATTACCTATCTTATTCAGGAGTTCTGGTGTTAATGCCTTCATCTTATCTCTTCTCCTCCCTTCTTCTCTCTCACTCACTCCCCTCCTCTTGCTTACATCTTCTACTTCTTCCTTATAAGGAAGATCAGATTGCTTCCTTCCTTGCTTAGGCTGATCAGTTCATGGCCTGTTCTTTGAACCCACCTCTTTATATCCTCCTCAGCATCTGGATCATCAGCAATAACCCTAAGCATGCTACCAACAGAGAGCCTCTCCATTGCAATCTTTGTTCTGAACACTGGTTCAGGACAGAATAAGCCTCTTACATCTATAGTCTTTACATCCTGACTAACTTCACTACTCATAGATATGCACCATCACTATATCATATTTAACGTTTACCATATTTACCTTGCCATAGCCAGCATCAACACATAACCGCAATGGTATGGTAACCTTTGCTATCATAACATATACATCACCTTTACAATAGCCATTAATTTATATTTAGGTATCTAGAAGAAGGATAGGAGGTGTAACGTACGAAAAGAAATACAGGCTTCGATATAAGACCTAAGCCAGTAGAGAAGGGACAGGAGTACACAGTAAGGATAGATGAGATGAGCAAGAAGGGCGATGGTGTTGCAAGGATCAAGGGTTTTGTTATATTCGTGCAGGGCGCAGAGATAGGTAAGGAGTACAAGATAAGGATATCCAACGTTGCAAACAGGTTTGCAACAGCAGAGATCGTAGCTTAGGTTACAGCATGTGTAGATAGGTTAATCATAACATAATACGACACAACACAACAAGGACTACTTTAACAACTTTTTTAAATAGGTTCATTTTCTTTCTTCCCTATGGTTACTGGGAGGGAGATTAGGCTAAGCAGGATACTGAGGGATGGGAAGATGCTCTGCATCCCAATGGATCATGGCATCTCCTCTGGCCCAATAGCAGGGATAGATGATATCCATAGCATGATATACAGATGCGAGGATTCTGGGCTTACAAGTGTGCTTATTAATAAGGGTATATTGAGGAGCATGCCTAGACCAAGCAAAGTTGGTATCATAGTCCATCTCTCAGGTAGCACAAGCCTTGGTCCTGCACCAAACAGGAAGGTGCTTATGGGCAGCGTTGAGGATGCTGTTAGGCTTGGTGCTGATGGTGTATCTGTGCACATAAACATAGGCTCCAAGGAGGAGCCTGAGATGCTCATCAAGCTAGGGCATGTAGCAAGTGAGTGTATAGAGTGGAATATGCCATTGATAGCAATGATGTACCCTAGAGGTGAGAATATAAAGAATCCACATGATCCAGATGTTGTTGCACATACAGCAAGGGTTGGTGCTGAGGCTGGTGCAGATATTGTGAAGACTGTCTACACTGGAGATCCTGACAGCTTTAGGAGGGTAGTCAAGGGATGCCCTGTACCCATAGTTATTGCAGGAGGCCCAAAGACAAGTAACGATGAGGAGGTGTTGGAGATGACAAAAGGGGCAATGGAGGCTGGAGCAGTAGGTGTTACATTTGGCAGGAACATATTCCAGCACAGAGACCCTCCAGCCATGATAAGGGCTCTAGCAAGCATAATATTTGAGAATGCAAGTGTTAAAGAGGCGTTGAAGGAGATAGGTGAGTAATAACATGTTAGACAAGATTGGCAAAGGTTACAAATCCTTAATTGTTAAGCCTCTGGGCTCCAACATAGAATCATTCCTATCCCAACTGAGGGATGAGGGTATAAGGTACATCTACATAGATCCATCATTGCTATCATCCTCATCACTTGATTACTTTGTAACAGTATATGAGAGCGATGATGCTGATATGAAGGTATGCTCAAGCATTGATGAACTCATCAAGACAAAGAGCAGTGGCAAGAGCGCTGGCTTACTTGTAAATGTTAAGAGCAAGAGGGATGAGGATACTATAGTTGATGCTGCAAAGCATAATGCTGATTTTGTGCTAGTTGATGCTGATGATTGGAAGATAATACCATTGGAGAATATAATAGCGAAGTTACAGGGCATGAAGAGTATGATACTTGCATATGCAAGGGATGCTAATGAGGTTAGGACATTGCTTAACGTACTCCAAGTAGGAGTTGATGGTGTTGTCCTTGAGGCTAGTGATATAGCAAGTGTTAGGCAGAGTCTTGTTTACATGCAGAGTAAGGAGTTCAAACTTGTATATGCGGTAGTGAAGGATGTGAGGGACTCTGGTGTTGGAGAGAGAGCATGCATAGATACAGCATCCATGCTGAAGGTTGGAGAAGGGATGCTTATAGGAAGTAGGGCAAACTTTCTATTCCTCATGCACAACGAGGCTATAGGCTCTGAGTTCACATCCCCAAGACCGTTCAGGGTTAATGCTGGAGCAGTACACTGCTACACACTCATGCCAGATGGTAGGACAAAGTACCTCTCAGAGATCGAGGCTGGGGATGAGGTGCTTATAGTGAATATGGATGGGAAGGCTAGGAACGCTATTGTGGGAAGGGTTAAGATAGAGACTAGGCCTATGAGGCTTGTTAAGGCTGAGGTTGATGTAGATGGGGTAAAGGAGGAGGGTAGCATAATAGTACAGAATGCAGAGACTATAAGGTTCATAGGCAGGGATAACAGGCTCATAGCAGTTACAGATCTTAAGGTTGGGGATGAGGTGCTTGTGTATGCAAAGGGTAGCAGAGGAAGGCACTTTGGCATAGAGGTTGATGAGTTCATCCTTGAGAAGTAACATTATCTTTATAGATGGAATTGAATTAATTAATTGGTTGGTTGTATGATGTATGGATGGTTGTATGGATTGATAGATGGATGGATAAGCATATGGTGATTTATTATGATTATTAGTTATAAGATATGTACAAGCATACAAGCAAGAGATAGCAGTAGGAGCCTTGCATTGGATGTAGCAAGAGCATTCAACGAAGGCTCAGATATGGTAGAGGTTAGGTTTGATTACTCCAGCAAGGAGGCTATAAATGATCTACTAGATGTGGTTATGGAGCATAGGGATAGGATGATCTTCACATGCAGGAGCAGGGATGAAGGAGGAGCCTTCAATGGGAGTGAGGCTGAGAGGTTGATGGTGCTGAAGAGGCTAGCATCATTCAGACCAATGCTGCTTGATGTTGAGTACAAGACTGTAGAGAGGGATGAGGAGTTGTATGATCATCTGAGGGCACTTAACTGTGATCTTCTCATATCATACCATGACTTCAACAATACACCAAGCAGGAATAGACTTGCTGAGATAATGGATGGGATGTTAAAGTATAGCAGGAATGTGAAGATAGTAACGATGGCAAAGAGCGTAGAAGATAATGAGAGCATACTCTCACTATACGATATTATAAAGGATAAGTATAAGAAGAAGGATGGTATCCAACTAGTAGCATTCTGCATGGGGGAGCATGGATTAGCATCAAGAGTACTATGCACAATGCTTGGTGCACCATACACCTACGCTGCTCTAGACAAACCTCTAGCACCATCCCAACTCACGCTAAGGCAGATGAGAATGATATACAAAGTCATGGATGAGAATGGCTATGCAAAGAGCATAAGGAATGACAGATATACTATAGATATGGTAGCAAGGCTTATAGGCTCTGTATTACATGATATGCATGGATAGATGAGATAGGTAGGAGTGATGAATAAACAACCAAGCATGGCATACTGATTAGTATTATGATAAATAAAGGTAGGTATGGTAATGGTGGTAGTAGTAGTGCTATGATGGATAGTAAAAATGGCAGGAGTAGCAATGATAGCAATAGCAACAGTAGTAGTAGCATTAGTATTAGTAATAACGATAGCAAGATCTTCTGTGTCATTGGTGACCCTGTAGAGCATTCTCTATCCCCAGCAATGCATAATGCAGTATTCTCTTCTCTAGGGCTTGGTTATAGATACATTGCTATGAGGGTTAAGGAGCATGAGTTGAGTAGTGCAGTTGAGATGCTTAGGGATAGAGCATTAGGCTTCAATGTAACCATACCGCACAAGATAAGGATAATGGATATGCTTGATGATCTAGACCCTCTCTGCAAGAGGGTAAATGCAGTCAACACTGTGAAGGTTGATGGCTCAAGGCTTAAGGGCTACAATACAGATGTTTATGGCTTCATCCAACCATTGAGGAGGAGAGGTATAGAATTGAGAGGTAAGAGTGTGATGATCATGGGTGCTGGTGGTGCTGCTAGGGCAGTATTGATAGCACTCATTGATGAGCATGTTGGCGAGGTGATAATTGCTAGCAGGAGGGTTGATGATGCTAAGGTTAAGGCACTCTACGAGATGGCAGTTAGCAATGGTATAGAATGTAGGATAGTGCAACTTGAGTATGTTAGGATGTACTCCAAGCAATGTTATCTCATAGTCAATGCTACTCCTATAGGCATGCAAGGCTACCATGGGTATGAGGATGTTAGCATACTCGATAGCAATGATATAGATAGTAGGAGCATAGTCTATGATCTAGTCTATAGGCCTATGGAGACTAGACTGATAAGGAATGCCCTCAATGCAGATGCAATGATCATCCATGGTTATGAGATGCTTGTAGAGCAGGGTGCAAAGGCATTGGATATCTGGCTTGGTATAGATGCACCTAGAGATGTTATGAGCAATGCTGTGCTAAGATACTTGGCATTTGGTGATAGGCATGGATAGAGATACCAATAGCAATACTAGGATTGCCATGGTAAATATGCATGGTGCAATATCCATAGTAAATGCAATACCAACTGGCAAGGGTTCAACCCTTGGTATAGGGTTAGGAGTCAACGTTACT
The DNA here is from genome assembly GCF_002906215.1 of Candidatus Nitrosocaldus islandicus. Classification (NCBI taxonomy): domain Archaea; kingdom Thermoproteati; phylum Nitrososphaerota; class Nitrososphaeria; order Candidatus Nitrosocaldales; family Candidatus Nitrosocaldaceae; genus Candidatus Nitrosocaldus; species Candidatus Nitrosocaldus islandicus. The sequence continues at coordinate 1,364,871 of NZ_CP024014.1, forward strand.
GTGAGGATGAGCAGTGGGCAAGGTAGGATTGTGTCTAATACAGGAGATGTAGGGTTCATCCATAACATAATCAAGAGGATCATGCCAGATGATATGCTCAAGCATAAGGATATTGCTATAGAGATAAGGTCAAGGATACCTATGGGCTATGGTCTCAAGAGTTCAAGTGCTGTATCAAATGCTATAGCACTTGCCTGCCATAGGTTAGTTGTTAACGATGATAATTATGGTGATGAGGATAACCATGATGATGCTAGAGATTGGATAACTGCTAGAGATCTTAAGGTTATAGATGCTGCTGTCTCAGCCTCTATAGAGAGCAGGGTGAGTATAACTGGGGCATTCGACGATGCATGTGCATGCTACTTTGGTGGTATATTTGTTACTGATAACCATGCTAGGAGGATACTAAAGCATGAGAGGGTAGATGAGAATGTTAATGTTGTGATACTCCTACCTATGGGGATAAGGAGGAGTGATCCTATGAGGCTTAGGCACCCTCTACTTGTAGAGCATTTCAACCATGCTGTAAGGCTTGCAGAGGATGGGAGGTATTGGGATGCTATGATACTCAATGGTGTGCTAGTCTCATCTCTTCTATCTATTCCATACAACCTTGTTCTGGATGCCCTTGAGCATGGTGCTCTAGCAGCAGGTATAAGTGGTAACGGTCCAGCAGTTACTGCAATCACTGATAGCGAGAGCAAGGCTAAGGATATAGCATATGTATGGCAGAACTACGGAGAGGTTATAAGGAGTAAGGCAAGTAATGAGAAGGCAGTGGTGAGCATGGTTGAGGGATAGCGTTGAGGTTAGGCGTTCAAGGATAGATGGTAGTATAGTATGCCCTCCAAGCAAGAGCTATACGCATAGAGCAATCGTTGTCTCTTCCCTAGTTGATGATGGCAAAGCATCCATAGTAAGGAATGCACTCCTTGCTAGGGATACCAATGCAACTATACATGGATGCAGGGTACTTGGCTCCTACATAGGACTTGAGGATGATGGGTATGGTGGTGGTAGTAGTAGGATTACTAGCAGCAGTACTCGTGATAGCATTGGTAATGCTAGCGGGGGTAGCGAGGGTAACAGGGGTAGCAGGGGCAGGATGCTCATAGTTTATGGAAGAAGGGAGTTTACACTTGGCTATAGAGAGATAGATGCTGAAAACTCTGGCACAACAATAAGGATACTTGCAGCTGTATCAGCATTAGTCAAGGAAGGGAGTACACTACTCTATGGCGACTCTAGCCTCAATAGGAGGCCTATGCAACCACTGCTAGATGCGTTGAAGCAGTTGGGAGTACAATGCCGGTCACTTGCAGATGGCACCCCTCCATTACTCATCAATGGGCATGGTATTGAGGGGGGAGAGGCAAGGATAACTGGTAGCATATCAAGCCAGTTCATCTCTGCACTGCTTATACCATCTGTATATGCAAGGCATGATGTGGTGTTGAGCATCATGGGAGAGCAGGTGTCAAGGCCGTACATAGACTCAACAATAGCAGTTATGAGAGCATTCTCAGCAAGAGTTGATAACGATGATTACAAGCATTATAGCATAGCAAGACAGGAGTACAAGCATACCAACTTTACAGTACCAGGGGACTTTTCTAGTGCTGCAATAATGCTTGCTGCTGGTGCCCTTGCTGGTGGGAGTGTTAGGGTTGAAGGCTTGGACTTTACACTACCACAGGGTGACTCTAGGATAGTTGATATACTGAGGGATATGGGTGCTAGGATACATGTTGATACTGGGAGAGGTATGGTACATGTTGAGGAGAGCATGCTTGATGGTGGAGCGTTCAACCTTGCTGATACACCAGATCTCCTCCCAGTTGTTGCTATACTAGCATTAAAGAGCAAGGGGAGAGTTGAGATAAGGGGGGTTACACATGCAAGGTTCAAGGAGACAGATAGGATAGCAAACCTTGCTAGGGAGTTAAGCAAGTTTGGGGCTGTTGTAAAAGAGTTGGATGATGGTCTTATCATAACCCCTCCAAAGGTTCTCAAGAATGCTATGCTAGAGTCTTATGATGATCATAGGCTGTTCATGGTACTCTGCATAGCATCCATGCTTACAGAGCACTCAATAGTTAGAGGGCTTAGCAGCGTTGATGTCTCATATCCATCGTTCCTAGATGATCTTGTAAGGATAGGTGCAGATGTTAGGATCATAGACTGAGATTTACATCGTGTAACTTCATATTTTCATTATCATTAGAGATATGTAGAGCAAGTTTTCTCACAATCCTTGCTTCAAGTGCAGGGTTTATCTCTATCCCTATACACCTCCTACCCATCTTCCTACATGCTTTCATGGTTGTGCCAGAGCCAAGTACTGGATCAACAACCAGATCGCCCTTGTTTGATGATGTGTATATGCATCTCTCAACCAACTCATCTGGAAGTTCATTGCCAGCAGTAGCCTCACCATGCTTATATGGTCTCTTTATAATCCATACATCCTCAGCATAATGTTCTGGCTTGTTGAACGTGTATCTATCCTTATCCTTTACAAGAAGCAGGAGATGGTAGTGGGATGTTACAAACCTCTTGCGTGTAAATACACCAAACTGGTACTTCCATATAACATGGTTCAGTGTTATGAACCCTACATCATCAACAGCATCAAGCACATGTCTAAGATTGTTCCAACCTGAGACTAGCCACATACTCCCATCATCCTTAAGGTTAGTATAGCACCACCCAACAAGGCTCTTTATGAATGCTGGGTACTCTTTGCTTGGTATCTCAACGTATGATAATGCATCTGGGCTCCTGTTGTATGTTGCCATGTTTGCCTTGAACTCTATCCCAAATGGAGGATCAGCAAATATCATATCTGCCTTCTCATCAAGTTCAACATTATGAAAGTCATCAAATACTATGGTATGATCCTCATCTATCTTCATAATATTGTTTGATCTACACCTGAGCATGACCTTGCTTTACCTCTACTACTTTTAAATGTAAAGGTAGATATGTTGACAAAGATACCAACTTGCAACACCATCAATTGATATGTTGGGATGCTTATGGTATCACTTCAAGTAGATGATTTTAAAAGATATATGTCTCTATATAGATAAGCCTTGCATATGCTTGGTAACGTGTTAGGGGAGCGTCTCAGCATGATAACATTTGGGGAGAGTCATGGTAGATGTGTAGGGGTTGTAGTAGATGGTTGCCCCGCTGGCCTCCCCTTAAAGGAAGAGGATATACAGATCAAGTTGGATCTGAGGAGGCCTGGCCAGTCAATAGTTACTACTCAAAGGAAGGAGGAGGATAGGGTTGAGATACTCTCTGGGGTCTTCAATGGATACACTACTGGCGCACCTATATGCATGCTCATCTGGAACAAGGATCAGGATTCTAGAGCGTATGAGCAGATCAGGTTCAAACCTAGACCAGGTCATGCAGATTACCCAGCATATATCAAGTATGCTGGATACAATGATTACAGGGGAGGGGGTAGGTTCTCTGGTAGGTTGACTGCAACATTCGTCATGGCAGGAGCATTGGCAGAGAAGTTACTAGCCTATACACTTGGCATAGAGGTGATAGCATATACTCTTGAGATAGGAGGTATAAGGATGGACTCAAACCTATCAATAGATGCAAAGAGGTTAAGATACAGCAACGATGTAAGGTGTCCAGACCAAAGGACTGCTGAGCTTATGAGGGAAGCAATAATCAGAGCAAGGCATGATGGTGATTCCCTTGGCGGGGTTGTAGAGTGTATTGCATTGAACATGCCCATAGGGTTAGGGGAGCCAATATTTGGTGCATTAGAGTCTGATCTAAGCAGAGCATTGTTCTCTATACCAGCAGTTAAAGGTGTTGAGTTTGGATCTGGTTTCCATGGATCAAGTGTGAGAGGCTCTGAGAATAACGATCCATATACGGTAAAGGATGGTAAGGTTGTTACTACCAGCAATAATGCTGGTGGCATACTTGGAGGGCTCAGCAATGGTATGCCATTACTGCTAAGGGTTGCATTCAAACCAGCATCATCGATAGCAAAGACCCAAAGCACTGTAGATCTTGAGAGCATGCAAAGTACAGAGATAGTTGTTGCAGGGAGGCATGATCCATGCGTAGTACCTAGAGCAGTACCAGTTGTAGAAGCAATGGTTGCATTCATCCTTGCTGACCATGCTATAAGGGCTGGTATGATAAAGCCAGTGCTGAATGCTAGTAAGTGAATGTGATCTACATGAGCAATGAACTTGATGAGCTTAGGGCAGATATAAGGAGCCTAACAGAGGATCTTGCTAGGTTGCTGAGCAAGAGGTTAGATATTGCAAGGAGGATAGGCATGGTGAAGAGGATGCATGGTCTTGGGATAGTTGATACAAAGGCAGAGGATGAGTTGAGAAATCATATACTGAGCATGTGTGATGCTCTATCCCTTGATAGAATATTCGTTAACAGGATACTAAACCTACTGTTTGCAGAGTCAACAAGGGTGCAGGAGGCTATGTATGAAGAGATGGGTAGAGGAAGGGAGGGGGAAAGAATGGGAGGAGATGGGGCTACTACTGCTACTACAACAACAGTTGCTACTAATACTACTACAACTGTTGTAGGTAGAGATTCACCAAGGATAAGACCAGTGGATGTATTCTCCAAAGCAAGGATGCTTGAGCGAATGGGAAGGGAGATAATACACATGGAGATAGGGGAGCCAAGGCTTACCATCCCATCCAAGGTTAGGCAGTCGCTCATAGATGCGTTGGATAAGGGAAGGTACCATTACACTGAGAGCAAGGGTATAGAGGAGTTAAGATCTGCAATGGCAGATATGCTCAATGCTAGATACAGTGCATCATTAAGCAAGGATGATGTAATCGTTACTCCTGGAGGGAGGTTCGCAGTATACCTTGCAATGCTAGCATCGTTGAAGCCAGGGGATGAGGTGCTTGTTGTAGAGCCAGCATGGCCTGCATACATCGATATTGCTGAGTTCATAGGGGTAAAGGTAAGGAGGTTAAGTACAAGGCTGGAGGATGGATGGAGTATAGATGTTGAGAAGTTAAAGAGCATAATAAACCAAAATACAAGGATGATCATCCTTAACTATCCAAACAACCCTACTGGTAAGATGATAGAGAAGGATACCCTAGATGCTATAGTTGACGTTGCAAGGAGCAAAGGCATGATGATACTGAGCGATGAGGTATACGCTGATCTTGCATTCAAGGAGTTCACAAGCATCCTCTCCTACAATGATGATAAGATCATAATGGTATCATCTTTCTCAAAGGGTCCATCGATGACTGGCTTCAGGATAGGTTATGCTGCTACTACATCAAGGCAGATTATAGAGGGGATGAGCAGGTTGCAGAGTATGATGCTTACATGCGTTGCAGAGCCTATACAGTACTCTGCACTTGCTGCACTCTCCAGTATGGATGATGTTAAGAGGAATGCTGAAATAATAAAGTCAAGGCTTGATCTTATATGCAGAAGGCTCATGGATATGCCATTATCCTTCTATAGGCCAGATGGAGCAATGTACGTCTTTGCTAAGGTTGATCTCAACTGTGATATGAAGAGGTTTGTAGATGCGCTACTTGAGAGGGGTGTTGCAGTTGCTCCAGGGAGTGGATTCGGCTCTTGCTATGATAGGTTCATAAGGATATCAGCAGGAGTGGATGAGAGGCTTCTTAGTATAGGGCTTGATATAATCAAGGATGTGCTAGAGAAGGTTAGTGGTGTAGAGGAGCAAGGAAAGGCTACGATGTGATGTACATACTGTTTATGGGGTAGCAATACATGAAGATAACCATAATAGGCGCTGGAGGAAGGATGGGTTCATGGTTTACAAGGTACTTCTACATGAGAGGGTATAGCCTATACATCAACGATATAGATGATAACGCTCTACAAGCATTATCATCTATATTGCTTGAGGGTAAAGATGTTGCTGGGGGAGGAAGAGAAGTAGAAGGAAGAGGAGAAAGGGGAGAAGAGAGGATAACCATAGTCAACTCATCACTACTCAATGATGTTAAGAGCAATTATACCTCATCATCTACTTATACAATCCTTAACAACTCAGATCTAATCATGCTCTCCCTCCCTATGGATATGATGCCAAAGGCCATATACAGAGTAGCAAGGTACATGCATAGAGGCTCCATACTTGTAGAGATATCATCACTCAAGCATGATGTGCATAGAGCGTTAAGGGATGCTGTAGAGAGGTATGGTGTAAAGCCACTCTCATTGCATCCACTCTTTGGTCCTGGTGCTGATATCAATGCATCCAACAGGTTTGTACTCATCCCTGTAATTGATGGAATGGAGGAGGAGAATATTGCAAGGGAGATATTCCCTAATGCTACACTCATCAGGGTTGATGATGTTGATGAGCATGATAGAGCAATGGCTCTAGTCTTAGGCATGGTATATGCAATGAACGTAGCATTTGCTGGTCTACTTGACTGCAAGGATATAGCACTATGCAAAGAACTTGCAGGAAGCACGTTTACACTTCAATCACTCATATTCGAAGGTATACTTAACGATGATCCAAGGCTATTCTCATCTCTACTCATGAATAGGCATGTTAAGCGCTACCTTAAGAGGTTCATAGCAGGTAATGAGCATCTCCTTTCCTGTATAGATACTAGGGATAGGGATGCGCTTGAGAGGATCTATAACAAGGTAAAGCATAAGATAGCATCATGCACTGATATAGAGGGTTCATATAGGCTCATGTACATGCTGCTGAAGGAGATTAGCGGTAAGAGATGGGTGGAAGGGATGAAGGAGAGAGGAGAGTAGAGTAGAGGAGAGAAGTGAGGGAAGAAAAGAGAAGGGCTTAGAGAGGAGAGGATGAGAGGGATAAGATGAGGAGGGTGCATGTTGTAACCTCCTTTGTAATGCATAAAGGTAGGATACTAATCCTAAGGAGGAGTAGCAGGGTTAAGACCATGAAGCACAAGTGGGCTGGGATCTCAGGCTATATAGAGCAGGCTGAGGATGCGTTAGAGAGGGCATACAGGGAGATAGAGGAGGAGACTGGCATCCCTAGAGCATCTCTTATGCTTATAAGTACTGGAAGAGAAGTGGAGGTTGTGGATGAGGATAATGATACCATATGGGTTGTACACCCATACCTATTTGAGTCTAGTAGCAATGATGTAAGGCTTGACTGGGAGCATGATTCATACCTCTGGATAAAGCCTGAAGAGATCTCATCATTTGATACAGTGCCTATGCTTAAGGAGGCTCTAGAGTCATGCCTCTACAAAGCGTATTGATCATGGCAGCAAATATACAAGATAATTATCTTAAGGAACTTAACTGCACTTATATTATAGTACAAGGTATAAGATTTGGAGGATGAAGTGGAGGCAACTACAGCATAATGGTGTAGCACTACCTCCCCCCTATGAGCCTAAAGGGCTCAGCATAAGGATAAAGGGTGAGATGATAAGGCTTACACCAGAGCAGGAGGAGATGGCCTATGCATTTGCAAAGAAGAAGGATACCCAGTATGTGAAGGATCCTGTGTTCCTACTCAACTTCCTTAGCGACTTCCTCAAACTCTTCCCTGAGAAGTATAGAGATGCTAGAGTAGAGGATATAGACTTCAGTGAGGTGTATGCCTATGTTGATAGGGAGAAGGAGATGAAGAGCAGTATGGATAAGGAGACTAGGAAGAGGCTAGCAAGTGAGAGGAAGAGGCTTAGGGAGCAGTTGAAGTCCATATATGGATATGCTATAGTTGATGGTGAGAAGTATGAGGTAGCAAATTGGATGGTGGAACCTCCAGGCATATTCATGGGTAGAGGTGAACATCCACTTCGAGGAAGATGGAAGCCAAGGGTTGAGGCTAGCGATGTGATCCTTAACCTTGGTGAGGATGCACCAGTACCTGAAGCGAACTGGAAGGCAGTAGTGCATGATCATGACTCCATATGGCTTGCAAAGTGGATAGACAAGTTGACAGGCAAGGAGAAGTATGTATGGTTGGCAGATTCTTCAAGGATAAGGCAGGAGAGGGATAAGGCAAAGTACGATACCGCAATGAGGTTAGCGAAGCAGATAGGCAAGGTTGTAGCAAGGATAGAGAGGGAGATGAAGGCTAGGGATGAGAAGAGGAGGAAGGTTGCAACAGTATGCTACCTCATCTACAGGTTAGCTATGAGGGTTGGGGATGAGAAGGATGCTGATGAAGCAGATACAGTTGGTGCAAGTACTCTAAGGGTTGAGCATATCAAGTTCAATAGTAATGGCAATGGTAAGAGCATAGAGTTCGACTTCCTAGGTAAAGACTCTGTTAGATGGCAGAAGAGCATAACAGTAGAGGATGAGATGGATGAGATAGCATACAAGAACCTTGAGGAGTTCATAGCAAATAAGAAGGAAGGGGAGGAGATATTTGCTGGGATAACATCCAGGCATGTTAACAGGTTCTTGAGTGGCATAATGGATGGGTTGACAGCAAAGGCATTCAGAACCTACCTTGCTACAGATGTTGTAAAGGGTTACTTGTTGAGCGTTGATGGTAAGATAAATGGAGGGAGTGATTACCTCAAGGTATACCATGCAAAGATGGCCAACCTTCAGGCAGCGATAACATGCAACCATAAGAGAGCAGTGCCAAAGAACTTCGAAGAGTCGTTAAGGAAAAAGGAGGAGAGGCTGAAGGAGTTGATGGGTAAGGAGGTGAAGACCAAGAAGCAGGAGGAGAGGCTGAAGGAGAGGATAGAGAAGTTGAAGTTACAGATAGAACTTGCAAAGCAGTGCAGGGATTACAACCTAGCAACATCCCTAAGGAACTACATAGATCCTAGGCTCTTCTATGCATGGTGTAAGTATGCTGGGATCGATTGGGCTAGCATATACACAGCATCACTACAGAGAAAGTTCCAATGGGTGAAGCATAGTAATGCTAGATGGGATGCTATGTTAAAGGCATATGGTAAGGATGGCAAGGATTAGTTGTTAGATTTATGTATAGATGTATGCTGATTGATGCAGTGGTAAATAGTTTATAAATGATGGCAGATGGGCCTAGTTTAGGTATTAGTTTACATCTCTGATAATAAAGTAAATTAAATGCTTCTTACAACCTCTACATGCCGGGAGAAGCCGGGGTACTGAACATAGCAGAATAGAATGAGTAGGCCTGAGAGCTTAGCCTGGTTAGAGCGCCAGACCTCCACAAGAGGGGCAAGACTCATAATCTGGAGGTCGCGGGCTCGAATCCCGCCCCCGGCACATCTCCATGGATTTGCATACCTACTTTTTCTATGAATAAGCAATAATCAATGGTCAATAATAACTACTGACAACAACTCATTAACTAATAAAAAATGGGGTTATTCTGCCTCTCTATTCTAGGCAGAAGCCTACTTCCTCTTCATCTCTCCAGCCTATGTAACTGCTATCAACTATGGTTCTATCAGATACAGTTAAGCGTACAACATACCCGCATGGAAGCATGCCATTTGTATTCAACTGCCATATTCCATCTGGTAACGGTATTGGATATGGTGGTGGAGCAGGCAGTTGTATACTAGTAAGTATAGATGGGTATGAGTTTGCTGCTGGCATATGTTTAAAGTTCTGTGGTGTTGGGTTACCTCCTATGGGTGATGGAAGTACTGCAAAGCTGTAAGAGTAGAAGTGCTCTGCGAATGTACCTACATCCTTTGCACTAAACCTGCCTATTATATATACTCCTACTTTCATCTTACCGCATATAGCCATTGGAGATGTTGGTGTTGCAACTGGGTTGCTTATATAATCTGAGTTCGCTATCATATCTATCGTGAGTTCTGCTTTAGGTTTAGTATTATCCAAGCGTACCTTAACTGTGCTTATATGTTTGCCATTACTGCAGATTAAAGTACCTGTTGTCCATGTCTGGTTAGTAACCGGGTTGAGTACATCTATCTTAATCTCCCACAACCCATCACTAAGCCCTGAGGTATTCCATCTTGCCAGTACATCTGCAAAGACATCTCTCCATGGACCTGGAGGATTATCCTGTATATATTCAAAGTATCCATTCTGATCTGGCGTCTGAAGCATGTTATAGGTTACTGGAGTAAGACTGCTTATCTGCTCTGTCACCTGAATCCAGAATGGGTTAGTTACTGCTTGCCATTGGGTAACAATTGGGCTGAGTTGGCGTACTGAGACCTTGTACTTCAACTTTGTTCCAGCATTTCCACCACTCAAGTAATGTGGAGGATTTGCTATATAGCCAGAGATTGTAACTGTGCCTCCAAATGGACTATCTACTGCTGTAAAGTTGGCTGTACCGGTACTAGGACCATTCGCTAACCCTGTACTCTGATCTATGTTGCAGACATTCATGCTTCCTACATTTATTATATAGGGGATATGTTCTCCTTCTTTAGCTGATGTGCCTGACGATATATGTACACGTGTATCCATCCTATTACCCCATACCGGGACCCAGTTTGGATCATTTGCTGGTGGCATTACATTCCATGAGAGTATTGCCCTAACCCTTGCCACCTTTGGTCCTTGCTCACATAACTGTTTTTTACTGCTCAGATCTACAGGTAGGTATACAGAATAGTCTAGCCCTTCCTTCGGCATGCTGCTTATATCATGAACCCTAACTGAGGTGGTACCTGCATATGTCCAGCCAGAACCATCAAGCCAGTCTATCCAGAATGATACATATTCCACACTACCACTGGTACAAAGGTTACCAGAGTAGCCAGATGGCAACTTCATCCTCACTACTGCTATTAGCGCATCTTCATTTGTATCTAGACCTACACAAGTGATCTCTTCATATGTTGTGTTATACAGTATCTGTGATATCTTACTGACTATATCAGAGAGGTTTATACCGTACTGTGATGCTATATATGCTGCTTCTATTGGATTAACTTGAGTGGAAAGCATCTTATACACATCCTTGAAGGCAAAACGGTGCTCAGGCACCTCCTTACCTTTATCTTTGTATAGTTCCTTGAGCTGTATAATACTTAACTCCTTTGGCTCCTTAAGCATAATCTTTTGCTCCATATCTATCTCTGCAAGTTCTATTGGTATCTTTACATTAAGCACCTTTACAAAATCTTTGAGTGGTAACCATTTGAATGTATCTATCTGTATATGTGTATCTTTAACATTACCCCATACCGGGACCCAGTTTGGATCATTTGCTGGTGGCATTACATTCCATGAGAGTATTGCCCTTACCTTTGGTAGCTTCTCTACCTTGCAGAAGACATCATCTACATCTATAGCCAATGTTACCGCATACTCGAGCGGTTTCTCACCTAGTATGTTGTATACTGTGAAGCTAACCATCCCAACATCCTTCCAGTTACCATCGTTATTCCAATCTATGAAGAATCTAACATACTCTTGTGTTCCAGCAGAACATACCCCTCCACCATAACCAAACGACTGTTTTATATGTACGACTGCCTCCAACCTCTTCGATGGCGGATTATATCCTACACACATAAGTTCCTCATACTTTGTACTTAATTTAAGGGGTTTAACTGGTTCCAGTATACTATCTTTAATATTACCAAAGTAGTTTGGATTCTGGAGAAGAAGTTGTTTGAAGTATATCCTCTCAGGCTCCACCTCTCTAGCAAGTACAGATACTGCTATATCTGTAAACCTCTTCTCTCCTATTCCAGGCACGCTCATTACATCATCAAGAGACTTGAATCCTCCAATCTCAGCACGTTTTGCAACTATGGCCTCTGCAATCTTTATCCCAATGTCTCTCTCCCCTATAACTTCTATCTTTGCAGCAATAGAAGATGCATCTTTTGTATTATTTAAGAAATCTAGTATGCTCTTTATCTCATTCTCGTTTAACTGGTTTGGCTTTATACTTGCCGTCTCCATACGAGTTCTAATAGTTCTAATAGTTTCTCTCTGCATTCTTAGTAATACTAAGAATATTAATTTAAATCTTTCTATATTTTTTTGAACCATAATTATAATAATTAAAGTAGATCTTGGCTATTATTATAAAGTATTGTATAATAAAATAACACTATCCTCCATATACATGAACTAAATGATATCTGTTAAGGCATATTCTATATATATCTAGTAACAGATATGCATACTATTATTGCGAATATCGTTATGATGATATCTATTTAGTACTGTAAACCACTACTATTGTACCGAACCTGTATACCTAATCATGTATACAATTATACATGATACATCGATAGGGAGTGAAGAGAACTAGTTGCCATCTTATTGTATGAATGTAGATGAGATAAAAATAATGATGAGATTCAGATGCCTAATAGTAATTACTATCAATCATTATCTCTGTATGTTCCTACATTCAAACTCATGCACATGCTCAAGATTGTGTACTCATGGTTATTGTACACTATAACAATGGGTTTCTATCTTTAGATCTGAACAGGAAGATATATTATCATAATTATATCGTCAATCCCTGCAACCTCTATATAACTACAAGGACTGTATAGAGAGATTATGTAAACCATCTATGGATCCTCAATTCTGCATCCCATGTACTAATCTACTCATCGATCACCTTCCCATCTACTATACATTGCAATACTATTGTAATTATGCACCTCTTATACCATAACTGTATAGCATAGCATAACTACTTAACCCACATTCTTCACAGATAGGTTTCATGGCGTTCATATCTGCACTTCCTATACAGCATGGTCTCTTAATCCTACCCATATGATCTAGTGATAATATTGCCCACGATGGGCATGCTATAGGCGTTGTGCCTTTACCTCCCCAGCTCCTTCTCAAGAGTTCAAGATGCTTTGGATGATTGGCGATGAATTTAGGATACCTCTTCCTCAACTCCAGTAACTTTGAAACCACATAATCTCTCTCTTCCCCGAATGGAAGTATGAGGGGGTCTCCCTTCATGAATGGTGTATGGAACTGTACTGCAACTTTATTCACTACACCATACCACTCCTCTATGCAATCCTCTACACTTCTATAGTTTATTGAGTTTATGGTGAATGATAACCATATATCCTTCCATGCTTTATATCCATTATTGCTGTAACGCTCTATGTAATCAAGTATGTTCCTCCTCGTCCTATCGTAAGAACCCTTACCCCTTATCTGGTCATGTACATCTCTAGTCCCATCTATAGACACAAAGTAAAAGTAAAGACCATCTATCCTCTGCAATGAGAGTGTACCATTAGTTACTACAGATACATGCCTAGGCATCTCCTCGCAGAATACCTTGACCACATCCAAGCGTAGTAATGGTTCTCCCCCAGCAATACCAACATGCATAACCTTGCCCTTGAGCATCTTACGTATTATCCTTCTCCACTCTTCAGCACATAAGCCATCCTCCTCCTTTCTATTAAGCCACCAGTAACAATGTGAACAGTGAAGGTTACATACATTGGAAACATCTACGGAAGCAAGTAGTGGATACTTTGCTCTAACTAACCTTATGCTACAATACCTTCTGGCAAGGGAGATGTATAGTGGAGTATCTCTTATTATCTCTCTCAAACTTCTACCAAAAATCTCCATTATATATTATAAGCAGATGTACTAATAAATGTTTGTAACTATGGACTCACTGATACATCGTATTATTCTGCCCAGAATCTCAACTTATAATAAGAATCAGGTTAATAACACCATTTATATTATATTCTTATTGAGTCTGATAATACTTAACTGCATTCCTAACAACCTCCAATAGTCTATTATCCATAATATTCGGTATTATATATCTCTCGCTAATGTTATTACCAGCAAGGTCTGCTATAGCAAATGCAACATGAATAAGCATATCCCATTCTATACGTTTTATGGTTAGGTCAAGCATAGCCCTCATCAACGATGGGAATACAATAGCATTATTTATCTGATTATGGTAATCCGATCTGCCAGTAGCAACTATCCTTGCTCCAGCCTTCTTTGCCATATATGGTGGTATCTCAGGCACTGGATTGGTCAATGCAAAGACTATCGCATCCTTACTCATGCTTCCAACCATTGCTTTGCTCACTATATCTGCCTTGCCAGATACACCTATGAATACATCTGCGCCCTTTATAGCATCCTGCAGCGAACCTCTAACCTGCTCTGGATTGCTCATCTCTGCTATCCTCAACTTATATGGATTCATATTCTCCTTCCTATCCCTACTTATTATCCCTGTGGAATCAACTACGAGTATATTCCTTGCGTTGGCTCTGTGTAGTATGCTAACTATGCCATAACCTGCTGCCCCTGCCCCTGCAACAACTATCTTTGCATCCTCCAACCTCTTACCAACGAGCCTCAATGCGTTAAGTAGTGCTGCAAGTACTGCTACTGCAGTACCATGCTGATCATCATGGAATACTGGTATGTCTAAACCACTCTGGAGTTCATCAACTATTGCTAGGCACTTTGGTGACTCGATATCCTCTATGCTTATTGCTGCAAATGATGGGCTTATACCCTTGACTATCCTAATTATCTCATCCTTATCCTTTGTTGCCAAGCATATGGGGAATGCATAGACTCCTCCAAACTGCCTGAATATCATTGCTTTACCTTCCATGACTGGGAGCGCAGCCTCAGCGCCTATATCCCCTAGACCAAGTACTCTTGAGCCATCTGTAACTATTGCTACGTTATTCCACTTTGATGTGTATATGTAAGCATTGCTCTTATCCCTTGCTATCTCCATCGCTACATCTGCTACACCAGGAGTGTACACAAGGCTAATATCACGCATTGATCTTATAATTAACCTGTTCCTAACCTCTATCTTGCCCCTCAGCCTCTTGTGCAGGGTAATTGCATTGTAACTATCATCAGCATCAGTCTTGCCACTCATCCACTCTCTGTGCTATGCTAGAATTTATTAACCTTTTATCTACCAACAAGCAGTAATAGTAGCAATGTTAAGGATCATCTTACAACTACTATAGCAAGGATTGCAACTGCTATTAACCCTAGACCTATAAAGCCTATGATGAATCTTAGCACTACCTCAGACTCATCTATAAGGAAACCTACACCAACTATTATTAGACCAGCTATAAGCAATGTTATATAACCAGGCAATGCAAGCAAAGGGTTCATAGCGCATCCCTCATCCATTCATTAACTCATTCATCAATAACAACCTACTACTACTATTGTATGATCATATCAATGAGTTCCTTGATGGAGCAAACTACACATTCTACATCATGCATTCTGATAGCCCTTTTATTAACTAGACCTTTATCATTATAATAATTCCCTTCACACCTTCTATCCATAAGTATTGCTTGCATACCAATTGATCTTGGTACCTTGAGATCCTGCACCACATCATCACCTACATGCAATATACTCTCTGCACTAACATTCATCTCCTTACAGATTATACTATAGAACTCTTTACTCTTGACCATATTGTATGATATGGAGGAGAATAGCGCATCTACACTAACATTGCTTCTCTTGATTATGGATAGTTTCTTCTTTGCCATTGCTGGTGGGTTACATGTTGATATGATCAGTCTATACCTCTTACCTATCTCTGCAAGTAAAGGCACATCATCATACATGCCATTGGCATAGTATTGCTCTTCCATTATGTTGAGTAGATGGTCTAGCATAGTGTAGGTAAGTCCAAATCTACAGAACCAGTACTCTGGTATATACCATCTTATATCATTTGGACCTATAGAGTCATACTCGTTAATAACATATCTTACAGCCTCATCCATGCTTATGCCCTTCTCTCTAGCAACCAACTCTGGTATCAATCTATTCCAGAAGATGTCATCCAACCCCTTCTTGAAGATTGTACCATCTAGATCGAATGATACAACCTTCAATGCAGTGTTATCGATCTTGCAAGTAACAATGCCTTCTCTACATCTATATCAGTTATTTCTTTCTTACTGTACCTCTGGCTGAAGTAGATTAGATCTGCTATCTTATACTTATCAATACTTACAAACACTGCCCCATTGCTGCTATTGCTTCCTATGTTGTTGATAACTAGCAGTCTATCAACACTTATGCCCTCATGGTACAGATCCTTCATGCTTGCATAGTCCTTGCCAAGGATTACCATCACACCAACCCTCTTCATATTTGCATCCATGTATACAGCATCTGCACTTATACTGTTTATTGCAGTATCGTACTCAACCCTTGATATCTTACCATGTTCCTGCATTAGTGCTAGGAGGTTCTTCACTGCCTGCTTAACACCATGCTCAAGTGCATCAATGCTTGAATGCTCCCTCCTTATCCTCATGTACTCTGCTATAGGAACGTTCATAAGGCTACCCCTCACCCTAAGCCCTGGATATGCCTGCTTTATAGCCTCCTCTATTGCCTCCTCGCTTAGCACCTTATCACTCCTCCTTGCTGCTATCTCCATAGCATGGTAGAGTATGTTTAGAAGCGATCTTATGTTCCTGAACTCTATGAACTCATCGTACACAACCCTTATCTTGCCTGTTATATCGCTCTCATGTATGCTGAACCTTAGATCCTTCACATTCTTCCTTATGTACTCTAATGCTATATCAGCAATCTCATCGAACGTGCTTGAGCCTACAAGATCTATCTTGTAGTTAGCCTTCTCAAGCCTATCGAATAGGGATGGGCTTATGCTCCTTATTGAATCATAAACAGATGGTGTTGTTATAAGAAGCACTATTGTAGAGGGGAGGTGTGCATTTATTATGGCTTTAACGAATTCTATAGAGTCCATGTTGGAATCGAACTCATCTATCTCTATAACTGTAATCTTGCTTAAGAACCTCTGGTTTATCCTTGCTAGGGAAGCAAGGAATGATAACATATCCTCAAGGCTACTTAGATCAGATACATCTGTGAACCTATTCTCTACTATCTTCTTAATTACAAGGAGTTCATACTCATCCATATCTATATCCATATCAGCAAGGGCATGATTCAAGTACCTAAAGTCTGGTTCCCTCTTACCCTTCATAACATCATCAGCAAGCCTCTCTATGTTGCTGAAGAAGAGCGATGGTCTGAAGAACTTCCTTGCATGCTTATTACCTTCCATCGCTCTCCTCTTAATCTCACCAACTATAGTTGATCTTAAATGCTCTACATACTCTGAATCGAATCCTCTCAGTATGCTAGAGAAGAGACCATGCATGCTCTTTGGTGAGATCGTGCTAAGATCAACATAGGAGCATATCACATCATCCCTTGTGCTCTTTATGTGCAATGCAAGGTGTGTCTTGCCAGAGCCTATATCCTGTACTACAGTAACCAACCTAAAGTCCCTTGAATCATAGTTACCATCCTTTGCCTTCAACTTTGAGTAGAGATCATCTATACATGCAACTATAGCATCCCTAGCCTCTCTATGCCTCTTACCTCCTAGCACCCTAGCATCATGTATGGTTGGTGTTGGGCTGCTAGGGAATGGGTTCTGCTCCAATCCATAAGGGTAGAGGTTTACACTCATGCCTATATCCTCCTAACGAACCCATGCACTAATCCCCTGATCACTATACCCTCCTGCCCTCCAGATGAGAGTTCATATCTGTT
The DNA here is from genome assembly GCF_002906215.1 of Candidatus Nitrosocaldus islandicus. Lineage (NCBI taxonomy): Archaea > Thermoproteati > Nitrososphaerota > Nitrososphaeria > Candidatus Nitrosocaldales > Candidatus Nitrosocaldaceae > Candidatus Nitrosocaldus > Candidatus Nitrosocaldus islandicus. Next base: position 1,382,418 of record NZ_CP024014.1, read on the forward strand.
ACTGAAGCGCTCTAACAGTTGTGATACAAGCGAGTAGAACTCATGTGCTGTGATATCATACTTCCTGCACATCCTCTCCCTTATGCTTATCAACTCAACCCAGCCTATGGATGAGGATGCCTCTGCAAGCATTCTATCAAAATCTATCCTGAACTGCTCTAGCGTTATATGCTCTCTGCCAGCATCATTGTTAGTCTTACCATTTCCATTAGTATGACCATTACCCTTTGTTGTTATAACCTTAACCTCCTCCAACATACTACCTATAGCCTTGATCTCATCGCTTAGAGCAGATATCCTCTCGCCCATCTCAACCTTTATCCTTGTAAGTTCATCATGTATGCTCTCATCTATCCTGATTATCCTAGATGATAGATCATCCTTCAATGCAGAGATCCTACTCTCTATCTCTAGATGAAGGTTATTCAACCTCTTATCCATCTCCTCTCTTATAGATGATACATTCTCATTCATAACATTCCTTATATCTTGAATCTCATCAGCAACATTCATACCTGCAATCCTTCTCTCTACATCAATTAGGATAGAATTGATCTTCTCCTCCAACCTGTTAGTTGAAGTATTAAACTCATTCTTTACATTCTCTAACTTTAGATTAAGATCGTTGTTTGTTGATGATATCCTCTCATCTATAATGGTGTTGAGCAGAGATAGTTTATTGCTCAACTCCTCTTTAATATTTGATATCTCTTGCATGATATGGCTGTTTATACTTGAATAATCATTCTTGATCAATGAGATATGCTCATCTATATACCTGTTTAGATCTCTAACCTTCTCATCTATCGTATTATGCATCATATTCACTACCCTCTCCTCAAGAGCATCATACATTCTACAATCTTCCTCTCTGCTTGTTGTACCATTGCTTATAGAGTTAATCATAACCTGAATTAACTTGAACTTTGGATCGTTCTCCATAACATACTTGATGTAGTTATCCTTTGTCCAGTATGTTATTGCTCCACTCTTCTTGTCAGCGAAGATAAGACCAGATGATATTAACTCTTCAACATGCTTATCCACATCCTCGCCAAACTCTTTTCTAAGATCTACTCGCCTAACACCATATATACCTGCTACCTCTATTCTATTGTAAACCTCACTAGCCATCACTATGCTTTAAGAGAAGATTATTTATGCAAAGGTGTAAGCATTATTTGCTAAGCATGTTAATTTAATTTAATTAATGTAGGCATAGCCATAGATAACAGGATAAAGAAATAATTTAATATACTACTTCATGGTTATCTAGATTCACTTGTTAAACAGTATTCCGATCTATACTGACTAAATATGTGAAATAAAAGGTATTTGTGCAGATACTATACGCTACTATACTACTTTACGCTCTGTCCTTCTACCCTTTGCTATTATAACTGCTAAGAGCGCTACAAATGCAACCTGAAATACCTGCACTGCTATACCCATCTCGTTTATTGGTCCGCCTCTATTAGTTATAGGATTTGGAACCCTAGTTATAGCCCATAGTGCTATTAAGCCTATAGTGCCTCCAATACCTACATAGTTGAATATGTTTGAGTATTGCTTTATAGTTGGAAGTACCCAGAAGAGTTGTAGTATCCCTGCTATTATGAAGAATGCCCCACCTGCTACATTGAACTCAAGTAGCCTAGGGGCCATGATGAGGTGTAGTATTCCTCCTATTGCAGTACACGCTGCTGCAGCATATAGTATGCCTCTCATGTTAGTATTAGATGTTCATGCTTGCTATGAATATATCTATAATCTAAAGCTTATTATAATCTGTTAAGCTTATTATATGCAATAGAGTTTATCATTACATCAACAACCAACTATCAAGAGTGAATACAAGCAATGTATTTAGCAATAATATAGGTAGAATAGATAGGATGAGAATGTTGAGAAGGTATGGTATAATAGCAGCAATAGTCGCTGCTGCAATAGTTGCAACCATAGGTGTAGTATCAGCATACAAATACTATTCTACACCAGAGATACAGGGTTCTGCCAACCTTGCTGCTGTTATAGAGAACTTCATAAAGGAGAATAGAAAGGTTACATTCGAATCAGCATCAAAGACTGTTGAGGCTGGTAATGTAGGGGTGATAGTTACAGAGGGAAGGTTCACAGTAATGCAGGGCTATCTGGTTTATGCATTTAGAGTAGTAGACCTTGAAAGAGGGGAAAGTTACAAGATGATAGTAGATGCTGGTAATGGTTCTGTGCTTTACACATCTGAGCCAGTAATATTCAGATCATCAAAGTATGCATATGCAAATATAGCTGTAAAGATATCAGATGCAGCAACAAATGCAGTCAAAGAGGTTGTCAATGGAACTGTTGAGTCTGGTAAATTAATTATAGATAAGAATAACGGTAGCGCATTCTACACCTTCATGATTAAGGATGGTGAAGGCAAGTTCTATATGGTAAGGGTAGATGCAAAAGATGGTAGTGTAATTGATGTTGTTGAAACTGGTAATAGCAAGGGCTGGTACAAAGAGTATTGGCATGATCATTACTACTATGGCTACGGCCATGAATATGGATATGGATACAAGCATGGATGGTAACGTTAGGTATTAGGTACTGTGATGTATCTATACCAATTTTATTTTTATTATATTTAAATAAATCTTATACCTAAAATTATCCATGAATGATGCTAGTAGTAGTGATGACGAGGATATACATATAACAGCAGATCTACTCTACGAACTTGCTAGTCCAAGCAGATTGGCAATACTTTACGAGTTAAGCAAGGGAAGAGAGTTAAGGCTTGGTGAGGTTGCAAGAGCACTGAACCTCACAATGCAAGAAACCCACAGAAACATGGCTAGGCTTGTTGATGCAGGTCTGGTTGCAAAGAATACCAATGGTAGATTCGTACTAACTGAGTGTGGCATGCTTACTGCTAGACAACTCAACTACTTCAGATTCATAGCAAAGCATATAGACATCTTAAGATCATACACACTAACAAGGATACCAAGTGTATTCATGAACAGAGTTGGTGAACTAGTTAACTGCAGAGTTGTCCATGGGGTCTCTGTTGTTCTAGAGAAACTGAAGGCGTTGGAGGCTAGAGCAGAGGAGTACATTAACATAATAGTTGCACAGGCGTGGTATGAGGAGGGTAAGATTCTGATAGATAGGTTGAGTAATGGCATCAATATAAGAATGATCCTTACAAATAGCACTATAGTACCTAAGGAGATAATAGATTCTGGTATACCAAAGACCATGCATGGATTTAAACTAAAGGGCGTACTTCAAACAAGGGTAGCGGAGAGTGTAGGTGCTGCTGTATATGTATCGGAGAGAGAGGCAGGGCTTATGCTACCAAACCTATCTAGTATATTCGATATGAATATACTATTCCTAAGCGAGGATAAGTACTTCCATACATGGTGCAGTGATCTCTTCATGCACTACTGGAACAGTGCTGATGAAGCAAAGGGTGTAGAAAGGATAGTTAGGATAGTTGAGTAAAAGCAGCAATAATAAGGCTATGCGTTAACTCATTGGTTCATTAATATTATACAACTATAATGGATAGAAATATGAAGAGAAGAAGGAGGAGGAGAAGGAAGGGTATGCTTGAGGAACTCTTAAGCAAGGCCATACATGCAGATGATATCAATGCCTACACTGTTGTCTACAGGGATAAGGATATGCTGAAGGAGTTAAGCCTTGATGAGTTCCTTAAATTATCAGAGAACTTTCAGAGCATACCTGCAAGTAGGATAGTTTATGTTAAGAAGTATGGAAATGAAGTGTATTCCTCATCAAGAGCAAGGGTAGAGCAGGAATAATTTATGGATAGATATTGATAAATGGATTGATTGATAGATAGATGGAGATCGATCTGCCTACCTGTATGACTTCTGCCTTCTCCTCCTTGCTCCAGGGCCACCAAACTTCTTTGGTTCCTTCTGCCTTGGATCCCCTATGAGTAGATGCCTATCATACTCAATTATCCTCTTCTTTATCTCTTCCCTAACATTCTTTGGTAGTGGATGATCTTTAACCTCCCTCTTGCCTTTAGCATATCCAGTTAACGCCCTTGCTATAGCTATTGCAGATGCCAATGCTTGACCAATAACACCTCCTCCTTCAACCTTAACCTTAAGATCAACCTTATCCCTTGCATCCCCAGCAAGTATCAATGGGGTTAGAATGATATATCTAGCAACCTCTGGCTCAATTATCTCCAAAGGGGTATTGTTTATCCATACCCTCCCTTTACCCTCGCTTATCACCGCTACTGCTCTAGCAGTCTTCCTAGCCCCTGGGTATAGTTCCATCATACTGCTACTACTCATGGACTCCACCCTATTGATCTAGCAAGATCATATATACTTATGTAGTATGACTCTGGCTTCCTTATCTTTGCATCATCAAACACCTTGAACTCTGCACCTGCATACTCCTCTGGCACGCCTATGTATACTCTAAGCCTCTTCATTGCACTTATACCCTTTGGCCTCTTCCTTGGTAGCATGCCTCTTACCATCCTCCTTATTATGTTATCTGGCCTCCTTGGATGGAATGGACCATGCTTTGGATGCACAACACTTGCTATCTCTAGGAATTTATGCCACTCCTCTATGACAGAACTTCTCTTACCACTTATAAATGCCTTCTCTGCATTGACTATAACTACACTCTTACCTTCTAATAGTAACTTTGCTACGTATGAGCATAGCCTACCTGCTATATGCCCTGTAGCATCCACAACTATAGGATTACCCTTACCATCATCTTTGCCCTTATCCTTACCCTTAAGATCCTGCTTAGCATCACTTATACTAGACAATTATCCTCACCCCAGTACCCTTTGGGTTCATCCTAACCAACTCATCTATGCTCAACACCTTTCCTTTTGCATTTAGTATCTTCTTTACAGCAGTGTTGGAGAATGAGAATGCTGCTACAGTAACTGGATGCTCTATGCTACCAGAGCCCAATACCTTCCCTGGCACTATGATCATACTGCTAGTGTTACTGTTGCTACTGCTGCTCTTACTACTACTAGCGTACCTTGCTATCTTCGATACATTAACCTCTGCCCTCCTACTCCTAGGCCTAGCAAGCAACTCCGCTACCCTACTCCATATAGGGGCATCATGCTCCTTTGCTGCCCTCTTGAGCATCTCTATACACTCAACCAATACTAGGTTTTGCATCTGCATATGCTCTCAACCCTCCTATGCTATCACCAATCCTAGTTATCTTCTTCTCTAATATGTTTATAGCCTCAAGCAGTATATCCCTTGCATGTAGTGAGCCTACAGACTCCAGCTCCATTATGTAATCATCCTTGCTACTATCAACCTCCTTCACAACAGATATGGTTGTAGGCTGCCATTTTGCATGCATCTTCCCTATACCTAGCCTTGCATATGCTTCAAGCCTTATACTCTGCCCCTTTGCAAGTGTTACTATGGGTATATTCTCACTTATAGGCTTGACAGACTCATCCTCAGATACAAGATCTGAAGATAGTACAGTTCTACCCCTCTCATCTGCAGTAACATCAAGGTAGAGTAATACCCTACACTTTGGACATCCTAAAGGACTCTTACACTCACACTCCTCCTGCATAACAAACCTGTGCAGTGGTGTAGATAATGGTATAAGCCCTAGCCTATGTGCAAGTATCTCATCATGCATAACTGATGAGTTCTCATATATAACAACATCATCTATCGCCATTGTTGGCACCTCTACCATTGCAATCCTCCTCAGGGCATTAACATACTGGATAGGGTAGCCTGTGAGCCTAACCACTATCCTATGCTCTGATTGCTCCACCACCTTTATCATACTAACCTCTTCTCTTCTGCAAACTAGAGGACCATTTAAAAATCTACCGTTAGGACAAAAGTTAGGGCTTGCATATTAATATATAGGTGTACAATAAAATTTAAACCATGGCAGATAAACTAAGCATAGTTAGGCTTATTATAGAAGGGGAGAAGTTTGAGATACTGGTCAAGCCAGATCCAGCACTAGAGTACAAGATGGGCAAGAGGACTGATATCTCAAACATACTTGCAAGTGATGAGATATACACGGACTCTAGCAAGGGTAATAGAGCATCGAAGGAGAAGTTGGAGAAGTACTTTAGAACCTCCAACACTATAGATGTTGCAAGGATCATACTTGAGAAGGGCGAACTCAACCTTACAAGTGAGCAGAGGAGGAGGCTTGTGGAGGAGAAGAGGAAGCAGATAATAAACATAATAACCAGGTCATACGTTGATCCAAAGACCCATCTACCCCATCCACCACTGAGGATAGAGCAGGCTATGGAGGAGTGCAGGGTCTCAATAGATCCATTCAAGAAGGCTGAGGATCAGGTTAAGAGCGTTGTTGATGCTCTAAGGAGTATACTCCCAATGAAGTCTGAGAGGCTGAAGTTTACTCTTATAGTGCCAGCACAGTACACTGCACAATCATATAGTGTGATAAAGAGCATGGGTGAGATAATCAAGGAGGAGTGGCAGGCTGATGGTTCTCTAAAGGTTATAATAGAGATCCCTGCTGCAATACAGGCGAACATGATGGATAGACTAGCATCGATAACAAAGGGTACAGCGCAGGCGGTGATGATGAGATGATAGCAAAGAGGTATGTACTTCCAGGAGATCTGATAGTTGAGGGCAATCCTCATCTCAAGCCATTGGCAAATGTTATAAAGGTAGGGGATAGACTGCACTCCACAAGGATAGGGATAGTTGAGATAAGCCAGAATGGTGTTAAGGTAATCCCGCTCTCTGGCATATACATACCAAGGGTTGGTGATCTTGTGATAGGTAAGATAATAGACTACTCAGCACTTGCATGGGAGGTTGATATAAACTCGTGCTTCCTAGGTCATCTACCAGCACAGGATGTATTTGGGAAGGAGTTCTCACCAAGCAGGGATGATCTAACGAAGAGGTTCAACATAGGAGATGTTATAGCATGTAGAATACTCAACTTTGATAGGACTAGAGACCCATTGCTTACAGTTGCTGATAAGGATCTAGGCAAGATAGGTGAGGGGGAGATAGTGAAGATAAACCCAACCAAGGTACCAAGGCTTATAGGTAAGAGGGGTTCAATGATACAGATGATAGAGCAGTTGACAAGATGCAGGATATTGGTTGGGCAGAATGGTGTGCTTGTAGTTACAGGAGCAAACAAGGATGCCATGCATGTGGCGGTTAAGGCTATAAGGATGGTTGAGGAAGGTGCACATACAGCAAACTTAACAGAGAGGGTCAAGGAGATGCTTCAGGGGGTGCAAGTAGGAAGATGAGCAAGTTGATGAGTGAAGAAGGTATAAGGATAGATGGGAGGAGATGGAATGAGCTAAGGCCAGTGAAGATAGAGGTTGGTGTACTCAAGAATGCAGATGGCTCATCCTATATAGAGTTTGGGAAGAACAAGATCGTAGTTGCTGTTTATGGGCCCAAAGAGGTGCATCCAAAGCATATGGCACTTCCAGATCGAAGTGTGCTGAGGTGCAGGTATCATATGCTCCCATTCTCTGTTGAGGAGAGGAAGAACCCTGCACCATCGAGGAGGGAGATAGAGATATCGAAGATAACCAGGGAAGCACTTGAGCCAGCACTGATCCTTGAGGATTATCCTAGAACTGTTATAGATGTGTTCATAGAAGTGCTCCAGTCAGATGGAGGATCAAGGTGTGCTGGGATAACTGCTGCATCTGTAGCGCTTGCTGATGCTGGTATAAATATGCGTGACCTTGTTGCTGCATGTGCTGCTGGCAAGGTTGGAGGGAGGATAGTGCTAGATATAAATGATGAGGAGGATAAGATGGGCGAAGCGGATATGCCTGTAGCATATCTACCAAACCTAAAGCAGATCTCACTGCTACAGTTGGATGGCAAGTTGACAGCAGATGAGTATAGAGAATGCCTTAACCTAGCTATAAGTGGGTGTATGCAGGTATATAACATGCAGAGGGAAGCACTGATGAAGAAGTACTTCAGCACAGCAGATAATGGAGGAGGAGAGGATGATGAGGAAGAGGGAGAGTAGGGAGGTTAATGGGGATGAGTGTTAAGAAGACTACCACCATAGTAGAGCAACTAAGGAGGGCACAGATGAGCGAACTCCTTGCAATGAGCAAGAGGCTTGATGGCAGAGGGCTGAGGGATTACAGGGAGTTGAGGATAGATGTTGGGTTGATAAAAAAGGCCAATGGCTCTGCCCTTGTCTCTCTTGGCAATACACAGGTTATAGCAGGCATAAAGGTTGAGGTTGATGAACCCTTCCCAGATATGCCAGATAAAGGACTATTCATATGCAATGCTGAGGTTCTGCCATTGGCATCACCATACGCAGAGCCAGGACCTCCAGATGAGGATGCAATAGAACTTGCTAGGGTTGTTGATAGAGGGATAAGAGAGTCAGAGATGATAGCATTGGACAAACTCGTGCTTATAAGTGGGAAGAAGGTCTATGCTGTATTTGCTGATGTTAGCGTACTCAACTCAGATGGCAACCTATTCGATGCAACATCATATGCTGTAGTAGCAGCACTACTTACAGCAAGGATACCAAAGTATGATGTACAGGATGATAAGCTGGTTAAGAGTGAGGAGACCATACCTCTACCAATAAACACCATACCTGTATCTGTTACTATGGCAAAGATAGGGAATAGCATAATAGTTGATCCAACTGCTGAGGAAGAGGCATGCATGGATGCTAGGATAACAATGGCTACAGATGAGCATGGAAGGGTATGTGCCATACAGAAAGGAGGTAGCGGTACATTCTCATTAGAGCAGTTGAGCGAGGTGGCAACTCTAGCAATAAGCATAGGGAAAGAGATGAGAGAGAAGATAGGTAATGTTGCTGCAAGAGCAAGAGAGCAGGAGCAGGACAAATAATATAAGTATGGCTAATAGCAGAGTGAGTGGTATGAAGTATAAGAGCGAGAGTTTAAAGGGTTTAGGTGCAAAGTATGGTGCTACGTTAAGGAGGAGGTATACCAAGATCTACTTGATGCTAAAGAGGAGGCGTAACTGTCCAATGTGTGGCTCAATAAGGTTCAAGCGTGAGGCAATAGGGATATGGAAGTGCGGCAAGTGTAACTACAAGGTTGCTGGAGGAGCTTATGATCTCTAGGGTTGATGCTACAGTAGAGGTAGAGGATGATAGGAGCAGTGGGAGGGATAGGGAGAGTAGTAGTATTAGTGTAGTAAGATCTATCTATGTTGCACTTGAACCTGAATGTAGAGCAAACAGTAAAGGCAAGGATGAAGGTGTTGAGACTAGCATAGTACTTGAGGATTCAAGAGTTAGGATGATGATACATGCAAAGGATGTATCAACTATTAGGGCTGTACTAAACTCATACCTAAGGTTTATAGATGCTGCGTATAGATCGCTAGCAGTTACCAAGCAGTAAAGAGTTTTATTTTAGGAGCATTAGCATACCCACCATCATCCTATATGAATTTATTTCAGTTCTGTATATGCTCTAGCATGAGCGAGCAAGAACTACCACCGTGGTTGAGGGAGCAACTTGCAAGGCTGAACCAACTACAGCAGAACCTACAGGCTATACTGATGCAGAAGCAGCAGTTAGAGATAGAATCTGTTGAGATAGACAAGGCAATAGAGGAGTTGAAGAAGGCTGGAGTTGATGATGCTGTGTACAAGAGTGCTGGACCAGTACTGATAAAGGGTAAGAGGGATGATGTACTCAAGGAGTTGGAGGAGAAGAAGGAACTGCTAAGCACTAGGATAATGGTGCTCAGCAAGCAGGAGAGCAGGTTGAAGGAGAACCTTAAGGATGTGCAGAGCAGGATAGATGAGATGATAAGGGGACAGAGTACTGGTGCTAGGGCTGAATGAATAAGACAAGGCTGCTTAACCAGCAGCAGTAGTAGTAAACAACAATAGCAATCTATATCTAATATCTATCCATCTATCTTGCTAGGATTACTATATGTTGGATATGCTAATATTATTAGTTTATAAAGCATAATCATGCTCTTACTACCATAAGAGTAGGCTGGATTTGATGATGATGAGGAGGATAAGACATCTATGTATAATTACTCATAGGCTTGCTGATGTTGATGCCTACTGCTCAGCCTATGCTCTATCATCACTATTCAAGAAGTATGCTAGGGATATAACTGTTGTATTCCCGGCAGGATTGAATGCTATAGCAAGTAAGGTTATGCAACATCTCCCACTGGATGTAAGGACTGTGATCGTTGATGAAGGGAAGGATGGTGATAACGATAATGATGGGAAGGGTAGTAATAATGGTAGTAGTGGTGGTATTAATAGTAATAATAATAAGGATGGCAATAATAATAAAGGTGTTAATAATTCTCTTACAAGAGATGTAGCATCTGTTGTTGGTATGTTGGAGCATTATGATGAGAATGATCTGATACTTATAGTTGATACCAACAACCCTGTTATGCTAGCAGGTGTATCTGAAGGAGTAGCAAGAAGCAAGGCTAGGAAGGTTTTGATAGACCATCATCCTATAGCAGTAGAGGCATCAGTGCTAGGTATAGATGAGATGCGTGTTGATGTTGATGCTTCCTCAACATGTGAGATGGTCTATAGACTCTTCAAGGAGTTGAGGAGGAGGTTGAGCAGGGACGTTGCTATGGCATTACTCTTAGGGGTACTAACAGATACACAGAACCTAACAATAGCAAAATGCAGCACAGTACCCATGCTAGCAGATATATGCAGGTTTACATCACTTGAGGAGTGCAGAAGCATACTAGCAGTGGAGAGGGATTACTCTGAGAGAATTGCAAGGTTGAAGGCAGCACAGAGGTGCAGACTCTACAGGGTTAAGGTTGGCAATACTGCAGATTCTAATAGTAACCCATCCATCATTATAATTGCAGTATCCAAGGTTGGTTCCCATCATGCATCTGCAGCGAAGGCACTTGTTGATCTTGGAGCAGATCTATCTATAGTTGTTAGCAGAGAAGGTTCCATAGCAAAGGCAAGTCTAAGATCAACCCAGAGTTTCTATACTAGAACAAAACTCCATCTAGGCACTGATATACTTGCAAGGATTAGCAGTGCTGGAGGTGGGCACTCCACAGCAGCATCCATAGCATTGGAGATGGATGAGGATGGACTGATCAGAAGCATACTACAAGTTATCAAGGAGAGGCTTGGAAGGCTCGATGCACTATGTTAACATTTGTATACCATTAATGATGGCATAGCAATGTAATAAATACAATAAGAGAGGGAGGAAGGGAGGAAGAGGAGGATGGAGAGTAGTAAGAAGGCTAGGTTAAGGATAGTAGTTGATGAGAGGGAGAAGAGGAGCATGGTGCCAGATGCACTGAAGGAGTTGGGCGCTAATGTTGAGTATGCAGTATTGGATGTTGGAGATTATTTGGTTTATGGAAACTGCTGTATTGAACGTAAGAGTGTTGATGATCTAATCAACTCCATATACGATGCTAGGTTATTCATACAGGTGGATGAGATGCTCAAGCACTACTCAAGGTCAGTAGTTATAGTTGAGGGTTCATCAGAAGATATAGAAGGTATGGATAAGCCAAATGTGCTATATAGTGCTTTGGCATCGCTAGCAGTTGAGTATAGAGTGCCAGTTGTATACACCCCATCCTATCTACATACAGCACTTGCCATAGTTGCATTGGCAAAGCACTGCAGTAGCAAGGAGGATGCATATAGGGAGCCTTTGCTTAAGAGGATAAGGAAGAGCAAGGATGGATTGCTAAGGGAGCAGCAGTTAAGCATCATAGCATCTCTTCCAGGAATAGGGAGTAGGTTAGCATCAAGACTGCTTGAGAGGTTTGGATCTCCAATAAACATATTCAATGCCTCTACAGCAGATCTAGCAAGGGTTGAGGGCATAGGATATGCCAAGGCAAGAAAGATAAGATATGCTCTTGATACAAGCATTAGCAGTAAGTTTACTAGGCATAATTTGCTTGATGATTACACAGATGCTACAGATGTAAGGAATGGATGAAGGAGGTTGGATGGAATATGTGTGTATTACTACTATCTAGCTTTCATACATGAAATTATTATTATTATCGTCATTTATTCTCCCTCCCTCCTTCCCTTCCTCCTTCCATTTTCTTTTGCTCCTCCTCCTTCCTCCAACTACTCACCAGTCTAGACCTGAGTCTGTTTCCACATACTCTGCATACCTTGCTTGCATCGTTGTAAGTTATTCTACAAACCTTACAGTATCTAACCCATTTACCAGAATATCTTATGCCTCTACTCGTTATGTAGGATATGCTTAATCCTATAACCATTGCTACATTCACTATACCATAATCATCACTAGCTATTGTAACCTCATATGATGGTTGGAGCATCAATGCCAATGCTATTATTGAGATATCTGCATCAGATAGATCGTACTCTCCTACCTTCTCTGCATATGCTCTAGCCTCTTCCATATACTCTTGCTTAGGATCAGCAACTATGAGCTTACCTGTATTTACTAGAAGGTTAATAGCATCTATACTCTGCTTTATATGCCTAACCTCATCTAGGACTAAAGATGTAGTGTAATATTGAATTGATGGATGGGAGAATGAGGATAATGGTATACCAGCATAGAATGCAGTTGCATCCAATACTATAACTTTCTTCTTTATCATTAATATTCAAAACCAATCCATCTTATTATTATTATTGTTATTAAGATGTTGTATCCCACATTATATATTTGCAAGTTGCCTAAGTCCTCTAGGCTCAAACCTGATGAAGAGTGCATCATGCTCATACCTTCCTATACTTATAACCTGATCCTGCTTCACATCATACACTACCTGCCCATCTATGACAACCTTGGCATCCATGTTGCTCCTAACTTCAACATCAGTAACAGGGATGACTATGCTTGGCATCCTATTTATTGGTGCTATAGGGGTTATCATCATAGCCTCTAACCCCTCATACACTATTGAACCTCCAAAGGATAATGAGTGCCCAGTTGAGCCTGTTGGTGTTGAGACTATCAGTCCATCCATCCTATATGCTATTTCTGTACCAACCAACCTCATCCTATAAGTTGGTGTCCTTGTAAGATTATCCCTTATTATCAGCATCTCATTGAGTGCTGGCTGTAGTTCTCTACCATCAACACTTGCCATTATGCGCATCCTCCTCTCTACATAGAATGAGTTTGAGAATAGCCTGTGTATAGCATGCTCTATATCAGACCTCTCTGCAGTAACCTCTGCAAGCATACCCTTGCTTGTAGGTAACTTTATTGCAAGTACTGGTACATGCTTTGTTGATAACCATCTAACAGTTCTAAGTACTGTACCATCCCCTCCTATTGCTATAGCAAGATCTATATCAAGAGCCTTGATCATACTCTCATCAACCTCTCTTGTACCTTCAACCTTAATGGGGTTAACAGTGTAGATACTACAACCTTTATCATGTATCATACCTACTATGCTTGATGCAAGTTCTGATGCCCTTGCACTACCATACCTTGCTGTTATCAACACACTCCTTATCTGCACACATCCTCTTCCTTCAATAGAAGATAAAAACTATGCCTTACACTTATATAGAATTGTGCTTACACTCCCTTGCTATGGGTGATGTTCTGAAGGGTGGGCAGTTCTTCATTGTGTATGATGCTGATGGTGCATTTGTGCTGGAGGATAAGACGAAGAGGAACCTTACAGTACTTGAGGTATCCAAGGATGATAGGTATGGTGTTGATGCAGAGAAGGGCATAATATACGATGCAGATGGGAGAGGGCATAGAGTGAGTATAAGATGGTACTTCCCAAAGGATAGGTTCAGGCTTGATGATGTGCTTGATGTAGCAAAGGGCATAGAGGAGTTCTATAGAAGGCTGAGAGAAGAGACGTGTCCTGATTGATTGATTAATGATGGTTATTCTTATCCTATACTACATCATCCTATCTGATGGTTAGTATATGCATTATCCCTATAGATCAGTGTACCATCTGGCCAGATGCTATTAGCATTATATTGATAATGATGATGAGTATAACTGCAATTACACCTGCTAGCCTTGTATAATACGTTACAATACCCATCCTTGATATCAGCACTACTAATGGTATTACTACAAATGGTAGGAGTAGTGATAGTACTACCTGTGAGTAAACAAGTATATCTATAGTCTTTATTCCTATGGATAAGGCTATAAGCAATGGTACCATGTTGATCATCCTTACAACCAACCTTACCTTCCACTGTGTTATACCCTTACCCCTTATGCTCTCAAATACCTTCTGTCCTGTAACCACACTTACCAGCGATGATGATATGCCAGATGCTAGTAGTGCTATACCAAACGCATGTGCAGCAAGTGAACCATAGAGTGGGATGAGCGTATTGTATGCTTCAGTCATATCCACAACCTCTATATCCTTTGTATAGAATGCACCATATGCTGCTATCTGAAGTGATGCATTTATCATAGCTGCTACTGCTAGATACACTATGGTCTCCCTTGTATGCCTCTTGACCTTCTCCCTCATCCCATTCCACCTCTCAGCAGTAAGATATCCATGGAGGATGAGGGCATGGGGCATCACAGTTGCACCAAGTATGCTTGCTGCTAAGAACACCTTCCCCTCATCAAGTGTTATGCTTACGCTCTTCTCAAGCACTACACTAGGTTCTGGAGCAATTATGTAGAGTTGCACAACGTAACTCAACCCTATTATAACGACAAGTAATCCTATCAGGAGTTCAAGCCTACCTCTCTTCTCAGATGCTAGAAGAAGTATAAGCACATCAATCACTGCTAAACCTGCTGCTACATGCAATGGTATGGCAAAGAGCAGATGGAGCCCCAATGCTATGCCTAGGAACTCAGCCATATCAGTTGCTATAATCACTGCAATCAAGGGTATGGAGTATGCTATCCTAGCATATCTACTGCTTAACCTAGATAGGGTTAGATCAACCAACGATCTACCAGCAACTATTCCAAGCTTTCCAGAGAGGTACTGTAGCAGCATAGCTACTGCACTTGCCATCCATACAACCCATAGCAGATCCAACCCATGGAGAGAGCCAGAGGCTATGTTGCTCCCAAAGTTCCCAGGATCCATATACGCTACGCTGACGATGGTAGCAGGACCAAAGAGCCTTAGCAAGCGTAGCAGCCTCACATATGATGGTAATAATTTAGACTATTTTAACTTTCTTAGATTAGACTAACTTATATGATATAAAGGTTTTTAGGTAAGTGCGTTGCAATTAATGCAATGTCCTCACTACTAGAAGATAAGGTGTATGCTGTACTCTCAGAGACAACTAAGCGTGGCGTATACCCTCTCCATGGATACAAGTATGGTCTATACAGGATACCAGTGGATCTAACAAGCAAGGAGGATATACAGAGCGTTGTATCATCCCTTAGCAGTATCTTCAAGGTTGATGTTTATGCTGATAGGATCTACGTTACGTATAGGTGGAAGGAGCAGGATGTAACGCCTGTAAAGCCAGAGGAGTGGAAGGAGGTTGAGTTAGAGGTTACTGTTGAGATAGTTACTGGTGAGGTTATTGATATAATATATCAGGTTAAGCCCCTTGACTACTTCCCAGATGCTTACTGGGTAAAGAATTACAGGGTAAAGGCAGATAACAATGCAAAGATGGTTATAGATACCATACTGAGGAGCACGATCATAGGGGAGAAGCTGGTTAAGGACTGGGTGAAGAGGTACAAGATGGATGAGCAGACTGCTAGGAGGAGGCTTGAGGGTCTTACTCCATTGGCAAGATCTATGGAAGTTGCACCTCTAGCAGTTCAGCAGACGGTGCAGCAGGTTGCAGCACAGCAAGTACAACAACAGCAACAGGCGGCAACAGCAACAGCAGCAACAACACAGGTACAAGCAAAACCAACTGCAAAGCCTGCTGCTTCAACTGCAGCAGGAGCAGGAGCTGGAGGAGCACATGCAGGAAAGGGTATAGATCCAAACTTCACCAAGAATAGGCAGGTTGCTGGTGAGCATGCTGGTCATGCTGTATGGGGTCCCGTGAACCCTCCACAACTGCTAGGCATACATGGTACTTACGTTGCTGTTGACTTTGATATATGCGTTGCAGATGGTGCATGCATTGAGGCATGTCCTGTCAATGTGTATGAGTGGTTTGAGACGCCTGGACATCCAGCATCTGAGAAGAAGGCAGATCCTGCAAGGGAGGCTGACTGCATATTCTGCCTTGCATGCGAGACTGTATGCCCTCCAATGGCCATAAAGATAACCAAGAGATCTTAAAAGATGGTCTATACAGATGATTTTTATCAATTAACATTATAAATATAGGTTATCTTTTCCCCAATCTCTTTAATAATTTTTGGAGTATTACTTATATTGTTATTCCACATGAGCATTAGGCGTGATAGAATACCTTGCATATGTGATATTTGTTACAGTTTCGTGGATGATGAGTATATATGGTTTCAACTTCTACTATCTATTCTTCCGTTCACTTAACAATAAGAATAGTAAACAGTTGATCATTAAGAATAGTAATAGTAGTAATGGTTACAATGGTGATTGCAATGGCAATGGAGATGGAAAAGGCAGTGGCGAGGAGGTATTAAACCAAAACTACAACCACACCTACGACTACGATCTAAACCCTCCATACGTAACCATACAGCTACCAATCTACAATGAGAAGTATGTTGCTGAGAGGCTCATAAAGGCAGTATGCAAGATGGACTATCCCAAGGATAGAATGCAGATACAGGTTCTTGATGATTCTACAGATGAGACTAGAGAGATATGTGCTGAGCTTGTAGAGTACTACAAGGCAAGAGGGTATAGGATAGAACATATATGGAGAAGGAATAGGGCAGGTTACAAAGCAGGTGCACTCAAGGAAGGGTTGAAGAAGGCAGATGGTGAGTTTATAGCAATATTTGATGCTGATTTTGTACCTCCTCCATGGTTCCTAAAGCGTGTAATACCATACTTCGCTGACAAGAGGATTGGATTGGTGCAGTGCAAATGGGGGCATCTGAATGAGGATTACTCTACACTAACACAAGCACAGGCATTGAGCCTTGACTTCCACTTCACTGTTGAGCAGAAGGCTAAGAGCCTAACACACCTCTTCATGAACTTCAATGGTACAGCAGGGGTGTGGAGGAGATCATGTATAGATGATAGTGGGGGATGGCATGTTGGTACACTGGTAGAGGATCTTGATCTAAGTTATAGGGCACAGATGAAGGGATGGAAGTGCGTATACCTTGATGATGTAGTTATAAATGCTGAGCTCCCAGTGCAGATAAATGCTGCAAAGAGGCAGCAGTATAGATGGGCCAAAGGTTCTATACAGTGTGCAATTAAACTTCTGGACAAGATAATCTTGAGCAAGCATCTCTCAATAGATACAAAGATTCAAGCATTCATACAACTTACAAGGCATGTTGTTCATCCATTACTGCTTATACAGTTCCTCCTCCTCCCACTCCTCCTTGCAATGAACTACAACATCTACCCTATACAGAGTGCTCCATTATCTCCCTTGATAGCATATGCCATACTTGGTCCAGGGTTCTACATGTACGTTATAAGGAGGCTCTGGCCAGATAGATGGTTCTCAAGGGTTAAGGCTTACTTCTTCCTCATCCTCTTCTTCACAGGCATATCTGTAAGCAATACAATAGCAGTATTTGATGCTCTACTTGGGAGTAGATCTGAGTTCCATAGGACACCAAAGTTTGGTATAGTGAAGAAATGGGAGGATTGGAGGGGCAAAGATTACGTTCTTCCATTCACCAAGACAACACTGCTGGAGATATTCTTTGCTGGCTATGGTATAGTTGGCATATTCATCTCTATATTCAATGGTAATGCTGTATATGCACCATTGCTTGCACTCCAGACATCTGGCTTCATATACATAGCAGCATTGAGTATATCACACTCAATATTTAATAACAGGGGTAGGGTTGATAATGGTGCTGGAGGTAGGGTAAGGGATGAGTCTAGCATCAACATCAAGGTCGATTATAGTTATGTTGGGAGGATTGAGAAAGGAAGAGAGGGAGGTAAGGATAAAAGTAATGGCAAGGGTAGAGATAAGGAAAGGGAGATTGAGGCGGGGGTTGGTTATAGTATGAAGCACTATAAGCTTGTGCTTGGAGGCATACTAGCACTCCTTATGTTTGGTGTTGTAATGGCATACATAGGCTATGCATCCAGCGTATACCCCCTAGAGAAGGCTAGAGGTTACATAGCTGTAGCGGTAACCTCAAACTCTCCAACAACAATGCTGGAGTATGTGCTTGAGATAGAGCAGTTGGTACCAGAGAATGGAAATCCAGTATGGGTATTCCCTACTCCAAAGACAGACTTTGGGATGATGCATAAGAGCCTTGATGAGATCAAGGAGAGGTTGAGGGTTATAGCTACACTGCCTAGAGATAGCGAGGCATTCAACACTGGCATGAGTGATGTTAGAGGTCAACTAGCACAACTTGAGGATAACATAAGGGAGGCTGTACCATACGTGTATGTGAGCTTCCAGAACGTTGTGCTTAGTGCTATTTGGATAACAGTTATACTTGCAATATTCACGCTCATGAAGAGGGGCAAGGCTAGGATAGAGAGGTTCGAGGATGTTGAGAGTGAGAGGGTTGGTAATAATAACAACTAATGATCACTTCATTCTATATTGATATACTCTATCTTGATGTTGATGTTGCTAACCCTAAACCTTGTATCTGCAGTAACTATTGTTGCATTGAACTTCTTTGCCAATGCTATCATATACGCATAGACCATTGGCATGCTAGGGTTTGAGGCCTTTATCCTACCAGCATCCCTTATCAACTCAAAGTCAACATTGATGAGCCTTATGTTTGAGTTCTTTATTGCTTCTAGCCTGCTACTTGCTACAGTGTAACCAAAGTACTCCACCATCTTCTGGAACAACTCTACCAGCATGGGTTCAAGTATATAGCCATAGGCATGCTCCTCTATGATGTTCTCTACCACAGTCTTTGCATCCTCATTGCCTATGAAGTAGAGGAGGAGTACTGTAGGATCTATTATGTATGCTTGTGAACTCATAACCATACCCATAACTCATATGCACCCCATCAACCCATAATACCTTGCTATCCGTATAATCTTTGGTAATCTACTAGCATCAACCATACCATTACTAATAGCAGGATGAGGGATCAAGTTATCATCATCCTCCTACCCTCTAGTATCTCCTTAAGCATACGCATAACGACATCTCTATTCTCCTTATCTATACCAAACATGCCTCTCAGCGATACTAGAGGTATAAGCCTTATCCCATCCTCACCATCTATGAACTTCATCTTTGAGCCCTTGGTTATCCCATACTTACGCCTCAATGGGATGGGTATTGATATGGTACCAAGTTTGGTAACTGTATGTATATACTCCCTCTCTTCTCTCTTGCCTTCTCTAACCTCTCCTCTATCCTCTTCCACATCTTCACCCTTACTAGCCTCCTCCTCTTCCCTCTCATCACTCACATACCTTGTTATATCATCATCCATATTATTAGCCATGATATAATAAATTGTTGTTCCATATTAATAATCTTTTTATTAATAAAAGATACTTACTTATTCTGGGGTATAGTTGAATAGCCCTCCAGCATCTACTATCCTCTTTATCAGAGGAGGGAATGGTTTCATCGCGTATACCTTACCCTTGCTAATATTCCTCACCTCATTCCTCTCAATATCTATCTCCAACTCATCACCATCCTCTATCCCATTGTATGCATCCTCACCTATCTCTATTGGAAGAAGATAGGCACCATCTACAGCATTCCTATAGAATATCCTTGCAAATGATAGTGCAAGGACAGCACTTATACCAGCATAGCTCAATGCTATAGGTGCATGCTCCCTGCTTGAACCACAGCCAAAGTTCCTCCCAGCAAGTATAAAGTCTCCCTTCTTTACCTTCTTCACAAACTCCCTGTCAAGACCTTCCATAGCATGCTTTGCAAGCTCGTTATGGTCCATTATCTTTAGGTATGGCCCAGGTATTATAACATCTGTATCTATGTTATCCCTAGCGTATTTGTGCACCCTGCCCCTCATCATGCATCATCACCACACATAACTACTACCATCACCACCTTCATCCATCAACAACATCTCTAGGATCTGTTATCCTCCCTGTTACTGCTGATGCAGCAACAACCTTTGGAGATGCTAGATACGTCTTAGACTCAACATGGCCCATCCTGCCTGGGAAGTTCCTATTGGTAGTACTCACACATACCTCATCCTTTGCCAATACACCCATGTGTGCACCACAGCATGCACCACAGGTTGGTGGACCTATAACTGCTCCAGCCTCAAGGAATATGCTCAGCAAACCATCGTTCAATGCCTTCATGTATATGCTCTGTGATGCTGGTAGCACTTCAAGCCTAACCTTTGCCTTCCTACCCTTGAGGATCCTTGCTGCCTCTAGCAGGTCTGTGTACTTTGCCCCTGTACATGAGCCTATATACGCTCTATCTATCTCTACGCTATTCAACTCCCTAGCATATGCTATGTTTGCTGGAGAGTATGGCTTTGCAACTATAGGCTCGAGTTTATCAACCTCGTAGGTGAATACCTCCTCATACTCTGCATCATCATCACCCTTCAAAACCTTGAACGGTCTATCTGTTCTCTCCTTCACGTATGCTATAGTCCTCTCATCTGGCTCTATTATGCCATTCTTTGCACCAGCCTCTGTAGTCATATTGGTCAAGGTGAAGCGCTCATCCATTGGCATCTCTGCTACTGCAGAGCCTGCAAACTGCATAGCCTTGTAGTTTGCAACATCAGTACCACTATCACCTATTATCTTAAGGATGATATCCTTGGCCATTATATAGGTAGGGATATGGCCCTCTAGCCTAAAGAGCAGGGTCTCTGGTACCCTGAACCATATCTTGCCGTGAATGAGCACATAAGCTATATCTGTATGCCCCATACCGGTAGCAAAGCATCCTAGTGCACCTGTTGTATTTGTATGGGAGTCACCTCCAACATACACCTCTCCTGGTAGCACCATGGCCTCCTCGTGTGAGAGTGTATGGCATATACCATACTGCCCCAACCCATATCTGAAGTGCTTCTTTATACCAAACCTCTCACTCATCCTCTCTAGCGTGATTATATTCTCTGCTGCTATCTTATCTACTGCAGGTACAAAGTGATCCTCTGCGATCCAGACTCTATCAGGGTCCCATACCCTCTCTACCCTCTTCCCCTTCCTCTCAAGTTCTCTCAGCACCATCATAACCCCAGGACCAGAGACATCATGAACCATCACCTTATCAACACTTGCAAATACAACATCCCCTGCTGTAACCCTCTCTCTATTGGATGCTCTAGCAAGTATCTTCTCAGTTATGGTCATCCCACACATAGCAGATGCTTATAGGATAAGCCATTAATAATGTTTTTGAGATCTAACATGTATGAAGGTTATAGGGATAAGGGTTAAGCCTAGGCACGAGAGGTTTGATCTCTTCAAGGTTATGGTAGATAGTATAAGAGCATGCAATGAGCATGTAGAGGATGATGATATAATAGTTGTATCTAGCAAGTTCGCTGCTATGAGCCAAGGTAGGGTTATAGATATGAACAGTGTTGTGCCAGCAAAGGATGCATATGCCATATCCTCAATGCATAACATGGATGCAAGGATGGCTGAGTTGGTGCTTAGGGAGGCTGATCATATATTCAGTGGTGTCCCAGGGTTCCTGCTAACTGTTAAGGATGGTATGCTTGCTCCAAATGCTGGGATAGATAGATCAAATGTTATGCATGGGCTATCCATACTCTACCCTGTCGATGCGTTCAGGGTAGCAGATATGCTAAGGGATAAGTTCCTCATCCATGAGGGGAGGAGAGTAGGGATAGTGATAGCAGATAGTAGGCTGATGCCAACAAGGATAGGCACATCTGGAGTAGCACTAGCAGTATCTGGATTTGAACCTGTGAAGGATAGAAGGGGTAGCAAGGATCTGTTTGGGAATGTTATGCGTGTTACACTTCATGCTATAGCAGACTGCATAGCATCTGCAGCAAACTTGGTTATGGGGGAGACTGATGAGTCTACACCAGTAGCAATAGTAAGAGGGTTAAATGTTAGGATGGATCAGAGGAGTTATGATTGGAGTGATCTTGCTATAGAGTATGAGCAGTGTATATATGTTAGAGGACTCAGCATGCATGGAAGTAAATTAGTTAGTTAGGCAGTTAGGTAGGTAAGATATCCCAAGATATAACGCTTGTCCATTCACAATCATGGTTGCACACTCATCCTATCCTATATCCTTGGCATATCCCAGCCCCATCTCTGCCTATCCCTCTCCTCCTTCCCTGCTCCTATACCTACATTGAATTGAGCATCCTTGTACTTTTCAAGTTCTAGCAGCCTTGTGAGTTCAGCCTTCAATTCTAGCATATTCCTACTCTGAATGTAGAGTGTTGCAGGTCCTGTAACATCAATGCCAAGACCCTCTCCCCCTAGTAGCAAAGTCTTCATACCTCCTATCTTCACAACCTTGTACTCTGCTGTAGCATTCATAGCAACTAGATGGTAGTTATCTACAACAATCCTCTCCCCATCCTTTAACTCCTTCTTGAATAAACTGCCATATGTGTTAACGAAGACCAATCCATTCCCATCTACCTTGAGCATAAAGAGTTCTGTACCAAACAATCCCTTTACCATGCCTTGGAACTTTGTATCTAGCGAGAGATTGCCTATGGATGCTAAATATGCCCTAGACTGTACTATGTAACTACCATCTACATGTATACCCTCTATATCCCCTATCATTGGACCAGCAAAGCCTAACATACATCTACCATTTGCTATGTAATCATTCAAGAAGAACGACTCCCCTCCAAGGATTGTGCTCTTAACCCTGCTTAGCAATCCCTGCTCCTTTATCTTGGTGCTTGTCTTAACCTCAACATCACCCTGCATGTACACTAGGGCACCAGGCTCTGCTGTTATAACCTCTCCTCTATCCATAACAACCTCCAGCATGCCTAAGGGGGTTCTTGCTTACCTTCCACTCCATTTCCCAATCTATTAGAAGATACTGAGTAATAAGTAGATGTAAACCATACGTTACTACTACTATTATTAGCATTAGTTATTGATCAATCAGATAAGGGATGACGGGCCCGGTGGGCTTCGATCCCACGACCTAGGGCTATTTACTGTACTAATAAAGCAAAGCAACCGCAAGCCCTCGCCATATCCTGACTAGGCCACGGGCCCTTCATACCACATCAGCAGCATGCTTTTAATTTATAGTTATAGAACTGTCTTTATTACCAATAATCTGTTATCTATCTACATTATTGTTAGCAGGAGAAGGTTTTAATCCCTATGCTAAGAAGATGATCTGTTGAGGTTTGAACTACCAAGAGGGATGAGGGATATTGAGGATGAGGAGTACATGCTTATAGAGCATGCTAGAGATAGGTTCATAGAGAGTGCAAGGCTCTTCAACTTCTCCATGGTTGAACCATCGCCTATAGAACTACTCTCTACACTAGAGGCAAAGAGTGGGCCTATGATAGCAGATGAGATCTATGCGTTCAAGGACAAGGCTGGGAGGGATATAGCATTAAGGTTTGATCTTACAGTTGGTATAACAAGGTATGTAGCAGGGAGGAGGGATCTTAAGATGCCCATAAAGCTTGCAGCATTCGGACCAGTGTGGAGATACGATGAGCCTCAGATGGGAAGGTATAGATGGTTCCATCAGTGGGATGTGGAGATATATGATAACTTTAGCATAGAGTCTGATGCTGAGGTTATAGAGTTCACAAAGCACTATCTCAACTCACTTGGAATACAGGCTAGGATAGAGGTATCTGATAGGAGGATGCTTGAAGGGATGATAAGGAGAAGGTTGGGTATTGAGGATGAGCATCAAGTGCTTGAGATGCTTAGAGCTGTTGACAAGTTATCCAAGAAGAGCAGGGATGCTATACTGCAAGAGTATGCATCTAAAGGTATAGATGCTGAGAGACTAAGGTTACTGCTTGATGTAGCAGGATTGAAGGGCAGCCTTGATGATGTGTTGAAGAGTGACCATCTCAAAGGTATGGATGTTGATACATCTAGGTTAACTGCACTCATAGACTCTCTCAAGGCTAGAGGTGTGAGTGATGTGGTAGTGAATATGAGCATAGTTAGAGGCTTGGATTACTACTCTAGCATAGTATTTGAGGTATTCTCTGGTAAGAGTAACCTTGCACTTGTTGGTGGAGGCAGGTACGATATCCTTCCAGAGGTGTTTGGGAGGAAGGATATGGGCGCAACTGGTGCTGCTGGAGGTGTTGAGAGGCTTATACTCCTCCTCAAGGATATTCATGGTGAGGGTGATGGTCTAATTATGCATAGCAAGAATATGGCTAGCATCTTCATTGCATATGCAGATGATGGGTTAAGGAGCAAGGCAGTCATGCTAGCATCGGATCTTAGAAGGAAGGGTGTTAAGAGTGAGTGTATAGCAGCAAGTCTTAAGAGACAACTCGATTATGCATCAAGCAAGGGTTACAGGTTTGCTGCAATACTTACTGATAGAATGGGTAAGGAGAAGATGGTTACGCTAAGGAATATGGTTGATGGGAGTGAGAAGGTTATCATGATTGATAAACTGCTAACAGATCCACTTGCAGTCATAGGCAACTGATTCATGATTTTTGATCTATTGATTATTCAATGAATTAATGATTAGTTGATCTACAACCACAATCATGTCTTGAATGCTCTACTCAGCATAACCATCTCTGGACCTGTGGTTAATGATCCTACAACCACTGCCTTTGAGTTTGCTACTATACCAGATGATACAAATGGCACACCTCCATTAACAGTTGCTGGCTCAACATCAACCTCCAGTATGCTGCTAACCCTCTCTATCTCCTCATTGCTAGCATTTGGATGTATAACAGCACCCTTGTTTGTACATGAGAGTACAGCGCCTACCTGATGGTATGATGCTATACTCATAGGTACTACCTTAACCCCTAGAGCATCCCTTATGAGATCTATGGAACCATCAAGTAGGGTTGATACTATCGCTGCTCTATCATTCGCTGCTACAAGGTTGCCTACTGCAGTAAGCCTAGAGTTGAGTCTAACAACCTTCAAACCTGTAGTCTTGAATGCGTTCAGTTCATCCTCATCCACTATACTTGCAGTTACTATACCATGGTTGTTTGCAACCATCAGTGGACCAAGCAGTCTTGTATGTGCTATAGATACCCTTATGCTCTTTGCAGATAGGAACTCTTCAAGCCTAGATGCCTTGCTATGGGCGAAGCCCTTGGGTATGAATATGTAATCATCGTTAGTCCTTATGAATATTCCTATGTTAGCGCTCCTATACACCCTATACTTGTATATTGACACAAGATTAGAGTCAATTAATGCAAATATGAACTTATAGTATGGTGGTATAGGCTGATGATAGGTTATATTCTAGGGTTTGGTATGTTGCTCATACATCCTCCATTTACATACGATATCGTTTATATAGCATCGTTACATAAGAGGCATGAGGTAAAGAATATGCCTATAGATCCAGACTTTCCAAAGGGACTGCAGGTGATAGGGAAGCACTATAACAAGGATGGGGAGCACTTCCACTTCGTCTGGGGTCCTGGAAGGCTCAAGGATGCTGCAGAGAATGAAGAGGCTAAACGTGACTTTGCTGCTAGAGGGGAGGAGATAGTACCTATAGGAGTCCATGGTACCATGGTTGCAGTTGATTGGGATGCATGCTATGCAGATGGTGCATGCATAGAGGCATGTCCTGTACAGGTGTATGAGTGGTATAGAACAGCAAACGATGTACCAGCGATAGAGGCATGGAAGTACCCAGGTGGTAATGGTGAGACTGTCAAGGATCACAGGAAGGACCATACTGACAAGGCAGATCCAATAAGGGAGCATGACTGTATATGGTGTATGGCATGCGTGTCAGTATGCCCACCCCAGGCAATAAAGGTTGATCAGTCAAACTTGGAGTACCATGAGAAGGCTGCAGGGACTTACAACCCAGAACTTGCAAAGAGTGCACAGCCTCCACCACATGGCCACCATTAATAGTTAGCCATCTCAAATTTTTTCATTATCTACACCTAGAGTCCTTATCATCCTCTTAACATCCATCACTATAACCTGCCTTGGTATGTTTATGTTGAGCATCTTCTCATCTGGCTGATTGAATCTTAGTACATGAATTAGCATGCTATTACTGTTGCTACTACTGCTATTACTACTATTGCTGGAGTAAGGGGAGGGTGAAGACGATGATAGCGATGGCTCTATCCTTGTCCTTGCTCTTGCTCTTGCTCTTATCCTGTTTGTAGGTATCCTCCTCTTCTCTATAACAACCTCTGGCTCAAAGAGCACATCAAACGTATAGATGTAGGAGTTGTTCCATATAGAGAATGAGTACTCAACCCTGTAGTATGGTATAGATAGCCTAGGGGTGCTTAGGCTGCTTGAGGAGTGTAGAGCCTCCTCAGCATCATAGAACCTATTATGGAACTCATCTATGAATGGTATCTTTGCATAAACTGTTCTCCTCACCCCCTTCCTCTCCATTATGCTTGAGTACTTTACAAACTCCTGCTCTGGCAATATTGAAGGACCATATCTATGGTCATCGCATAGCATTATCCTTCTATTTACTATCAACCTGTTATCGTTGAGGGTATTCAAGAGTCTAACTATATTCTCTATGAACTGCTGCTCATTGCACTCATATACTACCAAGTTTGAGCACCTCTCTTATCCTGCCTATTGTATCATCGCTAGCATACATGCTTATAACAGGGTCTCTAGGGTATGCATCACCTATCTCCTCAGATACACTTACACACTCACTACCCCTTATGAAGAGCATCTTCCTCCAGAACCTACCATCGCTAACCACCAATGCATCCTTCTCCAAGACAAACCCTAGCTCTAGTAGGCATGATGTAACCTTCTCTAGGGGTATCAGTACTGCAACTGACTTTGCCCTAAGCTCAACCATCGTATAGTATTAGATGCATACAAAATATAAATTTGCCCTTAGTTAGTAGTATAGATGACAGCATGCATGCTACAATTAATAAGGGATTGGTTAGTTGGTGAACCTATCATATTAGGATAATGTATGGGTGGGTGGATGGATAGATGGAGGGAAGGCATATGATGTTATGCAAGGTAGCAGTTATGTATGGTAGGGAACTGGCAAGGTATGGGTTTGGAGATGCACATCCATTTGGGAGTGATAGGCTAGATGCATTCTGGTCAAGGTTCACAGTAACCATGTTAAGCAATGGCAACAATAATGGTAGTAGCAACATTAATGCTAACACTGATACTAACGCTAGCAGTAGTAGCAACAGCAACACGCCTCCTACTTCTAGTAATAGTAACAGCATAAGTAACTATTACAACTCATCCATAACTATAGAGCAGCCCTTGCTCATTGATGAGCAGATACTCCTTGAGTTCCATACAAGGGAGTATGTTGAGTTTGTGAAGAGGGCGTCACAGTTTGGTATAGGCTACATTGATTATGGCGATACCCCTGCATACAAGGGTATATTTGAGGCAGCATGCTACGTTGTTGGCACTACTGTAAGAGCGCTGGATATGGTACTTACTGGAAGGGTAGATCATGCATTCAACCCTATAGGAGGATTGCATCATGCTAGAAGGGACTCTGCTGGTGGCTTCTGTGTATTCAACGATATAGGTGTAGCAGTGATGCTTGCAAGGAAGGTCTATGGACTCAAGAGGATAGCCTATGTTGATATAGATGCCCACCATGGAGATGGAGTGTACTATGAGTTTGAGGATGATCCATTACTCTTCATTGCAGATATACATGAGGATGGTAGGTACCTCTACCCTGGAACTGGGTTTGAGTATGAGGATGGCAAGGGCGAAGCAAAGGGTACCAAACTGAATATACCGCTCAAGCCTTACTCAACGAGCAAGGAGTTTATAGATGCGTTCAAGAGGGTTGAAAGGTTTGTAGAGGATGCAAGACCAGAACTTATCATAATGCAGTGTGGTGCAGATGGCATAGCAGGAGATCCATTGACACATCTACAATATGGTAGTGATGTGCACTACTATGCTACCAGTGCATTGCATAGGATAGCACATGAGTACTGCAATGGGAGGATCATAGCATTGGGAGGGGGAGGCTATAATAGGAGAAACCTTGCCAATGCATGGGTAGATGTTGTTAGAGCACTACTTACTAGCAACCAATGGTAAATAGGTAACTTGCTTGATGTGAATTACTATATATATCATATACACTTCAATCGTATAGGCGCCGGTCTGCCGGGATACATCAATAAATTTAGTTCATGACCGAGGGCAGAGTGGACTAATGCGCCGGCCTTGAGAGCCGGTGAGCCACAAGGCTCGCAGGGGTTCGAATCCCCTTCCCGGCGCTATTATATTTTGGTATGAACGTGTATAACCATAGGAAGGTTACAGAGTACTGGCTTACAAGGATAAAGGGTGAGCATGCTGAATATGCTGATACCATCTATGCATTCATACAGGCTTTAAGGCTATATGGTATCGGGGAGGCTAAGGTAAAAGACTATGCACAGTTTTCATTAAGAATAATTGAGATATATAAGGATAGAGGTAGAGGAGATGATACCAAAAGCAGTAAGAACAGCAATAATAACAATTACAGACCTATAGACAAGTGGGACAAAGAAGATATCGACAGGATAGCTAACATAATAATTAGTAACAAGAAGTGGAGTTACGCTACAATAGCAATAGCATTACGTGTATTAAAGCGTTTAGTACATTATGCAAAGCATAGAGAGGTAGCAGATGGTAAGAGTATAAAATACTGCTATGAGGTAGAGCATATACACCCAGATAGATATAAGCGTAAGGCAATGAAGGAGGAGACTGTAAAAAGTAGTGATCTCTTAAGCAAGGAAGAGTTCCTTAAACTTATAGATACAGTACCTAAGGTAAGCAGATACCCAGCAAGAGATAGAGCATTACTGTATGTAATGTATGAGTATGCTAGCAGACCATCTGAATTGCTGAATATGCGTATTAAAGGAGTAAGATTCTATGATAACTACTGTGAGATAACTACTGAAGGTAAGACAGGAGTAAAGACACTAGCACTTGTATTATCATATAAACCATTGCTAGAATGGATGGAGGAGCATCCAGATAAAGAGAACCCAGAAGCATATCTATGGTATAGTAGACCAAAAGGTGTAATAAGTTATGGAAGGTTAAGGAGGTTTATAAAAGAGTTAGCAAGGGAAGCAGGGATAAAGAAGAGGGTATGGTTATACCTTATAAGACATACAGCATTAACAGCAGTAGAGAAGGAGTTCGGTTCAAACATAACAGAGATATATGGTAACTGGAGGAAAGGTTCACCTATAAGGAATAGATACATACACTTAGCAAGCAGTGACCAAAGGGAAGCAATATTAAGAAGATATGGTATAAAGAATAATGATGATAATAATAACAATAATAATGTTAGCATAGTAACTTTTAGAGAATGCAATAGATGCAATACAAAGAATGACCCTAATGCTAGGATATGCAAGTTATGCGGTTTAATACTAGATAGAGAGTATGCTTTAAGGATTAAAGATGAGAAGGAAGCAAGAATAAAAGAGTTAGAAGCAAAGATAGAAAGATTGGAGGGTATTATCAATGCTTTAGCAGAGAGGCTAAAGTAGCAACTATCTCTCTCATCTCTTTTATCTCCTTCTTTGCTTCCTCTATCAATTCTTTACTGTCCTTACTATTGCTACTACTATTGTTATTGCTGTTGCTACTATTCTTATTATCCTTACTACTCTTCATCATCACTTTATAATAGAAAAAAGAAGAGGGGTTATGGATTAAGGATATAAGGTAATAGTAGTAGGTGAGCAAGGCACTGCTACTGCTATAGCTATTGTTACCCGTAATAGTACATGATTGATATCAACATACTTACTACTACTGTTGTTACTTATCCTGTTACTTCTCTTCTCTTACTACTCTTTCTTCTTCCTGTACCTGCTCTTGCTTACTCTTTACCCTAGGTTGCTTAAACCCTCGCTCTACAAGTATCTTATTCACTTCCCTTATCGCAAAACAGAATCCAACATGCAAGCAGTCATCTCTCTCACAATACCTACAGTAAAGGAATCTCTTTCCTATACCCCTATCATGTATCTCTACCTCAACTATCCTATCCTCAAAGTGATCCTTTATTGCAATTGTATTATCGCTCTCGCTTATACCTATATACTCTAGCGCTGGTGCATATCTGGATAGTAACTCATCCTCTTCTAACACCTCAAGCATATACTTGTTAATCCATGTTGTGAAAGAGGTTACTGGGGCATTTATGATCTTCCTCTCTTTACTAGCGTATCTCTCATACTTTTCATAGAACTTGTTATATATGTCCTCTCGTATTATTATGTTCTTCCACCCCTTCCTAGTCATACTGTATTATAATTTATGGTAAAATTTAAATGTACTTTTGTCTATTATATAGTATGATAAATATGTGTATATGTCAATATGATATAATCTGTGAAGTCGTTAATTATATAGTGATGGAATGTAAGCATGAGAAGATAATAACAACTCCAGAAGGAGAAGAGGTATGTTGCAAGTGCGGTATGGTGTTAGGCGATAGCAGAGAGACTATAGAATATGCAGAGAAGTATGAACCTAATTACTACTTCCATGCTCTGGGGACTTCTCTAACAAAGAAGGAGAAGCAGAAGATATTGAAGCATAAAGTAACAAAAGAGGTTGAGGATGCTAGTATAATCAACAATATATGCAGAGGTAAATTAATGCTTAATGCTCAAACTGAAGCTACAGTATCACAGATATACAATAAGTTAAGCAAGTATGCTAGAGGTAAAGCAGATATAATAACGGTAGCGGTTTTGGTAGCATGCTATAAGCATAGCATCAAATCAAGACTAACATTAAGAGAGTTATATGATATTGTCTGTATAAATGCAGAAACAAACAGCATGCCAGATATCAACAGACTATACAAACTCTTATGCATATATAACTATCTATCAAGAGCGAATATTCCTAGCAGTATATTCTTTACAAATGCTATAGACAATGAGATACCACCAATATATTATAAGGTGAGAAGATAGATGATGGTAGAAAAGGATAAGATAAAGAATACAATAGTTATTCCAAGCATATATGATGATAGAGTAAAGTTAGCAAGGTATAATGATGAACTATACCTTATCAAAGGTAGATTAGATAAAGATGAGATTAATGCAGATGATATAATACCTGTTAATAGCATGGAAGAGTTATATGCTATAACCTTAAGAGAGAATCTTAGAAATCCTATAAATTATTTCAGACTAGCATTGATAATAAGAGGGTATCCAAGACTAAAGAATATTTTAACAGAGGAGTTAAAGGAGATAATTAGCATAGCAGATAAATTACCAGCTTCTCTGCTAGAAGAGTTATCTAAACTATTAGAGGATAAGAGTGATGGTAGTAAGGAAGTGGTAATATCTGCTAACATAATTTATATGATAAATAAATGCTTAGAGTATCTTAAAAGGAGTAATATCAATGAACCTGAGAAGGAACTATTAGATGCTGTAAAAAGGTGTATTGTAAAGACAGATAGGATACTTGAGTTTCCCACACCTTCAAGGTTCAATGCCGAGATTGAAACACTTTTAGAGATTAGAGAACTTATAGAGAGTAAAGATGCTAAGAGAGGTAAAGATAAAGATAAAGAGATTGTAGCAACCGTTCCAACTGATTCACCAGTTGAAACAACACTACTACCAGCTGAAGGATTGCCAGATGTTAGAGTTAGAGAACCAACAGTAGATGAGTTACCAATTACTAATGGACAGGAGGACTCTATAACAGTAACAGTGGCGGTAAGTGATGAACTTAGTAGAAGTTTAGCATTAGATAGGATAAAGAATAGCAATGCTAGTATCGTTAGACTTATCCTAATATTGGAGAGAGAGGTTGCGTTAAGGTTACTAGAGAGTATAAAGGTGTAATGAGATGGTATCTGAACTGCTCAGAGAAGCATTAAAGCTTGAGAGAGCAGATTACTCATACC
This sequence comes from Candidatus Nitrosocaldus islandicus, assembly GCF_002906215.1. NCBI lineage: Archaea > Thermoproteati > Nitrososphaerota > Nitrososphaeria > Candidatus Nitrosocaldales > Candidatus Nitrosocaldaceae > Candidatus Nitrosocaldus > Candidatus Nitrosocaldus islandicus. Next base: position 1,414,629 of record NZ_CP024014.1, read on the forward strand.
CTAAACGTTTCAAGATGCTAAAGAACGGTATAATAATGGATATACTTGAACTATGCTATACAAAACCGACCCTAAATGATATCTTTTCTTTATTTTATGGTAAAGTAGATCCTAAAGAGATACTAGAAAGGTTATACCTTCTATTAGAGAATAGATGTATATTTATTCATAAAGAGAAGGTTAAAATTGATTACATGGGTCATATACTATTCCTCTCTTTGAGATTAGATATACCACCTTTTGCATCTCATTTCCTTGAGATTCTATACTCATCATATAGACTAACAAAATGCGAGATAGTAAAATTTACTAGGGAGAGAGCTCTACACGATGCATATTTCAGGAAATATACTAAAATGACAAAATGGCAGGCTGTTAATCTTTTAAAGAAGAGAGGTTTGATAGAAACAATAGGGTATAACAAGTATAAACTAACACCAAAAGCATTAGAATACTCAAGATATGATCATTTTGAGGAGTTTACATAGGAAAATCCTTAATTATAACGGGTCTTATAATTAAGGAAAATCCTTAATTATAACGGGTCTTATAATGCACATAAAACGTGCATTATAACAGGTCTTATAATTAATGATTGACTACCTCTTGTTTGCCGTTACTCTATTGAATGACAAACGTTTTCGCTAGCGATATTCTAAGTATTACTCTGATAGAATACATGAATGTGAATGTGGTATTAAAATAGATAGAGACTATAATTCTGCTTTGAATATCCTTAAGAAAGGATTAGAGTATATGCATAGTAATAAATTTAAATATAAATATCTACCCATGGAGCATGGGGGAGTTACGCTTGGGGAGATCCTTAGAGGATCTATGAACCAAGAAGCTCCTGACTTTAGTCAGGAGTAGCGCACGATTGTTACACTATAATCAGATAGTGTAACTTCCAAGTTTAACAATAATGATTAACATTATTATTATTCAAACGTTTTAATTATATGTCAATATTTGATATTAAATATTTCCCTATTTATTTTATTTATCTATTTATGAACTTTATCCGTGAACTACCTAACTCTATATACAGTTCTTTACCGTATGCAAAACGGGTTGTATCATTATATACCGTATGGTCATAGTAGTAAAGAAGGAGAAGAGAGAAAAGAAGACTAATAACAATAACAATAACAATAACAGCAATAGTAATAGCAGTATCGCTAAAGGTAATGGTAATGCTAGCATTGCTGATAGTAATAACGGTAATAGCAACAACAGTAACAGTATTAACAGTATCGATAGTAATAATAACAACAGCAACAACACTATGTCTTACCTGCTTAAGGGTGATCCAGTACCTGCTATACAGTTAAGCAACCACACTGTAGAAGAGACGCTAATGCTTTATAAGCACAGGGGTATAGCAGTAGAGTGCTGTCAATGCGGTTATAAATACATAGATAAGAAGGAGAAGGATATATGGACATTTGACTTTAGTATATGTCCTAAATGTTTAGGGTTTAACTCATTCAAGGACTACATATTCGGTAATAGAAGAGTAGGAAGAAGAGCGAAGGTGCTTATCTCAAGGGTATTTGGTTCAAGTGAAGACCTTATAAGATTCCTTAATAACAGGAAGTATGATTTCCCTGAAGATATATCTGTTGCAATAACATTAAAGTTCAACAGCAAGGAAGAAGCATTACAGTACCTAGCAAGGGTAGCATATAGCAGAGAGATAGATGCTGTTATAGAAGGGTAATTATAATAACAATAAGAATAAGAATAATAGTCTATTGCTTCTTCTTATCTATATCCTTCTTCTTTTATTTATTAATTTAGAATGACCAAGGGTCTTCCCCTGCTTCCCTATCCTTCTTATACTTCTTTCGATCATCGTCATAGTAATCTTCATTCCAGTAACCCCGTTCTAGATCAGCACACCAATAGCAGAGCATTCTACCCGTTCTAGTCAATATGCTATCCTTATCTCCTACAGGTTTACCACATCTTGAGCATGACCACTCCATACATTATATAATGAAGGAGTATGAAGGTAGAACTAGATAGCAGATATGGAGAGTGCTGCAAAGATAGCAGGAACTGGGAACTTACAGAGTGCTTCGAGATAGCATGCAATAAGTGCGGTAGAATCCTGACAAGTGAAGAGATAGTAGTAGCAGTAGCATTCGCATAACTACAACAATAATAACCAATCACCTTCTTTCTTCTTTCTTCATTCTTTATTCTTCTTTGTATGAACACTCATTATATAATGATGATGAGAGCAGTACACAATACAATAACAGAAGCAGTATCTATAGCAAAAGCAGTAGCAAGCACACCATTAATTCTTAGCGAAGTAACAGAGGATGAGAGAGCAAGATGGATGAGGATGCTAGTAGTATTAGGATTAGCAGGTATAATGATAATATTTTCGCCAGATATAATACAGTTCATGACAGGTATGCAGATACCACAGAACCCTGTAGATAACAACAACGATGGTTTAGAAGATACAACAGGTCTACCTCTAAATACTGTAAGAGCTACACTGAACTTGTTCCTGATATTAAGGTTCATGGGTGTAGCAGTAGCAGTGATAGGCGGGGTCTTCAGCGTGGTGAAGCTGTAAGTGGAGCAGGGTGGAGGGGGAGGTCAGTAACTGAAACGCTATAGGTACTGCATGCATGTACAAACAAAGAGGTCAGCATAATGCTGACCTAACCTATTTCTCCCTTCAGGATAATCCTTAATTATAAGGATCACGTATGCTATTCTGTGAAGTATTTAGGGGCTGAAGAGTACGAACTGTTGAAGAGGACAAAGGAGCTCCTAGAGGAGTTGCTAGAGACTATGGATATCCTTGCAGATGAGGAGACTCTTCATGCGATAAGGGAAGCAGAATCAGATATAAGGGAAGGCAAGGTCAGGGACTTCCCCATCTGAATTAATGAAGACTCAATGTACGGCATAAATATACTGACATTAGCAGCTTAAATATACCTATAGATATTATTAGGGTATGACAGACTTCAACGTAAAGGTTACCAGTAGATTTGAGCGTGATTACAGTACCCTTAACATTGAAACAAAGAAGAGCCTGACGGAACATATACAGTTGCTCCAGAGCAATCCATATCTGGGTAAGAGACTCCATGGAGAACTAAAAGGTAAGCTGAGTCTAAGGATAGGTGATTACAGGCTTATCTATATGATAGATGAGAAAGAGAGGGTAGTATACCTGCTAACTATAAGACATAGAAAGCATGTATATAATAGTTAGTACATGAGACAAGAAGTGAGGAAGGAAGAGGAAGAAGAAAATACGTTATCAATATTATACTATGAATGAACTGGTTCACCCTGCTCATAGCATGTGGTATCCTGCTCGCTATAATAACAGTATTAACCATACTCGAAGCTGCATGCTACAAGTATCATTACTGTAAGGATAACAGCAGTAGTAATAATAGTAGCATAAGTCCAGATACAGGTATAGATATAACAAAGACAGGTATCTCATTCAACAATCATGTTATAGTTAAGACTGATCATACAGTTGTAAAGAAGAATACAGCAACAGAATACGCTAGATTAATGTTGATAAAATCACTATTAACAGAGAATCATGACTCAATAAGACAGCATATCCCTATACACTTTTATAGTCAAGAAAACAATATTACAGGTAAGTTTGAATATCATTCGCTAATAGAATCAAAAACATTAGCAGTAGCAATCAGAGTAATGCTAGTTAACAACAATCCTGAATATTTGCAGATAACAAGGATGATTATAAAGAGTATAGAGGATAGAGAACTATTCATCCTTGATACTGATATTCAGATACAACCATATCAACGTCTATACATAGTCTGGTATTTGCAGTTAGCTGGAGAGAATATTACAGAAGCAGGTATATCTCAACTCTTAACAGCATTAGCATATGGTAGAGATACACAGTATAAGCATTCAATACTGAAAGATATAGTACTATTAGATAGTTCAGGTAATATATTACCCTTCTATCCGTTACACATGGATATAGAAGATGATGACTACTCAATAACATTAACAGCATATATGAAGAATAATACAGCTAAAGAACAGAAGGTAAAGACTATAGCAGTAAGGAATACTGCATTAGATTACATATTTGCTTATGACCTTGAGGAAGAACTGATCATAAAACCATACAGTAAGGTAAGCATAAAGGTGAAGATATCTACATGAACAACATCTGTTTGTTCTTAGTCTTGTTCTTAATGCTTCCTGTTGCTATAGCGATAACAACTACTGTAGATCATATCTTATATGATAGCATATCCTTAATTGCTAACTTTAAGTATGAAGTAGAGTCATTCTTACATTATTCTAAAGACTTCATAATTACTACTGCTCTCTTTCTTATAGAGAGTATTGAAGAAGAGATAATAAGCAGACATAGGGATTATCCTACAGCAAGTGCAGAGTTCAGTTATAGTATAGTAGAAGATATGTATGAAAAGAGTAGAGGAGAAGCAAGAATAAACTTGCTAATAGAGATAAGAGTTGATAGCGATGAGAGAGATGATAGTAAAAGTGGTCATAGTCATAGTCATAGGAATGATAAACTATAGATATGGTTAGAGAATCCCTCTCTTCTATTCTTCATAATAAGATACTGCTCTTTAACATCATAGTTGTAACAGCAGTCATTATCTTCTTGCTTATAGCAAACATACAGCATGAAGTAGACTTAGAAGAGTATGTTACAATACCTTATGACCACTCCCCAATTTTGAGAGAACCAAATGAATATACGGATATTGAAGTTATATACGATAAAGATACATTCCAACTAGAATATAGTGTCTTTAAGAATAATAATAATACTACTGACTGTATATCTATAGAAGACAATAAGGAGAAAGCATTACCTATGAGTCCTACTACTACAGTATATTTTATATGTGGAGAAGGAGTATGGACTGTAGCAGTAGCAGTAAAGAAGATAACAGATGAACCTGCAGTCTATATGCTTAAGATAAATGGTAAGATAGTAGCATACTTCAGTGATCCATTTCCTACTGGTTATAACTCTATACTGCTATATTCAACAGTAGCAGATGCTAAAATAAAGATAGAGATAAACAAGGTTGAGAGATTAGGTTAACATATTATAAGTTCACCTTTCTTCTATTGACTTCTTTCTCAGTATTCTATTATATATTATGATGCCTCCGATGTGGTTCATGGGACCACAACGGTATCATCTTCCACTACTATTATATTATGATGATGACAAAGAGAAATACAAAAACAGATAGAGCAGTAGTAGCTACTACAGCATTCATTCTATCAGAAGTTACAGAAGATGAGAGAGCAAGATGGATGCGTATGCTAGTGATACTAGGACTAGCAGGTGTCTTGATCATATTTGGAAGAGATATAGTTCAGTTCATGACTGGTGTAACAGTCCCTGTACCACCACCTTCAGCTGGTGCATGTCCTTCAGGAGCTATACATGGAGCAACAGGATTACCGTGTGATACTGTGAGAGCATTATCACAGCTATTCGTATTGTCAAGATACATAGGTATAGCAATTACAGCTATAGGTGGAGCATTAGCAGTAGTTAAGCTGTAGTTGTGGTAGTAATGATGATTAAGCACAGTAATAATAGGTGATACTATAATGAAACCAATAGAGATAATTTGGTTTGAGAACATATCTGCATTCAATGAACAGGTATTAGGATTAGGAGGAATAAGAGTATCAATGAAGCAGTTACTCTTCACATTCCTTGCATTAGGGTTAGCATTATCCTTGCTTAACTTTGCTAAGAACCTCATATTAGCAGTATTAATACCTTCGTTTCTGCTTATGTTAGCATTTGTTAGACCGTATAACATAGGTATGGAAGAATTATTAATTGATATGGTAAGCTTCTTTTCTAGAAAGAAGAGCATAGGAGCTGTAGAGGATAAGAAGGAGAAGGATAAGAGCAAGAAGGAGAAGGAAGACAAGGATAAGGTGTCTTCAAATAAAGAAACAGAGATACCAATTACTACTACCGCTACAGCAACACCAGATACAGTAACAATTGTTACACCTACAACAGCAGTAACAGAACCAGATTTAGAGATACCAGTAACTAGTGTTATACCTGTAACTAGAAGTAACCTCCTGCATTACATAGTACCATTAAGTAAGGACTTCAACCTAGAGATTACAGATAAGGAGTATGTTATTGCTACAGGTGAGTCAACTATACATATAAGCAAGGATACTGTTAATGCTATAATTGCTATAGAGATCAAAGATAATGCAGTAGCAAGGATAACAGTTAACAAGCACCCATAATAGATAGCAGAACAGCAAACGTTCTGCTATCAGTCTTTATTTATTCATTTTATTTATCTATTTATTTATTTATTCATTTATAATCTTTGTTTTATCTTGTTAATAAACAAATAACTCCTTATGAATGCTGAAGTATGAATAACAGCGAATAAAATAAACAGTAGTGCTAACCCAGAACTATCAAGTAAGAATAACGATAGCATGTAGATGATAGCATACTCTATGCATAAGACTTTTATAAATGCTGTTACTATGTCCTTGCTTCTTCTTACTATCATATTCAACTCATACATCTTTACATACCTTCTATTCAGAAATGTATAGGTAGCATCTAGCATGAATGCTATGAACCATATCAGATATGCTATCTCTACTTGAATAGGGATGAAGACAGTAAGAATGACAACAGTAACACAACCAAATAATATAGTTAGAAGGTTATCTCTAACCCAACACATCGTATTATAATATGATGATAATAAAGAAGAGCAATAATAATAAGAATAAGAAGAAGAACTTAGATACGATAACAACTACTGCTGCTACTACTACAGCATTACCTTCCTCATCTTCACCTTTATCTGTACCATTCCTCAAAGACTGCTATATATATGAGATCAAGAGTCTAAGCAACTTCTTTGTCCTTAATGAAGAGAAACAGCATAACCTAATCATTAGATTCCTTCAGTTCATAAATAATGCTACTGTACTGCATAGTCTGCATATGCTTATCTATAGGGATAGCATCCAATATCATCAAAGAATATATCCTGTAATAAGGGTATTTATCGCATCAAAAGACTTAACATTGGAGCATCTCTTAATGAACTCAGAATACAAGTATAGCAAGGTGCAAGAGTTACCGTTCTTCTCTAATATTAAAGGGGTAAGAGAGTATGCTACATACCTTAAACTACATCCAAATGAGGTATATGCTAGGATATTCTCTTTAACAGCATTACCGTCTACACTGTATCAAGCATGGATATTCCAATTGCTTAATCATTGTGATCTGCTTTTATTAACGTATAAGAGAGTTGAGCAAGCAACTGCAGTATCCTCTGTAATAAGGTTAGCTTCTATGTTAAAAGCAACACAGAGCAGAAAGTTAGAGTTAAAGATACAGAGAGCAGAGCAGTTAAGAGAAGCATTGGTAAGACAAGAGACTTCTTTATTTAAATTATCTTTGAATGCTGTAATAACAGCAAGAGATAAGCAAGAGTTGATAACATATAGCAAGTCATTCAAGAGATCAATGAAAGCACAGTTAGTCAAGTTTGTAGCATACCCATTCAAACAATATTCAATGTTATACGAAGGTGAAGGTAAAGAACTATACATAGAGTTAGGTTCATTAGCAATAACATACCCGTTTGTATCTTCAGATATGCTTGAACTAGATGGTATCATGCTAGGAGAGAATATTGTTACAAAAGCACCAATTTTATATGACTATAGAGTAAGAGATAATTACAATTGCTTAATCTTAGCAACTTCAGGAGCTGGTAAGTCAGTTACAGCTAAACTACTGCTAACAAGGTTACTATCAAGGTATCCTAATGCTTACTGCTATGTTATAGATCCGCAAGGAGAGTATGAGAGGTTACAGGGAATGCTAGGAGCAAGTGTTATCAGGTTAACAGGTTATGAACAACTAGGGTTAGACCCATTTCTATTATTCGATAAAGTAGAAGTAGCAGATATAATAGCAGATATAGCAGAAGCACCAGATACAATAAGGAAGGAGTTAAGATCAGTATCACAATACTGTAATACAATATTTGATCTTTATGAGAAATGCTCAGATAATGCTAAACTATACCTAGTTGACCTAGTTAACTCACCTATTTCTTTGATATTCAAAGGTAAGACAATGTTACAGCAAAGGAATATCCTATCCTTGAAAGGAGCATATGCTGGTGAAGCTAAAGTTACTATGCTACTAATACTAGCATTAGCAAGAGCATGGAAGCAGATCAACTCATTACCTGCTAATATACCTAAGATACTAGTGATAGATGAGGGTTGGATGCTCTTTACTATGCATTCAACTGCTAGATTCGTTAATCTCATTGCTAGGGTAGGAAGGAAATTAAACGTAATATTCATATTCATTACTCAGAGACCAGAGGATGTTATTGCAAATGAGTATGGTAGAGCATTATTGGATAATGCAGATACAAAGATACTGTTAAGGAATAATGAACTTGCTTCAGCAAAGATATCTGAAGCATTGCAGTTATCAAATGAAGAGAAGAACCTTCTAGTAAATTTCATGCGTGGTGAAGCATTATTGCTTACTAGGGAGTATAGATTAAGGATACAGATAAAACCTACTGAAGAAGAGTTACAGTTGTTCAGTACTAGTCCAATATCTATATAGAATAGTAATTTAACTACTAGTAGCGAATATTCATTCTCCTCTTTTATAGGTATTATTATATTTTGATATGAGTAGATGGAAGAAAATAGATAAACTTGAAGGAATAAGCAGAATTATGTTGTTAATGATAATAGGTATGTGTATAGGTTATACATTAGTCACTCTCTTTGGATTGATAATAGGTGCTATACTCTCATCTGTTCTGCTATGGTTCTTCATTAGGGTTATGAAATCTACATTAACAACAGAAGACTCATCAGTCTTACTCGGTAAGAAGTCTACATCCACTAAGATAAGATATAGATGTCTAGCATGCAATAATAGTTATACTGACAAAAGAGAGTGTCCTAAATGTGGTTCTAAGATGAAGCAGATTGAGTTCTATTAAGAAGTATTAACTATCTCTATTACTACAACTATTTATTTATCCTAATTGTGTAAGTCTTCATATTATAGAATGTGAAGAAGAATAGCATCATCTTTCTTCTAGGAAAGATAATATTCTCAGTAGCATTCATAGTCTCTGTTATCTCTGTAACCCCAACAGTATATGCTACACATACAAGTTTTCATCCTATCTGTTATGAAACAGAGGATGAGAGTGATGAGGATACACCTTCATACTCAAGGTATCGTTATAATTATTACAAATTATGCGAATACTATGAGAATGGGGAGAGAGTTAAATATACACTCTCTATTATGACGATAGATAGGTATAGCAGTAAGACAAGTGTATACAACTATCATAGAGTATATGAGACTGATAAGATATACACTATACTAAATAGGGAGTATAATGAGTGGTTAACATCTGGTTATGAGCTTCGTTCAAATTATACACAGTATGCTGGTCAAGGTGGAAGAGATTACTTTAAAGAGGTTAAAGAATGGTATGATACAGAGGCAAGAAGAATCTATACCTATCTGGAGTATAGTGGTTGGTATTCTTACCCTGGTTGCTGTAGTGCTGAATGGTCTCAAATCAGCACCAACGGTGTATCATGGGATGCATTATGCTATCCTTACAGCAATGCTGCACAGCGTTACTTTACTGTAAATGGTTTACCTACAGGTAATGAAGATGGAACATTTTATAGGAATGACTCATTCAACTATAAAGCAGAGATAGAGTTAAGGAGGAATAATGATGTTCTTCCATGTTACTTCTCTAGAGGTTATAATTTTAACTTTAATGCTCTTACAGCATTGCAGTTAGATGCATGTTATAAGTATTTTACTCATCCTGAACTAAGAGAAGAGAGAGTAGTAAGATATGGTGCTAACAATAGCAGATTTGTTTACTTTTACTACTATCCTACAGGTAATACAATAACTACTGATATATGCATTGATGCTGATATTAAGGTTAGAGATAATGCTTCTTATGGTAATCATTACATATCTGCTAGCATAGACTATGTTTATCCTATAACAAGGATATGGAATCATACAAATTACTGTAGTAGTATTCCTTGGGGTAACTGCGCTAGACCTACTGATGAGAGTGGATATCAGAGATATTATGGTTACTATCTACCGTTAGCAACTGCTATGGTTGTTCATTATAATCCTAAGTTTTTAATCTATCCATTCCTGAATATCTCTGATCTGTATAGATGGTCATATGATAAGCAGTTATCATTAGCAGTAAAATATCTAGGCTCACAGGGTAATAGCAATGATCCAACAGATACCACCATATATCCTAACAGGAGAGCGTTAATTAATAAGAATGAAGAAGAAGCATATGCTTATCAAATATACAGGGGTTATGGTATACCTACTGTAGATCCCAATAGGGTTAAGCAGGTATTAGATATACCAATAGAGTATAATGTAAGGACTGCTTATAACTGTCCTACACCTGATATCAGGATTAATAGCAATCAAGAAGGTTATGTACAGGGTATAGCAGTATTAAGATCAGCATACTTCATATTAGATGTTAAATTCACAGATAGTAGCAGAGAACCATCTGATTATGTATTTGATTTCCAGAGATACCAACTAGCAGACTTGACACTGAAAGGTTATTTATATACTAAAGCAGGTAGTATAGCAGGTAATGACCTTATAACAGATAGGCAGGTAGCAGAGTATGAATACATATATCCAGCAAGAGTATTCCTACGAATAGTATCATTGCGTATTGTGACTGAAGATAATAATAGTCAACTAGTACCCTTAACAGTATACAAGATAAAAGTAGAGTCTATACCTTCTAATACTAGAGAAGACTATGACCTACTCTCTTATGCAAGAATGAAGTATAACTATGATATTGCTAAACTTAACAACAATATACCTGATCCTGCTCTAGTAGAGCTTATAATCTGTGTAGAGGATGCTGATAATACATATAAACCTGTTAATATTGAGAGATATAATACTAATTTCATATCATTTCTGGATAGGTTCTATATGCTTAGGTTACCAGAGAATGCAAAAGAAGTCTTTAAAGTTAACAACCTATTAGATATACCTTTGCATTATGTATTGCAATCTTTAACACCTCAATACATTAAGATAACTATCCAGACATATCCTTACCAAGGAGAGATAACTAACGTGTATCCATTACCAGCATACCATCAATATGCTATATATCAGAGGGATATTTTCTTAGGTACAGGTATATGGACTGATAAATATGTTAAGCGTATTGGTTCTTTACTGCATATAGAAGCACCTAAGCACTTTAACATACAAGAGGTTATTGTGAATGCAGGAGGTATCTTTACTCTACAGAACTGCTCAATAGGTTGCATAGTTGATGTTGGTAATAATAGAGTAGTAGGAGTTGCATATAACGAATGGGGGGCAGTAGGATTATTCTCCTATCCAGCAGTAACAATACCTGCACCATCTGAAGATAAGCATATTGGTTGGACTATGCTTGCTATAGGATTGTTAGTAGGTTTTGTAGTCTTGATGCTTCTAAGATACTTTAGGAGAGAGATAGCAGAAACAAAGGAGTAAGATAATGATGGAGAGATCTGATTATTATTACTATTATATTATGAGGGACGATGGATAATAAGGTAGTATTCAATAAAGAGAGAGCAAGAGAAGCAGGTAAAGGTAATAGTAGCAGTTTCTGGAATCCTAGTGGTGATGCAGAAGCAGTCTTTGAGGTATTAGATGAACCAAGAGTAATAGCAAAGACTGGAAAGATGAGGAGAGACGCTTGGGTTCTGGATGTCAGAATACTTTACGGTAAGGATTATGATAGTGAAGGTGAAATAATAGAATTAACAGGAGAGAAAAGAGCATTAATACTGAACTCAAAGACTGTGATAGAGAGTAAAGTAAAGAGGTTGATTGAGCAGTATAAGACACTAAAAGGAATGAGATTAGTCTTAATAGGACTAGGAGAGGTAGAAGGAGAGAACGGTTCTTACATAGACTTCTATATTAATACAGAGGAGAATGCAAAGAAAGATGGTGTAGTAGAAGTAGTAGAAGAAGAGACTAACTAAATCAAACCATCATTTTTATTTATTTATTTATTCAAGAATAGAATGAATAAATTATATTATGATTATGAATAACATCATAAACAACTACTCATGTTATCAGTTAATCTTTCAACAGCAGTATGATTTCATAGCAACAGCAAGACAGCTAGAACTCGTAATACAGAGGATACCAGAACTTATCTTCCTCCTCTACTCTAAAGAGAGAGTCTATGCTATGCTATTGATAGAAGCAAAGTATAAAGAGTTGTTTAATACAATAAATACTCTAACATTACAGGAATATCCTACTGATGATATAATGCTAAGCATTAATAATAAGCATATCTATGCAGTTATGAAGTTTAAACAACATTATGCTATACCGTTTGTTCTACAACCTGAACACTTCCCATTCTACAAAATATTAGCTGATTATACATATAAGCATACAAATAGTAACATTAGCAATAGCAATAGCATTAGCATGAGTATTAGTTCCTCAATACCACTACTCTTTACTATGCATATTAAACAACATAATGAGAGAGTATCTATAGCATCATATCTAAGGAAGCATGATCTGAAGAGAACCTCGCTATTCTATGCTTACTCTGAACACATGAGATTCAAGTTACAGCAGACACATTATCATTCAACTTTAATAGTAGCAGGAGATGATAGAGAGATATTACTAAAAGGTTTAACAGCATTCAAGACTCAGTATTTCACATACAGGATCAAGAGTAATAAGAATTATCGTAATAACAATAATAAAGAGCTATATAACTCAAGACTGTATAAGGATATATTCAATAGACCAAAGAAACCACTCTTTAATAATAACAGATATACAGTATTATCACATACAGAAGTAGTATCTCTAATGCTACCTGATTCATTAATGCTAAGACTAACGATAGATGGTGTAAGACCATATACCACGGGTAAGATGCTATGAAGGAAGATTGTAACTATTATAGAGAAGAGAAATATACTAATATTTAAGATTTTAACGTAAGATGCTATGAACTTACTTACTTACTTTTACTTTTGTCATCATAACATGAAAAGATAGGAGGTAGAACTATACTTACTGAAGCTGTATTTGCATAAGTAACGAACCTCCGTTTCTGCTAACATATCATTATATAATTATATTATGAGGTATGGAGAGCATACAGGTAACAAAAGAAGGAGCAGTGATAGGGACTATAGAACTACAGAACCTTAGATACCCGTTTGAGCAATACCCTGTAGCAGAAGCTAGTATGGTGTTACATTTAGGTAATACGGTAAGACAGTTAAACAAGGTTAAAGCTGTTTTAAGCAATAACGAGTTGGTAGCAATAGTAGGTAAGCACTTCGCAGTCATACCAAATCAGTTAGTAATGGATATGGTAGCAGAAGCAAGCAAAGACTTGAACCTATCAACTCTAGCAGTAAAATATACAAAAGAAGGATATGCTGTCAGAATAGATATGCTATCAGATAGGAAGGAAGCAGTTGAACCAAACGATTTGGTGCAGTTTGGAGTATCAATAAGGAACTCAATAGACGGTACTTCAGCATTAGCAGTTGATATGTTCACATACAGGTTAGCATGTAGGAATGGAGCAACTGCAAGGATACAGAACCTAACATTCAATGCTAGACATGTTGGTGATGTCAATAGACTCTTAGATATGTTTAGAGAAGCATTAAGAACAGCGCTAGAGAACTGCTACCAGTTGATAGAGATATACAGGAAAGCAACAAAAGTCAAACTAGATGATGCAATAGCAGAGAAGATAACAGAGTTAAGACTTCCTTACCTATACTACAGATATACCCCAATAAGAGTGAGGTATGGTGAAGAAGAGGAGATAGAAGTATTAAGAGAAGCAACACTCTGGGAGGTATTCAACGGTATAACATATGCTGTTACACATAAGAGCAGAGCAAACCCAATAGCAAGGTCAAGGATGACTAACAGACTACATAGAGTTATTGCTGAGCTAGTAGAATAATAAAACAAACAAACAAAAACTCTCTTTTCTTTTTACCAATTAAAAGAATGACAATACCAAAGTCTTACATTCTCTAGCAAGATTAGAAATAAAATGTGGAGATTTTATTGTAGTTGTTATTGTTATTTATTGTAGTTGTTATTATTGTTGTTACTACAATTATTATTTATTAGTGTTCCTTATTGCTCGTTAAATATGCTTTCTCTTCTTTCATGTCTATATAGAGAGTAAGCAAACCAGCTGTTGTGTATAGTCTATACATGTATAGACTACCCCTACCTGTTTCTAACCATATCGCTATGATATTGTTAGCGTTTAATGCAACACCATACCTCTTTGCTACTTTCACTAAACCGTCTATGTCTACTTCTATTTCTTTCTCCATTGTCTTCATCATAATATAATAAGAGTTTTGTCTCTCTAACCCCTGTATTTATCATTATAATATGATGAAAGGGGTAGGAAGAGACCAAAACCAGCAAGACCAATACCAACCAACTGCACTAGAGAAGATAGAGCAGTTACTCTCTATAGCATCAGAGAAGATGAATATTGCTAATAATAGCAAAGGAAGAGAGAGACGAGAGGCTCTAGAGGAAGCATTAAAAGCTTACATAGAAGTAGTCCCCCACCTAAGAGGTGGTGCGTTGATGATTGTAGTCATACAGCAGATACATGCAATTGAGGAGATGATTGAATTAGAGATGTCTTTAAATTCTTCTAACGAATCTAGCATAGAATGCAATAATACTGTATATACCATACACAAGTATATAGACTGAAACCTACCATAACCTTTTTCTTATTTCTTGCTTTAGATTCATTATATTATTATAATATAGATGATAAAAGATAATGATAGAAGAGAAGAACTCTTCAAGGAATTATGGAATGTAAGACAACAACTCTATAGACTATATGATCTTGAGAAGATGACAGAGTGGAAAGCTAAAGACCTGATAGCATTATATGAACTATTTGAGGAGTATGCTATTGCTGATAATAATAATAATAAGGATAGTATGCTGACTCATCTACATACTATAAAAGCAAAAATAGATGAGAAGATAAGAGAAGCAAGTATAAAAGGAGAGACAAGAAGAAAAGCTTATCTATCAAAGCAGATAGACAAGGTATTAACGCTTATAGCGTTAGCAGAATCAGATAATAAAGAAGGAATAAACAGATTAGTATCCATGTATAAATTGCTTATGAATAATAAGCAGTTATTAGAAGCGTTAAAGGAGTATCTAAAGAATAAGGAAAATGAAAAGTTAAATGAAGTAATAAATTTGGTTAAACAAGACTTAGAGAATAAGATAATAGAATTGAAGAAGAGGCTATTATAACAGACTACTGTTATATGTTCAAAACAAGGAAGCAGAGTGATAAGAATAGTAGTAGTAAGAGTAGCTATACTACTACTGTTGGTAGTAGCAATAATAATAATAATGATAGACTAAAGGATATAATCCTTAATAACCCAGACCAAACAATTATAGGTTATGATCCATATAAGGATAAGTTCTATGCTATACCATCGCAAACAAGAGTTCATACATTCATAGTAGGAGAGACAGGATCTGGTAAATCAGAGAGCATAAAGTTGCTTATATATCAACACATTATTAGAAAGGAAGGTTTCATGCTTATTGATCCGCATGGTATGCTTGCTAGGAGTGTTCTTAGAATGCTTAAGAGAGAGATGAGTGGAGAGGAGTTCAATAACAATGTAATATACATTAATCCTTCAATGACTCAATATAAGATTAATCCTTTAGAGGTTAAGGATTACAGCAAGAGACATATAGTAGTTATGTCATTCATAAATGCATTAAAGAACTTATATGAATATGCTTGGGGTGATAGGTTAGAAACCATATTAAGGAATGCTGTAAATTTAGTTATGGAGTCAGATTATCCTTGCACACTAACAAAGATTGCTAGAGTATTAGCAGATAATAAATATAGAGATATGCTGGTTAAGGGTTCATTGGAGAAGGATTATGAGTACTTCTGGTATTCTGTGTATCCTAATTATGCTAGAGAGGCTTTTACAGCTGTATATAACAAGTTAGATAAACTATTATCTATTAATTCAATAAGGAGTGTATTTAATGTTGAAGAGAGCAATTTAGATATCTCACAAGCAGTAGATAGTAGAAAGATAATAATAGTTGATTTAGCATCTGGTTTCACAGATGATATTATAAAATTTTTAGCATCTATATTCATACACATGCTGTATATAACTGCTAAGAGGATAGATAAGATAGAGAGTATAGAGTTAATAGTACCACAATCAACTATAGCACCTTATTATTTGTATATCGATGAAGCACAGTTAATAGCAACTTTTGCTATAAGAGAGGTATTAAACGCAATGAGGAAGTTTGGAGTTAAAGTAACATTAGCTACACAAACGATTAATGCATTTGATAAGGAGGTTCAAAGAGAGATATCTGCATTATGTAGAACAATAATATGCTTCAGATCAGATATAGATACTGCTAATGCATTTGCTTATCTATTCAATATAAGAGCAGAGCATATATACACATTACCATTGCATTACTTCTACTTCTATTCGCAAGGAGAAGAGAGTATAAGGGGTTTAGCAAAGAGCTATGTGTTAGGATAGAGTGATCATAACAGGATAGAATAATAATAATAGTTGTAGTAACAATAATTCCAGAACCGTATAAATTATTTATAATTATCTATTGATGATAGCAAGAGCATTAGCATTAGAACCAAATGAGCGTTATACTATAACTGTAGCACCAGAAGTAGCACTATACTTCATAGATAGTTTATATGCAATGTATTCATTGCATGTTGAGGTTAATGAAGCAAATACAGGTATAGTCATACATGTAAAGAATAAACCTGATAAGAAGACATTGCATATAAGCAAGAGAGCAAGGTTAATCCTTGAGAAGTACTTAAGCTGAAGACTCGATATTTAAGCAGGATACTGCTAAGCAAGTAATAGCTGGAGACCAACAACAATAATAATAACTATCTTCACTATCATTATTCTTCTTTATTTTTCTTCTTTATTCTTCATTATTATATTATGAATGGTATTAGGATTAGACTCAGGAATACTCTTAATGTCTGTAATAGTAGCAGTAGCTGCATTAGTAGCATTCGTTAATGCTGTAGTTATCCCTGAGGCTGGTTCGTGGTTCTTGGATGCTGTAGTTAAGATGCCTAAGTTCGATTATAAGTTCCAGAATGGAGAGCAAGGTAATGATAACTGGGTAATGTACAGGAATCTAAGGACAGTGGCATTTCTAATAATAGCAGTAGCATTAACCTATGCAGTAATCATACTAATAGGAGAGGAGTTTGAGGTATACAGGAAGGGAGAAGCATTCGCAATGCTATCAAAAGGATTGCTTATAATAGTATTCATATTCACATTTCCTCCTATCTGGGATCTCTTTGCCTCTGGTATGGAAGGATTAGCAAAGTATGTCTTAAATCCTTCTAATCCGAACCAAGCAAACAGACCAATAAGCACTTTAGTTCAGATGATAGGAGGAATAGTTCCTCCTAACTTTGATTGGACTACAATAATTAATGGGTTAACTGATCCTAACTCATTCCAAGGTTTCTTCAGAGATGTATTCCTAGCAGTATTCAAAGCTTTCATTGCTGCTCTATTAATGTTCTTAATGTTTGTGATAGGGACAGTAAGGATAGTATTGACAGGTGTATTAGCAATAGCATTACCCATAATCCTAGCATTCTCCATAGTACCATATTTATCAAGGGTAATGGATAGACTGAAGGATATCCTTATAGGGTTATCATTAGCACCATTACTATCAGCACTATCGGTCTCAGCAGGTTTAGCATTAATAAACTCTACAAACTTCTCTCCATTGCAGGAATGGTTAGCAGCTATAGCAGTAGCACTATTAGCGGTAACATTCCCTGTTATTACTGCTCCTGTATTAGGCTCTTTGGTAAGCACTGCCTCAACAATATTCACAGGTGGTATGCTTGCTGGTACACTATTTGGTGGTTCAGCAGTAGCAGGAGTAGCAACAGGAGCATATAGAGGTATACAAGCAGCTATGCAGACAGGAGTGATGAGTCCTTTAGGGATAGCAAGAGCAGCATTAACAGGTGCTGGTTCTGGATTGTATACAGGACTGCAAACAGGAACAGTAACCTCAGCATTAGAAGCAGCAAAGAGCATGGGATTTGCTAGGTTAGCAGAACCTTTGCATAGAGCAGAGCAGGTAGCAGTAAGAAGGTTAAGGGAAGCAGGACTAGAGACTGCTCATCAAATCATAGATAATTATACAGGTTCTTATGTTGAAGGGTTACTACCTAAACTAGCATTAGAGATACGTTATAGCAACGAAGATATACAGAATGCAATAAAGTATGCTAACAGAGTTAAAGCATCAGCAAGTAGAGGTGAATACTCAAAGATAACAGATGAGTTCACTAACATGACAGGTATTGCTATACACGATAAAGAGAGGTTTGGTAAGATGTATGCAGAGCAGATAGAAGCATATTCAAAGAATCCTGAAGCACTAGCATCAATCTATAGAGGGTTACAGAATTATAAGAATAAACCACTAGATGCAGATGATGTATCATCAACGATCGCTACTAGAGATATGACTAGAACATTAGCATCAGGTAAGTTTGGTATAGATATACCTAATCCAGAGTTTGAGGTTCTAGATAAGAAACACGGTGTGCCGAGTGAAGTAGAGTTAGCTTATAACCTCAAGTTAGGTATTGGTCATGAACTGGATGATATTGCAAGAGGTATAACAGATACAAATGTTAAAGCAGTTGATACACATTACACATTAGGGGATTTCTACGAAGGTATAGAGAATCGTCAAAGACTACTAGATGAGTTGAGGAGTGAGATAATTAGTTCGTTTGGTGATGAACCTAAGAATGAAAACTTTGTAAGACAATTTGCTGACTCAGTCATATCAGACTTGAGCAAGTATGACAACTATACGCTTGCTGGTCTGAAAGATAAGATAAAAGATATAGCAGAGAAAGGTTTGAAAGAGCATAGAAAGCATATAACTAGAGAGTTATTTGAGAAAGCAGATAAGATGCTACCTAACGTGCATATAAGAGAATTACTGAAAGATACTGAATCTAAATCTCAATAACTAACAACATTCTTATTTTTCTATATTATTTAATATCTTTTAAACTAAGTTCCCTTTCTCCATAACCGTAACTCCTAGTATATTTACCGTATCGCTTAAGCACCTCGTTCATTATTATCTTTTCAACCTGATAAGGAAGCAAGTCTGCTGATAGATCCAAGTCTAACAGTACCTCTAATTTCTTCCAACCTTCATGAGTAAACCTAGGTTTTGTGGTTAATAGATGCTCTATGTATTCTCTAACGTAATCCCTATTAGGATCTATATCAATCTCTGGATAGATACCTCTCTTGTATAATACTTCTGCATAGTCTATAAGCATATTTGCTAAACCGTAGTAATACGTTACTAACAATCTATTACCGCTATTAGTTTTCTTAATATACTCCTCATAGAATGCTCTTATCTCATTTGTTAACTTTCTTACTCTCTTCATATCCCTATTTTTGAATGCTAATCCCCACTCTACTGCGAGAGGATAATACTTCTTGATAACAGGATACACCCACGTAAACATATCAAGAGCGAACTCGTCCTGTCTTGCTTCAGATTCAAACAATTCAGTAGATGGTCTTAGACAAGGATAAAATGCTTCTTTTACAAAGTGATCTAGAGTGCTAACCCATCTTCTTAAACCATCAACAAGTTCCTTCTCACCATCAAAGATTACTATCTTCCTTCTAATAGATGGTGTTATCATTATACCAACTATAGTATCTTTAATTTCATAGACACCGTGTCTATAATCATCTGGTTTGATGTTCGCTTTCTGGAAGTCATAATCACGCTCGTCTTTAAGATAAATTCTTAATGTTGATGCTAATTCAACTATCTTAGCGTAAATATCCCATTTCAATTCATTAAATTTATCTCTATGAGAGTATGAACTCTTAAGGAAATACCAACCTCTCGATACAAAGTATAACCATAACTCAGGCGGATAGGGTAGTTTCCAATTCTTTAACCACTTTGCACCTTTGAGTGTTTGTGCTACTTCAAACGCTTTTACAAACTTCTCATACTCCTCATCATCAATGATATATTTGTAGAAAATCTCTCTATTCCTATACTCTTTCTTATCAATTAACAAAGGATACCTGTCTAGTATCTCATCTACCTTCTTTATTCTAGTTTCCTTATCCCAAGGTTTATACGGCATATCTATAATATAATTGTAATAAATACAAAAGTTTTATGCTTCAAAGAAAGAAGATATTTTTAAAGTTTACGTTTTAAGATTAAAGCGTTTCTGCAAGACCTCAAAGATGCTTTTATCCTTCTCTATCAAGATGCAGTTACGCTTCAACTCTAAACATGCCTCTGCAGTTGTTCCTGTTCCTGCGAACACATCTAATACTGTATCACCTTCCCTGGTCAGTCTTTGTATTACATATTTAGCAGAGTATGTATCCTGCTTCCACTCATGTAATGACTTATCTGGCTTAGGAGCTACTATAGCATCTTCAATAGCATGCTCTATATTTATAAAAGGTTCTTTCTGGAATAGAAGGATAGGTTTCCACTTCTCTATGATAGAACGTTTATGAAATATAAGATTGCTATCAGGCATATACATTGCTATAGTCCAATAGTATCTTAAACCTTCAACCTTGAATATCTCAAATATCTCTGGTAGGTATTTTACACCATACATTAATGCTATGAAAGAGGATGGTCTTAATACTCTAACAGCTTCTTTAGCAAAAACCTCCAAGTCATCAAGGTAATCTTGACTATAAGGTGGATCAGTAAAGATTAGATCAATGCTATTATCCTCTATCTCTCTAATCTTGTCTTTAAAATCACCAAATAACAGTCTAACAAAGTTAGTATTATCATTATTCCTAATAGGTTTAACCTTCTCTTTTGCTTGCTTCTCCTCAACCTTTTTAATAATAAAAGAGAGGTTATCTGACTTCTCAAATAACTCCTTGATAGTATTATCCTTCTCTGCTAGCTCTAATGCTCTTAATCCTTTCTTCAGACGGCTATTAGATATGTTTAACATCTTAGCTACTTTCTCTATAGACCTCCCTTTCTCCGTTGTGGTCCCATGAACCACAACGGTTACGCTAGCGATATCGTTAGTGATATTAGTAGTATTATTACTACAGTCATCTTCACTATCATTAGCGATATTCTTATTCTTAAACTGCTTTAATGCTGATAATTGCCTTAACCTTGCTCTCTCTTGCTCTATCTTAAGCAACTCTCTAGCAATCATAACCTTCTGAATATCATTTAGATGTCTTCTCTTAAGATTTAATGCTATTACACTCTCTTTCTCTTCTAGTCTATCATTAAAATTCCTGATAACTACAGGGACTTTTGAGATACCTAACTCTTTAGCAATCTGCAATCTAGTATAACCATCTAAGAGATGTTTATCTTGATTAATTACTAGAGGAACTACTATTCCTCTCTCTTGGATATCTCTCTTCAGGTTCTCATACTCAACGTTACTGACTCTTGGTAACAATCTTTTGTATTCATCGTTTATAACAATCTCTTCTATTGCTATCTCTTCTATTGCTATCATCAGACTATAATTATAGAATAGAATGCTTGATGAGATGATAAAGAGAGAATGCTCTAGATACGGTATATCTTTTAATGACCTCTTATCTTTACTGCTTAAGAGGATAGAGAAGGTAGGTATAGAAGAGTTCTATAAAGAGATAAAAGCGTTGTCAGAGTTAGACTCTAAGCGCTCTTATTTTCTAGAACAGATAAAGATTAGGGATTGGATAGAGAGGAATATTCCTCGTGATAAATACGTCTTCACAGATATAGACTATTTAGCAGTTACATTTGATTCTGCATTAAGAGATAAAGGAGTATTCTCTGATAGGTTTATGCTCTTAGAATTCAAATATGGTAACAGACCGTTCAGATTAGGTTTTGCACAGATGAAGAGCTTTGATGCTCTTGATAAAGTATTAAGAACAAGCAGGTTATCAGAGCATTATCTTGGATTTTATGTAATAACGCTTGATGATATGAATATAGATAATGCTGAAAAGATATACATAAACAATAAAATAGTTAATAAAGAAGAGTTGAAGAGGTTTTTGATGTTTAACGGAGATTATTAATAGTAGTAGTAATAAATGCTTTGTGGCTTAATTATTTGTTATTAGCCATCTCATCTAGACTTTACATTCAATCCTATAGATTTACTATCATATTGTATATGTATGCTTTAGTAATAAGCTCTTTAACTATAGTATTCATATTTTTAGCCATACAATACTCCCCATATAATCTTTTGAATGTTGAGAATGCTGTCTAATCATTAATCTCTTACCATATCCTACAATCTTACTCCATATCTCTTCTCCATACTTATTTATCATCTTAACAGTATTCCTTCTCTCTGGCGGTCCTCTATCTACTCTTGCATTCCTTCTAGGCTTGATGAATGCTTTTATCCCTATACTCTTAATTTTATGATCTATATGAATCATAGGCTCCATCCATATATGCTTTAGTTATTACTCTATGCTTAGATGCTTCTCTAATAAGCTTATTTATAACCTTAGATTCATGAGTATCATCAGTAGTTATATCCATAGATATTATCTCTTTTGTCTTAATATCTATAGATAGCAAAGTGTATCTTGATATATCTTCTTCCTTCCATACATCCTTTCAACCCATCTATACATTTATGTACTCTTATACCACTTGCATCTATAGCTATTGCTACTGGTTCTTTAGAATCTCTTAATTTATAGTAAGGCTTTAGATCAAGTTTAAGAATACGCTTCCTAACCCATGAGTAGTCTATTGATAGCTTTGGTATTAGTCTATTCAATGCTCTTGTAAATCCTTCTAATTGTCTATATGGCATAGAGAAGATATAACGTGTTATAGTTATGAATAAGATATAGCTATTAGTGATCTTAAAAGGACTACCTTATTATTATTATTACTATTCATAGCTTTAAGCTCATGATCATAAAACTTAAGGAGATCAAGACTAAATAAATAATATCTCACCACGCCTAATAAGCTTATTATCAATAGCTTTCCAGTTCATAAATAGAGATAAGAAAAGTGAAATTAAAAGGATTAAGCCACAAAGCATTAATTATATATTTAATTAGTTTAAAAGTTAATAGATTAACTATAAAATGATTTAGATGATGTCAAGATAAAGTCTTACCTTTTTGTTAAGGATATTTGAGCAATTCCATCTTATTCTTGTTAATAGTATTAGATTATGTCTGCACTTGCTCTTTGATAGGGTTAGGGAGTCAAGGGTATTTAGGAGGAATAAAGTTAGTCTAGAGGTTAAGGTACTTGCAGCAGTGATCTACTCCTCTGGATTATCATACAGGAAGATCTCTTCTCTTGCTTCTCGTATGAGGCTGTAAGGCTAGTATAATGCATTAAACAGTATTACCAAATCCTAGCGTAAGCATTAGATGCATAGCTGTTGATGAGACTGAGTAAGCTTTGCAATGAGCATATCTGTCTACATAAGGCTCTAGAGATGTTGATAGCAAGGAGCTTATAACATAGAGTATCCTTCACTAGATCAAGCTTAGATGCAGAGCTCTTTCTAAAGGATGTGCTTCAGTACTGTGAGAATAAACCACTAATTATAGTAGATAAAGGTCCTTGGTACAAGGATGCATTAAATTTTAAATTTTAAATTTTAAAGACCTTTCTAGAATAGGCATGAACCCTAAAGGGCATGAGACCTTCGGTACAAGAAACAGCATAGAAAGGTGGTTTGGTATACTAAAAGCCAAGCTTAAAACATTCTATAACCGCTTCCCAGCTAACACAACAATTACATCAATAACCAACTTCCTAAAAGCCTAGCCATCTATAACTGCTACTTAATGGATTATCTTGACATCATGGATGGTTGAAACGTAAAAATTAAAATAGCTGAAAAATTCGGAATTTAGACCATGGAAGAACTAATAGAAAGGGTCAGAGGGGCCTGGAGGGTCATACGAGATTATCAGGCTGGGCATACCGTCGAGGAGGATGCGTTGAGGTCGGCCTTCGTCACGCTCAGGGATAGCTTGGAGCGCTGGTACGTCGAGCTCGTTGCGAAAGCGGTTGGGAAAGTGAATCAGAACACTTTGAAGGACCTTCTAACCATCTTAGAACCGATTATACGTAATATATATAACGTTCGCGCAGCTCTAAACCTATGCCTGGTCGCCCTTGACCTCTTCCATTCGGATGAGAGGCTAAGAAGGAGTTTTGTGGTTCTCACGTTGGCTAACGCGCCTCCTATCGAAGGTCTGGTAACATCAATGGAATACCTAGAGAAATCCAAGTAAGGCGAGTTCGCCCTCCGGCTTTGGAGGGGTTCGACGGATGTTACAAAGACGACGTCGACGGTCAAGTCGGAAACTAAGCCGTTCGCCGGTATGAGGTTTGTAGGGGAAACGCCGAATGTAGTTGCAGTCGACGATAGGGGTTCGCTTCAGCCCGTTGTATAACGGTTTAAAAGGGGATGGTTGTAGAAGTCTACTAGGGTTGAAGGGGAGGGAGAGCGGGTGAAGAAACTGGCCGAGATAGGTTAAGGACTTCAGTTGCTCAGAGTTCTTCCTCACGGCGAAGTGAGTTCCGGGCTACGATTCCGTGAAACTCACTGGCCCCGCTACCGTGGTAACGTCGCCCCTCTAGAAGAAGCGATCTAGGCTCTTTCTCCAAGAGGTCAGCAAGATCTCCAGGATCCTCCTCCTGGCCTCCTCCACCCGCTCGGGGGGCACCAGGCTGTAGAGCACCTTGTTGAACTCCGCATCGTGGTGCCTCTTCCCCAGCTTCAGGTGAACCAGCTCGTGGATCAAAAGATACCTTAGCGCATCCTCATCCAGCCCCAGGAGTTGGGAGTTAATCACCACTTCCCTCCTGCGAAGGTGGGCCGCGGCGGCCTTCGTCTTATAGGCCCTTAACCTGAGCTTTACGTCGCCGTCGTAGCCCACCAGCTTCTTGCACTCGGCCAGCAGCCCCCTCAGCGCACGCCCGTCCAACTCCCCACCGACCTCCTGACGTACTCCATGAGCTCCTCGGCTAACCTGCTCTTCTCCACCGTATTTACCCCCTTAAGCTCCCTGAACAGGTCCTCTAGCAGGCCCACCTTGAGCCTCTTCTCCTCGCTTTCGTGAAGTAGCCTCGGGCCGAGCGGCAGGGCGCTCAGCTCTCTCGAGAACCTCTCCAGCCTGACCTCCACGCCGTACCTCTGCCTTACGGCCAGCCTCACATCTGAGAGCACCCTCTCGTAGGGCCCCAGCTCCCCCGCCTTTCTCATGTACTCCTCCACCTCCGAGCTCAGCCTGGCCAGCTCCGCGATCACCTCCAGCTTCCTGCTTACGAGCCACTCCTCCTCAAGCCTCTTCAGGCGCTCGTAAAGGTACCTGTGGACGGGGTTGGCCAGCTCCAGCTCCAGCACGCTCCTGAGGCTCAGGAAGGCCTCGGGGGCCACCTCGGACATGGAGCTCTCAAGCCTCCTCCTAAGCTCCTCCAGGCTGGCTTGGTCTAGGCTCGAGGCGTCCAAGGTCGCCTCTTTCACTAGGCTGAATTCGGGTATCTCGGTCCTCTCCTGCACGTAGGCCAGGAGCCTTTCCCAGAAGCGCTTATCGGGGATTCTACCGGCCCTAAGGCGGCTCCACACGTACTCGTACAGGCCCAACACCAAGTTGTAGTCCTCCACGTAGTCCAGCTTCTCGGGGTAGGAGCCCAGGGCTCTGTAGAGTCTCACCACCTCCCTCATGAGCTCGAGCGTCCTGTAGACCTCTGGCTCAGGGGCGCTTAGGGCGAGCAGGTTGAGCGCGCGCTTAAGCTCTTCCTCGCGTTGCTCGATTAAGGCGCCCTCCCCTCCCCTGAATACCTCCTTCAACTCATCTATATCTATGGTCACGGCCCCAGCTCTTGTCCTGATCCCCGACCTTAGCATGGACTTGAGGTTCTTCAGGTCCTCCTGAAACTCCTGGAACATAGAGCCCAGGTCCCTTAGCATCGACCTCCCTAGGTCCTCGGCCACTTCCCTGTCCCCGATCGCTTCGAAGGTGAGCAGGGCTTCCCTGACGTGCCTCAGTAGCCCCACGGAGTCCACCACTAGGCCAAAGCGCTTCTCACCCCCCTCTGCCCTGTAGGGCCTGTTTACCCTGGCTATGGCCTGAAGGAGCCTGTGCTCGTAGAGGGACTTATCGAGGTACATCACCCTGAGCCTGGGGAAGTCGAAGCCCGTTATCAGCATGTTCGTCACGATCAGGACCCTGGGCTCATCCCTCTCCTTGAAAGAATCCTGTATTAGCTTGTTCACCTCCTCAGCCTCCCCCAGGCTTCTCCACCTTTCCAAGAGCTCCCTCCTGAACTCCTGAATCTCCTGGGGGTCGTTATGAGAGTAGGTCATGACGACCTCGCTCCACCCCCTGCTCGAGCTGCCGTACCTCTCGGCCAGGGCCTCGTCCAGGGCCCTCTTCATCCTGACGCAGGCGAGCTTGCTGGCCACCACCACCATCGCCTTGTACCTGAAGCCCTCCGTATCCCCTTCTATCCTCTTGGCTATGTGCCTGGCCAGGGCTTTCAGCCTCTCTGGGTTCTCCAGGAAAACCCTTATCCTGTTCAGCCTCCTCCTGATGTCCTGCTTTGTGATCATGGGCTCGTAGGAGGCCTCTCCCTCCTCGGCCTCCTCGGCCAGCTCATCCAGGCTGCCTAGCGCCTCGGCCTCCCTGACCCATCCGCTCACGATGTCCCTCAGCTCCTCCTCGCTCACGTTAAGTTGTGACCCATGGGCCTCGGCCACCACGTGGTACACCAGGGGCACGGTGTAGCCATCCTTTATCGAATCCCCGACGAAGTACCTGTGCAGGTAGAGCTCGCCCTCATCTGGGTAGGCGAACTCCCTGAAGGTGTTCCTTTCAAACTTGAAGACGGGGGTTCCCGTAAACGCCACCCTCACGGCGTTGGGCAGCTTCCTGAGCATCGTGGCGGCCAGGACCCCGTATTGGCTCCTGTGGGCCTCGTCCACCAAGACGAGGACCTCCTTCTTCCTCACCTGAGGGATTTCGGCCAGCCTCTCGGGCTGGAACTTCTGCACGAGGACGACGTATACGCCCCTCTTGATCGCCCTTCCCCTGGCCTCGCTCTCAGCCAGCCCCCTCAGCACCCCGGCCAACTCCTCGATGGTGCTCACCACGTTTATGTTCTCGAACCCCGTGGCGTCCAGGTCCGCGATGAACTCCTCGTACAGCTGCCTCTGTAGTTCTAGCCTGTCCACGATGAAGAAGACCACCGGGTCCCTCTCGTGGTACCTCTGGTAGAACTGGTGCGCGATGAAGAACATGGTGTAGGTCTTGCCGCTGCCTTGCCAGTGCCATATGAGCGCCCTGTTTCTCCCCTCGACGCCCTCCAGATACCCCCTGATCCTCTCCATGGCCCTCTCGGCAGCCCAGAACTGCATGTACCTAGCCACGATCTTCTTGTCCTTGCCCTTGAAGAACGCGTACCACCTGATGAGCTTGAGGAGCCTCTCGGGCCTTAGCAGGTCAAGTATGTCATACCTCGTGCCATCTCCCTCAACCCCCCACTTGGTGTAGGGGATGGACCTGCTGGCCCGCTGGCGGTTGGGCAGGGCTGGCCTGTAGACAGAATCGCTCCTGCCCACGTAGGCCACGGCCAGCTGGGCAAACCTGAATAGTTCTGGAGAGTTGGACTCATATCTGGCGAGTTGCCCCAGGGCCTCTTCCAGCGCGTCTGGCTTCAGGGAGGCCTTGGCTTCTAAGACTACGAGCGGGATGCCGTTGACGTATAGGACGACGTCGGGCCTGGAGTTCTCGGGCCAGCCCTGGAATTCTACCTCGTGGGCGTAGCAGAGGCTGTTCCTCTTGATGTCCTCGTAATCTATGAGCCTGACGTTGACGGGCACCCCCCTGACCCTGATGCTGATGCCTAGCTTCAAGAACCTCAGGATGTGCATATCCTCCGCCCTCTCCAGCAGGTCCCTGACGCTGCCCTCGAGCTCGCTCAGGACGCCCCTGAAGGCCTCCTCGCCAAACCTCTTCCTGAGTTCCTCTAGGACGTCGCTGTTGATCTCCCTGAGCCTATCAAAAAGGATGGACCACTCGACCACGCTACTCCTAAAGCCCCTGATGCCGCCGTCCGTCCAGCCCAGTCCCTCTAACTCCTTTAGCAGGGCCCGGACTTCCTCGGCCTCCTTAACTGGAAGGCTCATGATGTACCCTGACACGGATCTTACCAGACAACAGCAACTCCATCAAGCCACGCTTAACCCTCTCCAATTTCTCTCTACGCATCTCTTCAAGCTCGATCCAGCGATCGACTGTAAGTAGAACCTCAGCGATTTTTTGTTGCTCTGGAAGAGATGGAAGTGGTATTTTAAGCCTCTCAACAACTTCCTTGGGGATCCTTTGCCTTCCAGTCGTTCCTCTCATAGAGAACTCAAGAACTTTTCGAAACTTATTAAGTTTCAATATATAGAATAAAAAGAGCCCGTCAATTCCTTCACAAACAATTGGGAATACCTCAGTCGTTGCAAACGCAAATCTATTGGGTACATTAGGCGGAACTATACCTTGTTTACCATTTTCAAAACAAGGGGTTATTTTAGGAAGTAATAAGTCACCAGCTTCACAATACACATAACTCCTTACATGTTTTATATCTCGAATTTCGTAGCTTGCAAAAATCGCATTGTCCGGGATAAGATCCATTGTTATGAACGCAACTTTATCAAACCAGCTCGGCCTCTTAATTCCCCTAATCCGGGCAACTCCTTTATCGCCTAATCTTACTATTCTCCACTCCCTTGGTATCTTCCCTATCTCCGTTTCTTGGGACTCCCTGTGTCCTATGCCCTTCGTTAATAATTCCTGCATCAGGGCTTTCTTGAGCTTCTCGAGCTTCTCGATGAGCCTCTCGGTCTCCTCGATAGCCCTATCAGTAGTTGATAAGACCTCAGCGATGCCCCACTGCTCCTTGAGGGGAGGAAATGGTATCTGGAGATCTTTCACTAAATCATGGTTTAGATGCAAAACGTTTGTTCCCTGGGCGAAACTCCTCATAACTTGTCTGATTTTATTCCAAGTAAAGAAATAGAAGAAGAACTTAGTATCAATAGCCCTCTTCGGAGTTATTTTTGTTAAATCCATGGAGAATACTAATTTTTCTCTTTCATTAGTGACAAAAAAATTGTCAATATATAGAGGAGCGCCTATAATGAATCCCTTACTCATATCGGTATTTGCTATTAACAAATCTCCTTTGTTAACAAAGAAACGAGCTTCTATCTCCAAAGCATCTTTAAGATAGAGAATTTTACTATCCTTTTTCTTCCCTCCTTCTTTTTCTAAATTGTCTATTGTGATAAATTTAATGTACGTTGGACTTTCACTAATATCTCTTTTTCTGTAGGAAAATCCCCGTTGAAACTCCAATAAATCCTTTATCTTTACTATTTCCCATTCTTTTGGTATCTTCCCTATCTCCGTTTCTTGGAACTCCTTTTCCCTATAAAACCCTGCTATTAGTGGCATCCCATCTCACCCAGCTCTTCTGGCCTCTAAGATTTGTTGAATGTACTCTAGCGCGCTGAGCCTTGCCTCCTCGGCTCGTTTCGATACTTCCATGAGGTCCTGTAGCTCGCGCTCTATGTCTATCTCCTCAGCTTCTTGAAGAGGAGCTACGTAAAGGGTCACGTTCAGGTTGTACCCATTCTTCCTGATCTCATCTAACTCGACCACCTTGGAAAAGCCCTCCACCGTGGCGAACTCCCTACACGCCTTAGCTATTTTCTCTATGTGACCCTCCCCCAGCCTGTTCAGCCTCCTAACCTCTGGGTGGGGCTCGTACTCTCTACTCGCATTTATGAATAGCATCTTGCCCTTGCGCTCGACCGGCTTCTCCTTGTTAAAAAGTAGTATTATCCCAGGTGCCTGCGTGTTGTAGAAGAGCTTCTCGGGCAGAAGTATCACGGCCTCTATCAGGTCCCCGTCCACGACCTTGCTCCTTATCGAGGCCTCCTTGCCCTCCCTGAACAGGGCCCCTTGGTCCAGGACCACCGCGGCCCTCCTCTTCACGAGGTATAATATCAGCTGGGCCCAGGCCCAGTCGGCGGTCGTCTTAGGCGGGTAACCATAGGCGTATATGCCCCTGAGCTCGGCCCTGCCCAGCCTTGCCTCGTCGTAGCCGTCCTGGTTCCAGGGCACGTTGGTTATAACGTAGTCGGCACCGCCCTCCCCCACGGCCTCAAGGAGCCTGCGGGGGTTCTCCAGGCTATCCCCCACGTAAACCTGGGCCCCCGAGGATATGCCGTGAAGCAGGAGGTTCATCTTAGAAACGGCGACCATGACATCGTTGAGGTCCTGGCCCACCAGCTTCAGCCTGGGCTCCCCACTTACCTTGCTTCTCACGTAGTTATAGGCCTCTATGAGCATGGCGCAGGAGCCGCAGGCCGGATCCAAGACCGTGGTTTGGTCCTCTATATCCAGCAACCTTACCATCAGCTTGATGACTTCCCCAGGCGTGTAGGTCTCTCCCTCCTTGGCCTTCTCAGGCGCGAAGTGCCCTAGCATCCACTGGTAGGCATCCCCCAGCGCGTCGTAGCTGACGTTGGAGAAGTCATAGGGGTTGAACAGCTCCACGAGCCTCACCAGGATGCTCCTCTTGTCCCCCTTGGCCAGCTCCGTTAGGCCAAGCCTGTTCAGCAGAACGCGCAGCTCCTCTAAACCCCTGTTCAGCTCCGACACCCTTACCAGCGCCCTCTCTATCTCGTGTATGGTGTCCACCTTCCTGGCCACGCTGCTCCAGGTCAGCAACAGCCCGTCGTTCTCGTCGTAGAGCTTCACGTACTCCGCGTTGGCCAGAATGTAGGCCTCCTCGTCGCTGAGCCCCTCTGCCTTATGCTTCATGGCTATGAACTCCCACTTATCACTCACGGCCTTATAGAATACGAACAGCAGTATCACGCTGTAATCTACGGCAGTCCTTATGAGGTCGGCGGCGCTTTTCATCAGCTTCAGGAGCTCATCCCTAGTGGGAACCCTGACGGCCTTATCGCCGTTTACCCTTATCTGGTACCACTTGACCCTGGGATCCCTGACATCAGAGAAGAAGGTGAGCAGGCCCACTTTCTGAAGGGGGGATAGAACGTTGTAGATGTTCTCAATGCTGAGCCCCTTCTTTTTTAGGGCGTTCTCGGCATCCTCAGCCCTAAAGGGCTCGCCCCTGAACTCCTCATAAATCGCCCAGTAGTACCTGACCACCCACTGGGGCTCCACCTTAGACAGCCTGTCCCATATGTCGAGCGACAACAGCCCCCTTAACTCCTCTACCCTATATAATATTTTAGGTAGAGAAGCCGCTTAGGAGGGGTGAGTTGTCTGGGCCTTCTTACCTCTAACTTCTCCTCAGGCCCTGTTACCATGGTAGCACGCCCACGTACTCAAAAACCAAGCAAGCACAAGTAAACGATATGCCTCAGTCCCTCGCCAGGCTGAACCTGCACGTGGCCCTGTACTCGCCCACAAGGGACACCAGGGAGGCCATGAGCCCGTCGTATTCGAGCATCTCCCTGTACTTGGGGCTGCTCTTGTCCGTGCTTATCCTGCTCGAGCCCACTAAGAATACGAGGACATTACAATCTAGCAGCGCCCTGAGGTTTGGGGGATGAGCTCCACGATCGAGAGCCCCTCTCCTTGACCAGCTGGGCCGCCCTCATTATCATATCAACGTCATCCCCAGAGATGTCGTAAAGCCCGAACGAACTCATCACAAAACTATTTAAGCTTTCTTTGCCATGGCTTTGTCGTGGAGTTCCGTGAGCTCTCTGATGGCGAGTGGGAGTTCATTAGGCCCTTCTACCTCCTAGGGTCGGTAGGCCTAGAGCTGATGACAGGAGGACGGTGAACGGCATGTTGTAGGTGGATGGATATGCCTACTAGGTATGGCTCGTATAAGACTTGCTGGAGGAGGTTTAGGTGTTGGAGCGAGGACGGTGTATGGGCTAGAATACTTGAAGCGTTGATGGCCAGGGGGTACTCCATGGGTAGGTTAAGCGTGGATAGGGTCGCCGTTGACAGCGCAACCGTGGAGGCTAGAAAAGGGGGAGCTCGTAGAATACGATGGATATAAGAACGTGAAGGCTCAATCCCTACCGTTAAGCGTGGAAATGAACATGATAGCAAGCGCTTCATAAAGGTCTTGAATGGTGTAAAGCAGAAGGGGTAGACCGAGGACGAGGCCTGGAGAGGTAACGGGGGATTCAGCGTACGACACGAAGAAGATAAGAGTCTATCTAAGGAAGAGGGGCGTGAAGGCTAACATACCCGTGAACCAGAGGAATAGGCGTAAGCCCAAGCCTGGAAGACCATACAAGCTTGACGTTGAGACCTATAAAAGTATGAGAAGCGCAGTTGAAAGATTTTTGCATGGATAACAGGAGGGTTTAGGAGGCTAGCAATAAGATGGGAGAGACTTAAATCAACATTCATAGGATTCATACAACTAGCATGCATAATAATAATATACTGGAGAGTTTTGAGATGAGTTCTAGGGTTAATGAACTTGAATATTGGATATACTCTTTCTATAGCGAATATAGCATACCACTTGCCATTTTTACGCTTGATAGTTACCTGTTTAATATTACCTTCTATCATTCTATTAATTTTATTCTAATATAACCAATCTTTGATAACCATCAATACCATCTATTATCTCTATTAATGATGTGAGCTACCTACCTGCTATCTACAATTGGTTATACATGATACAACGATCGCATGCGGGATTAAACTGAAACGATCCTTGTGTCTCTTTACTTTTCTTTTCTTTCTCTCTATTCTTCTTATTAAAATTCTATTCCTATTCCAATATTATGCATGATATAATTGATCATTGATTAATGATCGTCTTTTGTAAATATTGTTAGATAGTTATAAGATAATAACAATATTTTATGAAGAGAGTAAAGAAAAAGAAAAGAAGAGGAGAAGAAGAGAAGGGGAAGTGGAGAAAGAATTAAGAGAACAATAAAGAAAAGAATAGACCACTATTAGCAGTAATAGCAAGTATCATTTTGCAATACTCTCGCATGTGATCATTGAATAACTGCATCAAAAATTTTTAACCTACTCTAAATCTTATATCGTTAGCGATATAAAATGATAATATAAATCTTTCGCTAGAATAAGGATAGCTTACGCTAGGACTCTTATTTGCTTGCAGCGTTGAATTTAGCAAATTCATGATCTATTCCATGGTATGCTATAGGAGTTAATATATCAAAGAATTCTCTAGCTTTATCTATTGTGATGTTATCATTAACAAGCTCCTCAGGTATAATGAACTCTTTGTTACAGTATCTGCATATCAGCTTATTACCTGATTGCGTATAGAAGTCCTTTCTAAGATTGTTTAAGAGATTGTTAACCTTCCATATCTCAAAGTCATCCTTCATCTGCTTCATCTTCCTCTTTACCTCTTCGTCTAGTGTTACTGTTGTTGTTAGTGTGTGGTCTGTTCCCCTAGTAGTCTGTTCAGTAGAACCAAAGGCATGCTCAGATGTATGCTCAAAGACTTCTTTACTCATAACCTCTGGTGTAGTATCTACATAATCTCTAAAGCATCGGTGCTTCCAGACAAATTCTTTTAGTGATACTCCTACTACTCTCTCATTACAGACTGAGCATACATGTATAAGACTACCATCTTTGTATATGACGTTGATAGGATTGTAGAGGGGAGATTTTAATTCTAATTTTGGTTCTGGTTCAACAGGATTCCGATTATTGCCACTACTGTTGTTATTGCTACTATTGTTATTGTTGCTATCGTTGTTATTGCTATCGTTATCGTTGGTGTTGATATCATTATTGTTGTTATTATTGCTAGTTATGGTGTTGCTATTAGTGGTAACACCACTACTAGCACTACTACTAGTATTATCTCCTCCATCATCATCTAAATCAGTATTAATACCATCTATAGTTGGTTGATCTCTTATCTTGCAGTTCTTCTTATACGTTATCCTACCTGCTATTATAGAGGCAAAACCTTTCTTCTCCAATCCTTCTGATAAACTCCTCTTTGATAACGGCTCAACATTCTTTAACCTACAGAACTCCTCATATTTATCATAGATATCTTTGAACGGTGTATTTACACCAACAGCCTCAACCAGATACCTATCAACGAACTCTTTGATATGGTCTTTCTCCCAGATTATTTTGTTGGTGTATCTCTTCACCTTTTCTGGTATCAGCTGATAGATATTAGTTGACTCTAGAAATCTATTCAAACCTGCTAATAGCAGGTTAAAGATACCTTCTCTCTCTTCCAGCAATATCTTATGGTAATCTGGTATAAGTTTATCATAAGGTATAGGATGGTTGAACGGTATTATCACTAACTTCCTTAATGTACCTTCTGTATCATCATCTAGCATAGGTTTTGGGTTTGTGGATATTATTAGGTTAAAGGTCTTCTCATACTCTTGCGGTCTAGCATTCAATGTCCTAGCAGACTTCTTACCTGTGGATATGATTGATTTCAGTATTGAACCTATAATTTTAACCTTAGTAGGTTCATCTATGACAACTAGATGCTTATAAGCACTAGCAACAAACTCTGGATTCTTTCCTTCCTCTTCTCTAGTAGTTATTAGCGATATATTAGCCTCTCTGGCATAGTCATTCATTATATATTTCATAACCTCTAGTAGTGTGGTCTTACCGTTTCTACCAAAACCATGAAAGATATAGCATACCTCTGCTCTCCTCCTAATCAAGCATGAGCCGAGGATAGTTGCTAGGAATTTGACACTCTCTATATCATCTTCCATGATCTCTTTCAAGAACCCAACGAATCTATCACATTTAGCATTAGGATCATATCTAACATTCATAACCTTGGTAAGGTAATACTTTTTGGTCTCTTCTCCATGTGGTATTGCTTGGAATATCTTTAGACTTTTATCGTAAACTAGAAGATGAGTTAGAGTATTTACGATTATGTCATCATTATGGTTATCTAGCTGATCCTCAAATATCTTAAAATCGTTAAAATAGTTACTCTTCTCCAGTGCGTTAAGGAGCTGACTCTTTGAGTTTCCAGAATCAATACTATTGCTTAAGAGATGCATTGCTTTAATGTAACGCTTCTTAACAGCTTCTCTCTCCTCTTCATTGCTTATAGTTGCTAACTCTCTATTAAGTGCATCAAACAGCTGATCTATCTTGATATTGACATATCTATCTAAATCTTCTATGAGTTCAATATCATTAGCTTCTTCCCACTTATACCCTAACCATTTATACCACCTTCCTTTATTCTCATCACCATGTGCTTTACGCTCTTTAACGAACAGATAGTCTCTTAAGAACTGAGCTTCCTTTACATTATTATCTAATTCATATCTTAATAGATGTATGACTACCTCGTAATTAGTATGTTTCATACTGAGCGTTTCAAGAATTCTTAAGAGATCAGACTCTTCTCTGTGTTTGAATATTCTATTCAAGGATAATGCTAGATTCTCATCTATCTCCTTTGCTATGCTGGAGCTAGCAACCTCCTTATCTATTGCTTGCTTATATGTCTGCTCTACACATTCTCTTATCCTTTTGCTACCTTCCTCATCGTTAAAGTATCTGGTTATGCATTTTATGATTTGCTTAGCATCTTCAATATCATATCCTGCTTTCCTTAAATACCCAGATAATGCTAAGCATATCTTATCTCTATAACCTTCTTTGTAGTATGGTTCTAAAGCATCTATTATTGCTAATAGCTTCTCTATTCTATCTCTTAGGTTCTGTAGTTCATTAAATGATATGGTCTTAATGCTAGAGAATGGTGTTATCTCCTCATAACCTTGCATATAGGTTACAAAATACCTCTTTGCTAGATAGATCTCTACTCTTTTCTCATTAATACTTACACTAATGCTAGCAGAAGTAGAATCCTTGATATGCTCTCTTATATCCTCATTAACAATGAACATGATATGCATACCTCTCCTAGTCTTAACCTTCCATGTATCTATTTCTGAGATTGCTTCTGCTAACCTGCTATCATCTACATCTATTCCTACTAACCACCTAGTGTAGTCTGGTTTTCCATCCTTCCATAACGCACCTAATATTATAGCATAACCTTCTCCCTGTCTAACCTCTAACTCTTCAAGGGTAAACCTCTTGCTATAGTTATAGCATGCTTCTAACTCTCCTTTCGTTAATGCGGGTGCTTTATTATCATATACCTTGATTATGTTGATACCGTATGTTTCTAACTGCTTCAGTCTTTCTTTTGTGTCCATCTATAATATAATTATAGGCTCAAAACTATCCATGGAGCGGGGGGATTCTCAATAGAGTATCTATGAACCAAGAAGACTCACATTTCAAGGTGAGATGGCTCACTGGAAGCATCCTAAAGCTAAAGCTCATAACCTCTAACCTTTTGCTTTGAGGGTCAACTAGTATATACTTAAATCCAAGTTTTTGCAGGATATAGTATAGAAGGTTTTGGATTATTTCATAAATAAGATGATAATATTAGAGATTTAAACCAAAATCCTTAAATCTCCTTCCCGGCGCCATTATATTCTGGTATGTGTGCACAATTACAAGAGCATAAGAGTACTGGCTGGAGTACTGGCTGTAAATGCTGATGGCTATGACTATGAAGAAGAGTAGGATATCATACCAGAGGCTTAGAATATTCCTGAATAACGCTTCTTTACATTACGTTTCAATTTAGCTTAGAGATATAGCGGAATAAGTACTTAAAGAAGTAATTTATGACGATTCTAGGCTCAAAATGCTATATGAGTGAAGGGTATTGCTAATATCAGAACTATTGCAATGGACTAGATGAGAAGAGGATTGAGAGTAACTCTGCCCAGCCAAGACATGACTATCTATTAATATAAAGTCCACCAAGATTGTAGTCGTAAAAGTTATTTATAATCATACAGAATCCTCGCTATGAGGCTAGTGGAGAGGTTTAGCATAAAGTCAAAGGAGAGTATCATCAGATTCCTAAACAGCATACCTTCAGGAACGCTAGGTAGCATAGATGAGAATGGGTTCCCTCAACTCATACCCATGAACTTTGTATATGCAAATGATGCAATATACATGCACTCACACCATGTTGGAGAGAAGATAGATAATATAAGGAGGAACAACAAGGTAGGGTTTGAGGCTCACAAGCATGTTGAGTTCTTACCATCATACTTCTTTGATCCAGAGGATGCTTGTAGTGCAGATACCCTATACATAAGCGTAGTTGTAAAGGGTTTAGCATCATTAGTTGAGGATCTGGAGGAGAAGGCAGATGCATTGAACAGCCTCATGGAGAAGTATCAGAAGGAAGGGTACTATAAGAGGTTGAGCAAGGATATGAGCAGTGTTAAGCATGTTACTGTGATAAAGATCAAGCCTATAACAATGACTGGCAAGTACAAGTTAGGGCAGCAATGGTCTAGAGAGTATAGAAGGTACATAGCATCAAAGATCCTTGAGAGAGGCTCATCTACTGCAAGGGAGAGTGTAGCACTCATGGGCTTCGATCCTTACACGCTAGAGTATATTCATGAACCAAGCTTTTAGATGTTATAACAACATTTGGCATCAATCTTTTAATCCCTCATCTTTATTGATACTGTTATGTGGAGCAAGATAATACACAAGGTTCTAAGGCTCCCTGCGCACAAGGATATGGTGGTAGAGAAGAGCAGTACATTGGTGCATCCAACCCTTGTAGGCTTTAGGCGCTCCATTGGGGAACCACATGGGCAGAGTGCAGATTATAGGTTGAGGCTTTACGATGGCAAGAGCATACACGTTAGAGAGTATAGTGATCATTATAGAGTGCACTGGGATAGGGTTGATCCTTCAGTGAGCGTAGTTGCACACCTTAAGCATGATGCGCCACACATCTACATGCTCCTTCTAGGCATACTTGGTGTATCTACAGGTATAATGCTAGGAAATATACTATCAAGGTTAAGGAAGGTCTAAGTGATGATATATGGCTATTGTTTAACGTGAGGCCATAGCAATCCTCTCCTGCTCATTCTTCTTCTTTATTGCAAAGCTGTTTGGATCGTTGTTTGCAGCAAGTATTATCTCATCTGCAAGGGCCTCCTCTATAGTCTTTGGGTTTGAGTATGTTGCCTCTCTAGCCCCTTCTGCTATAAACCTTAATGCAAGATCAACCCTCCTCAATGGGGAGACATCAACAGATACATGGTATACAACTCCTCCATATATTATCCTTGTAGTATCCTCGTTTGGTGATGTATTCTCTACTGCTTTAACAAGCACTGCTATTGGATTCTGACCAGTCCTTAGGTGTATTATATCCAGCGTGGTCTTTACAATGTTTATTGCTCTTGCCTTCTTGCCAGCCATCCTACCTGTGTTCTTTGCATACCTCTTACCAAAATGCATTATGCTGTTAACTAAACGCTCAACTATGTTAACATCGGCCTTGCCGAACCTCTTATGCTCATGCCTCCCAAAGCTTGTTGGTACAAGCATTGGTTTGAGCGATATTGTCCTCTGCAATCCTGGATCTGTAACCTTCACCTCTCTAAAGTCCCATTTGTTGAATAGCATGAGGTTTGGTTCTTCTTTACCCATCTCCATCTAAACACCTTTATACTCTCTTATTTATCTTCCCATCACTAACCTGCTATACATAATAGTATTGATGAGATCATCTCCTTGGCTTCTCCTTCCTTCCCCTCACAAGCTCCCTCAGCGATACACCATTAACCTTAGATACCTTCCATCTAACACCTGGTATATCACCCATTGCTCTTCCCATGGAGCCACCTATACCCTCTATCACAACCTCATCATGCTCATCTATGTAGTTTAATGCACCATCCCTAGGGCAGAATGCAGTTACAACCTTGCCATTCTTTATCAACTGAACCCTAACACACTTTCTAACAGCAGAGTTTGGCTGCTTCGACTCAACCCCAACCTTCTCAAGCACTATCCCCCTTGCCT
The DNA here is from genome assembly GCF_002906215.1 of Candidatus Nitrosocaldus islandicus. Classification (NCBI taxonomy): domain Archaea; kingdom Thermoproteati; phylum Nitrososphaerota; class Nitrososphaeria; order Candidatus Nitrosocaldales; family Candidatus Nitrosocaldaceae; genus Candidatus Nitrosocaldus; species Candidatus Nitrosocaldus islandicus. The sequence goes on from NZ_CP024014.1 coordinate 1,453,968, forward strand.
GAGGTGCGCCTTCTAGAGGATCTGCCTTCTTATCTAGCATGAGCACTCTACGCTTGAACCTCCTCTCAGACCACCTGAACTTGAGCCTCTTCTGCTTAAGCGTTCTAGCAGCGAACATCCCTACTGGTGAGTTTGCCATCAGATACTCGCCTCCTGACCCCTTATTATAACGTTAGCAACATCAAAGTAACGCTTGGTTAGAAGCCTAGCCTTCTCAACATTCCTCCCTTCTCTACCAACAACCATCCCCTTCTTCCTTGGATCAACTATGACTGTTACAACCTTGCCATTGGATGAGTGATTGCCTATCTTCACATCCAGCACAACCTCTCTCCCAAATATGTTCTTCACAAACTCTGCAAGATCATCAGCATACTCTACAAGTTCTATCCTCTTACCTATCATGCTCTGCAATGTCCTTATAGTTGAGCCATTTCTTCCTATAGCCAAGCCCATGTCCCCTTTATCTATAATGAATATAACCCTGTCCATCTTCTCATCTATAACACAGTCCCTAGCAGTAACTGTTGTTATGCTTTGAAAGAGGGACATCAGCCTCAACTCATCGGATGTTAACCTTATACCTGTCATACCGCTTTATAGCATCCCTCTGCTATATCGCCACATTTAAAGATAACACTTGGCTATATATAATAGGCTTAGGAGCATTGTAGCATGCTAGACCTTAATTGGGCTATTAACATAACCAACAACATAACATAACCCTGCTTAGGCTAAGTAAAGTAAACTTATATTTAAGGGACAGAGATAGCAAGAAGAGGAAAGAGGGAATGCCAACAAAGAAGGGAGGTAAGGTAAGAGATAAGTGGAGGGATAAGAGATGGGTGGTTGTACATGCACCATCGGTCTTTGCTAATCAACCAATAGCATACATACCTATAACTGATGAGAAGCATGCTATAGGTAGGGTTATAGAGTGTACACTCTTCGATCTCTGGCATACAGATCCACAACAGCATGCAATAAAGCTCTACTTCCAGATAGAGAGGATTGAGGGGGATGATGCATATACCTACCTCAAGGGTCATGAGTATACTAAGGAGTTCATAAAAAGCATGGTGAGGAGGGGTTCATCTATGGTTAACTTCATAAAGGATTACACAACTGCAGATGGCTACACGTTCAGGATATACACGATAGCATTCACACAAAAGAAGGTCAACACATCCAAGAAGCATGATATAAGGAAGGTCATGGATGAGGTGTTGAGTAGAGAAGTGCCAATGTTGAACATAGACCAGTTCATTCAAGCAGTGGTTGGGCCAAAGTTGAATGCAGATATACATAGCAGGGTCAAGGATATAATCAATGTTAGGTTCGTTGCAGTATGGAAGACCAAACTGCTTGGCAAGAAGCAGCCTATAATTCAAGTGCAGCAGGAGCAGCAGGCACAAACATTAGATGTATAATGGATGTGATAGCAGTAGTGTAGCATAGTATGATAGGAGAAGAGGGTAGATATAGATAGATAGGGTAAGGGGGAGAAAAGGATTAAATTAAAATTCCATAATAAGAGAGAGTAGGATGTATATTCCAACCAACGATCTATTAATTAAACATCTAGGCAAGGCAAAAATGGTGAAATATCTTGATATAAAGGTGTGTCATAATAAGTGCAATAGCCTCATATTTAAAGGGGATGCTATCGCTGCAAGGGAGGATGAGGATATTGTAATAACTGCTAGAGCAGTAGCAAATGGGTACGGTATAGCAAGTGTTAGCAAAATCGAGTCTACACCATCTAGCAGTCTAGAGCATAGCATAGATGATATTGTGGAACAGGCAATAGAGCATGCTACATCATCATTATCATACTCACAAGCTGATGGTAGTAGTAGTGGTAGTAGTATTAGTAATGGTAGTAATAGGAGAGGAGGCTATGGTGTAAACCTTGTAGAAGTTGATGTGGAGAGAGGGTATGCTACAACCCCAGTAGCAGACTATGATAGTACAAGTTTATACGAACTTATAGATTATGTGGTATCTACGCTTAGGAGCAGGTTAAGGGGTAGGGATGATGTAAGGATAGAGGTTAGCCTATCATATGTTGAGAGTGAGAATGGGTTGGTTAGCAGTGAGGGCACTGATATTAGAGAGCGTACTGCAACAACAACCATAGATATAAGGCTGACAATGAGGTACCATGGAGGCATCATCCAAGTCAGTAAGAGTATGGGAGGGAGAGGGGGTATAGAGGTGCTCAAGCGTAAAAGTATGGATGATGCTCTAGATGAGATGATTGCTACCATGAACCATCTAGTACATGCAAAGCAGTTCTCCATACTAGAGTCTGGGATAAGGTTCAAGGTTGTACTTGATAATGAGGCTGGTGGTGCACTTGCAAGACTAATAGGGAATATGCTTGAGGCTGATGAGTTCAACCCAAAGATATTCTCATCCCTGTATGTACAGGAAGGTGTTGAGGTTGTAGATGATCCAACACTACCAAATGGTTATGGCTCATTTGTATGGGATGATGAGGGAGTAAGGGGTAGGAGGAAGGTACTCATCGGTAGTGATACCCTAAACCTACTTCATACAAGGCTCACTGCATGCATCCCTGAAGATGGGTACTCAACACCAGGCAATGCTAGAGGGGTTGATGGTATACCAAAACCAAGCGTAAGCAATGTGTACATAAAGCCCATGGACTGGTATGTTGATGAGATGGTTGATGATGCTAGAGAGTGTATACTGATGAAGGGTGTTGAGAGGGTAAGTGCTGATACTAGAAGGGGTATAGTTGAGATAAAGCCAATAATAGCATACCATGTTAAGGATAATGAGATGATGTACGCTATTAAAGGTATAAGCCTACAGGATAGTATAAGGAACATACTGAAGGGTATAGATGCTATAAGCAGGGTTGCTATACTGAAGCCATACAGGGATGAGCGCTATGGATTCAGGATTGGAGAAGGTTCCCCATACATAAGGCTGGAGTCTGCTAGGTGTGTATGCAGCGTCATCTAGCAGGTTATCATATTAGTTGATGGTGAGATAAGAGCATGGATGTGAAGAAGATTGGTTCAGTATTCACATCTGCAGAGATAGAACTTATAGTACATGCAACTGAGAGCCTTGATAAGTTGATCGATGCTCTTGGCAGTACCTTAGGGGTGAGGAGTAGCATATTAACCAGAGAGGTGCTGACTGGGCACCATGGCAATGAGATAATACTGCTCAAGGGGGGTGTTGTTGGTGATGATGCAAGGAACCTTGCAGATAGGCTCATGGGATCGTTGAGTAGTGAAGATATCCTTCGCATATATAGGGACTTTGACCTCTACACAGATAACAGATCATCATTCTACATAAGGATAAGCAAGCAGGAGATGGTTAAGGGGAGGATAAGGCTCTCACAGTCTGATGCTGTAAGAATAAGGCTAAGGCTTGCAAAGCGCATGCATAAAGCATCCCTTGAAGCGTTGAGGAGTGCCTTGGTTGGTTGATGTATAGATGAGGTATAAGAAGAGGTACATACTTGTGTATGTAGATGCTCACAATCCATATGGTTATCAGAGGAAGATGCTCAAGATGATAAGGGATGCATATGCTGAGATTTTTGGTAGTAAGGAAGTTGATGAGGCAAGGATCACCTTTGTTAGCTATGGTAGTAGGAGGAGGAATGGTAGTAGTAGCAGCAGTAGTAGTAGGGATGGTAATGCTGCTGATGAGATGGGTAAGATTCATGGAGCAAAGATAGGTGAGGAAGTTGGCAAGGCTGATGTGTCAAGGGGGTACATCCATGCTCATAGAACGATGCTACCACTTATAATCAGGTGCAACCTAGAGCATTATGGTAATGTAATGCATATACTCTCCATACTTGGTATACGTACTGTAACAACATCTGGAACGTTGAAGGCACTGCGTAGGAGGCAAGGATTAATAGGGGAAGAGAGGAAGATAGATGGGGATGAGGTGAGAGCCGCTCCAGGCTGAGCCTAGCAAGCAATGAAGACCTCGCGACAATCCGACCCAAATAAAATATTAGAGCAGCAGATGATCATTATTTTAGGATCGTTAACTTATTATCATGCTATAGGATGGTAGATAGATGGATTGATGTATGGTTATGTAGCAGAAGAAAGAGTTTTTAACTAGTAAGCACTCTGCCATTGCATGCATAGTAATGGTTATGATTACGATATAATAGTTGCTGGGGCTGGTATAGCAGGTACTATAGCAGCAATAAGCGCTGCAAAGCATAACAATAGCATGAGGATACTCCTCATCGATAAGAACCCAGAGTATGAGGCAGGTAAGAAGACCTTGAATGGTTGGGTATGTGGCGATGCTGTAGGCAAGAACAATGTAGATTATCTAGCAAAGCATACAGGGTTAAGATGGGATAGACCAGAGATTGAGCATGATGTGAAGGGAGTAGTTGCATACTCCCCAGACCATGAGACCCCAATATACTTTGAGGGCGATGGCTACATACTGAACAGAAGGCTACTACCATTCAAGCAGATAGAGTATGCAAAGAAGTTAGGGGTAGAGTTCAGATGGAATGTGATGCTTAGGCAGGTCATAGCAGAGGATGGCTATGTTAAGGGTGTTCAAGGAATAGATTTAAGCAGTAATCAGCCATTCAAGGCTAGGGCAAGGGTTGTTATAGACTGTACTGGTATAGCATCCCTGCTAAGATCTACCCTGCCCATACACACGTATATACAGAGGAGCATAGATAAGGATGATATAGAGGCTACTGGAAGGTATATACTAACCTTCGATCCAGCCAAGGAGGATAGAACATACTTCGACCCAGACTATGCTATAATCCATCTCAACCAGATCATTGCTCCAGGTGGCTATGCATGGGTATTCCCTAAATCTGATAGGAAGGTGAATATAGGTTTAGGGGTTCAGCATAGAAGCCTTGAGTTGAGGAATGCAATGCTCAAGAGGAGCGATACGCTCAAATCACTAATAGATGCCTATGTAGCAAGTAACCCAGTTATCAGTAACCCAAGGCTTGCAGATGGAAAGGATGATGATGGCAATGCTTGGGGCACATGGCAGGTATCTGTTAGGAGGCAGAATGACTGCTTGGTAGCAAATGGATACATGCTTGCTGGGGACTCTGCATGGATGCCAAAGCCTCTTGATGCTGGAGGCATAGGTCCAGCAATAATTGCAGGGGTTATAGCAGGTAGGGATGCTGTTTATGCTATTGAGAGCAATGATGTGAGTGAGTATGGGTTATGGAGGTACAATGTAGACTTTGTTGATGAGTATGGCTACAAGACAGCAGGGCTAGAGGTGTTCAGGAGGTTCCTACAGACACTCTCCAATGAGCAGATAAACTATGGGATGAAGCACTTCATCTCTAAGCTTGATGTTGAGAAGATAAGCAAGGGAGAGCATCCAGACTTTGGGTATGTGGATAAGATAAGCATGCTTATAAGGGGAGTATTGCATAGGAGGACTGCTGAGGGCTTGAAGTACACAGCAGATGTTAACAGGGTGCTGGTTGAGCACTATAGGAACTATCCTAGAAGCCCAGATGGGTTTAGAGAATGGCATAAGAGGCTCATGACCATCCTGAACGATGCATTTGCTAGGTTCAATGTAAGGCCTGAGATCTACGCAGTGCATTAGCAGCATTATGTGCAAGCCTCAATGGTTCTGGCAATGGTAGGGATGATGGTAAAGAAGAAGAGGATAATGGTATTGACTTTGACTTTCTTGCCCTTGCTCTTACTCCTTCTGCTGCAGCCTCCTCTCCATAATGGATGAGTGATCTAACTATGCCCTCTGCACTATCTAGGCTTATCTTATGTCCTATGCTAACGTATATCCTCTTACCATTGTACTCTACTACCCTAGCAACCTCCCTGCCATTCAGCATAACGCTCCCATCACTGCTCTTGCTTATGATTGTACCACAGAGTAGGGACTTGCTTACCCCTACCGTTGGGATATCTATGAGGATGCCTATGTAGCATGCAAGTCCAAATAACCTTGGATGGAGCATACCATTACCATCAACAATGACTATGCAGTCATCTATGCAACCTATGCAAGATCTCCCATACACATACTTGATCAGGCTCCTCAATGCACTCAGCATTGGTGCACCCTCCCTCAGGAATAGTAGCCCTGGTATGTATGGTATGTATACCCTGCTTATGCTATTTGACTCATACACTATCTTACCATCTAGCCTATCAACCATAACAGCTGCTGCAAATGCCATATCACCCTTGTATGCCACATCAACGCCAACTGCATACCTGATGCTCTCAACATCAACAACATCATGTGCTACAACCTTACAGGCCATCCTTGACTGATAGCGCTTAATAGTCTCAACTTGGAGCATTCTCTATCGCTTATATAATCAACAATCATTCATCTCCTTCTTCCATTCTCTTCTCCTTATTACTCTCCTCCTTCTCTTCTCTTCCTACTCCTATACTCTTCTCCTTCTCAACCATCATCTCCATCCTCTGCATAACCTCCAGCATCGAACTCCTCCTAACCTCTTCTGTAAGCATTGCTCTAACATCCTCTATAAGTATCCTTGCCACGTCTACCTTCCTCTTTACTCCCTGTACTATGTTATCGTATGCTGAGAATGGGAGGAGCATGGCATACAATGCTTCCATCATACTGAATAGCCTCAATGCATCGCTACCCTTCCCTTCCCTAACCCTATCGTATACTTGCCTCTTCAACTCCCCTATACAGTCAAGTAAACCAAGCAGATATGCCTTCATACTAGTCATACTCAACCCATCTATGATTGGTACTCTATGCTCTCTAACTATGCTGTAGAGAGCCCTTGCCTCAACCAGTTCTGCCTCAGCACCAACAAGGTATGCCTGTAGATTAGGGTACTCCTCTGCTACATGCTTCAACTCATCCATCATATTTGCTGCTCTTACTATCTGCTCCCCTGCAGTGTTGAGATCACTTGCATGTATATTCACTATAGCCTTGCTGCATAGCATAACAACATCCCTTGTACCCTTGATGAGCCTCTCCCTCCTCTCCTCAATAGCCTTGAGCATCTCCATAATTCTATCAAGAGGCTCCTTAAGGTAATCCACATCACCCATGCAAGTAGTAGTTAGCATATTACTATAAATAAATACACTCATAGATCAATTGGTATGGATGCTATAACAACTCAGGAGATGATGGGTATAGAGGAGAGGGCTCATGCAATGGGTGTAGTAAGGCTGCTCATGATGGAGAATGCAGGTGCAGGTGTTGCCCATCACATAGCAAGTAAGTTCAATGACAAGGATCTTGAGGAGAAGAGAGTGCTACTCATAGCAGGGTTAGGGAACAATGGAGGGGATGCTATGGTTGCAGCAAGGCACCTAACCCATTATAGGACAGATGTTACAGTTCTACTCATAGGTAGAAGCAAGGATATAAGGACTGAGGAGGCAAGGACTAATTGGAGCATACTGGAGAGGATGAGCAGGAGCATAAGGCTTGTAGAGTTCGATGAGCATTCAATGAACAGCATAAGGAGCATGATCATGATGGATGCTGATATCATAGTTGATGGTATATTTGGTACTGGCATAAAGGGCAGCATAAGGGAGCCTCATTCAAGCATAATAGATGCTATAAATGCAAACAAGAAGGCTTACAAGGTTGCTGTTGATGTACCATCAGGCCTAGATCCAGATACTGGGAGGTATGAGAAGTGTGTTAAGGCAGATGCTACCATCACGTTTCATAGGGTAAAGAGAGGCTTACTTATAAGTAGCGATGTCTGTGGTAAGATAATAGTATGGCCAATAGGCATACCACCAGAGGCTGAATCTGGTTGATTATTTAGAGATGTGGTGATTGTTAAATGATTGTGAGGCAGATAAAGGTAGGGAGGATGGCAAACTTCACATATATAGTAGGGGATGAGTCAAGCAAGGTTGCAGCAGTTATAGATCCATCATGGGATCTAGAGGTTGTAATGGATGAGATTAAGCGTAATAGTATGAGGTTGGAGTATATAATAAACACACATACACACTTTGATCATGTGCTTGGGAATGAGCAGTTGAAGGCTCTAACAGGTGCAAAGATAGTAATGCATGCTAACTCTCCACTAGATAAGGATGTTGCCGTTGATGATAATGATGTTATAGCATTAGGTAACCTAAGAATAAAGGTTATCTACACACCAGGGCACTCAAAGGATAGCATATGTTTACTTGTTGAAAACAAATTGTTTACAGGGGATACACTATTCGTTGGCTCATGTGGTAGGGTAGATCTTCCTGGAGGAGATGCAGGTGAACTCTATGAGAGTTTGAGGAGGATTGCTAGCTTAGATGAGAGCATAGAGGTATACCCTGGGCATGACTATGGTTATGAGAGATACTCAACAATAGGCAAGGAGAAGAGGAGCAATCCAGTGTTGAGGGTTAAGAGCAAGGATGAGTTCATTATGCTTGTAGGTGGTTAGGATGCATGAGTTCTATGGTAATAGCAAGAGTGTAGGAATAGCACTGAACAAGGATGAAGGGGTTAGGTTCCTCAACTCAATAGCAGGCAAGGAGTTCAGGTTCATACTCATAACATCCTACACTGAGACTGCAGAGATAGATGGGATAACAGTTGCTGGAGCAAACAAGGATCTGATCAAGTTCACACCTCCAGCAGATGCAGAGTTCCTCTACCTAGGAAGGTGTAGATGCATAGACTCTGTACCAGCAACACCAGATGGCAAGCCAACACCAGCAGTAATAACAAGGGCAATGCTCAAACTTGCTGATATACCATTGAGCATAGTAGACTCTGGCAGCATAGTTAAGCCAATGGTACCTCACTACACTATGGCTACTACCCATGGTAGAAGCATAATACATGGATATGCTATGAGCAGGGAGGAGGTTGAAGGTATATACAGGCATAGCATAGAGTTGGGAAGGATACTTGCAAGGAGTGCTGATTGCTTAATCATAGGTGAGAGCATACCTGCTGGTACAACAACTGCACTTGCTGTTATGCTTGCAATGGGTATAGATGCTAGGTTCAAGGTGAGCAGTAGCATGCCTAGCAATCCTCATGAACTGAAGTTAAGAGTGGTTGAGGAAGGGATGAGGAATGCTGGAGTTGAGTTTGGTTCCCTCAAGGATGACCCATTAAATGCAATAGCAATGCTTGGGGATCCAATGATGCCATGTGCTGCTGGTTTAGCAGTAGGGGCTATGGATCATGCTAGCGTTATGCTTGCTGGAGGAACACAGATGACTGCAGTTCTAGCAGTGATCAATGCTCTAAGCAATAGGTTGGATAACATTGCTATAGCAACAACATCCTACATAGTTAATGATCAGAGCGCAGATATAAGGTATCTTGTTAGTAATGCTGCTGGTGCTGATGCACATGTGCCGTTAATCTATGCAGATCCAACACTTACACTATCTAGCAAGAATGGGCTTAGAGCTTATGCTGAGGGCTTTGTGAAGGAAGGTGTTGGTGCTGGAGGAGCATGCATTGCAGCATTGGCAAGGAATAGATTCAGGCTAGATGCTGATGATATACTTCATGCCATTGAGATGGAGTATGAATATGCTATAGAGATACCAATGAAGGGAGTACGTAATACACTGGATGGATGAGCAAAAACATACCATCGTTTATTTAATGTAGGTTATTGTTTTATTACACTAATCGTTGATTCTTTAGATCATATTACATGTGATGCGTTCAACTTTACACTCTGGAAGACTTTACAGATCCTTTGTAGGAATTTATCACATTTTAATCAACTACCATATTCTCAATGATGGTAGAAGAGGGAATCTCAAACGTAGATAATGATAGGATGATAATGATGAACTCAGTTCTAATCTACGATTTATCACTTTTACCATCCATCAAAGAGTTGAAATATACATCTGGCTACCATAGCAAGGTAAGTGCTCCTATCAACATACTCATCAGTTACCTTCTATAAAATCAAAGCATCTAATACTCGATTAGTGAGAGTCTTGTGTTAGGATGGGTCTACACGAGTAGTAACACTATGATAATCTCTCCTAAAATAAAATATAGCCCATACAATACAACCTTTAACTGCTGTAGGTAACACAATTACAGTTAATATTAAAATGAATGCATACTCATAGAAGAGGATTACTTATAGAGAAGAGATGAGAAGGGGTAACAGGCATCCATTATCATAATAATACCATCACAATCTACCACCTGCCTTCCTGTACTCATCAGCAATTATATTGTAAACAGTCTCAAAGTAAAGCCTTGATGAGTAAGGCATCTCCTGCAATGCATCATCTATAACCTTTAGCAGCAATGGTACTACACGCTTCGATACATTGAGTCTAAACTTCATGGGCAGTATCTCATCCTGCTCAACCCTTATCTTATCCCTCAACTCCTCTGGGCACGATGCTCTTACTCTCTCAACTATTATTGAGTACCAGAATGCTAGAGCCTCTGGCACTAAACCACTCCTTGCCTCATTGACAACCTTAGCAAGTATGAGATCTATGCTCATAGTAGAATTGAATGTATGACGATAATTAATTGGTTGGATCAACTATGATGTAGTGTTGTGTTGAGCAGAGTAGACAACAACTTGACCTGACTCATACAGACTAATTAGGCTAGGGTTATCTTATCCTCCTCTCCCCTCTGCACCCAGTATCCAGGTCTATCAACACATCTATCCCCTATCATCACATGCCTATGCACTATCATCTGCCTTGCCTGCAATGGTGTCTTTGCAAGACCCTTCTTGAAGACCATGGTCTGGAGCCTACGTTCAAGCAGATCGTGAACCTTGAGGTTAAGCACATCATCAAGTGTAGCATTCTCTCCTACCAAACCCAGCCTGCTAAGTGATCTGAGCAGTTCTACCTCTCTCTTGCTCCTAACCTCCACTGGAAGTGCAAGTAGATCCCTTGCCCTCTTCCTTATCCTTGATAGTTCTGATTGTGCCTTCCATAACTCACGCTTGTTCCTCAGCCCATAGTTACCAACTATCTCAAGTTCCTGCATTAGAAGGGAAGAGTCCCAGTGTCTCTTAGGTCTATGGTATGTCTTCCTTGGTTTCTTCACATCACCCATGCTCTCAACCTCCCTCCTCCTTCTTCTCCTTCTCCTCCTCTCCTATCATCTCATCTCCCCATCCATAGCATACATACATATATCACTTCTGCTGCTGTTGCTGCTGTTGTTGTGCTGCTGCAGCAGCCTTACCTCCTTTCCTAACACCAACGGTACCACCTTTCCTGCCAGTTGTTCTGGTCCTCTGACCCCTAACCTTCAAGCCATACATATGCCTGTACCCTCTCCAACTCATTACACCCTTCTCCCTCTCTATATCACTCTTGACTATAAACTCAAGATCAGAGCTGAGTAGATGCATATCCTTACCAGTATCCATATCCTTCTGCCTATTGAGGTACCATGTGGGGAAGCCTATACTTATAGGGTCCTTCAAACCATTCTCTATTGCTGTTATATGAGAGTCTGATGCAAACCCTATCCTCATGTTTGGATCTATACCAAGGGCTGTAAGCAGGGAGTAGGCAAAGTTGTATCCTACGCCCTTCAGTTCTGCTAGGGCAGCAACTATCTTCTTGCGCCCATCCACATCCTTTCCAGCAACCCTAACTATATGCCTGAACTCCTGAGCACTCATTGCTATCTGCAGATGCTAGATCTAGCATACCTAAATAAAAACTATGCTGGTTATATTCAAGATGAAGATGGTATCAAGAATAATGCACTATAGCAAGAACCTTTAAATTTAGTGCTCTACATCTCATACCTGCATGGATTCAGAAAGGATAAGGGAGTTGGTGTATAAAAGTTACTCCTCTAAGCCAAGTTACGTTGAGGTTATGCCTGGAGTTCCTGAAGATTACAAGAGGATAGAGACCCTTGGACAACTCCTTGAGGTTAACTACAAGTACATCAGTGTAGATGAGCAGATGAGGAGGAACCTTATAGAGAAGAGGAGGAGCATGAAGAATCCCTATCCAGGGATAATAGGCTATGATGATGTTATAGCAGCAACTGATAGAGCAATACTTGCTGGACATGACATACTCTACATAGGCAAGATAGGGCAGGCAAAGACCAAGCTTGCTGAGACGATAGCAAGGAACCTACTCTCCCCAATACCAGCAGTTAAAGGGTGCATAATACATGATATACCAACCCTTCTACCTGCTGATGAACTTGCAAGGCTGCTTGCAGGTTATGAGCCAGAGCATATGACACTTGAGTTCCATATATGCAATGAGTGTGAGTACAGGATAAGGGATGATGGGCTTGATACTAGGATAGAGTGGATAGATGGCATGTCAAGGTATAGGTATGTGCTTGCTACCCCAGACATCTCTATAAAGGATCTTGTAGGACAGATAGATGCAGCAAAGATAGCAAAGGGTGCTACACTATACAGCATAGCATCCTACTCTCCAGGACAGTTGCTGCAAGCAAGGCATGGCATACTATGCATAGATGAGCTTCCAGTTCTAGACCCAAGGAAGCAAGTAGTGCTTCTAAGCGTACTGCAGGAGGGCAAGTTCACAACAGGCTCCTATCCTGTAATCTTCAAGCCATATGTTAGGGTTATAGCAACAGCAAACCCCGTTGATTACACACATGCAAGCAAGATAATAGAGCCATTGGTAGATAGGTTTGAGAGCCACATAGTTACACACTACCCATACACGATAAGGGATGAGATGGCTATAATGGTGCAGGAGGCTAAGGTTGACCATTCCTATAGCAGTGTAGTGCTTCCAATATTCATGCTTAAGATGATTGCTAGGATAACACATCTTGCAAGAGAGCATCCAGATGTAAACAAGGAGAAGGGTGTAAGCGTTAGGATGAGCATACATGCTCTTGAACTCCTTATAAGCGAGGCAATGAGGGTTAGAGCACTCTACAATGATGGGGTTGCAGCAGTACCAAGACCATCTGATATGCATGCTATAGTACCAGCAGCAAAGTTCGAACTATCTGAGTTGGAGGATAGTAGTGAGAATAGGAGGAGGGTGCTTGAGCAGATAATGGATGAGAGCCTAAAACAGACATCCTTGGAGTATGTGATGGATCTTACACAGGAGCAGTTGGCAAGCATAAGGGAGGAGTTCAAGGGTAGATCCATCACTGTTGCACAGACAACCCTATGGGGTGATGGTAATAGCAGAAGGGATGGAGGAATTCATAACAATCATGATGAGGTGTATAGCATACAACTAGCAAAGTTCAGGGTATTGCCAGCACTAATAGATAGCATTATGCTAAAGGTGGAGAGGGAGCATGTGGAGTTCATGGAGTATCTAAGGAGACATGGGATAGATACAAGACTGCTAGAGATAGGTGAGGGAGGTAGTAGCAACAGTAGTGGTAGTGATAGTGTTGGGGAGATAAAGGCATCGATATTCGAACTTGTTCTGGAGGGTTTGAGGCATATGAGGCCTCCAGTTCTAGATAGGAGGGAGAAGGGGGTTTATGTGGCAACCTAACGATGCTAAGGCTTATGAGTACTATGAGAGCAAGGGCAGTAGTAGCAATAGCAGTAGCAATAGTAGTAGTGATGCTCAAGGCATACCTAGAGAGTTAGTGAATAGGATGCTACTTGCCATAGGGAAGGAGGTACTCAAGAATAGTGATAGTACAACCATGGATGAGTTGGAGAAGATGATGGAGAAGATGATAGTTGAGGAGATGACCAAGATGGGTAGTGTTAGTAAGAGCCTTAATTGTAATGATAGGGATGATCATGTGAAGAGTATAAGCAGTAGATCCATGCTGGCATACCTTGAGGGAGAAGGTTACATAAACAGAGGAAGGAAGAGGATGCTTACAGGCAAGGGGTTCATGAGTATAGGGATGCTCATGCTCAAGGATGTGCTAAAGGCATTCAAGAGCAACACTCTAGGCATGCATGAGACTAGCAAGAGTGGCCATGGTACAACTATACTTGAGAGTAGTAAGAGGTATGAACAGGATGATGATCTCAAGGATCTCAATGTGCCTAAGAGCATGCTTAATGCTGTTGAGAGGATAATGAGGGAGAAGGGGAGTGTTGAACTACCAATAGAGTTCAAGGTGGAGGATCTGGAGCAGTATGAGTTGCTCAACGAGGTTAAGATGGCAGTGGTATACTGCATAGACCTAAGTTCTACAATGCGCTACTCCTCGCTTAACGATGATGTTAGCAGGATAGAGGCTGCAAAAAAGGCGCTCTGGTGCCTCTACATCCTTAACAGGAAGTTCTTCCCATCAGATAGCATACACCTACTAGGCTTTGGTGCACTAGCAACCAAGATAATGCCCCAAGATATACCATATCTAAAGACATTCGAGCCAGGACATGACTTTCTGCACTATACAAACTATCAAGCAGCATTCAGGCTTGCAGTGAAGATACTCAACAAGGAGGATGCTACAAGCAAGAGGGTAGTGCTTATAACAGATGGTCAGCCAAGTGCATGCTTCGTTGATAGCGAGGCTGAGAAGGAGAGGATACTCAATGCTAGACCATACTCACACTTCTACAAGCCAGATAAGGCTATGCTTGATGCGTTAAGGGATGAGCATGGGATGAGGGTAGATACTGCAAGTGGTTCACTAGTATATCTCTGCTATAGGTATAGACAGGTTGATCCATACGTTGCTGCAAAGACGATACTTGAGGCTAAGAAGTGCAAGAGGCTTGGCATAGATGTTGATACACTCATGGTGAGTGAGGAGGATGTACTTCTCAAGTTCGTTAATGATATGGAGAGGCTTGTTAAGGGTAGATCATACTACATAAGCCCATCAGATCTTGGTAGAGTGCTTATAACAGATTACATACATAATAAGAGGCAGGTTGTTAGGGCATCTAGCAGATAATAATAGTAATCTCTTCTAGCCTTTATTACAATTACCTTCTCTATATCATGGCTGTACAAGGCTAAGGTCTATGTTAGGGTTCATCCTCTTAACCTTCTCCCAATCAGCAAGGAATGTACTCAAGCCCTTATCAGTTAATGGATGCTTTATCATCTTCTCAAGCACATCTGGTGGCATGGTTATAACATCTGCCCCAATCTTTGCTGCCTCTACAACATGCACTGGATGCCTTACGCTAGCAACAAGAACCTTAGTACTGAAGTTGTAGTTCCTGAATATCTGTACTGTATCCCTTATAACCTGCATTCCATCATGCCCAGCATCATCAAGCCTCCCTATGAATGGGCTAACATAAGTTGCTCCAGCCTTAGCTGCAAGTATAGCTTGGTTTGGAGAGAATACTAATGTACAGTTTGTCTTTATCCCTTCACTTGATAACCTCTTTATTGCCTTGAGACCATCTGGGGTCATGGGTATCTTTATAACAGCATTTGTACCAAACCTTGCTAGTCTGTGAGCCTCTTCAAGCATCCCATCAATATCAGTGCTTACAACCTCAAGGCTAACTGGACCCTTGACTATCCTGATTATCTCCTTCATTATCTCTATTGGGTCACTATTCTCCTTTGCTAGAAGTGTAGGGTTGGTTGTTACACCATCCAGTATACCCATATCGTTGTACTTCCTTATTGCATCCAAGTTTGCAGTATCAAGGAATATCTGAACCATACATCTGGATTGATTCAGAAGATATTTATTTATTATTTCTAATAATATTGATAGGATACGTATCCTTGAGTAATTGAAGTTATAGGCATGTCATCTCTATAGTCCAAAGTGTAAAGCTAAAACCAATGCTACCTTTCTCATCTGTTATATGCAGATAGGCTAGCATGATCTCATCAGCATCAGGAGATAGCCTCTTTGCAACCATTGTAGAGTAGAGTATCTTATGCTTTGCTATAGGTCTGTTATTAGAACCAAACTTTGCTCTTTGAACTATTGGTATTCATCATCATCTACTATCTATTCTTTGCTTTGCTCTAACAGCCTCTCTAGCAGCACTTGCTATATCCCTTGCCTTAAGACCATACTTTGCTAGCAGTTCTTCATGCTCCCCAGACTCACCAAACGTATCTTTAACGCCTACCCTCTTCATTATGCATGGGGCATGCTCACATACAACCTCTGCAACTGCAGAGCCCAAGCCCCCAATGATGTTATGCTCCTCTGCAGTTACTATTGCACCAGTATCCCTTGCTGCCTTCACTATAGCATCAGAGTCTATTGGCTTTATGGAGTACATGTCTATAACTCTGCATGATATACCCTCCTCAGCGAGGATATCTGCAGCATCCAGCGCCTCAGCAACCATTAAGCCACATGCAATTATTGCTACATCACTACCATCCCTAAGGATGTTACTTGAACCTATGGCAAACCTAGCATCATCCTCATAAACAACTGGGGACTTTGGTCTTGCTAACCTCATATAGCATGGACCACTACTCTCTGCCATTACAAATACAAGCCTCCTTGTTGAGTACTCATCAGCAGGAGCAAGAACCTTCATATTTGGTATTACACGCATAGTTGCTATATCCTCAACCTGTTGATGGGATGCACCATCAGGTCCAACGCTCAAGCCAGCATGGGATGCAACTATCTTAACGTTAAGGTTTGGGTAGGCTATCGCATTCCTTATCTGATCAACACACTTGCCAGGGATGAATGCAGCATAAGTGCTTACAAACGCTATCTTCCCTGCAAGTGCTAGACCTGCTGCTATAGATACCGCATTTGATTCAGCAATGCCTATGTTGAAGAATCGCTCAGGGAACTTGTAGCCAAATAGCGAGGTCTTGAGTGACTGTGTTGTATCTGCACCAACTACAACAACATCCTTCCTCATGCTACCAAGTTCTGCTAGTTCCTCTCCATACCCTGTACGCATATCACCCATCTTCTTACTTGCCTTGCTCATCTAGATCGCCTCATCCCTCCTCATCTCCTTCTTTATTTCCTTCTTTCCTTCTTTCTTTGTCAATACTCGCACTTGTATCTATTGCTAACATTGCCCTCTCCCTTATACTCCTTATCGCTGAGGCTATATCGCTATTGCTATACACACCATTACCAGCAACTATTATCCTTGCTCCTGCACTAGCAACATCATAAACATTGCTTGCATCTATACCTCCATCAGCCTCTATGAGTGATGATGCACCATGATCTCTTAGTATTTGACCAAGCCTACTCATCTTCTCAAGTGTAGATGGTATGAACCTCTGCCCAGGGAATCCAGGGTATACAGACATGACATTAACAACATCTACATCATGTATGCTATCAATAGCCCATGGTGGTAGATCTGTATTAGGGTTTAATGCTATACCTACTCCAACCCTGTTGCTCTTAAGGATGGTGCAAATCTCTCTGAATATGCTTGCATTGCATACCTCAACATGCACAGTAACTATATCACAACCAGCCTTTATGAACCTCTCAAGGTACTTGAGGGGTTCAGAGATCATGAGATGGGTATCGAATGGCAAGGATGTGCATCGCCTTAATGCTCTTATCGTATCAGGGCCAAACGTTATGTTGGGAGCAAAGTGACCATCTATAACATCAAGATGGAGCATGTCTGCACCAGCCTCCTCAGTGCTTGATGCTACAGAGCATAGGTTTGCAAGGTCAGCAGCAAGTATTGATGGTGCAACCATTACAGTGTTGTTTCTAGCATCTATCACTCTCTTACTACCAGCAGTATTCATAGCAGTCCCATCTCCTCCAGTATCTTGCTAACCTGCTCCTTCTTTGGTGCTTGACCATGCCACTGTGGTGACCACTCCATGAACGATACACCCTTGCCCTTCGTTGTGTGTGCTATTATAACAGTAGGCCTATTAAGGGTCTCTTCAGCCTTGTTGTATGCATCTATTATCTGCTCAAAGTCATAACCATCTATCTGGATAACGTTCCAGTTGAATGCCTTCCATTTTGCTGCCAAAGGTTCTAAAGGCATTATATTCTCTGTAAGCCCGTCCTGCTGTATCCCATTCCTATCAACTATTGCTGTAAGGTTATCTAGTCTGTACTTAACAGCAGCCATTGCAGCCTCCCACACCTGCCCCTCCTGCATCTCCCCATCCCCTAGGAGCACATACGTTCTGTAACCTTTGCCATCAAGCTTTGCTGCTAGAGCAAGCCCAATACCTACAGATAACCCTATACCCTCAGAGCCAGCACAGTACTCAACCCCTGGAGTCCTAAAGTCTGGATGTCCTTGGAGCATGCTACCCAACTTCCTAAGGGTCTTCAACTCCTCTATTGGGAAGTACCCTGCCTGAGCAAGTACAGCATAGAGCAATGGGGCAGCATGCCCCTTTGATAGTATGAACCTATCCCTATCCTCCCACTTTGGGTTCTTTGGGTCATGCCTCATCTTGTGGAAGTACAATGCTACTACCAACTCAACGGCAGAGAGTGAGCCACCTGGATGCCCTGATCCAGCCTCCGCTACAGATTCTATGATAAGCCTCCTAGTCCTCCTTGCTATCTCCTTGAGCCTAAGCAGATCCTGTGCCTGCATCATCATTACACACCATAACCCTATGATTTATGATGCTTCCATGATCCCTTCAATATATTCTTACTTGCACCTCGCACTATTATAATTATCATCATCATCTCACCATCCAACCCACCCATCCATTATCATCATCGTCATAACATAATAACAAGCTCATTTGTACAGGGGTACCTGTGATATACCCTCCTCTATCTCCTTGCTGTAGAGGCTTGCCTCAATATCCTTGAACGACACTATCATGGTCTCTGGCTTGATAGTTGCAGTTGCTGCCACAACATTGCTTAGTATAGATGCCTCAACAACATCTGCATTTGATGCTAGTGCTAGTGCAAATATTGCCATGGTTGCATCCCTTATCCCTATTGCACTCATGTACTCCTTCTGCACGAAGAAGGGTATGTTTATCATAGAATTGCCCTTGAATATAGTCAAGCCTCTGTTCCTGCTTAGCACCAATGCTTTACAGTTCAGGCTTGAGAGTAGATGTACACCTAGATTATGGAAACTAGATTCATTCATTATCTTTATCCCTGTTGCTCTTACAGCCTCTGCCATGGTAGATCTCAGGTAATCGAAGCCTATGAAGTCTTTGTAGTGCTTGACCTTTGGCTGACCTATGAGCATTATACCCCTCTCAACAGCAATCCTTGTTATGCTCCTGAGCAGTAATGGTGTTACAGTACCCTTGTCATAATCAGATACGCATATGCAGTTAACATCATCAACACAATCCTCAACAGCACCAATGAGTGAGGAGGTAGTACCTCTATCCACATCCTCCCTAACCTCCCTATCTATCCTCAAATATATAGAGCCTGCTATATGATACCTACTCTTCAATGGTGTAGGTCTTGATTTAGATGTTATAACATGCTTGATATCTATGCCTCTTGCTTCTAGGATGCTACAAAGTACCCTACCCTCATTATCATCACCTACCATACCTACTACCGATACCTTGCCTCCAAGGGAGGCTATGTTAACTGCAAGGTTTGCTGCACCGCCAGCAAAGTACTGCTCATCAACAACCTCATTAATAGGGATGAGATGCTCCCTAGAGAGCCTCTTAACCCTAGTCTCAACATAGTGATCAAGCATAAGGTCGCCTACAACTAGAACCTTCTTACCAGCGATACTTGCAAGTATATCCCTGAACCTATCCCTTGATATGGAGGTTGGTGATGACGTTGATTGAACCAATCAAATAGGTAGAGTTGGTAAGGGGGATAAAAAGATATTGTTGTTGCCTTTGCTACTACACTGCTCTACTCTTACTGTTGGTTGTTGATTAACTGTACCTCCTCCTTATACTACGATATCTTCTTTATCTCTATATCCCCTGTTATCTGATCTGGATGCTCAACACTCCTGTACTTGAGTGTTGTGTAATCGTTGTAGGCAAACTCTAATGACTTGGTCTCCCCTGGAGCTATTGGTCCAGTTGATGCACCAGTACCCTCAACCACTATGGTATGTGTATTCTGACCATTGTTGGTTATGGTCAACTTCAACTTACAGGCTAGGCAACTGAACATCACTGGATTTGGGTTTGCATTTGCAACATCACCAATATTGAATAGCCTATCAGCACCATTAACGTTCTTTATGACCAGTTTGATCTCTGTTGTTGCTGGGGTCTGCTTGTCAGGTCTAACATCTGGGAATAACTTTCCTCCAGTGGAACCGAATATGCCCATTATTGCAGCTATACCAACTGCCAAGGGTATCGCTGTAACTGCTATACCCAACGCTAGTTTATTCACCATTGCATTATCTTAACAGGAGGATGTATATATCGTTTTATATTAGCACTAATTTATTATCAACTATTCTAGCAGTGATTGTATTTCTAGATGGTAGAGAGGTTATACAAGATATGTATTGATATTTGATGGGTTGATGAATGAAGCGATGGGTACCGGCACTGCCGCTTCGCGAGGGCTTGCGCACCTCACTAGCACGGCAGCGACGACAGGTTTGACTTCTGGGTTCGGAATGGGACCAGGTCTTACCCTGTCGCTATGGCCGGCTATGCTTAATTATGAGCAATAGTAAATTAAACCTTTCTAGTAGGCAAGCAACTGGGAGCAATGAGTATATATTACACATATAAAGCATGAACTTGATGCATAGGATAGCGGTTATAGATAAGGATCTATGCAAACCAAAGAACTGCAGTCTAGAGTGCATAGCATTCTGCCCTCTCAACAGGGATGGGGGCAAGTGTATAACACTGAGCGAGGAGGATAGGAGCAAGGCTATTGCAGTAATAGATGAGGATATATGCAATGGCTGTGGCATATGCGTGAAGAAGTGCCCATTCGAGGCAATAACCATAATCAACCTTGCTGAGGAGTTGGAGGAGAGGAAGGTCCATCAGTATGGACAGAACTCTTTCAGGCTTTACAACATACCAGTACCAAGAAGCAATGCTGTTGTAGGATTACTTGGCAGGAATGGTATAGGGAAGAGCACTGTACTCAACATCGTTGCAGGGCTACTTAAGCCAAACCTTGGAAGGTATGATGATGAACCATCATGGGATGAGGTTATTGAGCACTTTAGAGGCACAGCAGTAAAGGAGCATCTCAAGGCAGTTGCTGAGAAGAGGCTAAGGGTTGCTATGAAACCACAGCAGGTCTATCTCATAGCAAAGGTCTTCAAGGGTACTGCTAGGGAACTTCTAGACAGATATGATGAGAGTGGTGATGCGATGCATTATGCTAAGAGGCTTGCCCTTGATGATTCTCTAGACAGATATGTTAATGAGTTGAGTGGAGGGGAACTGCAAAGGTTGGCTGTTGCAGTTGCAGCAAGCAAGGATGCTGACCTCTACCTCTTCGATGAGCCATCATCCTACAACGATGTATATCAGAGACTTGAGGTTGCTAGAGTGATAAATGAGATAGCAGGTAAGGGCAAGAGTGTTATGATAGTTGAACATGACCTAACCATGCTTGATTACCTTAGCGATTACGTGCATATACTCTATGGTGAGCCTGGTGTGTATGGCATGGTATCTGATGCAATGAGCACTAACACAGCAATAAACGAGTTCCTTCAAGGCTACATATCAAGCATAAATGTAAGGTTTAGGGATAGGGCATTCAGGTTCGAGTCTGCTACAAGCGGGGAGGATCTTATAATGGAGGAGGTTGTTGCTGAGTATACTAGGATAGAGAAGAGCCATCCTGGGTTCAGGCTTGTTGCTGATGGTGCAAGGGTTAGGAAGGGTGAGGTTGTTGGTATAGTTGGTGCTAATGCCCTTGGCAAGACAACGTTGATGAGGATGATAGCAGGTGTTGATAAGCCTGATGCTGGGGAGTTCAGGATGAATGCAAGGATATCCTACAAACCACAGTATCTTGAGCAAGATTATGAGTATGATGTTAGAACCCTTCTATCTGAAGCGTATGGGAAGGGTATAGAGGGGAGTAGTGCTGAGGCACTTATAGTTGAGCCTTTAAGGATAAGGAAGATGTATGATAAGATGGTAAAGAATCTAAGTGGAGGGGAGTTGCAGAAGGTTGCAATAGCCTCCTGCCTGCTAAGGGATGCTGATATATATGCTATGGATGAACCATCAGCATTCCTAGATGTTGAGGATAGGATAACCGTAGCAAGGTTCATACAGAGGTTTGTGAAGGGGCAGGGTAGATCTGCAATAATAGTTGATCATGATATGCATATGGTTGATATGGTTGCAGATACGCTCATAGTATTCACTGGCATGCCAGGAAGGGAAGGGTATGCTACAAGAACGTTGAGCAAGAGGGATGGGATGAACCTCTTCCTTAAAGGGTTGGATGTAACGTTCAGGAGGGATGAGGAGAGCAATAGACCAAGGATAAACAAGATGCATAGCAGGCTTGATAGGATGCAGAAGGAGAAGGGTTTATACTATGCTATATGAAATAAGGATCAGCTACCAACGCTCTTCCTTGCAGAGTCTATCCATCTCCTAACATCCTCTATGCTCAGTCTGTATCCCTTGGGTACCCTAACCCTCCTCTCCTTTATTGCACTGTCAAGTATTTTGAAGAGCTCTTCTGGATCACTCTTTGCAAGCATCTCCCTAGAGTCTACCTTCCCTGCTATAACAAGCAACTCTGCTGCCTGCTCATCCATCCCTTCTAGCCCTGCAAACTCGCTCATTGCCATGAGTCTAGCCATACCTATGAACTTGCTTGCGCTCTTCTCATCTATACCTATAGTAGTAAGATCTCTTGCTGATGCTCTAGCAAGATCTGCTACAGTGCTAAGCCCTTTAGCCCTCAATACGCTGCCCAACTTTGGTCCTATACCCTCTATAACCTCAACTGGTCTAGGTTTAGGCTGTGGTTGTGGTTGAGCCCCTGCTCTATAGGGTAATGGTATAGGCTTTATGGATATGTTTATCGTGCTAAGCAATTCAGGCCTTATATCCTCTGCCCTTGATGGAAGTGCTAATGCAACCTTATCATCCTTCTGTGTAACAACAGCCTTCAACTGTACATTAAGATCAGAGACAACGTATGTTGTGCTACGCTCCTGCTTGAGTGCAAACTCATCAACCTTGAGAAGGTCGCTCTGGATAGCCTTTATGAGTGTAGCAGGCTCTACAGTTAGTGTGAAGCTCTTGCTCATCTCTGCTATCCTATTCTTCAAGGCTTCATTCTCCTTCTCCAACTCTGCCATCCTAGCAACTCTCTGCCTCAAGACCTCATTCTCTTCTCTTAAAGTCTTAAGTATCTTCTGCAGATCCTCAAAGTTTGACAGATCACTCACCTCCTCCCTCCATATCCTGCACATCTATACTCGATCCTGCTCCCGCTCCCGCTCCAGATGATGCTGGAGTGCTGGATGATCTTGGTATTGGGGATATTCTAGCCTGTATGATTGCATCCTTACCCTTGCCATAGTAGTTTGCTACAAGCGCATTGGAAGGCATAATGTACACACCATCATCAGCGTTATACTCTAAAGAGCATCTTATACCAACCTCTATAGATGATGGGATGAATGTTAAAGGCTCCTCAGTAGAATCTCTAACTGCACTCTCTACAGCATGGTTGATGCTATCTACAAGTGCCTCCAAAAAATGGTAGAGTTGGATGGATGCTACTAGCAGCATATCCATCACAACTATGCGGGTATCTGTGGAGGATTATCTGCTGCTATCTTCTCTATAGCCTTCATGAGTGGTTGTGGAGGGGGTGCTGGAGCAACCTGTATCCTTATGTAACTTGATGCCTCTGCCTTGTATGAGTATGTGTTAGAGTACTTTGCATCAACAGATACACTAGCGAACCAGAACTTTGCCTTTGCCTTTACACCCACTTGGAAGTCTGTCCTCCTCTCCATTGTTATTGCCATCTTCACCTCTATAACCCCACTCTGTATTTGGAGCATGGTTGGGAGTATTCCAAATGCTAGAGCATTTCCACTTATAGTCTTCTCTTCTTCACCAGAATCTGTCTTTTTCTTGTACTTTATCTCTACTATTGTATCTGCAAGCTCCTTTATACCCTCTATGAATGATGTATTAGCCTCATTCTGTGCTGCAACCATTGCTAGTAAAAGGTTCTTTATCATCTCATCGAATGGTGCAGATGCTAACTCTTGTGCTATCGCACTACCTGAAGCCATGATCAACTTGCAGTATCCTTCTACTTAAAGCCTCTTGTGAATATCTTAAGAGAAAACTTTAGCAATGCTAAACTCTTAACCCCATACATACCTCTCGAGTTCTTTTAGCATGAACTCCCTAGGCTCTACCATCAGCTTGAACGCTATGATCTGCAGGTAATATGGTAGTGATGCTACCTTCCCATACTTTGATTGATCCAATTTGAATGATACCTCTACCATAGCCTTGCCATCTCCGTGGTCCTTGCTGCTGGATGCTATTATTGAGATATCATGCTCCTTCTTGAACTGCTCTAATCTTGTCCTGAACTCCTCCCTCTCTCCTACTACACGTGTGTATGCTATTCTAACAGGATCGTAGTAGAATCTTACCACTTCATACATCAACTGTATGAAGCCATTGTAATCCTCAACCTTTGGCTTTATAGATGCTATTATAACCCTTAGCACGTTATCTAGAGTGCTGGATGTGAAGTCCTTGAGCACATTTATGTATCCCTGCACACCCATAGCATCCCTCTCTACTCTATTGCTCAAGAACTCTAGGAGTGAGTCTGCTACATTACCATCATCTATATCATCTATGGTGTGGTTACTTGCATAATCTACAAGTGTGTTGTATATGCTATTCTCTTTAGCATCTACCAAACCTATGAGTATGAGTGCAAGTGCAAGCCTATTCCCCTTGTATGCACCATCTGCTAGAGTATTCATTATAATCCTATTATCTCTGAATGATGGGATGGATAGGATCATCATGACTATACATCTTGGTGTTGGTCTGTAGAGCCTGTATCTATCCTTACCCTTGCCTTTACTATCTCCATAGCCATAAGTAGCATCAAGTCTATGGATGAGTCCCTTCCTGTACAGATATCTCAACGAGCGTTGATCAGCACTATCTAACGATCCAAGTATATCAATACATCTCTTAAATGCTCTGTAGTTGGCAAAGAGGTTTGGGAATAACCTTGATACGGTATAATATGCACCTCTCTCTACCCCTCCTTCCATGCAAAGATAAATTAGATGTTAGCATTAATAGGTTTGTATGCCCATGCTCAAGGAAGCATTGAGAGGCATACTTAGCGAGGAGGAGATAAAGCATCTCTACACTTCATTTGATGTTATAGGCCAGATTGCAATAATAAAGGTGCCAGATGAGTTGCTAGAGAAGAGGTATGAGATAGGCAATGCAATAATGAGGAGTATCAAGCATGTGAGGAGTGTTTACATGCAGGTATCTCCAGTGAAGGATACCTATAGGGTAAGGGAGGTTGAGTGTATAGCAGGTGTTGATGATACACTAACCATATACAAGGAGCATGGGTGCAGGTTCAAGGTTGATGTTGCAAAGGTTTACTTCTCCCCAAGGTTATCAACAGAGAGGGCAAGGATAGCCTCCCTTGTAAGGGATGGGGAGAGTATAGTGAATATGTTTGCAGGTGTATGCACGTTCTCAATAATAATAGCGAAGAGGAACCCTACATGTACTGTGTATAGCATAGATATAAACCCAGATGCTGTAATGCTATGCAGTGAGAATTCTAGGCTGAATAAGGTTGAGGATAGGGTTCATGTAATCCTTGGGGATGCTAAAGAGGTTATAACAGGGATGCTTATGAACAAGGCTGATAGGGTGCTGATGCCATTACCAGAGAAGGCCAAGGAGTACATGCAGTATGCTCTCATGGCAGTTAAGGTTGGGCAAGAGTGCTTCATACACTACTTCACGCATGTAAGGGGTAGCAAGGATAAGGTGTACGATATGTGCAGGGAGGAGTTGGATGGTATCATGCAAAGTTATGGTAGATACAGTGTTGATGGGCTTGAGTACAGGTATACATTCAACATAGCAAGCATGAGGATAGTTAGGGAGGTTGGACCAAGGGTGTACCAAGTAGTTGTTGATATAACAGTTAGAAAATCTTTATATAAATGAATTATAATGCAGCAAGGTCTAACCATTGCTCAACCCTTATGCCCACCATCACCACTCCTGCTGCTGCTACTACTCCTACTGCTCTTACTCTTTGCTATAGCAATACTCAACCCAAGCCATGCAAATATACCTGTTATGCATGCAACTAGCATGAGTGTTGTGTACTTTATGATAAGCAGGCTCCATTCAGATGCTAAGAGTAGCCAAGCATAGAGCATAAATGCTGCTATACTTGTTACGAAAACTACTATTCCCATTGCCCTCCTTCCATGCTGCATATCTAGACTGGTTCATCCCAATTTATTATCCTTGATTATACTAATAGTTGATTGATTAATATATTGTTGGCATTACTCTTGATCATCTAACTATTTTGCTCATGTAGGTCTAGAGCCATGAGATAGGCATCCTCTCCATCTCTATAGTATCCTCTAAGCCTTGACTTTATGATGAACTTGAGGTTCTCATACACACTTATTGCAGGCTCATTGCTTACCCTAACCTCAAGATAAGCCTCATCGCATCCCCTTGCAATCATAGCATTTATCGCTTCCTGCATTAGTGCAGTGCCTAAACCCTTGCCCCTATGCTCCTTGAGTACTGCTATAGAGACCACATGCCCCTTCTTAACGAATCCTAGCCTCTTGAAGTTTGAGAACCCATACTCTACCTTGCACATTATATAACCAACTATGATACCATTGATCTCTGCAACTATGAATGCCTCTGGGAACTCCCTCAAGAGCTCCTCAAAGAAGTACTCAGAGTAATGCTCCGATAAAGCAACCATGTTTATCTCCATAACATGGAGTAGATCCTTGTACTCACACCTCCTTATGATGTAGTCATCAACATGCCTAAGCACTACCTGCATGTAATTGATTATCATACAAAGGGTATTTAACTCTTAGAGGTTGTGAACCAAACATATTAAAGTGATGTTATAGTAAATAAGGTAGTGGAGTACTCAGAGAGCGAGCATGGGCATGTGGATGATAGGATACCCCTGCTAGTATCAAGTCTATTCAATGTTAGGAGTTACTATATACGTGAGGATAAGGCTTATGAGTTCCACGTTGATGCAAAGGATACGCTCAAGCATGACTTTGTAAGGCTTGTGCATGAGCTTGATGGGTATGGATACCATGCTATGCTAAGCAAGGCTGAAGATGAATCTACTAGCGCTGATGTTGGTGCTGTAAGTGATCTAATCCTTCTAGTCATACCAAAGACACAACCTACTAGGAGGTTCAAGCCATGGATGCCTGTAGTGCTATTCATAGCAACTGTTGCCGTTGTGCTCTACGATGGGTTGCTTAGATCTAATGGTCTTGCAGGGCTAGTGTATGGACCATGGCAGATGGCTGTGCTCTATACACTATCGCTCATGGGGATACTTGGCATACATGAACTTGGGCATATGCTGGCATCGAAGGCTCATAGGATAAAGGCTACATGGCCATTCTTCATCCCAGGCATACCAGGGTTCTTCGTGCCTACATTTGGTGCTGTTATATTCTCCAGAGCACCAATGACAAACAGGGATGTGCTCTTCGATATAGGTGTATCAGGTCCAATAGCAGGGCTTATCGTTACAATAGCTGTCTCATTCTATGGTGCAATGCTAAGCCCATTGATAGATGAGTCTCAGGCTAGAGCGATGATGGCAAATGCACAACTCATCCCATTGCAGCCCAGCATACTCATGGAACTTGCATTTGAGTTGACAGGCAAGTCTGTGCCAGGATATATCCCAGTACTCTCCCCTGTTGCATTTGCTGCTTGGATAGGGTTCCTAATAACATTCCTTAACCTGCTTCCAGCATGGCAGTTGGATGGTGGGCATATAGCAAGGGCAACCCTAGGCTATAAGTGGCAGAGGAGGCTTACATTCGTTAGCGTTGTTATACTTGCTGCTCTAGGCTACATATTCATGGCTATGTTCATAATGTTCATGAGTGCTAGAACGCAGGATGTTAGACCATTGGATGATGTCTCTCCTCTCTCTAAGGGTAGAAGGATACTATTCGTAATAGCGATGGTTCTTGCTGTACTATGTGCACCAATACCATCATGGGTATGAATGAAGAAAGGCTAATACTTTGCTAGTTAGTTGTTAGTTATGATACTCTCTTCATTGGCATTATCAATGCATCAGATACTATCATAACCTTATGCCTCTGCCCCATCTTGCCAAGTATGTAGGCTAATACATCCTTTACCTTCCTGAATGGCTTGAAGCCTAGAGCCTTAACGTAGAGGTCAGGGAGCATGGTTAGGAGCCCTATATCATAACCTCTCTTACCCATAACATCAAGTATATGTATGTACTCTAGTCCATCTATATATCCCTCATCCATTGGATAGGTATTAGCATGCCTAATCCTACCCTCAACAAGCATCTGTAGTGCCTTAGCACCAAGACCCTCCATACACTCAGCCATAACAACTATGATACCATCATCCCTAAGCACAGTTGAGCAGTTCCAGAGTGCGGTTAGGGCATCAGATAACCTATATGCATGCCCTGGACTTGCTATGATCGATCTGCATAAATCTGTAGGATATGCCAATCCATCAAGTCTAGCATGTACCTCTGCATATGACCTTGTGGTATCACATACGATGAGATCTATGAGCCCATCTCCATAAAGAACCTCTAGCGAGATGAGGTTCTTATCCTGCGTATATGAGTTTATGATATCCCTTATACCTGAATGATCATCACTGATGAATCTTCTGTAAACATCCTGCATAACTACCCCATCAAGCCTCATGAGTGCTGTAGCGGTGCATGAGTACTTGAATAGTGGATCAAGTGCAGCCCTTGAGATGAGTACTGCTTTACTGCCTATACTGCCTATATCCTTGAATAGCCTTGCTTCCCTTCCAGCAACCCTAACCTTTGATGTTGCATAAATGCTCCCTATGCTCCTACCCTTACCCTCAAGGTATGCTATAAGCATCGATGCTACCTCAACAACCATCCTAGAACCATCAAGCACAACAACATCTATGCTGGAGCCATCTATAAGAGCATCTACAGCCTCGAACCTTGATTGCACTACATCCTCTCCCATGTACTGTGCTACTCTAGCATACTTTAGTATATTCTCAGCCTTTATATCAAGAACAACCTCGCTAGTCCCATACCGCATCCATAGTTCTGGCATGGCATATCTTATTATAGGTGTAGATAAATGCTTAGGTCATGAAGAGCGAACTTGCAGAGTTCCTACTCAAGTCAAATGCTATAAGGTTTGGTATCTTCAAGCTTGCTAGTGGGAAGGAGAGTACATACTACATAGACCTTAGGGTACTTCCAAGCTTCCCTGCATACTTTAGGATGGCTATAGATGCTATGAGGGATGTTATAGAACAAGGAATAGGCACTGCTTCTATAGATTACATATGCTCCATACCATCTGCAGGGATTGCATATGCATCTGCTCTAGCATACACCCTTGAGAAGGGTCTGATATATGTGAGGAAGGAGGCTAAGGATCATGGTACATCTAAACTTCTTGAGGGCTACCTCAAACATGGCTCAAAGGTACTTATCCTGGATGATGTTGCTACCACTGGCTCATCCCTTGCACATGCTGTGGATGTTGTAAGGAGCAATGGTGGTGTTGTTGAGCATGCTCTAGTGCTTATAGATAGGCTTGAGGGTGCTGGAGAGTTACTTGCAAGTAAGGGTGTAAGGTTGATGAGCATAGCAAGCATAGAGGAGGTAGTGGATCTACTCTATGAAGCAGATCTTCTTGATGAAGATATGGTAAGGATAATAAAGGCACAGATAGGGAGCAGATAAGAATTTATAGAAAAGGAAGAGAAACTGGTAACAATAGATCCTGTAGATATCTTATAAATACAAGAAATATAAAGAGATCTTTAACGGTAATAGTTCCTCAAATCTATGATTTTTATAATGCTTCAGCCATTTAATCTATTATCTATCTATACATCATCAGTCCCTTCTCCTCCAACACTATGTGTAGGTTATTGACTGCTCTATAGACCTCCTCCTCCTTCTTTGCTCCAGTGCATACCAACTTGCCAGATGCAAATAGCAGGATAACTGTCTTTGGGTCTAGCATCCTGTGTATCAAGCCTGGGAACTGCTCTGGCTCATACATGCTCCTTGGGAGTACCCTAGCAGCCTGCTCCAGATGTATCTTTCCTCCCAGGCTTGCAGATGCAACTATATTCTGTATCTCTATTATAGGCTCATTATCTATCTCTATACCAGCCTTCCTGAGCTTTGCTACTACAGTCTTCACAGCCTTTATAGCCTGCTCCTCAGACTTTGAACCAGTACACACCATCTTACCAGAACTGAATATCAGAGTTGCTGTCTTTGGTGCCTTGAGCCTGAAGACCAAGCCTGGGAACTGGTCTGGATGGTACTCAACATCTGGGAAGAGTTGTGTTATATGGTTAAGGTTTATGGTCTGGTTCACAGTTGCAGATGCAACCACATTCTCTATACTTATTATGGGTTTTGTTTGGGGCATACCTATCTTATATATAAGGGGTATATAAATCATAGATATAAATATTACTGAGTACTACCTAACTGTAAGGTCTCATCAAACCTACATACATGCTAATGCTCATCATCCCTCCTCCTAACCTCATCACTTGAACCTTTGCTAGTAGAGGTATCGTTGATGGGCTCTCTAGCATGATGGTTAGAAGTGCTACTACTATCTACTTGAGTATTACCATTTCTATTGCTAGTCTCAGTAGCACTTCCATCTAACCTTACATCGCTTAACTTGCTAGAATCTCCATCTCCCTCCTTCTTCTCCTCCCCCTCCTTCCTCATACTCTCCCTAGTATCCCTAAGCTTACTCAAGAATATAACAGCAAGTATTATCCCTATAACTATGTAGTTTACTGGAGGGCTAAGCACTTTGCTAACCAACCCCAGTTTGGGTACAACGAAGACAACCTTACCTATGTACTCCTTCTTTGTTATAGGATAGTCTATCCCAGGTATAGAGATGGGGTTGTTATCACCCTTTGTTGTTATAACCTTCTCACTTGAGTGCTCTACCTTAACAACCCTATGCACTATAACCCTGTCATGTGTAGATGGGCTTTGGAATACTATTATATCTCCAGGCTTGACCTCCTCAAACGTTGAGCCATTCCTTACCACTATAACATCATACACCTGAAGTGTAGGCACCATACTCTCGCTAGAGACTACATAGAACGGGTTATCTGTAGCAAAGGCTACCCTAAGAGCAAGCCATACAGATGCTACCCCAATAACTATTATAATCACATCCTTCACTGCTCTATTCAGGTTCTTGCTTGGCAACAACATGATATACTCTCTCCTATTAGTAAACCTTACTAGATTAGCAGCTCAGATCAATGCCTTATCATCATCTTCCATTCAGATTAACTCTGAGTCTTCATAGCTGCTGCAGGTGTACTATAGCCTAGCCCATATATAGCCATGACTGTAGCAAATAATGCTAGAGTAGGTAGGCTGGGCTTGTACTCTTATTCTTTGGAGACCTTCCTAGGAGGAGTATCTTCTTAATCAGATGGGATAACTTTGACCAGGATTTACCTGTCTTTACTATCTTGTAAACCTTGAGGGATATCTTTGCTACCTTGAATATGAACAGGAATGGGATAAGCGCAATCATGATGATGTCTATCCAATGAATCCTCAAGAGTAGCCTAAGATTACCTACCTTCTTATACTTCAAGAGTATATCAAGTGAAGATAAGGCAAGTATTATCCAAGGTATATAATGCCAGAGCTTCTCTACCCATGCGGGTAGATCAAGCATAGGTCTGTTAGAGAAGTATACATCTGGCATGAACTCAAGTGAACCTATGAAGAATAGTATGAGTAGGAAGAGTATGGAATAGGTTAACACTTTATGTATATGCAGTGCTGTAATGCTTAGCATATCCACTCATTTGCTCCAAACCAATATATTATATTATTATGCTCTATTATAATACTCGATGATTGCATCGTTTGCAAGTCTATCCGCATCTGCATTCTCTTCCCTCGGTATGTGTATATAACTTACGTTGAGGTTATTCCTTGCTATGATATCATCTATCTGCTTTACCATCTCTCGTAGATGAGCCTTCTTTACCTTATACTCCTTGCGCATCTGCTTAACAAGCAATCTACTATCCATCATCACTGTTATATCATTACCATACTCTGCTGCAATCTCTAACCCTTTCTTCAATGCTATATACTCTGCCATGTTATTGGTTGCTACACCTATATACTCCTTGTACTTCCTCAATACATTACCATTACAATCCTTTATTACAAGTCCTATTGCAGCATCCCCAGGGTTACCCTTGCTTGCACCATCAACATACAGGTATATGCTCACACTAGCAAGTCCATAACTCATCATATAACTTTTTAAGCATGAGAGGTGTATAATCTACATGGGAAGGAAGGGAAGAGAGATAGTAGGCTCTAGGATAGATGAGATAGTTGATGATTTGAAGGTTGCATACTGCAACGAACTCATGGCATTCCATTACTACTGGTATACATCACTATACATGCAAGGCATAGGCTCTCTAACTATAGCAGGGAAGTTCAAGGACTCTGCTATGGAGGAGTTGAATCACGCAGGTATGATAGCTGAGAGGCTCAACCAACTTGCTGCAATGGCCCCAACCTCGCCAGCAGATTGGGCTAACATGAGTATATTTGGTAATGTTGATCCAAGCAAGTATACAACGCTTAGAGATGCTATAGAGAAGGCATTAGAGATGGAGGGTCTTGCTATAGTGCATTACAATGAATTGATAAAGAAGGTTAAGGATGTTGATTATGCTACATACGATATACTTCAAGATATACTAGTGGAGGAGGTTAAAGAGGAGCAGGATCTAGAGGATATACTTGCTAGACTAGAGTTAAGGGAAGTTGAAGAGAGGGAAGAAGGTAAGGAGATAATAGAGCAGTTTTAGATATCAAGAGATTTATCATTTTTATTAATAACTATTTGTAACATGTTATATAGATGTATTATGAGATAGTTTTATTTATATACGATTCATGGTTAAGAAAGGTTGGTGAGGAATAGTAGTAATAGCAAGAGTGGTGTAGTAAGGATCAGCATATCCCTCCCATCTGATCTACTGGCTAGTTTCGAGAGAGTTAGCAAGAAGGCTGGCTTTACTGATAGATCGAAGGCTATACAGACAGCTATGAGGGCATTCATATCAGAGAATGAATGGCTCTCTGGAAATGAGTCTGGCAAGGGTGCTGGCTTGATAGAGCTCCTATACGATCCACATACTAGAAATATTGAGAAGGCTCTAACCCTTATACAACACAACTATAATCACATAGTTACCGCTAGCACGCATATGCACCTTGATGATGATAACTGCCTTGAGGCTATACTAGTAAGAGGAGATGCTAGGAGCATAAAGAGGCTTGTCAAGGAATTGGTAGAGAAGAAGGGAATAAAGAGCATAAAGGTGAACTTTGTTAAAGTAATATAATTAGGAAGCAAGTTGAGATGATGTTAACTAACTATTATGTTCATGAGGATCCCATTTATGCATGTGTTTATGCATTACCCTTCTGTGCAAGTGTTTATGATAGACTCTGTATAGAATTACTATTCCAAATACGCTAGCACTAAACAGTACTATAGTTGCGCCAGAAGCAGAATCAAAGAGGAAGCTTAGATACATACCTACAAATGCTGTTATAGCACCAATTACTGTAGATAGAATTAGCATCTTGATGAAGTTATTTGTTAATAGTCTAGCAGAGATGGCAGGAGCAACTATTGCTGCTGCAAGTAGTGTAACACCTATTGCATTCATTGTTGCTATTACAACTATAGCAAGGAGTATAGAGAATACAAAGTCTACAGCATCTGTCCTTACTCCATATACCTTTGCAGTCTCTCTATCAAATATTGTAAATAACATAATCTTGTTAAATAGTAGGAAGAATACAACTA
Source organism: Candidatus Nitrosocaldus islandicus (assembly GCF_002906215.1). NCBI lineage: Archaea > Thermoproteati > Nitrososphaerota > Nitrososphaeria > Candidatus Nitrosocaldales > Candidatus Nitrosocaldaceae > Candidatus Nitrosocaldus > Candidatus Nitrosocaldus islandicus. The sequence goes on from NZ_CP024014.1 coordinate 1,488,001, forward strand.
CTACGGTAGAGACTACTGCTATTACAATCATATCAAGATAGGTTATGCTGAGAATATTACCAAAGAGTAGTGCCTCAAAGTTCCTTGTGAAGCTCCTACTGCTACTTATTAGGAATACACCTATTGCAAATCCTGTTGTGCTTATAACACCTATAGCTGCATCTGCCCTAATCTTACCACTTCTACTAACTCTATTTATAGCAATACTTGAGATTAACCCCCATAGTAGTGCACCAATGTAGATATTGATATTAAGCATATGGCTTACTACAGCACCACCAAAGACTGCATGGGAGAGTCCATGTCCTATGTAACTCATACCCCTCAGCACTACATACACGCCTAGTAGACCATTTACTCCTCCTACAAGTATAGCAACTATAATACCCCTAATGAAGAACTCGTACTGAAATGGTTGGAGTAGTGTGTTGAGTTCGCTCATATACAATTCCTCCTATCATACTACTTAATAGAATCTATCAGACCATAAACTCTTAGCAGGTTATCCTTTGTAAGTATATCCTTAGCATATCCATCTGCCATTATACTCTTATTAAGGCATACTACTCTTGGAAGGTTCATTGCAACACCAATTATATCATGCGTACTGAGTATTATGGTTACCTTTGTCTTTCTATTCAGTTCATAAAGCATCATTAGTATATCATCTCTAGTGCTTGGATCTGCACCTGTTGTTGGCTCATCCAATAGCAGTAACTCTGGATCATGCACTATTGCTCTTGCAAGGAAGACCCTCTTCTGCTCTCCTCCAGAGAGTTCCCCTATCTGACTCTTCGCCTTACTACTCATACCAAGATCTTCAAGTACATTATACACCTTCTCTCTAACATTCCTGCTAGTATGCCATGGCATCACTCCTCTAGATCTATTCCATAGACCTAGTGCTACAACCTCCTCCACAGTTATAGGAAAGTCCAAGTCTATACCATCTACCTGTGGCATATAGCCTATAACAGGTCTATTACCTATTCCATCGCCAAACTCTATTGAACCAGACCATGGCTTGATGAGTCCTGCTATGATCTTGAGTAATGTACTCTTGCCAGAACCATTGGGGCCTAACAGACCTACTACCTCTCCTCTATTCACATCCAGATTTATCCTCTCAAGTACTGGTGCATGGGTATAGCCATAAGTGATATCCTTTATGCTTACTGCTACCACCCTACTATCATCTCTACCCATGTTCATAGACCTCAACCATTGCAAACATCTCTTGGATCTATACCATGTAGTGCATCAACATTACCGCCCAATGGTACTACTATGCTACGCATATTCTCAAGCATCATACCAATGTATGTATGCTCTTGCTCTCCTACTCTACCTGGGAGTACATCATCTGCTAGAGTCTCAACTATCTTAACATTTGCCTCTCTTGCTATCTGCTCTACTACCTTGCTTGGGAATACCTCTGATGCAAATATCGCTGGAACATTCTCTTCCCTTATCTGCTCTATTATCCTTGCAACCTCTTGAGGAGTAGGTTCGCCAAAGTCTGATGGCTGTACTGCTCCTATAACCTTCATCCCATAACGCTTAGCAAAGTATGCCCATGAGTCATGATATGTTAGTAACTTTCTATTCTCTACAGGGATGCTTTGCACTGCCCTCATTATACCTTCATCTAGCATCCTTAGCCTTGCTATATACTGCTCTGCATTCTTAGCATAGTATGATGCATTATCTGGATCCAACTCTATTAGTTTATCCCTTATTAGTTCAACGTACCTTATGACATATGCAACATTAAGCCAGAGATGTGGGTTTGGATCTCCCTTCTCTTTAGGGAATGAAAAGTCGAATATCCATTCTTCATGACTTATAGTGTTATCAGCAAGTTTGAGTAACTGTATCCTTGGATTATCTTCTTTCGCTGCATCTACTATCCTCTCAAATGATACCTCTAGGTTAAGACCATTTATGATTACCAGATCTGCACTCCTTATCCTTATAGCATCTGAAGGAGTAGGTTCAAATGTGTGTGAATCTACACCTTCTGGAACGATCCCTATCAGATCTACTTTCTCACATACAACATTCTTAACTATATTAGTTATAGGAGCTACAGATGTAATAATAACAAGTTTATTATTCCCATCATCAGAGATGGTTCTCCCACCATCAGGAATACCCATTGTACCTAGCACGATTAATATGGTGATCGTTAGTATACTTCCTGCAGCGAATAATGGTATTTCCATCTACGTGTTCTTCGATATGCAAGTATTAAAATTTTATCACCTAGTAATACTGAAAAGATGGAATCAGTCGACATCGACTGAGTATTACTAATCTGATACCAAGTAATACAAAATTAAAAGATAAGGATAATAAAGACAATCAGAGTACGCTTGCTTCCTATTCTATTGTGTGTCAATATAGATGCAGCAAGCATTACACTAACCAGTACTATAAGCACATAACTTAAACTCTGGCACCACATTGATCCAAAGATCACTCTAGCATCATCGTCATTTATCTCAAGCATAACTGTAACCATAAGCCAGATATAGTCTAGCCTAAATAGAGATGTAAGATACTTCTAGTGAATGTTAAGAAGTGTAGTGTAGACATACTAGCATGTCTGGTGAGGGATATGCTTATAAGTATAGGTGAGCATATGCAATGCATACTAGTAACTGATACACCAACAAATACCGCTAAATAACGCTTTTAGCCTCAGATTGGAGTTTCATAAGGAGGAGTTATAGTATGGAGGAGGTTGAGGCAATATGGTCTCTATAGCAGATATAACGTTTTATAGAGCAGGAGATTGGATTGTTCTAGTAGAGTTTGGTGATGGTGAGATTATATCCATAAAGGCAAGTGTTGCATTCAATGTTGTACCAGGAGGGGTCTTGGGAACAATAGCAATTATCACTATCACACTAGCAACTACAGTACTCTATCTTAGAAGGCGTATGGGCAATCATAAATGCCAGTAATACAATATTTTCTTCCTTCCATTATTTAATCATATGATGGTGGGTCAAAGATATTTAAACCCGTTGGGTTCAGAATCCTCTAAAATCCTTATAATTCTTGTATAAAGAATGGTATCAAAATTTACAATAAATTCAAGAAATTGATTATATAGGCTTTGCTGAAGTTAGAGACGGGATTGTCAAGATAACATTTATGCTTGCTATTCTAATTACTCTCATAAGTGAATTGGACTACCTTATTAGCCTAGAGAGTCTCATATATTCAAGAGGAATAAGGTACCTTTAGAGGATAAGGTTCTTGCTGCACTTATACACTATTCTGGCTTATCATTAAGGAGTATATCAAAATTGAATGTTATAGTACGAAGCTGTTAGGCAGTGGCATAATGCTTTGAAGAGCATATTGAAGTAGCCTGATAAGAAGTAGAGGAGGATTATTGCAGTGGATAAAAACAAGACAAAGCTTAATGGTGATAATGTCTATGTATCATGCTAGAGATATAGATGCGAGATACTTGCTCTAAGGGTATCATATACTAGAAGTATATTGGATGTAGATAGAGATATTCCTAAAGAAGATACTCAAATGCTGCGAGAATAAGCCATAACAGTATTTAGATATACAACCTAGATCAAGGGGATTATCATGATAGGTTGGTTGATTAGTGAGTAGTTCATCTTTAAGAGTAATACAAAGATGCTTACCTGCGGACTGACGAATATGGGATAGAGGTAAGATTAACACTTGATTCCCTCAACCACCCCTATCGTCTTCGATGGAGGGTAGTGTGTCTGCAAGTATTGCAGCCCCGCTCTTTCCAGCAATGCTGCATATTCTTTTTCTGTCCTCTCCCTCCCAGTAAGGGCGCACATCATATGTATATCAAACAGCTTTGAGAAATGGGGAGTTTCATGGCCAGGCACTACATGCTCGGCTATAAGAATTCGTCCACCTAGAGGGGATGCCTTATGGATGTTTGACAGAATCGCAACACATTCTTCGTCGTTCCAGTCATGCAAGATCATTTTCATGACGTATACGTCCGAGCGTGGAACTTCCTTAAACATATCACCTGCTATATAGATGCACCGGTCTGCCACACCCATCTTTTCAGCCCATAGCAGCTCCTTGTTGTTAATTGTGGATTCAAGCTCCAGCACAATGCCCTGCAAGTGCGGATGTTCACGGAGGATGCTGCAGATTAGGTGTCCGTGCCCACCGCCAATATCGCACAGACTCTTGATCCTAGTAAAGTCGTAGCCCTTCAGGGCTTCAAGCACCATCTTTGTAGTTCTGGCAGAGTAGCTGTCCATAGCATAATTGAACGCATCCCTGTACGCAGGGTTCTGTGACATATAGTCGAAAATCCTGAGGCCAAACTCGCGCACAAAACCATCCTGCCTACCATCTCTTATCATATCAGATAGATGCTTCCAGATTGCATAGTGCTCAGGACCTTCTTCCAGTAAGACAACTCCCCTTAGAGTCTCTGGGTGATCCTTTCGAACAAGTTCTCCCATGGATGTGATAGTAAATTTCTTGTCGCCCTCTTCATTCAGAAATCCTAGTGAAGCAAGAGCACGCAAAAGTCGATAAAGCAATGAAGCATCGAGGTTCAATTGCCGAGCTATTTCAGAGTAATGCTTTGGAGTTCTGTCTAGCGATTCAAAGATTCCAAGCTTTACGCCAGCGTACAGGATTTGACTCTTCCATCTGCCTAGTATAGTATCGACAACCTTTTCGTAGTCTGACATGATCAAGATACGCTTGTGAAGATAATAAAGCTTTGGTTGTTGGAAAATTTGTAACCCTTGATGGGACGCTTAGGTTAGAGCGGGTTCGGAGAGTTTTGAACCCAAATGGGAGTGGGCCCGAAGGGCTTCGATCCCTTGACCTACCGGTCTCCCAGTTCTCCTTCCTACACAGTCTAGCCTCATGCTTATGAGCCGGTCGCTCTTCCAGGCTAAGCATCCCGCCACGTTAAGTGGTTACGGGCCCACCTGCTAACAGGCAACCGGCTTTACTACATACTAACTTATATTATATATAATCTCTTTGGCTTATCATCAGCACTCTCTGCCTATATACCTCTCATACACAGCATCCAGCAACATGTTCTGTGCAGCCATGGACTCTACAGCACTAGCATGAAGTGCATCATGGTTATGCTCAGGCATATCTGCTATCATCCTCCTCCAAACATCTGCATGCCTAACATCAACTATGCTATGCACCTTATGGTACTCAGTAGCATCATCACTGCTCATATTGTAGTACTTGATCAGCCCCTCAAGCTTTGTACTGCTTATCTTTGGTAGTTCTGCTTCATATGCATACATTGCTGCTACCCCTGAAGGAGTAGATGTTAGTTCTAGAAGTTTATGTACTGCATCCTTTGTCTTGCTGCTAGCATTGTATGCGTAAAGATCTGCCTCGCTTATCCCAAGCGCCTTGACAAACCTTATCCATAGTGCAACATGCTCCCTCTCCTCCCTAAGGTTAACATCTATCTCCCCAGCATACTCTGTGCTAGCATAGTGCTGCATTATATTCTCAACCATCCTTGGCACATTTTGCACAAGGTAAAAGTACTCCAGCGCATACCCCTTAAGTGCTTCCATGCTTAACTTGCCTTCAGACCATAGTCTATAGAATGGGTGCTTCAAGAGGCTCATCCTCTCCATCTCAACGTCTATCCTCTTAACCATCTCTCTACCCATGGCTTAGCATCCCATAACCCCATAAAAAATCTTTGCTCTATCCATCAAAGATGGGTAAGGATTTTATTGTTATTAATACATGCTACTAGAGTGTGTGCTCCGGTGGTGTAGCCCGGTCAAGCATGGCGGCCTTTCGAGCCGCAGATCGCGGGTTCAAACCATGCTGCATATATGCATGGGAGAGTCCCGCCCGGAGCACTATAATTAATAATAAATATGGAACCTTATTATGATCTTTCTATTCTGTAATGTAATTAATCATATAATTGACCAACAATATTATATAATTTAGCACAGATTAAGGTTGAAAGACGTTAAACTATATATAGATAATCAAAACCATTACAAATGTGATGGTATGACGGTAAATAACCCTCTTACCCTACCATATCCTTGGTGGTATGAGATATATCAAAGGATAAAACTTGCCCCTTGGTGGTTCAGTTACAAGCTTGGAATAAGTAAGCAGGCATTACTACAGGATAAGATAATAGATCTTGCTGTTGATATAGGGCTTCAAGACCTCTGGGTTAAGAGTGTTATAAAATTTGCAATAACAGAGTTCTCAAAGAAGGGTTTGGGTCCAGATTACTATGGCTACCATAACATTGATCATGAACTTGAGGCTACATACTTTACATTACTTATAGCAGATACGCTTAGGAATAGGCTAAGTAAGGATGACCTCTACTACCTATTCTTTGCATCCCTCTTCCATGACTTTGATCCACTGAAGGACTTCGATAGACCCAATGAGGACTCTGTTGAGTGGTTCCTAAGGAACAACAAGAGGATAGTAAAGTTCGCTGAGTACGTTGATCTCAACCTAGATATAGTTATAGCGATGATATACAGAACAGCATTTCCATTCACTGGCAGTGTAAAGGAGCATGCATTGAATAGGATTGATGAGTTGTTTACAAGGGCTGGTATACCTAAGAACGATCGTAAAAGGGAGCATTACATGTGGCTTGGTTGGATAGTCTCTATAGCAGAGAGGGTTGCAGGATATGCGATGAAGGATTACAATGGGTGTATGGAGCTTGCAATGAAGAATGCCCATGCACTAGGCTGGCATCCCTCCATGATAAATAGAGAGGCTGTTAAGTACTTCAAAATAATGCTGGAGGATGAGAAGGATATGCTTGATCTCATCCTCTCAGCAGTACCAGCAGAGTACAGGGAGAGGTTCTACAATAACGTTAATTCATTCAAAGAAGCATATGCAAGAGAGTTGGAGATAAGGGAGATGATAAGACAGGGGCTCATAAGGTTCAACATTAAGGTTGAGAATAGTAATGGTGGTTATTGTTGTTCAGATTCATGCATAAACTCCCTCCTTAGATTACATAAACTACTACCACTTCCAATGCGTATTAGCGATGAGCAGTTCGTATCTACACTTAAGCGTAATGATACTTTGCTCATCACGTTGAGGAAGATTGTCAATGGCAATAATGATGATGATGCTAGCAATGATGATGGGGATAACATACTTGGCTACTCCAAAGGTGGACCTCTTGAACTATATAGGCTGAGAAGAGGTACTAGGGATGAGAATAAGGGTAAGAGGAATACCATATACCTTGAGCCAATAAGTATAGACTATCCATACTGGGGTGCAAATGGTGGCCATCTCCTACGTTACTCATTCATACTAGAGGCTAAGAGGAGAGGCTACAGATTCCTTACAGCATATGCTCATAGATCGGTTATAGAGGAGAGGATTGCAAAGGGTGAGCCTATAGAGGTTATATGCAAGTACGATCCAGATAGATTCGATTACTATAGATATGATCTCTCAAAGGTTGATGAGGGTTACCTTGCTAGGGAGATAGAGTATATGCTAAGAGATTCTGAAGGCTAAGGGGTTCTTGATCTGGAAGGGCTAGAGTGTGATGAACCTTCTACTACGGTTGTTACTGCCTTATCTTCTTCCACTACTCTTACTTCACCATTAGCGGTAGAATTAACTCCACCATCGTAATTGTTACTGCCATCAGTCTTACCATCACCATTACCATTACCATTACTGTTAACACCATTTGCACCCACCTCACCAGCCTGAACAGATTGATTGTATGTAGTAGTACTACCGTTACTGTTACTCTTACTACCATCCATACTCTCAGCATTGCTATTGCTATGCTCCTGCATGCTAGACTGCAACTCTCTTGGTAGTGTAGAGAATACATCACTTGCTGGCACAGATGCTTGAGCAAATGATATCAGTGGAGCAGGATATACTCCAAACCCAACCATGAATGCTAGAGCAAATGCAAGTACTGCAAGTATAAGCCTAGGCTCCCTTACCTTGAGCATACCCACACTACCATACACATAACTCTGGTTCAATGCTGGGATAGAAGTAGGCTCATCGAAGTACATACGCCTTATCACCCATGCATAGTAGCCTAGAGATAGTGCGCTGTTTAATATACCTGCTATTGCAAGGTATGGGGCCCATGATACTGTAGAACCAGCATTAACAGCAGCAGCAAAGAGTATGAACTTGCTCCAGAACCCGTTCAATGGCGGTACTCCAGCAAGTGCTAGCAGTGATACAGCCATTACTAGAGATGTTATTGGCATCCTACGTCCTATACCTCTATACTGGTCTATGTTCATAGTGCCTATGACCAGTGCTATACCAGCAGCAGCAATGAATGCTGAGGACTTCATTACAGCATGGTTCATAACATGTAAGAGTGTACCTTGCATTGCAAGATCTGAGTATGGAGCAAGGCTCAATCCTATAAGCATGTAACCTGCCTGGGATATGCTTGAATATGCAAGTATCCTAGTCATACTCCTTTGCGTTAGAGCAGCAAGGTTACCTATGGTCATTGTGAGTACTGCTATAACAGCAAGCATCAGACTCCACTCAACGTTGAATACAAGCATTCCAAATATCACTGCCTTGAATGCTGCTGCAAACCCAGCCTTCTTTGTTGCTGCTGAGAGGAGTGCGCTTATTGGTGTTGGTGCACCCTCATACGTATCAGGGATCCACATATGGAATGGGACTAGAGCCATCTTGAACCCAAAGCCTGCTATGAGTAATGCTAATGCTATTAATGCCAATGGCCCCAATCCTTTATCTATGTTGATGAGTGACTGTATAACTACTGCTATGTTGGTTGAGCCAGTTATGCCATAGATGAGAGATGCAGCATATATGAGTATGCCAGATGCAAGTGCACCAAACAGGAAGTATTTGATCGCTGCCTCGTTTGTCAATGGATCCCTCTTCCTGTAGGCTGCAAGGACATAGGTAGGGATGCTCATCAACTCCCATGCAACTATAAGCATAAGCAGATCTGTAGAGTATGCTAGTATGACCATGCCTATAGATGAGAGTAGGATGAGGGAGTAGTAAGGTCCTGGGTTTGGTACCCTACGCATATATTCAACTGATGAGACTACAGTGCTTACTGCAACTATTAGCATAGCTATGCTGAAGAATGAACCAAACATATCATCTGCCATAACCTGATCTGTAAACGTTATGCCTAGAGGTATAGAGCCAGATGCTATCCTAGCAAGTATAACTGCTATGGAGAGGATTAGTGCGCCAAAGGCTATGCTACCATGCACCTTATGGCTCATATCCCTCCTCCTGAATGTATCAAGCAATGGAAGGACTAGACCTGTAACCCCAAGGATTATGGTAATTATGACTGGTGTAGAGTAAAGATCTACCACCATGATGCTATACCACCACCTATACAAACACAATAGCTACTACTATTACTACTACTACCATTACTAACATAGCCAATACCAACGGCACCTTGCTTACTACAACCATACAAATCTCTACCTCCATGCATAGTTGAGTGCGTATACTTGCTCATCATCCCCATCCTAATCATGACCCTTAGCATGCTCATTATCATCATACTTATAGCCCTAGCCATCACAACCATAACCATAACCATAATCACCATAATAATAACAATAACAGCCACCATCATTATGCACCACTCCCTGCTATGACTAGCAGTAGTACGAATATAATCCCAACTGCAAATGCGTATATGTATGTTTGAACAACACCAGTCTGCATATACCTTACAACCTTTGACCACCATGCCATTGCAAACTGGAATGCTGGATTTATACCATCTATAACAATCATCTCAAAGTATCTCCATGTTAGCCTAGATGCTAACAGTGGTGCTATAACGAATGCCCAGTAGTAGATGCTGTTAACATACCATCTATTCTCTAAGAACCTGTATACTGCATATGCTACTGCACTCCTTGCTACAACCTCTGGACTTACTGCTCTCCTTATGTAGAATATGTAGCCAAGACCAGAGCCTATACCAAATGCTATCACAGATGATGCTACCGCTTCAGGATTAATGGCAACCTCTCCATGACTCTCTATACCATATGAGTTGAGTAGGAAGATAGAGAAGAGTTCATGGAGTTGCCCTTCTACAAATGGTCCTGCTACACCTATTGCTATAGTAAGCCCAGCAAGTATGCCGAATGGTACCCACATAACAGCACTAACATCATGGAGTTTATGCCCATGATGCTCCAACTCCTGCAAGTGCTTGCTCTTCTCCCCAAACATCACCATACCTACCATCCTTATGGTGTAGAATGCAGTCATCACTGCTGTAAGGAATGCCATCCAGAAGAGTACTGGAGCATAAATGTAATGGGATTCTAGTAGTGATGCAAATATTGCATCTTTGCTCCAGAAGCCTGATGTTATTATTGGTGCACCAGCAAGGGAGAGTGCACCTGCAAGCATGAATATATAGGTTCTTCTAGCATGCTTCCTCAACCCTCCCATATCATCCATGAACCTACTCTCTGCTATATGCAGTATACCTCCAGCAGCCATGAATAGCGATGCCTTGAACATAGCATGGCTTGCAAGATGGAAGAGCCCTGCTGTATAACCATTTATGAACTCTGCTGATAGACCTGCTATGCCTAATGCTAGTAGCATGTAGCCTATCTGAGAGCCTGTTGAGTATGCTAGAACCTTCTTTATCTCCTTGTTCACTATTGCTTGGGATGCAAGCATGAATGCTGTTATTGCCCCAACCCATGTAACAACCTCAAAGAATACTCCAACATCCATACTTGCTACAGCAAAGAACAATGGACCTAGCCTTGCTACGAGGAATACCCCTGCCTTAACCATGGTTGCTGCATGTATGAGTGCTGAGACTGATGTTGGACCAGTCATAGCCTCAAGGAGCCATTCATGTAGTGGGAACTGTGCAGATTTGCCTATTGCCCCTACAAATATCAGTACTGCAGCAGGTACAAGTAAGCCATTTGACTGCATCACATGTGCCCATTCTGTATCCTCAAGGAGTAACTTGTACTCGAATGTGCCAGCATGTATGAAGATGAGGAACATACCAGCAAGCATTGCAGCATCCCCCGCCCTAGTCATGAGGAATGCCTTCATACCAGCATGCGATGGTGATGTGTACTGTGCTATACCCCATGCATGGTGACCTATCCTACCAACGTAATCCTTTACCCTATCCTTGTACCAGAAGCCTATTAGCGCATAGGATGCAAGGCCAACACCCTCCCAGCCGAAGAAGAGCATGAGTAGGTTATCAGATAACACTATCAACTGCATACTTCCTATGAAGAAGTTCATGAAGAACCAGTATCTAACCAGATTAGGATCGCCCTTCATGTAGCCTATGCTGTATACCATGATGAGGAAGGATATCCATGCTACCAGGTTGCTCATAATTATGCTTAGGGTATCTGCTATAACACCAGCCCTTATGCCTAGATCTGGTATCCAGGTGTACTGGCTATGTACCTCATCCCCTGCAAGTGCTATGGGGATGAGTGTTGATGCTAGTATTGCACTTGCAAGTGAGAATGCTGCTGGTGCTGTATCCCTAACTCTACTACCAATCCTTCCAAACAACGGGCTTAACATTGCACCTATCATAGGAAGTACCCATACAAGCCATATGTTGAGTGCTAGAGCATCAAACTCTGGATTATGGATGAACCTATCAGCACTCTCCTCTACTGCCCCTGCTGCAAGCACTATTATGCTTATGATCATGCTTAGATCTACCATCATCTCTCCATCTTCACCCCATCCTATTCATGCTAGTACTCATAACCCCATCACATCCACCTTCTCCTATCATCATATCATAACCCTCCTCCAAACAATGCCTTCATGAATGGTACTATGATCGAGGTAAACATATCTGGATATATGCCTATCACTATGGTTAGTACTGCAAGGAACATCATTGGTGCAGTCATGTACATAGAGCCTTCCCTAACATGCTCCATACCTTCCCTACTTCCATAGAATATACGCTTGTACATCCAGAGTATGTATGCTGCTGTAAGCACAGTTGCTGCCATTGCTAGGGCAAATGCTACTACCCTTACAAGGGAGCCATGCTCTACACTAACAGCGCTCTCAAGCACACCAAGGAATAGCATCCACTCTGCCATGAACCCATTTGTTGGTGGTATGCCCATTATTGCCAACCCTCCTATCATTGCTGTAACTGCGGTTATTGGCATCCTCCCTGCTAGCCCACCAAGTCTGGCAAGGCTCCTAGTCCCTGCCTGCATTATAAGCATCCCAGCCATCATGAAGAGCAGTGCCTTACCAGTACCATGGCTAACATATAGCATCACAGCACCAGTAGAACCTATAACGCTTAGGGATGAGATGCCAAAGAGGAAGTAGCCCATCTGGCTTATGCTGGAGTATGCTAGAACCCTCTTCACATCATCCTGCATTAGTGCCATTGCTCCTCCATATATCATGGTAACAAGCCCTCCAAGGTTCAACCATATAGAGATATCTGCATAGGTGCTTGGAAGCAACTGCATTACAAGCCTTGCCAGTGCATACCCTCCTATTCCTATCATAGCTGGGGATAAGAGTGCGCTTATAGGAGTTGGTGCTTCAGCATGGGCATATGGCAGCCATATATGCACTGGGAATATCGCTAACTTTACTACAAGCCCTATAACTATGGCTCCTGCTATGAATGGTAGCAGACCTTTATCTATCATAGCCTCATCTATGGAAGAGATATCGAAACTGTTGGAAGATAGACCCATGGCTATGAGTCCTATCAAGAGTACTACAGCACCAACATGCGTCCAGAAGAGGTACATGAGTGCTATCCTCTTCCTTGCACCATAGCCATACAAGGCTACCAGGAAGAATGATGGTACAAGCATCAACTCAAAGAATATGTAGAACTGTACAAGGTTGGTAGCAAGTACAGTTCCAAGCATACCCATGGCAAATGCAAGGTACAATGCATAGTATATGCCCATGTTGGTGTTGATATACTCTACTGGCACCTCCACAACTGCTCTAACTGGTGCACCCCCAGCATTTGCATGTTCATGTTCGTACTGTTCAACTATCTTGTGAACCATGTATGGCTTTGAGTAGAGCACCAGCACTGTTGAGAGTATGTATATTATTAAAGCGAATGGTATGCTCAACCCATCAAGGAGTAATCCAAACTCACCCAACTGGCTCCATGGATAGTGCTCCTCATACCTTCCCTGCATAGAGGCTAGGAGTAGCATGAGTGTAGAGTACAGCATTATTGCAAAGGTGAACCATGTTGATGCGTTTACCCCATACCTCCTGCCTATGTAGTAGGCTAGGGGTGATAGTAGAAGTGGTATGAAGACAGCCTGCAATAGGTAGTACATTACCCGCTTAGCCTCTTCAACCCCTTGATATCTATGTTCCTATATATTCTATATGCAACTATTATCAGCGCTAACCCAACCGCAACCTCTGCTGCTGCTATTGCTATTGAGAATAGTGCGAATGTCTGTCCTGTTGAATTTGGAACTGGCATTAGCCTAGAGAATGCTACAAGGTTTAGATTTGCAGCGTTAATGATTATCTCTACAGCAAAGATCATCCTTATAAAGTTCCTCTTCACAGTAAGTCCATAGATGCCTATTGCAAGGAGTATTATTGAGACTATGGTATAATCTAGTATCTCTGCCATACACTCTTCCTCCTCCTTCTCCTTCTCTCCTCCTCCCTCTCCCTCTCCATCATCATCCTTCTTCCCTCATACACTTTCAAAACACTGGTATTGACTTCATATCTAACTGTTGCTGTTACCATCTGCCAATTCACCCCTCTCCTCTCTTGCTTACTTACTCTTCCCTTCCCATTCCTGCTCCCCTACCCTATTCTCCTCCTCACTACCAACACCCTCTGCACTCTCCTCTCCCTCTGCCTCTCTCTCTACACCTCCTCCTTCCCTCTCCTTACCCCTCTCAACCTTTGCAAGCACCAATGCACCTATTACAGATGCTGCAAGTGTCAATGCCAATGCTATGAATGCTGGAGAGTAGTATGTGAGCATCTCCTCCCCTATCTGTATTAGGGTTGGAGCATTCTCAGATGCTTGCCATCTTGCTATGCTTGAGCCTGCAAGTAGAGCACCAACGAGCCCTATAACTGCTAATGCCACAACCGCACCCATAACCCTCCTCCTTCCTCCCTCATCAAGCTTAAGCCATGATTCTCTTCTAACAAGCATTATCGTGAAGATTATGAGTACTACAACTGCACCAACGTAAACTGTTATCTGGAACATTGCAACGAATGCAGCATCTAGGAGCACAAAGAACATTGCAATGCCTAGGAGTGTGATTGCAAGGGCTATTGCACCGTATATCAACTCCCTGAACTCGAGTGCTATTATGGCTGATGCAATTGTTATGGCAGATACTGCTATGAAGTAGGGATCACTCATCATGATATGCACCCAACTCATCTATCTTTATCTCGTATGTGCCTTGGTACTTTGGCTTCACAGCAAGCTGGTCTGGTGTGTATATTAGATGCTCCTTAGTGTATGCTGCTAACTCATAATCATCTGTCATAAACAATGCATAGAATGGACAGGCATCAACGCAGAGCCCACAGAAGACACACTTCCCATAGTCTATCTGGGGCATTATACCCTTCTTGTTCTGCTTGTACTGCTTATCAACCTTAACCATGCTTATTGCTTCTGCTATACCTTCACATGCTATTGAGCAGAGTTGGCAGCCAGTACACTTGTCATGGTAGAGGATGTGTCTGCCTCTATACCCTACAATCCCAACACCATCTTTTGGATCGAATTGATAGCCATCACCAACGAACTTCAACTTCTGCTCTGGATAACGTAGGGTGAACCTCTTTATTGCTAGATGCTTGCTACCAGATGCCAGTGCCCTTAGCATACCTGAGACCGAACCCATTAATCCATCACCACCATACTACTATCACCATCACCATCACTAACTACTGCTAACCTTGTTGGCATCTGAACCAACGCTAACGATATCAGCATCATAATTATCAACCTCAAGGATCAACACCTACAACACCATGTAGAGTAGTGCTACTGCTATAAATACATTGATGAATGCCAATGCTATCAACTTAGACCATCCTGCCCTTAGCAGCACATCTATCTTCACCCTCGGATTTATACCCCTTATAATTATCATGAATAATGCTACACCAAGTGTCTTGATGGTGAACCAGAACATGCCACTAACCTCACTACTGCTGAGCACTTGCACATTGAAGACTTCTATGCTAGGAAGGAACTCTGGCCCTATCCACCCACCAAGGAAGAGCGTTGTGAAGAGTGCTGATAATGCATACATCTTTATGTAGTTTGCTAGCTGGATTAGCCCATATGCCATGCCAGAGTACTCAGTCAACCATCCAGCAACTATCTCACTCTCAGCCTCTGGGAGATCAAATGGTATCCTCTCAAGCTCTGCTAAAGCAGTTACAAAGAATACAAATGCCCCTATAGGCACAAGCAGTATGAACCAGTATGCATACTGAGCCTCAACTATGCCTGTTAGGCTTAGCGTTGATGCAAGTATAACTATTGGGAGTACTGCAAGTATCAATGGTATCTCATATGAGATCAACTGGTATAGTGCCCTTAGCCCTCCAATGAATGGGTACTTGCTGTTGCTAGCATAGGATGCTAGAAGAACTGTTAGGGGGAAGAAGCCTAGAAGTGCAAAGACTGCCAGAAGGCTCACATCAATATCTGCTATCACCCATCCTGGTGCTACAGGGATTAGTGCTATGAGTCCTGCTGCTGCTATGACAAGAACTGCAGGTGCAGCCCAGAATATTGGTTTATCTGCGCCAGATGGTACTATTATCTCCTTGCCCAGTAACTTGAGTAGATCTGCTATAAGTTGGAGGAACCCTCCAAGGGAGTTTGCCCACCAGAACGCCTCTCTACCAGCATGGTAAGGCCCTACCCTCAACTGCATCTTTGCAAGGGTCTTCCTCTCAGCAAATATGAGGACTGTAGCGAAGAGAGCAGCAAAGGTGAACCCTGGGAATACTGCTATCCTGAAGAATAGGCTCTCTATCGTTGGTCTTATCAATGGTGCGCCAACCTGAGGGTTGATCAGCATAGTTAGCAGTAGATATGGGTTTACCTCAACCCCATTTATGACTGGAGGAGGGACATAGAAGAGCACTATGAATATTATAGGAAGTACTATGAGCGAGACTATCATGAGTATCCAGAAGAGCAACCAGAGCACGCTCTTTACAAAGTTTGAGAATGTGAACTCGCTAACTGTAGCCATCACTCATCCTACCTCCTCCTACTCACCCACTCACCCACTCACCCATCTCTCCATCTCTATATCTACCTATCAACTACCTATCAGCCTCCACCGGCCAGTAGTTCATACTCCAGTATATACTTGGCATATCTGCAAGTTTTGCTCCCCTGAGTAGGTGTGCCATCACAGGTATCTCCCTGAAAGATGGTACGCTCAACTTCACCCTGTATGGTTTTGGATTACCATCGCTAACAAGGTAGTATGCCAACTCCCCTCTTGCTGCCTCAACACGCTTGAATACCTCTCCAACAGCGCCCTTTGGGTTTGGTCCCAACTTGGTCCTTACTGGGCCTGAGGGCATCTTCTCCAATGCCTGAAGTGCAATCTCAACACTCTCATACATCTCAAGCCATGGTACATATGCCCTAGCAAAACTATCCCCCTCCTTCATAGTTATAACATCAAAGTCAAGTTCATCGTAAACATCGTATGGCTCTACCTTACGTATATCATGCTCAACACCAGATGCTCTAAGCACTGGACCAGTTGCACCAAGGTTTATCGCATCCTCTTTACGTAATATACCAACACCAACTGTTCTAGCCTGGAATAATGGATTATCGTAGAATATATCCTTGTACTCCTTTAGCCTGTTCCTGAAGTAGAGTAGATGCTTTCTAGCCTTCTCAGGGAATGCATCTGGTAGATCATTCCTAACCCCTCCTGGAACAAAGTATGCATGTGTAACCCTTGCACCAGAGGCCATCTCAGCAAGGTCTATGAGCAGTTCCCTATCAGCCATTGGCCACATGAACATTGTAGAGTGGCCTAGGAATATGCCGTATATTGCAAGCCAGTATAGTTCGAATATGCATCTGTTGATCTCAGCCATTATAACCCTTATGTACTTTGCACGTTCAGGTACTGGTATGTTACATATCTCCTCAACAGCAAGAACGTATGGGTAGAGTATACCACATGAGTCTGCTATCATTGGCCTCTCAAGGTGGGGTATGTTCTGTATGTAGTTCCTATACTCGCACATCTTCTCCTCTCCTCTATGCACATACCCTGGGTCTGGTAATGCCTCAACTATTATATCACCATCAACCTTAACTATGAGCCTAAAGTGCCCAGACCCTGGGTGCTGGGGGCCAACGCTGAGGGTAAGTATACCTCTATCCATGCCATCCTCATCTCTTCCTTCCAACTCGAACCCAGGTATCCTCTCTTCTTCTCCTCTTCCTCTTCCCTTCCCAATCTCAATACCCATATCTCTCACCTTACTAGCAGGTTAGATCACTCCTCCCTCCCCTTTATGTGGAAGTCCTTACGTAACGGTGGTATATCTGCCCAGTCCTCTGGAAGGAGTAAGCGTTCAAGCCTTGGATGTCCATCGAATATAACTCCAAGCATCTCAAATGTCTCACGCTCATGGTACTCAACCCCTCTATACACGGGGGTTAGTGTAGGCATAACAGGATCATCCCTGTTTAGTTGTACAGCAAATGCAAGAACGAATGATCTATAATCATTGCTAGTGCATGAGCCTATATGATACACAACATCTATCATCTTGTTCTTTGGGTAATCAACACCTGAGACAGATATTGGATGGTCAAATCCTAACTCATCCCTTACAAATCTAGCAAACTCTATGATGTGATCCTTGCTCACATTGAACCTTATCCTTCTAGGCTTTACATATGCTACCTTGACATTCTCACCAAACCTTGCAATAACCTTATCTACAATCCCTTTCTCAACTATCAACTGATCAGTGCTTGCTTGACCTTGACCTTGCTGGCTCATATGCCACCATCTAGCTGTTGCTATTGCTAACTACCTGAACCTAGTCCTCTTTATCTTCTCCTGCAAGAGTATGCAGCCCTGTATCAACGTCTCTGGCCTTGGAGGACATCCTGGCACATAAACATCAACTGGTATAACACCATCTATACCTGGGAGCACGTTGTATGAGTCAAAGTATAATCCTCCAGTTATTGCACATGCGCCCATGGCTATAACATACTTGGGCTCTGGCATCTGATCATAGATCATCCTTACCCTTGGTGCCATCTTCCTTGTTACAGTGCCCTGTATAACCATAAGATCACACTGCCTCAATGAGCCAAAGGCCTCGATTATGCCGAAGCGTTCAACATCATATCTAGGGCCAGATGCTGCACCAAACTCAAGACTGCAGCATGCTGTCTCAAGGTGTACAGGCCAGAGTGACCATAACCTTCCCCAGTTTATTGCATAGCCCAATGGCTTATCAACTGCCCTTACAAGTACTTCAGATAACTTACCAACTAGAACGTTGAAGTTTGCTGGCCTCTCACCATCAACCCTCTTACTCTCAGTCTTAGGGCTTAGGAGTTCTCTTAACATACAACTTCATATACCCTATCCTAACATATTATTTATACCTTATCAATTATGATTAACAGGAGGTTAGCATTATGATAGTAGTAGCAGTTATTGATGGATGGATTGATTGATGTTGGTTGCAATAGATATGGTGAGGATAACTTCTACTCACCATATATCCCTTCTTGCAGATAGGTACATGGCATAGCCTAGTGCAGCACCTAGAATGGCAAGGAAGATTATTATTGGAAGGGTAACCGTTCTTGGTAGAGCAAACAGTGATGCACCCCAAGCATAAAGGAAGATGGTCATAACATCAAAGACAACGAACATGAGCACGTATGAGTAGTACTGCATCATGAACCTAGTCCTACCTTCTCCAGTTGGAACCTGCCCACACTCCATTGGCATGAACTTAACAGGGTTGAAGAACCTCCTCCTTGGTGCTATCATCTTTGCTACTATGAGTGCTGGCACTGATGCTACAACGCCAAATAGCAGCATCCAGAGCAGTGGCTCAAACGATGCGCTTGCGCCCAACCTCTTCCTCAGCCTCTAACTAAAGGAGGCAAGCAGTTATAAAAGGATAACTATCTGCTATTGCTCTTACTGCTACCAGATATGTTGCTATTGTATAAATAATGTTCATCCTACTTCTTACCCATATGCTTCTCATCTCAACATGGAGCAGACCATTCGTCATAGCAAGTGTAGTAATGCTCTTCATAGGCAGTAGCATAGGTTCAACATGGATGTTAACCCTCTCTGGCTATAGTGTAGGTATACCAGCAGGTGCATTCACATTACATAAGGAGTTGCAGACTGGAGCAGTCACACTGCTCATAATGGGAGTTATGTACATGCTGCTACCAAGGATAAGGAGTATAAGGTTTACCCATGTAAGGGAGGCAAAGATATCATTCATCTTGATGATCATAGCATTGATTGTACACTCTAGCAGGATTATAGCAATGGATACGGTGGATGGTACTGCTGCTATTGCTACTACTATGACTGTAACATCATACACACTCAAGATAACTGCATTAGTGCTATTCTCTATAGTGATACTATTGATGCTAAAGATTGCCCCAAGGGTAGGTAGGTTGGCAGATTACTACTTTATACTTGCATTAGCTATGCTAATCATCTACAATGTACTTCATACACTTACTATAACAGATATAGGCATAGGTATGGAGCCCCTGAACCTAATATACATATGGCTAACATCAGTAATATTAACGATATTTGGTGTACAGTACAAGGTTGTGCCAGTATTCTTCAACCAATCAACCCCCATGAGTGGTATTGATAAGGTTGCATTCATCTCTGCTCTAGCATCTTCATCCCTGCTCTTACTACACCTCTTCCTTTATGCAATGATTGCTATGATAGCATCTTCTCTAACATTTGCCTACAGCATATACATCATGCGTAGATTAACCATACCTGAGTTCCTCTACACATCTGATGATCCTCAAGCAATGGAGAAGGTAGCAAGGTTAAGGTTCTTTGCTACACTCTTGAGGGTATCTTATGTAGCACTGCTCCTAGGCCTTATATCTGCAATACTTTACGCGATAAACCCTTCCTTCAACCTTTACGATCTAGCAATACACATAGTTACTATAGGATTCATAGGCATAACAATAATGAACTTCATGCCAATAATGCTGCCTCCAATACTTGGGAGGAATGTTAACTATACAAGATTCAACATGGTCCCATTGATAGTACTATTAACTGCAATAGTATTGAGGGTTGCATGGAATATACTTCCATACATGATGCAGGTAGAGAGGGTTGTATTCGGTATATCTGGAATTGTAACTGTTGCAGCAATGCTGCTTTACATAAATATGCTCCATGCATCTATGGACCCTCCTTACATCTCCATGCCCAGATGAGTTGTGTAGTATACTGGTTAATATGTAGCAGTAGCAACGTATTCACTTTTACTTTACTTGACTGTTACAGACTTTGCTATGTTCCTTGGATAATCTGGATTACAATCCCTCTTCAGTGCCATATGGTATGCTAGCAACTGAAGTGGTATAACCTCATACAAGGGGTATAGTAGTCTATCTACTCTAGGTATTTCAAGTGTAAAATCATACATATTACATCTAGAGTCAGATACACCTATTATGCATGCACCCCTAGCCTTTGCCTCATGAATAGATGCTAGTACATCACTATAAGTATCATCCATTGGGTTCAGTGCTATAACTATGCTCTTCCCATCTATCAATGCTAGAGGACCATGCTTCAACTCTCCAGCATGTATACCTTCAGCATGCACATATGCAAGTTCCTTGAGCTTCAATGCACCCTCAAGAGCTATGACATGATGTATGCCCTTTGCTATTATGTAGATGCTGTTTACATTCTTTATACTCTCTGCAAGATCGCTTATGTATGCCTCCATCCCTAATATCTTATCTACATAGATATTGGAACTACCTATATCTAGCGTTAGAGGGTTCATACCATTGCTCCTTGAAGCCTCGATGCTCATCCTGTACAGAAGTGCCATCTGTGCTGTGAAGCTCTTTGTTGCAGCAACTCCTATCTCTGGACCAGCATTTATACTCAGATAGATATCGCTCTCCCTTGCAAGGGTAGATAATGGAGCATTCACTATCGATGCTATCCTGAAGTTCTTGCCTCTTGCTATCCTAACAGCATTAAGCACATCTGCAGTCTCTCCACTCTGTGATATTGCAATGAGGAGAGGCTTACCAGCATTATTTGCATAGGTATCGATGCTGTATATGAACTCACTTGCAACTATAGCATCACAGGCTAGCATGCACAACTTGGAGAAGAGATGCTTTGCAATCAATGCTGCATGGTAACTGCTACCAGAGCCAGTAACTATTATCCTATCAGCATTAATTAGAACGTTAATGAGTTCACGTAATCTATCATCACTAGCATTGAATGCCTTGCCTATAGTATACCTCTGCTCATGTATCTCTTTCAGTGTATAGTGTGCAAATCTGCCCTTATCAACATCAGCAAACTCCCATGCTATCTGTGTGATCTCTTTATTAGTTACATTACCATTCCTATCGAATATCTTAACCATAACCCTCTGCTTAGATGCATCAGCATACCTAACAAGGAATGCTTCGCCATCAGCAAGGAAGACAGCCTTATCTGTATACTCTATGAATGCTAGAACATCGCTTGCTATGAAGCACTCATCAGCATATAATATGCTATCATCACCACCATCATCACCATCATCCTTACTTGGATTGGTTAACCCTATTATGAGTGGCTCATGGTACCTTGCTCCTACAAGCATACCATTACTTACCAATGCTACAAATGAGTATGAGCCATTCAATAGATTTAACACATTAACCAATTTGCCTAGCATCTCTTCTTCATCAGATTGAGGTTCTGTAAAAGCATCTTCTAGTAGGTGTGCTATAACCTCGCTATCTGTATCGCTTCTAAATACATGCCCTTCAGAGGCAAGTGCATACTTTAGAGCAGCATAATTCTCTACTATACCATTATGCACTACTGCTATCCTCCCATCACAAGATACATGAGGATGAGCATTGATATCGCTAACTACTCCATGCGTAGCCCATCTTGTATGCCCAATCCCAACCCTACCATGCATCCTATCAAGGTTAAGTCTAGAGTTAACATAACCAACATTGCCAACACCCTTCTTAACCATGATGGTTGAGTTGTTATGTGCAGTTGCTATACCAACACTATCATAGCCTCTATACTCCATCCTAGATAACGCTTTAACTATTAGAGGAGCAGCATCTCTGTAACCCTTGTATGCAATTATGGAGCACACAGTATACAATCCTTATGCTGGTATTTCAATATTTAGAGGATAGAATGGTGGTAGTGCATAATTATCTCTGCGTATCTATGTGTATACCTTGCCTATCTGCCTCCTCATCATCCTTATGAGCCTCATCTGAGAGCGCTTAACTACTAGAGAGAGTACACCTATACTCATTCCCTGTATTGCTACTAGAAGTAGTGCTACACCTACAAGGAACCAGTTGCTTGAGAACTTCCCAGTGTACATAACCTCAAGTAATGAGTTGAAGAATATTATGCCAGTAGGTATAAGCAAGAGGCTAACCAATAGTGAGTAGAATGCACCAGGGTTATGCACCTTTGCAAGGTTGAATATACTGCTAATTATCCTGAACCCATGCTTCCATGTTGAGAGCTTCTGCCTCCCAATCCTTGCTCTATAGTTTATTGGAACCTCTGTTATGCTTCCTATGCTTGCTATCTGTGCAGCAATCTCAGCCTCAACATCGAAGCCAGATGTGTTAAGATCGATCTCCCTCATCGTATCTGTCTTGAGCATGTACATGCCAGAGCATACATCTGAGAGGTTTGTATTCATGAGTAGGTTGAATGCCTTTGTTATCACAGCGTTACCAAACCTGTGTAACCTGCTCATACTAGCATCATCAACAGGTATCCTTGCACCTATTATCTCATCATAGTTGTCCATATGCTGGATGAAGCGCTCTATGCTCGATGCATCGTAGGTGTAATCTCCATCCATGACAAGCATGTATGGAGTATTAACATGCTCAACAGCAGCCTTGAGTGCTCCAGTCTTACCATGCCCATGCTGGTAGATGACCCTTGCACCTAGACTCTTTGCAACATCAACTGTTCTATCGCTAGAGTAGCCATCAACAACAAGGATGTTGGTTATGCCTAGAGAGTGCAACTCCTCTATAACCTTGGCTATACCCTGCTCCTCATTGAGCGTTGGTATAACTACTGTTATCAACTTGTTCACATCCATAGCCTTTAACCTATCCTTTAACCCCTCCTTGACCTCTACACCCATCATCTCTAATCACCTTTATCAGAATACTTCTTGCTTAATATACTAGCATTCGCCCTACCAGTATTTAAGCTTTCATAGAACTTTAGGTACTCAAGCCCCTTCTCAGTTGTTACGTATATATATCTGCCTCTCTTGCCAGCAGTATTATCCTCATACACTCTAATAAAGCCAGATTCAATGGCGTAATTTATATAGTACTTCACCTGTGCAAAGTTTAAAGCATTACTATACATTATCTTGGTCTTGGTTGTACCGTTTATGGCTGATACAAGTACACTTGCCAATATCTCTTCTCTGCTCCTCCTCCTTGAATTCTCTAGCATTGTATCGCTCTTATTGCTCTTGTCATCATTCTTCTTCATACCTATTATTACTCTTCATAAGTAGGATATAAACACAGTTGTAATATAAGATATGTAATAGATGTTATGTAACAACAGTTACATAATTGAGTACACTTCTTAATGTATCCTTGCTATAAGTGCATACATACCCTGCAGTATAGATATGGATAAGAGTATAGAGAATGATACATGCAATATCATTGCTACAAACATCATATCGTTACTACCTCTAATCATGTTCTTTGCACTTATATTGCTACCAATTATATGATCAAGGAAGAGCAGACCATTTGCGGTGAAGAGATAGAGCATGGAGCCTAGAAGAGGTAGTATAACAACTAAACCAAGTATGTTACACCTATTCCTTGTAATAATAAACCTATCATACTTTATGGTTAAGAGTAATGCTAAGCCCAGACCAATGGACTCCATAGCCATATTTAGAGGTGAGAGTGCGCTGTAACCCATGCCTATCTCATACCTCCATGGCCATATCAGATTTGTACTTGCAACTATAACATCTCCAAGCATTATATGCTGTACAACTGCCATGAAATATGGTATGCTCCTCTTCCTATATGCTATGAAGAATGGTATGAATACAATACCCCAGAATAGCATGCTATGGGTTACAGATCTATGCTTTATGTACTCCTGAAGTAGGATATCAGCATCTGGCACCATTCCAAGCAACATCACTAGATAAGGGTTGATCTTAACGTTGAGCACTGATGCTAATGATCTTGATATAACGTATGCCCATGCTGCATGTCCTACAAGTAACACTTCTAAACTTGTATGAACAAGCTAAAAACCTTTATCCATGTATCTGCACTCTGATGTATGGCAAAGAGGTTCAACCCTGAGAGGTTTGCTAGATGCACAGCAAAGTCCTACAGCAGGAAGGAGGCAAAGGCTAAGAGGGTTAAGATCAGGAGAAGGAAGCGTTAACATTATTGGTTGCAATCAATAACAGTAGTAAGAACAATAGCAGTAGCAAGAGTAGTAACAAGCGTAATAGCAAGAGTAGCAGTAATGGTAGTAACAATAGTATAGTAAGCAATGTATTAGTTTGTTGCCTTGCCTACTTTGAGAACTCTTGCATTATGCTGCTAATATAGCATATGCCATCCATCACATTCCTTATACTTGTAAACTCATTAGGCGCATGTATGTTTGCATGTGCTGGTGAGCATCCAGTCCATACAGAGTTCATCTTGAGCAGTTTGGTGAATACATAATCTGGTCCAGATGCCCATGAGTTAGGGAATATAGATGGTTCTCTATTGTATACACTGCTAGCAGCACTTGCTACTGCTCTAACTATCCTTGAGTTTGGATCTGTCTTTGAGGGTTCAAGGGAGCCTAGCATAGTTAACTCAACATCTATGAAGCCCATCTTACTTAGATGATCCTGCAGCCTCTTGAAGAGCTCATCTGGCCTCTGATCATAAACAAGCCTAAAGTCAACCTTTGCCATTGCTTCGCTTGGAAGTACCGTCTTTGATCCTGAGGATACATAGCCAGAGTATATACCTGCTATGTTACAAGTTGGTTCAAATAGCAACTTCTTTAATGCAGCCTTGCCCTTAACCTTGCCTATGAACTCCCTCACGCCATAATCCTTCTTGATGCTCTCAAGATCGTACTCTAGCCTATCGAGTAAGACAAGATCATCCTTGCTTGGTACTCTAACATCATCGTACCAACCATCAACCATTATCCTACCATCCTTCTTCACACTATTCAAAGCCTTTATGAGGGTCCATGCAGCGTTAGGTGCTATTGGGGCAAGGGATGAGTGCATATCTACTGATGCTGTTCTTGTCCTAAACTCAACGTAGAGCAAACCTTTGAGGCCAGCGTATATGTTTGGGGTGCCAGATGGGTTCAATGAGCCATCAAAGCATACACATGCATCAGCCTTGAGCATATCTGCATGCTCCTTCACAAAGGCTGGTAGATGCACAGATGATATCTCTTCCTCGCCCTCTATGAGTACCTTAACGTTCAGAGGAAGTGTACCATTAAGATCAAACATAGCCTTGATAGCCTTAACCACTGCTATAACATTCCCCTTTGAGTCTGCTGCGCCCCTCCCATGCACCTTATCATCCGTAACTATGCCAGAGAATGGGTTGTAGCGCCATGCATCCAAAGGCTCTGCTGGCTGCACATCATAATGCCCGTAGAAGAGCAGCGTCTTCTTATCACTCCCAACATTAACTTCACCATAGACTATTGGATTACCCTCCTTTGGTCTTATTATCCTGCTCTCTAGCCCAGCATCACGCATTATCCCATTCAACACTCCAGCACACTCATCTATACCTATCCCTTGGGCAGATACGCTTGGATGCTTTATTAGGCTCCTTAGATCACTAACTATATCATCTCTATTCTCCTTAACGTACTCCCTTAACTTGTCTATCACTAGCATGTTATATGATGCAATGAAGTTAACTTAATACTTTGCCCTTATCATTTGGAGATATATTCTATTATTAAAATTTATATATGAATAATATATTACTATGATCAGCCTCTCCTAACTATTAATAATTTAATACACACCTATATATAAATCAAAATTTATATAATTCTGTATGCTATAATGGATGATATGGGCATGGCATTACTTCAGGTAGCGTTGGATGTTGTAAGGGTTGAGGATGCAATAAGCATAGCAATAATGGCTAGGGAGAATGGTGCTGATATCATAGAGGCTGGCACACTGCTCATAAAGAGTGCTGGCATCTCATCTGTAAAGAGTATAAAGGAGGTATGCAAGGATCTACCCGTTGTTGCTGACATGAAGGTACTTGATAATGGAGCAGAGGAGGTTGAGATGGCAGCAAGGAATAATGCTGATATAGTTACTGTATCTGCCCTAGCACATGATAAGACCATACTGGATGCTGTTATAACAGCAAGGAACCATGGTGTAAAGATAATGGTTGATTTTCTTCATGTAAAGGACCCATTGGATAGAGGCATGGATCTATGCGAGTTGGGTGTAGATTACATATGCATACACAGGGGTATAGATGCTGTGAGGGCAGGGGCAATGCGCATGGATGAGATGATCAAGGTTGTGAAGGCATTGAGTGGCTCATGTAATGTTCCTATAGCCGTTGCTGGAGGCATAGATGATTCAAACATATGTGAGTTGATAAGGGCAGGGGCTAAGATCATAGTTATGGGCTCATACATAACAAAGTCTGCAGATGTTGGAAGAACGGTGAAGTGGGTTAGGAGGTTCATAGATAGCGCAGTAGTATGACGCTACGAGTTGTACAGTTATGCTTATGTTATGCAACATGCATTTACACAGTACTTGCTCTAAACTCATTCAGTAATCTGCTTATATCTGCATATGGGTTACCATTACCATCATCTATCCTCTGGAGTGCTGGTGGGTTACTCATATAATCAGGTATCCTGCTACCTATCCTCTCCTCATACACTGGTATATGCTCGTTCTGGTAGAATATGCCTACAGGTATCCTATCCCCCCACTCTCTAGACTTGATTATTGCTTGCATAATCTTAGCATTAAGTTCATCCTCATCATCTAAGCTATGTACAACAGGATCATACCCTTGCTCCTCCAACTTGTATATCCTTGGCATTGCTCTTCCACTTGCTGGATCAACCCTGTCAAGGCCTGAGAACCACTCCTTTGTGTATATATCGTTGTATGTTGGGCATGGTTGGAGTACATCAACCAATGCTAGACCCTTATGCCTTATAGCCTTCACTATTATATCCTTAAGATGCTTTACATCATAGGCATATGCTCTAGCAATGAATGTGTACCCTGCTGCTAGAGCCATCATCACAGGGTTTATGCCTTGGTTTATGTTTGGTTTAGGAAGGGATTTGGTCTTCATACCAAGCTTTAATGTTGGCGATGCCTGCCCCTTAGTAAGCCCATAAACAGCGTTGTTGAATACTATGTATGTTAGATCTACATTCCTCCTCCCAGCATTAACAAAGTGCCCTGCCCCTATGCCATAACCATCTCCATCTCCTCCAACCGCTATAACCTCTAGCGATGGGTTTGCTAACTTTGCACCTATTGCAAATGGTAGCACTCTACCATGGAGTGTATGTATGCCATACACATTAACATAGTGAGGAGTCTTGCCAGAGCATCCTATGCCAGAGAATATCACTGCTCTATGCCTCTCAATCTGTAGATCAGCAAGTGCCATCTGTATTGAGTTGAGGATAGCAAAGTCTCCACAGCCAGGGCACCAGTCGTTATGCACATCTGTCTTGTAATCTGCCAACTTGAATTGTCTAGACACCATGCCTCAAAACCACCCTCTTACCCTTTATGCTTCCCTTGATTATACCCTTCAGTGCTTCATAAACCTCGCTAGATGACATTGGTCTACCATTGTACTTCACAACATAGTAATCAGGATCACGCTGTATATTAGCCCTCAACAACCTTGCTAGTTGGGCAGAGTAGTTCATCTCAACATCTATTAGCAGCCTTGTACCCTCAAGCAGGGATGATACCCTTGCTGATGGGAATGGGTTGAGTAGTCTTACCTGCACAAAGTTCATATCAATACCATCATTTGCCTTGAGCATATCAATAGCATCCAGTATAGCGCCTTTGGTTGAGCCCCAGCTTATAACTGTTGCATCAGATCTATAGCCATGCATAACTACCTGCTCATCCTCACTAACCTCTTTAAGCACAAGGTCTAGTTTGCTCATACGCTTATCCATCATCATTACCCTTAGATCTGGCTCCTCTGTTATATGCCCTCTCTCATCATGCTCATCTCCAGTATTCCAGAATATAGCGTTAGGAGTACCTAGCCTTACCCTTGGTGATACACCATCATCAGTTAACTTGAACCTCAAGTAACTACCATCTATTGGTGTAGTAACGTTAACAGTAGCAGCAGTAGCAGCATCAACACTATCAACCAGCAATCCTCTATCTATCTTCACTAGAGTAGGGTTGAACTCCTTGCATACAATGATGCTATTCGCTATAGCCTTATCAACTATATGTATCACTGGCATCTGATAGCGCTCTGCATAATTGAAGGCTCTTATTGCATCGTAGAACGCCTCCTCGACATCCCCAGATGCTATGACTATCCTAGGAAACTCACCATGCCCAGCATGTATTGCAAATAACAGATCTCCTTGCTCATGCCTAGTAGGCAGCCCAGTGCTTGGTCCTGCCCTCTGGTAGAGCGTTACTACAACTGGGACCTCGTTCATCCCAGCCCAACCAAGAGCCTCAGCCATTAGCGAGAACCCTGGACCAGATGTGCTTGTTGAGGATCTTGCACCTGATAGCCCTGCACCTATTGCCATTGATATAGCTGCTATCTCATCCTCAGTCTGCACAACTACAACTGAGCCTTTACCATCAAGCACCTCATTAGCCTCGAGGAACTCAGACTCATCCGATGCTGGGGTTATAGGGTAATAGGTCTGGAATCTGCAGCCAGCAACCATCTTCCCTAGAGCAACTGCTTGGTTACCTTGCATGAGTAGCATATTATGCATAGGCTCCCTTGCTGAGAGCCTATACCTCATGCTACCATCCTCATTAACATACTTGGCCTTTGTGTAGTTGTATGTGTAGAGTGCAGCATCAACGTTGAGATCTGCAATGCTCTTCTTTGCCTTGAATACATGCCTTATAGCATTTGCAAGTATCTGCTGATCATACTCAAGTAGTGCAAGGGATGATGCCAACATCATTATATTTATCATCCTTGTGAGCTTGCCAAGTGATGGTTCATTCCTCTTACTTGCTATATCTTGAAGGAGGTCATGGCATGGTATAGCATACAACCTTGCCCCTTGCATCTCAAGGAGTTTAAGCATGCCCCTTGCTGTACCCTCAAGCGAGTTGCTAGAGAGTAGAGATGCAAGCTCATCCCTTCTCCTCCTATCTAGTGTTTGTACATCATCTATCTTGGTATCTGCTATGGATGTATCGTAGACTACTACACCATCGCTTACAACATTCTTTGCATGCCTGAACAGGGTCTCAGCATCAAACACAACAAGCATATCTATATCGTCTACATGAGCCCTTACAGGCTCCTCACTTACATATATGCTGAAGTAACTATGCTCCCCCTTTATATTTGAGTGGTACTCCCTCTTGCCGAATATGTAGAGCCCTCCAAGTGCACATGCTTTAGCAAAGATGTTCGCTGCAGTATCTACACCACTCCCTTGTGGCCCTCCAGTCACCCAACTTAACCTATTGACCACTTTCATGCCTTATCTATACTGATCCTCTCTTTTATCCTATTCGTTACAATATATTTGAAAATTAGTGTATAATATATATGCATAATAAATAACACAACAATGCTAACCTCCTCCAGTTGTAGCATCAAATAGGCAACAACTGCAGCCTTCCCTCTCTCCACAGTAAGGGCATACACATGAGCATGCCTCTATAACATTCCCACATATATCGCAGAAGATGTTCTCTACCTCGTCACCATTACTATTATTATCATCACCAGCAACATCTACATCAGCAACGGTATCATCATTCATGGTAGTAGTAAGTACTACTTTCTTTTAAATATGTTTAACTGCGTATATTAAGAACCACATCTCTACTCCTTCTTCCTCTCAAAGGATTCTGTAATTAATTGAGAAGTTATGCTTATTGATTAGAGGTAGTTGCATGATGTTGCTACGCTCTTGAGTTCTGTGAACCTTACAGAGCCTTCAGGTATCTCACCATGCTTCTGCTTCAACTCAACCAACCTCTCTACAAGGGCTACATGCTCTCTACATACAAGGCCTATCATGTACTCCCCTCTAGAACCATCAAGTATGGAGATTATGTATGATGGTGCATTCATGCATGCCTTTAACCCTGTCCTTATACAGCACTTATCTGGGATCATATCATGCATATGCAACCTTATCCTCTTTTTATCTTTATCTAGTCAAGATTATTATTACTCAGACCTTCATCAGTTTATATGAAGAAGGATAGAATATTCAATGGTATAAGGAGGTATAGTAGTAGTGGTGGTAGTATTCAGGATATACTGCTAGAGCATATGAATATTGTAGTAGAGATACTTAACAACTTCAAGAGTATGATAGATTCAATCCTTACGCTTGATATAAGGAAGGGACAAGAGTATGTTGAGTTGATCGATGCTCTAGAGACTAGAGCTGATGATGTACATAGGGAGAATGTTATCAAGATATGCAAGGGTTCGTTCTTTGGTTACATGCGTGAGGATATTCTAGCACTCATGGAACGTGTTGATGATATAGCAGATAGTGCAAAGGAGGCATCTAGAACGTTGATGATTAGGAGAGTTCCAGATGATTCACTGCTCAAGTTCCTCAATGCTAACACTCTAGCATACATAAACGGGAGTATAGAGACTGTTATGTACCTTCTAGACCTTATAGATTCATTGCATGAGAAGAGAGATATCATACTAGAGAAGGTAAAGAAGGTAGAGCAGGGTGAGGAGAGGGTTGATGCAATAAAGAACATAGTGCTGCATGAGCTATACTCCAGCAACGCTTATGACATACTCACCATAATACAACTCAAGGAGTTCATACAGCTTATAGATAGGATTGCAGATAGTGCAGAGGATGCAAGTGATGTTATAATACTTATGCTAGCCAAAGGGTATGCATAGCATAATAACAGTAACATCAACCATCTATCCATTAGATACCATCCTACTACTCTACATAGCATTACTCTTTGGCATCAATAATGCTGGTATAGCAGTGGCAAATATGTTAGCCTCTGGCTTCAACTATAGGATCAGTGTGAGCATCTCAGCCCTAGGATTCATAGCTGGAGCACTACTTGAGGGTTGGAAGATGGGTAGCGTTATAACGTTAGAGGATTACACAACTACATCAGTAGTAACAGCCATACTGCTATCCATATTCTCATTCCTACACATACCTGTGAGCATGGTAAATATAATATTTGCAAGTTACATTGGGAGCACTATAGAGGCTACACCTATAACTACTCATACAGCATCTGTAATAGCATGGTGGATAATAACACCGTTCATAGCACTACTAACTACCATATCGATATACCATATCATAGTAAGGTTCACAACTAGATTAAGCCTTGTTAACCTACTCAGATTCTACTCTCTCATGCTTCCAGTTGTAACCTTCTATGCATCATACACCATAGGGGCAAACAATCTAGGGCTGCTCTACTCCATGAGCAATAGGTACATCACTGTTGATGATACTACTACTCCTACTCCTGCTAATGGTATATACATGATGCTTGCTATACTGTTAGTGTTTGTTATTGGTATGATTAAGGGTAGAAGCATAACAAGATTCTTAAGCGAGGAGATAGTTGGCTACACTCCCGCTACCATAGTTAGTGGTATATCATCATCTTCAATCATACTATGGTTATCTACACAGATGCAGATACCTCTACCATTCTCCCAGATGCTCATAAGCTCGCTCATAGGTATAAACATGATAAGGAAGCCACATGTATACAATAAGCGTTCATTGCTCTTACTTGTATCCTCTTGGCTAGGGTCAACGTTGCTAAGCTTCCTCATAACTTTTGCTATTACTAATTACATAAATTAAGAGTAGATAAAACATGCCACTCTATAACTAAAAATTTGGTTGATTTGCTATTGTTTGTACAATCTCTTCTTACTTCCATCCACCATCTTAATCATAATCATCATATCATTAATGGATTGATTTTTTACTATGGGATCAACGCTTTCTGGCAACTATTGTATGAGTCTTTGTAACATACCACCTTATCTTATCCTTGAATCCTGGCCACCAGTCAAGGAACTTATCTGCATCATCGCTCTCAAATATTAGAAATCCATTGTACTCAGTACCCCAAGCATGGATGTACTCACCAATCAACCTTATACCATCTGGGATGCTCTTCTTCAACTCACCCCATTCTTTACTTGCCTTGGATGCCTCCTCATCACTCATACTCTTGAACTGGTAGAGTACTAGGAATGCTGTAGTCATGCATGAATATTGATGAAGATGCTATTAAACATTACTTTGCTTCTTCACATCCTAATTTGTTGTGTCAACCATTATGCACTTACGTATACTATCCACATCTGTTACGCCTCTCATATCTATCATGGTGCTTATCTGGGCTCTAAACTCATCTACCTCATCCTTGCTTAATGTAAGTACTGCATCCTTGCCCATAGAACCTATTATCCTTCCCTCATCATCAATACCATTAAGCCATAAAGCAAGAAGTGACTGTCCTGCAAGATGCCCCTTAGAGTCCTTGCCAGCAAGTACTATGCACCTTATCCTCTTATCTGCTACAACATATCTTACAAGTGCATCTATACCTTTATTCTCGGATAACAGTCTTCCAGCAACTGCAATGCTATTCATTAGATCCGATCTAGATACCTCAAGTAGTAGATCTATACTTGCTAGGGTGCATAATGCTATGCTAGAACTTGTACTACCTATGAAGATATCATACTTTATTGGGAGTATAAACTTGCATACCTTCCCAGCAAGATCTCCAATTAACCCTCTAACCATCATGCTAGTTATCTACTTGCTAGTTAAATACATTAACGAGTTATAAGCCCCATGATACCTTCTTGATTATATTCACCTTTATGAATGGGGCTTCACCTTCATCCCAAGGCTCCCTCCTAACCCATTCAAACCTATCATAGAACAACTTGTAGATCTCCTTGAACTCCTGCCCATGCTCTATTATCTCTGCTACACCCTCAACCATGACAGCCTTGTTTGGTTTATAAACATCTATGACTAATGCTACATTCTTATTCCTTGATATATTCCTGAACTTCCTTGTGTTGTAGTCTGTTGCTATGTAGAAGCTGTTGTTCAGGAAGATGTAGCATACTGGTACCACATGGGGTCTATCGTTGAAGCACGTTGCTAGCCTGCATACCTCATGCTTATTTATAAACTCGATCTCCTTCTTTGAGAATTTAACATGCATACATCAACACCATAACATAGCAATATAATAAATATATAATAAGCAAAGGACGCCGGGGGTGGGATTTGAACCCACGAGCCATTGCTGGCACAGGCTATTTGTAAACATACTACTTGCTCACCCTAACTACTCCAGGCATAGGCTTGGTTGCTACCTACTGCTATCCTATCGCTACATCTGCTATCCAAACTGCCCCCTACCAGACTAGGGTACCCCGGCACCTTCATAGCATACCTGTGCAATCTTCCTCTGCACATAAATAAATATGATTCCTTATATGCTGGTGGGATTGTCAAGATAATAGCGTATAATTCTAGATGCTAACTTGACGAGCTGTATGCTGGTAAGCAAACGGTTTTAATAACCAATCATGGTAAGTACAACTATGAGTACAAGGTGGAGTTGTGCTATATGCTCAAGGCAGATAGCATGGAGCGAGTTGTTCACATTCTACTCAAAGGGTGCTGTGCACTTCACCTGCTTCAAGGAGACTACAATAAGCAAGGATAAGAGTGATGAAGTAAAAGTACTGCTTGATGCTCTTGAGCATGAACTGAAGATGATAGTTGCATACAAGGGCTATATTACAATGGTTAAGAACGATGATGCCAAGAGGCTGCTAGAGGAGAATGAGAAGGATGCTGAGAAGCATGCTGCACTATTAACAAAGCTTATAGATAGGCATGTGATGCAGGGTTAACCTTGAATCCTGTCTAGTAATTCTTTCTTCATTGAATTCATACAACTTCACTTCTACTACTACTGTTACTGCTACTGCTGCTCTTACTCTTCCAAGCCTTGGGGTATGTGTTTGGCTTCATAATAACACGTTTGAGTGTGAATGCTATACCCTTATCAGCCTCAGCAATCTCATGTGCAGACATCATAGCCTCTGCAAGTGCAACAAGTTCTCCCTTCAAGGTGTATATACCAACAAGATCACCCTTCTGCAGATCCTTGGATACCTTCAGAACCCCTGGCACTGCCAACTGTGCACCATGGCATATAGAGTCTACAGCACTATCCCTTACCACTACAGCCTTCACATGCATTAAAGCATACTCTATAGGCTTTATGATACTCCTTAACTTCTCCTCCTCACCCTTCTCCCTCCATAGCATGTATGCGTCGTAGAGGTCATGGAGCCTAACCATATCATCCTCATCTAGCATGCTAACCCTTGTCCTCCTCAACTCTACCATGCTTGCACCAGAGCCTAGTACCTCTCCTATATCGTATATCAACTTCCTAACATATGTTCCTGCTTGGCATAGCACCCTGAGCAGGAGTAACCTACCATGCTCCTCAAGCACCTCCAACTCATATATCCTCCTTACCCTAACCTCCCTCTTCACAGATGACCTCTGAGGGGGCCTCTGGTATATATCGCCTATGAACATGCTTACTACATCATGGAGCATCTTGCTAGGCACTACTGCATGTAGTCTTGCTATGGCATAGTACTCCTTGGGTCCAAGGAGCAGTACAGTTAGTGCCTTGGTTGCCTCTCCAAGCCCTATAGGAAGTAGGCCAGTAGTTGGAGGGTCAAGTGTACCACTATGCCCTGCACTCTCTACTGCAAGGATCCTCTTAACCCATGCAACCACCTCATGGCTTGTTGGTCCTGCTGGCTTGTCAAGTGCTATTAGACCATAGTCTAGCAGTACATCTATAGGCCTAGAGAATGGATGATAGCCATAATGCTCATCTGTAACATCATCATCTATGCTAAGCAGATCGTTGAGTTGAGGCAACTTGCTATTGCATATCATATGCCTTTACCCATATACTTGATTAGATGCTCTACTATATTGCATACTATATCTATAACGCTCTCTGCCTTGAGATGGTCAGTGTTTATAACAAAGTCAAACACATCTATATCCTTGCATAGATCTATATTGTAAAGTTTCTTGTAAAGGCTCTTGTTCCTCTCATCCCTTATAGTTACTATCCTTAGAGCCTCCTCATATGGTATGGAATCTCTAGCAGCCATCCTCTCTGCCCTCTTCTCCCTAGAGCCCTTGAGGAGTATCTTTATTGCTTCACCATCTATGAGCCATGGTAGTGTGTAACTTGTAACCACAACACCCCCTCTCTTAACCAATGCGATGAGGTAATCATCAACATGCTTATCGAACTCTGGATTAAATTCCCTCTCCTCAAGGAACATTATACCATGCTCCTTATCCCACCAATCGCTTCCAGAGTGCATGTAACCCCTTGCTATTGCCAACTCCTTCAGTATATCCCCTCCAGAGTAGTATAGTAGGTTGAACCTATCTGCTATTGCCCTTGCTACTGTGGTCTTGCCTACAGCAGGTAGGCCAGATACCACTATGGATAGCCTCTCCCCCATACCTTGAACTGGTGTTTGAGCCATATCTAATTTACTCTTCTTACTTAACTGCTTGCATACTTTGCTACTTACCTACTTACCTACCTATCTATCTATCTCTTACTTCCTACTAATTAGTTAGTTGATGCTCATCTCGGTCCTGGTTATCTTCATCACTATGCCAGAGAATGCTATGGATGCTATTGCATACCATGCCCAGAGCAGTACCTCATTCTCTGCTATACATGATGGTACCCTCTCCTGAACCTTGTTCTCTAGGTTTGCATTAAGTATGCTGTATGCTGTAAGTATCCTATCTCTAGCAGTTACATACTGCCCTGCATCAACCAACTCCCTAGCCTCCTTTGCAAGTGAGGTTACCTGATCCCTTATCACAGGGTTCTGTATAGCCTCTGCATGCTTGCTTATCTCCTCAGTTATGCTGTTAACATCCTTGACTATCATACCTTTTGTGCATGTTATTGGTAGTAGATCTCCAACTATGTTGAGTGAGATTGGAGATATGGCAACTGTATGCCCAAATACTTGAGGGAGTATAGCCCACCATATTATGAGCATGGGTATCATGAAGACCATCATTGGCCTGAAGTTCATCTGCATAACCTCCATGTTAAGTCTATTGATGTACTCCTGCTTATCCCTCAACTTCTCTATCCTGTCCTTATCCTGCTTCCTTATAGCATCCATGTACTCCCTCCTCCAATCATTCACCTCCTTCATCATCCTCCTCAACTTCTGCATATCTGTCATCTTGAGCCTGAGTAGTGCATAGAAGAACTGTAATGCTATTGCTATTATACTTACTAGTATTGAAGCACTCAGCATATTAGTTATGTATGGATGGGCAGATGCTTGAGGTGCAAACTGTAATGGTAGTATGGATGGTAATGATGATAATGATAATGATAATGGAGATGATAATGGATGCAGTAGCAGTGGTAGAAGAAGATATGCAGATATTGCATCTATTAGCCCAACCATGTTATCATCTAGCCCTCCTATCAGTAAGTAGGTTTGCCAACTCATGTGATGCCTCATCAACCCTGCCTTCTCTGTTCATGACTATTGCGAATGGTGCCCCAGTTAGTATTGAGCATGATGCAAGCATTATCCTTGCTATCTCCAACTCATGTGCTATCTCAGCCTCATCAACAAGGTCCCTCTGCCTTGTCTTATCGTTCATCCTCCTATTGAGTATCTCCCTAGGCTCTGCAGCAACCAGTATGAGGTTAGTTGGCTTGAGTAGGTTAAGAAGGTGCAGTGGTAATCCAGGATAGTAACCCTCCTTGGTGCTTATGAAGAGATGCGTATCTATTATTATCACATCATCCTTCATATTTGCTATCTTCACTGCAGCATTCTCCTGTAACCTTCGTTGCTCCTCAACGCTTAACCTACGCATCTCATCTCTATGCTTTACGCCCATCTTCATGGCCTCTTCAAACATCACTGTACCAAACACAACAAGTCTAGCATTTAAACCCTGAGTATTAAGCATCTCCACAGCCCTAGTTATCACTGTTGTCTTCCCAACTCCTGGTATACCTACCACTATTGCACGCTTGTTATTTATTATGCTACTTCCTTCCAAGGAGCGCACTCAACCTTGGCATGTAAACATCAATCTGCTCCCTCAGCAACAGGTTGTAGTAGTTGATCAGTATATCTACCATAAGCAGTAGCCCTGTACCAGTACCGAATGCACCTAGAACATCACTACCCCCAGCAAGGAAGCCTAGGAAGAGCGAGCTCATGAGCGTTACTGATGGTATGTAACGCTTCAACAGCATCTCTATAGATGACTCTACTCTCCTGAACCCTGGGACTTGGACATCTGCATCTATGAGGCTGCTTGCTGCTGCCTTTGGTGATAACCCTCCTAACTCTATCCATAATCTACCGAATAGCACAACTATACCTGTAAGTATTAGAACGTAAGCAATGGCATGCAATGGCTCAGACATTGCAGTCTCTATACCCCTTGTTGGGATGAGAAACTTTACTATGCCTCCTATTGGGGTTGTAGGATTATTTGGATCAAACATTGCTATCCAGTTGAACTCTTCTCTACTGTTCAATGGGTTGTAGTTTGCCCAGAAGAGTTGGGCCATGAATACAAGGTTAGCGATAAGTGCAGATGCAAGTATTACTGGAACGTTTGATACATACATGAACTTTATAGGGTATGAGGCTGTGAACCCTCTAAACCTGCTAGAGACTATTGGTATCTCAATCTTCATACCTTGCGTGAAGAGTAGGAGTGCTATTATCGCTATAGTTACAACTAGTCCTATGATGTTTGGTAACTGTCCAAACCTGAATAATGCATGCATGATATCAAAGTTACCACTAGAAGCCATCTGTATGAGCATGGGGAATACACCAAATGGTAAGCCGTCTTGTGCAGTTACAGGGCTGAACATGTGCCAGAGCACACTTTGTGCTACCCCAGCCATTATGAAGAGGCTTATCCCACTTCCTAGACCCCAGCCCTTCTGCACCATCTCATCAAGGAACATAACTATAAGACTTGCACCTATCAATTGCCCTATTATTATCATGGTAACATCCTGAGGCATCTTGTACACCATGGAGCCATATATTGCTCCCTCAACTATTATCACTATTATTGTAACAAGTTTCGTTGCTGAGGTGAAGAGTGCTCTATCCTCAGGGTTCTTGAAGTCTAGCTTGAATATCTCTGCACCTTTGAGTAGCTGCATCAGCAATCCAGCAGTGACTATAGGTCCTATACCAAGTTCTATCAACGTACCTTGTTGTGATGCAAATATAACCCTGAATGCAGCGAATGGATCGAATGGGCTTGTTGGTGCACCATAGAGAGGGATCTGCCCCATGACAAGGTAGACTAGGAGTGCTAATCCACTCCATACGAACTTCTGGGTAAGGGTTAACTTCTTCTTTGGTTTTGGTATCTGGGGCAGATATACTGCAGCCTTGTCAACTATGCTCCTAAAGCTTATACCAGCAGGTTTCAGCATAGGATGATCTCACCACCAGCGCTTATAACCTTGTTCCTTGCTGATTCTGTACATGCCTTGACAATAACACTGTAAGCACCCTTAACATTACCAGAGCCAAGTAACTTATCATAACCTAATGAGTTTAGATCTATAACCTTCTTCCCATTATTATCATCACCATCAACCTTACCATACTTGAGGAAGAGATCATCTAGGCTACCAACATTCACCCAGTGCTCTATGCTTTTACTGGTTGGGTTATGGAACCCATGCTTACCGAAGTACTTACCTTCCATGAGCACGGCTTGCGTCCACTTGTGCTTATGCAACCCAACCTTCCTATAACCCTTCTTCCCTGTATCCCTATGCTGACCTATCTGCCCCCATCCATGGGTTCTTGAGCCTCTCAACCTCCTAACCTTTCTACGCCTCGTTGCCACACATTACCAGATGAGGAGGCGTTAATTAAGCCTTGCTGAACCTCTATAAGAGGTAATAATGGGGATGGTGATGCTACAGTTGATGAATGATCAGCCAGAGAGAAGGTGCTTATACAGGATGGAGGTTCACTTGCATATGAGCATGGTGTATATAAAGCGTTGGCTAAAAGTAATAATATAGAGTTTGTTGTTGTAGATACCAGCATAGTAGCAGTTAATGTAGTATAATGGATGATACTGTCTATGATCTTATTGATATCTACTGGCACTTTATTCCCTTACTCTATACGCTTCTCTCTCCTTCGTTAATTTATTCATCCCTTAATTCATTCACTGGCTAGTGCCATTATTGTATCTATCATTAACCAGAATAATTTATCTACCATAATGTAAGATAAGTATTGTTAGATCATCCTACTTGCAAGTTCTAGCAACTCCCTATTCTCTCCTAATATACCACCATCACTGTACATATGCTTGCTACTCTTCTTGAAACCTCCTTTAGGAGGGGCTAGTGCAAACCAAGGCCTAACATTAAGTCTTGATAGTATGACCTTATCACTTGCAAGAGCATCTGCAAGCTCATCTATACTTGAGAACCCAAGTTTGTTTATATCTTCATACCTTCCTCTCTTCTCCAGCAACTGCTTTACAAACCCAGCATCAACCTTGCACCATGCTACATGATCCTTGACCTTCCTAAGCATTCCTAGGTAAGGCTCTTGCTCAGGCACTATGGTTGCGTTGAACCTTCTCTTAAGGTTTAGGAGTGCTAGCGTATGCCTTGCCCAGTATGGTACATTTATTGTACCTCTCAGCCTTATAACAAGGTAAGCCATATCTATGCTTCCCCTCCCTCCCATCTCAACCTATGCTGTACGTATTCCTCAACGCATTGTATACTGCTAAGGCTGTAGAGGACATGGTACTTGTGGAGCCAAATGTCCTTGTCCATGCATCCCTTATCCCTGCTAGTCTAAGCATCATCGTTATATTTGCTCCTGCTACAAGCCCAAGACCTCTAGGTCCAGGGATGATCTCTATCTTGACGCTCCCTCCCTTGCCCACTACCTTGAATGGTACTGAGTGCTGCACATTGCATCTACACTCCCAACTCCCACATCCAAGTTTTACTGGGATGATGTTAAGCATTGCATCCCTAGTTGCCTTGTCTATTGCAAGCCTCATCTGTGCTGCCTTTCCCCTTCCTATACCAAACCACCCATGCTCATCACCACATGCAACTATTGCACTGAACCTTGTTAGTTCTCCAGCATCTGTCTGCTTCTGCACAACACCAACATGCACAACCTCGCTCTTCAGATCTGGAAGTAGCATCTTCACTATCTCTGGCTCCCTAACTCTATAACCCTGCTCGAAGACCTGCTCCAGAGTAGTTATCTGCTTGTTTACTACATAGACACCTACCTTTGTTCTAGGTACCCAACCCTCTAAATCCTTGCCCTCCCCTCCTCTCCCAACTCCTTCTCTACCCGTATGTCTGCTATCTGAATGCATACCCATATCAATCACCATCCTCTCTCATTATATTATCCTTAACCTCGTTGAAGTGCTTAACATAATCCTCTGGTCTTAAACCTCTAGCAAGTATGGCTGAGAAGACCTTGGAGTAAAGTTCTTCATCCTCCTCCTTGAGCATCAAAGCATAATCTGCTATATGCTTGCCAGATATCCTCTCCTCATCTGGTAGAGCATCCTCACCAACTGGAACATCCAAACCTGCATCTATAATCCCTTTGGTGCATGCTCCTATCCTAGAGGAGAAGCCTCTTAACCCTGTATATATGATGCAAGAATCTATACCTGCAGCCTTTGCCTTCTTTCCAGCAAGTAAACCTGTAAGATAGCATGCTGGAATACATCGCCTCGAGCCCTTCCATCCATACTTGAGAAGTTCTCTGCTATGAGCAGATGCTAGCACTACATCACCATTTATTGATGCCTTGCTTATCTGAACAAGGATATTCTCATTGCTTATCCTCACAGTTGCAAATACATGCTTCCCTAACAGTATAGCCTTCCTCTTCCTGTAATCAGTTCTACCCTCCCTTATGCGTTTGAGTGTCTGTATGTAACCCAACCCGTGCTATGATGGATTTAAGCATTTATAAATCTTCAGCAGGTGTATCAGCCTCTACCAAAGCTATATGAACAAAATAAATAAAAACAAAAGAAAGGTTTGTGGTTGATGGATGGTATATAGCCTAGGCTACCTAATGCTTGCATATGCATTGTAGGTAAACCTAGGATTCCTGTTGCTCCTGCTCTTCTCTTCCCTACATGCTACTGCTTACTATCATCTACATCCTTCCATAGCATTGAGAAGAGTGCTAGTATAGACTCTATTAGTGCTGTTGAATCTGTCCATATCGCTGCTGTATCATTCTTATTCCTCTCCCTAATAACATGGACCATCTCCTTCCTATCCTTTATAATCACCAATGGGAACTTGCTCTCTATCCTCCTTACATTACTCAAGCCTACATCCATGAATACAGATGCCATGCTTGGGGATACACTACTTATTATCTTTACATTGCTGCACTTTGCTATTACATCAATTATGCCATAGTTGTACATCCTTAGGGCATCAACCTCATTGCATATCATGAGCAGTTCACCTGCATCAGCAACCATACTGCTTATCCTTGCGTATACATTATCCCTACCTTCAAGTATCTGGAACCTATCCTTATCATCGCATGAGGTCTTTGCAAACTCTGGTAGGTTGTTCCATACCTGTAGTATCTCCTCCCTCCTCCTATCGAACTCCTTAAGGCGTTCCATGCTTACATTTATCATAGTCTTCAACAGATCGTTAAACTCAACTGCTGCATATCTCACTGGATGCTCCATCGTTGCTATAACAAGCCCTCTGCTCTGCAACCTATTAAGTATCTGATACGTCTCAGTCCTTGGTATGCCTATATTCTCTGCTATCTCTATAGCCTTCCTGTAGCCAGTCTTTGCAAGGTACACATACACCTTAGCCTCGTTAAGCGTTAAGCCTAGATCCAACAGCACCCTGATTATCCTCTCTATAGGCTCCTTGTATTCATCGTTGTTGAAGAGCATGAACATGCCTGTCATCATCCCCTTACCTACACCCCCTTACTCCTCCCTCTTCCACCTGCAGCGTTTACAGCATCTGCAGACTCTACACCATCCATCTTGCTCTTTGCTATTACATTTGTGTTCATATCTTTAATAATTACACGTTTATTTAAAAAGTTTGTGTAAAATTTACTACTATTAACTAATTTCTATCAAATATTTAGTAGTAAGTACATACTAGAGACTCTATAGTATAGAATAGAGTGTATAGCATTGTTTGTTTGTTAGTTGGTTGGTTAGTTAATGCTAGTCTAGATTAGCATAGAATGGTGCGGGGGGTGGGATTTGAACCCACGAACCCCTAAGGGACGGGATCACCCATCTATCTATCTATCTATCTATCCATCAATCCATCCCATCAATTACTCAGTCAACCCAACATATCCACATATACCCTTGCATATGATGGGATAGATCTTGAGTCCCGCGCATTTGACCAGGCTCTGCT
Organism: Candidatus Nitrosocaldus islandicus; assembly: GCF_002906215.1. Lineage (NCBI taxonomy): Archaea > Thermoproteati > Nitrososphaerota > Nitrososphaeria > Candidatus Nitrosocaldales > Candidatus Nitrosocaldaceae > Candidatus Nitrosocaldus > Candidatus Nitrosocaldus islandicus. The sequence continues at coordinate 1,531,270 of NZ_CP024014.1, forward strand.
ACCCCCGCTTCCTGTATGATAAAGATAGCACAACCTTTATTATAATGTGTTACTCGTGCAATCTATGCGAATATCTGATATAAGGAGTGGAATGAGCAAGGTAACAATAGATGCTGCAGAGGTTGTAAGCATATCTGAGGCTAGAGAGGTTAGGCTGAAGGATGGTGGTAAGGCAAAGGTTGCAGACTGCATAATAAAGGATGATTCAGGGAGGATAAAGTTAACGTTATGGAATGATCAGATAGATATGGTTAGAGAAGGCTCCAAGATATCTATAACAAATGGTTATACAAAGGAGTTCAAGGGCGAGAATACTCTGAATATAGGCAGATATGGTAAGTTGGATGTGATAGAGTATTAATTAAGATCAGCATAGCGTTGTATATATCGTAGATCTGTAAGATAAGGAAGGTAGGGTAAGATATCTACAAGGAATTATTATTATTGACTCTGCAATATTCTAACTTATGTAGCCTAGTTCCCTATCCCTGTCCTTCTCCTGCTCCTCCCTAAACTGCTCCTGCACCATGCCTCCCATACCACCCCTTCTTGCCTGCTGCTCCAGTGCCTTTATTATCATCTCTGTATCCTTTGCCCTCTTCTCTAAACTACTCATATCTATACGCATATTCACAAACTCCAGTAGCGACTTCAACACTGCTTGGGATGCCTTTGCATCAACAACATAGCCAGATGTCTCAGCAAGTAGGCATACACCATTGATACCCTTCAGCCTAGCCATACCAAGCAGTAAACCGTTCATACCTGTTATACTACCACTATCCATAGTTGCTATCCCTCTACTCTTTAGCCCTTCAATCATATCAGCGCTTGTTGCTGTTGCATAAACCCTTGGCTTATCCATGAATACACCTGTTATGTATGCTGCTAACGTGAATATCATCTTTGTATTCAACTCTACTGCTATATCTATTATGGTTTCAGCAAGTAGATGCTCTCCCTCTGGGGTTAGAGGCTGCGCATCAGCAGTTAGAAGGAGTAGATCATTATTGCTGTTACTGTTACTGTTAACATCCCTTCCCCCATAGTCCTGCCAATAGTAGATGCTGTTCTTCATGAGCTCAACTGTACCATCCTGCCTTATAACAACCTGTGGAGGGAATGAGTAAGAGTATATATCTATCATGGGCTTTGCTTTGAGTTCTTGCACTAGATGCTCCACAGCCAACTTACCAACATACCCACTCCCTGGGAACCCGCATATCATGTATGGCTCGTTGAGTCTTGGCTTATCTACATAAACAATCTTTATGTACTCATGCATACTGGTTCTACCATGATTGCCAATTTAAGTGTTAAATAGTATAGGAGAAGAAGGAGGGTGATAGTATTATTGGTACTTTGTTAATCTTCAACACAGACCATGGTCTCTGTATTATCAATCCCCTTTATAGCATGTATCTTCTGCGTAACTACATCTGCTATACCTTTAAGATCGCTAGCCTCTACACTTGCTATTATATCTGTATGTCCAGTAACAGCAAATGCCTCCTTAACCCCTTCCGTGCTCCTAAGCAACTGTATTATCCTCTCTATGTTTGCACCAGCCTCTATCTTTATCTCCACGAATGCTTTCATACAATAGTTAGAACTGGATATACTTATAAAGATTTGAACGCAAGATAGTAGACACCATACTGCCTGTAGATTGCTTTATTTACCTCTCCTTCAGTACAAAAGTCATGCATCCATCTCAAGTGCCAGTTATACACTCATTCATGGTGAGTGATGTGAATTCTGCCATGGATGCAATAGATGGTATACTCCAACTCTATGAGCAGCATAGAGCGATAAGGTTTAGAGTGCTATTACCAAAGAGCAGTAATGCAAGGAGCATAGGCTATGCACTGCTCAACGAACTCAACCTAAGGATAAGGCATCTCTTCAAGGGTAGCATGAGCATAAACATAAGATACCTTGTATACCATCATGATAGCAACCATTATGCACTACTACTCCTTGATGAGGATTCTGCAAATACGTTCATGTTATAAACATTAAGATGGTTGATGTAGTCTGAAGATCCTTGCCATGAAGTTACCAACTATCAGCCCCAATAACGTGCCTCCAACCACATCCATGGGATAATGTGCCCCAACGTATACCCTGCTGAATGATATAAGTATAGGATAAATCCAGAATAGCATCCCAATACTCATCCTACCAATACGCTTCTCCCTAAGCATGTAACTCATGACTAGAGCAAATGCAGTGCTCCATGAGGCATGACCAGATGGGTATGAGCTTGAACTTACTGCAATAGTATCCAACTCAACCTTGTACTCCAAGCCCTCTACCTTGAACTCATAATCTGGCCTATCCCTGTACACTATGTTCTTCAACTGCAATGATGCTAGAGCAGTTACAAGTATCACAAGCATGAGAACTGCTCCCATCCTTCTACTACTCTTCCTCACGATGAGTATGAATGCTATTATTAGCAATGGCGAGAAGTATATGGGAAATATATCTGATGTTGTTGTTACCCCAACCATGATAAGATCCATGCTATATGTTCTGGAGCCAGTTATAGCCTTGAATATGCTAGTATCTAGACCCTCTGTTACCCCCGATGCTACAAGGATGCTCACTACTACAAAGGCTATTAGTAGTGAGAAGAATGTTATGGAGCGTAAAGGTACCAATGCTGTTCTTCCAAGCACATGTAGCAGATCGTATACAAATAATATTATCATTACTATCTACTTGATGGTGGATAGATGAAGATAGAGAGTAGAGTGAAGGATGGAACAAAATAAAGTTTTTATCGCTATGGCATCTAGTAGATGCAGATAGAGGGTAGAGAGGATGAACATGCTAACAGTAGATGATATGGATCTTAATGGTAAGACTGTATTCATCAGGGTTGATATGAATGTTCCAATCCATCCAGATACACTCAAGATAATAGAGAGGATAAGGATAAGTGAGGCAAGCACAACTATAAAGGAACTGGAGCATGCAAGGGTTGTTGTAGGCTCCCATCAAGGCAGGGTTGGGCGCTATGACTACACAGATCTAAGCCAGCATGCTGAGATACTTGAAGGGATGATAGGTAGGAAGGTTATGTTCGTTGAGGATGTGATGGGTCCAGAGGCTAGGAGAAGGATAGAGGGTATGAAGGATGGGGATGTCCTTCTTCTTGATAACCTAAGGTTCTGTGCAGAGGAGAACTACGAGTTTGCTCCAAAGGATGCAGCAAATACAGTGATGGTCAGAAGGCTTGCAAGGTTCATGGATGCATGCATACTTGACTGCTTCCCATCTGCACATAGGGCACATCCATCCATAGTAGGCTTCCCATACCTGCTCCCTGCATGCGCTGGAAGGCTTGTTGCAAGGGAAGTTCAATCATTGGATAGAGTGCTTACTGTTGCAAAGGGACCATACGTTGTCATACTTGGAGGTTCAAAGATCTCAGATAGGCTTGAGGCTATAGAGACGCTTATACAGGGAGGCAGGGCTGATAAGGTACTCCTTACTGGGCTTATATCCATAATATTCCTCATGGCACAGGGTAGGTTCAAGGCAAACAAGCTAGGCATAAAGGAGGAAGCACTTGTTGAGAAGGCTAGAAAGTTGATGCAGAAGTACCCAAATGTATTCATGCTCCCTGTGGATTACGCTACAGAGAATAATGGCGAGAGGGTTGAGAAGAACCTTGATGAGTTCACTGATGATGATACCATCCTTGATATAGGGAGCAAGACGATAGAGAGTTATGAGAAGGTTATAAGCGGTGCTGGCACTATATTCATGAGCGGACCTGCTGGTGCATTCGAGAGGGAGCAGTTTGCATATGGTACAAAAACACTGCTAGAGATAGTTGCAAGGTCTCTAAGTACTACAATAGTTAGTGGAGGGCATATGACTGCAGCACTCCAGAGGTTTGGACTAAGCGATAAGGTTGATCATATAAGCACTGCTGGTGGTGCACTAGTACTCTACCTTGCTGGGAAGAAACTACCCATGATGGAGGTTCTGGAGATGGCGTATGAAAGGGTAGCAGCGAAGGCATGAGTAGAGTGTAGATAGATATAGCATATCATGATATTCCCTTCCTTCTCTTATAAAAGGCAATAACAACTACTAGAAGAGTTTTGATGCCTCCTCCTTTATGCTTGATGCCTCACTCTCGCCCATCTTATCAGCAAGGTAAGAGTATATGCCAAGCTTGAATACCTTGAGTGAGAGCAATGCACATTTGATCCTTGCTGGACCAAGGTTGGGTAAGCCAAGGGCCTCCAGTATATCCTGCTTCCCTAAAGCCTTAACCTCCTCTAGGCTCTTACCCATGACCATCTCTGTAAGCATGGATGCACTTGCCTGGCTTATTGCACATCCCTTGCCGTTGAACCTTATATCCTTTATCTTACCATCCTCAAACCTTATGTGCATCTCAACCTCATCCCCACATAGAGGGTTTGAGTCCCTAACCACAACATCTGGCCTCTCTAGCCTTCCATAGTTCCTTGGGTTTCTGTAGTAGTCAAGTATTATCTCCCTATAGATATCCGCACTACTCATAGATTGATCAACCTCCTACCCTGAATATCAACCTTGCCCTCTCTAGAGAGTCTATGAACCTATCTATCTCCTCCCTTGTGTTGTATATGTACAGGCTTGCCCTAGATGTTGCTGCTACCCCTAGCCTCTCCATCAATGGCTGAGCACAATGGTGCCCAGATCTTATCGCTATCCCATCCTCATCAAGTATAGTTGCTAGATCATGAGGGTGTATATCTGCTAGGTTGAATGAGAATACTGCCCCACGCCTATCTGCCTCCTTGCTCCCATACAACTTCAAGCCCTTAACCTCCATCAGCCTTGATAGCATGTACTCTGTGAGTTGGTGTTCATATGCTCTAACATTCTCCATACCTATTGCATTAAGGTAATCTATAGCTGCACCAAAGCCTATAACATCTGCTATATTGGGTGTACCTGCCTCGAACTTCCATGGCAGATCGTTCCATGAGGCAGTATACTTGTGCACCTCCTTTATCATATCCCCTCCACCTATGAATGGGTCCATGGCATCAAGTATATCCCTCTTGGCATAGAGTACTCCAACACCAGTTGGACCAAGCATCTTGTGTGCAGAGAATGCAAAGAAGTCACAACCAATATCCTTAACATCTATAGGCATATGAGGGGTAGATTGTGCACCATCAACAAGGACTTTTATGCCCTTATCCTTACATATATCAACTATCTCCTTTACTGGGTTTATAGTACCTAATACATTTGACATATGGGTTATGGCAACAAGTTTAACATTAGCATGGGATATAGCATCGTATAGATCATCAAGGATGAGCGAGCTATCACCATCATCACTATCACCATAACTATAACTATCACCATAATTAGTGCTATTACTGCTACTATTGCTTCTACTACTATTGCTACTATTACTTCCTTTGGCACCATCACCATAATCTATCCTAATGTAGTGCAATCTAGCACCCTTCTCCCTAGCAAGCAACTGCCAAGGTACTATGTTGCTATGATGCTCCATCTCGCTAACAACTATAGTATCCCCAGCCTTTATGTTTGCCCTACCCCATGCATATGCAACAAGGTTTATTGCCTCTGTTGCATTCCTTACAAATACAACCTCATCACTCTTAGCATTTATGAACCTAGCAACTTTGCTCCTTGCACCCTCATACGCTTCTGTAGCCTCCTCAGAGAGTTGGTGTACAGCTCTGTGTATGTTTGCATTGTAGTTCATGTAGTAGTTGTATATAGCATCTATAACCTGCTTTGGCTTCTGTGTTGTTGCAGCATTATCGAAGTAGATAAGCCTCTTACCATTCCTAACGCTCCTCTCCAGTATTGGAAAGTCAGCCCTTATCCTCTTAACATCGATTATGCTTAACATCTATTCATTCCACCTGCACGTATATATCATCGCCATCTATTTTAACATTGTACCTCCTCAATGGTCTCTCTGCTGGTGGATTCAATGCTACACCATCTTCAAGCCTAAAACTTGATAGATGCAATGGGCATGTGATCTGCCCCTCGGCAAGAAAGCCCATGCTCAGATCTGCATCCATATGCGTGCATATCCTATCCAAGGCATATATGATGCCATTCTGCACTATGAGCATCAACTGCCTTCCATCAAGATCTATGCTTACTACCTCTCCCTCTTTAAGATCGTACTTGCTGCATACCCTAACCCAGTTCATGCCCAATCAGTTAGTTGATCAATCAACCAATCAATCAATAGTAACAAACATTATCTATCTCATCTATACTTGTAATGCTTCTCAAATATATCGCTCTCTATCCTCCTAGACTCCTCCTCAACCTCCCATATCTCCCTCATAACATCATCCGATCTAAGCATCAACTGCCTTCCTCTCCACTTGCAATCAACTAGGTATGTTGTGTATATCCTTGCATCCATGCTTAGCCTCTTTAGCAATGGCTCTATGAAACCAAAGACTATAGCCCTCTTTGCCTCATCCCTGCTCATACCTCTACTCATCATGTAGAAGATCTGCTCCTCATCAATCTGTGCAACAGATGCAGAGTGTGTTGCTTTAACCTCATTGGTCTCTATCTCTAACGCTGGTATGGAGTCTGCCCTTGCCCCTTTGTTAAGGATTATTGCATGACCAGCAAGATAGGACTCTGAGCCCTTTGCATCCTTGCCTATATTTATCATACCCTTGAATAGTGATCTGGATGTATCCTTTACTATAGCCTTTGATAACACTCTACCTCTTGTACTTGCTTCCAGATGCATCATATTTGCTGTAAGATCGAATGCTTGGGTACCATCACCAAAGATGATGTTGAAGTGCTCTGCACTTGCACCAAACCCCTCTAGCATGTTATCTACCTTGCATCTACTCAATGTGCCTCCAAACAAGCCTAGATACGAGTTGAACCTTGCATCCCTTGCTATGAATGCCTTCCTATTTGTAAAGTATGCTATATTACTGCTCATACCTTGGGTTGTTATGAACTCTACATCTGCATTATCTGCTATGTAGCACTCGTTGGATTCAAAGTATGCCTGCTGTGTACCATTGCTAGCATTATTATCATCACCACTATAACCTGAGTAGAGTTCTTGAACTATCCTTACCCTGCTCGATACATCAGCATATACTATATTCCTCTCAACAAGGGTACCATCACTTGGCAATGAACGTATTATAGTTATAGGTTCATCAAGCACCATGCCCTTTGGTACGTATATGAAGAGGCCAGAGTTGAATAATGCATGCTCTAGTGCAAGGAACTTATCCTCACCAGTGTCTATCCTGCTTGATACTCTCCTTATAATCTCAACACTCTCATCATCCTTAAGTGCATCCATGATACCCTTTATGACCAACCCTTCCTCCTCAAGGCTTTTGCTCAACCCTTTAACCTCTATGCTTCTACCTGCTTGGGTTATGACTATACCCTTCCTTATCTCATCCCTCCTCCTCTTCAACTCATCATCCAACTCATGAGTACCATCAAGCATGATCATCAACCTGTTAGTATCAAGGAGGTTTGCTGTTGTATACTTGTTGAAGAGTGGTGACCTCTCATCTGGAAGGGTTCTATAATTGGATAATGCTTTAACCCTAGATTCTATGAGCCATGCTGGCTCATTGTACCTTAACCCAATAACCTCTCTTACCTTTTGATCATCAAAATATGAGATGGGTAATGCACTCTCCATCATATCGATCGAGCCTTGTCCTTTAACCTACAGCACCCTCCATCTCCATCTTTATTAGCCTATTGAACTCAACAGCATACTCCATTGGTAACTCCTTTGTGAATACCTCTAGGAAGCCTGAGACTATTAGGCTCAACGCCTCCTGCTCAGTATAGCCTCTACTCATTATGTAGAAGATCTGATCTTCGCCTATCTTTCCTACACTAGCCTCATGGGTTATTGTTGCATCATCCTCATTAACCTCTATGTATGGATATGTATCGGTTCTAGATATCTCATCTATAAGCAGGGCATCACATCGCACAGTTGACTTTACATTGGTTGCTCCCTTTGCAACGTGCAGCAACCCTCTGTAGGATGTTCTACCTCCATCCTTGCTAACTGACTTTGAGATTATCTTTGAGGTTGTGTTTGGTGCAAGGTGTACAGCCTTTGCCCCAGTATCCTGGTGCTGACCCTTGCCAGCAAAAGCAACGCTCAACAGATCTGCCCTAGCATTCTTTCCTAGCAGATATACAGATGGGTACTTCATAGTTAACTTGCTACCTATATTTGCATCAACCCACTCAACCACAGCATCCTCATATGCATATGCCCTCTTCGTTACTAGATTGTAGACATCATTGCTCCAGTTCTGGAGCGTTGTATAACGTACAGTTGCACCCTTCTTTGCTATAACCTCTACAACAGCACAATGCAATGACTCTGTTGAGTAGATAGGTGCTGTGCATCCCTCTATATAGTGTACCTTGCTGTATGGCTCTGCTATTATCAGTGTACGCTCGAACTGACCCATGTTCTGTGCATTTATCCTAAAGTAGGCATTAAGTGGCATATCAACCTCTACACCCTCAGGTATGTATACGAATGAGCCCCCGCTCCATACAGCACTGTTAAGTGCAGCAAACTTGTTATCGTTTGGAGGTACAACCTTTGCAAAGTGCTTCCTGAATATATCCTCATGCTCCTTCAGTGCTGTATCTGTGTCACAGAAGATGACGCCCTTCTTCTCAAGATCCTCCCTCAACTTATGGTATACTGTCTCTGACTCGTACTGTGCACCAACCCCAGCAAGGAACTTTCGCTCAGCCTCTGGTATGCCTAGGCGCTCAAAAGTCTTCCTTATATTCTCTGGCACGTCATCCCAACTCCTACCCTTCCTGTCGGTTGGCTTTGCATAGTAGTAGATGTTATCAAAGTCAACCTTGCTGAGATCTCCTCCCCATCTTGGCATGGGCATCTTCAGGAACATCTCATATGCATTGAGCCTAAACTTGAGCATCCACTCAGGCTCATTCTTTATCCTGCTTATCTCCTCTATGGTCTCCCTTGATAGACCCTTCCTGCTTATGTAAACATACATATCAACAGGGTCCTTAAAGTCGTACTTGCTGTAATCCCTTATAACATCCTGGCTTGCCATACCATTATAACTCTGTTATACATATTTAAACATTCTACTGCTCCATATTGCTCAATAAACACTTGTATTATGGATTATCTTCAACATCTTCTACAATCTTCAGTAATAATTCAAGTGTACCCTGTACCGTATGCTCATCAGCAACATAAGGATTAAGACCATATGCTCTAAGTGTATCTGCTGTTAATGGTCCTATGGCAACTATGCGAGTACCATTCTTCAAGATAGCATCTACAGCATCGTCCTTGCTATACTCGTTAATGATGGTGAAGAATGCATTAACAGATGATGAGCTAGTGAAGATTATATGATGTAAACTTCCATTTGCAATGTACTCTGCAACCTTCTTCCATCCATCATGCCTGCTTGGCACTACCCTGTATATATGCTCCTCATCAACCCTGAAGCCAAGAGAGGTTAAAGCATCAGCAAGGAGGGTGCTTGCCTCTCTACTCCTTGGTATGAATACCCTAACCTTACCACCATGCCTAGGATCATCCTTGATAGATCTGAAGAGTTCTATGAGACCATAGGATGAGTATCTTGGAGGGATGAGGTCTACCCTTACACCACTCTTAACCAACTCATCCCTAGTGCTTGGACCTACTGCAATAACATAACATCTATCATTAAGTATGCTAGGCTCAAGACCACTAGCATGTATAGCATCAATGATGAACCTAACAGCACTAACACTCATGAATACTATAAAGTCATACTCTGATGATATGAACCTCTTCAATGCATTGATGACCTTCTCCTCATCCCTTACAACATCTATGGTCTTATGAAGCATGAGATTGAACCCCTTCCCCTCCAACTCTGCAATTATGCTCTTAATCTTATTGCTACTGCTAGCATTACTCTCTTCACCCTCTCTCACCTCTATCCTATCCCTTGTGAGTAGTATGATCTTCTGCATTGCATAAATCACCTGAACGATCTATACTTGCATCCCTTGTACCATCTTAACTTCTCTGCAAGATCCACAGTTCTACCTATAACTATTACAGCAGGGGGTCTAACATCCCTTGCATACTCAACTATGTTCTTGAGCGTTGATATGGTAACCCTCTGCTTATCTTTAACAGTACCATACTCTACTATAGCAATTGGTGTATCCTCAGCAATACCATTGCTCAATAGAGTATCTACAATATCCTTGAGGTTTGATATACCCATAAGCACTACAAGAGTATCTACTACCTTTGCTATACCTGCTATATCAATACCATGCTTATCCTTGGTAGCCTCATGCCCAGTGATTATTGCTAGAGAGGATGAATATGCTCTATGGGTTAGGGGTATACCTGCATATGCTGGTGCAGCTATTGCAGATGTTATACCTGGCACTATCTCAAACTCTATACCATGCTCTACTAGAAACTCTGCCTCCTCCCCTCCCCTTCCAAATATGAATGGATCTCCTCCCTTAAGCCTAACAACCTTCTTACCTTCTCTAGCATACTTGAGCATGAGCATATTGGTGGTATCTTGATGGGTGGTATCATCCCCAACCTCTCTGCCAACGTAAACCTTCTCAACATGCTCAGGTATAAATCCAAGTACTCCATCACTAACAAGCCTATCATAAAGCACCACATCTGCCTGCTCTATAACCTTCAAGGCTTTGATGGTTAATAATCCTGGATCCCCTGGACCAGCGCCAACTATGTATACCTTGCCATTACCATTACCATTGCCATTACCATCGTTATTGCTACTATTACTACTATTGTTATGGCTATTGCTATCGTAGTTACCATCACTCTTACCATTGCTACCCATAGCCCCTCCTCCCCCTTCTTCTTCCTCCTCCTAACCTTCTCCCATGACCACTATTACTAGATGCTAGCATTGCTATGCTCAACAGTTGATCTCCACTCCTCAGATATTCTCCTTGCTCCTTGCTCTAACAGGGATCTTGCAACCATTGCTCCTAATCCCTCTGCATCAGCAATGCTTGATGATGCAGATGCCCTTACAACATCTCTACCATCTGCAGAGATTATACATGCCTCTAATGTTAGAAGGCCTGATGGATATGCTCTTGCAAGTGCGCCTAGAGGCATCCTACACCCAGCATTCATCTCCCTTAACAATACCCTCTCAGCCTCTATCTCTGCTCTAGATGCTATATCCTCTATACCCTTCAACAACCTGATAAGATCATTGCTATCCTTCCTTACAACTACTGCAAGTGCACCCTGTCCTGGGGCTGGCATCATTATATCCTTGCTAAGCCTCTCAACGAAGTAAGGCCTTAGCCCTGACCCTGATCCTAGCCCTAGCCTTGATAGTCCAGCCTCTGCAAGCACTACTGCATCATACTCCCCATTAAGCATCTTCCCTATCCTTGTATCCACATTACCCCTTATTGGCTTCACTACAAGATCACCTCTAACCCTCTTGAGCTGTACAAGCCTTCTTAGACTACTGGTGCCTATAACACTCTTGCTTGGGAGGCTTGTAAGGCTATAGCCTTGACCCTTGCTTATCAGCATATCATATGGACTATCCCTCTTTGGTACTGCTGCTATCACAAGATCCTCATGCAGATCTGATGGTACATCCTTCATGCTATGGACAGCAAGATGCACACTGCCAGAGAGCACTGCCTGATCAACCTCCTTCTCAAATACACCCTTACCATCTATAGTGTAGAGTGGTCTAGCATCCATATCGCCTTTGGTCTTTATAGTAACTATCTCAAACTCTATACTGCTATCTACATGCTTAAGGAGTGATATAACATGCTCAGTCTGCACCAATGAGAGTCTGCTCCCTCTACTCCCTACTAGTAACCTCAACCCTTTTGCTCAACTCCCTTGCTAATATACTCAATACTCTACCTATCTTCTCCCCTGTACTCCTTATGATGGTATCATCATGTGCAAGTGAGAGGAAGCATACCTCGAACTGTGATGGTGGTATGAATACCCCTTGCTTCAGGAGTTCCTTAAAGTAGGATTTGAATAGCGTTGTGTTTGATAGTTTAGCAGTAGCATAATCTCTAACCTCATTGCTTGTAAAGAATATCTGAAGCATTGATGCTATTGAGTTGATCCTTGCCTCAATCCCATTATCCCTAACCATATCACTCATCATACTTACAAGTTCATTGCATCTCTTCTCCATCAACCTGTATATTGATCTATGCCTCATCAGATACCTTATAGTTGCTATTGCTGCTGTAACACATACAGGGTTGCCAGCAAATGTGCTCCCTTGGTAGAGCCTACCCTCTGGTGCAAGCATACTCATAACATCCCTTCTCCCTGCAATACATGCTATTGCAAATCCATTTGCCATTGCCTTTGCAAATGTTGCTATATCTGGCTTGATGTTATAGTACTCCTGAGCCCCTCCCAAGGCTAACCTGAACCCTGTAACAACCTCATCAAATATAAGTAGTGAACCATGCTCCCTGCAGACACTGCTGAGGGTCTCAAGGAATCCATTGGATGGAGGTATTAATCCAGCATTGGCCATAACTGGCTCTACTATTATGGCAGCAACATCATCCCCTATCTTCTGCATAGCATCCTTGATGGCATCTATATCATTGTATGGTAGGATGATTGTGTTGCTTGCAACACCCTCAAGCATAGCAGAAGAGAGCATCTCATCCACACTTGCATATGATTTAACAAGTGTATAGTCATGGGAGCCATGATAGCAGCCATCGAACTTGATTATCTTCCTCCTCTTTGTATATGCCCTTGCTATCCTTATAGCATGGTACGTAGCCTCCATACCTGTATTGACAAGCCTTATGGTCTCTGCACATGGTATGCATCTGTTGAGTAGTTCAGTAAGCTCAACCTCATGCTCAGTTGGCATACAGTATAGGGAACCCTTTGAGAGTTGTGCCCTAACATCATCTATCACATCCTTGAATGCATGCCCAAGCAGTAATGCACCATAGCCCATGCAGTAGTCTATATAGGAGTTGCCATCAACATCATAAACCCTGCATCCTCTAGCACGTTTAACAAAGAAAGGATATGGTTCAAAGTACCTTATTGGGCTATTAACACCTTTAACCATATGCTTGGATGCTCTCTCGAATAGTTTGATGCTCTTATCCATCCCTCTACCTCTACTCATGATAGCCCTCATGAGATAACCATTAATAAAATTTATAATCTTATCATAGCATAGAATGATGATGCTATCTCTACTATCTATTCACTTTACCATTCATTATCTCTGCTGCTCTCTTTGCAAAGTATGTTATTATAATATCTGCACCAGCACGTCTTATGCATGTTAGCAACTCCATAATAACAGCATCCTCATCTATCAACCCTTGCATGGCTGCTGCCTTCACCAATGCATACTCTCCAGAGACGCTATACGCTGCCAATGGATGCTTGAACGTATCTCTAGCAAGCCTTATTATATCCAGATATCCTATCGCTGGCTTAACCATTATTATATCAACACCCTCAAGTATATCCTGCTCAATCTCCCTCATTGCTTCCCTAGTATTTGCATAGTAGAGTTGGTAACTCTTACGATCCCCAAACCTTGGTGCTGAATCTGCTGCACTTCTAAATGGTGCATAGAGGGAGGAGGAGTACTTTGCTGAATATGACATTATGAGGACATCCTTGAATCCATTATCGTCAAGTGCATCCCTTATTGCTCTAACCTGACCATCCATCATGGCTGATGGAGCAACTATATCTGCACCAGCATAGGCATGGCTGACTGCTATCCTTGCAAGAACATCAAGGGTACTATCGTTATCTACTCTATTTCCATTTATAAGACCACAGTGCCCATGTGTTGTGTACTGGCATGTGCATACATCTGTGATTATTGTAAGTTCATCACTACTGAACTCCCTCCTTAATGATGATACTGCCCTCTGTACTATCCCATCCTCAGCATATGCAGATGATGCATGCTCATCCTTGATTCTTGGGATGCCAAATAGTAGTACTGCTCTTACCCCTAACTCGATGAGGTGTCTCACTTCATGGTTGAGCATGGATAATGGGAGCCTGCTTAATCCTGGCATTGATTGGATAGGCTCCTTATCCTCTATACCCTCTTGCACGAATACAGGGTATACAAGGCTATCTAGGTTTATCCTGCTCTCCATAAGCATGCTCCTTATCACACTACTCCTCCTCAACCTCCTCAACCTACTAGATGGGAATGCTATGCTTGAAGTCATGCTTGAGATGCTTGATTTGGAAGGTTGTGGGTAAGGTTGCTGTTGAGATCTCTGCCCCTCTGTAAAGTTTGAACCCTTCAATACTATTCACCTTGTATGGTTATACTGCTCCTCCAAACCATGCCCATACTTGAATAACCTACTTGCAGTTCTTATAAACTCAACATCCCCATTCTCTGATGCCTTCCTCAACTCATCCATAGGTATGGATAGGATGCTCTCAACTATTGCATAACTCATCTGCTCAACTACTTGCTTACTATACTCATCAAGGTTGAGCATACTCAATGCCTTCTCCAACTCTCTCTGCCTTATCCTATCAACACTCCTGAAGAGTGAGTCTATTATTGGTTCTACCTCAAACCTCCTCAACCTAGCCTCCATAGCATTAACCTCTTCCCTAACTATACGCTCAGCCTCACTAACCTCCTTCATCCTTGCACCTATATTCCTCTCAACCATGCTCGATATCTCATCAAACCTTATCACCTTTATACCATCTATGCTATCTACCCTAGGCTCTACTGTGCTTGGGTTTGAGAGGTCTAGTAGGAGAAGGGAATATGCAGATGGTGCATGCTCAACCCCTCCATCCATATTGTTCATACCCCTCTTCCTCTTCCCCTCCATAACCTCTACCATCTTCTCATATGTTATAAGCCAGTACGGTGCTGTAGTAGCAATGAATAGTGCATCTACTTTATCCAACTCACTCATAGCATGATCAAACTCCATAGGCTTGCCTCCAACCCTCTCAGAGAATGCCCTTGCCCTCTCCATGGTTCTACTGGTAACTATGAACTCAATACCCTTATTCAAGAGGGGCTTTGCTACCATGCTTGCTGCCTCACCAGAGCCTATTAGCATTATCCTCCTACCATAAAGCCCATGGAGATGCTCCTCTGCAAGTTTAACTGCTATAGAGCCATAGGAGATACTGCCCTTGTTTATGTTTGTGCTTGCCCTAACCTTGCTACCAACCCTAACTGCCTTCTCAAATAGCATGCTAAGGTATGAGTCAACCCCATTACTCTTCCTAGCATTCTCTAGTGCACGCTTCACCTGTCCAAGTATCTGATCCTCTCCAACTACGAGTGAGTCAAGACCAGATGCAAGCCTGAAGAGATGAAGTATAGCATCCTTGCCTTTGCTCAACTCAACACTCTTCTCCAGCACTTCTCTATCAAGGTTAAGATACTCATGCCAGATATCTAGCAAGGATGATGGATCATCAACCTTACTGCTTGCTGCATACACCTCTACCCTGTTGCATGTCTGGAGGATGAGCAGTTCATCGAACCCATGCTTATCCTTCATCCTGTATATGGATGATGTATCCTTGAATGTGAAGCGCTCAAGCATGTGTATAGGTATTTGCCTGTATGTTACCCTAGCGTTTAGGATGTTCATCATCTAACGCTACCTCCATAACTGCTAAGAAGGGCTAATGCTCTTGCTCTAGCCTCCTCCAGCCTCTTACCCTTGAGCATATCTACTATCTCTCTATCCCTTATTACTGAGTATATGTAATCCTTTCTAGCATGGATATCGCTTATATGCTTCATAGCAATGCTCCTTGCATAATCTGCAAGTCTTATCATCTCTATATCCTCCTCTCTTATAAGCCTCTTGAGTACCCTCTCAGCCTTTATCCTTAGCATTCTAGCCATAGCTGGGCTACTCCCTCTAGTTGATATTGCGATGAAGAGTGTATCATGGATGTTGATAACAGCAGGATGGATGAAATCGCTTATTGCTGGGTCATCTGCAGCATATGCAAGTATACCCATGGACTTTGCCCTCTCCACTATACCTCTATTCAATGCTTTATCGTTGGTTGCTGCCATAACCAAGAATGGTTTCTCAAACTCATCAAGTATGGATGGATCCTTGATGCTCCTCTTCACCAACTTTATACTACCATCTCTAGCAAGATTCAGCAGGGATCTGTTGAACCTATTGCTTACTACAGTTATGCTCTTGCATCCCTGCCCTAGAAGTGCCTTAACCTTTCTAGTACCCTCAACACCAGCACCTATAACCAGAACACTCTTGCCCTGTATGTTGAGGTCAACTATCAAGTTGATCATCTAGCATAGGCTAACATCTTATTTATAGGTTGAGGTATACATGCCTAACATCCCATATGTATTATATGCCTATATTATAATATGCTAACAAGGTTGGTTACATACAGTTAATATGCAAACAAGGTTGTTACATACAGTTACCAATATTAACCACTTTGATATGAAGAGGTGTATGCAAGTACAACAACTAGATGCAGTAGATAGGGAGATACTTAACATCATACAATGGGAGTTCCCTCTAGTTGCAAGACCGTTCCTTGCTATAGGTGAGAGACTTGGTATAAGTGAGGAGGAGGTCATTGCAAGGATAAGGAGGCTCAAGGATGAGCAGATCATAAGGGAGATAGATGCTATATTCGATACTAGGAGGTTGAAGTACAAGAGTGCTCTAGTAGCGATGAGTGTAGAGCAGTCAAGGATAGAGCATGTAGCAGAAGCAGTGAATAGACATCCTGGTGTCAGCCATAACTACGAGAGGGATGATCCAAACTACAATCTGTGGTTCACGATAGCAGTACCTCCATATGGCAACGTTAAGCGTGAGGTTGAGAGGTTTGCTGCACTTGAAGGGGTGAGGAGGTACATGATACTCCCTACCATCAAGTTGTACAAGATAGGTGTAAGGCTTGATATGAGTGATGATGATGCAACAGATATCAAGCCTCTAGAGAATAATGCTGATACAGGTACAAGATCCACAGCAATAGCAACAAATGTTAACTTTGAGCCGGATGAGGTGGATAAGATGTTCATAAGAGAGTTGCAGAAGGATATAGAGGTGGTGAGTGAACCGTTCAGTGAACCTGCAAGGAGGCTTGGCATAAGTGTTGAGGATTATCTTGCTAGAGCAAAGTACTATGAGAGTATAGGTGTTATGCGTAGATTTGCAGCGATACTTAGGCATAGGAATGCTGGGTTTATAGCAAATGGGATGATTGTATGGATAGTGCCAGAGGCAAGGATAGATGAGGTTGGTACACTCCTTGCATCATTCCCTCAAGTTACACACTGCTATAGAAGACCAACTTATCCAGACTGGCCATACAACCTCTACAGCATGGTACATGCAAGGAGTAGAGAGGTATGTGAGGGTATAGCAATGGAGTTTGCAGCACGCGTTGGCATAAGCGATTACAGGATACTCTTCTCAACCAGAGAGTTCAAGAAGGAGAGGGTTAGATACTTCATAGAGGATTCTTAATTAGAATTTACTAGTTTGGCTATTATTTTATTTATTTATTTATTGGATGCTCTGCAGTAGTACAAAGTCCTTATCATACATCTCATTTATTACATTCAACTCATCACTATTCAGATACTTACCATCTGAGATTGTTGCATATGCCTCTAACTCCTCTATGCTGGTTACTGTTGGTAGCACTGATGATACACACTGCTCTGAGAGGATGAACTTTATAGCGAGTTCTCTTATGCTCCATCCCCTAGCCTCTGCTATAGGCTTTAGCATATCAAGCCTCTTGCTAGCCTCCTCTATCCATGCCCTCTTCCTGAATGCTCTATGATCGTTCTTATCCAACTGTGTATTAACCGTTAGTTTGCCTGTAAGCACTCCAGAGGCATCTGGTACCCTAACCAGTATACCAACATCGTTTGCTCTAGCATATGGGAAGAACTGCCTTGCTGGCTCCTGCTCCAGTATGTTATATACTGTCTGTAGAGCGGTAACATTCCTCCTCTCCATAGCATATATACCTTCATCCTTCCATCCTATTGCTGGACCTAAAGCAACACCATAGTGTCTTATCCTTCCCTCTGCTCTCAACTGCTCCAATGCTAGGAAGAGTGGATCATGCATTATGGCATACATCTTTGGGTTATGGAGGTTGTAGACATCAACGTAACTCCTCTCCAACCGCTCTAAACTCTTCTCTAAAGCAAATTTAACATATTTAGCATCGAACCTCTGTGGCAACTCACCATGCCCTATCTGCTCTATACTAGAGTATATATCATAGCCAAACTTTGTTGATATGATAACCTCATCCATTGCCATATCCTTGAATGCCCTTGCTATAAGCCTCTCACTCCTCCCCTTCCCATATATATCTGCTGTATCAAAGAAGTTTATGCCAAGATCATATGCACGCTTGAGCATCCTTATAGCATAATCATCATCCATCTGCTTGCCCCACCAATCCAATGCTATAGTCCATGCACCAAAGCCTATCTCAGAGACTAGTATGTTGCTCTTCCCAAGCCTTCTATACCTCATCCTGCCATCACCCCATCAACCTCCCTCTTTATCCTATCAAAGATGATATCATCAACAACAGGCTTGCCTATCCTAACACCCTTTAGATCATCCTGGTCAAGCCTTATCCATGATCTACACCCATAGTAATCTCCCTTCATATCAACCACTATTGGCTCCTCAAGCCTATATGCTCTAACAAGCATAACGCTAACAGGCTTATCCCTGTTCCACTGCATCCTATAGTCTAGGAAGAGATCGTTGTATATATGGTATCTATTAAGTTTAAGCAATCTAGACTTGTCACTACTCTCATAGTATGATGCTACCCTTGCTGCTGATCTTATAACAACCTTATCGACTGGTGCATGAACCTCCAGCATATCATAATCAAGCCTGTACTCATCCTTTATATACTGCCTGCTCTGATGCTCAAACGTTGGGAATAGCAGGAACTCATTACTTGCTACTGAGAACCCATCCTCCAATATCCCTCCCTTCCTGAATAGGATGAAGTGCTTACCTTGTTCAACTGCTCTAACAACTATAGCCCACTCCTTGAGTGCATGCCAACCCAGTATCTTGCTATCTGTAGTGTGAGCAGTATTAGCCAAGGTCTCTTATCACCTCCTCTATTGGTTTATATATACTTACCAGCATAGGGGTATCCTTAACAACGTACCTGCTTACCTGTGTCTCCCTCAACTGCATCACGAGTTCATGGAATGCATATATATCATCTGTCTCAAACGCAAGCATAAAGTCCTGATCATCAAGCCCAAAGGAGTAGGATGTGTTCAGCCTTACCATGGGGAACTTTCTACCAACCATTGCATGCTCCTCCATCATCCTCCTCCTCTCCTCAAATGGTAATAGATACCACTCTCTACTCTTTATGAATGGGTATACTATAACGTACTTGAATGGCTTCTCACCCTTTAGGAATGAGGACTCTGCCTTGCCAGTGTAGGTTGATGGCTTGAGTACTGAGATGTAAACGTATGTTGGGGTTATGTACTTGCCTAGAACTGTTCTATACAGCCTTGCTACTACGCTCTGAACCTTCTCTAGTGCATCTGATGCAAACCATAGCATAAAATCAGCATCCTCCCTTAAACCAACTAGGGAGTATGATCTATACTTCAGATCTGAAGATGCTGACTCTAGTATGGAGATGAACTCCTTTGCTGACTCTTGCTTTGTAACATCGTTAAGCCATCTCCACTTCTGATCAACCTTGAAGAATGAGAAGTTGAAGAATGTATGGCTAGACTCTAAACCTTGAGCATCGCTTTGGATACTGCTATGTACATTACTCATTATATGCTACTAGAGGATATAGGCATATTTACTTTACTGTAGTACGTATAGATAGTTAGTTGGCTTATATCGTTTGCTCAATATAAAGTTAGCATCATCAATATAATAAGATGGGTAGTTAAGCTGACCTTGCCCTCTTTATCATCTCTATCAACTCATCCAACTTGTAACTTCCATACTTTGGATTGTATGCTATGTTATTCTCATCTATAGAGAACTTCTGCTGTGTACAGCATACAAGATAACCTTCTTCTCCCTTCCATTGCTGATCAGTTGTTATATAGTTGAGGAAGAGTAGTACTCTCTCACCCTTCTTTAGGCTTACATTCATGTTTATAACCTTCTCACCATCACCAACTGTCTTTAAGACTATAACCTTATCATTGTAGTTGCCTGTCAACTCCTGCTCTATATCAAGGGTCAATTCACCAACGACCTTGTATATCTTCCCATCATCATGACTCTGAACTCCTACTCTATCACCAACCCTGCCTATAACTATTATATCAGCCCATCTGGATATCTCCTCTATACTCATATCTATCTCTGCATGATAAACGCCCATTTTCTTCTCGAATATACCTGTGCTTGTGAAGAAACTCAGTATAAGATATGCTGCTACACTTATAGCCACTCCTGCTACTATTATATTTGTTCTTGTGCCCATATTCTGCTCTCACCCATATATACTACTTTACTATTATATGACTTGCTATCCCATCTCTGACAATTATAACTCCCATACATTACGCTATTAGGATTCCCTGATATATCATTAAACATAACCCAATGCCCAAATTCATGTTCCATAACATTCAGACGTGTAAGGTGATACAGTACATCTACCACTGCTAGAGCAATATAGTAACTATCTATCTCTGTATCAACATCTACAAGTAACCTCCTTGTATAGAAATGTTCTTGCCAAGAATACAGCATTAAAACTCGCTACACCTATCAATTATTACAACCTGTACTCCTCCTTATCTCAAATATGGATGGTAGATCATTCCAACTATTCCTTGTTTGATCTATCTCACTTGCAAAAGGAGTACCTTCCAACACTCCATCTATCCTTGCAAAGGCTGTAAGAGTCATAACATGCATAAGTGTATGGTAGAACCATCTATAACCACTGCTAGCATGCATAAACGATACTTATACTGGTTATTACTACAAATACAGCTGCTATAGATATATCCTAATTAGAACATCTATAAGAAAGCATTATGAACTCTTTTTATTAATATTATTAGTAGATCTTACCAACTACATCACCTGTTAATCATCCTTTACCTCCTTCTCTATCCAGCCATAGCCCTTCTCTTCAAGCATCTCAGCAAGTTCCTTCCCTCCAGATCTAACAACTCTACCATTAGCCATAACATGAACGTAATCCAACTTCTTAAGATACCTCAGTATCCTAGCATAATGCGTTATAACCATAACGGAGGTATCCTTGCTTATGAAGTTGTTTATAGCATTTGCAACTGCTTTAACAGCATCTATATCTAGACCAGAATCAGGCTCATCAAGTATAGCAAATCTAGGCTTAAGTACTAACATCTGGAGTACTTCAGACCTCTTCTTTTCACCCCCAGAGAAGCCCTCGTTAAGATACCTTGCAAGGAATGAACCATCAAGCCCAACAACATCTATCTGCCTCTTCATGTAATCATGGAACTCCCTAACTGTTAAGAACACCTCCCTGCTCTTGTCCTGATACGACTTGTTCATTATGTTGTATGCATTCCTTAGGAAGTTGCTGAAACTAACGCCAGAGATCTCAACTGGGTACTGGAAGCCTAAGAAGAGACCCTTCCTTGCCCTCTCATCTGTTGATAGGTCAAGGATACTCTCACCATCAAGCCTTATATCTCCTCTGCTTACTGTATACCTAGGATGTCCAAGCAGTGTGTATGCTAGAGTGCTCTTGCCAGAGCCATTTGGACCCATTATTGCATGCACCTCTCCACTCTCAACAGCAAGGTTCAAACCCCTGATTATCTCCCTTGAGTCTATGCTAACGTGAAGATCAACTATCTCCAACCTCATAACACCGTTATTAGAGCGATCTTATATAAATATTGAGACTCTAACCATTCTTATCCCTCGATCCTGCTTATCAATTAATTGTATGCTAGAATTGATTAAATAAAATAATTGTATAAATGATATGCTATTGTGCTGATTTAAGCAGTAACCTTATCCTGTAGTTGTTGAGTATCTCCCTGCATCTATTCCTTATCGTAACCTCAGTCACCTTTGATACAGTTGAGATGTCATGCTGGAGAATCTTTATGCCTAGAAGCATCGCTGCTATGTATATGTATGCTGCAGCAAGCCCGTTTGGAGCCTTGCCATCTATCATAGCATTATGATCCTCATCCTCAACCTTCCTTGCTATATCTATTGCAAGCTTCTCAACCCTTGTATCTACCCTTGATAGGTTTGAGAGCTTTGATATGTACCTGTCTAGTGTCAACTGTACATGCTGCTCATGCTTCTTATCTGCTTGTGTCTGAGCATCAATGCCAATGCTATCACTACCCTGCTCTATTGCGAGCATTCTGTAGTATCTGTACACCAACTTCTTGCTCTGCACGCAGTTTGCTGCCTCAACAATCTCATCCATAGATCTCACTATAGAGCATCTCTTGCATGCTAGATATACACTAGCAGCAGCCATGCATGCTACAGATCTACCCTTTGCCCCACTCTTGTTCTCAAAGTTCCTATACAGGAGTGATGATGTCTCACATACTATACTTGGTAATGATAGTATTGAGCATATCTCGTTTATCTTGATAAGAACGTTACGTAGCCTTCTATCCCTGCTAGAGCATGCTCTTAACCTATTATGCCATCTCCTTATACTTGCTATCTGCTCTACCATGCCAGAGCATATACTCTTACCTGTGAAGTCCTTATTCGCATATGATATCTCTGTAGATATGCCTAGATCATGATATGCATAACTTGTATGCCCACCACTCCTTGAGCTCTTAAGCCTCTCCTCTGGCTCCCTTGCTATACTCTCTGGCAGCAGAGTTGGTATATGCTCCATAGCAACATAACCACAAGATGAGCAGAAGTACTCCCCACTACTCTGATCCTCT
Organism: Candidatus Nitrosocaldus islandicus; assembly: GCF_002906215.1. Taxonomy (NCBI): domain Archaea; kingdom Thermoproteati; phylum Nitrososphaerota; class Nitrososphaeria; order Candidatus Nitrosocaldales; family Candidatus Nitrosocaldaceae; genus Candidatus Nitrosocaldus; species Candidatus Nitrosocaldus islandicus. The sequence goes on from NZ_CP024014.1 coordinate 1,554,339, forward strand.
ATAATTGAGGAACCACACTCTGGGCATGACCTTTGGCTTACTACTACCATAACACATCACCAACTAATCTTATGTTGTGATATGTAGTAATGCTTAGCATGCATATCATTCTTCTTCCTTCCCCCTCCCCTCACCCTCCTCCTCATCTTTTTCTTCCTCCCTTTTCTCTCCCATCATTTCTCTTCTTCCACTTTTTCTCTCTACCCTCTTGCTCTTACTTTTGCTCTTACCATCATCATTCTCTTGCCTTCTTACCTTCTTGCCTGTCCTCTCTACATACAAAGTTGCACCAACATACTTCTTAACCCTATCAGTCAATGGCATAGCAGATATGTATGGAGATTGCACAGGTCCTATAAGTTCAATGAGTTTTGCAACGCTCCTGCCCTTTGCATCCACAAGTATGGTACCCCTACTCAACACTGCCACATCACTAATACTGCTCTTTATTATCATCCTTCCACTCCTTGCTACATGCAAGACCTCGCCCACCTCTATCTTCTCCCTCATACCATACCACCACAATTATCACTATTACGGTCAATCTTTCTTTATACCATTATCATAACTACTTACCTCTTCTACTCCTTATCTGTAGCAATGCCTCTGCTATCCTGTTGAGTACAGTTGATTTGTTTATACCCTCCTTCTTCTCAACCATAATGTAGCCTGATCTTGTGTATGACCTTCTAGGATAACGTGCGTTATCATTCACATCCTTTGGCTCATAGCCAGCAAGCCTTGCTGCCTCCACAAGCTCATCCATGCTTGGATCGAATACTGCCTTGCTCTTATTGATCCTCCTTCCCTTGCCCTTGCTTAGGTTCTTGTTGAAGTAATCTAACCAGATTATGTGATGCTCATAGTCCTTCATACAGTTTTACCTGCAAAGAGTACAGCAGCAATATATTTTAAGATTTAACTTGCTAACCCTTACTATACATTTAGTACGTTAGACACTATTAATTAGTTATTAATATTTGTAGTAACATATTTATGGTTAAGCATTAAACCCTCACCCTTAGGGGGAAATAATGTACAAATGTCCACTATGTAACGGTAAAGGTCTCTACATATGTAGAAGTTGTGATGGATCTGGATGGTATTACCATGAGCACTGTAATGAATGTGCTGGTACTGGTGAGGTAGCATGCCCCCTATGCAAGGGCAAAGGGAGGATAAGTTAACAACTCGATTAAGTATATGATCTCTTGATAAAGAGATCAACTAACCACACTATATCTTGACTGCATTTACAACTCCATCCTGCCCTGGTCTAGATACTACCCTTGCTGTTCCAGCCTCTGTCTCTATCACTGCCCCCTTGGTTATAACACCCCTCCTATCATAATCCTTATCTGCTATGTTCCTAACAACCCTTAGTATCTTTGCCTTTACAACCTTCCCCTCCTTACTATCAACTACATTTGCATACTCTACACTCTTACATGCAACCTTTATGTTACCACCTCTAACCCTCTTCACTATCCTCTCCTCCTTGCCTAGCACAGTCTCTATAGGGTATCTATCTATCTCATACTTCCTCCTACCCCTGTAGGCCTTCCTCTTACCTCCAGTAGGCTTCCTCTTCAATAGGTTCTCAACACTCTTCTTCATAACACCATACCTCTTCTGCTAGCATAATTAAGTCTTTCCTGTTAACCTGTTTGGGCAGCCATGGTGGTTATTGCACCATCAACTTGAAGAGGATCTGATGTTACATGCATAGCCTTGTTGATCAAGAACGCTCTTAACTCTTTACCATCATAGCTTCCATTGCTAGCAATACCAAAGTACTCAGCAAACTTGTCAGTTGTATAGTACATCTTACTCCTCCCTTCAACCCTGTACGATATGAAGCCTAGAGATCTCAGCTCCCTAAGATGCTCATAGACTTGTGAGCCCCTAACCTCAGCAAGCCTCTTAACATTCACAGGCTGCATGTATGCTATATATGCTAGGGTCCTTAGAGCAGCCTTGGATAGTAGAGGCTTGCTGGAGAACCTTCTAACCATGCTGTAGTATGATGGCTTTACTTGGAGCACAAATGAGCCAGATGGGGACTCTACAACCTCTAATGCATGGAAGGTTGAGTTGACCTTCTCTGCAAGCATCCTCGCTATCTTGAGTGCCTTGCTCCTGCTATCAGTTCCTATAGCACTCTGTATCTCCTCTATGCTAAGAGGCCTTCCAGATGCATACAATGCAACCTCCAGCCTAGCAAGCATCTCATCCTCTCTCTGCATGCAGGTTCACCTCGTAGATGAGGTATTTAATCAGGCTATTCATATACTCTTGATAACATGCTCAACTATACTTGAGTTGTACATGATGAAGATGTTGACCTTATGCTTATGAGTATATCATCATCTGCAGCCTCTAAAACATCAACCTTACCATCAATGCATAGATGGAGTAGTGCTATGAAGTACCTTGCAACCTCTATGGGTTCTAGACCAAGGGTTAGACCATTGAAGGATATGCTCCCTTGCTCCATTACAAGTGCATACAATCTTGACTTGTAATCATCTATGAACCTCTCAAGCGTTATGAGATAATCATCTATACCAGTTGGGGAAGAGCCTACAGGCTCTATGCTCAGGTCTGTACCTGTAGCATCAACTGCTCCCTGCTTACTGCTCAAGTATATCCTCTCAACTATGCTTGAGAGCATCTCTAGCAGATCCTCCAGCGTTAGATCATATGCTACTTCATGTCTATATGGCATCTCTAGGCTTATGCTGCTTAGATCAACCATGCTATTACTGCTACTGCTATTACCTTCCTTAGCAACCTGCCTATGCTGGTTTGCTATCCTCTCAAGCATGAAGATGCTCTCAACCTTCAGCCTGAATATTATTGCTGAGGATAACGCTGCTACCCCACATAACCTCAGATCCTTACTCCTCATCTGCTCTAGTATGCTAAGGAAGCGCTCAAGCAGATAGGATATGCTTATGCTCCATATACCCTTCCTGCTTGCTAGGCTAGGATTGAAGAGCAGGTTCACTGGAGGCTTTGATATAGATGCATGCAACTCCTCCTTAACTTCAGCCTCTTCCTTGCCCTCCCCACTCATTACCCTACACCTTATATGCTCATCTAGCATTTAAATCAGCAAGCCTTACCCTGCTATACTCATAGATACTGCTTATGATGAGGAGCACTTGTAGCACATAGCCTCCAACTATAAGTATCAATGCATTGTAGAGTGGTGTGAGGCTCATCATTATGCTAAGGTGTGTTGTTGATAACGTATTTGCTACAATCACCATAGATGCTATTGCTATAGATGGTACTGTAACTATCATACTACTACTCCTACTCCTCTTACTCTTACTCTTACTACTACTCCTACTCTCCTTCACCATAGTACCAACCCTACTCCATACATCAACACCATTACCTATCCTTAATGCTAGTACTGCAAGTGCTATATACGCACACTCCAACGTTATAGCAGTATATATGAACCTAGGATCACCCAAGGGTATGCCTAATACTCCTACTACTGCTATAGCAACCAGTACCATGAATGTATACCTCATACTATACTATTACACTAACTAAATTAGATGTCCCAAAGTATAATAACTTGCCTATCCATACAATTGACATGAAGGCTGCACGAATAGTTAAGCCAAAGGAGCCATTGCAGATAGAGGATCTTCCAGTACCAAGGCCAAGGGGTAAGCAGGTGCTTGTAAGGGTACTTGCAAGCGGGGTATGCCATAGCGATCTTCACCTCTGGGAAGGGGGATATGCTGGACCTAGGGACATGTTCATGAGGGTTGAGGATAGAGGTGTTAGGTTCCCTCTAACCCCTGGGCATGAGGTAGCAGGTATTGTGGAGGAGGTTGGGGATGAGGTTGTTAATACAGGCAAGGGAGAGAAGGTATTGGTGTATCCATGGATAGGGGATGGTGCATGTCCAGCATGTACAGTTGGTGAGGAGAACTTGTGCGATAGACCAAGGTCTCTAGGCATATTCCAAGATGGAGGGTATGCTGAGTACATTCTAGTGCCAAGTGAGAGGTATCTTATCAAGATAGATGGGCAGGAGCCTGAGCAGGTTGCCTCTCTTGCATGCTCTGGCCTTACAGCATACACAGCGCTCAAGAACTCATCCATAAGGGCTCAGGAGTTCCTTGTTATAGTTGGTGCTGGAGGGCTTGGGCTAATAGGGGTGCAGATAGCAAGAGCAATAGCAGGTTCAACCATAGCAGTTATAGACCTTGATGATAAGAGGCTTGAGGAGGCAAGGAGGCTTGGTGCTGATCATATCATAAACTCAAGCAGGAGCGATCCTGTAAAGGAGGTTAAGGATCTAACCAATGGGCTTGGTGCAGATGCAGTTATAGACTTTGTGAACTCATCAAAGACTGTAGCAAAGGATCTTGATATGCTAAGGAAGAGGGGTAGGTTAGTGCTGGTAGGGTTATTTGGTGGCTCTACAGAACTCAACCTTGCACTCATGCCCCTTAGGGCATACAGGATAATAGGCTCATACACTGGCAAGTATGCTGATCTAGTTGAGTTGGTAGCATTAGCAAGAAGGGGTATGATAAGGAGCGTTATAGGCAAGAGGTTTAGGCTTGAGGAGGTAAATGATGCTCTAACCCAACTCAAAGAGGGTAAGATAATGGGTAGGGCTGTGCTTAACCCTTAGCAAAAGTAAGTAAATAAACAGTATGTATTTAATTTTTATATTATATTGTATTGTATTGCACTAGCACCATCTTCCTCTCTTCTAGCCTTGCCTACTTGCCTACTGATCTGTTTGGTTGGTTTCGATTAGTTGGTTCTATATTCTCTCCATCAGGTTATAGCATTAGCGATGATCTTCTCTAACATTGATGTACTTTCTTTGCTACTATTGCTACTATACCTTCGTTCAGCAACTACTTCTAGTCATCCGTTGCTTATCTATCCTACTATTAACTACTCTCCCTGACCCTCTATTACTATCAGCGTTACTGTTGAGCGCACCTTTGGTAGCCTCCTTATCTTCCATGTTATTGTATCCTTAAGCTCTTCCATGCTGTTCCCATCAACCTTCACAACTATATCATATACACCATAGGTGCCCTTTACCTCTTTAACTCCTCTTATTGCCCTTATCTCCCTTATTATCTCCTCCTCTGAGCCTAGATCGCAGTTTATTAGCACGTATGCTGATGGCATAAATCCTATTCAACCCCTGCTATATTTAGTGGTTTACCTATATACTATGAGATGGTATCTGTTTGTTAGCATACCATCATACAATAAGTTTATCAACCTTGCATATATATATCCAGTATGATGGCTAACAATAGCAACTACAAGGAGATATGCAATAAGATACTCATGCTTAGCCCCAAGATAAGGTATGCTGGTATAATAAACAGGTTTGGCAAGACCATAGCAGGGAGTATGAGGAGTGATGTTAGACCATTATTCAAGCCTGAAGAGGCAAGGGATGAGTTCTTCCTTACTGCAGTAAAGGAGTCTATGCGGGAGAGGTTCTACAACTCTCTAGGCAAGTGCTCATTCACACTTACAGTACATGAGAAGGTTGATCTTATCTCCTTCCTGCACGATAAATACATAGTATACATAAGCGTAGACAAGGGTTTGGCATACGATGATGTAGGGAGGATAGTTAAGGAGGCTAATATGCTACTTGCAAGTGATTAAAGGATATTAATTAATGAATTAATGATAATGATCTGATGCTGTATATGCTGGCTGGTTGGTTAACTGGCTAGCGATGTTGTTGTTTGCTTGTTTATTGCTTCTTTGCTTTTTCTTCTTATGTATAAATTAACCAACCCTCCTCTTCTTCTCCCTTGCAAGTCTCTTGCGTAGCACAAGGTATGATATTATTGCTCCTGCAATTGCTAGAGATATCAACTCAAGGTTCTCATCAACGAATGCCAGTATCTGCTCCCCCCATAGCATTATAAGCAGACCTTCAGCATAGAACCTTGCCCCTCTTCCTATTATAGATGCTATTATGAACCCCTTTAGACTTAACCTGAATATGCCTGATGCTATTGTGAATACCTTGTATGGTATGGGGGAGAATGCTGCTATTAGCACAGCCCATACACCATACTCCTTGAAGTAGTTATCTGCCCTCTCGATCATACGCTCAGAGAATATCCGCTTTGCTACCCTCCTCCCTCCCTTCAAGCCTATGTAGTAACCTGCTACACCTCCAAGCACAGAGCCTATGGTTGCTATGGTAGCATAGTATAATGCTAGAGCAGGGTTTGCTAATGCCAACGCTATAAGCAGTACATCTGGAGGCACAGGGAATACTGATGATTCAAGGAATGCAAGTATGAAGAGCCCAACATCACCTATAGGCATGAACACCTCCCTAGTCCATCTCAGCAACTCATCCACTATACCCAACCTTATCAGTACGCCTATCCAGATGTATTATAAAAAGATGAGGGGTGTATATCCAATATTCATGTTACTCCTCTTCTTATTCTTCTTGTTTGTATTCCTGCTCTTGCTTACCTATAGTCCTTACTTATAGCCACTTGCTACTACTACTAACCTGCCTGCTTGCCTATACCTCTTATATGCTAACACAGCAAACATGCTTGCTTAGATGCTATATCTCCTATCATGAACTCTAGTACCACCATCAATGGATAAAGTCATCACCTGCTAATGCAACTGGATAATCGTTCAAGAAGACTGCTACAAAGTACCACTAGCCAACCTGATTTATATCTGCCATCGCAACGCATAGAGAAGCACTGATCCATCCCTGAGAGCTCTGGAGGATATGGTATAGGTGTTGATGATGAGAGCTTTGCTAATACATGACTCATACTGTGTTGGATCCGAGCCTTGAGGGAGTATGTAGCAGACCATCTTAACCTCATTGTATGGAAGGGGTACAGCAGCCAGTCTATCCCTGCAACACAATCAACATCCTCGTTGAGCATCAAAGGATCTGAATTGGTTACCAAGATGCCACTTGTATGGTATGCCTTAACAACAGCATTATTCTCTAACGGTATTGGAATATCACCATCGTATATTATTGGATTATGTGGTGGTCTTCTCTAGCATATCTCATCTCTTGGTGGCTCATCTTCTGGTGGTGGTGAAGGAGGTGTTGGTTCTTCAGGTGGATCTACTAGGTGTTATCTCTTCTGCTGGACCATCACCAAAAGCATATACATCAACTACGCCTATTAAGAGCAAAGCTATAAGCAGCCATAGCCCCTCTTTCACTCTCATACCATCTCATTTTAATAATTATAAATCATTTATGAGGTTCAATACTATCATGCATAATACTATCATGCGTCATATATAATAGTATTACATGATTGAGTATACTATTAATAAGGAGCATAGTTCTAGCAGTATACGTGCACCTTGCTGATCCAGATATACTTAACCTTGTACTCAACACATCTACTGCGCAGTATACAGAGGTTAGATATCATGCTAGAACACTCAATGAGATTAGGATAGTTGATGGTAGAGTTGAGAGGGCAAGATCCGTAATCAAGTCTGGTGTAGGTATAAGGGTACTCAAGTATGGTAGATGGGGCTTCAGCAGCACAAGCATAATTACAAGGGATGAACTGATCAGAGCACTTGAGCAGGCAATCAGGTCTGCAAGTGCAAAGAGTTATGGTAGTGATACCAATACTGTAAAAGGCTTAGCAGAGGCAAGGCTTGCTAGGGGACTATTCATGCCAGAGATAAACGGTAAGTTGGAGGATCATAGCATAGAGGAGAAGGTTAGGATAGCAAGGGAGGCAGAGAGAGAAGCAAGGAAGGGCAGTAAGAGCAAGGATGTAAGATCTGCATCATGCACATACAAGGAGATGATAGATGCAAAGGTTATAGTAAGTAGTGATGGTGCAAGTGTAGAACTATATGACTCAAAGCCAGAGTTTGTTGTTACTGCTATAGCAGGTAAGGGAAGCATAAAGGTAAGTGCAAGTGAGGGTGTATGTGTTACAGGTGGCTGGAATGATCTCTTCAAGGATAAGGATCACCTTGCAATAGCAAGGGAGGCAGCAGAGAAGGCTACAAGGCTTCTTAATGCTAAACAACCTAGGGGAGAGCGTACAACGATCATCCTTGATCCTGCAATGGTTGGGCTATTGGCGCATGAGGCTATTGGGCATGTTGTTGAGGCTGACTTTGTACTCTCAGGCTCTATAGCAAGGGATCTACTAGGCAAGAAGGTAGCAAGTGAGCTTGTAACCTTGGTTGATAGTGGTGCATCTAACATAGTACCAAATGCTGCTGGTACAGTGTTTGTTGATGATGAAGGTGTCATGACAAGGAGTGTGAGGATAATAGATAAGGGTATTATGAGTTCATACCTTCACAATAGAGAGAGTGCTTACATATTTGGTGTTGAGCCAACTGGAAATGCTAGAGCCTTTGAGTACAACGATGAGCCATTGATAAGGATGAGGAATACGTACATAGAGCCTGGGGATTATATGCTGGATGAGATGATCAAAGAGGTTAAGCATGGTTACATGCTCAAGGGTGCAAGGAATGGGCAAGCAGATGCAAATGGTGAGTTCATGTTTGGGGCAGAGGAGGCATATCTTATAGAGCATGGGGAGGTTAAAGAACTCTTCAGAGGGGTAAGCATATCTGGCATAACTATAGATGTGCTAAAGAGCATTGATGCCATAAGCAGCAGCAAGGACTTCAAGTATGATATAGGCACTGGGTACTGTGGTAAGTATCAACCAATGAAGGTTGATGGAGGAGGCTCATATGTAAGGTGTAATGCAATAGTAGGTGGTGTGCAGTGAGCAAGGGCAAGGATCATGGTAAGGGTAAGAGGAATAGGAGTATAAGGAGAGGTCTTACTGGCAATGATAGAGGGAGCAACAATAATGATGCTTACGCTAAAGGTGCAGACCTTCTAGATTTATGCTCATTAGCAGTTAGTGAGGCATTAAGGCTAGGAGCAAGTGAGGCAGAGGCTTATGCTAGTAGGAGTAGGCATATTACAGCATACATAGAGAGCAATGATCTAAAGCATGTAAAGATAGATGAACCTTTAGGTATAGGGATAAGGGTTATACTGAACAAGGCACAAGGCTTTGCCTCAGTCAACACGTTCAACCCTGATAAGGTTAGGGATGCTATTAGTACTGCAATAAGTATGGCAAGGGCATGCCCAAGAGATAGGTATCAGAGGCTTCCCCTTCCTAGCAAGGGTAGCATACCAAAGCTCAACGGCATATATGATAGCAGTATCGAGGGGCTAGGCGTAGATGATGTTGCTTCATATGCCCATGAGATGCTTAACACTGCTAAAGGTTATGATGCAAGGGTTACAGTAGATAGTGGGCTATTCGAGTCTTCATCCTTAGAGCATGCAGTATCAAACTCAAATGGGATAGAGGCTTGTGAGAGGATAAGTATCATTACATGGAGCATAATGGGCATGGCTAGGGATGGGAGTGGCAATGTATCAAACTTTGATGTACAGATGGGCTCTAGCCATGGTATAAGGGGTGTAGATGTTGTATCTACTGCTAGAGAGTTTGCTAGCAATGTTGTTAGATCTCTTAACAGTAGGAAGGTTGAGAGTTTCAAAGGTACGATGATAGTAACACCTAACGCATTCCTTGAACTTATGAGGGATCCTCTAGTATTTGCTATAAATGCATTCAACGTTCAGAGAAGGGTAAGTAGGTTTGCTAGGATGCTAGGCAAGAGGGTTGCAGCAGATATAACAATTATAGATGATGGGACATATATAGAGGGTATAGGTGCAAGCAGTTTCGATAGGGAGGGTGTTGTACATAGAAGGAATGTAATAGTAGAGCATGGGATACTGAAGGGGTTCATACATAACACCTATACAGCAACCAAGGCTGGTATAGAGAGTACTGGTAATGCATCTGGGGGTATAGCATCCCCTCCATCTATAGATACTACAAACCTGATAGTAGAGGCAGGAGGTATTGGTTATGATGAGATGGTAAGAGAGGTTAAGGATGGGATAATAGTGAATAGGTTCTCTGGCAATGTTAGTAGTGTTGATGGGAACTTCTCTGGCGTAGTGAAGGGGGGTCATATGATAAAGGGTGGAGAGATAGCATACCCTGTTAGGGAGATGATGGTTGCTGGCAACATATATGCTGCCTTGAAGGATATATCCATGGTATCTAAAGAGAGGAAGTTGGTTCTAGACTCCTTGCTACCCTACATAGCGGTAGATAATGTATCATTCACTACTGGCTGATGATAAATAGCGATGAATTATTACACAGTTGGGCTATGCGGTAGGCTTCTTCACAACTATGGTACCTTGCATCCATGGATGGGGGATGCAGTGATAAGGATACTCTCCTGGCTCAACGAATACAAACTCCCACTTGTTACCAGGCATTAGGTAACCGTTTGGTGGCAACTCATCCCAGTGCTCCTCTGCTGTAGAGTCGAATGGCCCACTGTAATGGTCATGGTAGTTTGTATCTGATGTTACAGTATGTGCAGTTATATCCTCATTTACCCATACAACCTTGTTATCTATGCCTATGTTTATAGTAATCCTCTTGGGTACGAAGTTATCTACCTGATTTGGATCGAATGCTCCTTTTACTATCTTTATCTCTGTTATCTTTGGAGGGTTCGTCCACTCTGCAGGGAATGTAGGCTTCCTGTTTATCTCTGGCAGGTAGGAGAAGAGATAGTAGGATATTGCTACACCAATCATCAGCACGAATGCTATTGCCCCTATAACGAATGGACTCTGCTCCCTTGCTATGGCCATACTACATCATGCATCGTTTACTCTCCTTTACCATACTTATAAAGGTTAGTAGACCTAACTGCTTTTATCACTAGCATAGAGATGATAACTGAATGGGGATGCGTGCGTACATAGAGATAGATCTTGAGCCTGGGAGGGATGTTATAGCCTCTGCAAGTATAATAAGGCAGATAGATGGTGTTAAAGAGGCACATGCTGTATCTGAGCATTGCGATATCCTAGCAATAATAGAGGCTAGGGACTTCAAGGGTATCTACAACATAGTTATGAGGAAGATACAGATAATCAAGGGTGTTAGTGATACAAGGATACTCCCCTGCATAGATATATGATGAAATAAAAAGGTTGGTTGGTTACTAGACTAACTAACTGATCTTCTTCTGCTCTTTTCTATACCTTATAGCAAGGAATGCTCCTAACCCTGCTATACCCATTAACGGCATTGCATAGTATATCTCATTATTTGGAGTATGTGTTGAAGGAGTAGTTTCTGTACTCTTCTTACCCATACCAGTCTCTTGCTTATCCATTGGTATTCCTTTACCATGCACGTTGGGGTCTATGGCATACTCAACCTCAACTATCTTAACCATTATGTAATCAAGATCTTGCTTGCTAAGGCTATACTTTGCAGCAAGGAACTCCTTAACTGTATCCTCTAGTGCAACAACCTCACTTGGCTCATCCCTAACCTTTATGTCTAGAGTCTTGCCAATCAATGGTCTCAACTTCTTTACAAGTTCCTCATTTCCTGGCTGTGTTAGGGAAGGTTGTACCTGCTTAACATCTATAGTGAATACTATCTTATCCCAATGTGTTGATCCCTGTATAGGTTTGCACTTTACATCCAACTTGTATGCAAGTGCTGCAACCACCTGTGCAATATCAACAGCCCTTACCTCTAGCGTGTTAAGCCCTGGTTGCAGATATGCTGATACATCATATGTATGCACGTTACCCCATCCTGCTGGTGCTGGTTCACTTGCCACAAAGTTACCGTTTATCTTAAGATCCATCCATTGATCATCCGCATTTATGGTTAGTATACCATTGTACATGTTACCTGAAGGTAGAAGGAAGTGCTTTGTGAATTTGTATGGGTTATTTGTATCCATACCATTGCTAGACCATATGGTCTTTGCTCCTGCAACACCTAGATCATTGCCATTTATCGGTGCTGGCCATGTGAAGTTGATCAGGACTGTATTGCCCCTATCTACAAACGTTGTTGTATCGCTAACAACTGTTAGACATGGATTCATTGGTACCTCTGTTGGTGGTGTTGGTTTGTTATCACACTTTACAAGGAACTTCCCCTCTGCTACAACCCTTTTATTTATATTGTAAAGTGCTAGAGTCCATGTACCAGATGGTTCAGATGCTGATAATGGTATACTAACGCTAGCATTCCCAGATGCATCTGTTACTACAGTGTAAGTTAGTGTTGTGTTATCTGGTTTTGTTACAACTAGTGTATATGTTGTGTTTGGATCTCCTGATATAAAGACTACAACCTTTTCATCCTTACCACATACGTACACCTCCTTATCTGTACCTATCTTTATGGGCCTACCCTCTGCCCGCTGTTGATCCAACTCTGTAGATGCATATGCAGTTATTACCAGTATAGGTAATAAAAGTAGACTTATTACCCATATTATGGAGACTTTCTGCATTATTCCTACGTAGGCATAAACTAATATAAACCTTTCCTTTAACGGTAATATAATATATTCTATACCGTAATATGGTAATTGATAGTGTACAAGTTCTTACTAATAGTTGTTATGAGTATGTGATGGTAGATTTATTAACTATAGATTTGGATGATTCTTATACCGTTGTGGGACTCATAGATATTCATCCCTTCCCCCTCACCTCTATTAGAGACTCATTGAGGGCTTTCGGGGGCAACGGAGACTCCCCACATCTTGGGTTTCTTCTTAATAAGTTGACAGCTGCTATTATATCTCTATCAGCTTTGTATCCACATGCATCGCATCGTAATAGCCTATGTCCATTCGGTGCTAACTTACCACCACATATCGGGCATAGGCTTGAAGTATGCTTTGGGTTCACGTACTCTACTGGTAATCCATTAAATTTAGCCTTGTATTCTATATAGAATTGTAGCATTCTGAAGTTCCATGAATGTAATCTACGGTTTAGTATCCTATTGTAGTGGATGCTCTTCCTTATACCTTTCAGGTTCTCCATAATTATCCCGAAATTATACTTTACTACAAACTCAACTATTCTCTTTGAGACTTTATGGCATAGATCTTTGACTCTATTTCTCTCACGTTTAGAATACTTCTTCAGTAACCTCATTGCAGTTAATGGTCTATGCTTAGAAAGCCTTTGTATCCTTCTCCTCTTCTCAAAGTATACGCTTTTGATCTCCCTCATGTTGGTATCAATCCTTAGAAGATGAGGATTTGTACTTACTCCAGTAACGTTAGATTCGTTTACATCTATCGCTATCCAATCGCTTGGATTAGATAGATCAACATACTTCTTGAATGGTACTACTATCTTACTTTCATTGATAGTTATCTCTCCAGTCTTGAGTTCTCCTCTCATCCAAGCCTCTATGAACCTTCTCTGATACTCACCAAACTTTAAGTCTATGAATAGGAATTGCCTAGGCTTAACTGATATCCTTATCCTATCTCCATAGAACTTGTAGAGTTGCGGATCAAGCTGCATGAAGAGCTTTCTAGCAACTGGCTTCTCGCATCTAACTCCTCCCTTCTTCATTCTTCTCCTCCAGTTTTTGAGTATTGCTAATGCTATCTTGCAAGCAGAATGACAATAGTGCGTAGAATAATCCCATCTATTCTTCCACTTTCCATAGATATCCTTCCTAAGCTTAGCATAGGATGTTATCTGGTTCTTGAAAGCATAATCTATGCAGAAGTTGACCATGTCTCTAAAGTCCTCTAGAAGTCTCCTAACTTCATCACTTATGTTATAGCTGAATGGGACACTTAAGACTACTTCCACAAATAGAGTATACACAGATACTATAAAAAGGTTAATGATAGAGTATGCTTTATGCTCGTTATATTAAGATCAATAAACATCTATGAAGGTCTACATAGTTAGGAACTGTTACAAGACCCTATATTATATCACTTCCATCCCCACTAGCCTTTACATTAGAACCAAGACTAGGATTGGGATTAGAAGCCATGCCAGAGGTGGATGGTTGTGTAGATGAAGGGAGAGAGGAGGCTATACTTGTAGGCTTACTCATGGTATTTACTGTACTAGCCTGTACTCTTGCCTCTACTACAGGCTTTACCTCCTTCTTCTCTTCCTTATGCTCTATAACTGGCCTTGGCGTAGGCTCCTTTGGAGTAGGCTTTGCTATTGGCTTAGCCTTCTTCGCCTGCTCATTAAGGTATCTGTAGAGGTGGAATACCCCAGCGAATGTTACAAGCACCAACCCGATTATGAACAACTGAACGTTCTTGAAACCATTTATACCAGCGTAGTATGCTGCTATATTCAGATACACTTGGAATGCTAGGAGCACTACAAGGAGCCACCAACCCCACTTTATCGATATATTAAGACCAGCACCACCTTTAGCCTTCCTTGCTGCTGCCTCTTTCTTGTTCAACTCCTCAAAGTGCTTTGCTAACTTGATCATCATGTAGGTAAAGCCAAATGACAAGGGTACTAACAGTAGCATCACAGTATAGAAGAGTATAGGGTCTATCACTATCCTATCCAGCAATGGTTTGTTGAAATCAGGATCGATGTAGAAGCCCCAGTATGTAGTAACTATTATCTGTGCTAGACTCGTTATACCTATTGCAGTTATCAATGGTCTATCCTTCCATGAGAGCTTCTTGTACCTATCTATGAATGGTATCATCGCTAATGCTGCTATGAATAGTCCTGGCCAGAGCACACCAGTAACGAACTTATCATACTGTGTCCTAAGGAATGCGTATATTCCTGTCAGATACCATTCTGGAACTGTTATATCTGGAGGTACTGTAGGATCGAACTTATTACCTAACTCTACAGGGAATACACCTGCAACTATGAATATCATCCCTGCTACAGCCATGACCATTGGCACATCGAATACAAGGAAGCGAGGGAAGTGAACAGCCATGAGTCCTAGCATAACTATTGGGAGGATGAAGACATGAAGGGCATAGAACCTGAGCACAAAATCAGCAAAGCCAGCACCAAATACAATCTCCCTCAACTCTGGTCCTATAACTGGTATGGAGTTGGTTAGAGAAGAGGCTATGCTTATTGCTAGTTCTGCCCTCTCATTGTATATTATATCGTAGCCAGTGAACGCCTCAAGGATTGTTACAGTACCAAGTATCACACCTGTAACCCATAACACCTCATTCCTTATCTTGTACCTTCCAGAGAAGTACTGGTAGTACATATGTGCTAAAGCAAGGAATACCATAGCATTTGATGCATGGTAGTGTATATTCCTTATATGGAAACCATAGGGGATTGTGTTGTTTATTGTCTTTACACTATCCCATGCCCTATCAAGTATAGGCTCATAGTAGAACATGAGAAGTGCTCCAGTTATGCCTAGTATGATGAATACTATGAATGTTAACATGCCTAGGAAGCCCAACGGGCTCACAAACCTTGATGGATAGGTGAACTTTATACCAACAAAGATTGTACGCTCAAGCCCTTGCCAGAGCCATTTGAAGAACCTTACAAGCCCATTCTCCCCCTTCTGTATGCTCATCATGCATTCACCCCCTTCTCGAACCTACCAAAGCCTATTATACCATTCTTCTCCAGAGAGAATGTTGGAGGAAGTATCCATAGGTAACCTTGAGAGTCAACCTCAAGATCCAATCTAGGTAGAAGGTTTGCTGGAGGAGACTGGAAGAATGCTGGTCCTGCTATAGCCTTGCCAGTGCGCATATCATA
Organism: Candidatus Nitrosocaldus islandicus; assembly: GCF_002906215.1. Taxonomy (NCBI): domain Archaea; kingdom Thermoproteati; phylum Nitrososphaerota; class Nitrososphaeria; order Candidatus Nitrosocaldales; family Candidatus Nitrosocaldaceae; genus Candidatus Nitrosocaldus; species Candidatus Nitrosocaldus islandicus. Next base: position 1,570,048 of record NZ_CP024014.1, read on the forward strand.
TATGCTACCATGACATGGACACTCTCCCCTCTTCTTCTTCTCATCTGGGAAGTAGTTCCAGAGACACCATAGATGGAGGCATACATCACTATAGCATCTGAATGCAGATGCATCATTACTTGCCCCTCCCATCTCCTCAGGAAGCCTTACAATCTTCCATACCCTGAATGGCTCTTGATCTAGCACTCTATCACCAGTCTTCGGGTATATTACAGTCTCAGCATGATTTGTAGGAAATGTCTTAACATTAGCCTGTGTACCATCTGGTAGTTCAACAGCAACCTTCTCTATCCTACCAGATGCAGCACGGGGCATAAACTTACCCCAATCTATGAATGGTGTGAATGATAGTACTGTACCAGCAGCAGCCATCAACTTAAGGAACTCTCTACGGGATATCCTCTCCTCCCCTTGAGCCTCCCTCTCTCCCATCACTGGATATTTCAATTCGCCTTATTTTAAATTTATTGATGCTGAGAGGCTAATGGCTAATCACTAGATGTGCAGATTAATTCATTCATCAATCAATCCATTAATATACCATACATACATACATGCTTGATACTATTTACTACTACTATTCTTGTCTAGCCTGGCTTGCTACTCTATGCCTCATAACTGCTATAGATGCTACTGCTGCTACCCCTGCTCCTATAGCAAGTCCTATTGCTAATCCTGTATTCTGTGCAGTTATTCTAGCATCCTCTACCCTAGCCTTTATAATTGGTTCATAGTTGACTGCTATAAACTCAATACCTGCACTACTCTTATGCCCTGCATGGTCCTCTGCAATAACCTCTACCCTATGCTTACCATCTATTAGGTCCATGGTGTTGATTGTGAATGAACCTGTATTCTCAACCTGCCTTGCATTACCATCTATAGCAATGAGTAGTTGCTTTAGGTTATCCTCTACAACAGAGTACCTTAACTCAAATATACCTGATACAGTCCTTCCATCCTCCTCTAGTATGGATATTAATGGAGGTGTGTTATCCACCATGAACCTCCTTACCTCTTCAGATATGTTACCACTCATATCCTCTGCAACTATACTAACCTCATGCATACCATCGCTTAGCAGTGTAGTATCTATGCTTATCTCATGCTCATCAACTATTCTTCCATCTGGGAGGATTATGCTTAATGACTTTAGGTTAGCATCTCTAGCATCTACACTGAAGGCAAGTGTACCTTTAACTGGTTTAACTGCTGTACCATCTCTATCACTGCTACTTCCAAGACCATCTATGAGTATAGTTGGAGGAGTATTATCCACCATGAACTTAACATTGGTGAGCGACCTATGCCCTACCTTATCCCTTACCGCTATGGTTATGGTATGCGGTCCATCGGCAAGCCTACTTGTATCTATGCTTATTGTGCTTGATCCCATCTTCTCCTCTGCTTTGCTATCAACATTATTTAGTATCCCATAATAGTTATGAGCATCACTTCTTCTTCCACCATCTACCACCATTCCTCCATCTCCTGTACTAACCTTATTACTCACCAATGGTAATGGGGGCAAATCATCTATTCTGTATACTACTTCCTCTATGTTATCATCTACAACCTCTATCCTTACATCTATTATACCTCTAGCATACTCTGGTAGATCAACCTTAACCCTTGGTGGCTCTGTATCTGGCATTAGTGCTGCTGGTTTTATCTCTATCTGCAATGGCTCATAAACATCATGCTCAGCAGAGAATAATGTTGTATGTAGTATTATTGAATATATGCCAGTTGAGTTTATAGGTATGTAGAGGACTGTTGAGTTCTCACCATTATTCTGTGATGGGTAGAAGCCCCCTCCATCACTTGCCCTTGTCCTCCCAAGCCAATCATTGCTTGGCCAGTTTATGAATGTCTTGAATACACCTCCAGGCACATTAGTTGCTATTATCCTACCCTCTGGATCAACAACAAACACATCCACACTACTCCACTTGCTCTTCCATGTAAGGTTCATACTCAATACATTTATGCTTGGATCTGTTATGTTGAGATGGTAGTACTTCCACTCACCAGAGTTGTACCTACCAAGCATATCAAATGCCCCTGCAATAACAGAGTTATCATAGAGCAGTGTTATACCCTTGCTTCTATACCTCTCTGTCACATCAAGTATGGTATTGGCACCTTGCTCACTGGTATTCATGCTAATACTGTAGTTATTATTACTACTACCATCACTACTACTAGCATAACCATTACCATTACTATCACTACTGCTAATACCATCATTGCTACCTCCTCCATCTCTACCAACCCCCTCCATCTCTCCATCTACCCTACTCCCCATAACAACTGGGATATCCTTATCCTTGCTACCTATCTCAATTGGAACTACAAATGATACTGGTATGTTTGTAATCTGCATATTGCTGCTTACTGTTATGAAGCCTTGATACACTCCTTCCCTTGCATCCTCTGGCACATTTATCGATGCCTGGAACGTTGCCTTGCTCTTTGGTCCAATTAATAGAACGTTCTTATCCCTACCATCCTTATCATCCTTCATCACTATACCCCCATCTATATCAACCATATTCCATGCATCCTTCTTGTAGAATGCTATGATCAACTTGTAATCTAATGGCTCAGCATCCTTCTGTGTGTTACCAAACCAGTAAGAGATTGTGTTTGGAACTGGATACACACCAAGCAAGAGGTTGCCATTTATACGCTTGAATGGCTCCCTAACAACTAGATGCTGTGTAGTGCCCCATGCCCCAGCCCTGTTGATCATGACTGTCTCTTTGTATGTTAAGCTTGAGTTGTTATCCTCATCCCTCCAATCATATGCATAGAGCGATGCTATCCTTAGTTCGTTTGCATAAAGGGGATCATCAAGATTCATGAACCTATTGAATGGGTAGTAGATCTTTGCTATCATGAGATCTGCATCCTTAACCTTCTCTAAATCAATATCTAATGAGCCTATCTTTATTTTATCAGCATCACTCTTAGCCCCATCACCACTATTACTACTACCTTCACCATTACTGCTATTACTATAACTGCTGGAGCCATTGCTCCCTCCAACTATAGCAATACTTCCATTCTTACCAACCCTGATGTAGTTTGGTATATAGCCATAATCCTCGCTGTTGAATGATGGGTCCTTCTCCCTTGGAGAGGTTCTTCCATCCATACTACTTATGGATATGAGCCTAAGCATAGTTGGCTCTATAGTTACCTTCAACCTCTCCTCACTATTGTTAACTATGGTGAACTCTGCATGCTTGCTGCTGCCCTTTGCAACATAACCTGCATACCACTTGCCTGCTACAATATCAACACCATCAGGCATGGTTAATCTGAAACCGTACTTCTCCCCACCATCATCACCTTTATCCTTGCTCCTCTCTTCAAGCATTAGGTTCTGCCTCTTAATTGCATTGCTCAATACATCAAGGTAGTTCCTGTAAGTATCATCTGTATATGCTATGAACGAACCTTGCTTTCCTTCAACATACTCTATAGCCTTCAGGGGATCAACCCTTCCTGAGCCTTGGGTGAATGGATCATGCTTTAGGTCAGTAGCAGTAGAGATTAGTATGGCCTTGACCAATGATGGATCGTACCCTATACCCTTCTCCTTGAGCACTTGTATGAGCAGTGCTGCAGAGCCAGATACTATTGGTGCTGCCATGCTTGTTCCTCCAAAGACACCAAATGCATCTGCTGAGTTGTTGTTATTATTTGCCATTGCATGCTTTGAGTTTACAGGTAACGGTGTGAACCCATACGCCCCTGTAGCAACCAACTCTGGCTTCACATCACCAATTATGCTTGGTCCCTTGCTTGAAAAGTCTGCCATATCATCATAGTACTCTATACTGTTCCCAAACCTTGGCTGTTTCTTTGTGAACTCTAACCCAACTATGACGTTGTTTGTAGTTGCACCAACTGCAAGTGCTAGAGGTGATGTTGCTGGAGCTGATACTGTACCATATGCATGGCCAGAGTTACCAGCACTGTTGACCATAAGCACACCAGGGTACTCAGGGTCTAGGGAGCCAGGGATGCTGAGCACTGTAGCAAGCATGCTTATCGTATCATAACCAGCACCATGATCTAGAATAGGCATCGATGGTATGCCCCAACTGTTGTTTATCACATCTGCCCTATGCTTACCAGTGTATATCCATCTCCAATTTACAATACTGCTAGCATTATCCTTGCTAGAACTGCTAGAATCAGTACTACTGTAGCCTGTATTATTATTGGTAGGGGTAGTAGCATTATCTACATCATCAGCACTACCACTAGCCTCTCTCTTCACCTCTTCCCTAACCTGGTCAAAGCCAGATGCCCAGAGCCATGCATATGCTATATCCCCAAACCATAGTGCCTTCACTGGTACTATCTTTGCATCTGGTGCAATACCCTTGATCCTCTTCTGCTGCGACTCATACACAGGATAATCTACCATGCCCTTTGCTACTATAGTACCTGCTGATTGTGTACCATGCCCAAAGAAATCGAACATGACAGTAATATATCTCCCATCCTTATCTATAGGCTCCAATAGCCTACCATTAACTGCACCAAGGTAATCATCTATGTATGAGCCCTTGCTTCTCCCTTCATTACCATTACTACTACCAACATCCTTGCTCTCTTCCCCATCCCCACCACTACCATCCTTACTTTTGCTCTTCTCATCATCCCTAATCACACCCCATACATCAAGAACATATGCACCAAGCATCCCTGCTGATAGATCTGCACTACCATCATTATCAGCATCGTAAATAAGCATCTCATTCCCTTCCCCTATCCTTATAGCTCTCTCATCTGTAAAGTCAAAGTCAAACTTTACCTCCTCAGGCTTCTTCCTCAACTCAAATAGGGCAAAGTCAGCCCAAGCAGTTGACATATCAGCATATACAGTATCGTATACACCTGCCTCCTTGCTATCTACAAGGAGTATGGGCACTATTATGAGGGATGCTCTTCCTAGATGGAAGTTCAATTGAAGGAAGAAGCCCATCCTGTACACCCCGCTCTTGGACTGGATGAAGTCTGTAGCATTCTTGCCTATCTTCCAGTCCATGCTTGATGTTGCTGTGAACTTGAGGGGGGAGATGTAAGGATATATCGTGTTATAGATCTCGAACTTCATCCCCTTCTCCCTGTTCTTTATGTTAAGATATACCCCTGTATCATCAACGTAAACGTTGGATACAGACTGATCATCCTTGAACTCATCTGGCAATGGTGCATTTACTATCATCCCATCAACAATCTTTGCTATGAACCTTGCACTTGTTAGCACTATGCCTTGTGCATCTGCATCAAGCATGATAGGCATGTTATGTTCATCCCTTGCTAGTGCATCGCTCATATCCTTGCTGCTAAAGTCTACACCAGAATCAACTATCGCTACCCTAACACCCTTGCCAGATACACCTTTGGCATGTATCTCATCTAAACCATAGATGATGGAGAATCTTGAAGCATCTACATCATTACCACCATCACCACCATCCTTCTTACCCTTATCATTATAAACACCAGCAGCAACATCAACTTGCTGTTGCTCTAGTTGCCCTACTTCTGTTAGCGATGATGTGTATGCATATGGTGCACCATCAAGTGTTACCATGAAGTCCTTCATAACCCTCAACCCCTTAGCCTGAAGGAATGGTATTGCATCATCGCTTATCGTTGCAGATGCAATGTAAGAGCCATCTTCCACCTTTATGTAGTTGAATACCCTACCTGCAATGGATGGGTCGAGATCTCCCTTGCCCATGATTATAACCCTTGATACACCTGCTGGCTCAAACCTTAGCCCATCTAGAGATATGAGCATGGATTGGTTCCTTAAACCTGATAGCATAGGTTGAATGCTAGAGTAAGGATAAAGATCAGGATACCTGCTGTATATGCTCCTCTCTGCATCCATGAGCATTGGTAGATCAAGGTACTGCTGAGACTGATGCTGATATGCATATGAATCCCTAGGGATCATGGAGATGATGAGCAGTAAGGATAAGGATGATGCTACAAGTAGCCTCTTCTTACCCAACATTATACTCCTAATCTTAGATAAGGGTAAGAAGCCTATAAATGTATATGCAATGTGGATAAGAAGGATGCAATTAAGATAGAGATGCGGGAATCAGCCTATAAATTTATAATTGTAGGTGATGATAATGATACCCAAGCAATCCTATGCAGTACTCAAATACTGTTTATCCTTTCTTGCAAGTATAGTTGCTTGAAGTGCAACGACTATTGCTATCATACCAACTATAGGGAGCAGGAGAGCAAGCATCTGCCCATTAGCATCCCTAAGCCTTGCTATAGAATCCTCAAGCCTCTCATCCTTGCTTGCATCATCCTTGATGAAGGAGTCAAGCCTTGCATTCAGGTTCTCTATACCTGAACTTAGCCTGGAGAGTTCATTGCTGAGCGTTAATACTGGGCTCTCCTGCACAACTATGCTTAAAGCATCATAGGCTAAAAGTTCATTGTATGCAAACCTTGCAACTATAACATGCTCCCCAGGAATATTGCTAGTAAATTCAGCAGTGAATATACCATCATCAACAGCACTGAACTGAAGTTCCCTAACCTTCCCATCTGGCATTATAAGCCTTGCTTGAAGCATAGACTGCTCACCCTTGAGGAGTATACCATCAAGGGTTACCTTTGCCAATACCCTAGCATGCTCATTGATGCCAACAGTTGTTGGTGCAGATAACCCAAGTTCTAACCTCCTTATACTGCTACCGCTTACTGCCCCACTAGGAGCTGTGCTTATGCCAGCACTAGTGCCAAGACCATCCTGCACAGGCTGCTGCGTTATTGGTTGCTGCTCCTGCACCTGTGCTTGGAATACAAATAACCTGCTCTGCACAACATCCTGCCTTACTGCAGACCTTGCTGCTATAGTGTATGTTCCCTGCATAAAGTTAACATCATCAGGCTTTGGGAATGTAAGGATTATCCTGCTGTATGTACCATCAACATCAACATCAACCTGTGCTCTATGCACCAACCTTCCAGCAGGGTTTATTATCTCAACGATAAGGGAGTCTTGGGGTATCCCCTTACCATATACTAGGAGCATATCCCCTGGAAGAAAGATTGACTTGTTCAGGTTAAGTATTAACAGTGAGGATTCTTGAGCATAAACTATGCTATTTGTTACTATTATTATGATGAGCATTGAGACTATAAAAAACAACTAACAAAAGAAAGGAAGGGAAGTTTGTATTGGGCTTGCATCTCTATCCCTTATGTTACAGTTACTGTTATCTTCTGCAGTGGTGAGAGTGGTGATGGCTTACCTAGTTCAGACCATACAAATGTCTCTATAGTGTATGTCCCTGGTGCAGTTGGCAACCAGGATGCTGATACATTTGCTGTTTTCCCACCATCTAGCGTTGATGATACTGTTGATATGCTAACAACTATGCCATTTGCATCCTTGACCTGCACTATGTAGACATAGTCCATTGCCTTATTGGTGTTGTTCTTTATCTGTGTTGCAATGCTCACAAGTACATTGACTGATGGGGTTGTTGGGTTCCCTGCCTGATCAACTGTTCTAGGCTGCTGTACAGCAAAGCGCTCAGTTGGAGCAAGTATTACACCAATGGGTACTGTAGCCTGGAACCTCCTTGCTGCTGCATCGAGTGTACCAAATGCATCAAACCTCTGTCTGAAGTCTGATGGGAAGTCATCTCTAACCTCTATTGTTACTTCATCACCTTCTCTAACCATCAGTGCACCAGTTGCAACACCTGTAGATGTGGGTATCGTTGCTTGGAAGATACCACTGCTCCTCTCTGTTTCTATAGCCTGTACATTGGTTAGTCCCACAGGATCTGTAGTAGAAATTGCCTTTATAGTTAGTATGTCATTACCATCTGGATCTCTGTTGGCGTCTGGATCAATTATGGTTACTCTTATGCTATCACCTGGCTTATATGCATCCTTATCAAACTTGATCTCTGGGTCCCAACTTGTAACTTGTAAGGTCTTTGTTATGAATGTTCTTCTACCATCAGCTCCACTCTCATCCTCATATCTTACAGCCAAGACATCACCAGGAAGTACGTTAATTGTAACCTCACTGGTATTATCACCAGATGCATCAGCAACCCTATCTGGATTAAGTTTAATCTTACCTTCGAAGATACCTGTATCTGGACCTGTTTCATTCACCGTAAGGGTAGCTCTACTTGCAGCACCTCTATCAGATGAAACTGTTACTCTGCCCTGTATAGACTGAGTCTGTGCTGGATTAGTATTCATATCACTATCTAGTATGGTTACCTTCACCCTACTTGCAGGACCTACCTTCTCTGCTGGATCAAGTACAAGTGAACCAGTTATTGCAGTTGTTCTGAATGTAAGTTCAAACTGAGTCTGGCTACTGCTTGCTGCTGGCCAATTGTTAGCCCCTGGCAAATTAGGTGTTAGATCGTAGTAGCGTATCCTAAAGTCAGTATCTGCCTTTACCCTCACAGTCTGCCCACCTGTTACTGTCTTACCTACATCAAGCTTCTTACTGAATACTCCTGTGTTCTTACCTGTTTCGTCGAGTGTGAATGGTGCATCAACGGTAGTACCGTTCTCATTTACCCATCTAAGCCCAACTACTACCTGTTCTACTGCATCTGAGTCTCTATTAGCATCATCATCGATAACTGTGATAGTTACACTCTGCCCATTGGCAATTATTGTTGAATCTGTCTGGAGTATAGCATTCCTTGCTGTAAACGTTACACTAACAGCATCTGCATCATCACGAGTACCAAAAGTCCCATCAGGACCAGCGTATTCGATCTTTACCCTAGAGCCTATCCAGTTTGCTGGCGTATCACCTGGATTAAACATCACTTCTATTATACCCTCAAAGATTCCAGTATCTACACCAGTCTCCCTGATTGCTGTAGAAACGCGTATTTGAGTATTATCTAGATCACTATTATCAGACTTTGTGAAGGTCAGTTTTAATCTACCCATATCAGCATTATCACTACTATCAATTACATTATCAGGATTATTCTGAGTTCCAGCACTTACTGTGATTTGTGGTACCAATGTCTCTTGACTTCTCGGATCCTCATTTAATGCACTATCTTCTATCCTTATATAGAGGATTGCGTTGCCAAGATTAGATATATTATTAGTAGTACCACCACTACTACCATCTGCTATATTTATACCATCATCTGCAACACTGTTACGTGGTACACCAACCGTTGTTCTATCTACAGTCAATATTGGTCTTGGCAGACCAATTGTTACTGTTGCACTTGCTTCTGGCCTAACAGAAAGAGTCTGATCAAGCCTGTCTTGTATTGTGAAGTCTATGCTATCACCATCTGTAAGGTTTAATTCTCTTGCGGTTGCAAACTGCTGAAGATCAACAGTTGCTATGAACTTACTTGAATTCTCGTTCTCTTCAGTGAATGTTACTGAGAAGTTACTTGCACCAGCAGCATCAGTCTGACCGTTTATTCTAATCCTTAATGCAAACACAGGATTACCAGATATATTAAACTCCTTAAAGTCTGTATCCTGTGCAGCAAGGAAAGTTATAGTATAAGATTCTCTTATAGTTGCATCATCATTCAAATCTGGATCATCTAGTGTTAGTGTTAGAATTGCGCTTCTTGCTACTGTACTCTTATCAACTGTGAGTGTTGGTGGTGTATTAGTTAGTCTGAATGTGCGTTCAGATGTTACTGTACCTTCCTGTGGATCATCGTACTGTACCGTTATATCATTGCCAGGTGTAACCTCAAGTATGCCTCTTGCTGGATCAGTATTCTCTTTGAATGTTAGTCTTATTACATTATTAGAGTATGCAGGCACGAATGTACTGCTGTTAAGACTTTCTTCCCTCAGATTAAAGTTATTTCCGTCTATTATTAACGCATTGGAAATAGTTTGTTGTGATCTTGACGAGGTGTTCTGATCTAGGTCTATAACTCTAACTGGTAGTTCGCTAGCATATGAAAGTGTTGGGAATGGCTGTATTTCACCTCTAGTTACTTTTACTGTATATGATACTGATCTTGAACCTGTTGGACTGGCTTGGTTTGAAGGCGCATTTGGAGCTGTGTTGTTAGCTCTACTATATAAATCAAAATCATTCACAGTTATTGCTCTGCTTGTACTGGTCACTCCTGCAGGGAGAGTTCCAACAGTAAGTACTGCTGCTGCATTGTTTATCTGATCTACCTCAAAGGTAGCTGTATTAGGACCTGTTTCTCTTAGTCTTAACTGCTGACCAACCGCAGGTGCGTCGCCCCCACTCATTATAACACTTGCATCAGTTACTTGTATAAACTCACTTGCTGTAGGATCTAGATTTGCATCCTGATCAATAATTCTTAACAGAAGATCTGAACCTGGACCATATTCTGCTGGCGTTCTGTCCAATTGAACTGCAGCATCAGTGTCACCATATGTCAAGGTCTTTGTTGGAGCGCCAGTAACACTTATGGTTATAGAACCTCCATTAACTATGTTTTGAGGAGTAACATCTAATGTAGCGGGGTTGTTATAGTTCGCATGAGGATTGCCATTACCAATTAGTATTCTAGTATTTGTATTAGAGAATGGATTAGCTGGTGTTGCTGGCTCATCAACATTAGTTCTATCACTATCAACTTTTAGGTATATCACGAATAATCCACTTGTATTACTCGTCTCTGTTATAGGGAAGGTTTGTGATACACCAAAAGCTGTTATATTAACCTGTAATGTTCCTGTACCACTATCATTTCTATGCTGTGCTGAATCTATAACAACCTCTACCCATGCTGGTCCAAAGAATCTATTACCATGATCATCTGCACTTGTCCTTATGGTTACTTGCTGCTGTTGTGCCTGAACAGGAAGAACAACAACTATACTGCTCAACACCATTATCGCTGCAAGCCCAATACTTAACATCCTCTTACTTACATTACTTGCATCGCTCATACCAGCTCTAACCCCTCTATCTAACATTAGTATATAAGGTTTATGAACAAATTGTTCATATAATAGGTGGAAAGTTAAGGTAAAGGCAGTATAGCAAACCCATTACATTACAATACATTACGTTAGAGCAAACCAAACCTCCAACATTAAATAATAACCATGCATTAAACATGATAACATAAACTACTCTCTATAGAGCCTACACCAATAATAGCAACGATAATAGATAGCAAGCATACCCAACATACAATATAATATCTAGAAGAGCAATAGAATAACCTTTGATGTTAACTAACCTCAGCATAATGCTGTAGAGAATATACTCATGGCTATAATCAAAGCCTAACTGCTCATTACCTTTATTATTATATTACCTTATATATTGCTCCTTACCTTCTATTCTTATGCTAAGCAATGAGGAGTTGAAGAAGAAGATATTAGACATGCTTGAACAGGATAAGGAGTTTAGGCATGCAGTAGCAGGGGCAATAGGCTACAAGGAGATACTGGATAGGATAGCAAGGGTAGAGGAAGAGTTAAGGAATCTTAGAGAGGAGACTAATAAGCTTAGAGAGGAGACTAATAGACTAAGGCAAGATATGCAGGAAGGCTTCAGAAGGCACGATGAGGAGTTGAAGAGGCATTGGGAGAGTATAGAGAAGTTAAGGCAGGATATGATTGAAGGCTTCAGAAGGCATGATGAGGAGTTCAAGAGGGTATGGGAGAGTATAGAGAATCTTAGAAGGGATATGCAGGAAGGCTTCAGAAGGCACGATGAGGAGTTCAAGAGGATAGATAAGCGATTAAGATCCATAGAATCATACATGGAAAAGACATCTTTAACACTTGAAGAGGAGGCTAGAGACGTTATCCAGTATATGCTAAGGGAGAAGGGGCTAACATTAAGCATATCTAGATTAGAACTACCAGATATTGAAATAGACATATATGGTGTAGATACAGAGTACTGTATAGTAGGAGAGGTTAAGACTAGGGCAAGTTCAAGTCTGGTTGAGAGTGTTGATAAGGATATAGAACTATTATGCTCAAGATACCCTCAATATATAAGGAAGAAGTTGATAAAGGTGATATATGCTATGCAGATTACTCAAGATGCTCTTAATGAGGGTAATAAAAGGAACATATGGCTTGTAACAGCAAAGGGGGAGCTTACTAGTTTAAAGATAGTTGATAGGTAAGGTAGTTATACCAATAACTCTACGCAAGGTAGTTATACCAATGATTCTACACTCCTACCTATATATAGGGTTGCTATCTGCTCTAGCATATGATAAAGTTTGCAATACCCAAAGGCAGTATAGAAGAGGCTACTTATAGGTTCATAGAGCAGGCATGGTTCTCCCTGCATGGTAAAGGGAGAAGTTACAGGGTTAGAGTTAACGATCCAGAGATACAGATGAAGATACTCAGACCTCAAGAGATACCAACATTTGTAAGCAATGGGCTCTACGATATAGGTATAACTGGCAAGGACTGGGTGACTGAGACCAGTGCAGATGTCAAGGTTATGCTTGATCTTGAGTATGGTTGGGTTAGGCTGGTCTATGCTATACCTAAGAGCAGTAACTACAATACACTTGCAGAGATGCTTAAGGATTATGCAGATAAAGGTAGAACCTTAAGGATATCCACAGAGTACCTCAACATCTCAAGCAAGTACATTATGGGCAATGAGGAGTATAAGAGGCTATATGGTGATAAGGAACCAATGGTCATAACACCATGGTGGAGTAATGGTAGCAATAGCAAGGTTCAGATCATACTATCATTTGGTGCAACTGAGGCAAAGCCTCCAGAGGATACAGATGCAATAATAGATATAACAGAGACAGGTACAACGTTGGAGCAGAATAACCTCAAGCCAGTAGAGAGTATAATGGAGTCAACTGCAGTGCTTATAGCAAACAAAGAATCGTTAAAGGATCCAAAGAAGAGGGTGAAGATATACGATGTGCTAACACTCCTCAAGGGTGTGGTTGATAGCAGGAAGAAGTTGCATATATTTGCAAATGTCAAGGCTGAGAACCTTCAAGAACTGCTCAAGAGTCTTCCAGCACTGAAGAGACCTACAGTAAGCCCATTGAGTGAGGAAGGTTGGTATGCAGTTAACACAGTGATAAGCAAGGATGAGTTTGTAAGGATACTCCCAATGCTAAGGAGGTTAGCACAAGGGCTTGTTGTGCATGAACCTAGGCAGATACTTGCATTGGAGGAGATAATGAAGGATGAGGAGAGTACCTAGCGTAGATGGTAACAGGATGAAGAACAACAGCACTCCAATAAGGGTTGAGAGGTTAGATGTTGACCCAGCATACGCTGCAGATATGCTTAGGCATAAGGTTGTGATGGATGAGGAGAGGGTTAACAGGATCAGGAGCATAATTAACGATGTTAAGGTTAGGGGAGATGCTGCAATAAGGGATTACACACTCAAGTTCGATGGTGTAGACCTTGGCTCCACACCATTAAGGGTAGCAAGGGAGGAGATAGACCATGCATATACTCTAGCAAGCAAGGAGGAGGTTGAGGCATTAAGGGCTATAAGATGTAGGCTTGAGGAGGTTGAGAGGGCATTCCTATCATGCATAAAGGATATGCATATCATGCTAGGATCAAGCAAGGTATCAAGGGTATTCAAGCCATTGAGGAGTGTTGGATGCTACATACCTGGAGGCAAGGCAAGGTATGCAAGCAGCATGCTAATGTGTGTAGTGCCAGCAAGGGTTGCTGGTGTTAAGAGAGTAATAGCATGTACCCCTCCAACCCCCAACACCAATGGCGATGGCAAAGGCAATGGCAATGGCAAAGGCAAAGGTAGTGTAGATCCTCTAACACTCATTGCAGCAGATATAGCAGGTGTGGATGAGGTTTACAGGGTAGGAGGTGCACAGGCAATTGCAGCAATGGCATATGGGAGTGAGAGCATAAAGCCAGTGAGCAAGATAGTTGGACCTGGGGGCTTGGCAGTTACAATAGCCAAGCATATAGTCTCAAGTAGTGTAGCAATAGATATGCTTGCAGGACCAACAGAGCTCCTTGTAGTTGCAGATGGTACAGCAGATCCAAGGTACATAGCATTGGATCTTATAGCACAGGCTGAGCATGCTCCAGATACACTGTGTGGGCTCATAACATGGTCAGATACCCTAGCCTATAAGGTTGTTGATGAACTTACATCACTGCTCCCAAATGTAAGTAGAGGGGAGATTGTGAGGGAGAGCCTCTCAAGTAATGGGTTCATAGCAATCTGCAAGGATGAGAAGTATGCTATAGAGTTTGCCAACGAGTTTGCACCAGAGCATCTCCAAGTTATGGTTGGTGATGAGGTTAAGCATAGGATAATTGAGGGTATAGACTCTGCAGGTATGATGCTCATAGGCAACAACTCACCATCCCCAGCAAGTGATTACTACACTGGCACCAACCATGTACTCCCAACCATGGGCTCTGCTAAGGCAAGGGCATCACTAACATGCCTAGACTTCCTCAAGCCATTAAGCATAGTTGAGTTGAGTAGGGAGGATCTTAAGGATATAGCAGGTGTGGTGAAGCATATTGCAAGGGCTGAGGGGCTTGAGAACCATTACAGGGCTGTTGAGTCTAGATTATCTATCTATCTAACTGATTGATTGATCATGATGCTAACTAACTAGTATGAGGGATGGTTATGAGGATAGGGTGGTTGAGGCATAGGCTGGAGAGGTTGAGTAGGCTAGAGGGCTACACAAAGCCAGAGAGGCCACAACATCAACCAAGGTCAGGCTCACATAGCCCAATCAGGATGGATACCAATGAGAATATTGCACTCCCTCTTGAGTTTGTTAGGGAGGTTATGCAGGAGGCATTGGATGGCGTAGACCCAAGGTTCTATCCAGAGCAGTATGATGAGTTGAGATCATCCATATCATCCTATCTTGGTTTGAGCAAGGATAACATTGTGATAGGCAATGGATCAGATCAACTCATAGACCTTGCACTTGTAGCATTTGGTTATGGGCGTAGGAGCATAACTGTTAACCCAACCTTCACATTCTATAAGGATAGATGCCTACTCCATGGCATAGAGGTTGAGGAGGTTATGCTTGATGATAACTTCTCATTCAGTGCAGATAGCATACTCAAGAGCAGTGCAGATATATTCTACATACCCTCTCCAAACAACCCTACAGGTAACCAGTTTGCTAAAGATTTAATGCTTGATGTTATAGAGAGGTTCAATGGTCTAGTCATGGTTGATGAGGCTTATGCAGAGTTTGCAGGATACTCATTGAAGGATCTAGCAGTGGAGAGAGATAACCTTATAATCTTTAGAACATTCTCTAAGGCATTTGGGCTTGCTGGTGCAAGGGTTGGTTATGCAATAGCATGCAAGGAGATGGCTGATGTATTCAACAGGGTCATCCAATACCCCTATGCTGTTAGCAGCATCTCTCTAAAGGCTGCAATCTCAATCCTGAAGAGGTCTGAGCAGGTTAAAAGGGTTATAGAGTACCTCAAGGCTGAGAGGGGATGGCTCTATGAGCAGATGAGTATACTAGGCATAAGGGCATTCAAGTCTGATGCTAACTTTATACTCTTCGATCTTGATGGATATGAGGATGTGTATAGAAGGTTAAGGGATGAGGAAGGTATACTCATCAGGAAGATAGGTAGAGTTGGAGGCTACAAGGGGTGCTTGAGGGCTACTGTAGGTAGTAGGGATATGAATGAGATGCTGCTCAATGGTCTTGCAAAGATAGTTGGTAGATTATAGCATGAATTAATTAGATTTAAAAGTGGTAGATATGCAGCATAGGCTAGGCATGAAGTATAGGGATATAATGGATGGTATAGCAATAAAGAACAACATAGACCAGTCTTCATTGAATGCTGATTCTATAGTGCTAGATTGTGATGGTACACTTGTAAGGATAAACAGATCTTACAATGCATGTATTGTAGAGACTGCAGGAAGGATACTCTCATCCATGCTTGGTGATGAATGGAAGGATTTCGTTGATGAGCAGATGATACTTGCATTTAGGATGAGCGGTGGATTCAATAACGATGTTGATACTACTTTTGCATGCATACTTGCAGCACTAGCCTATAATGATGATAGCAACCATGCTGATGTTGATAATGCAAGGATCTTTGCACATGAGATTGCAAGGCATGCTGACTCTAGAGGAGTAGAGTCTGTTGAGGAGTATCTAGCAAGTATTGGTAAGGCTCATGTTGTTAAGGCTGCTAGAGAGTACACTGGCTACCCTGGGCTTGTAGGTTCAAGCATGCTAGCTACTCTCTTCGATGAACTCTTCTATGGTAAGGAACTATTCATTGCTATGCATGGTATAGAGCCTAGATTCAACCATGGCAGGGGGTTCATAGAGTATGATGAGGTTGTTGTAAGCAAGGATTGTCTAAGCATGCTCAATGAGAGGTTTGATGGTAAGGTAGCAATAGTATCTGGAAGGAGTAGGATAGCAGCAGAGTATGCATTGAGGGATCTGCTAGGGTACTTCAATCTAAAGGCATCTGTGTTCATAGAGGATGAGGATAAGTATGTGAAGAGGAATGGTTTAAGGATGAATGTTGTTAAGCCTAACCCATATGCACTTCTCAAGTCAATGAAGGTTATGAATGTTAACAATGCAATAGTTGTTGGGGACTCTGCAGAGGATCTTATAATGGCAAGGAGTGCATCCAACGATCATGGCTACAGAACATACTTCGTTGGTGTGTATGGCACAAGCATAGATGCTGAGAAGCAGAAGCAGATGTTCATAAATATGGGAAGTGATGCTATAATAGAGAATGTCAACCTACTGCTTAGGCTACTTTAAACATTGTGATAGTTTATACCTTCCCTTTATATAACACCATAGCATCATCTTATCGTTAGATGCAGGAGAAGGAGAGGAGATCTAGGGTAGAGAGGTATACAAATGAGACAAGTGTAGAGGTTGAGGTTGATCTGGATGGGAATGGCTTATACAGTGTAGAGACTGGGATAAGGTTCCTAGACCATATGATAGCATCTATATCAAAACACTCCCTCATAGATATCAGGTTGAAGGGTGTAAGCAAGGATGGTATAAGGCATCATCTCATAGAGGATGTTGCAATAACACTTGCTAGTGCACTTGACAAGGCATTGGGTAGTAGAGATGGTATAGAGAGGTTTGGTTATGCAATGGTGCCTATGGATGATGCATTGGCATTTGTAGCATTGGATCTTGTGAGAAGGGCATATCATGCTATAGATCTGAAGTTGGCTAATGGTGTTGAGGATATGGTAAAGGAGGATATAGAGCACTTCTTCACATCCTTTGCATTGAACCTTAATGCATGTATACATGTGGTGGTGCAGTATGGGAGCAATGATCACCATAAGGTTGAGGCAGCATGCAAGGCGTTGGGAGTAGCATTGAGGAATGCAGCAGTGATAAACCCAAGGAAGGGTATAGCAAGTACAAAGGGTACCATCTAACAGGAGATCAAGCCCTATACCTATCTTTCTATTAATGGTAGAACATACATATCTGAAGTTATATCCCTTATCCTTCTTCCTAATTAATTCATACTCTAAGGATAGACAATAGATAAATTAGAGTCTTCACCACATCAAATAGAATGAGCAAGATTGCTATATTCGATTATGGTGCTGGCAACATATTCAGCATAAAGGTTGCACTTGAGAGGCTTTGTGTAGATGTGGAAGTGATAAGGAGTATGGATAACCTTGATGTATATAAAGCACTAATCCTTCCAGGTGTAGGTAACTTCGATCCTGCAATGAAGAGTATCATGCCTTACAAGGATAGGTTACTTGAGGCTATAGGCTCTGGTATGCCCATGTTAGGCATATGCCTAGGCATGGAGATGCTCTTCGAGAGGAGTGAAGAAGGTACCCTTCCAGGGTTGAGTATACTTGCTGGAGAGGTTGTGATGCTGCCTAGGAGCGTTAAGATCCCTCATATGGGATGGAATAGGTTAAGGATAAATGCTAACAGTAGTAATAGTGTTCTACTGAATGGTATAGATGATGGCACATGGGTGTACTTTGTACACTCATACCATGCAAGACCAAAGGATGCTAGAGTTGTTAGTGCAAGATCTGAGTATGGTGTTGAGTTCCCAGCAGTAATAGAGTATGGCAACCTCTTTGGTACACAGTTCCATCCAGAGAAGTCTGGCTCTGATGGGATGCATATGCTAAGCAACTTCCTTAACTATCTCAAGAGATGATCCCAATCCCATCTTATCTTATAAGGAGGAGGAATAAGAGTAAGGTTAGGCTAGGTTAGGGGTATGAAGATAATACCTGCTATAGACCTAATGGATGGCAAGGTTGTAAGGTTAACCAAGGGTGATCCATCGAAGCAGACTGTGTATAGTGATGATCCTTTAGAAGTAGCAAAGGCATGGGTAAGAGAGGGTGCAGATGCCCTCCATGTCGTTGATCTTAATGCAACACTCTCACTAGCAACAAACCATAGAGCAATTGTAGAGAGGATAAGCAGGAGTGTAAGCGTACCAGTGCAGGCTGCTGGGGGTATAAGGAGTTTTGATGCTGCTGTATCTATGCTTGAGCATGTACATGCTGTAGTCCTTGCTACACTTGCATTCAAGGATGAGCATGCATTAACTAAATTGCTTGAACTCCACGGCTATGAGAGGATAATAGTTGCATTGGACCATGAGGATGGTATTGTTAAGATCCATGGTTGGAGGGATAGCACTGGTGTAAGCATGGAGGATGCGTTAAAGCACTTCTCCTCATTAGGAGTTAAGAGGTTCCTTGTAACAGATACTGCAAGGGATGGTACGATGCTAGGCTTGAGCAATACATCCATTAAGATAATGAAGGATGCTAATAGAGCAGGGCTTGAGATCATAGCATCTGGAGGGATAGCAACGCTTGATGATGTTAAGATTGCTAGGGATGCTGGTGCATATGCTGTTATACTAGGCAAGGCACTGTATGAAGGTAGGATAAGGGTTGGAGAGGCAAAGAGGCTATCCACATTATAATTAAATTAGTGATGTGATGTAGGAGTTGGTGATATTGCTTGCAAAGAGGATAATCCCATGCCTAGATGTTGATAAGGGTAGAGTTGTGAAGGGTATACACTTCAAGGATATAAGGGATGCTGGCAATCCAGTTGAGTTGGCTAAGCATTATAGCAGTGACTGTGCTGATGAACTTGTATTCTTGGATATAACTGCTAGTGAAGAGCATAGGGCAACCATGGTAGAAGTGGTTAAGAGTGTAGCAAGGGCAATAGATATACCGTTCACAGTTGGAGGGGGTATAAGGAGCATGGATGATGCTAGAGCCATACTACTTGCTGGTGCAGATAAGGTATCAGTAAATACTGCTGCTGTGAAGAACCCCTCCCTTATAACTGAACTGAAGGATGTATTTGGTAAGCAGTGTGTTGTAGTTGCTATAGATGCGAAGAGGAGCATGAGGGATGGGGAGAAGATCTTCTATGAGGTGTACATATATGGAGGGAAGAGACCAACTGGTATGGATGCTGTTGAGTGGGCTAGAAGGGCAGAGAGCCTTGGTGCTGGGGAACTGTTGCTAACAAGCATAGATAAGGATGGTACGAAGGATGGTTATGATCTTGAGTTGACTGCTCAGGTGTGCAAGGCAGTTAATATACCTGTTATAGCATCTGGTGGTGCTGGAGGCCCAGAGCATATGCTTGCATTGTTCAGGGAGACAGGTGCAGATGCTGCCCTTGCTGCATCCATCTTCCATTATGGTGAGTATACGGTAAGGGATGTAAAGCGATATCTCAAGGATAATGGGGTAGAGGTTAGGATCTGCTAGTTTTGCTTTTGTGTTAGTAGCCAATGATAAGGAGTTAAGAGTGTAACATCCAAATTTGTAGTTAGCCCATGACCTCATAAAGGTAACCTCCGTAGTATTGAATAACAGAACCTATGCAAATTATCATAACCCCTTCAAGCACTTAGAAGCGATAATATTTTTAATGGGTTAATGCTATGTAGCCTCATGCAGGTAAGCATAGATGATGTGGACTTTACTAAATCTGAAGGGTTGATCCCTGTGATAGTGCAGGATATAAAGAGCAAGGATGTGCTCATGCTTGCATATGCAAACAAGGAGGCACTACAACTTACCATACAGACTGGCAAGGCATGGTTCTGGAGTAGGTCAAGGAAGAGGCTATGGATGAAGGGTGAAGAGTCTGGTAATGTTCAGTATGTGAAGGATGTGCTAGTTGATTGCGATAGTGATGCTCTAATCTATCTGGTTGAGAGTGGTGGACCAGCATGCCATACAGGGAACAGGACATGCTTCCATAACAGATTAATCAGATGATTTATATATATCCTTCAAATATTTACTTGGTAAGCATATACACTTATAATTTATAACCTATTAAGGTACAATATGTAAAGTAATGCTATATATTATCGTTAGGAAATTTCAGTAATATTAAACTTTAAATTAGTTATCTTTATTTGCTCATCTAGTATAGGTGTCTTGCTCATGGGTATTGTAAATGCGTTGAGGTGTAGAGAGTGCAAGCAGGAGTATGAGCCAACCCTCAAGTACATATGCGATGAATGCCTTGGACCACTGGATGTTACATACGATTATGGTTCGATAAAGGTTAGCAGGGATACCTTTGCAAACAGGGAGAAGAGTTACTGGCGCTACTTTGAGTTGCTCCCAATAGCAGAGAAGGCAAATATAGTGAGTTTAGAGGCAGGGTTCACACCCCTCCATAGGGCAGATAGGCTTGCTGATGCCCTAGGCCTTAGAGCAGGAAATCTCTACCTCAAGAACGATAGTGTTAATCCAACCTTCTCATTCAAGGATAGACCTGCTGGTGTTGCTGTATCCAAGGCAAGGGAGATGGGTCTTAAGGCTGTTGGGTGTGCATCAACAGGCAATCTGGCAAGTGCAACTGCAGCACATGCAGCAAAGGCAGACCTCCCATGCTACATATTTGCACCAAAGGATATAGAGTATGCAAAGATTGCTCAAGCATTAGCGTATGGGGCTGAGTTCATTGCTGTTGATGGTACATATGATGATGCAAACAGGATAGCAGCACAGATCTCAGATGCAAAGCCAATAGGTATAGTAAATGTGAACCTAAGACCGTATTATGTTGAGGGCTCAAAGACTCTAGCATATGAGGTTGTTGAGCAACTCAACTGGAAGGTTCCAGACCATCTCATAGTGCCAGTTGCAAGTGGTGCAATGCTCAATGCAATATGTAGAGGGCTTGAGGAGTTGTACGAACTTAACCTTGTTGATGGTATAGATAATGTGAAGGTTACAGCAGCACAGGCAAAGGGATGCTCCCCAATAGTTGAAGCATTCAAGGGTAACAGGGATGAGATAGTGCCAGTTGAGTACCCAAACACCATAGCGAAGAGTCTAGCGATAGGAGATCCTGGGGATGGGATATATGCCTTAAGGAGGCTTAGGCAGTTCAATGGCTATGCTGAGGATCCTGATGATGATGAGATAAGGGATGCTATACTCCTTCTAGCAAGGTATGAAGGGATATTCACAGAGCCTGCTGGAGGAGTTGCTGTAGCATCACTGAAGAGGTTAGTTGAGGATGGAAGGATAGACAAGGATGAGCATGTTGTATGCTACATAACTGGCAATGGTCTTAAGAGCATAGATGCCATAGAAGGGTTGCTTAGGAAGCCAAGGATAGTTAAACCTAATTATATGGATGTTGTAGAGATGATTAGTATTGCTGGCACGTAGTATGGTGGTGGTATGGGATGGCAAGGGTTGAGGTAACGATACCATCTGTACTCAATAAGAATGCTGGTGAGAGGAAGGTTAGCGTTGAGGCTGATACACTCAAGGATGCTATAGATAGTTTAGTGAAGATGATGGGCAATGACTTTGCTAGAAAGGTACTAGATAGCAATGGTAAGCCAAAGGCACTAATCAACATATACATAAATGGTAGGAATTCAAGATTCTCTGGAGGGCTAGATGCAAGGTTGAATGATGGAGATAGCGTAGTTATACTCCCTGCAGTTGCTGGAGGTAACAGTAAAGGGTATGGCTATGGGTAATGGGGTAAAGGAGATGGAGGAGCAGATGGGAAGAGAGGTTTCAAGGGAGAGGAGGAAGGTTACAGAGCTTAGTGAGGATGAGGTGGAGCGCTACTCAAGGCAGATAATGCTTGATAGCATAGGTTATGAAGGTCAGTTAAGGTTAAGGAATGCTAGAGTATGCATAACTGGTGCTGGAGGCTTAGGCTCCCCAATAGCGATGCAGTTAACTGCCATGGGTGTAGGTTATATAAGGCTTGTTGATAGGGATGTTGTAGAGTTATCGAATCTGCATAGGCAGATGCTCTACACAGATGCTGATATAGGCAAGGTTAAGGTTGAGGCAGCAGCATCTAGGTTGAAGGCTATAAACCCTAGCGTTGATGTAGAGCCTTTAGCAGTATCTATAAACGAAGGGACTGCTGATGATGTAGTAAAGGGATGTGATCTAGTAATAGATGGTTTGGATAGCATAGATGCAAGGTATGCTCTAAACGATGCATGTGTTAGGGCAGGGATACCGTATGTGTATGGTGGTGCACTTGGCATGCTTGGCTCAGCATGTACCGTTCTCCCAGGAAGGAGTGCATGCATAAGGTGTATATTCCCTGAGTTGAGTGATGATGAGATGCCAACATGCAGCATAGAGGGTGTGCATCCATCCATACTGTACATGGTTAGTGCTGTTCAAGTCTCAGAAGCGGTTAGGATAATAACCGGTCAAGAGCCTGTACTTCTAAACAAGTTACTCTACATAGATCTTAACGATCTCTCATTCTCTACAATAGATGTTAGCAGGAATGAGCATTGTATATGTAATGGAATAAACAGGGGTAAGAGAGTAGTTGCCACTACTACTGCTAGTGGTAGCATTGTATTCAAGGTTGAAGAGTTATGTGGGAGGGATATGGGTAAGAGGACATTCTCAATAACACCAAAGGGCATACTTGCCATAGACCTTGATGCTGTAGCAAGGAAGGCATCATCCCTAGGCTTCAAGGAGAAGAGTAGGGGTGAGATGGGCATAACCCTTGTTAGCGATGGGAGGAGCTTCAGCGTGCTCAGATCTGGTGCAGCAGTGGTAGTTGGGGTTGAGAGTGAGGATGCTGCCCTAAACCTATACAATGCTATGGTTGAAGTTAAGCAATGATTGCTTATATGTATGCAGAAGGCAGATCACTGGAGGTGCGTGGAGGATCATGGGCATATTTGATAAAGGCAAAGATAGATGTAGTATATGTGGGTCAAAGATAACATTTCCATACAGGCTTGAGAGATATGGTATACCAGGGTTTGTATGTGGTAAATGCTATGATGAGAGGTTGAGGGAGATATATGGTATAGATCTTTCAAGAAGAGAAGAGAGCAAGGAGAGCAAGCAGCAAGGTCTAGGATTGGGTCTAAGCAAATCTTAAATACCCTTAGCATTAATCTGCATTGTGCTTGCATATAAGCTTATAGTTAGAGGTAAGGTTCAGAGGGTAGGGTTTAGAAGATATGTTCTAGAGCATGCTAGAGCCCTAGGACTCAAGGGTAATGTTAGGAATGAGGATGATGACTCTGTGCATATACATGCTCAAGCTGATGATGAGAATGTATTGAAGAGGTTCATAGAACTGGTCAAGAGTGCACCATCCCCAGCATATGTAGCGTCTGTAGAGATCATACCTGCAGAGGTTGAGGATCTCAAGTCATTCAAGATAGTATATGGTGAGTTGGGTGATGAACTACAGGAAGGATTTGGTGCAATGCAGAGTGTGTTTGATGATTACAGACAGGAGTTTAGATCATACGTTGGTGAGTTTAGATCATACGTTGGTGAGTTTAGAGAGTTTGCTAGTAGAACAGATACAAACTTTGCTGAGCTTAAGCAAGAACTAAGGTCATTTGCTTGCAGAACAGATGCTAACTTTGCTGAGCTTAAGCAGGAGATAAGGGCATTCTCAGATAGGACTGATGCTAACTTTGCTGAACTAAAGCAGGAGGTTAGAGGGGTTAGGGATGATCTGAAGCAGGAGATAAGGGCATTCTCAGATAGGACTGATCTAAACTTTAAGGCTATAGAGGCTAAATATGGGGAGATATCTGAGAAGTTAACACTCATCCTTAATGAGTTGAAGAGGAGTAATGAGGAGACTAGGGTAGATCTTACTAGAGCAATGAATATGCTTGCAGATATACTGAATAGACTGATAAGGTTGGAGGAGCAGAGAGAGCAGAAGCAGTAAGTAATCCCATCATATTATAAGGGGAGCAATTAATTAACAAATAATGCAGATATTAATGTTGGGTTAGCATAGCATAATATCCAACTCTAGCCCTCTTGTAAGCCTCATCTCTGAAAGCAAGTAGGGCTTATATCCTAACCTCTGTCAGCAGGAGATTATCAAGATAATAGCGTATAATTCTAGATGTTAACTTACGATCTGCCCTACCTCTAACTATAAGCTTATATGCAAGCATATGTGGCTATGCATCAATATCTGCTTTAATTTACCATCATCTTACTTTTTTGCCATCGCTAATATCATGAGTTATCTCCTGCATTATCTGCCTTGCATGCTCAACCGTTATATTACCTTCTCTGGCAAGCCTCTCAGCAACCTCATCAAGCATATTACCTTCAGCACCAGCAAGCATTGCTACCTTCCTTGCATGAAGGCGCATATGTCCAGCCTGTATCCCTTCTCTTACTAGAGCATAGAGTGCAGAGAAGTTCTGTGCCAACCCAACAGATGCCATCACACATGCTAACTCCCTAGCACTCTCAACCTTGAGTATCTTCAAGGATAACCTTGCTATTGGGTGTGTAGATGTTAGCCCTCCTACAGTGCCAACAGCTAAGGGAAGTTCTATGCTTCCTACAAGGTCTCCATTGCTATCCCTGCTCCAATGGGTTAAGGATGAGTATCTACCATCCCTACAAGCATAGGCATGTGCACCAGCCTCTATTGCCCTTGTATCCTGTGCAGTTGCAAGCGCAACGGCTATTATACCATTCATAACACCCTTGTTGTGTGTAACACATCTATACACATCTGCTTCTGCAAACGCATATGCATCCAATATCCCCTCCACTGCATCATCACCAACCTCCTCCCTAGCAAACCTTGCAGTTGCCCTAACAAGCCTATGGGTAGCGTAGTTGGAGAGTATCCTTAGGAGTACTCTACCATTTGTTATACTCTCTATCCTAGGTGCTATTGATTCACACATTGTATTGATAACATTTGCACCCATGGCATCCTTCACGTCCACAAGCAACTCAACTATAAGCATCTTACCTCTACTATCAGTATCTATAACCCTGCACCTAAGATCCCTTGCACCAGCATTCCTTCTTGCTAAACTGCTCTTGCTGTTTGCTATGCTCAATAGTTCATCCTTACTCTTCATCACATCCTCCACCGCCCTTCCAAGATCCTTGATACCCTTGACCTGTACCTGTCCTATCATAATTGAAGGGTCTGCATGGGCTGTGAACCCTCCCCTCAACCTAGCAACCTTTGCACCCTTGCTTGCTGCTGCTACAACAGATGGCTCCTCTATGGCCATAGGCACAAGGTACTCCTTGCCATTTATGAGGAAGTGTGTTGCTATGCCCAATGGATAGGAGATGAAGGATACAGCATTCTCAATCATGCTATCTGCCATCTTAAAGTCTATCCCAGAACCTTCTCTTAGAATCTCTACATCCTCATCTGTAAGGGAAGCATGATCCTTGAGTACCGCTAACCTCCCTTCCCTATCAAGCTCATAGAACCTCATATCTACCTAGGATAGGTAGGTGCATTATAAAATAAGCTTTCTTGTCTATTACTACTGCTGCTATTACTGTTGTTACTATAATACTCATTGATTGTAACCAACACTATAAGCCTCATTATCTTATAGTTCTCATTCTCGTAAACTACCTTGTAATGCATCAAGAGTTCTTCCTCCCTCTCCAACCAATGTGTTATAACATTAGTTGCGTCATGCACTGGTCTCTTTGATATTATTAGCCATCTATCGTAAAGCCATGGGCTCTTGAAGGAATCCTTCCAAGTGCTATGATCAGCCATCTCATCAAACCTGTTTAGAGCAATGTTAGAGGTTATCATTATCCTATGCTCTAGTATGGAACCAGCAAGTATCATTATCCTACCCCTATCATAGAGTGATCTCAATGCCTCTCCAGCATCAACAGCAAGTTGTGTATCCTTTGTTGAGTAACCAGCATAAGCATCTATGTATGTAACAACTCCAAGTCTCAAGAAAAGAGGGTTCCATAGCACTAGCAATAGTAGTAGTGGTGTAATGATGTACCATCTGTACACTGATAGTCTATTGAGGAAGAGGAAGGTCGTGATGAACAAGAGAGGGGCTAACAGTATTGTGAACCTTGAGTTATACGCATAATCCATCTCCCCTACACCTATAAGCATGGATACTATTGTGAATGTTGGAGGAAGAAGTAGGAATAGCAAGAGGATGATAATCATCATCACCCCCATCCTATCCTTTGCACTCCTATGATAGATGGAATACCCTCCTGTTATACCAGTTAGGAGTAGAGGACCGTATAGATGAATTGTGTTATACATATAAACACTAAAAACATTCAAGGGATTCATGAAGTACCTCTCATGATATTGATTGTGTATAGCATACCATGCAGCAGAGTAGTACTCTGCATTACTGAACTCAAATGGATCTCCATAGATGTAGTAGTTCCATGCTAACCATATTGCTATGCCAGTGGTTGAGAGTAATGAGGTGATGATGGGTAGTAATTGCAGTTCGTTATCCTTGCTTCTATTCCTTACTGCAGATGTAAAGACAACTGCTATGAGAAGTATAGGAAGGAACCAACTCTCATACCTGCAGAGTGTTGCAAGTGATATGAACAAGGAGCATAGTAGTAGATTCCTTGTAGAGCATCCCTGTAGTAGCCATCTTTGAAAGTAGTATATTGATGCTACTAGAAATAGCATGAATAGTGCTTCAGTCATGGCAACTATGCCTAGGTACATCATGTTGGGGTTGAAGGCGTAGAGCAGTGCAAGCAGATACGCTATGCGATGATCTTTGGTAGAGGGATGGATTATGCTACCCTGATCCCTCATAACCCTGTAGATGAGTAGTGTAGTGAATGCTAGAGATGGCAGGCTTATCACTGTACCTGCAAGACCTGTTGTGAATAGAGGATCTATTAGAGATGGGACAAGGAACAGTATATGTGGCAGGGGTAACCATACAGTGCCTATCTGCTCCAAGCCTGGATTCTCCCAATCTACGATCTTCCTTGAGCCTACTAGATGGGATACAGAATCACCATAGTATAGCAGTGCATATCCATCATGAGAGTAGAGGAGGAGCAATGATGTTACAATACCTACAACAGCTACTGAGAGAGGTATGAACCATTCGTTCCTCACCACTCAACTAATACACTATCATTTAAATATCTTATAGGTTTAATCTGTAATATCTGTTAGTCTCACCCTAACTATCCTATCATCATCCCCTATCGGTATGCCTCTTCCATCTCTATTACTTGTTGCTATGTAAAGGTAGCCATCCTTGTTGGCATACACATCCCTTATCCTACCTAAGCCAGTAAGGAAGTTCTCTATTCTTACAATATTCTCACCCTCATCGAATACTATCCTTTCAACATGCTGGCCTCTTAGTGTTGCGTAGAATAGGCTCATGCTACCTCCATACTCTGCAAATGCTGCACCTGCTGGGGCTATGCTCACAGTATAGCAGAGGATAGGCTTCTCATACCTCTCAGCTTTGGAGCATGTCTCTATAGGCCATCCATAGTTTGCCCCCTTTCTTATCAGGTTTATCTCATCCTCTGCTACTGGACCATGCTCAGTAGCATATAGGTTCTTGCTTGTAGGGTGCCATGCAAGCCCTTGAGGGTTCCTATGCCCATATGAGTATACAGCGTTATTGAATGGGTTATCCTCTGGTATCGAGCCATCCTTCCTTATCCTAAGTATCTTACCTGCTAGGGAGTTTACATCCTGTGCAAGTTCTGCTCTACCTGCATCCCCAGTTGTTATGTAGAGCATCCCATCTGGTCCAAACTTTATCCTACCTCCATTGTGTATCTCTCCTCCAGGTATACCATCTAGCAGTACATGCTCCCTATAGTTACCATCAGCACCAACCTTCTCAAGCCTAACTACCCTGTTGAATAAGCCTGATTCTGTGGAGTATGTGTAGTAAAGGTATATGTAGCCATTGCTCTTGAACTCTGGATCTAATGCTAGACCAAGCAACCCTGCCTCCCCTATGCTTGCTACCTCCCTTGAGTATATGGTCCTTACAGTACCATCCTTATCTATGATGTTAAGTCTACCAACACGCTCAGTGAAGTATAAGATACCATCATCATGATCCATATCCATACTCCATGGCACCTCAAGGTTCTTTGCTATAACCTCCAACCTCTTCTCTGGTTCAGGTAAGGGTACCCCGCCTCTAGGCAATGCTAAGAGAAGAGCCATAACTGTAGCCCCAGCTATCAGACCTGCTATGAGTAGCCTATTCATCATCATCCCTCCTATTGGTAGATAATAAGGTTTAATAAAAGACTCTTCATAAGATGGGTTGGTAGTGGGGAGTAGCGAGGCATACATGCATACTGCTGATTAAGGTCAGCAGTGCTAGATGGTAGATGCCCTACAAGGGTGGGGAAGCCTGGTTATCCCGGCGGGCTCATAACCTATAGTAATGAATGGTGAGAGACCCGCAGAGCGGTGGTTCAAATCCACCCCCCGCTACCATTACTGCTAATGAAAGCTACTAACTACACTATACCAAATCTAGAGTTGAGTAATCTTACAGCGTATTGATCTATCAAGCATGATGCCATAACCTCTCTACCATCACTAAGCCTTATAGGTAACCTTACAACATACCCTCCTGCTACTACTGCATCTATCTCCTCCTCATCATCATAATCACCTTCTAACTTTATGCTCTTCATCTTAACACACCTTCCATCCTCCAGCCTGAATAGATGTATCATCTTGAACCTCCTCGAACCAAATCCTCCTACCCTTCCACCAGCAACACCACTTCCTGTATCCAACTCTAGTATATAGATGGTGTTACTCTTACCTTTAATGCTCAGATCTATATCATCATCCCCTGCTACTATTAGGGCTAGGTTCATCTCTGCCCTCTTGCATAGCGTCTCCAGATATGCTAGAGTATTATTATTATCATCATCAACAACACCTATACCCATCCATCCTCCTCCTTCTCCTCCTCTTACTTAACATTATGTATTTAAACCCAATTGATGAGGATGACATGCTAGCGAGTGAATCTGCTATTGTTGTTGAACCAATCTATATCCAACCTCATACAGCCTGGCTTTATACCGTATCTATGCAAGGGCTTTGTTAGATGTCTGTGTGCCTTTGCATCTGGAAGGTAAAGCCCTAGCCTTAGATCCCTTGCAACCTCTACATCTACCTTCTCAGCATCCCTAACCCTGTAGCCACACTTCTTGCACCCATAACCCTTGCCCTTACCCTCAGACTTTAACCTCTTGCCACATATACATAATGGATTCATGTACCTTACCTTCCTTGCAAGATCAACAACCTTGATGTACTCAACATTAAGCACCTTGGGATGCTTGCTTGTACCCTTTCTAACTCCTCCTCCAACCTCAAGCACATCACCTATGCTCAGAGCCTGTGCTATAGGACTGAGCCCTGTAGGCTCATATACTGCACATAACACATTACCCTTACCATAGCCATCTTCATCACCACTGCCATAACCATTATTGCCATAACACTCCAATGCAAAGAATGTATGCCCTCCCTCTATTGCTAATGGCTCAGATGCTACTCTACCCTGAATGTAGCCAGATGTGTATGCCTTAAGATTGCTAGCGTCAAGCATATTTGCTAGATGTGCATTTGTACCTTGGTTGCTCCTGAATAACATATAACCTTCAAGGGGTTCATGAACCTTTAGCATGGAGAGTGCATCTAGAAGGATGCATGGATCATCACCTCTAATACCAAAGAGTACAGGATCTGGGCCATGTGGTGTTATAAGCACTCTAGCATGCTTGTAGTCATAGTTGTTGAATGTGTATGGATGGGTAGCCTTGTCCATCATCATAACGCTAGCCTCATCCACAAGCCTTGGTAGCCCACACATCTCCTGCCTTCTATATGCTATAACCTCAAATGTATAATCATCAAGCATTGATGATGCTAATCCTATGGATGCCAATGCTCCAACTATCCCTTGCCCGTTGCCCATAGCATAGTACTCTATACTAGAATCATAATTCTTGCACTCCTCAATAACCTTTATTGCACCTCTTATGCTCATAACCCTCCATAGAGCATCGTTAGCAAACCTTACTATAGGCTCGATATTCTTGCATCTGCCAAGGAATACTATACCAGGGTTTGCTCCATAGCCTAGCATGGAGTTGCTCTCAACCATCTCCTTCACTATCTGCATAACATGCTCCCCTTCCCTGCTCTCCATATCCGCCTTAACCTTTATGCATACAGCACCATTGCCCCTAGTCTTCCATGGTATGTTTGGGTTCAACCTTGCAAGGAAGGGGTACTCTTCAACCTCATAACCATTTGAGAACAAAAAATCCACTATCCTATACGCAAGGTGTGTTGTACACCTACCCTGCCTGCTATCTGTATCATCTATGCCTATCAGTAGCACCATCCTAACCCTTAACTCTCAATCACTATCATGGTTAATGTAGATCTTACGTTTGGTAGCCTCCTTATCTTCCATGTTATCGTCTCCTTTACCTTCTCCATGCTATCACTCTCAACCTTCGCTATTATATCATATACACCATATACTGTGTACACCTCTTTAACACCATCTAACTGCTTCAACTCCTTTATCAATGCCTCCTCTGAGCCCATCTCTGCATTTATGAGCACGAATGCTATTGGCATGTAGTTTATTGTTAATGCATGTTATTAAATATTTTTACCAATCTACCCTTTTAATTTATATCTTAAGAGCTCTAAAATGGATTAATATTTATTATGAGCAACTAATCTTTTTAATCAATTCACACTCCCATCTGTAAACACCTCAAGGCTAGAGACGATTTATATACAGATTCTTGCCAATAATGTATAGTATGTATGATGAAGAGTTCAAGAAAGGTATGTTACGGATGCTCAAGGAGGATGAGGAGTTCAGGTATGCAGTGGCAGGGCTTATAGGGTTGGAGGATATAAGGGCATCTGTAGCAAGGTTACAGGATTCTGTAGCAAAACTGGAGGATTCTGTAGCAAGGTTACAGGATTCTGTAGCAAAACTGGAGGATTCTGTAGCAAGGTTACAGGATTCTGTAGCAAGGCTTATCGATACCCAAACAAAGACAGAACTAGCCATTGCATCACTAAGAAAGGATGTAGGCAGACTTGCAAATAACTTTGGATTTACACTTGAAGAGATAGCAGCTACTAAACTGCCTAGACTGTTGATGGATGAGGGGATAACTATAAGGAGGGGTGATATAAGGTTGAGGTATCACATAAGGGTTGATAACAAGGAGAGGGAGGTTGATGTGTACGTGAAGGGTAAAGGCAGAGATGGTAAGGATATCACTATAATAGGAGAGGTAAAGGGGAGGATAGATAGGAGCGATGTTAGGAGGTTCGATGAGGCATTCAAGAACATAGATGCGTTCAAGTTCATCTTTGGGCATACGATAAGGCCAGAGGCAGAGGGGGAGGCTGCAGAGAGAGGCATAAGGCTATATGCTACCTATATTTGACACTCTCCACGAAAGTCGGGAGATTCTTACTTTTAAGGTGTTCATAGGTCTAGTGCTCATTGCCCTTCTAGGCTCCCACTTCATCCCTTCTTAGAACCAAAGCTTGCACTTAGAAGCAAAGGTGTGCCACAACCCTGTTAACCCAGCCTCCATAGAAGCTAGCTATATTGTATTCAACGTACCTACGATATCCCTCCCCTCTCTAGCTTATGCATTTAAAGAGCCATATTTATTAACCTATCAACAATTCACCCCTACAAGAACTAAAGTTCTAGGCTTTCTTCTCGAGTATTATGTAATACTCTCTATCCATCCCTCATCTCTATTTGTTCTGCAAGACATATAATATGCGTTTGATGATGTATACAGGTTGATACATATAGATGAAGAGAGGATCTTCAGTATAATAAGGGAGAGGAAGCCTAGGGTAGTTGCATTCAATGGTCCAGAGGCATTGCTTGGCAAGATCTCTATAATAGCAGATAAGGTAAGCAAGGAGTTCTGTATAGATGCTTATGTTATAGCAGATCCTTGCTATGGTTCATGTGATCTAAACACAGATGCTGCTAAGAGGCTCAACGCAGATATACTCTTCCATGTTGGGCATAGCATATCGATGCGTGAGTTTGGTAACGTTGTGTTCATAGATGCTTACGATGATATCCAATTCGATTCAGTGCTTGCAAAGTGCATAAACATGCTAAAGGAGAAGGGTATTGAGAATGTTGCTGTACTAACAGATAGCCAGCATATACATGAGGTTGATAATGCCATTGCAATACTGAAGCAGCATGGGTTCAACGTTGTTACAACTAGAGGCAAGGGACAGCTTATGGATGCACAAGTGTTTGGTTGTGAGTTCTACCCAGCATTCTATGCAAGGGATGATGCTGATGCCTTTATATTCCTTGGACAGAGTACATTTCATGCTGTTGGTGTAGCATTATCAACTGGGAGGTTAACACTGATGCTTGATCCTTACTACGATGAGGTTAAGGAGGTTAACAGCATAGCAGAGATGCTCAAGAGGAGAGCATTCCTTGCCATATACAAGGCACTTGATGCTCAGAGGATAGGACTCATAGTAGGCATTAAGGAAGGGCAGATGATGCTTAACAGGGTGAAGGATATAAAGAGTAGGCTTGAGGCCCATGGAAGGAGTGTAAGGCTTATAGCATTGACAGAAGTAACAGAGGAGAGGCTTAGGATCTTCAACGATATAGATGCGTTCATACAGGTAGCATGCCCAAGGATATCTATGGATAATGAGTTCTCAAAGCCTGTGCTCTCTGTACCTCAAGCATATACCCTGCTTAAGATGCTGGATAAGCAGAGTGTAGAGTATGATGAGTTCCTTGTACTCCCACACTGGCTTTGAACTTTGCTTATGTATAGATGGATGTTATGTTGATCAAATGGATAAAATAACAGTGCCTCCTAATATGGGAGGATGAGGATAAGATTTGCACTCCCAGGAGATAGGATAGCAACGATAGAGGAGTTTGAGGGACTTGAGGGTATATACCAGCATGAGGATGGTATGCTTAGGGCAAGCAGGATAGGCAAGGTTACATATGATATGAAGCAGAGGTATGTGAGGGTTAATGGTCTT
Organism: Candidatus Nitrosocaldus islandicus; assembly: GCF_002906215.1. Classification (NCBI taxonomy): domain Archaea; kingdom Thermoproteati; phylum Nitrososphaerota; class Nitrososphaeria; order Candidatus Nitrosocaldales; family Candidatus Nitrosocaldaceae; genus Candidatus Nitrosocaldus; species Candidatus Nitrosocaldus islandicus. The sequence continues at coordinate 1,603,494 of NZ_CP024014.1, forward strand.
AAGAGCATGCTCATTCCAAAGAAGGACGATCATGTTATAGGGTTCATACACATGCTAACATCCAACTCTGCAAATATAAGGATAGTCTACATAAACGATTTGAAGAGCGATGCAAGGTTCGATGCAATATACATAGGTAGAGGCAAGGTTAAGGTTCATAACATGTTCAGGGTTGGAGATATGGTTAGAGCAAAGGTTGTGAGCATACTTAATGGGTATATACATGTAACCTTCAAGGATGGTAACTTTGGGGTTATATACACAAGGTGCAACCAGTGTGGTGGAGAGGTTGTAAAGCTTAATGCTGAGGAGGTAAAGTGTGTAGAATGTAATACAGTATCCTCAAGGAAGCTTGCAGATGACTATGGCAATCTCAATACGATATGGCGTTGTAACTGATTAATTGGTTGATTTGTTTATTGCAATGAGTTATTCTAATAATTATTATATTATTGGATCTACAATAACTAGAAGAGAAGACTATGGGGGTAAGGGTAGCATTCCAAGGTGAGAGAGGGGCATACAGTGAGGTTGCTGCACTACAATACTTCAACACAACTGAACTCATCCCAAAGCGTACAATTGCAGATGTATTCTACTCTGCTGAGATGCATGAGGTTGATTATGCAATAGTCCCAATAGAGAACTCTATAGAGGGTAGTGTTAATGAGACTTATGATCATCTGCTTACTACACACCTTAAGATACAGGGCGAGGTGTACCTTAGGATAGAGCACTGTCTAATAGGCTATGAGCATAGCAGTATCAATAGCATAAGGTATGTCTACTCCCATCCTCAAGCACTAGGCCAGTGTAGGGGGTTCATACAGAGGCATGGGTTTGAGCCTATACCATACTATGATACAGCAGGGAGCGTAAAGATGCTCAAGGAGAAGAGGCCTGATGCTAGTGCTGCAATTGCTAGCAGGTTAGCAGCAGAGATATATGGGTTGAGTATACTTGCTGAGGGTATAGAGGATAGCAAGAACAACTATACAAGGTTCCTAATTCTTGCATGTCCTGAAAGGGGTATAGAAGGAGGAAGGGAAGAGGAGGGAGAAGAAGAGGAGGAGGGAGAGCATGTAGCAGATACAACTGGGATTATGGGTTCAAGCAGCAAGACATCTATAATCTTCACTCTAGAGCATAGGGCAGGGGCACTGTATGATGTGCTCAGAGAGTTCGCATCAAGAGGTATAAACCTAACTATGATAGTATCAAGGCCAATAAAGGATAGACCATGGGAGTACAACTTTTACCTTGACTTTGAGGGGCATTCACTTGATGATCACATCAGGGAATGCTTGGAGAGGGTTAAGGATAAGGTAGTATTCCTCAAGGTTCTAGGCTCTTATCCAAAGGCAGTAATATCGTAGGGAGCACAATATCGCAATCACATTCCATCAACAATCAACAGCATAAGGATTACTATTCATGCATTCCATCCCATTCTATACTTAGTGTGTAGAGCATCCTCTCATGGGTATCGAATACCCTTAGCAGATGATTGTTTGTATCTGCTATGTAGAGTAGACCATCCTTAACCTTAACATCACTTGGCTCATAGAGCATCAATGTGCATGAACCATCTAGCCTGCATTCCATACTGCTTCCTCCACCTATAATGGTATTTACACTTCTAGCACCAATGTCTATTAGCCTTATGGCATGGTTGTAAGTATCAGCAACGTATATCCTTGTATCCTTATCTGCATCTGCACTGCTACCAACTTCAACAGATAAGCCTAGAGGATGCTGAAGCAGAGCCTCCTCTAGTTTACCATCTCTATACCCAAAGATGAAGAGATCCTTACCTACTATTGTGCTGACCCTCCTCCTCTTGAGATCAACAAGCCTTATGGATGAGCTCTCGCTATCTGCAACGTACAGGATGCTCCCTTGTATGGATAACCCACTAGGCTGAGCAAACTGTGCATGCTCTAGTGTTGAATCAACTATACCTTCATACCCGCTCCCAGCGAATGGTCTTGCAATTCCATCATCGATGCTGTATAGCCAGATCTGATGTAGCCCAGCCATGGCTATGAATAGTGCTCTATTCTCTCTACTGTATGTAACATCCCATGGCGAGTTGAGTGAGATGCTCTTACCATATCCTCCATGGCTGTAGTAGCCTTGCTTACCATTCCCTGCTACAGTGCTTACCCTCCTCTCTTTCAGATCTATTAGCCTTATAGCATGGTTCTCAGTATCTGCAACGTATATACTGTAATCATCAGCCCATACTACACCTTGTGGTCTGAAGAACCTTGCATTGCTGAATGAACCATCAACTAGACCCTTCTCCTTGCCTATGATCTCAACTACCTTTGCTCTTAATCCACCTGCATTACTATGCCCATTGGAGAAGAGTTCAAGTACAAGTATCCTGTTATTGTTTGAATCACTTATTGCTAGCATCTTCCCATCTGGCGAGAATGCTAACTTTCCTGGGAATGATAACTTGTTAGGTGTACTTCTACCAGCCTTCTCTACACCCATATCAATTCCTGTCTTCTCCATCAACAACGGTTCCTTTGCAAGCTTACCAGTACTTGAGTATCTATCCAGCAATACCTCAATGACCTCATCTATCAACTCGCCCTGCCCTTCTCCTGACCTCTTGTAGACTATATAGCCTAGAGGATCTACTATCACTATAGTTGGCCATGCATGAACACCATACATCTCCCATATCCTCATACCCTCATCCACTATCACTGGATGCTCTATCTCGTAGCGCATTATAGCCTGCTCTATATTCTTTGCATCTTGCTCGTTGTAGAACTTTGCTGAATGAACCCCTATGAATACTACAGGCTTATACCTGTACTTATGCTCCAGTCTAGTAAGTTCTGATATCATATGCATGCAGTTTATGCAGCAGTATGTCCAGAAGTCAAGTACAACTATATAACCTCTCAGCCTTGAGAGTGAGAGTTGCTCCTTAACATTGAGCCATCTGAACTCTTTAGGGAACTCTGGAGCCTTATCTAGCATCTCCATCTTGTATATTTATTTTTATTATTTATTTACTTATGCCTTCATACTATAAACATCTCTTCAAACCTCTGCTGAGCATCAACTACGTTCATAACCTTTGGAGGGTTCTTGAATCCATATGCACTTATAACCTCATCAAGTTCTGGACTGTTCTTATCTCTAGCATACTTTACAGCCCTAATAACATCAAGCAGTACATTGCATGCATTTGCACCATCGCTACTCCTCATCATCACATCTATCCTTACTGGTGAACCCATGAACCCTTCAGCATAGAACCAGTAGTAACTTACCCTCTCATCCTTAAGGAACTCTGTGTACTCTGTTGTACCAGCAGTTATCCCAAACTCGTAAGGCAGTTCAGCATTTATGCTAGCCGTCTTTATAGCCCTCTTCCTTGCCCTAACCTCCTCCCTCATAGTATTCCTTGTATCACTGCTCCCTCCAACATCCAACTGGTATGAACTGTTCACCACCATGCCTCTCCTATGGAGTAGTTGAAGTATACCCTTGTGGAATACTGTTCCTCCAAACTGGCTCATGAGATCATCCCCTACCATAAGCAATCCCTTATCCCTGAATGCATCCCTCAACCCATTATTGCTCTGCAGTATTGATGGTGTAGCATTAACAAAGCTCACCCCTGCTTTAAGTGATGCCTCTGCATATGCTAAAGATGAACCATCGAGCGATGAGGAGATTAGGTTGAGAGCAACATCTGCCATGCATCCCTTCAGCACCTCTGTGAACTCATCCCTATCAATCTTTACTATATCCATACTCCAGTGCTCTGGAGGCTCATCAACCATCATACCTGCACTAACCTTCAGATCCCTGTATGCATCCATGCTAATATTATTACCATGCCCAAACTCCTTCAATACATCATGCACAGACCTGCCTACCTTTCTTGCATCTATATCGAATGCTCCAACTATCTCAACATCATCTATAGAGTAGTTGCCTACCCTCTCATGCCAGAGACCTCTCTTACCATTGAGACTTCTATAGTATGCTATGCCCTGTAGTATGGTGCATGCTACATTACCTAGACCTATCACAGCAACCCTTATCCTTGACCCTGCCATGGCTCTGGCATAGCATTGAAGGATTTTAATCTTTATGTTAGGATACTTGCTAGCAGATAACGCTGCTGGATGGGATAGAGCAAACTAGTAGGCTACAAAGAATTAATTAAAAATATCTTATTTGTTGCTTTAGTTGCTATTACCTACTTACTTACATAACCTTAACATCATGAGGCATGCTCTCTATGTACCCAGCCATTGTCATCCTTATGAACTCAGCATTCCTATGCAACTCCTCTATGTTCCTTGCACCACAGTAACTGAACCCTGATCTCACGCCTCCAGCCAGTTGCCTTACTATATCTACTACGCTACCCTTGTACTCTACGAGCGCCTCAACACCCTCTGGCACATAATCGTTGAGATCATCCTCTATGTTAAGTGCTCCTTCCTCCCTTATCTTCCTCCCTAGAGAGGCATAGAAGGATGCCATGCCTCTGTATATCTTGTACCTCTTGCCATTCTTCGTTATGCTTACGCCAGGGCTCTCATCTGTACCAGCAAGTAGGCTCCCAACCATAACAGTCTCTGCACCTGCTGCCAATGCCTTTGTTATATCACCCGAGTTCCTTATCCCTCCATCCGCTATGATTGGAACATCATACTCCCTTGCTACCCTAGCACAATCCATTATCGCTGTGAGTTGAGGCACGCCAGAGCCTGTTACTATCCTTGTTATGCATATTGAGCCAGAGCCTACACCAACCTTAACAGCATCAACACCACTCTCGATGAGGTCCTTTGTGCCTTGGGCAGTTGCAACATTACCTGCTATCAACTCACAATCTGGATATGCCTTCTTTATCTTCTTTATAGCATCTATTGCATTCTCGCTATGCCCATGTGCTATATCAACAACTATAACATCTGCCCCTGCATCAAGCAGCCTCTCAGTCCTCTCCATATAATCGCCCTTGACCCCAACTGCAGCACCAACTAAAAGTCTACCCTTCCTATCCTTTGCTGCAAGAGGGTACTGCTCCCTCCTAAGTATATCCTTTGCAGTTATGAGCCCTTTAACCCTGTTATGCTCATCAACCAATGGTAACTTCTCTATTCTGTACTTGTGGAGTATCTCCTTTGCCTCCTCTAGCGTTATTGTATGCTTTGCTGTTATAACATTCTTAGTCATCGCATCGTAGACCCTCTTCTCCCCTGCCCCTGTCCTTCTCTCGAACATTATATCCCTCCTTGTTAGGATCCCAACCAACTTACCATCTGAGTCAACAACAAGCAAGCCTGAGACATTGTACTCCTCCATCAACTCTATTGCTTCAGCAAGGCTCTGCTCCTGCCTTATCGTGTATGGCTGCTCTATTATGATATTCTCAGCCCTCTTCACCTTCCTAACCTCATTTACCTGCTGCTCAACGCTCATAAACCTATGTATTATCCCTATTCCTCCCTCCCTAGCCATGGCTATTGCCATATTAGCTTCAGTAACAGTATCCATGTTTGCACTTACTATAGGGATGTTAAGGTTTATCCTTCTAGATAGTCTGGTTCTAAGGTTGACATGTGATCTGGAGACTACGGAGGAGCGTTTTGGTACCAGCAGCACATCATCGAACGTTAGCCCTTCCCTTATATTCAACCTGTTCCCTTCCCTTCTAGAAGGGGAAGGTATTATAAGCATTACTTCTAAGGTATGTAATGCTCATTACATACAAATGCTGATAGAATGCTCTACAATACAGATACAGGAAGATAGATAGATAGAAAGGGGAAGGGGGTGAGATTGTAGGCTTGAGTACTATTACAGAAGTTAGTGAGATTGGCATAGATCTAGATGATGTAATAGCAAGGTTCATGAAGAGTAACAATGCTTATGCTCTATGCGAGAGGTGTAACTGTCAATACGACAAGGTTACGGGGAGGCATCTTCATACGGGAAGCAATCTCTGCAGTGATCTCTTTGAAAAATGTATAATAAATATTAGCAACTGATGAGAATCATAAATTTTCTAACAGACAATAAAAATTCGTGATATAGTTATGTCACTATATAGTTGTTCTATATAACCATATTATGTGCTTCCATCCATGGTTTATCATAGTACATGCTCCTTGATGTAACGTTACGTTCATCTAACGTTATAATACATGCACTTGTAGAAGGTAATGGTAGATGAGATGCGCAATGATGTACAAACATCACTACCTGTAACAACATACATATGAATGCAATACAGAATACATGAGTGCAATAAGCAATCTATACTATCTGTATTATGCCCATTATCATGTCTCATGTGCATAATCTGCTTACCAGAATATCATTGTAGAATTTCCATAGGTAACAGTATATACCATGCTACTGCTAGCAACTATAATTAATATGATATTGTCTCTATGCATTAGTCATAACAGTTCTAATCATATTGATAAGATTATGTGTAATTATAGGCATTGGTAAGGATACATGCTAGTTTATGCTAAAAGAGTTGCACTTGTAGTAGTTGCTGCCATGCCTATCATCTAATCCATAACAGCATATGCCTTTAGAGATAAATAGAGCAGTCTAGATAACATGAAGGTAAAGAAGCACCTATCTATCTACCATCCACACCTGCCCATTATAGCCTCCACCACCCTTGCTACTTGTATGCTCTCCTTAACGTTATGAGTTCTAATTATATCTGCACCATTAATTATGCATACAGCCTCCACTGCTAGTGAACCATAAAGCCTATCCTCTGGCTTATCCAAGTTAAGGATCCTGCCTATGAAGGACTTTCTTGATGGGGATACGCATACCTCCTTGCCTAATACCTTCAACTCCCTTAACCTCCTTACAACTGCTAGATCCCTCTCAAGCCATGTCATGCCTTCAAGCTTTGTAAAGAACTCATGCCTTCCATGCTCTCTGAAGAACCCTATCGCTGGATCCACTATTATCTTATCCTCATCTATACCAGCATCAACAGCAACATCTATACTCTCCTTCAATAGTTCAAGCGTTGTTGCTATAACATCACCTTGCACTTTATGCTTAGAGTATGCTGAGACTATCACTGAGGCAGAATGCTCTTTAGCAGTTCTAGCCATATCTGGATCATACTTTAGACCAGTAACATCATTGATTACCGTTGCTCCAGCATTTAGAGCAGCATCTGCAGTCTTTGCCCTAGGGGTATCTACGGATATGGTTAGACTACAACTATCCTTTATCACCTTTATAGCATGCTTTAGCCTTGCAATCTCCTCTTCAACTGGCACTACTGTATCCAGATAAGGTGCAGTTGACATTGCACCAACATCTACTATGCTTGCCCCATACTCCTCCATGCTTGCTACTGTCCTTGCTATATCCTCCTCTGTAACCTTAACCGAACCTTTGTAGAACGACTCTGGGCTCACATTAACTATACCCATTATCCTGACCATATCATGCTACTCCATTCATCTACTCTAACATTAAACCATTTTATCACTCTTTACACCTTACCTGTATATGAAGTGGGAGGAGTGGGTTGTGTGGTATAATAGGATAAAGGATGCATTGAACTACAGTATAGTTGATGATAGCAGTGCAGCAACCCTGCTCTCAACCTTGATCAAAGATAAAGCGTTGGATCTAGAAAGGTTAAGAACAGTTATAGAAGGGAAGGATGTGATAGTGTTTGGTGCTGGTCCATCGCTTCTAGAGAGTTTAAGCAGTATCTGCTCATCAGATCCATCTACACATGCAAGGATAAGGAGTAGGTTTGTATTCATTGCTGCAGATGGTGCATCTAGAGCGCTAATAGAGCATGGCATAAGGCCAGATGTTGTGGTTACAGATCTTGATGGTGATCATGAATACTTGCTGTGTGCAGATGCTCTAGGCTCAATTATGGTTGTACATGCACATGGTGATAACATAAACCTTATCAAGTTTCTAGTGCCTCTATTAAGGAATATAATATGCACTACACAGGTTAGGCCATTGCATAACGTGCATAACTTTGGTGGGTTCACAGATGGGGATAGAGCAGTATTCATTGCAGATGCTATGGGTGCAAGGAGTATAACACTAGCAGGCATGGACCTTGGCAGTGTTATAGGCCAATACTCCAAGCCCAAGCCTTATCCTGTAAATAGCAGTGTAAAGGTTGTGAAGATGAAGTTTGCAAAGCAACTACTTGAGCATCTAGCCTCACAAACAAATGCAAGATTGTATAACCTCTCGCCCAGCAGTATAGAGGGCTTCACCAATATTGCATATGAAGATCTACTACAAATAAAGGATTAGCATAAGTAGGAATCAATTTATTACACTTCTAAGAAGAATAGGTATACATATGTACTCAGATGATGAGATAAAGAGGTTCGCAATGCTAAGGGAGTGGGTAGTGAAGCAGATTGAGGAGAAGGAAGAGGAGTTGGAGAGGCTTAGAGAGATGCTTGCAGTTGTTGATAACATGCTCAAGCAGGTGAGCTTCAAGCCAGCAGGGATGCTACAGAAGGAGGAGAGGGTTGGGGTAGAGATGGGAGTAGGGGGAGAGGCTAAGCCTATTGAGAGGAGTGTAGAAGAGGTTAAGGAGGTTGTAAGTTCAAAGGCTGTAGAGGGTGAGTATACTGAGGTTAGGCAGTTGAAGACGAAGGATGGTGTACTCTTAGCAAATGCGTACATAGCAAGTGATGCGATAAGCATAGTACCAGCAAGTGATGTAAGGCTTAATGTGAATACTCCTCCATTCCAATCATTCTTCATAAACAGGATACTGAAGGAGATGAAGGGCAGAGATGAGGAGAGGGTTAGGAAGGGTGAGATAAGAGGGGAGCAGGTACTTGATTATAGCATAGATCTTGATGAAGGGAAGAACATAAAGAGGATACTCATAAGGAACTACAGGGATAAGGATAGACTTAACGAATTGATAAACTCATCAACATGGGTACTCACAAGGATGCTCGAGAAGGTAAGGTAATAAGGTAGTGAAGGAATGATGATAATGATGGTGTGATTATTATATCAACCAAATATATAGAGGCAGGATGAGGTTGATGATGGTATGGATAAGATAGTTGTACTTGACTTTGGTTCACAGTATGCCCATCTTATATGCAGAAGGATAAGGGAGCAGGGTGTATATGCTGAGTTGGTATCTTACAAGATAGATGCTGATACCCTAGCAGGTATGAGCCCAAAGGGTATAATCTTCTCAGGTGGACCAGCAAGTGTTTATGAGGATGGTGCACCATTATGTGATAGAAGGATACTCACCCTAGGCATACCCATACTTGGCATATGCTATGGGCACCAGATACTTGTGCATATGCTTGGAGGGGTTGTGAAGAGAGCAAAGAGGGAGTACGGTAGTGCTGAACTCATAGTAGATGATGGTAAAGACCTATTCATGGGTATAAAGCAGAGGATGAGGTGCTGGATGAGCCATGGTGATGCTGCTGAATCACTACCAGAAGGGTTCAGTATACTTGCCCATACAGAGAGTTCGTTTGCTGCAGCAGTAGCTGATAGGGCAAGGAAAGTATACGGTCTGCAGTTCCATCCAGAGGTTGCCCATACGGAGCATGGGAGCGATATACTGAGAAACTTTGCAGTAAGGATATGCAATGCAAGGCAGGAGTGGAGCATGAGTAACTTCATAGATAATGCTGTTAATGATATAAGGAGTAAGGTTAAGGAAGGGGAGAGGGTACTTGCTGCAGTGAGTGGTGGTATAGACTCTACTGTTACAGCACTACTTGTGCATAGGGCAGTAGGGGATAGACTAACATGCATATTCATCAACCATGGGCTGCTTAGAGAGGGAGAGGAGGATGAAGTTCTTGATATGTTCAATACTCTAGGGATAAAGCCTATCTACATAGATGCTAGTAGTAGGTTTCTTACAAGGCTAAAGGATGTTGAGGATCCAGAGGTAAAGAGGCTGATCATAGGGGAGGAGTTTGCTAGAGTATTTGATGATGCGGTTAAGGAGCATGGTCCATTCCATTGGCTTGCTCAAGGCACACTCTACCCAGATGTTATAGAGAGCGGGGTATCAATATCAAGGGAAGCAGCAACCATCAAGTCACACCACAACGTTGCTGGACTTCCCAAATGGTTGAACCTCAAGGTATTAGAGCCTTTGAGGCAACTCTACAAGGATGAGGTTAGACAGGTAGCAAGGCTTCTAGGTGTGCCAGAGCATATGGTGAAGAGGCATCCATTCCCAGGACCAGGGCTTGCTGTTAGGATAATAGGCAAGGTTACTGAGGAGAAGTTGAGGATATGTAAGAGAGCAAGCAGGATAGTTGAGGAGGAACTTGCTAGAGCAGGGTTATATGATAAGGTGTGGCAGGCATTTGCAATTGTAGGTGATGATAGGGCTGTAGGGGTGCTAGGTGATGGCAGGGTATATGGGCATATAGTGAGCATAAGGGTTGTAGAGTCTGTAGATGCAATGACTGCAGACTGGGCAAAGTTACCCTATGAACTCCTAGCAAGGATAAGCAATAGGATAACCAATGAGGTTGAAGGGGTTACATGGGTAACATATGCTATATCAAGCAAGCCACCAGCAACCATAGAGCCGCAATAAGAGATGGGATGGTAAAATAAATTTAATGGATAGTTACCTCTTCCAAGCCTCCAGTTGGTTAGTATTGCATTATACTCAGCATTACCATCAGTATCCCTTGTATCATAATAATAATAATAATGGTAACATCTAACTTATCCTATATGTTGAGTACAATGAAGGATATACCTCCTCATCTATGTAACCTGCTGGAAGTGTTGATGTGTTATAATTACAGTTAGATCCTCTAGCATCCAACTGTATTAGCAGACCAGCGTACATGGCTCTATTCTACTCATGTGTATCCTTTGCCTTGCCTGTGAATGTGTAGCAAGAACCATCAAGAACCCCATCTGCTGTTATTTGATGATCATCATCTGCACTATATTGGCAAATATAAGGAAAGCACTTACATGTATATCTACTAGCGAATGTTACAGCTGCCATTATACCCATCGTTAGTACAGTCCTCTGCTCCATCATCTAAAGAAATATAACAATTTCTGTTTTTTACAAGGTTATCAAGATATATACGATCATGCAAGAATAACTTTACTCATTACCCATACTACTTACAAGACTCAATACATCATCCAGTGTTGGTGCTATTGCATTCTTAACATAGTATGCTGCAGATGCATTTGCAAACAATAACCTTGTATGATCATCCATCTTGCAGAGATAGCCTAGTATATCAGCAGCATCCCACACATCCCCTGCCCCGGTTGCTATCCTTGGATCAACCTTGAATGCTCTAACCTCTTCATGATCCTTGCCATCTGATGTTGCTGAGCATATAGGTGTGTGAAGATCAACCCTTATGGCAAGTGTAGAAGCGATACCTCTGCAGAGTCTAGCAACATCATCCATGGAGTAGTTGTATGGCAATGGTTCAAGTTCTAATGTATTAGCAACTATCCTAGCCTCATTCTCATTCATGCTTAGAACATCTAGCCTGAACCTTCCTTCAAGTATCGCATCAGCAAACTCCTTACCCCTTCCTCCTAGATCTGCTGGATCTATGAAGTGTAGTGCTCTGCTGGATGTGCTGAATGCCTTCTCTGCAAGTTCAGTACCCTTCATGTTGCTTGTCCAGTTAACCACTGCTATACATGCTGCATTGCTAAGCACACCTTCAAGCCCTTCAAGCCTATCAGCACCAAAGTATGCATTATCTCCAAGATCGCTTAACATAACATTTGCTACTCTTGAACCATCAACAAATTCTAAGGATACTGTGTAACCCTGCTTCCCATTCAACAGGATGAGATCTACATTGCTTAAACCTGTGAACGTATGCCTTAACATCATTCTACCATAATCATCTGCAACTGTTACCAACTTGCATCTTGCATCTAACATTGCTAATGCATATGCAAGGTTTACAGCATTCCCTCCCTTCATCTCAACCTGCTCAATCCCCCTTATGCTACCACCTCCTGCCTCAATCTTACCCTTCATGCTTGAGAGCAAACCATCTGGAGAGATTCCTCCTAGCCTAACTATCCTGTCTATGAAGAAGTCATGCATAGCAACTGTATAGCCTATATTCTTTAGAGCAGATGGGAGATCAATACCCAGATCCAACCCAACTCATCTAATTAATTAAATAAAATAAAAATTTATTACTTGATATATCTTCTGTCTTTTCTTGATCTCTCAACAAGTTCATGGCGTATATGCTATCAACTAACCAACCAACTCACTACTCCATACCGCCCATACCTTCGCCACCAGCACCTTCCTCACCTTCACTACCCTTGCCTCCCTTTGGCATCTCAGCCTTTGCTGCTGCTATAACATCATCTATGCGTAGTATCATTATCGCTGCCTCAGTAGCTGCCTTCATAATCTGTGACTTGACAACAGCAGGCTCGAGAACCTCCAACTTGTACATATCTGCTACCTGTGTATTCTTAACATCAACACCAGTCCACTTTGAGCCCTTGTTCTGCTTTGACCTCAACTCAGTCATCGTATCTATTGGGTCCATGCCAGCATTCTCTGCTAGCGTTAATGGTATAACCTCAAGTGCTTCAGCGAACCTTATTGCTGCTAGTTGCTCCCTTCCAGGAAGGGTACTTGCCCATGACCTTAACTCCTTCGCTATATAAGCCTCTATACTACCCCCTCCAGCCACTATTGCAGGGTTCTCAACAACATCCTTTACAACCATTATTGCATCATGTATGCTTCTATCAGCCTCATCAACAACCCTCTGTGATCCTCCCCTTATCAGTATAGTAACTGCTCTAGGATCCTTGCATCCTTCAATGAATACCCATTTATCAGTCTCAACCTTCCTCTCCTCAACAAGGTCAGCATAACCTAGATCTGATGGAGATAGCTCCTCAATGTTTGTAACAACCCTTGCACCAGTTGCCTTTGCTAACTTGTACATATCTGACTCCTTAACCCTCCTTACTGCTAGTACTCCAGCCTTTGCTAGATAGTGTTGAGCCATATCATCTATACCCTTCTGGCATATCACAACGTTTGCGCCTGTAGCAACTATCTTATCTACCATGCTCTTCAGCATCCTATTCTCCTCCTCAAGGAAGAGCTTCATCTGCTCTGGACTGTTTATCCTTATCTTGGCATCAAACTCTGTCTTCTCTATCTCTAATGGAGCATTGATGAGAGCGATCTTTGCCTTCTCTACCCTCTTTGGCATCCCTCCATGCACTACTTCCTTGTCAAGTACTATACCCCTTATCAGTTGTGTATCATGTAGAGACTCACCAGCCTTCTTCTCAACCTTTATGTTATCTATATCAACCTTGTACTTGCCATCCTTCTTCTCAGCAACTGTAAGTACTGCATCTATAACAAGATCAGCAAGGTACCCACTCTCCTCAGCAACAAGCTTTGATGCTAGGGTTGTTAGGGCTATCTTCCTTAGAGTTCTCTTATCCAAAGGTTCAACCTTTATGCTAACATCATCAAGTACCTGCAGTGCCTTCTCTAGTGCCATATTATACCCATCAACTATTATTGTAGGATGAACATCCTTGTTTATCAGTTCTTCAGCCTTCTCAAGTAATGCTCCAGCAAGAACAACTACAGATGTTGTACCATCACCAACCTCATTATCTGTAGCCTTTGATATCTCAACCATCATCTTTGCTGCTGGATGCTGAACATCCATCTCCTTCAGTATTGTAGCGCCATCATTTGTTATTGTAACATCGCCTAGGGTATCAACAAGCATCTTATCCATTCCCCTTGGCCCTAAACTGGTCTTCACAATCTCTGCTACCAACTTTGCTGCTGTTATGTTGTTCCTCTGTGCCTCTCTACC